>NZ_JANUGQ010000011.1 GCF_024756275.1 Streptomyces pyxinae | reverse complement strand
ACGCCCGGCGGCGTACCGCACCAGGGACATGTTCATCTCGATCAGCGTGTTCCGCGCGTACGCGTACGCGTGGGTGCCCTCTTCGAGCACCGCGAGCTGCTGGAAGAACAGCTTGCTCAGCTCTCGCGCGTCCTTCGGCGCCACACGCCCCGGATCGGCGATCTCGGGCAGGCGCTCGACGCCGGTCTCCTCCGTCGCACGCGCGCTCGTCATCATCGCCCTCACCTGCGGTTCCCTCCCGTGTCGTCCGTGGCACCCGGACCCCCGTCGTGCCAGTGGAGCGCCAGTACCCAGGATTCCCGGAGTCATTCCACTCTTTTTCCGACCAGTCTTCCGTACGGCCTCCGTCCGGCGTTCCGGCCGGTCCGGGCCGGGTCCGGCACCCTGCCGTGGCGGCGGACCCGGGACGCCGTCTACGCTGCCGCCGACCCCGGCGGTCCGCGAACCGCCGATCCACCGCCCGCCGACCGGAGACACCCGATGACCCTGGACAAGCTGCCGCCCCCGCCCGCTCCGGCGGCCCCGCCCCGTGGCCGCGGCGCCGGCACGTCCCTGGCGGTTCCGTCCGCGCCGGTGCCGGGACCGGCCACGGGTCCCGCCGCGCGCAAGCAGCGGCTGAGACGGCGGCTGGAGCGGCTGATCGGAGTCGCCGCCACCGAGGGCAATCTGCTCACCCCGCTGCGCAACGGCGACGAGATCTTCCCCGCCATGCTGGCGGCCATCCAGGGCGCCGCCCACACGATCGACATGATGACCTTCGTCTACTGGCGGGGGGCGATAGCCCGTGACTTCGCCGCGGCGCTGGCCGCCCGGTCGCGCGCCGGAGTCCGGGTACGGCTGCTGCTGGACGGGTTCGGCGCCCGGCAGATCGAGCAGGAGCTGCTGGACGACATGGACGACGCCGGGGTGCAGGTGGCGTGGTTCCGCAAGCCGGTGTGGCTCTCGCCGTTCAAGCAGAACCACCGCTGCCACCGGAAGGTGCTGCTGGTGGACGAGCACACCGCCTTCACCGGCGGGGTCGGCATCGCCGAGGAGTGGTGCGGGGACGCCTCGGGTCCCGGCGAGTGGCGGGACACCCATGTCCAGGTGCGGGGCCCGGCGGTGGACGGGCTGGCCGCCGCCTTCGCCCAGAACTGGGCGGAGTGCCACGACGAGCTCTACGACGACCGGGACCGGTTCATCACGCACGAGCAGCCGGGTGACGCGGTGGTGCAGGTGGTGCGGGGTTCGGCGAGCATCGGCTGGCAGGACATGCAGACGCTGGTGCGGGTGATGCTCACCTCGGCGCAGGAGCGGTTCCGGCTGGCCACCGCCTACTTCGCGCCCGATCCGTACTTCATCGGGCTGCTGTGCGCGACCGCCCGGCGCGGGGTGACGGTGGAGATCCTGCTCCCCGGCCCGTACACCGACCAGCGGGCCTGCCGGCTGGCGGGCCAGCACCACTACGGGACGCTGCTGGCGGCGGGGGTGCGGATCCTCCAGTACCAGCCGACCATGATGCACGCGAAGATCATCACGGTGGACGGCGTGGCCTCGCTGATCGGGTCCACCAACTTCAACCGGCGTTCGCTGGAGCACGACGAGGAGGTCATGCTGGCGGTGCTGGACGAGTCGTTCACCGGGCGGCTGGACGCCGACTACGACGCGGACCTGCTGCGCAGCGAGGCCGTCGACCCCGAGCGCTGGCGCCGGCGGCCGGTGCTCCAGCGGGCCGGGGAGGCGGCCGTGCGGCCGATCCGCCGGTTCCTCTGACCCGCCGTCACCCGGTGCCCACCGGTCAGCCGGTACGGCTCCGGGGACGCCGGCCCCGGGGCCGTACCGCCCGGCCGTACGACGATCCGGGGCCGTGCCGCCCGGCCGTACGACGGCCCTCGGAGCCTCACGGCTCCGGCCGCGTGGCGCGGCGGCGGATTCAGCGGCGGCTCAGGCAGCCGCGTACGAAGGCCGCCTGGCCCGCGTGCTGGAGGTCGTCGGAGAGTACGCTGGCCAGCCGTACGCCCAGGGTCACCGGCGGCGACCAGGACTCGTCCACCACCCGGTTCAGCGACTGCGGGCGCAGTCCCTCCAGGTAGGCGGTGGTCCGCTCGTGCACGGCGTCGTGGTAGCCGGTGAGCAGCTCGGCCGACTCGATCCGGACCTTGCCCACCTCGGCGGCGGAGTGGCCGTAGCCGGTCTCCGCCGGGTCGAACGGCAGCCCGAAGCGGTCCGCCCAGCCGTCGGCGGTCCACACCTGCTCCCCGCCGGCCGCGTCGGCGATGTGGTCGTCCTGGACCCGGGTGAGATGCCAGACCAGCCAGGCGATCGAGTTGGCGCCGGGGTCGAGCCGGGCGTTGAGCTCCTCCGCGCCGAGGCCGTCCACGGCCTCGTGCACGGTCTCCCGAATCCGCCCGTACGCCTCCACGAGCAGCTCCGCGCTGTTCATTCCGCACCCTCCGGTCCGCGTCCCGTGTCCGTCCGCCGGTCCCTGCCGGCCGCTCCCCGAGTGCCCCGGGCCGGATCCTCCACACGCCACGCGCCGGACGGCGGGCGTTGCGGGGCCGGTCACGGGGCATCCGCCGGGGAGGATGGTCCGGCCCGGACGCGACCGGAGGGCTCCGGGAGGTCACGGGGGCGGGCGGGGCCGAGAAGCCGAAGCCGAAGAGGAGTGCGCATGACCACCTATGTCATCACCATCCCGGGCACCTTTCTGCGCCCGCTGACGGATGACGCGTCCGCCGCACTGGTGGGCCGGCTGCGGCCCGCGGACCCCCAGCAGACGGAGCTGGGGCGGAGGGAGGACCTGGACATTCTCACCACCAACGACAACGGCACCTTCAGCGTCCGGCTGGAGGTGGAGGCGGACACCAGCGGGGAGGCCGAGGAGCGGGCCAAGCGGACCGCCGCGGCGGCGCTGAGCGAGGCGGGGTTCGACGAGGAGACGGCGCCGCTGGGGCCCGCGACGGTGACCGGGATCGACACCTCCGCCTGAGAGGCCCGAGACGCCCGGGACAACGGGGCAGAGGGACACGGGGCCCGGAACGCCGGGCCGGGGACGGGGCCCGGAGCCGGCCCGGGCGCGGGGTGGCGGTGCCCGGCTGCCGGGCCTCGGGAATGGCTGCGTAGGATCAGCTGGTCATCACCACGACGGGGATCAGGAAGCCGGTGCGAATCCGGCACGGTCCCGCCACTGTGACCGGGGAGCGGACTCCCATCCCGATGGCCACCGCGCGAGCGGGAAGGCCGGGGGAACGCCGATCCGGGAGTCAGGAGACTGCTCCGTCGCGGACCGGTTCCGAGGAGCGCGGACTCCCCAGGAGGCATTGCGTGTACGACGGTTTCCCCGTCCCCCGTCCCTTTTCCGCCCGCCCGCACGCCGCCGGGACCACCGGGCCACGGCCGCTCCCCCGCCGCCGGCGGCTGCGCGGGTTCACCGCCGTGGCGCTGGCGGCGGCGCTGCTGACGGGCTGCGGCTCGGGCGGTGGCGGTGAGAAGGGCGACAAGGCCGGCGGCGGGGGCGCGGCCGCGAAGGGCTTCCCGGTCACGGTGGAGAACTGCGGCGTCCGTACGACCTACCGGCACCCGCCGGCCCGCGCCGTCACCATCCACCAGCACCCGGCCGAGCTGATGCTCGCCCTCGGGCTGAAGGACAAGATGGTGGGCACCGCCTTCCCCGACTCCCCCGTACTGCCCGAGTACCGGCGGGACTTCAAGGCCGTGCCGCAGCTCTCCGCCAAGGAGCCCTCCTTCGAGAAGATCCTGGAGACCGAGCCGGAGTTCGTCTACGGCGGCTACGCGAGCGCGTTCGCGCAGAACGAGGGCCGCTCCCGGAAGGCGTTCAAGGACGCGGGCATCGACACCTATCTCAACCGCGAGTACTGCGACCAGCGCAAGCCGGCGACGATGGCGGACACCTACGAGGAGATCCGGACGATCGGCAGGATCTTCGGCGTCTCCGACCGGGCCGAGGCACTCGTCCGTGATCTGCGGAGCCGGATCGACCGGACCGCGGCGGCGGTGAAGGACACGGCTCCGGCCTCGGTGTTCGTGTACGACAGCGGGGACAAGTCCGCGTTCACGGCGGGCGGCCGGGGGCTCGGCAGCGAGGTGATCAAGCTGGCGGGCGGCCGCAATGTCTTCGCGGACCTGGACAAGGTCTTCGGGGACGTCTCCTGGGAGCAGGTGGTGGCCCGCAAGCCCGAGGTGATCGCCATCTACGACTACTACGGCTCGGGCAGCGTGGCGGAGAAGAAGAAGTTCCTGCTCTCCCAGCCGGCGCTGGCCGACGTGCCGGCGATCAGGAACAAGCGGTTCGTGGTGCTGCCGCTGACCGCGACGCTGGTCGGGGTGCGCCCGCAGCACGCGGTGGAGGACCTGGCGAAGCAGCTGCACCCCGAGCGGTTCCGGTGAGGGCCCCGGCGGTGACCCCGGCCCCGGACGACGGACGGCAGGGCGACAGCCGGGCGGACAGCGGACGGTCGGACGAAGGCCGGGCGGGGGGCGGCCGGGCGGAAGACCGCACGGGCGAGGACCACGCGGCGGACAGCGACCTCCGTAAGGCGGGCGGACTCTCCGGTCGGACGGGCGGGGCCTCCCGGGCCTCCCACGGGCTGGTGCTGGCCGCGCTCGGGGGGCTGTTGCTGGCCTCGCTCACGGCGGGTCTGGCGATCGGCTCCGTCCATGTCCCGCCGGGCCAGGTCTGGGCGATCGTCAGCCATGCGCTCGGCGCCGACTGGGGCGACCAGGACTGGACCCGGGCGCGCGAGACGATCGTGCTGGACATCCGGGCACCCCGGGTGCTGCTGGGCGCGGTGACCGGCGCGGGCCTGGCGGTGGTGGGGACGGCGATGCAGGCGCTGCTGCGCAATCCGCTGGCGGAGCCGTATCTGCTGGGGATCTCCTCCGGAGCCTCACTGGGCGCCGTACTGATGATCGTCTCCGGGGTCGCGGTGCTGGGACCGCTGACGCTGCCGTCGGCGGCGTTCGCCGGGGCACTGGCCACCCTGGCGGTGGTGTATGTGATGGCCCGCACCGGCGGCCGGATGACCTCCGCCCGGCTGGTGCTGGCCGGGGTGGCGGTGGCCTCGACGCTGACCGCCGTGATGGATCTGCTGCTGATCACCGCCGACCGGGGCAATCAGGCGCGCGAGATCCTGGCCTGGACGCTCGGCGGCCTCGGCGGGGTGCAGTGGGACACCCTCTGGCTGCCGGCCGGGGCGCTGGCGCTGTCGGTCGGGCTGCTCCTCACCCGGGCCCGTTCGCTCAATCTGCTGCTGGCGGGCGAGGAGGCGGCGGCCACCATGGGGCTGGACGTGGCGCGCTTCCGGGCCCGGCTCTTCGTGGTGCTCTCGCTGGTCACCGGGGTGATGGTGGCGTCGGCCGGACCGATCGGCTTCGTGGGACTGATCCTGCCGCACGCCGTACGGCTGCTCACCGGCGGCGACCACCGCCGGCTGCTGCCTGCCGCGGCGCTGGCGGGTGCGGTGTTCCTGGTGTGGGCCGACATCGCGGCCCGGACCCTGGCCGCCCCGATGGAGATCCCGGTCGGCGTGCTCACGGCGCTCTGCGGCGGGCCGTTCTTCCTCTGGCTGATGCGCCGGGACGCCCGGCGGAACTCCGAGCGGGGGGCGGCATGACCGGGTCCCCGGTGCGCACGGCCCGGCCGGAGCACCTCGCGTGGCCGGAGGCGGTGGAGCTCGGCGTCGAGGCGGTGACGCTCACCGCGGGCGCCCGGCGGCTGGTCCGGGAGGTGTCCCTGACGGCCGGGCCCGGCGAGGTGATCGGGCTGGTCGGCCCCAACGGCAGCGGCAAGTCCAGCCTGCTGCGGGCGGTCTACCGGGTGCTGCGCCCGGACTCCGGACGGGTACGGGTGGACGGCGCCGACGCCTGGGGGCTCACGCCCCGCGAGCTGGCCCGCACCCAGGCGGTGGTGGTGCAGGACCCGGGAATGGACCTTGACCTGACGGTGCGGGAGGTGGTGGCCATGGGCCGCACCCCGCACAAGCGGCTGTTCGACGGCGACACCGCCGAGGACGCCCGGCTGGTGGCGGAGTCGCTGGCCGCGGTGGACGCCGCCGGGCTGGCCGACCGGCCGTTCGACCGGCTCTCCGGCGGGGAGCGGCAGCGCGTGCTGATCGCCCGCGCCCTGACCCAGCGGCCCGGGCTGCTGGTCCTCGACGAGCCCACCAACCATCTGGACGTCCGGCACCAGCTGGCGGTGCTGGGCCTGCTGCGGGAGCTGCCCACGACGGCGCTGGTCGCCCTGCACGACCTGAATCTGGCCGCCTACTACTGCGACCGGCTCTGCGTCCTGCGGGACGGCGCGGTGGTGGCCGCCGGTCCGCCGGGCGAGGTGCTCACCGAACGGCTGCTGGCCGAGGTGTACGGGGTGGTGGCCGAGGTGGCCGTCCACCCCAGGACCGGCGCCCCGCAGGTCACCTTCCTGCCGGCGGGGCCGCCCGCCGGGGCGGCCGGGCCGGTGCCTGCCGGTACCGGCGGTCCGGTGCCGGCCGGCTGACCGCCGGGGCACCCGGCCCGCCGGCCGGGCCGTCAGCCCTCCCGGTCGTCGCCCCGGGTCCGCGCCGCCCCCGGCCGCCCGGTGCCGCCCCGGCCGTCCCGGTCACCGGCCGGTCCCGGGGCCCGAGTGGCGTCCCCCCGGGTGGGACCCTGCCGATCGGTGGTGCCCTCCTGCCCGCCGGTGGGGGTCTCCCGGTCGCCGGGCCGGTCGCCCCGGTGGCCGTCTCCCCGGCGTCCGTCGCCCCGGCGGGACCGGGCGCGGCGGGCCTGTTCCTCCGCCAGCCGTTCGCGGATCTCCTCGGGCTTCTCTCCCAGCTGGTCCATGGCCGCCTCCGGTGCCGCTCGGGACGGGCCGGGCGCCCGTCCCCACGCCCCGCCCAGCCTCACACGGCCGTTCCGCCCCCGCACCGCGGCGGAACGGCCGGGCCCCGTGGGCCCGGGCGCGGCGCGTGTCGGGACGGCCGGACGGGGCACCCGTACGGCCGTCCCGTGCGGGCGTACGGCACGGGAACCGGGAACCGGGAACGAGGAGGAGTGGTGACGAAGGCACGCGAGATCATGACGGGCGGGGCGGAGTGCGTGGGCGCGCACGATACCGCGCTGGACGCCGCCCGCAAGATGGCGGAGCTGGGCGTCGGCGCCCTGCCGATCTGCGGGGAGAACAACCGCCTTCAGGGCGTGGTGACGGACCGGGACATCGTGGTGAAGGTGCTGGCCCGTGGGCTCGACCCCGCCACCGTCCAGACCGGCACCCTCGCCCAGGACGAGGCGGTGACGATCGGGGCGGACGACGACGTGGACGAGGTGTTCGACACCATGGCCCGGCACAAGGTGCGGCGGCTGCCGGTGATCGACGGACGCAGTCTGGTCGGAATGGTCGCGCTGGCCGACGCGGCCCGGGCGCTCCCCGACCCCCAGGCGGGACAGCTTCTGGAGGCCCTCTCCTCGGACTGAGCCCGGCGGCTCACCGCCGGCCCCGGGCCCCGACGGACCCGCCGGCCGCACCGTGCCCCCGGCCACCGCTCCCCGGTGGCCGGGGGCACCCGCGCTTCCGGCGCCGGAGCCGTCCCCGTGGCGGGACCGGTGTGCGGGCCCGCGCCGAGCCGGTGGGCCACGGCCGCATCCAGCTCTCGGTACGAGCCCAGGTGCGGCCTACGACGCCCCCTGAAACCGCCGTGCCCCGCGGCCGACTCCGCCCGGCCCGCCCCACGGGCACTCACCTCCCGCACGGAGGACATCCGCTGGAAAGGCGTCAGCTGCGGAGAGGTGCGGCCGGGCAGGAGTTCCGCGACGCTCCGGGCCCCTCGTCCTCACCCAGCCGGTGAGGCGAGCGGGGCGGTGCCGGCTCGTCCGCGGACCGAGCGCCGTTCGAGCAGGCCCAGGCCGGGCGATTCGTCCCGGGCCGGGACGGAGACGCCCCCGACCGGGGCGGCAGCGGAGCGGGCGGTGGCACCCGGATCGCGGGCGATGCACCCGGACCGCGCCGAGACGGGCCCACCCGCCGCTTCTCGTGCGTGGCCCGGTTGTTCAGCGGGCGTCCCCGATGCCGGACAACGCTGTTGGTTGTTTCCTTTCGGTGGATCTCTTGTGGTCAATAACCGCAGCTGGTCGACTCGTGTCGCACGACGGGCGACGGACCGGAGCCGAGGGAGCAGACTCCTCCTCCAGCCGGCCCGGTCGCGCGATGCACACGGAACGCGAAATTCCAGCGAGTCCCCACAACAGGGAGACATGTATGCGTATGTCATCGGCCTGCGCTGCCGGGTTGTCCACGCTGGCCCTGGTCCTGGGCGGCATGACCGGATCGGCCACCGCGGCCGGTCGGGGCCAGGCGGCCCTGGCCTGCGACTCGCCGCAGTACCTGGTCGGTAGCGGGGGTCACCATGGCGCGTCGATCCGCTGCACCGGGGGCGCCTTCACCGAGTTCATCGAGTGCGACAAGTCCGGCTACATCTACACGCACTTCGGCAACCGGGCACTGTCGGGTGGCACCTCCACGACGTGGTGCGACCTGAATGCCGTCGTGAGGCGGGTGGGCGTCACCCCCAGCTGACCTCCGCGGCGGAGCGGGCCCCGTGCTCGGCCGCAGGAGCACCGGCTGCCGAGCGCGGGGCGCCCCATGTCGAACCGCACGCCGCCCGCACCGGCTACGGCTCCGGCCTGCCCGGGGCGGGTGAGCGGTGGGGAGAGTACGACTTGGTCGACACCGGCGTCGGCAGGCACCGCCTCCGGTTCCGAAGCGGGAACGGCGGCGGCCGGGACACGACCGGCCGACCGCCCTCGCCCAGCTCCACGCGCGGGGCGACCGTGGTCAGGGCCCCCGGCCGGGCCCCGGTCCGGCCGGCCGGCCGGGCAGGCGCGCGGTCAGCCGGCCGGATGGGCGCGGACGACGGTGCCGTCGCCGTCCGCCAGCAGATAGCCACTGGCCTGGTACGCGTTGGAGAGGTAGAACCGCAAACTGGGCCGGTCGTCGTTGAAGGTCCAGCGATCGACGAGGAGGTACCGCGTGGTCGGGTTCTCCACCTTGAGCTCGCGCTCTCCGCGCCCCATCAGGCCGGGGAGTTCGTCCCAGGCCAGTCCGGCGGGGTCGAACGGCTGCTCGGCCGCCTGGCCGGCGGCGATGGTGCCGCCCGGGCCGGTCTTCCGGGCGGCGCCGTCGCGGAACTCGTAGCGGTCGTACGTCGTGGCCCCCGGCGCGGTCGGGATCTCGGCGAGCGCGTACTCCGGGTAGAACGTCACCCTCTTCACCCGGGTGTTGCCGCTCGCCTCCCGGAACGCCCGGAGCACCGTGCGGACGTTGGCGGGGGTGAGCAGGGTGTTCCCGGTGACGGCGGTACGCCCCGGGCGCTCCCCGGCGGACACGTCCGTGCCGCTCCCGGCTCCACCGGTCGCCCGCCCGGTGGAGCCGGTGCGCCCGGCGCCGGGCACTCCCCCGGTGGCGGACGCCGTACCGGGGTCCCCGGCCCCGGTGCGGCCGTCCGGGCCGTCCCCGGGGAACCAGTTCAGCGCGCCGACGGCCGCCGCGGCGACCACGGCGGCCGAGGCGAGGCCGAGCAGCAGCGGACGGCGCGAGCGGGCAGCGGGAGCCGGCGGCCCGAACACCCCGTGCGGCGGCGTGACCGCGCCGGTTCCACCGCCCGGGGCCCAGGTGGGGGCGGAGGAGCCGTAGGCGGGGTGCGAGCCGTACGGGGCCGGGACCGGTCCCGGTGCCGTCTCCCGGCCGTCCGGTCCGGACCCGGCCGACGGGGCGGTGGCGACGGACCCGGCACCGGGAGCCGGGCGGTATCCGCCGGGACCCGGTACCGGGCGGTGGTCCTCGGGCCCGGGTGCGGAGGGGTGCCCGCCGGGACCCGGTACGGGGCGGTGGCCGCCGGTCTCCTCCGCCGCCGCCCCGGCGAGCAGCCGTTCCAGCTCCGCCCCGTCGGGCCGGGCGGCCGGGTCGCGTACCAGCAGCCGGCCGAGGACCGGGGCCAGGGCGCCGGACCTGACCGGCGGCGGGATCGGGTCGTCCAGGACGGCGACCACGGTGGCCAGGCTCGTGGCGCGGCGCAGCGGATGATGGCCCTCGGCCGCCACGTACAGCAGCATGCCGAGCGACCAGAGGTCGGAGGCCGGGTTGCCCTCCTCGCCGCGCACCCGCTCCGGAGCGATGAACTCGGGTGACCCGATCAGATCGCCGGTCGAGGTGAGGCGCGAGGTCGACTCGTCCAGGACGGCGATGCCGAAGTCGGTGAGAACGGCTCCCCCGCCGGCGCGGAGCAGCACATTGGCCGGCTTGACGTCCCGGTGCCGGATGCCCGCGGAGTGGGCGGCGCGGAGGGCGGAGAGCACCTCCCGGCCCAGCCGGATCACCTCGGGCACCGGCATCGGGCCATGGGCCAGCCGGTCGTACACCGAGCTGCCCTCGACCAGTTCCATGACGATCCAGGGCGGCGAGCCGTCCGGCGGTTCCACGATGTGGTGGATGGTCACCACATGCGGGTCGGAGAGCCGGGCCAGTGCCCTGGCCTCACGCACCGCGCGGGCGCGGAGCTGGGCGGTGAGTCCGGGGCGGGCCTCCTCGGCGGCGGGATCCGGCGGGCGGACCTCCTTGAGGGCGACCTCGCGGTCCAGGGCGGTGTCACGGGCGCGCCAGACGGTGCCCATCCCGCCGCTGCCGAGCCGGGACATCAGCTGGAAGCGCCCGTCGACCAGAGGTCTGTCGGCCTCACTCATCCTCATGGCCGGTCATCGTATGAGGTGACGGCGCCCTCCGTGACCACGGGGAGATCACGGGGAACCGTG
Source organism: Streptomyces pyxinae (assembly GCF_024756275.1). Classification (GTDB taxonomy): domain Bacteria; phylum Actinomycetota; class Actinomycetes; order Streptomycetales; family Streptomycetaceae; genus Streptomyces; species Streptomyces pyxinae. Next base: position 218,711 of record NZ_JANUGQ010000011.1, on the reverse strand, counting down.
CCGACCCGCGCCGGCGTGGTGGGGGCGGGCCGGGAGTCCGCGCCCGGCCCGGTGGTGGGCCGCCCCGGTCAGCCGGCCGTCCGGCGGCGGCGCACGGCTCCGGCGGCGGCCCGGCCGGCCCCGGCCAGAGCCAGCGCGACCAGGGCGGCCTCGGGGAGGGTGCCCAGGCGGGTGGCCGGGGTCCGCGAGGTGCGCAGCGGCACCCGCTCCACGAGCGCGTCGGGGGTGAACATCCTGGTCTGCCGGACGATCGTGCCGTCCGGCCGGATGATCGCGCTGACCCCGCTGGTGACCGGCACCACCACGGACCTGCTGTGCTCGACGGCCCGGACCCGGGACATGGCCAGTTGCTGGTAGGTCATCTCGCTGCGGCCGAAGGTGGCGTTGTTGCTGGGTACGGCGATGAGCTGGGCGCCATGGGTGACGGTGTCCCGGACGGCCCAGTCGAAGGCGGCCTCGTAGCAGGTGGCGAGGCCGACGCGGGTGCCCGAGAGGTCGAAGACGCCGACCCGGTCGCCGGGGCCGAAGTCCCGGCGCACCCGGTCCACGTCCTTGCTGAAGAGCCGCACCACCGGGCGGAGCGGGATGTACTCGCCGAAGGGCTGCACATGGCGCTTGTCGTAGGTGGCCACCGGGCCCCGGTCCGGTTCCCAGTCGATCAGGGTGTTGCGCAGCGGGCCGCTCTCCGGTTCGAGCACGGTCCCGATCACGGTGGGTACGCCGATGGCCCGGACCGCCCGGTCGATGACCAGCCGGGCGTCGCTGTTGAGGTAGGGGTCGAGGTCGGAGGAGTTCTCCGGCCAGAGCACGAAGTCCGGCCGGGGCTCCTTGCCGGCCGCGACATCGGCGGCGAGTCGCTCGGTGCGGCGCGCGTGGTTGTCCAGCACGGCGCGGCGCTGGGCGTTGAAGTCGAGTCCCAGGCGCGGCACATTGCCCTGGATCGCGGCGACGGTGGCGGTGCCGTCCTCGGCGGCGTCGGAGACCAGCGGCCGGGCGGCGAGGGCGCCGGCGAGCGGGACCAGGACGGAGACCGCCGCCACGGCGGTGGCGAGAAGGCGTCCGGTGGGCGCCCCCGCCGTCCCGGACCCCGGGACGGCGGGGGCGCCGGGTGCCGCCTGGGCCGCGCGTCCCGCCCGGGCGGCGCGGACGGTCTCGTACAGCGCGTACAGGCCGAAGCCGCAGAGCGCCACGGCGAACCCGAGGAGGGGTGTCCCGCCGACCGCGGCGAGCGGCAGGAAGACGCCGTCCGCCTGGCCGAAGGCGATCTTGCCCCAGGGGAAGCCGCCGAACGGCACCCGGGCGCGGGCCGCCTCGCCCAGCGCCCAGGCCGCCGCCGCGAACACCGGCCAGGCGGGCAGCCGGGAGACGGCGGCCACCAGCAGCCCGGTGCCGCCGACGAAGAGCGCCTCGGCGGCCACCAGCGCCAGCCACGGGACCGGGCCGACCTCCTCGCCCGTCCACACCAGCAGCGGCGCCAGAAAGCCCAGCCCGGCCAGATAGCCGAGCCCGAAGCCGGCCCGCGGCCGCCGGCCGTGCAGGGCCCCGCCGAGCAGGGCGAAGCCGAACGGCGCCAGCCACCACAGCGGGCGGGGCGGGAAGCTGAGGTACAGCAGGACCCCGGCGAGCACGGCGGCCCCCGGCCGCACCGCGCCGCGCAGCAGCCGGACGTACCGGGGCGGCGGCCCGGCGGGGGCGGAGGGGCGATCGGCGGGGGCTATGGCGGTGCTCACGAGCGGAGTCTACGGCGGCCCCGGAGGACGGCGGATTCCGGTCTTCCGGCCCCCGGCGCTCCGGCGCCGCTCCCCTCCGGTACGTCTCCCCTCCGGTGTCTCGCCCCTCCGGTGTCTCGCCCCACCGGCACGGCTCGGCTCCGGTGTGCCTTCCGTTCGGGTACGGCTCCGGTGTGCCTTCCGCTCCGGCACGGGTTCCGCCGGTCAGGCGCCCGGGCCGGGGGCCGGGTGGTCGTGGTGGCGGAGCAGCCGGTGGCGGAGGATCCGGACGGCGGTCTCGGCGTCGTCCACGGTGACGGTGAGCATCCGGCCCTCGCGCAAGGTCAGCACCAGGCCCTCGCCCCGGCGGATGACGACCGCCATCCCCTGGCCGGGCCGCCAGCGGTAGCCCCAGCCGCCCCAGGCGCGGGGCGTGACCAGGGCGGCGTGCGCCACGTCCACCACCTCGGCCAGCGGGATGCGGCGGCGGGGCAGACCCAGATGGCCGCAGCGGACGTCCAGGCCATGGCGGTCCACGGTCAGCTCGACATGGACGAAGGCGAGGGTCCCGAAGAGGACGAGCAGCCCGGCGGCGCCCAGTCCGACCACCGCCATCAGCAGCGGTACGGCGACGGCGGCGTTCCAGAGCTGGGCGGCGGCCAGCCGGCCGGCGAGGGCCAGACAGCCGAGGCCCCCGGCGGCGAGCAGCCACTGGGCGCGGTTGGTGGCCCGGCCGGTCCAGACGTCCGGTACCGGGTGGAGGCCGTCGGGCACCCGGGAGAGGTCGCTCATGCCCAGCAGCGTAGGCAGGCCCGGCGTCCCCGGCCGCCCGAGACGTCATGAGGGGTGACGGCCCGGGCGTGCCGGCCGGTCAGAGGCGTACGAAGGCGTACGGAGATGTATGGAGGTCCGCGCGGGCGTCAGGAGACGGGGGCAGCCCGGCCGGCGAGGCTCCGGCCCTCGGCGTAGCCGAGCGCGGCCGGCGGCAGGGCGGCGGCGCGGCCGCTGAGCAGCACGGCCAGTCCGGTGCCGGGGGTGGCGGCGGGCTGCGGGAGGGCACCGAGCCGGCGCAGCGCCTGGGCGGCGACGGCGTCGGCGGAGCCGTACAGCACCGGCGGCGGGGAGCCGGGGCGGTGCACCGCCGTCCGGATGGCGTCGGCGACCAGTTCGTAGTGGGTGCAGCCGAGGACGACGGCCCGTACGTCCGGCGGGGTGAGCGCCGCGGCCGCCGCGACGGCCCGGTCGACGGCCTCCGGGTCGGCGTGCTGGACGGCGTCGGCCAGGCCGGGGCAGGGCACCTCGGTGACGGCGACCCCGGCGGCGAAGTCGCGGATCAGGCCCCGCTGATAGGGGCTGCCGGTGGTGGCGGGGGTGGCCCAGATGGCGACCGGGCCGCCACCGGCGGCGGCGGGCTTGATCGCCGGGACGGTGCCGACGACCGGGAGGTCCGGCTCCAGTTCGGCGCGGAGCGCGGGGAGCGCGTGGACCGAGGCGGTGTTGCAGGCGACGATCAGCGCGTCGGGCCGGTGGGCGGCGGCGGCGCGCGCCACCGCGAGCGCGTGGGCGGTGACGTCACCGGGGGTACGGGGTCCCCAGGGCATCCCGTCGGGGTCGGAGGAGAGGACCAGATCGGCGTCCGGCCGCAGCCGGCGCACCGCGGCGGCTGCCGCGAGCAGGCCGATTCCGGAGTCCATGAGCGCGATCTTCACCCGGTCACCCTAGCCGACCGCCCTCGTACCCCCACCGTTGTGGGGCAGACTGCGGCGAATGAGCGCCCTTGTGTGGATCGTCCTCTTCTCGGCGGTTGCCTGGCTCTGGCTGCTGTTCGGGCACGGCTTCTTCTGGCGGACGGACCAGCGGCTGCCGCCCCGGGCGGATCCGCCGCGCTGGCCCCGGGTGGCCGTGGTGGTGCCGGCCCGGGACGAGGCGGCGGTGCTGCCGGTGAGCCTGCCGTCGCTGCTGGCGCAGGAGTATCCGGGCGAGGCGGAGATCGTGCTGGTGGACGACGGCAGCACGGACGGCACGGGCGAGCTGGCCCGGGCGCTGGCGGCACACCACGGCGGGCTGCCGCTGACGGTGGTGTCACCCGGCGCCCCGGAGCCGGGCTGGACCGGCAAGCTCTGGGCGGTACGGCACGGGATCGCGCTGGCCCGGTCACGGGACGGTGCCGGACGGAAGCCGGAGGACGCCGAGCGACACGACGCCGGGCGACAGCCCGCGGCCGCCGGGCGACGGCCCGAGACCGCCGGGCAGCGGAGGGAAGCCGTCGTACGGGAACCCGGGACCACCGGGCGGGAGTCGGGGGGCGCCGGGCGGGGGCCAGAGTTCCTGCTGCTGACGGACGCGGACATCGCCCACGCCCCAGGCAGCCTGCGGGAGTTGGTGGCGGCGGCCACCACGGGCGGGTTCGACCTGGTGTCGCAGATGGCCCGGCTGCGGGTGGCCACCGGCTGGGAGCGGCTGGTGGTGCCGGCCTTCGTCTACTTCTTCGGCACGCTCTATCCGTTCCGGTGGGTCAACTCCGGGCGGTGGGGCACGGCCGCGGCGGCCGGCGGCTGCGTCCTGCTCCGTACCGCCCTGGTGGACCGGGCGCGGGTGCCGGAGTCGATCCGGCAGTCGGTGATCGACGACGTGGCGCTGGCGCGGGCGGTACGGCGGGCCGGGGGCCGGGTGTGGCTGGGACTGGCCGACCGGGTGGAGAGCGTGCGCCCCTGTCCGCGCCTCGGGGACCTCTGGCGGATGGTGACCCGCAGCGCCTACGCCCAACTGCGGCACAGCCCGGCCCTATTGGTGGGTACGGTGGCGGGGCTCGCGGTGGTGTACCTGGCGCCGCCCGTCGCGGTGGGCGCGGCCCTCTTCGCCCTGGTCGCCGGAGCCGGATCCGCCGGGTGGCCGGTGGCGGGCGCGGGGGTGCTGGGGGCGGTGGTCTGGGCGGTGATGGCGGGGACGTACCTCCCGATGCTGCGGTACTACCGGCAACCGCTCCCGCTCGCCCCGCTGCTGCCGTTCACGGCGCTGCTCTACCTCGCCATGACGGTGGACTCGGCGGTGCGACACCACCGGGGCCGGGGCGCGGCCTGGAAGGGGCGCACCTACCCCCGGCCGAGCACCGCCCCGGAGGGGTGAGACCACCGGCCCACAGACGCGGCGGCCCACCGGCCCACAAGTCCACCGGTCCACCGGCCCGTCGGCCCACCGGGGCCGATGGGCGCCGGCCGCCGGGCCCGGCGGCGGCTCGCGGAGCCTCCGGTTCCGGCCCGTCCCCCGGCGCCGGGAAAGGGAGTTGAGGGCGCCGGGCGGGGTGGCCCGGGAAGGATGAACAATGGCTTTTCCATCATGAACATGATCGATTTCTCCGGCGGCACCGCTAAGCCCGCCGGAGTCCGCCCGGAAGGCCCCGGGGAAGAGCGGACGAAGGGCGGCCGGAAGGGCACCAGGAGGTCACACGGAAGACCGGCGGGAAGAGCGACGGGAAGACCGGGGCGAAGACCGGGAGGAAGACCGTCCGGGGGACCGAATAATTATCGTTCCGGAGGCCCTTTCCGGTACTCCCCCGAGACCTCCCGAACCCCGGGGTAACCCCCCGTCAGCTCGATCTTTGCGCGATCACCGCACCGCCGGGCGACCGTTTTCCCCAAGTTTTCGCGTGTTTCGCGGGCACCCGGGATCCGGCCCCGGGGACCACCCGCGAAAGAAGGGTCCGACCGGGCTACCCCAACGAGCACATCGTGGGCTTAACTTATGTGCCATGACCTCCCCCCGTGCCACATACGGCGGCGCGTACTACAACGCGTCGTCGTTCCCGGACACCCCTATCTACGACTCCCTCGTCGCGGAGCGGGGCACGCCTCAGATCGCCCCGATCCGAGTGCCCTCCGCGTATGACACCGGCTCCACCCATCTGCCGGCGCTCCCCGCGGCCCTGCCCGCCCTCCCGGCCGCCCCCGCCGCGCCGTCCTACGGCGGCGGCTACGGCTACGGCCACCCGCAGCAGCAGGCGCCGGCGCCCGCGCCCCTCCAGCAGGCACCCGCGCCGTACATCCCGCAGCAGGTGTCGGCCCCGCGCGGCTATCCGGCCCCGCAGCCGCCGCAGCAGTACCCGCGCCCGATGGCCGCCGGGTACGAGGCGATGCGCCCGGCGGCCCCGCGCCCGGCACCGTACGACGACGGCCAGTACCGGCCGTACCAGGGCGGCGGCTACTGAGCCGGCGGTCCGTCCACGCCGCTCCCCCGCCGCCCTTCCGGCCTGCCGCGAGGGAGGGGCTGGCAGGATGAGGTCATGCCCACTGCCGTCCTCCGCTCCCTGCACATCCATCCGGTCAAATCGCTCGGGGGCGTCGCTCCCGAGCGGATCCGGGTCGAGCCCTGGGGGCCGGCCGGAGACCGCCGCTGGATGCTGATCGACGCCGGGGCGAAGGTCGTGACCCAGCGCCAGCACCCCCGGCTGGCGCTGGCCTCCGCCCGGCCGGCGGAGGACGGCGGGATCGTGCTGTCGGCGCCGGGACGCGACCCGCTCACCGTCGCCGTGCCCGAACCCGCCGGCACCCTCCCGGCGGTGCTCTTCACCACCAAGGTCGAGGTCGTACCCGCCGGCGAGGCGGCCGACGACTGGCTGAGCGAGTTCACCGGGGAGCCGGTGCGCCTGGTGCATCTGGACGATCCGGCGCACCGCCGGCCCATCGACCCGGAGTACGCCCGGCCGGGCGAGACCGTGAGCCTCGCGGACGGCTATCCCCTGCTGGTCACCACCACGGCCTCGCTGGACGCCCTCAACGCGCTGATCGCCGCCGGGGACCACCCCGAGGAAGGTCCGCTCCCCATGGACCGGTTCCGGCCGAACGCGGTGATCGACGGCACCGGCGCGTGGGAGGAGGACGGCTGGTCCCGGATCGCCGTCGGTGGGGTGGTCCTCCGGGTCGCCAAGCCGTGTGCCCGCTGCGTCGTGACCACCACCGACCAGCGGACCGCCGCGCGCGGGAAGGAGCCGCTGCGCACCCTGGCCCGGCACCGCCTGATCGGCAAAAAGATGATCTTCGGCCAGAATCTGGTCCCCGAGACCACCGGTACGCTCCGGGTGGGAGACTCGGTCGAGATCCTCGCATAGCCCCGTGGACGGCGGGCACCCGGAGGGGCGGCAGGCGCGCCCGGAGCCGGACCGCGCCGGAACCGGAGCACACCGGAGGCGGCCGGAGACGGACCCCGCCGAGTCCGGAGCCCGCGCCGAGCGGTGGCGCTCCGGACCCGTCGTACGGTCCTCTCCGTACGACCGGACGGCTTCACGACCGGGCCACGGGGCGACCGTACGGCCGCCCCGTCGTGCGGTGCCGGCCGCGGACTCCGGCGCTCTCCGGTTCTCGCAGCTGCTCCCCCGCGCCGGCCGTCCCGTACGCCCGTACGCACGGTGCCGCACACGGAAAGGGGGTGGGGTCCGTGCGGGCAGTCGCCGGTCTCTGGCGCTGGCGTCACAACTCCCTGCGCAGGTCCACCGATCTCACGGAGGCGTGGGTGGCCCTGGCCGCCCTGCTGCTGCTGCTCGTCGTCGCCGTACCGGCCCTGGGGTGGGCCGCCGGGGCGCGCACCGACGCCGCACTCCAGCGGTCGGCCCGGCTCCAGCAGGAGCAGCGCCATGCCACCACCGCCCGGGTGCTGGGCCCGGCGCCCGCCGGGACGAAGGCGGTACCGGCCGGCGGGGGCCGCGCCCAGGGCGCCCCGGTCGAACAGCAGGTCCGCAAGACGGTGCTGGCGCGCTGGAAGGCCCCGGACGGCAAGGCCCGCACCGGGGCGCTGACCACCGCGCGGCCGACCTCCCACCCCGGCGACACCTTCCGGATCTGGACCGATCCGGCGGGCCGCCCGACGGGCCGGCCGCTGACCGCGGGGACGGCCCGGGAGCACGCGGTGCTGGCCGGCACCGGCGCGGCGCTGGCGGCGGCGGGCCTGGTGGAGGGGGTCCGCCGGCTGGTGGTCTGGCGGCTGCACCGGCGCCGGTACGTGCGGCTGGACCGCGCCTGGGCTGCGGTGGGCCCGGACTGGGGCCGGGCCGACGCCGGCGGCTGAGCCCCGGCGGGCTCACCGCCACGGGGAGTTGACCGGTGGTCACCACGCGGTGGCGGGCAAGCCCGGACCGGCTCGCGGGCGCGGTCGGCCGGTTCCGGGGGCGGCCCGCCCGGCGCCCCGGGCGGACGGCCGGACCGGTCACCCGGCCGCCCGGCCGCGCGCTACGGTGGGGCGATCGTTCCGTGCTCCGCGTCCCGTGTCGTTCGCGTTTCGCGTTTCGCGTCCGCGCTCCGTATCTGGCGTCTCGCGGTTCGCGGTTCGGGCCTCGGGTCTCGCGTGCGCGCTCCGGATGCCGTATCCGGTACCGCGCCGCACGGAGCGCGGCTCGTGGCGGGCGCGGCACGGGGCAGTGGACACAGCACGAAGTGGGGGGCAGCAGAGCACCATGGCACAGGGCACGGTCCAGGTGACGCACACCGGCACATCGCGGTGGCGGCGCCGCACGGGCGAGTACGCCTCCCTCGCCGCCGCCCTGGAGGCCGCCGGGGACGGCGACGTCCTCACCGTGGCGCCCGGCACGTACCGGGAGAACCTGGTGCTCCGGCGGGCCGTCACCCTGCGCGGCCCGGACGGCGCGCCCGGCTCGGTGCGGATCGCCCCGGCCGACGGGGTGCCGCTCACCCTGCGCGCCTCGGCGACCGTTCAGGCCCTTCAACTGGAGGGCCAGGACCCGACGGCGCCCGCGCTGCTGATCGAGGACGGCACCCCGGAGCTGCTGGACCTGCGCGTGACGACCCGTTCGGCGTCCGGTCTCGAGGTCCGGGGCGCCGCCCGGCCCACCGTGCGGCGGTGCACCGTGGACAACCCGGCCGGCGTCGGAATCGCCGTACTGGACGGCGCCGGTGGGGTGTTCGAGGAGTGCGAGGTGGTCGCGGCGGGCCAGTCCGGGGTCTCGGTACGCGGCGGCGGGCACCCGCGCCTGGAGCGCTGCCGGGTGCACCACACCTCCGGGGCGGGCATCTCGGTGACCGGCGAGGGCAGCGGTCTGGAGGCGCTGGGCTGCGAGGTGTACGAGATCCGGGGCAGCGGCCTCCAGGTCTCCGGGCGCGCCTCGGCGCACCTCACCGACTCGGTGGTGCACCGCACGTCGGCCGATGGCGTCACCCTGGACACCGACGCGGTGCTCACCCTCTCCGACTGCGACATCCACGACGTCCCGGAGAACGCGGTGGATCTGCGCTCCCGTTCGGTGCTGACGCTGACCCGCTCGGCGGTGCGCCGGTTCGGCCGCAACGGGCTCTCGGTGTGGGACCCGGGCACCCGGGTGGACGCCAACCAGTGCGAGATCCACGACAGTACGGGCGACTACCCGGCCGTCTGGGTCAGCGATGGGGCGACGGCGGTGCTCGACTCCTGCCGGGTGCGGGAGGTGCCGGACGCCCTCTTCGTGCTGGACCGGGGCTCCCGGGTGGACGTGGTGGACAGCGATCTGACCCAGGTGCGGAACACCGCCGTCTCGGTGAGCGACGGGGCCGTCGCCCAGCTGGACGACTGCCGCATCCGGGAGGCGTCCACCGGCGCCTGGTTCCGCGACCACGGCAGCGGCGGCACCCTGGCCGGCTGTGTCATCGACGCCGTGCAGACCGGGGTGATCGTCACCAAGGGCGCCGACCCGGTGGTGGAGCGCTGCACCATCAGCGGGCCCGCCGAGGCCGGGGTGTACGTCTCCGCCGAGGGCCGGGGCACCTTCACCGGCTGCCGGGTCTCCGGCAGCGGCGGCTACGGCTTCCATGTCATGGACGGCTGCCGCACGACGCTGCGGCGGTGCCGGACCGAGCGGTGCGCGCGCGGCGGGTACGAGCTGGGCACCGACGGGCCGGTGCGCGAGGAGTGCGCGGGCGACGAGAGCGCGCTCGCCACCGGTACGGCGGTCGGCCCGGCGGCCACGGCCACCGCGCCGGCGCGAGTGCCGGGCGCGGCGGTGCTGCCGGGAGCACCCGGTGCCCCGGGGGCCACCGGTCCGGGCGGGCCGCCGGGCGACGCGCGGGACCGGCCCGCCCCGGGCGCCCCGGCCGGCGCCACCGTGCCCGCGCCGGGTCCGTCCCCGGCACCCGGGGCGGCGCCCGGACGGCCGGTGCGGGAGGCCGGGGACGTCCTGGGCGAACTCGACGCGCTGGTGGGTCTGGAGAGCGTCAAGCGCGAGGTCCGTTCGCTGATCAACATGATCGAGGTCGGGCGGAAGCGGCAGGAGGCCGGGCTGAAGGCGGCCTCGGTCCGCCGGCATCTGGTCTTCACCGGGTCGCCGGGCACCGGCAAGACCACCGTGGCCCGGCTCTACGGCGAGATCCTGGCCGCCCTCGGGGTGCTGGAGCGCGGGCATCTGGTGGAGGTCTCCCGGGTCGATCTGGTGGGCGAGCACATCGGCTCCACCGCGATCCGGACCCAGGAGGCGTTCGAGCGGGCGCGCGGCGGGGTGCTCTTCGTCGACGAGGCGTACGCGCTCTCGCCCGAGGACTCCGGGCGCGACTTCGGGCGCGAGGCGATCGACACCCTGGTGAAGCTGATGGAGGACCACCGGGAGGCGGTGGTGGTGATCGTCGCCGGGTACACCGACGAGATGGCCCGGTTCCTCACCGTCAACCCGGGTGTGGCCTCCCGCTTCTCCCGCACCATCACCTTCGGGGACTACGCGGCCGGGGAACTGCTGCGGATCGTGGAGCAGCAGGCCGAGGAGCACGAGTACCGGCTGGGCGAGGGCACCGCCGACGCGCTGCTGGCGTACTTCGCGGCGGTCCCGAGGGGCCCGGCCTTCGGCAACGGCCGTACCGCCCGGCAGACCTTCGAGGCGATGGTGGAGCGGCACGCGGGCCGGGTCGCCGGGCTCACCGAGGTGAGCACCGACGACCTGACCCTGCTCTACCCGGACGACCTGCCCGCGCTGCCCTGATCCGGAGCCGGGGCCGGGTCGCCCGGATCTCCGGCCGGAGCGGCCCCGGCAGCCGGCGCGCCCCCGGCCGGGCGGTGCGGCGGACGCGCGGTCCCGGCCGGGCGGTCCGGTGGGTCCGGCCGGCCGGCCGGCGTGGCACCGGTCGTGGACACGGCGACCTCCGCCGGTACGGGGTCCCCGGGGGAGGCGGCGGTGCGCGGGGCGGGCAGCGGGAGGGCGGGCGGCAGCCGGTCCAGCAGGACGGCCCGCTCCTTGGCGAAGACCGGGTCGGCCTGGTAGTCGGAGTGGCCCAGGATCGGTTCGGGCAGCGGATGGTCATGGGTGCGGCCGTAGACCACCGGGTCCCGCAGCGCCCGGTGGTCCACCTCAGGCTTGTGCGCCTCGGCGGGCAGCTGGACCGGGCCGCCGATGGGGTCGGTACGGCGCCAGAGGTTGCGCCAGCAGTGCAGCTCCCGGTGGAGCGCCCCGAGCGGCCCCGGCCCGAAGTAGGCGGGGAACCAGCGCCCGTACAGCCGCTCCAGCGGGGAGCCGTAGGTCAGCAGCGCCACCCGGCGGCGGGTGCCCTCGGGCAGCTGCCAGACGGCCGCGGCGGCGAGCACACTGCCCTGGGAGTGACCGGAGATGACCAGCCGCCCGCCGGTGCGGCCGGTCCAGGAGGACATCCGCCAGGCGAGGTCGGGGACGGCGCGCTCGGCGTAGCAGGGCGGGGCGAACGGATGGGCGGCGCGCGGCCAGAAGGTGCCGACGTCCCAGAGGATGCCGATGGTGCGCCGGGCGGAGGCGTCCTTGTAGGCCCGGCGGCCCCAGGTGACGAACAGTATGAAACCGAAGCCGATCAGCCAGGAGCCGAGCGCCTGGGCCGCCTGGGCGGCGCCCGACACGAAGGCCGGCCGGCCGGTGAACGCCTTGCCGGGGACGGTGCCGCTCAGCAGCGCCCCGGCGACCGCGCCCGCGCCGAGCAGCAGGGTGGCAGCGGAGACCAGGCCGACCAGGACGGGCGCGGTGTCGGTGAGCGCGGCCCGGGCCCGGGCGGAGGCGATCCGCCGGGTGCGCACCCGGTCCGGCTCCTCCCCCGGGTAGTCCGACTCCACCACGGGGGCCAGGGCCCGGGACCGCCGGGCGGTGCGGGCGGTGAGGAAGGCGGCCGGCGCCAGCAGCAGGATCAGCAGCACCGGGATGACCGACGCCTGCCAGCTGAGGATCACCGGCGGGCCGGCGATCGGCCCCCCGCCCATGCCCGGGGTGGCGGCCCCGTCGAGCCAGTCCGCGACCCGCTGGGCCACCCCGCCGGCCATCACCCCGCCGAGGGCGCAGGCGAGCATCGCGACGGCGGGGCCGCCGAGTCCGTACAGCGCGGTGCGGGCGTGCGGGGCGGACCGGTACAGCCGCAGCGCCACCAGGCCGAGCGCCAGCACCAGCCCGCCCTGGGCGACGGCGATGATCCCGAAGGTGGCGTCCCCGGGCAGGGTGCCGGAGGACCGCCAGCCGGGCCGGGACCAGGCGGCGTAGCCGGTGGTGAGGGCGAGCAGGGCCAGAGCCGCGGCGGGCAGCCAGGTCACCACGGCCCGGTCCAGCCCGTTGTCGAGCCGCTGCTCACTGCGGCCCCGGCGGCAGACCACCCAGGTGGTGAACACCGCGCCGGCGAACAGCAGCGCCTCCACCAGCCAGCCGAGCGCGGCCCAGCCGGTGCCGGGGCGGGCGAGCCGGTCGTGGCGGGCCGCCGAGCCGCCGACGGCGGCGGCCACGGTGAGGAAGCCGGCCGCGGTGTGCGCGGCACGCAGCCGGGCGACCAGCCGGCGGCCGTACCAGAAGCCGGGCCGCCCCAGCGGCGGACGGCCGGCCCCGGCGGGCGGGCCCTCGCGCTCACCGCGCGGCGGCCGCTGGGCCTCGTACGCGCTCCAGGTGCGGTTGGAGAGGTACCAGAGCAGCCAGACCAGGAGGGTGGGCACCAGGGCGGCCAGGGCGAGCCGGCGGCCGGGCTGGGACCACCAGCCGCCCTGGTCGGCGGCGAGGAAGCCGAGCCAGGAGCGCCGCCCGGCGCAGGCCGCCGAGCCGGCGCACTGCCAGGCCGTCAGGTCCAGCGCCACCTCGCAGACGGAGGCGGTGAGCAGCACGGTCAGGCTGAGCGCGAGGAGCCGGACCAGGGTGCCGTAGAGCCGTACGGTCCGGCGCCGGCCCTCGGTGGGCGGCCGCATCCAGTGGGCCAGGTTGACCACCATGAACGGCAGGAGCAGCAGCCAGAGGGCGCGGGTGCCGTTGCCCGAGGTGAGGCCGGACCAGCAGTACGCCTCCTGGACCGGGCCGTCGCGGAACCGCTCCGGGTGCTTCTCGGCGTTCCGGTCCTCGGTACGCCGGTGCATCGCGGCCGTCTCGTCGCCGCTGACCCGTACGGTGCGGGGGTCGTCCAGCATGTCCTGCGGGGTCGCCCCGCCGACCCCGTGGACCAGCAGTTCGAGCGCGGCGCCGGGGCTGTGCCCGGCGGCCGGGCCGGACGCGGGGGCCGGGCCGGGGGTGGCGGAGGGCGGGGGCCCGCACGCCGGGGAGGGCGTTGCCGGGGAGGGGGACGCCGGGGAGGCAGGGGGCACGTCGGTGGCTCGCTTCCTGCGGTGCGGTACGGCGGGGGCGCTGCGGGACGGTGATGCGGTACGGCGGAGGTGCTGCGGGACGGGCGGTGCGGTACGGGGGTACGGCCGGGGGCGCGGCGGAACGGCGGTGGGAGGCCAGGATCACCGGTGGGCCGGACCGGCGGCGGCACCCTCACGTAATCTCCCCGTCCTCCCCCGAAGTGAAGCGCGTGGCAGGATGAGCACCCGGCCCGGCGGCGGGGAGCACGGACAGCGCCGGGCCCGGCCCCGGCACGGACCGGCGCCGGAGCGGCGGTACGGGACGCCGCCGGTACGCGTGAACACGGAAGGACCGACCCCTGCGGTGAGCGACCATCAGAATCTGCTCGCGGAGCAGCGGCGCGCCCTGATCCTGGACGAGGTGCGGCGGCGCGGCGGCGTACGGGTCAACGAGCTGACCCGGCGGCTCAATGTCTCCGACATGACCGTGCGCCGGGATCTGGACACCCTGGCGCGGCAGGGCGTGCTGGCCAAGGTGCACGGCGGAGCGGTGCCGGTGACCGAGGCGAGCGCCCATGAGCCGGGCTTCGAGGCCAAGTCGGCGCTGGAACCGGGCGCCAAGGAGCAGATCGCCCGGGCGGCGGCGCCGCTGGCCACGCCGGGCTGCGCCGTGGCGCTGTCGGGCGGGACGACGACCTACGCGCTGGCGCGGCTGCTGGTGGACGTGCCCGGGCTGACGGTGGTCACCAACTCGGTGCGGGTGGCCGATGTGTTCCACACGGCGGGCCGGCCGGGCCCGGGTGCCGGTCCGGGGAGCGGATCCGGTTCCGCGTCCGCTTCCGGAGCTGAAACGCGGTCGGGGGCGCCGGTGGTGGTGCTGACCGGCGGGGTGCGGACGCCCTCGGACGCGCTGGTGGGCCCGGTGGCCGACCAGGCGATCCGCTCGCTCCACTTCGATGTGCTGTTCCTGGGGGTGCACGGCATCTCGGTGGAGGCCGGGCTCTCCACGCCCAATCTGGCCGAGGCGGAGACCAATCGGCGGCTGATGCGGTCGGCGCGCCGGGTGGTGGTGGTCGCGGACCACACCAAGTGGGGCACGGTGGGGCTGAGTTCGTTCGCCCGGCTGGACGAGGTGGACACCCTGGTCACGGACGCGGGCCTCTCCGACGCGCTGCGGGCCGAGATGGCCGAGCATCTGCCCGGCCTGGTGGTGGCCGGAGACCCCGCGGGCGCCGCGGGGCCCGCGGAGCCGGAGCCGGACGCGGGCTGACCGGACCGGCGGGCTCCCGCGCGCCTCGCGGGCCGGTGCGGGTGCGGGCCGGGGCGGCCGACGGCTGCGCGGGGCGCGGGGGCCCGGCCGGCCACGCGGGAGTGGGGGGCGCGGTCGGGCGCGCGGGAGTGGGGGGGCGCGGTCGGGCGCGCGGGAGTGGGGGGGCGCGGCCGGGCGCGCGGGGATGGGCGGACCCGTCCTACGATCGCCGGGTGAGCCTCTTCCGCGTCGACCGCCGCACCGAACTCCCCGTCGCCGAGGCATGGCGGCGGCTCACCGACTGGTCCGCCCACGGGGCCCTGATGCCGCTGACCCGGGTGCGGGTGGTCACGCCGGGCCCGAGCCGGGCCGGCACCCTCTTCACCGCCCGTACCGGGGCCGGTCCGCTGGGCTTCGACGACCCGATGGAGGTGGTCCGCTGGGAGTCCCCGGCGGACGGCCGCCCCGGGGGCCGCTGCCGGCTGGAGAAGCGGGGCCGGCGGATCACCGGCTGGGCGGAGATCGAGGTGCGCGCGGAGCACGGCGCCACCCGGGTGAGCTGGACCGAGGAGGCCCGGGTGCGGGGCCTCCCCCGATTCTGCGACCCGCTGCTGGCGTGGGGCGCCCGGCTGGCGTTCGGCCGGGTGGTGGACGGACTGCTGGCCGGCGCGGGACGGCGCTGACGGGCCGTCTCCGCCGCCCCCCGCCCGCCGGCGCGGAGACGGACGGAGACGGGTGGGGAGACGGGCCCGAAGCAGGCCCGGAACGAAGGGCATGGACCCGAATCGGGTCCGGGACGGGCGGAGACGGGCCCGAATCGGGTCCGGGACGGGCAGGCACGGCCGGTGCGGGCCCGGGCGGGGGGAAAGGGGCGGACAGCGGCCGGTGCGCCGGATAGGGTGTAGGGCCCCGCGCGACCCACGCTCCCCGACGGAGGTACGGTCCCATGGCACGTCGGCTCCGCCCCGTACAGCTCGACTTCCTCGGCACCGCACCCGTCCGGCTGGTCCACACCGCGCTGGTGGCCGCGCCACCCCGGGCGGTCTACCGGGCGCTGGCCGAGGAAGTCGCCGACACCCCCCGCTGGTTCACCGCCGTCACCGCCGCCCGGCCCATCGCGGGCGGGGCGGGCCGCTCGGTACGGCTGCGCGGCGGGGTGGTGTTCCACGAACGGGTCCTCGCGGCCGAGGCCGGGGAGCGGTACGCGTACCGGGTCGAGGAGACCAACGCCGCCGGGATGACGGCGATGCTGGAGGAGTGGCGGCTGAGCCCCGACCCGGTGGGCACCCGGGTCCGCTGGACCATGGCGCTGGACGGGCCGGGGCCGTTCCGGCTGGTGATGCGGGTCCGGCGGGCCGGGGTGGGGCGCTCGTTCCGCGAGGCGATGCGGAATCTGGACCGGAGACTCGGCGCGGCCCCCCAGCCCTGAGCCCGGGCGGGCCCTCGTGCCGCCGCACCGCCGGGCCGCCACCGGGCCCGCCCTGGAGCCCTGGCCCGCCCGGGAGCCCCGGCAGGCTCACTCCGGCCAGCTGCCGGTGGCCAGGAAGGTGTCGATGGCGGCCCGGTACGGTCCGATGTCCAGGCCCTCGGCGGCCAGCCAGGCGTCCGAGTAGTACTTGTCCAGATAGCGGTCGCCCGGGTCGCAGATGAGGGTCACGACGCTGCCGGTACGGCCCTCCGCGACCATCTCCGCGACGATCCGCAGCGCGCTCCAGAGCCCGGTGCCGGTGGAGCCGCCGGCCTTCCGGCCGATGGCGTCCTCCAGGGCGCGTACGGCGGCGACGGTGGCCGCGTCAGGCACCTTCATCATCCGGTCGACGGCGCAGGGCAGGAAGCTCGGTTCCATCCGGGGCCGGCCGATGCCCTCGATCCGGGAGCCCCGGTCGCCGGTGACCGCCGGGTCGTCGGTGGTCCAGCCCTCGAAGAAGCAGGAGTTCTCCGGGTCGGGCACACAGATCCGGGTGTCGTACTGCATGTAGTGGACATAGCGGGCGATGGTCGCGGAGGTGCCCCCGGTGCCGGCGGTGGCGACGATCCAGGCGGGCTCCGGGAAGCGCTCCAGCCGCAGCTGGTGGTAGATCGACTCCGCGATGTTGTTGTTGCCGCGCCAGTCGGTGGCCCGCTCGGCGTAGGTGAACTGGTCCATGTAGTGGCCGCCGGTGGCGACGGCGAGCGCGGCGGCCTCCTCGTACATCGCGCGCGGGTCGTCCGTGAAGTGGCACCGGCCGCCGTGGAACTCGATGAGCCGGATCTTCTCGGCGCTGGTGGTCCGGGGCATGACGGCGATGAACGGCACGCCGATCAGCCCGGCGAAGTACGCCTCCGAGACGGCGGTGGAGCCGCTGGACGCCTCGATGACCGGGCGGCCGGGTCGGATCCAGCCGTTGCAGAGCCCGTACAGGAAGAGCGACCGGGCGAGCCGGTGCTTGAGGCTGCCGGTGGGGTGGGTGGACTCGTCCTTGAGGTAGAGGTCGATGCCCCACCGCTCGGGCAGCGGAAAGCGCAGCAGATGGGTGTCGGCGGACCGGTTGGCGTCCGCCTGCACCTTGCGGACGGCCTCCTTGAGCCAGGTCCGGTACTCCGGGTCGCTGCGGTCCACGTCCAGTGTCCGGGCCGGGGCCGCGACGGCCGCGCCCCCGCCTCCGGCCGCCCCGTGTCTTCCGTCGCTCGCGCTGCCCGCGCCACTCGCCATGGGGTTCATCCGCGCCACTCCTCGATTCCAGCGGTTTCCAGCGGTTTCCAGCAATTTCCCGCGCCTTCCGGCGGCTTCCGGCGACCACCCGGCGATGTCCCGGTGATTTTCCGGCGACCTCCCGGGCGTCCCGCCTCGTGCGCCACTCGGCTCCCACCGCCGAACATACCCCTCCCACCTGCGCAAACGATGACTTTGACCGGCCATAGCAACGGCTTGGAGGGGAGGATTCCGAGGCGGTCTGGCGCCCTGGCGCCGGGCGGGGCAGACTGACCGGCGGGGCGTATTCCCGGGAAGTCCCGAGCGCCGGTCCGTCCCGGCATCCCGTGCCGTCGGCTCCCCGGCCGGCGGGGCCCGTGGACCTTTCCGGGCCTTCATCGGTGTGCGTACGAGCGGGGAGAGCCATGAGCGAGCCGGAGTTCAGTGCCACGGGCGTACGGATCGAGCGGTGGCCGCGTTCGCTGACCAGGGCGGGCGAAGTGCTGATCCAGGACGGCAAACTGGCGCTGCTCACCAGCTATGGGCGGGTGATCGACAGTGCGCCGGTACGGGCCGTCCGGGCCGGCCGGCCGTGGTTCGGCACGCGCGAGGACGCCACGGTGGCGCTCAACGGCACCCGTTACCGGCTCACCATGGGCCGGGACGGCCGCCGTCGGCCGGACGGCCCGGCGCTGGCCGGCCGGTTCCTGGACGCGGTGCGCCGGGCCGGCGGCAGCCGCGGCTGACCGGCCGCCGGCCGGCCGCCCGGCGGCCCCGGAGCGGCCCGCGTACCGGGCGGGTGCTCCCCACCCGGCGGTTCCGCCGGGTATCGCGGGTCCGCCGTACGGACAGCGGTGCCCCGGGCGTGCCCGGTGACTCGGTGTGCCCGGCGGCTCGGGCGTGCCGGGGGTCGCCGTACCGGAGCACCTTGTACGGCATCCAATGCCACAACGGCCGGGCGACCGGTCGCCCGAAAACCACCGGGGCCGGTGCGCCGCGAGTTGCGAAGAGTTCACCCACGGTCCACGCTGGACGGACATCACTCACGGTGCACCGGCGGTGACGCTGAGACCCAGCCCGCCGGGCCGGCCCTCTGCTGGATACGATCCTCCGTCTTCTTCCGGACCTCACTTCGGGGAGTCGCAGCTGTGATCAGCCAGGCAAGCAACAGGCAGTGCACGGTGGAGCTCCAGGCCCTGCCGTCACGGATCGGCCAGGTCCGCAGAATCGTTTCTGCGCAGCTGCGCTACTGGCACCTCGATCCGCTGATCGAAAAGGCGGCGCTCGGTGTCACCGAGCTGCTGACCAACGTCCACCGCCACGCCCAGCCGGACAAGGTGTGCACCGTCGAGATCGAGCTGCTGCTCGACCGGCTGACGGTCTCGGTCCATGACCACGATCCCCGGCTGCCGGAGGTCAACCTCTCGGATCCGCTGGCCACTTCGGGGCGCGGGCTCGCCCTGATCGAGGCGGTGAGCGAGAGCTGGGGCGCCCGGCCCGGTGGGAAGGCGGGCGGCAAGATCGTCTGGTTCACCCTGCCCGCCCCCGCCGCCACTCCCCTGCCCGTGCCACCCCTGCCGGTCTACGGGGCGGCCACCAGCGGCCCGTTCACCGATCCGGTGCCCTTCGGGATGGAAGACGTGCTGGGCACGGCCGATCCGGTGCGCGACACCGCCGCCGCCCGGTCCGCGGTGGTGGGCTGACCCGGCTCCGGCGTCCCCGCGCGCTGGCACCCCCCGCGCGCCGCCGGCCCCGGGCGTCATTCCCGGACGGGTGCCAGGGTCAGATAGGCGATCCCGAGGACACCCCGGTAACCGTCGAGCCAGCTCGCACGCTGCCGGTCGACGCGCTGCCCGATCCCGGCGGCCGAGGGGTGGCCGGGATGCGCGGCGAGCCAGCTCTCCGTGTCCTCCCGGTAGCCCGACTCGAACTCCTCCCACTCGTCCTCGTTCGCCGTCTCGATCCGGACCGGCCGGAAGCCCGCCGTGACGGCCCGCTCCACGAGGCCGCCGAGCGACGGATGGTCGTCCGCCCGGGCGCCCGGCCACATGGCCGCGAGCTCGGCCGGGGTCGGGGCGCGCTGCCAGAAGCCCTCACCGAGCAGGACCCGGCCGCCCGGCACCACCAGCCGGCGCAGCTCCCGGAGTACTTCCGCCAGGTCGTAGGGGCGGTCCGGGTCGCGGAGGGCCTGTCCGGCACCGAGGCAGAGCACCAGGTCGGCAGGGCCGCGCGCGGTGCGCAGGGCGCTCTCCCGGGCGAAGGCGACCCGCTCCGCCAGCCCCCGCTCCCGGGCCAGCCGCCGGCCCCGGGCCAGGTCCTCGGCATCGATGTCGAGCCCGGTCCCGGTGGCCCCGGGCAGCGCGGCGAGAAGCCTGAGCAGCAGTTCGCCCCAGCCGCAGCCGATGTCCAGCACGGTGGCGGGCCGGCCCGCCGCCAGCCGCGCCACCAGCCGCCCGGCGCGGGCCTCGGAGAGCGGTCCGTGGAAGGCCAGGCCGGTGAGCCGGGGTGGCCCGTGCTCACCGCCGGGGGCGGCGGGCTCGTACGGGGCGGGGGCGGCGGGTGCGCCGGGTCCACCGGAGGCGTGGTTGTCGGTCATGGGCGGCGACCGTAGTACCCCGGCGGCCGGGCCCGCACCGGAATTCCCGGGCGCCCCCGGGGTCGTACGGCAGCGGAGAGCCGTACGGGCGACCCGGCGGTACGACGACGGCGGCGGGGTCCGGCGGGCTCACCGGTCGTACGACGGCGGCCGGGTCCGGGGCGGGCACCACGCTCGTACGACGACGGCCGGCGGCTCGGACCGGAACCCCGGTCCGTACAACGGCGGCCGGGTCCGGGGCGGACACCACGCTCGTACGACGACGGCTGGGGTCCTCGGACCGGACACCCGCCCGTCCGGCGCGGCGGGGGCTCAGTCCGGCCGGCTCAGGGCGGTGAGGGGGTCGTCCAGCACCGGCTGCCAGGCCAGTTCGGCGGCCCCGGCGAGGCTGTTGTGGTCGAGCGCGCAGCCCAGGATCGGGACTCCGCCGCTGCGGCCCCACAGGCTGCGGTCCGCGACCACCGCGCGCAGCCGTTCCGGGGCGGCGGCCAGCAGTTCGCGGTGGAGGCCGCCCAGGATGATCCGGTCCGGGTTCAGGATGTTGACCAGCCCGGCGAGCCCCAGCCCCAGCCGGTCCACCAGCTCCTCGGTGGCGGCCCGCACCGCCGGGTCGTCGCCCTCGTCGCGGAGCAGGTCGCGGGACTGCTGGAGCAGGGAGACCTCGGGGCCCGGGTCGCGGCCGGCCGCCGTCAGGAAGGCGAGCGGGTCGGCCTCGACGTCCAGACAGCCCCGGCTGCCGCAGTGGCAGGGGCGGCCCTCGGGGTTGACGGTGAGGTGACCCACCTCCAGGGCCAGGCCCGAACTGCCGGTGTGCAGGCGGCCGTCGAGCACCAGGGCGCCGCCGACGCCCCGGTGGCCGGTGGCGACGCACAGCAGGTGCTGGGCGCCCCGGCCGGCCCCGTGCCGGTGCTCGGCGAGCGCGGCGAGGTTGACGTCGTTGCCGGTGAAGGCGGGCCCGGTGAGGCCGGCCTCCCGTACCAGCCGGGCGAAGACGTCCCGGACCTCCGCCCCGGCGGGCCAGGCGAGGTGCAGCGGGTTGAGGGCGGTGCCCTCCGGCTCCGCGACGGCCGAGGGGACCGCGAGCCCGGCGCCCACGCAGTGCCGGCCGCTCGCCCGCAGCAGCTCGGCGCCGGTGGCGACGACGGCCGCGAGGACCTGGGCGGGGTCGGGCGCGATGGTCACACAGCCGGGCGCGGTGGCCACGATCCGCCCGCCCAGGCCCACCAGCGCGGCCCGGAAGCCGTCGGCGTGGATCTGCGCGGCGAGCGCGACCGGCCCGTCCTCGTCCACCGCGAGCCGGTGCGACGGGCGGCCCTGGGAGCCGGCGGCGGCGGGCCGGGAGTCGACCCGGATGAGTCCCAGCGCCTCCAGTTCGGCGGCGACGGCCCCGGCGGTGGCGCGGGTGACCCCGAGTTCGGCGGTGAGCACGGCCCGGGTGGGCGCCCGCCCGGTGTGCACGAGTTCCAGGGCCGGGCCGAGTGCGCTGCGGCCCCTGTCCAGCCGGTTCCGGGTCGTGGTCGCCTTGCCGTTCATGAGGCGAGTTTCCCATGATCCGGGAGCCCCCGGCCGCCCGTCCCACTCCCCCACTGCCGGACCGGCCGGCTCCCCGCTGCCGGACCGGCCGGCTCCCCCGGCCGCCCGTCCCGCTCCCCCCACTGCCGAACCGGCCGGCTCCCCCGGCGCCGGCCGCCCGTCTCCCTCCCCGTCACCGGGCGGACCGCGCCGCTGCCCGGCCCTCGGCGGTATATCCGTTCGACAGCACCCGGCCGCCGGTCCGATGCTGGGCCCCGCCGTGCGTCCGCGTCCGGACACCGGCGCCCGTCCCGGCCGGGCGGGATCCTCCCGTACCGGCCGGATCATCCACACTCCCCGAGAGGGCCGCCGGTGAATCCCACCATCCGCCACATCACCTTCGACTGCACCAACGATCCTTATGAGCTGGCACAGTTCTGGAGCGCTCTGCTGGGCCGCCCGCTGGCGGACGACGACAAGCCGGGCGATCCCGAGGCCCTGATCGCGGATCCGGACGGCGGCCCCGGCCTGCTCTTCGTCCGGGTGGAGGAGGGCAAGACGGCCAAGAACCGACTCCACTTCGACCTGGAGCCCACCGGCCGCACCCGGGCCGAGGAGGTCGAGCGCGCCCTCTCGCTGGGCGCCCGGCTGATCGCGGACCGCACCCGTCCTGACGGCGGCGGCTGGGTCGTCCTGGCCGATCCCGAGGGCAATGAGCTGTGCGTCGAGCGCGGGGAGCGGGACCGCCCGGCGGCTTCCTGAGCCTTGCGCCCGCCGTGCCCCGGGGGCCACCCACCCGGGGGGGGCGGCGCCGCCGGTCGGGGTCCTACTTGGACTCGACCCGTCCGAGCGGGCCGGAACCGGCCGCCAGGATGTCACTCACCTCGTCCCAGGCGGTGTCGCCGGGGTGGAGCCGGGTTCGCAGATAGGCCCAGGTGGACCGCTGGACCGCGGCCACCCGCTCCGGGCTGTCGTCGGTGGTCTCCGCCACGTCGTATCCGGAGATCCCGCCCAGACCGTGCTCCGCGCCGAAGAGGGTGAGCAGGGACTTGGGACCCGGGGAGAGGACGTACGGGTCGGCGTGCCAGTCCGGTCCCCGGACCGTCAGGTGCGGGGACGCGTCCTGGTCGCCGACGACCACGAGCGCGGGCGTGGCCATCGTGGTGAAGTCCGTCGTCAGGAGGAACGGGAGTTGCTCCGCCGCCCACGGGCTGAGTGCGTCACCTCCCCGACCGGGCGCGGCGAGCAGCACACCGGCCTTGACACGGGGGTCGGCCAGGTCCGCTTCCGTTCCGTCGTCGGGGTCGGTGAGCCGGGCGCCCAGCAGCAGGCTCGCGGTGTGACCGCCCATCGAATGCCCGGCCACAGCGACCCGGTCGTGGTCCAGCCGCCCGCGGAGCTGGGGAACGGCGGCCTCGATCGTGTCGAGCCGGTCGAGGATCCGGCTCATGTCCTCGGCCCGCGACCGCCAGTACATCGGCGCTCCGGGGGTACCGGGAGGCAGGCTCAGCGTCCGCGAGCTCAGATGGGTGGGCTGGATGACGACGAAGCCGTGGGCCGCCCAGAAACCGGCGAGCGGGGCATAGCCGTTCAGGGAGGACAGGTGGTGGGAGTGGCCCTGGCCGTGCGAGAGAAGGATGATCGGCAGATCGCCGCCGGTCAGTGGCGCGGAGACCCGGACCTCCAGATCCACCGGCCGCCCGGGGACCGGCAGCACCACCGGGCTGACCGAGACGACGGGGCTCGGCAGGCCGGAGTCACCGGTGGGGAAGGCTGGTTCACTGACGGAAAAGGCTGGTTCGCTCATCACGTGCGTCCCTTCGAGGGCCTCGCCCACCGGCGTCGGCGCGCCCGGCGGGAGAACGAGGCATACAGGAGTGTCCGGCTCCGCTAAGATTAAGCGGAACGTCGCTCCGATTAAGATACGGAGCGCTGTTCCGCTTTGTCAACGGCCGCCGAAGGAGCGCGTGGTGACCCCTGCCAGTCAGCCCGGGAAGGTGCCGGCCCGCGCCAGACGAGCCGACGCGCTGCGCAATCAGCAGACACTGCTCACCGCCGCCGCCGAGGTGTTCGTCGCCTCCGGGGTGGACGCGCCGATCCGCGAGATCGCCGCCCGGGCGGGCGTCGGAATGGGCACCATCTACCGCCACTTCCCGACCCGGGCGGACCTCGTCGTCGCCGTCTACCGCCACCAGGTGGAGGCCTGCGCCGAGGCCGGCCCGGCGCTGCTGGCCGACGCCGGCTCCCCGTTCGCCGCGCTCCGCCAGTGGGCCGACCTCTTCGTCGACTTCCTGGTCACCAAGCACGGCCTCGCCAACGCGATGCGGTCGGACAGCGGTGGCTTCGAGGCGCTGCACACCTACTTCCTCGATCGCCTGGTCCCCGTCTGCGCGCGGTTGCTCGACGCGGCGGTCGACGCCGGGGAGATCAGTCCCGGTACACACGCCTATGAACTGATGCGCGGCATCGGCAATCTCTGCGCCGGCGGCGACGACCCCCGCTACGAGCCCCGCCGACTGGTCGGGCTGCTCCTCCAGGGCCTGCGGCCGTCCCGGCCGTCCTGAGCCTTCCACCCGCGCGAGGCGCGGTGGCACGATCAGCGCACCATTCGGTCACAGCCGCTGTGACCACCCGTCCGTTCACCGACGCGAGGAGCAGAGATGAAAGCTGTCGTGATCAGAGAGTTCGGAAGCCCTGACGGTCTGGCGGTCGTCGACGTGCCCGCACCTGTTCCGGGCCCGGGACAGGTGCGGATCACCACGGAGGCGATCGGGGTGGGCGGCGTGGACGCCGTGATCCGCCGGGGGACGCTCGCCGCGTACGGCTTCCGGGAAGGCCATCTCCTCGGCAGCGAGGTGGCGGGACGGATCAGCGCGCTGGGAGAGGGCGTGGACGCCTCGTGGCTGGGACGGCGGGTATGGGCGTTCACCGGCCTCTCCGGCGGGTACGCCGAGCAGGCCGTCGCCCCGGTCGAGGAGGTCCTTCCGCTGCCCGACGGCCTGGCCGGCGCGGACGCGGTGACGCTCGGCGGCTCCGGTGTGGTCGCCCACTTCGCCCTGGACCGCGCGCGTTTCGCGCCCGGCGAGACGGTGCTCGTGCGGGGTGCCGCGGGCAGCATCGGGATCACGGCGGTCCAGCTCGCGGCCCGGGGCGGTGCGGGCGCGGTGGCGGTCACCACCTCATCGGCGGAACGCGGCGCCCGCCTGCGGGACCTGGGCGCGACCCAGGTCCTCGACCGCTCCGGCGAGGCCGGCTCCGACGCGCCGCCGGACTCCGACGTGCCACCGGGCTTCGACGTGGTGATCGATGTCGTGGGAGGTCCCGGGCTCTCCCTCTTCCTGGACAGGTTGAACCCCAACGGGCGGTACATGGCCGTCGGCGTGGTCGGCGGGCAGCCGCCGGCGGACTTCGGGACGCGGCTGATGAACGCCTTCCGCAAGTCGCTGTCGTTCGCCACCTTCAGCGCCGACACCGTGCCCGGCCCCGACAGACAGGCCGTGCGGTCCTCCCAGTTCACCGAGGCCGCACACGGGGACCTGCGTACGGTCGTGCACGAGGTGCTGCCACTGGACCAGGCGGCGTCGGCCCACCGCGCCATGGACGCGGGCAAGGTGTTCGGCAGGATCGTGCTGGCGCCGTGAGCCACGCGTACGGTGCGCACCCGGGTGCCGGGCACGGAAGGACGATAGCCCGCCAACTGCGTTCGATTTCCGCGTGGTTCATTTCCTCGTCCGTATGCCGGACTGCTACGGTGCCCCACGTTGTCAGCGGCTGCGAGACGGTGGCCGCGCCACGGCATCCGTGTTCTTCGTGTTCTTCGTGTCCGCCGCGTTCTCCTCGTTCCCCGTGCTCTCCGTGTGCGCCCTCCTAATGCCCTGCCCTTGCCTCGCATTGGAGCGTTGATGCCCTTCTCAGGCGGTCTGCCTCAGTCCTGGAGCGCCGTGGCGTCGCGGTTTCCGGCACCCGGACCCGCGGCGGGTTCTCGCTGATGGTGGGCTACCACCCGGCCGGCCGGGACACCGCTCTCTACGCGGCGGTACAGGACGTGAAGGCCGGGCACTGGATGCGGATGCGGCAGGTGCTGGCCCAGACGGAGACCTGGCGGGAGTGGACCGCTCGCACCCAGGTGCTGGGTGTGGCGGCCGCCCGGCGCAATGTGGTCGAGTTGTGGTTACAGGAAGAGCCGAGGAGTGCCGCCGCCCGGGTGATGCACGCCAGGGTGACCACCGAGCGGGCCCTGGACGCCCATCGCAGCAGCCAGTCGGCGGAAGACCCACGGCGGGTTCAGCGACTGGACGAGCTGGCGGACAGAGCCCGGCGGGCGTGCCGCAGGGCGGATGAGGTGAGCCCCGGGGACCCGGTGGCCCCGATCTGTTCGCTGGCCCTGGCCGAGACGGATACGTCCGGACGCTTCCCCGAGCACCATGTGGCCCCACCGCCGCCGGATTTCCTGCTTCCCCACGGCCCGTGGGGACTGCTGGAGGCGGCGCACCGGCGGGACGGGTTCAGCCGCGAGGCGTGGCACCGCATGCTCCGGGTGCTCCAGGTCGGCCCCGGATCGGCGCATCTCAGCCGGCGGGCGGTCGCGATGGACTTCGCCCGCTGGTCGGTCTCCAGGGCGCCGCTCGGCTCCCCCCTGCTTCTTCTGCCCCTGTACGCCCATGCGGAGGAGTACCGGGCCCGGCGGAACAGGGGTGGCGTCATGCTGAGCCTCTGGTGGGTCAGTGAGTCCATCACTCCGGCCATCGCCAAGGCTTTTGAGGGCTGGTTCAGCCGTTGTGACCCGGCGGCCGGTTCCGCGACCGACCTGAACTATCTGGCCCACGCCCTGACGGCGGGCGGTTTCCTCAAGGAAGCGGCTGCCGTGTTCGAGGCCATCGGGGACTTCGCCACCCCGGCCCCGTGGCAGTACATCGCGCCCGGCCCGGACCGGTGGTGGGAGGAGTTCGAGGCGGCCCGCAGCGCCTGCCTGCGGCGGCTCAAGCCGCCGCCCAGCGCGAGAAGGCGCCGGTGAACACCTGTGGGATCCTGCGGCCGGGCGCTGCCGTGTCCCGCTGACGGCCCGGCCGCCGCCCTACCCCCCTTTCCCCTCTGTGTCCTCTGTGTCCCTTTGTATCCCTTCCCTGCGGAGATCCTCGATGCGTACATCGGCACATGCGCGACAGCGGCGGTCCGAACCGCTCGACAACGACGAGCGCATACTCAAAGAGCTGGGCTACAACCAGCAACTGCACCGGCGCATGGGGGCCTTCGGTAACTTCTCCGCTTCCCTGTCGGTGATCTCCATCATGTCCGGGACGCTGCTGCTCTTCGGCTTCGGCCTGAACAGCGGCGGACCCGCCGTGGTGGTGTGGGGGTGGCTCGCCGTGGGGCCGCTGGTGCTGTGCCTGGCGGCGGCACTGGCCGAGATCACCTCCCGCTACCCCACCAGCGGCGGTCTGTACTACATGGCCCGCCAACTCGGCGGTGAGCGCTGGAGCTGGTACACCGGCTGGCTCAACCTGCTGGGGCTGCTCGGCGGGATCGCGGCCCAGGACTACGGCATCGCGACCTTCACCGCCGCCTGGGCGAACCTGCAGTTCGGCTTTGTGCCGACACCGGGGTCCCTGCTGGTCATGTACGCGGTCATCCTGGCGCTGCACGGGGCCCTGAACCTCTTCGGCAGCCGGCTGATGAACATCCTGACCTCGCTCAGCGCGTGGTGGCATCTGGCCGGGGCCGTCGTCATCGTCGGCGCCCTGACTCTCGTCCCCTCCCACCACCAGCCGGCCGGCTTCGTGTTCTCCGAGTTCACCAACAACACCGGCTGGTCGAGCCCCGTCTACGTGGTCCTGCTCGGGATGCTGCTGCCGTGTTTCGCCCTGGCCGGCTACGACACCTCGGCCCACCTGAGCGAGGAGACCAGTGGCGCTTCCGTGGCCGCGGCGCGCGGAATCATCCGCTCGGTGGCGGTGTCCTGGATCGCCGGCGGTGTCCTGCTGATCGCCTTGCTGTTCGCCGTCCAGGACTACGCCGGGACGCTGGGCAGCCGGTCCGGGGTCCCGGTGGCGCAGATCTTCCTGGACGCCCTGGGGGTGGCGGCGGCGAAGGCGCTGCTGCTGGTGATCATCGTCGCGCAGGTGCTGTGCGGCTACACCGTGACCGCCTCCGCCAGCCGCATGATCTACGCCTTCGCCCGGGACGGCGCCCTGCCCGGCTCGGCGCGCTGGCAGAAGGTCAGCCGCCGTACGGCCGTCCCGGCCAACGCCGTCTGGCTCGCGGTCGTTGTCGCCTTCGTCCTCGCCCTGCCGTCCCTGTACTCGGCCACGGCGTTCTCGGCGGTGACCGCGATCTCCGTCGTGGGCTTCACCCCGGCCTACGCCATCCCGGTGCTGCTGCGGCTGCGCCACCGGGACCGGTTCACCCCCGGGCCCTGGCACCTGGGCCGCTGGAGCCGGCCGATCGGCCGGGTGGCGGTGCTCTGGGCGGCCGCGGTGACCGTGCTGTTCCTGCTGCCGCAGTCCAGCCCGGTCACCGCCACGAGCTTCAACTACACACCCGTCGCCCTGCTGGTGGCCCTCGCCATGGCCGCCGTGTGGTGGCGGTTCGGACGCCGTTCCTACGGTGTGCCCCGCTCCAGCGCGGCGAACGCCCACGACCAGCTCGAAGAGGCCGAAAACATCATCTGACCCGCACGACGCACATAGGGTCTCCGCTCAGGAGCCTTGACCAGGCTCCATACGTCCGTCGCCCAGCCACGTCATGGAGGCACCGTGACCGTTCCCGCGGAATCCCTCGAATCGGTACAGCAACTCGCCACGGCCTGGCGGACCATCGTGCTCGGCCGCGACGCGGACGCGGACGTGCGCGACCTCCCGGGCATCGCCGTACGCTGGGCGGACAGCCGGTTCGGGTTCTTGAACTGCGTCACCCTGACCGAGGCGGAGGCGGGAGCGGGGCCCCTCGCACGTCGTCTGGGTGAGGTCGCGGACATCATGCGGGCAAAGAAGCACCCGGGCTTCCTCTGGCTCTTCGAGGACCTTCTCGACGACGAGGCCCGCTCGGCCCTGGAGGCGACGGCCGAGCAGGCCGGCCTCGCATACGCCTTCCCCGGTACGGGCATGGCCGGCGATCTGCTCCCCATCCCCGAGCCGGCCCACCCCGACCTGACGTTCGCCCGGGTGAGCACCGACGAGCAGGTACGGGCCTACGCCGACCTCCAGGCGCTCGCGTACGGGCTCCCCCTGGAGGACTGCCGCGAGGGCATGGTCGGATCCTCCGCGCTCTGGAAGAACGAGGTCCACGCATACCTGGCCCTGCGGGACGACGAACCGGTGGCGGGTGCCACCACGGTCGAGGCGGACGGCCGTCTGTTCGTCGCGTTCGTCGCCACGGCCCCGCGGTGGCAGGGCAGGGGCTACGGCGAGGCGGTCACGCGCAAGGCGCTGTACGAGGGTGCGCTGGCCACCGGGCTGACCCGCGCCACGCTGCACGCCACCGCCGCCGGAGCCCCCGTGTACCCACGCATCGGTTTCCAGCCGAACACACGCATCCACTTCTACGGCCTGAAGGCCGCTGACCCGATGTGATGGCCGGGACCGCGCCCCCGCGAATCCGGCTCGGTCTCCCCCCAGTGCGCAGCGGCCCGCCCGGCTGCCGACCGTCCCCACGGTGGGACGAGCCGGGCGGGTGCTGGTGAGGTGGCTACGCGTCGAGCGGCTCGGCGGCGTCCTCGTCGCCGTCGCCCTCGCGGTCGGCGTCGTCCTGGTGCTCGACGGTGTCGGGCTCGACGCGCTCCGGCTCACCGGACGGGCTGATCGGCTCCTCCGTGGTCTCCGGCTCGGTGGACTCGGTCATGGGACTGTTCCCTTCTCTTTCTCAACTCCCGGGCCCGGGTGGGCACGAGAGGTCCAGCCCCCTCCGGGCGACGGGATCCGTTGTCGTCACCCGGAGGGGAGTCAGCGTGGCCGGTGCCACCAGGTGCGGAGCCTGCGGCGTCGGCGGCCCCCTCCGCCACCGAGCGGCGCGGGCCGCAGCGGGGCCGGCAGGCGCAGGGGCCGAATGGAGAGGGTGTAGCGGCAGTCGGCGTCCGGGACGACGACCACCAGGGGCTCGCCGGCCTTGATCCGCTCGCGGGCGGCCCGCTGGTCGTCCATGTCGGCGGCCCACACCCGCAGTTCGGCCGGACAGTCGGGTACGGGGACCACCGGCCGGCGCATCGCCTCGGTGACCCACCCCGAGCAGGCCGGGTCGGGGTCCAGCCGGTCCGCGATCCGCCGGGCCTCGCCGCGCAGCCAGCGCAGCGCCAGCACCGGGGAGAACGTCTGCCAGCTGCCCAGTACGTACGTGACGATCCGTCCGGTGCTGTACACCGGTCCCTCGGCCACCGCCTCGCACCAGTAGACCGCCGGCTCGGTCTCCGGGCTCATCCCGGCGGCCTGCGGGGTTCGTTGGCCCCGCCTGCTCGCGAGAGGCGGGCCATCATGGCCTCGGCCGCCCGCTCGATCTCCCGGCGCCTGGCGGGCGGGGTGCACCACCAGCGCACCGACATCCGCACCCGCGCCCGCAGCCACCGCGCCTGCCCCCGCAGGTCGTCGGCCCGGAGCCGTAACGCCGCCCAACGCCCCGGCGGCGGCCCGGGGTCCGGCTCCGCGAAGATCGCCGCCAGCAGATCGATCCCGTGCTCCTGGCAGTACGCGGCCAGATTCGCCGCCAGCGCCGCCCGAACCCGGGCCCGGCGCCCGATCACAACACCTCACCCCGCGAACGGGCGTTCGCCCGAGACAATGCGAGCCGAATACGTGCCAGCGTCGGGGAGTCCGTCATTTCGACCTTCTGGTCGTCCTCGCATGGCCGCTTGGGGGGCGGCAGCATGCACGGATTCAACAACACCAAGGCATGGCCGTTCGCGGGCGACAAGGGGGGCACGTCGTTCATTGGAAGACCTCAGCTTCGGGGGATGCTATGACGTTCTTCCCACAGCTTGAGCCGTCCGGACGTACGCTGAACAGGCCCGAAGCCATTCCAACGTTGATGGAATAGAAGCGGAGTTGAACACGTGAGCGAAGCAGTCGATCAAGGGCGCGAACCAAGCGACGCGGCCGCCTACTTCGGTCAAGAAGTGGAGGCGCTACGCACGGCCATGGGCTTGCCGCAGCCCGCATTTGCCGAGCTGCTGCGCTACGGACAGCCTCAGTTGAGCAAGGTGGAATCCGGGGCAGTGCTGGCGTCTGAAGGCTTCGCCAAAGCCATGGATCGGGTAGCCGGTACGCCAGGGGTGTACGTCCGTCTGCGAGCACAGCTGCACAAGAAAGGAAATCCGGAATGGTTCATCCCATACATCACTTTGGAGGAGGCGGCCAGCGGGATCACCGACTACTCATGTACGTTCCTGATGGGCCTTTTGCAGACGCGGGAATACGCGGAAGCAGTCATGCGCGCCGCCTTTCCGCGCGAGACGGACGAGCAAATCAGTGAGCGGGTCGAACTTCGCATGCGTCGGCAATCGGTGCTGGACCGCGAGAATCCGCCGCTCCTGTGGGTCGTCATTCATGAGGCCGTCCTACGAACCCAAGTCGGCGGCAAGGCTGTCATGGCCGCCCAGCTCGAACACCTCATGACGGCCACACGGTCTCCGCACATCACACTGCAGGTGCTACCGCACAAGGCCGGTGCCGCCCCCAGCCACCTGCCGTTCACGCTGCTTTCAGCAGAAGGCAGACCGCAAGCGGTCTACAGCGAAACACCCACCCACGGCGGGCAGGTGGACCACACCAGTACCGTTGTGCATACGGCGGTCGCCATGTTCGACCGTCTACGCATGGCGGCGCTGTCCGAGGACGAGTCGCTGATTCTGATGGGCGAGATTATGGAGGAGCACCAGAGATGAGCAACGCGCCCGGCACCGTCGAATGGGTCAAGAGCACATACAGCGGTGGCGAGGGCCAGTGCATCGAGTGGGCGCCGACTCACGCGAACCTCACCGGCCTTGTTCCTGTCCGCGACAGCAAGGTCCCGGCCGGTCCGGCACTGGCCATGTCCACCGACGCCTGGACAGCCTTCGTCGGCATGGTCCGCAGCTGAGTCGCACCCGCCGGCCCCCGTCACTCCACTCCCGGAGAGACGGGGGCTCCGTCATGCTGGACAGCAGCGCAAGGCACCCGTCGTTGTCCCGCAGGTGGGCCCGGACAGTCGTCTGGATCTACCATGTGTTCCCGGACACAACGCCATCAAGTCGACTGCTCTCGGCCCTACTTGGGGAGAGAAGGGGATACTGAAATGAGCGACGCACTGCTCGTGTCTCGCACTGGATGGGTCAAGTCCAGCTACAGCGGCCCAGAAGGCGGCAACTGCGTCGAGTGGGCGCCGCGCTCGGCCGCCACCACCGGGCTCGTCCCCGTACGGGACAGCAAGGTCGCGGCCGGTCCGACACTGGCCGTGGCCGCCGGTGCCTGGGCGGCCTTCGTCGGGATGGTCCGTCGCTGAACGACGCGTGACGCCGAAGCCCCCGTCACTCCCCCGTCCGGGGTGGCGGGGGTTTCGGGTGGGGGGCGGAGGGTACTGCGGGAGCCGGTGGACGGGACGACAGCACGGAGGGTCCATGGCACGCGCCGGTGACAAGGAGACGGTACGCACCCTGCTGGACGAGCACGGGAAGACGTACGCGGAGGAGGCCGGGATCCGGTTGAAGGACACCCCGCAGCCGCTCTACGAACTGCTGGTGCTGTCCTTGCTGCTCAGCGCCAGGATCCGGGCGAGCGTGGCGGTGGCGGCGGCGCGGGCGCTGTTCGGCGCGGGGATGCGCAGCCCGAAGAAGATGCGGGACGCCACCTGGCAGCAGCGGGTGGACGCGCTCGGGGAGGGCGGGTACCGCCGCTACGACGAGCGGACCGCCACCCAGCTCGGGGACGGCGCGGAGCTGGTGATCGACCGGTACGGGGGCGATCTGCGGCGGCTGCGGGAGAAGGCGGACGGCGACCCGGAGGCCATTGCCCGGCTGCTCCAGGAGGTGCCCGGGATCGGACCGGCCGGGGCGGACATCTTTCTGCGCGAGGTGCAGGGGGTATGGAAGGAGGCCGCGCCCCGGCTGGACGGGAAGGCGCTGGACGGGGCGGAGAAGCTGGGGCTCCCGAAGGACGGCGAGAAGCTGGCCGGGCTGGTGGAGAAGGACGAACTCCCGGCTTTCGCCGCCGCGTTGGTACGGGCGGCGCTGGACAAGGACATCGCGGAGGAGGTCCGGGAGGGCTCCTGAACGAGGCGGGAAGGGGCGGGTGGTGCCTCCGTGGCCCGTACGGGCCAGGAGCACCACCCGTCGGCGCGTCCGGGGCGGCGGTAAGGGGTTGATGGCGGTGAGGGCCGTCCCTATGCTGACTTTGTGCCGAAGATGAACAAAGTGGAGGCGGCGCCGCTCGGAAGCGCTCTCGGCGGTCCGCCCGCGCCCGACCCCCTCGCCCGCCTCCGTACCGCGCTGACGCTCTTCTTCGCCCTCGACGGGTTCCTGTTCGCCGGCTGGGTGGTACGCATCCCCGCCATCAAGCAGCAGACCGGCGCCTCCGCCGGGGACCTCGGGCTCGCGCTGCTCGGGGTGTCGGCCGGCGCCGTGGTGACCATGACGCTCACCGGGCGGCTCTGCCGCCGGTTCGGCAGCCATCCGGTCACCGTCGCCGCCGGGCTGCTGCTCAGCCTGAGCATCGCGCTGCCGCCGCTGACCCACTCGGCGCTCGCGCTCGGCCTCGTCCTGCTGCTCTTCGGCGCGGCGTACGGGGGCATCAACGTCGCCATGAACAGCGCCGCCGTCGATCTGGTGGCGGCGCTCCGGCGGCCGGTGATGCCCGGCTTCCACGCGGCGTTCAGCCTCGGCGGCATGCTCGGCGCCGGGCTCGGCGGGCTGGTCGCGGGCAGCCTCTCCCCCACCGTCCACCTGCTCGGGCTCACCGCCGCCGGGCTGGTGCTGACCGGCCTCGCCGGGCCCGTACTGCTCCGCCACCCGGCTCCCACCGCGCCGGAGACCCGGCCGGCCGGGGACGCGCGCGGGCCCGCCAGGGCGACCCGCCGGGCGCGGCGGCTGGTGGCGGTCTTCGGGGTGATCGCGCTCTGCACCGCGTACGGCGAAGGCGCGCTGGCCGACTGGGGCGCGCTGCACCTGAGCCAGGACCTGGCCGCCCGGCCGGGCGTCGCGGCCACCGGCTACGCGGTCTTCGCGCTGGCGATGACCGCCGGGCGGCTCTCCGGCACCGCGCTCCTGGAGCGGCTGGGCCAGACCCGCACCCTGGTCGCGGGCGGGGCGACCGCCATGGCGGGGATGCTGCTGGGCTCCCTCGCCCCGGCCGTCTGGCTCGCCCTGCTGGGCTTCGCCGTCACCGGTCTGGGGCTGGCCAACATCTTCCCGGTCGCCATCGCCCGGGCGGGCGCGCTGGCCGGGCCCGGCGGGGTGGCGGCGGCCTCCACCCTGGGCTACGGCGGCATGCTGCTGGGCCCGCCGGTCATCGGCTTTCTCGCGGAGTGGTTCTCGCTGCCGCTGGCGCTGACCACCGTCGCCGCGCTGGCCGGGGTCGCCGCGCTGATCGGCTGGACCACCCGGGGCGCCACGGCGACGGCCGGGCAGGGCTGAGAAAGGGGGCCGGTTCAGCGGGGCGGCGAGGGCCCGGGGCCGGTCACAGCCCGGCCTCCCGGCCCAGCCGTGCGGCCGCCTCGGCGAAGAACGCCTCCCGCTCCGTCACGATCCGGTCGAACTGGCCGAACACCTCGAACGAGATCAGTCCGAACAGCTGCGACCACGTCCGCAGCAGGACCAGCGCCGATCCGGGCGGCAGACCGGGAGCCAGCTCGGCGGCGATCCGCCGCGCCTCGTCCCGGAGTTCACCGGGCGGCTCGGGGCAGGGCCGCGCGCTGCCGTCGTCGTGGGCGGCGCGGACGACACCGACCAGGGCGAGTCCCACGCGAGAGGCGGGACCCACGGTGTCCCGGGGCGCGTGATAGCCGGGCACGGGTGAGCCGTAGAGCAGGGCGTACTCGTGCGGATGGGCCACCGCCCAGGCGCGCACCGCCCGGCAGACGCCGGTCCAGCGCGCCAGATGGTCCCCGCCTTCGGCCGCCGGCGCGGCGAGGGCGGCCTCGGCGGCGGCGCCCAGCGCGTTGTAGGCGTCCACGATGAGCGCGGTGAGCAGCTCGTCCCGGCTGGGGAAGTAGCGATAGAGAGCGGACGACACCATCCCGAGCTCCCGCGCCACGGCCCGCAGCGACAGCTTGGCGGCGCCCTCGGCGGCCAGCTGCCTCCGCGCCTCGTCCTTGATGGCGGCGGTGACCTCGTCCCGGGCACGGGCCCGGGCTCCCCGGATTTTCTCCATGGCCGCAGTCTGCCATCGACGGAGCAGTGAACCGAAATGAGAGCAGTGCTCTTGCGCGGGCGGGGCGGAACGGGGCAGACTGAACCCGGAGAGAGAGCAGTGCTCTCGGTGTGTTCCGGCGGTGGGTGATGCCAGTGGCCGTCGCTCCGGCACGCCATCGGCCGCCCGCGCCGTCCCCGTCCCACCCCTGTCCGTCCCGTCCCCGCCCGTCGCGTCCCCGCCCTGGAGGCCGGTCATGCCCGCAACTCCCGTCGCTCCCGCCGCATCCACCGCCGCCCATGTCGTACCGCCCGGCTGGTTCACCGTCCGGGTGGTCAACCGGTTCGTCGCCTGGCTGACCCGGCGCGGAATCAGCGTCTGGGGCTCCCGGATCCTGGCGGTGCGCGGCCGCAGGAGCGGTGAGTGGCGCCGTACGCCGGTCAATGTGCTCACCCTGGACGGGACCCGCTATCTGGTCGCCCCGCGCGGCCACGTCCAGTGGACCCGCAACATGCGGGCGGCCGGGGGCGGGCAACTGCTGCTCGGCAAGCGGGCGGAGACGTTCACCGTCGAGGAGCTGCCGGACGACGAGAAGCCCGCCGTGCTGCGCGCCTACCTCCGGCGCTGGAAGGCGGAGGTGGGACTGTTCTTCCCGGGCGTGGGCCCGGACTCCTCGGACGAGGAGCTGCGGGCGGTGGCGGACCGTCACCCGGTCTTCCGGATCACCTCGGGGGAATGAGCCGGGGGCCGATGACACCGGGAGGCACGTACGCCCGGCCGCGCGTGAGCCGGGCGTACGGGAGGGAGGAACCGTACAAGAACGTACAAGGAGGAAGAGCCGGCTAGGAGCGGCGCTCCAGGGCGTCCAGGCCCCGGCGGGCCAGCGGGTGCGAACTCACCAGTCCGGCCAGGGTGGTGACACCCCGGGTGATGTCGGCGAACGCCTTCCACGCGGGGCGCACCCCGGTGAGCGTGGCGTGCAGCAGACCGGGGCGCCGCTCGAAGAGCTGGAGCATCCGGCGGCCGACCGCCATCTCGACGCCGAGGCCGGACTTGATGGCGAACGCGTAGTTCAGCGCCTGGCGGCGGGCCTCCACCGCGTCGTGCGCCTCCGCGATGCGCACCGCCCACTCACCGGCCAGCCGGCCGGAGCGCAGCGCGAAGGAGACGCCCTCGCGGGTCCACGGCTCCAGCAGTCCGGCCGCGTCGCCGCAGACCAGCACCCGGCCCCGGGAGAGCGGTGAGTCGTCGGAGCGGCAGCGGGTCAGATGCCCGGACGAGACGGCGGGCTCGAAGCCGGCGAGCCCCAGCCGGGCGATGAAGTCCTCCAGATAGCGCTTGGTCGCCGCGCCGTCGCCGCGCGCCGAGATCACGCCCACGGTCAGGGTGTCACCCTTGGGGAAGACCCAGCCGTAACTGCCGGGCAGCGGCCCCCAGTCGATCAGCACCCGCCCGGCCCAGTCCTCGGCGACCGTCTCCGGCACCGGGATCTCGGCCTCCAGCCCCAGATCGACCTGGTCCAGCTTCACGCCGACATGGGCCCCTATCCGGCCCGCGCTGCCGTCCGCGCCGACCACCGCGCGGGCGAGCACCGTCTCGCCGTCCGCCAGGACCACCGCGACGGTACGCCGGTCGGGTACGGCCGTCCCGTGCTGCTCGACCCGGGCGACGGTGACGCCGGTCCGCAGCTCGGCGCCCGCCTTCTGGGCCTGCTCGACCAGACCGGCGTCGAACTCGGGCCGGTTGATCAGGCCGAACAGCATCCGCCGGGACTTGCGGGTGCGGGCGAACCGGCCGTTCAGCGAGAAGGTGACCGCGTGCACCCGGTCGCGCAGCGGCAGTTCGAAGCCGGGCGGAAGGGCGTCGCGCGAGGGGCCGATGATGCCGCCGCCGCAGGTCTTGTAGCGGGGCAGCTCGGCCTTCTCCAGGAGCAGCACACGGCGGCCCGCGACCGCTGCCGCGTAGGCGGCGGAGGCTCCCGACGGGCCCGCGCCCACCACGACGACGTCCCAGACCGGCGCCTGCTCCCCGGCCCCGGTGCCGGCCTGCTCGCCCTGTCCGGCCTCCACAGCGTCTCCGGCCTGTTCGGCGTCTCCGGCGTGCGGGGTGTCTCCGGCGTTCCCGGAGCCCGCGGCGTCCTCGGCGTTTCCGGCGTCTGCGTTCTCGCTGCTCACGGTGTGCTTCTGCTCCTGATTCCCCGACCGGTGGCGCTTGCTCTCGATCGCATCCTACGGGCGGGCGTCACAGCCCGCGGCGGCGCCCGGTGACCGGCGGCCGGGAGGCCGCTCGTCGAGCAGGGCGGCGAACAGCTCGTCGAGCGGGGCGGGCACGCGGTCGGGTTCGAGAGCCTCGACGAGGACGCGGCCATAGCGGATCTTGCGCCCCTTCTTCGTACCGAGGAAGCGCCGCAACCGCTGGTGTGCGGTACGGCCCCGCTGCGCGGGCTGGCGCTGAAAGGTCTCCAGGGCCCGCAGATCGCCCTCCGCCCGGACCAGTTCCGCCACCCGGGTCACACCCAGCGCCCGGATCAACTCGTCCTCCAGATCGGCCGCGCATACGAAGAACGGCGCCTCCGGTGCCGCACCGGCCCGCTCCAGGGCGCGGACGTAATGACCGCGCTCCCCCTCGTCGCAGAGTCCGGTGAGCCGGAGGCCCAGGCCGGGAGGTCCGAGGAGCCGGGCGAAGCGGCCGACGTTCATCGCACCGCCCATCGGCAGTACGCAGACTCCCTCGGCCGCCAGGTCCCGGCCACGGCTCGCGGCCAGCGCTCCGACCGCCGCCGCGTCGCTCAACCCTTCGAGCAGTACGACCGTCCGGACGGGAAGCCGCGCGGCCAGCTCGCGCGCGGGCCCGGCGGGACCACCGGCCGCCCATGCGAGGGCCGCCTCGCGGAACGCCGCCATGCCCTCCGGGCCCTCGGCGCCCTCCAGGTCCCGCATACCCTGCATGTCCTGCATGTCCTGCACGTCCTTCGGGCTCTCCGTGTCCTCCATGGGACGAGTCTCCGCCCATTCCGGCCGCCGGGGCGCGGAATTTCCGACCGGGGGGGGCGACCGGAGGGCGGCGGGCGTTCCGGCGGCCGCGCCGCCGGGCGGACCGACCGCCGGGGCGGGGCCGGCCCTGTGGGAGGATCGGGGACGCGTTCGCCGTACATCCACCACGACGGGCCCGGGGGTCCGGGGCCGCCGGGGAGGCGGTACGGCTGCCGCCGGGAGGGTCGTACGGCTGCCCGTGCCCGGGTACGCCGGGGGCTCCGGCCCTTGTCCGTACCGGCGCGTCCCCGTCCGTCCCGGGCCCTGACCCGGCTTCCCGACCGCCCTGCCCCACCGTCGCACCCGACAGGAGCGTGCCCATGACCGCCCGTCCGATCGCCGAGACCGTCGCCTCCCTGCTGCCCCGCGCCAAGGCGGAGCTGACGGAGCTGGTCGCCTTCCAGTCGGTGGCGGACCCGGCGGTGTTCCCGCCGAGCGAGTGCGCCGCCGCGGCGGCCTGGGTGGCGGACGCGCTGCGCGCCGAGGACTTCACGGACGTGGCCGTGCTGGACACCCCGGACGGTTCGCAGTCGGTGTACGGCTACCTGCCCGGCCCCGAGGGCGCTCCGACCGTGCTGCTCTACGCCCACTACGACGTGCAGCCCCCGCTGGACCTGGCGGGCTGGGACACTCCGCCGTTCGAGCTGACCGAGCGGAACGGCCGCTGGTACGGGCGGGGCGCCGCCGACTGCAAGGGCGGCTTCCTCATGCACCTGCTGGCGCTGCGGGCGCTCAAGGCCAACGGCGGGGTGCCGGTCGGTGTCAAGGTGATCGTGGAGGGCTCCGAGGAGCAGGGCACCGGCGGCCTTGAGCAGTACGCGGCGGCCCACCCCGAACTGCTCGCGGCGGACGCCGTGGTGATCGGGGACACCGGCAACTTCCGGGCGGGTCTGCCCACGGTCACCGCGACGCTGCGCGGCATGACCATGCTGCGGATCACGGTGGACACGCTCGCCGGCAATCTGCACTCCGGCCAGTTCGGCGGGGCGGCCCCGGACGCGCTCGCGGCGCTGATCCGGGTCCTCGACTCGCTGCGGGCGGAGGACGGTTCGACCACCGTGGACGGTCTGGAGGCCGTCGCGGACGCGGAGTGGCAGGGGCTCGCCTACCCGGACGGGGACTTCCGCCGGGACGCCCGGGTGCTGGACGGGGTGGAGCTGATCGGCTCGGGCGCGGTCGCGGACCGGCTGTGGGCGCGCCCGGCCGTCACCGTCATCGGCATCGACTGCCCGCCGGTGGTCGGCGCCACGCCGTCCGTGCAGTCCACCGCCCGGGCGCAGATCAGCCTGCGGGTGCCGCCGGGGGTGGACGCCGCCGAGGCGACCACGCTGCTGACCGCGCATCTGAAGAAGCACACCCCGTGGGGCGCCCGGGTGGCGGTGGAGCAGGTCGGCCAGGGCCAGCCGTTCCAGGCGGACATCACCAGCCCGGCGTACACCGCGATGGCCGAGGCGATGCGGGTCGCCTACCCGGGCGAGGAGATGCAGGCGTCCGGCATGGGCGGCTCGATCCCGCTGTGCAGCGCGCTGGCCGCCCTCTACCCGGAGGCGGAGATCCTGCTGATGGGTCTGAGCGACCCGGAGGCGCAGATCCACGCGGTCAACGAGAGCGTCTCGCCGGAGGAGCTGGAGCGCATGTCGGTGACCGAGGCGCTGTTCCTGCGCAACTACGCCGACTCCAAGCGGGGCTGACCCGCCCGCGCCGTCGCCCGGGCTGTCCCGCCCAGTCGTCACCGGGGCGGTGCCGCCTGCCGGCGGGCCCGGGGGCGGCCACCGCGGCAAGGGCCTCGGGTCGCCGCCGCCCGTGGTGAGGGGGCACGGTGGATCTCGCCGCGCGTCCGGTGCGCGCGGGACGACGCGGCGCCCGGGGAGTGGACCCCGTCCCGGCGAGCCCGGCCGGCGGGGGAAGAGACGGAGAGGCGACGCATGGCCGACACCCCCGTCTCGTCGGGGGGACCGGCGTCGCGACGGGACCGAGCGGCACGCGGAACGGCAGGCGGAACGGCAGGCGGAACGGCAGGCGGCCCCGTCGGCGTGGGCGCCGACGGGGCCGCGGTCGGGACCCGGTACGTCACCGGGTGACGGGCCGGTCGGCGCGAGCCGCGCCCACCGCTCAGAGGACGATGGTGAGGACCTCGCTGCCGTTCTGCTGATCGACACTCGAAGCGAGACAGCCGAGGACGTCGAGGTCGACGGTCACCACTTCCCGTTCGACCACGGAGCCCTGCGCGTACCCGGAGGTGACGGTCCCCGCCGAGGTCACGATGGTCTGGTTGGCGGCCCGGACGACCGTGGTGAGGGTGTAGGTGATGGTGCTGGACTGCCCGTCACTCCAGTGGTACGTGATGACGTCCGCCGGAGGTATGGTCCCCGCGGGAGGCGGGATCAGACAGCTGGCGGATTCCGTGAAGGAAGCCGTGGCGGCGCCGGTGAGGAACGGGCTGCCGAGGCAGGTGAGCGACTCGGAGATGCCCACCTGGGTGGAGCGCGGAAGCGGCCCGAGCGGCGGCGAGTAGTGCTGGGCCTGTCCGCCGGTACAGACCACCGTGGCGGCGGCCTTCGCCGGTGCGGCCTGTGCCGAACTCACCGGGAGGAGGAAGGCCGCGAGGAGAGCGGCGAGGGGGAGGAAGACGGAGAGAAGTCTGCGAGCACGTGACATGTGCCGGCCTTTCACCATGGCGTCACGCTGGGCACCTGACGAAGAAGTCGGGGTGGTACGAGTCGGCCTCGCGGTGTGTCCGGGAAGCGGTACCGAGGTCCGGCCCCGCGTACGGGCCAGCGTCTGGATGCCCAATGTGTCCTCGGCGAGGCACACCGGTACATAGTCCGGCCGGGGAATGCCGCGTAGCCGAAACGGGAGGGGTGCGCCCCGCCCGGCTGAGCACGCCCCGGGCGCGCAACTCGGGCGCGCGCCCCCTGGCGGCCCGGCGGCGACACCCGTCCCCGGTACCGGCTCTGCCGCACCGCCGGAGGACGTGGTCCACGACCTCGTACGCCTCGTCGCGCCGCATCCCGGCACCACCCCGGCCGGAGCCACCGAGGATTTCCGGCAGCCGGGCGGCCCCTACAGCACGACGGCCGGACGATCTCCCCGCCGCGCCCCACCCGGACGGGCGTCTCGTCCGCTTCACGGATCTGGACCCGCACGGCCTCGTCGCTTCCGTCCCCCAACGGCACCTCTACCGTGTGGACCAGGCGTCCGCTCACCGCTGCCTCCCGCACTCGGGAGAGTGGAGAGCGGAGCGCGCCAAAGCCAACCGTCGCCCCGCACCGTCGTGTTGGGCCCTGCCGGGCGGGCGAGCGTCCGGCCGGTCACGGGCCGGTCAGCGGCCGGTCACGGGCCGGACAGCGGCCGGTCAGCGGCCATGGCCCGCCTTCCCGGCCGGTGAGCGAACCCGCTGATGGCTGAAAGAGCACCCCTTGAAGAGCCCGTCCTCGGGAAGGGAACCCGGTCGGTCCGCTGTTTTCCGGATCTTGAGGACCTCGAGGAGCACGCCATGTCATCTTCTCCACCCCCGCCCACCGCCCCCGGCATCGGGGACACCGGTCCGTACCGGCCGGGGAGAAGTGCGCCCGCGCCGCCCCGCCGGTTCCGGGTCCGCGCCGCCGCCCTGCTCGTGCTGGCGGCGATGACGTCCGCGGCCGCCGCCCCCGGGAAGGCGGACGCGGCTCCCGGCAGGGCGTCGGCGCTCAGCGCCTGCGGGGACCGCAACGGCTGGGTGCCCCAGGGGGTGGTCGCCCCGGCGATCCCCGGGATCACCAAGCCGGACCTGATCCGGTTCGCGGACCTCGACGGGGACGGCGACGACGAGCGGCTGCTGCTGGACGAGATCGGCGGCGTCCGGGAGTGGCGCAACGACCGGGACGGCAGGTGGTCGTACCGCGCCAGGATCGCGGCGGGCACCGGATACGCCCCGGACCGGATCAAGTTCGCGGACCTGAACGGCGATGGCAAGGACGACTATCTGGTCGTCAAGGACAACGGTGCCATCGACGGCTGGATCAACGAGGGCGGCGACCTGACCGGCCCGTCCGGCATCACGCCCGGCTGGAAGCCGGTGGGCCAGATCGCCCGGGGCACCGGCGCTCCGGCCGGCCAGGTGTTCTTCGCCGATCTCGACGGTGACGGCGACGACGACTATCTGACCCAGACCGCGCCCCAGGACGATCTGTACGCCTGGCGCAACGAGGGCGGCGACCGGCCGGGGCACGACGGCTGGGTGGCCTGGGGCAAGGTGGCGGAGGGCAATGCCCTGATGGCGACCTCGCGGGCCGACTTCGGGGACTTCGACTGCGACGGCCGGGACGACCGGCTGTACCTCTACCCGAGCAGTGTGCTGCTCAGCGTCGCCAACGGCGGCATCGAGGACGGCGTCCTGAAGGACGGCCACGTCGGCGGGGCGGCGGGCACCCACGACCCGATGGAGCGGATCATGTTCGCCGAACTCAACGGCGACGGCCGGATCGACTACCTGACCATGGACAAGGACGGGGCGATCGTGGGCTACCTCAACGACGGGGGCGACCGGTGACCGTACACTCCACCGGCTCGACGCACCGGCTCCGGCGCCAGGGCGTCGTCGCGGCGCTGCTGGTCCTGGTGGCGGGCCTGCTCGTCGTCCTGCGGCCGCAGCAGGCCGCCGCCGAGGACCGGCCGATCTCCAGCACCCCGTTGATGACCTGGAACATGCGCGGCGCCAACGAGGTGGGTCGGGACACCAACAAGTGGCAGAACTACGTCCGTACCTATGCCCGGCAGGCCTCCGTCGTGCTGCTCCAGGAGGCCGGCGCGGCACCGGCGGACATGGCGGACCGGCAGGCCGATCTGACCAGGACCACGGTCGACCGGAACAACAACGTGCACACCCACACCATCCGCCACTACCGGTGGAACGTGGGGTCGAGCTCACGCGACAGCGCGCGGCACGTCTACTTCGCGCTCACCCAGAACGGCGTCGGCGGCCGGGTCAACCTGGCCGTCGTGGTCAGCGGTGACCCCGACGAGGTGAACGTCGTCGAGAACCCGGTCGGGAACGGCCGGCTCGCGCTCGGCGTGCGCTACGGCTCGAACTGGTACTTCACCGTGCATGGACTGTCCGGAGGCGGCGGCGACTCGGCGGTGCTGCTGGACGCGATCGACACCCAGGTGGACCAGTGGGCGGCGGACCGGCATGTGAGCTACCACTGGACCGCCGGCGGGGACTTCAACGTCGATCCGGACGAGCTCTCGGGCCGGGACCACTTCCCGCCGGCCATGACCGTCAGCACCGACGTCAACACGCCCACCCATGACAGCGGGAACCGGTACGACTACTTCGTCACCGACGACATCGCGGCCGCGCAGGAGCTCCAGGGCGCCTGGGTCTACGCCGGGCCGCCGTCGGACCACCGGCCCACCGCCCTCGGCGAGATGCGGGCCGCCGCCGGCCAGCCGCCCTCCGCGCTGCGCTACATGCCCGAGGGCGACTCGATCACCCAGGGCCTCGGCAGCAGCAACGACTCCGGAGCGCGCGACGAGATCCAGGCCGATTTCGGCAAGATGACCGTGGGCCAGCTGTACGGCAACAACATCCTCTCGCCGATCTACGACCTGCCGGCCAAGCGGGACCTCGTCGGTGAGCGGAAGAACGGCCGGGGCATCCCGGACCCCGACCACGAGGGCTGGCCCGGTTACACGATCGACCAGATCGCCGAGGAGGCCTCGGACGCCGTGCCGTCGATGAAGCCCAATGTGGTGGGGCTGCTCGCCGGGACCAACGACATGGTCCGCAATGTCGACGTGGGCAACGCCCCGGCCCGGCTGAGCCGGCTGATCGACCAGACCTTCCAGGGGTCGCCGGGCGTCGCGATCGTGGTGGGCACGCTCACGCCCTCCACCAACCCCGCGATCC
The DNA here is from genome assembly GCF_024756275.1 of Streptomyces pyxinae. Classification (GTDB taxonomy): domain Bacteria; phylum Actinomycetota; class Actinomycetes; order Streptomycetales; family Streptomycetaceae; genus Streptomyces; species Streptomyces pyxinae. Next base: position 175,240 of record NZ_JANUGQ010000011.1, on the reverse strand, counting down.
AGCAGCGGATCGACGCCTACAACGCCTCCATCACCACGATGCTGGACCAGCGGATCGCCAACGGCGACCACCTGGTCCGGGTGGATCTGAGCGCGGTGACCACCGCCGACCTGGCCGACGAGGTCCACCCCACCGACGCGGGCTACCGGAAGATCGCGGACGCCTATGTGGGCGGGGTGCGCACCGCGCTGGCCGACGGCTGGATCAGCGACCCCGTCGGCACCCCCGGCGCCGAGCCCGGCAACTACGGCGGTTACGACCCGCAGGGACGCGTCTGGGAGGGCCTGCCCGGCGACCCGGACGCCGCCGGAGCGATGAAGTACGCGGACCTCGACGGGGACAACCGGGACGACATCGTGTGGCTCTCCCCGACCGGTGCGGCGACCGCCTGGCTGAACCGGGACGACCACGGCAGGATCGCCTGGACCTATCGCGGCGAGATCGCCATGGGCACCGGCCAGGGACCCGACCGGGTGTTCTTCGCGGACCTCGACAAGGACGGGCTCGACGACTACATCGTGATCCGGCCGGACAAGGTGATCGACGCCTACTACAACCGCGGCGGTGACACCGTCGGTCCCGACGGCTGGAGGCCCGGCTGGGAACCGCACCCGAACTACGGCCGGGGCACGGACACTCCGGTGGACCGCATCCGGTTCGCGGACATCGACGGCGACGGGCGCGCGGACTACGTGCGCCTGCTCGACTTCGACACCAAGGTGGACGTCTTCTACAACCGCGGCGGCGACTCCCCCGGCCACGACGGCTGGCAGCCCGGCGGCGCGCTCCTGACCGACCTCACCTCGACCACCAACAAGCAGATCGAGTTCGCGGATCTGAACGCCGACGGCAAGGCCGACTACATCGCGCTCGACTCCGACGGCGTGCCGTACGCCCGGCTCAACACCGGGCGCGCCGACTGGTTCCCGCGCGGCAAGATCGCCAAGGGCACCGGCGGAACGATCGCCCTGCCCGAACTCGACGGCGACGGCCGGGCCGACTGGGTCAAGATCGCCCGCAATGGAGCGATCGACGCCTGGATCAACAAGGGCGGCGACCCGCCGCGCTGACGCGCGGGACGCCGGTCGCGGGGGGCCGGCCGGCCCGGCGTGACCGGCCGTGAGGAGCCCCCGGGCGCGGGCCGTTCGGCCCGTGCCCGGGGGCTTCGCTGTGCGCGGACAACGCGCTGGGCGTAATCGGTGACGGCCGGCGGGTCCGGACTCCTAGGCTCCGCGCATGAAGATCATCGAAGTGCGGCCGCGGCTGCATCTGCTGCGCTTTCCCATCGGCCAGGCGTACCTCTGGCGCGACGGAGACATACATGACGTGCGGGGGGACGATCAGGAGCTGACCCTGATCGACGCGGGCTGGGCGGGTGCGGCGGAGACCATCGCGGAGGGGATACGGAGCCTGGGTCTGGAGCCGGAGCGGCTGCGCCGGATCGTGCTGACCCACTGCCACCGCGACCATGTCGGCGCGGCGGGTGAACTCGCCCGGCGGTACGGCTCCGAGATCCTGGCCCACGGGCGGGACGCCCCGGTCGTCCGGGGCGAGGCGCCGGTGCCCGAACCGGTGCTGCTGGACTGGGAGATACCGCTGTACGAGCACGGGCTGACCGTGCCGCCGGCGCCGCCGGCCCGGGTGGATCGGGAGGTGGCCGACGGCGAGGAGCTCGGCTTCGGGGACGGGGCCCGAGCGGTGCACACGCCAGGGCACACCGACGGTTCGATGGCGATCCATCTGCCGCGCCACGGGGTGCTGTTCACCGGGGACACGGTGGCCTCGGTGCGGGGCGTGACACTGGGTGTGTTCCATGTGGACCGGGAGCGGGCCAAGGAGTCGATGCGGGCGATGGCCGGGCTGGCTCCGGAGACCGTGTGCTGCGGGCACGGCGATCCGGTGACGGCGGACGCGGCGGCCCTGCTGCGTGAGGCCGCCGAGCGGGACGCCGCGCCCGGAGCGTGATCCGGCGGACGCCGCGCCCGGAGGCATGACCAGGCTGGGCGGGTGTCCGGCCTGGTCGGTCCGGGTGTCCGGCCGGCTCGGCCCGGTGTCCGGCCGCGCTCGCGCGATGGTACGGCTGTACGGCTCCGGGAACCGGCCGCCGAGCGGGACGCGCCGGGCGGCCGGCGAGGCACCGGTGCCCGGACCGGTGCCGCCCGTCCGGGAGTCACCGCCGTACCGGTACGGGCTCACCGTCCCGCCGAGCCCGCCGGTACCGTGCGGGAGCGCGGTCCGGCGGGCGCAGGTCCGCCCGGACGCGTGGCCGGGCCGCTGGGGTGTCCGGCCGCCCCGGGGCCGTCGGCGCGGCACGGGACGGGAGACAGGGGGCGGCCTCAGCCGACCGGGACGCCCGCCTCCAGATTGAGCACCGTGCCGCGCTCCCGGGCGCGCAGGGCCCAGCGCAGCCGCTCGTACCGCACCGGCGGCAGCATGCCGGACGCCTCCGCCTCGGTGACGAACCGCCAGCCGCGCAGCTCGGTGGCGGGCAGCAGCACCCGGTCGGTCTGGCTGCCGGTGAGCCGGCCGCCGTCGAAGAGCAGCCGCAGCCCGCCGTAGCCGGGCGGCCGGGGCGGTTCCCAGTCGACCACCAGCAGTTTGGGCACGACGGGCAGCTGAAGCCCGATCTCCTCGGCCACCTCGCGGAGCCCGGCGCGCGCGGGGGCCTCGCCGGGCTCCACCACGCCGCCGGGGAACTCCCAGCCGGGTTTGTAGGTCGGGTCCACGAGCAGCACCCGGTCCTGCTCGTCGAAGAGCAGCACGCCCGCCGCGAGGGTCTCGCCGGTCGGCTCCGGGGTCTGGACGATTCCCGCCTCCCCGGCGGCGCCGCTCCGTACCGCCTCCGCCACCGCGCACGCGGTCTCCCGGGCCGTCAGCGGGCCGTTGTCGACGGCGTACGCGTCGGCGCCCAGCCAGCCGGCCAGGGCGGCCCGGCAGGGTTCGATGTGGTCGCGGGCCCAGCGGCGGGCGCGTTCGCCGGCCTCCGGGTCCCCCTGCTGCTCCCGCCGGGCGTCGATCCGGGCGCGAAGGATCGTTTCGTCCGGGGTCAGGACGACATGGCGGACGGAAATCCGCCGGGCGGCGAGCCCACCGAATATCTCGTCCCGGTACTCCTGCCGCAGCAGGGTCATGGGTACCACCAGCACCCCGCCGACCTCGGCCAGCAGCGCGGCGGCCGTGGCCACCACCATCCGGCGCCAGATCGGCAGGTCCTGGCAGTCGTCCACCTCCGCCAGCCGCTTCCGGGGCAGCAGCCGGTCGAGCGTTCCGCCGATGATCTCCGGGTCGTACAGGGTGCCGTCCGGGAGCAGATCCACCAGCTCCCGCGCGGCACTGGTCTTGCCTGCGCCGAACGCACCGTTGATCCAGACGAGCACGGTTCCCCCTCCTCGGTAGCCCCCTGTGGGTTGCCCGCCTCACCCTGCCACGGAAACCCGCGCCCGGCAGGAGGGCGAGTGCGCTGTTCGCGCCCCTCGTGCGCCGTGTGCGCCCAGGAGCGCGGGCGCACCGCTCTCCCGGGCACACGCCGGAACCGCCCCGGGCGGCCCCCGGCCCGAGGCGGGGCCCCTGGGGTCCGGGCCGGAAACCCTCAGGACCGGACCGGCGGTTGCGCGGCGACCCGGACCGGCGACCCGGACCGGCGGTTGCGCGGCGGCCCGGACCGGCGGGCCGGGGTCGGCCCGGGTCAGCCGGGCAGGCTCGCGGGCGCGTCGTCGCGGGCCACCGGCAGGGCGGCGGCGGCCGCGCCCAGCAGCCCGGCATCGGTACCAGCGCGGGCCGGGGCGACGGTCAGCCCGTGGACGAAGGAGAGCGCGGCGTACTCCCGGAGGGACCGCCGCAGCGGGGCGAAGAGCACCTCGCCCGCCCCGGCCACCCCCCCGCCGACCACCGCGATCTCCACCTCCACCAGGGTGGCGGTGGCGGCGATGCCGGCGGCCAGCGCCCGGGCGGCCCGCTCGAAGGAGGCCACCGCGACCGGATCGCCCGCCCGGGCCGCCGCCGCGACGGCCTCGGCGCCGGGGTCGCCGCCGGGCGCGGGCCGCCAGCCGTTCTCCAGGGCGCGGCGGGCGATGTTGGGGCCGCTGGCGATCCGCTCGACGCAGCCGCGCGAACCGCAGGGGCAGGGGTCGCCGTCCAGTTCGACGCTGATGTGCCCGATGTGGCCGGCGTTGCCGGTGGGGCCCGGATGGAGCCGGCCGTTCAGCACCAGTCCGCCGCCGACGCCGGTGGAGACCACGAGGCAGAGCGCGTTGTCGTACCCCTGGGCGGCGCCCCGCCAGTGCTCGGCTGCGGTCATGGCCACGCCGTCCCCGACCAGGCGGACCGGCAGCCCGCCCGTGACCGCCCGGGCCCGCTCGACCAGCGGAAACCCGCGCCAGCCCGGGACATTGACCGGGCTGACCGTACCGGTGGAGGCGTCCACCGGTCCGGCGCTGCCGATCCCGAGGGCGGTGACACCGGACCAGAGCGGGCCGGCCATCAGCTCGGCCAGCACCGCTTCGACCGCGCCCATCACGGTCTCGCCGTCCTCCCGGGCCGGGGTGGGGCGCCGGGCCCGGACGAGAATGCCGCCGTCGCCGTCGACCAGGGCGCCGGCGATCTTGGTGCCGCCGATGTCGAGCGCGGCGACGAGCTGGGCAGACATCGGTCGGATCCCCCGGGTGAGCTGACGGAGTAGCGGATCCGGGCCCGGGACGGGCCGCGGCCGGTGATGTTCTTGCTCAGTCTCTCCCGCCCTGACAACGTTGTCCAGGCCCTATGCTCGACGCCACGACCCGGGGCACCGGGGCCGTGCGCCCGCCGGGTGTCCGCCAGTGTCCCGGCGGACACCCGGGGCGGCGTCCCGCCCGCCGTGCCGTACGGAGCCGTACGGCCGTGACCAGCCGTACGCGGGTACCGCCGTACCGGCCGTACCCCCGCCGCCCCACCGGACACCGGACCGACGACAGGACAGCTCACGTGGCCGACATCGCCCGCCGCCCCGCCCACCGCTACGGCAGCCGGCCCACCATGAAGGACGTGGCCGCCCGGGCGGGCGTGGGCCTGAAGACCGTCTCCCGGGTGGTGAACGGGGAGCCGGGTGTCACGGCGGACACCGAGCGGCGGGTCCAGGAGGCCATCGAGGCGCTGGGCTTCCGGCGGAACGACAGCGCTCGGGTGCTGCGCAAGGGGCGGACCGCCTCGATCGGCCTGGTCCTGGAGGATCTGGCGAACCCCTTCTACGGGCCGCTGAGCCGGGCCGTGGAGGAGGTCGCCAGGGCCCACGGGGCGCTGCTCATCAACGGTTCCAGCGCCGAGGACCCGGGCCGGGAGCAGGAGTTGGTGCTGGCGTTCTGCGCGCGCCGGGTGGACGGGCTGATAGTGATCCCGGCCGGTACCGACCACCGCTATCTGGAGCCCGAGCTGCGCGCCGGGGTGGCCACCGTCTTCGTGGACCGGCCGGCCGGCCGAATCGAGGTGGACACCGTGCTGACCGACAGCTTCGGCGGGGCCCGGGCCGGGGTGGCCCATCTGATCGCGCACGGCCACCGGCGGATCGGCTTCATCGGGGACCAGCCGCGCATCCACACGGCGGTGGAGCGGCTGCGCGGCTACCGGGCGGCGATGGCGGACGCGGGTCTCGCGGTGGCGGACGGCTGGGTGTCGCTGGGCTCGACGGAGCCGGGCCGGGTCCGGGAGGCGCTGGCCGCGATGCTGGCCGGGCCCGATCCGGTGACGGCGCTCTTCGCGGGCAACAACCGGGTGACCGTGACGGCCGTACGGGAGCTGGCCGGGCGGTCGCGCCCGGTGGCGCTGGTGAGCTTCGACGACATCGAGCTGGCCGATCTGCTGGGGATCACGGTGGTCGCCCAGGACTCGGCGGCGCTGGGCCGTACGGCCGCCGAGCGGCTGTTCCGCCGGCTCGACGGCTCGGGCGAGCCCCCGGCCCGCCTGGAGCTGCCGACCCGGCTGATCCCACGCGGCTCCGGCGAACTGCCACCCGCCTGAGCCCCGGGCGCCTGGCACCCGGGCAGGCCCGAGGGCCGCCCGGCCGGGACCGGGGGCTGCCAGGGGCCGGCCGGGACGACCCTTAGGCACCGGCCGTACGCCCGGCCGGCGCCGGGGCGCCGCACGGCGGGGACCGGGGCCCGTACGGCCGGGACCAGGACCACCCGGCCGGGAACGGAGCCCGCGCGGCCGGGACCGGGAGCCCCGGGGACAGCCGGGTCCGCCCATGGGCACGGGTCGTACGGCCGTCATCGCGGCCGCCCGGTCCCGGGGCCCGCGCGGCTCCGGAACTGCCGCCCGTCCGCGCCCCGGGCATCCGGCCAGGACCGGACCGCCCGGCAGGAGGCGCGTCCGCCCGGCCAGGGGCACCAGCCCGCACACCCGGCCGGGACCGCCGGGCACCCGCCCCAATCGCGGCCGCCCGGCCCGGGCCCACCAGGCAGTCGGCCCCGGGCCCGGCGCCCGGCCGGGACCGGAGGCTCCCGGTGACCGGCCCGGCCGGCCCGTAGGCGCCGGCCGTACGCCCGGCCGACCCGGACACCCGCCCCAACCGCAGACGCCCGGCCGGGCCCGGCGGTCGGCCACCGGCCTGGCCGGCCCGCCCCGCCGTCCGCCCGGTCCGGCTCAGGCTGCGGCGGTGCGGGTGAGGCCGGCCCGGCGGGGGGTGGCGTAGGCGTCGAGGTCGGCGCGGGTGAGGCCGGTCAGGCGGGCGACCTCGGCGGTGTCCAGGGCCCCGCAGTCGATGCCGCGCAGCAGATAGGAGCTGAGCGCCTTGGCGGTGGCGGGCTCGTCCATGACGTCTCCGCCGGCCCGGCCGGCATAGGCGGCCAGCCGGGCGGCGGCGGCCTCACAGCCCTCGCGGTAGAAGGCGAAGACGGCCGCGTACCGGGTGGGCAGGTGGCCGGGGTGCATGTCCCAGCCCTGGTAGTAGGCGCGGGCCAGGGCGCGGCGGGTGAGGCCGTAGTGGAGCCGCCAGGCGTCGTGCACCCGGGCCGTCGGTCCGACCGGGAGGACATTGGTGGAACCGTCGGAGACCCGTACCCCCGTGCCCGCGGCGGCCACCTGCATGATCGCCTTGGCGTGGTCGGCGGCCGGGTGGTCGCTCGCCTGGTGGGCGGCGGAGACCCCCAGACAGGCGCTGTAGTCGAAGGTGCCGTAGTGCAGGCCGGTGGCCCGGCCCTCGGCGGCGCCGATCATCCGGGCGACGGTGGCGGTGCCGTCGGCGGCCAGCACGGCCTGGCTGGTCTCGATCTGGATCTCGAAGCCGATCCGGCCGGCCGGCAGTCCGTGCGTCCGCTCGAACTCCTCCGCCAGCCGGACCATGGCGGTGACCTGCTCGGCGTAGGTGACCTTGGGCAGGGTGAGGACCAGGCCGTCCGGCAGTCCCCCGGCCTCCATCAGCCCGGTGAGGAAGACGTCCAGCGTCCGGATGGCCCGGTCGCGCACGGCGGCCTCCAGGCACTTCATCCGGATGCCCATGTACGGGGCGGCGGTGCCGTTCGCGTACGCCTCCGCGATCAGCCGGGCGGCCCGGGCGGCGTCGGCGTCCTCCTGGGCGTCGTCCCGGCCGCCGTAGCCGTCCTCGAAGTCGACGCGCAGGTCTTCCACCGGCTCCCGCTCCAGCTTGGCCCGGACGCGCGCGTACACCTCCCCGGCCCGCTCCTCCGGCAGGTCCAGTACGGCCGCGAGGGCGGCGGCGTCCGGGGCGTGCTCGTCCAGCGCGGCGAGCGCCCGGTCGCCCCAGGAGCGGACGGTCCCGGCGGTGAAGGTCTCACCGGGCACGTACACGGTGTGGACGGGCTGGCGGGTGCCGGGGTCCCCGGGGTAGCGGCGGGCCAGCTCGGCGTCGACCGGCCCGAGATCGGCCCCGATCCGCTCGGCCACCCCGCTCGCGAGGCTCGTCGCCACCGCCGGCTTCGCCGTTTCCTGCTGCGCCATTCCCGTACCCTCCGCACACCCGAGCCGGTATTTCACTCAACGGAATCCAGCATCCGCATCGCGAAGCTATCCGTCCTCGCTCCGGGGCGTCAACGGTCCTCGGGACGATCGGGCGCGCCCGGAACGACCGGAACCACCGGAACGAAACGGCGCGGGGCCGCGCGGTGAGCGTGCACCGCGCGGCCCCTGCCGGTTTCCGTCACACCGGCCCGGCCGGCCGTCCCGTACCCGCCGGGACGCACCGGCTGCGCCGGAACGGGGTCAGCCCTTGCGGGACTTGACCTCCTCGGTCAGCTGCGGGACGACCTCGAAGAGGTCGCCGACCACGCCGTAGTCGACCAGGTCGAAGATCGGGGCCTCGGCGTCCTTGTTGATGGCCACGATGGTCTTCGAGGTCTGCATACCGGCGCGGTGCTGGATCGCGCCGGAGATGCCGGAGGCGATGTACAGCTGCGGCGAGACCGACTTGCCGGTCTGGCCGACCTGGCTGGCGTGCGGGTACCAGCCGGCGTCCACGGCGGCGCGGGAGGCGCCGACGGCGGCACCGAGCGAGTCGGCCAGCGCCTCGATGATCGCGAAGTTCTCGGCACCGTTGACACCACGGCCGCCGGAGACCACGATCGCGGCCTCGGTCAGCTCGGGGCGGCCGGTCGACTCGCGCGGGGTGCGGGAGACGACCTTGGTGCCGGTGGCCTGCGCGGAGAAGGAGACCGAGAGGGCCTCCACGGTGCCCGCGGCCGGGGCGGCCTCGACGGCGGCCGAGTTCGGCTTGACCGTGATGACCGGAGTGCCCTTGGAGACACGGGACTTGGTGGAGTACGAGGCGGCGAACACCGACTGGGTGGCCACCGGGCCCTCGTCGCCGGCCTCCAGGTCCACGGCGTCGGTGATGACACCGGAGCCGATGCGGACGGCGAGGCGGGCGGCGATCTCCTTGCCCTCGGCGGAGGACGGGACCAGCACGGCGGCCGGCGAGACGGCCTCGTACGCGGCCTGGAGCGCGTCCACCTTCGGTACGACGAGGTAGTCGGCGAACTCGGGGGCGTCGGCGGTCAGGACCTTGACGGCGCCGTGCTCGGCGAGCGCGGCGGCGGTGGACTCGGCGCCGCTGCCGAGGGCGACGGCGACCGGCTCGCCCACGCGGCGGGCCAGGGTCAGCAGCTCCAGGGTGGGCTTGCGGACGGCGCCGTCCACGTGGTCGACGTAGACGAGAACTTCAGCCATGGGATGTGCTCTCCTGCGGATGCGAAGCGAAGAATCGGGCGGTGGGGCTCTGCGCGAGCCGGGGCGCCGGCCGGGTCCGTGAGTCCGGGGGCCTGCGAATGGCCCGGTCCGGGAGCCCGGGACGGCGGCGGGCGGCTAGATGAACTTCTGGCCCGCGAGGAACTCGGCCAGCTGCTTGCCGCCCTCGCCCTCGTCCTTGACGACCGTGCCGGCGGTGCGGGCCGGGCGCTCGGTCGCGGAGTCGACCTTGGTCCAGGCGCCCGCGAGACCGACCTCGTCGGCGTCGAGCTCCAGGTCCTCCAGGTCCAGGGACTCCACCGGCTTCTTCTTCGCGGCCATGATGCCCTTGAAGGACGGGTACCGGGCCTCGCCCGACTGGTCCGTGACGGACACGACGGCCGGCAGCGACGCCTCCAGGCGCTCGGAGGCGGTGTCGCCGTCGCGGCGGCCGGTGACGGTGCCGTCCTCCACCGAGACCTCGGAGAGCAGGGTGACCTGCGGGACGCCGAGACGCTCGGCGAGGATCGCGGGCAGCACACCCATCACGCCGTCGGTGGACGCCATGCCGCAGAGGACCAGGTCGTAACCGGTCTTCTCGATCGCCTTGGCCAGCACCAGCGAGGTGCCCATGACGTCGGTGCCGTGCAGATCGTCGTCCTCGACGTGGACGGCCTTGTCGGCACCCATGGAGAGCGCCTTGCGGAGCGCGTCCTTGGCGTCCTCGGGGCCGACGGTCAGCACGGTGATCTCCGCGTCGTCCGCCTCCTCCGCGATCTGGAGCGCCTGCTCGACGGCGTACTCGTCCAGCTCCGACAGCAGGCCGTCGACGTCGTCCCGGTCGACGGTCAGGTCATCGGCGAAGTGCCGGTCGCCGGTGGCGTCGGGCACGTACTTCACACAGACAACGATCCTCAAGCTCACGCCGGCTCTCCTACTGCATCGTCATTACTGGCTGCCTTGATGCACGCAGCATAGGCGCCTGATGGGGCGGTTTCCGCACGGGGCGGCGGACGCCCCTGCGCGGAATATTACTCGTCAGTACACCCACTGCCTGCCCGGCGGGCAAGCCGAGGTAACTGTGACCTTGCCAACGCTCCGTAACCGGGATTTCTCAGTCCCGCAGGGCGTTGAAGCGGCCTTGGTGGTACAGCAGCGGGCGTCCGCCGCCCGCCGTGCCGCCCTCCACCGCCCGGGCGACGACCAGCCGGTGGTCGCCGGCCGGGACGAGCGCCGCGACCCGGCAGACCAGCCAGGCACTGACGCCGTCGAGCAGCGGTACGCCCCCGGGGCCGGGGCTCCAGCGGGTGGGCGCGGCGAACCGGTCGGCGCCGCTGCGCGCGAAGGTGGCGGCCAGCTCCGCCTGGTGCTCGCCCAGGATGTGCACCCCGAGGTACTCGGCCTCGGCGAGCACCGGCCAGCTGGAGGAGGAGGTGCCGATCCCGAAGGAGAGCAGCGGCGGTTCGGCCGCGACCGAGGTGAGGGAGGTGGCGGTGAATCCCACGGGCCGGTCGCCCCGGGCGGTGATGACCGCGACGCCCGCCGCGTGTTCGCGGAAGACGGACCGGAACAGCTCGGGCGCGACGGCCTCCGGGAGTCCCGCCGCCGGTTTCTCCGGGGCGGCGCCCGCACCCGGCCGGCCGCCAACACCGGCGGCGGTGCGCGGGGCGGGAAGGCCGGCGGGATCGGCCCGACGGGCGTGCTCGGCCCGGTCGGAGCGATCGGAGCGGTCGGCACGGTCGGCGTGATCCACACGCTCGCCCCGGTCGGCCCGCTCGGCGTGGCCGGCGCGTTCGGCGCGGTCACCGCGTTCGGCGCGGTCACCGCGTTCGGCGTGATCCACTCGCTCACCCCGGTCGGCGCGCTCGGCCCGATCGGCGCGGTCACCGCATTCGGCGTGGTCCACGTGCTCGGTGTGCTCGGTCCGGTGTGTCGGATTCTTCCGGGAGAGTGCCGTCATGGAGTTGTCCTTCTGCTGCGGGGGGCGCGGGCGGGGTTCCGGGGCAGTTCAGACACCCCGACAGCGCGCGCTCGCGTGCCGGCCCAGATCGACGTCCGGCCTGCCGTGGAGAAGGATTTCCTTGGGCACAGCGTCAGCCTGACGACAAGGGGCGGCCGGCGTCAAGGTCGTGCCACCCGGTGAGAGCCGCGTCACGGCACGTCACCGGGGTGACCGGCCGGGGAAGCGGGGCCCGTGGATTCCCCGGCGCCCGGCGGCTCGTCCGCCAGGGCCCGGCCCAGGGCGGCGATCACGTCCGCCCGGCGGGGCAGTCCGGTGGCCCGGCGCACGATCCGCCCGGCGGCGTCGAGGACCAGCACGGTCGGCGTCCGGACGATGCCGAGGTCGCGGACGAGCGCCAGCCGGGCCTCGGCGTCGATCTCCACATGGGCGACCCCGCCGACCATGGCGGCGACCTCGCCGAGCACCCGGCGGGTGGCGCGGCAGGGCTGGCAGAAGGCGGTGGAGAACTGCACCAGGGTGGCCCGCTCCCCCAGCGCCGCGCCCAGGGTCGCCGGACCGAGCGCCGCCCGGCCCGCCGCCTGCCCTGTCGCCCGCCCGCCGTCCCCGGCCGTCGCGGTGACCCTGCCGTCCGGTTCCGTGACCACCGTCCGTATCCTCACTCTCACGTCGGTTCGGCCGGCCGGTCGCCGGCCCGGCCGTGCCACCGCCCCGTTCCGTCCCGGCGTCCGCGCCGGGTCCGGTGCGGCGGCGGTACGCGGTCCGCCGGGGCCGGGCCGGGAGCATCGCCCCACCGCCTGCCCCGGGACGGCGGGTTCAGCGCCGCCGGGGCGGGAATCATTCCCCGCGAGGCTCTGAGCGGGCACGACGTGACGAGAATCTCCGCAGGTCGGGACCTCCCGGACTGGTCTGCGGGGCACGCATGGGGCACGATCTGCCGCAGGCCGCTACCTACGGCTGCGTAACTTCCGCCGGGAGAACCCTCCCCAGGCTGTGAGAAGAAGGGTCCTCTCCAGATGGCAGAGCTGGTCTACCGGCCGGTCATCGGCGCCGCGCTCACGATGTTCAAGGCGCTCGACCTCAAGATCGACACTCAGGGATCGGAGAACATCCCGCGCGGCGGCGGGGCGGTGCTGGTCAGCAATCACATCAGCTACCTGGACTTCATCTTCTCCGGTCTGGCCGCCCTGCCGCAGAAGCGGCTGGTCCGCTTCATGGCCAAGGAGGCGGTCTTCCGGCACAAGATCTCCGGCCCGCTGATGCGCGGCATGCGGCACATCCCGGTGGACCGGGCCAAGGGCGAGGCGGCGTACGCCCACGCGCTCGACTCGCTCCGCTCCGGCGAGGTGATCGGGGTCTTCCCGGAGGCGACCATCTCGCAGTCGTTCACTCTGAAGAGCTTCAAGTCCGGGGCCGCCCGGCTCGCCCAGGAGGCCGGGGTGCCGCTGGTGCCGATGGCCCTCTGGGGCACCCAGCGGCTGTGGACCAAGGGCCGGCCGCGCAACTTCCGGCGCAGTCATATCCCGGTGACCATCCGGGTCGGTGAGCCGGTGGAGGCCCCCGCCGACCAGTACGCGGGCGCCATCACCCGGCGGCTGCGCGAGCGTGTCCAGGAGCTGCTGGAGGCCGCCCAGCGCGCCTATCCGGTACGCCCCCGGGACACGGCGGACACCTGGTGGGTGCCGGCCCACCTCGGCGGTACGGCCCCGACCCCGGCCCAGGTCCGCGAGGCGGGCTGACACCGGGTCCGGGGCCGGTGACGCGGGCCGGAGACGCGCCGGCAGCATCCGGTCTCCACAGCGACTCGTCACCCTGATCGTCGTCACCAGCCCGCGGCGGGAAAGGCGCTCGCCCCCGGACCCGATGGGGGCCGGGGGCGGCACCGGCGGCGCGCCAGGTCACGGCGCGCCGTCCGTGTCAGGGACGCGGGGAGTGTGTCAGGCGGCGGGCAGGGCCGCGCCCTCCCGGCCGCAGACCTTTGTCAGCGTGGGCGCGGTGGCGATCTTGGTGGATCCGTTCACGGTGAGGTGCACCGAGTTGGCGTAGGTGACGTTGCAGGGAACACTGACCGTCGGACCGAAACAGCCGCGCTGGAAGCCGGTGTTGAGCACCGAATCGGCGCAGGTGACATTGGAGCCGAACTGCGACGACGTCCAGCCACCGATGTTCACGGCCTTGGGACCCTGGTTGTTGACGACCAGGACGAGCTGGGCGTCGCCGCTGTTGTTCGCGACCACGCAGCCCTGGAACTTCACACCGGGATAGGTGGCGTGCGAGATGGTGGTCCCGCACTCCCAGTTGGCGTTGGGTTGGACCTCCTTCCAGTTGGCCTCCGCCGCGCTCGCCGGAGCGGTGGTGACGGCCAGGGCGGTGACCGCCGCCGCCGCGAGACCCGCACCACGAATGATCCGCTGGATCCTCATGCTGACTCCTTCATGCGATCGTTCTGTCAGGGGCATGCCTTGAAGGCATCAGGAGCCTAGGGGGCTCCGGGGGGCTCCGATCGAAGACCGCGCTCCCCGGGATAGAACGCGGAGACCGAGCGGCCGGCGGCCCGGACCGCCCGGTGGGGCGTGGTTCTCGGTGGCCCGGGTGGCTCCCCGACCGGTGTCGCGGGAGTCGCGGCCCGCCCGGAGGCTCGCCCGTTCGAGTCGACCAGCGAGGCGGAAGAGACGGCCCTCGTGACCGTGACCGGGGGCGAACCGCATGCCGGTCCGAAGCGCCGTACCGGGTCGGCCGTCAGCGGTACGGTCCCGGCGGGCGTGCCCGCCGGGTTGAACGCCATGGTGAACGGCGAGCGGTCGATCCGGCCGTGGCCGTCCGGGGGCGCGGGGTCGCGTGGGCCGGGCCGTGCGGCCGTACGGGCCGTACGGGCCTCGAAGGGGCCGCTAGCGCGCGGCGCGCATCCCGAGAGCGTAGGTCGCGGTGAGTGCGACGGCCCGGTCGTCGTCGCGGGACAGCTCCGCGAGGGCGCCCGACGCCGTGTCTCCCGGGATGTCCGCGAGCGCCTGGGTCAGCCGCCGCCGGGCGTGCGGTTCCGGGGTGCCCCGGGTGAGGCGGCCGACGAGCCCGGCGGCGATCCGGTCGGCCGCCGCGGGAGTGCTCGCCAGCGCGCCCAGCGCGTCGGCCGCCTCGGCGTCGTTCCGCCCCGACACGACCATGTCGACGAGCGCCGGGACCGCGTCGGCCACGCCACGTTCCCCGAGTGCCAGCGCCGCGTAGCCCCGGACCACGGTGTCGGGGTGGGCGAGGGCGTCCCGCAGCAGTGCGGTCGCCGCGTCGTCCGGGATCTCCGCGATGGTCCGGACGGCACGTCTCCGCACCTCGGCCCCGGGCGCGCCGAGGCCCTCCGCGAGCAGCGCCAAGCCGGCGGTGCCCGTTCGCGCCAGCGCCCAGCGAAGGGCGCCGGCGACATGGGCGTCCGGCTCGCTCAGCGCCGCCTCCACCAGTGCCTCCACCGGCACCGGAACCTCTTCGGCCGAGGAGAGGGCCGCGCGCTGGCGGGTACCGGCGCTCTTCGACCCCAGCGCCTGGAGGAGAGCGACGGTCCCGAGGACGTCCTCCCAGCCGGCGGGCTCCGCGGCCTCGATCCGGCGGAGCCGGGTGAGCAGCTCCGTCTCCGCCGCGATGCGTTCGCGCGTCCGGCGGACGAGGTCGCCGACCAGCTCCGCGGGCAGGAAGCCGGGTTCGTCGAGCGCCCGCCCGACGTCACTCAGCGACAGCCCCAGGGACCGCAGGCTCTCGATGTGGAAGATCCGCCGGATGTCCTCGGCGGAGTACTCCCGGTAGCCGGTGCCGGTCCGGCCCGTCGGCCGTACCAGGCCGAGCGATTCATAGTGCCGGAGCATGCGGGCGCTGACCCCGGACCGCCGTGCCACCTCACCGATCAGCATGGGCTGCCACCTTCCAGGGCTGTCACCTTTTCCAGGGCTGTCACCTTCCATGGGTGTCACCTTCATGGCCTGTCGTCCTCATCGGCTGTCATCCTTTCGGGCCGGTGGGGCCGAGGGCCACGACGCGCTTCGCCTCCTCGATCGCGGACTCGAAGCCGGTGTCCGGGTCACGCAGCAGCCGTTCGGTGGCGATCGCGTGCTCACGCGCACCGGGGTCGGAACCTGTCATCGCGGCTCGCAAGGCCGGCATGATCACCTCACCGAGCGCGATCAGCGCCCGGCTGAGGCTCAACCGCGTCTCGTGCACGCCGCGTCCGAACTGGGTCGCCAGCACCTCCGCCAACTCGGCCCTCTCCCCTTCGGGCACGAGGACGACCGCCGCTCGCCAGGCGGCCCGGGCCACCTCGTCGTCGGCGTCGGTCAGCAGCGCCCGGGTGATCGCCGGCCACGCCCGCCGGTCCCCGATCTTGGACAGGGTGTGCAGCGCCTGGCTTCGTGCCTGCGCGCGTTCCGAGCGGAGTTCGCGGAGCAGCTCCCGGACCGTCAGTGCCGCCGGGTGGCGGGTGAGCGCCCAGGTCAGCATCTCCCGCACCGGGAAGTCGGGCTCGATCGCGCACCGTTCGACGAGTGTGCCGACGTACCGGGGGTCGGGGGCCGTGCCGACCGCCAGCGCCGCCCGCAGCCGCGCCGACGCGCTGCCCGCCGCCAGCCCCACGAGGGCCCGTCCTGTGTGCGTGTCTCCTGTGCGCGTGTCTTCTTTGTTCGTGTCTTCGTTCGTGTCTTTTTCCGGCATGGTCATCGGGACCACCTCCCGGGCCACAGTGAAGACCTTGTCACCGTGTCAAGGTCAACCGCGTGGAGCCCCGCCGCCACCGTGCGGACACGGCGGCGGCAGGGCGGACAGGAGACGGGGAGAGAAGGGAGCGGCCGGACCGGACGACGGTCCGGTCCGGCCGTGCGGCGGCCGACGGCGCACCCGCCGGAGGCACATCCGCCGGGGCGCTCAGCGCGCCATCTCCTCCTTGAGCGCCAGCAGGAAGGCGTCCACGTCGTCCTCGGTGGTGTCGAAGGCGCACATCCAGCGCACATCGCCGGCCGTCTCGTCCCAGAAGTAGAAGCGGAAGCGCTCCTGGAGGCGGCGGGTCACCTCGTGCGGCAGCCGGGCGAAGACCGCGTTGGCCTGGACCGGGTGGAGGATCTCCACGCCGTCCACCTGGCGGACGCCGTCCGCGAGCCGCTGGGCCATCGCGTTGGCGTGCCGGGCGTTGCGCAGCCAGAGGTCCTTGGCGAGCAGCGCCTCCAACTGGACCGAGACGAAGCGCATCTTGGACGCCAGCTGCATGGACAGCTTGCGCAGGTGCTTCATATGGCTGACCGCGTCCGGGTTGAGCACGATCACGGCCTCGCCGAAGAGCATGCCGTTCTTGGTGCCGCCGTACGAGAGCACGTCCACGCCCACCGCGTTGGTGAACGCCCGCATCGGCACGTTCAGCGAGGCGGCGGCGTTGGCTATCCGGGCGCCGTCGAGGTGCACCTTCATGCCCAGGCCGTGGGCGTGGTCCACGATGGCCCGGATCTCGTCCACCGTGTAGACGGTGCCGAGTTCGGTGTTCTGGGTGATCGAGACGACCTGCGGCATGGCCCGGTGCTCGTCGTCCCAGCCGTACGCCTGGCGGTCGATCAGCTCCGGGGTGAGCTTGCCGTCCGGGGTGGGCACGGTCAGCAGTTTGAGCCCGCCCATCCGCTCGGGCGCCCCGCCCTCGTCCACGTTGATGTGCGCGGACTCGGCACAGATGACCGCGCCCCAGCGGTCGGTGAGCGCCTGGAGGGCGGTGACATTGGCACCGGTGCCGTTGAAGACCGGGAACGCCTCGGCGGTGGGGCCGAAGTGGCTGTGCACCACCCGCTGGAGGTGCTCGGTGTACACGTCCTCGCCGTAGGCGACCTGGTGGCCGCCGTTGGCGAGGGCGATGGCCGCCAGGACCTCCGGGTGGGCGCCCGCGTAGTTGTCGCTGGCGAACCCGCGCGCCGCCGGGTCGTGGCGGCGGTGCGCGGCGGTCGTGGCGGAGCCGTACGGGGTCAGGGCTTGGGGGTCAGCCACAGGCGCTGTCCATTCACTTCCTCGGCGGGCCGCTCCCAGACGCCGGCGATGGCCTCGGCCAGCTCCGTGACGTCGGTGAAGCCCGCGAACTTCGCATTGGGGCGTTCGGCGCGCATGGCGTCGTGCACCAGTGCCTTGATCACCAGGATCGCAGCAGCGGCCTTGGGCCCCTCCTCGCCCCCCGCCTTGCGGAAGGCGTCACCGAGCGCCAGGGTCCATGCCTCGGCTGCGGCCTTGGCGGCGGCGTAGGCGGCGTTTCCGGCCGTCGGCTTGCCGGCGCCGGCGGCGCTGATCAGCAGATAGCGGCCCCGGTCGCTGCGGAGCAGGCCGGGGTGGAAGGCGAGAGAGGTGTGCTGGACGGTGCGGATCAGCAGCCGCTCCAGCAGCTCCCAGTCGGCCAGGTCGGTCTCGGCGAAGGAGGCGCTGCCGCGCCAGCCGCCGACCAGATGGACCAGACCGTCGATCCGGCCGAACTCCTTCTCGGTCTTGGCGGCCCACTCGCGGGTGGCCGCCAGGTCGAGCAGGTCGACCGTGTCGCCGGTGACGGTGGCCCCGCCGTGCGCGTACCGGGCGGCGTCGACCGCCTCGGCCAGCCGGACCGGGTCGGCGTCCGCGCCGACGACGGTGGCGCCCGCCTCCGCGAGCCGCAGCAGGGCGGCCCGTCCGGCGGGACCGGCCGCGCCGGCCACCGCGATGACGGCGCCTTCCAGCGGTCCGTTCCCGTTTCCGCTGCCGTTCATGGCCGTCGCCTCCTCGGTCTCCGTACGAGAGTTCACGCGGCGGCCTCCGGGGCGGACGCGGTACCGGCGGTGCCGGCGGCCGCGCGGGCGGCGGTGATCCCCTTGGTGGAGGCGATCACGTTCTTCAGCTTCTTGGAGAGCGCCTCATAGAACATGCTGAGCGGAAACTCGTCCGGAAGCACGTCGTCCACCAGCTTGCGCGGCGGCAGGGTGAGGTCGAGGGCGTCGGGGCCCTTGGCCCAGCGGGAGCCGGGGTGCGGGGCGAGGTAGGTGGAGACCAGGTCGTAGGCGGCGAACCAGTGGACCAGCTTGGGGCGGTCGATGCCGTCCCGGTAGAGCTTCTCGATCTCCGCGCAGAGCTGGTTGGTGACCTGCGGGGCGCGCTCCCAGTCGATCTTCAGGGTGTTGTCGGTCCAGCGCACCACGTCGTGCTTGTGCAGGTAGGCGAAGAGCAGCTGGCCGCCGAGCCCGTCGTAGTTGCGCACCCGGTCGCCGCTGACCGGGAAGCGGAACATCCGGTCGAAGAGGACCGCGTACTGCACGTCGCGGCCGTGCCGGTTGCCCTCGGCCTCCAGCGCGACGGCCTCCTTGAAGGCGGTGAGGTCGCAGCGCAGCTCCTCCAGGCCGTACATCCAGAACGGCTGGCGCTGCTTGATCATGAACGGGTCGAACGGCAGGTCGCCGTGGCTGTGGGTGCGGTCGTGGACCATGTCCCAGAGCACGAACGCCTGCTCGCAGCGGGTCTGGTCGCCGACCATCTCGCGGATGTCGTCGGGGAGTTCGAGACCGAGGATGCGTACGGACTCCTCGGTGACCGCGCGGAAGCGGGCCGCCTCGCGGTCGCAGAAGATGCCGCCCCAGCTGAACCGCTCGGGGGCCTGGCGCACGGCTATGGTCTCGGGGAAGAGGACGGCCGAGTGGGTGTCGTACCCGGCGGTGAAGTCCTCGAAGGTGATCCCGCAGAACAGCGGGTTGTCGTAGCGGGTGGCCTCCAGCTCGGCCAGCCACTCCGGCCAGACCATGCGCAGGACGACCGCCTCCAGGTTGCGGTCCGGGTTGCCGTTCTGCGTGTACATGGGGAAGACCACCAGGTGCTGGCGGCCGTCGGCGCGGTCGGCGGCGGGCCGGAAGGCGAGCAGCGAGTCCAGGAAGTCCGGGACCGCGTAGCCGCTCTCGGCCCAGGCGCGCAGGTCGGAGACGAGCGCCCGGTGGTAGTCGGCGTCGTGCGGCAGCAGCGGGGAGAGGGCCTCGACGCCCGCGATCACGCGCTCCAGCGCGGCGTCCACGTCGGCGCGGGACGGGGCGCTCTCGGCCGTCAGGTCGATGGAGCCGTCGGCGGACTGCCAGGGACGGATCTCCTCCACGGCATTCTTGAGCGCGGGCCAGGCCAGGTGCTCGACGACCCGGGCGTCGGTGGAAACCTCACCACCGGTCGTGTCCTGCACAAGAATTTCCGTCATCACCATTCCTCCACGGGAGAACCTCGCGTCAGGGCACCGTATCCATGTGCAGTTCTCGGCCACAAGAGCCGGCGGAATAAATTATCCTGCCCGACCCCCGGGAGGACCGTGGTTTTTCCTGTACGAGATGGGGTAGCGCGCTCGCATCCACGCCCGCCCCGGAGCGAGCCCGGCCACTCCCGAGCCGGACCGAAGTGGCCGGAACCCGTCCCCGCCCGGCGCCGTGGAGCACCGGCCCCGGGCGCCGGCGGTCCACGCCCCGGGCGGCCGCGCTTCCGGTGGCCCGGGCACCGGGGGATCCGCGCACCGGGGGATCCGGACCGCGGGATCCGCGCCCAAACGGCCGCGCCCCTCGTGCCCCGGGCACCCCGGGAATCCACGCCCGGCCCGGACCGGGCCGGGCGGCACACCGACCACAGGCGTCACTCCGGTCCCGGCGGCACAGGTGTAACGGGATCCGGGCCTGGGCACCCGCGAACGCGTATCCAGACAGGTCTCCCGGAACAGCGTGTACCAGCCACCCTGGACACCGGAACGGACACATATGAGCAGCGGTTTCATGGGGCCGGAGGGATACGGCCCCGACGCCTTCGGCGACTTCCTGGCCCGCTTCTTCGGAGGCGGGCCGGGGTCATCGGGCGGGGCGCGGCCCGGCCCCCGGTACATCGACATCGGGCGGCTGATGAGCGAGCCGGCCCGGCGCATGGTCGGCGACGCGGCCTCCTACGCCGCCGAGCACGGCAGTACCGACCTGGAGACCGAGCATCTGCTGCGCGCCGCCCTGACCACCGAGCCGACCCGCGATCTGGTGGCCCGCGCGGGCGCCGATCCGGACGCGCTGGTGGCGCAGATCGACTCCACGGCCGGCGAGGGCCCGCCGCAGACCCGGATCGCGGTCACCCCGGCGGTGAAGCGGGCCCTGCTGGACGCCCATGACCTGGCCCGGCACACCGGCGCCTCCTACATCGGCCCGGAGCACGTGCTCGCCGCGCTGGCCGCCAACCCCGACTCGGCGGCCGGCCGGATCCTCATCGCCGCCCGTTTCGACCCGGGCGCGGCCTCCGGTCCGTACCCGGGCGGCCCCTATCCCGGCGGCCCGAGGCCCGGGCAGCGGCCGGCCCCCCGGGTGGGCGCGGCCTCCTGGGAGGGCGGCCCCGAGCAGCACCCGCCGCAGGGCGGCACCACCCCCACGCTCGACAAGTACGGCCGGGACCTCACCGACCTGGCCCGGGCGGGCCGGGTGGACCCGGTGATCGGCCGGGACGACGAGATCGAGCAGACCGTGGAGGTGCTCTCCCGGCGCGGCAAGAACAACCCGGTGCTCATCGGGGACGCCGGGGTCGGCAAGACCGCGATCGTGGAGGGTCTGGCCCAGCGGATCGCGGAGAACGACGTCCCCGACACCCTGCGCGGCCGCCGGGTGGTCGCCCTGGACCTCTCCGGGGTGGTGGCGGGCACCCGCTACCGGGGCGACTTCGAGGAGCGGCTGAACGCGATCATCGAGGAGATCCGTGCCCACTCCGACGAGGTGATCGTCTTCATCGACGAGCTGCACACCGTGGTCGGCGCCGGGGCGGGCGGCGGCGGCTCCGAGGGCGGCTCGATGGACGCGGGCAATATGCTCAAGCCCGCCCTCGCCCGGGGCGAGCTGCATGTCATCGGGGCCACCACGCTGGAGGAGTACCGGCGGTACATCGAGAAGGACGCCGCCCTGGCCCGCCGCTTCCAGCCGATCCTGGTCCCGGAGCCGAGCCCGGGCGACGCGGTGGAGATCCTGCGCGGACTGCGCGACCGGTACGAGGCCCACCACCAGGTCCGGTACACCGACGAGGCGCTGCTGGCGGCGGTGGAGCTCTCCGACCGCTATCTGACCGAGCGCTTCCTGCCGGACAAGGCCATCGACCTCATCGACCAGGCCGGCGCCCGGGTGCGGCTGCGGGTGCACTCGGACACCGATGTACGCGCGCTGGAGCGCGAGGTCGAGGAGCTGGTGCGGGACAAGGACCAGGCGGTCGCCGCCGAGCAGTACGAGCGGGCCACCGGACTCCGCGACCGGATCCAGGAGCTGTGCGCCCGGATCGAGGCCGGGCGCGGCGCCGAGCGGTCCGGGGACGGCCGGGTGGTGGAGGTCACCGCCGAGGACATCGCGGAGGTGGTCAGCCGGCAGACCGGCATCCCGGTGAGCAGTCTGACCCAGGAGGAGAAGGACCGGCTGCTGGGCCTGGAGGAGCACCTGCGGGAGCGGGTGATCGGCCAGGACGAGGCGGTGACGGCGGTCTCCGAGGCGGTGCTGCGCTCCCGCGCCGGTCTCGCCGACCCCGCCCGGCCGATCGGCAGCTTCCTCTTCCTCGGTCCCACCGGCGTGGGCAAGACCGAGCTGGCCCGGGCGCTGGCCGGCGCGCTCTTCGGCAGCGAGGAGCGGATGGTGCGGCTGGACATGAGCGAGTTCCAGGAGCGCCACACGGTCAGCCGGCTGGTGGGCGCCCCGCCCGGATACGTCGGCCACGACGAGGCGGGGCAGCTTACCGAGGCGGTGCGCCGCCACCCGTACTCGCTGCTGCTCCTGGACGAGGTGGAGAAGGCCCACCCGGACGTCTTCAACATCCTGCTCCAGGTACTGGACGACGGCCGGCTCACCGACGCCCAGGGCCGCACGGTCAGCTTCAAGAACACGGTCGTGGTGATGACCAGCAATCTGGGCTCGGAGGTGATCGGCACCGGCCGGGGGGTGCTGGGCTTCGGCTCCACCGGGGACGGCGCCGGCGAGGAGGCGGCCCGGGAGCGGGTGCTGCGCCCGCTGCGCGAGCACTTCCGGCCCGAGTTCCTCAACCGGATCGACGAGATCGTGGTCTTCCGCCGGCTGGACGAGGAGCAGTTGCGCCGGATCACCGATCTGCTGCTGGAGGAGACCCGGCGCAGGACGCGCGCCCAGGGTGTCACGCTGGAGGTCGCCCCGGAGGCGGTCGACTGGCTGGCCCGCCACGGCCACCAGCCCGAGTACGGCGCCCGGCCGCTGCGCCGGACCATCCAGCGGGAGGTCGACAACCGGCTCTCCCGGCTGCTGCTCGACGGCGCGCTGCCGGCCGGCTCCCGGGTCCGGGTCACGGTGGACGGCGAGGACCGGCTGGCCTTCGGCGCGGAGCCCCCGGCGGAAGGACCCGGCGGCCCGGCGGGCACCGGAGAGTCCGGCGGCCCGGCGGGTGGCTCCGGCGGGCCCGGCGGCCCGGCGGGTGGCCCCCCGGCGCCGGACGCGGCCCGGGCCGGAGCGGACCGCGCCGCCGGCGACGGGGCCGGCCGGGGCGGGGTACCGCGCGGTCCGGGGCCGGGACTGCCCGGGACGGCGGCGCCGGGGGCCGCGGCGGCCGGTGAGGGTCCTACCGGGCCAGCGGCTTGACCAGCAGCTCGAACCGCAGGTCGTCGCGTTGCGGCAGGCCGAAGCGCTCGTCGCCGTACGGGAACGGGGTCATCGTTCCCGTACGGCGGTAGCCGCGCCGCTCGTACCAGGCGATCAGCTCGTCCCGGACCGAGATCACCGTCATGTGCATCTCCCGGGCGCCCCACTCGTCCCGCGCCAGCCGCTCGGCCTCGGCCAGGACCAGCCGCCCGATGCCGCCGCCCTGGAGCCCGGGCCGGACCGCGAACATCCCGAAGTAGGCGGCGTCGCCCCGGAGTTCGAGCTGGCAGCAGGCGACAGGGGCGCCCTCCCGCTCGGCGATCAGCAGCCGGGAGCCGGGCGCGGTGACGACCGCCCGGACGCCCTCCGGGTCGGTGCGCTGTCCGTGCAGCAGGTCCGCCTCGGTGGTCCAGCCGGCCCGGCTGGCGTCGCCCCGGTACGCCGACTCGATCAGCGCCACCAGGCCGGGTATGTCGCCCTCCACCGCGTCGCGGTAGACCGGCTCCCCGGCCGGGCCGGTGCCGATCGGGTCAGCGCCGATCGAGTCAGTGCCGATCGAGTCGGTGGTGGCGGCGGTGGGAGCGGTGCCGGTGGTGCGGTCGGGGCCGGCGGTGGGGACGGTGCTCATCTGGGGGCTTCTCCTCGCTGCGGTACGACCGGCCCGGCGGGCGCGGACGGCTCCGGGCGCCGGGGCCCCGGCCGGAGGCCCCGGGCGCGAGGTGCCCGCCGCTCGCCGGTGGTCGAGCGTAACGCGGCTCCCACGCGCCCCTTATACGCCCCTGCCCGTACGCCCCTGCGCTCGTGTGTGCCGGTACCGGCCCGGGCATCGCTCCCCCGGGGTCCTCGCCGCGCGGCCAAGACTTCGGTCGGCCGCCGGCCGGCCGCCGGGCGACGACAGGGAGGGGGTGCCGTGCACGGAGCGGGAGTGACCGGCTGGCTGCTGGTGGCGGTCTGCGCGACGGCCGGAACGTACTGCCTGGCCCGTGGCCCGGCGCGGCCACGCGGCCCCGCCGGACCGGGCCGCCGGACCGGCGGCGGCGGCGGTGGCGGCGGTGGCGGTGGCGGTGGCGGTGGCGACGAGGCGCTGATGGGCTGGGGCATGGCGGCGATGGCGCTGCCCGGTGCGGGGGCGGCACCGCTGACCCCTCCGGCGTGGGTGTGGACGGGGTACGCGGTGGTCTTCGGCGCCGCGTCGGTGCTCGCGCTCCGCCCGGCCGTCCGGCGCGGCGGCCACCGGCTGCACCATCTGATCGGCTCGCTCGCCATGGTCTACATGGCGCTGGCGCTGGCCGGAGGCGGCCCGGAGCCGCACCAGGGGCACGGTCCGCCGGCCGGGCTGCCGCTGCTGACCGGGGTGCTGCTCCTCTACTACGGGGGGTATGTGCTGCGCGCCGGGACCCGGCTGGTTCCGGCGGGGCCGGGCGGGGCGGTCGCGGACGGGACGGAGGGGCCGGTGCTCGCCTGCCGGCTGGCCATGGGGCTGGCGATGCTCGCCATGCTGCTCACGATGTGAGGACGTGCCGGCGTGGGGGCGTGAGGGGGTGGGCCGGGGTGTCCCGGCGGGCTCCGCGCCAAGCCCACCGTGGCGTGCGTCACTTGGGCCGCAAGGCCATACCGATGAGTACCGCCCCGCTCATAGGCTGAGCCCATGGTCGTCTCCCTCGCGCTCCTCGCCTTCGGCGCCCTGGCCGCGTCGATCGCCCCGCGTCTGCTGGCCCGGGCCGACTGGCCGGAACGCGAACCGGTGGTGGCGCTGTGGGTGTGGCAGTGCGTGGTGGGAGCGGTGCTGCTGAGCTTCGCGCTGTCGATGACGCTGAGCGCCTCCGCCGCCTGGCAGGCCGTCCGGGGCCATGTCTTCGCACCCGCGCCGCGCGCCGTGGTGGACGCCTACGCCCTGGCCGCGCACGGCCCCTGGTCGGCGCTGCTCGCGCTGGGCCTGGCCGGCGGCGGGCTGTGGACGGTGGCCATGCTCACCCGCGAGGTGCGCGGGGCCCGGGCCGGCCGGCGCCGGCGGCGGGCCGAACTGCTCACCCGGGCCCCGCTGTTGCCCGGCGAGCGGCCCGGCGCCGAGCCGCTGGTGCTGGAGGGTGAGCGACCGGAGGCCTGGTGGCTGCCGGGCGCGGCGCCCCGGCTGGTGGTGACCACGGCGGCGCTGCGCCGGCTGAAGGGCCGGCAGCTGGACGCGGTGCTCGCCCATGAGCAGGGCCACGCCCGGGCCCGGCACGACTGGCTGCTGCACTGCTCGGGCGCCCTGGCGCGGGGCTTTCCGCAGATCCCGGTCTTCGCCGCGTTCCGGGACGAGATGCACCGGCTGGTCGAGCTGGCCGCCGACGACATGGCGTCCCGGCGGTTCGGCCGGCTGACGGTCGCGCTGGCTCTGGTCGAACTCAACGAGGACCGGGGGGTGTTCGGCCCCTGCCCGGGCCCCGAGGCCCACCTGGCCCGGCGGGTGGACCGGCTGCTCACCGCCGAGCCCCGGCTCACCGCGGGCCGCCGGCTGCGGCTGACCGCCGTGGCCTCGCTGGTGCCGGTGCTGCCGCTGCTGCTCACCTTCGGCCCGGCGCTGGGCACCCTCGGCTGAGCCGGTCCTCGTCCGGGCCCGGGGGTGCGCCTCGGCTGTACGCCCCGCAGACGCAGGCCGCGGTCACCCGCGTGCCGTCCGGCCCGGGGGTGCGCCTCGCGCCGGGGCCGGGCCGCATGGCGGATACGGGGCCCGGCCGGGCCGGGGGTCCGGAGGCGGACGGCGGGGTACGGCGGACCGCCCGGGCGGACGGCGGGGGTACGGGCCGGGCCGCCCGGGCGGACCGGGGAGGCCGGGCACCGCGGAACGGACGGCCCCGGAGCGCGGAGGCGGACGGCGGGGTGCCGCACAACGGCCCCCGGGGCCCGGAGGTGGTCGGGCGGGCACGCGGGACAGGTGGCCCCGGAGCGCGGAAGGCCGTCGGGCGGGCACTGCGGAACGGGCGGCCCCGGAGCGCGGAGCCCGTCGGCGGGTACTCCGGACGGGCGGCTTCCGGATGGTCGCTCCCGGCCAGGACTGCACCGGCGTTCACCGGGGAGGATCCTCGTATGCCCTCCCCCGTTCACCCTCCCGCCACCCACTCTCCCGCCGCCCGGGCCACCGCCGTGCGGAGCGCGCTGCCCGTCCTGCTGCCGGCGTTGTTCTCCGGCGTACTGCTGGCGCTGGTCGCCGTCGAGTGGGGGCCGCTGATCTCCTTCGACCGGTCGGTGGCGGAGGACCTGCACACCTCGGCGGTGCGCCATCCGGCGGCGACCCGGACCACCCGGGTGCTGAGCGACTGGGTGTGGGACCCGTGGACCCTGCGGGCGCTGGTGGCCGGGGCCGTGGTCTGGCTGTGGTGGCAGGGCGAGCGGCTGCTCGCGGTGTGGGCGGCCGGGGTGATGGCGGCCGGCGCGGTGGTGCAGCAGGTGCTGAAGGCCCTGGTGGGCCGGGAGCGGCCGCACTGGCCCGATCCGGTGGACACGGCGCACTTCGCCGCCTATCCGTCCGGGCACGCCATGACGGCGGTGGTCGGCTGCGGGCTGCTGCTGTGGCTGCTGGCGCGGCACGGCCGGGGCCCGGGCAGCCGGGCGTGGCGGGTGGCGGCGGTACTGTCCGCGCTGTCGGCGGCGGGGGTGGGTCTGACCAGGCTCTATCTGGGCGTGCACTGGCCGTCGGACGTGCTCGGCGGCTGGCTGCTCGGCGCGCTGGTGCTGGCCGCCGGAATCTCCTGGTACGAGCGCCGGGCGGGCGGAAGGCCCGGGCCGGGCGTCCGGGAGACCTGAGCCGGGCCGGCGGCGGGGGTCCGCGAGATTGGCCGGAAGAGGCCGTCCGAACCGGACGATCCCCCGCGTCGCCCGGTCCGTCCGGTCCCCCTTCAGCCCCACTGGCCAGCCACGCGCGGGCATCGCAGCGGGGACGCGCTGAGTATATTGGCCGCAAGCCAGTCAACGCAGGAGTTAAGCATGTCTCCCCGGAGCGCATCGGTCAATGAAGAGCTGCGGCGGCGCTCCCGTGAGCGGCTGCTTCAGGCGACGGTGGAGCTGGTCGGCGAGCGGGGGTACGACGCGACGACGCTCGGGGACATCGCGGACCGGGCCGGCTCGGCGCGTGGCCTGATCTCGTATTACTTCCCCGGCAAACGGCAGCTGCTCCAGTCCGCGGTGCACCGGTTGATGCACCGCACCCTGGAGGCCGCCCTGGAGCGGGAGCCCCGGACGGAGGACGGCCGGGAGCGGCTGGCGCGGGCCATCGACGCCGTGCTGGGGCTGGCGGCCGAGCGTCCGCTGCTGATGCGTACGCACATGGCGGGCATCCTCCAGGCCGAGGGGTTCGTCCAGTGCCCGGAGCAGCAGCGGCTGGCGGCGCTGCTCCGGGACACGGTGGCCCGCTACGGGGCGGAGACCCGAGGGAGCGGCCCCGACACCGATTACCCGCTGCTGCGGGCGTTGCTGATGGGCGCGGTCTTCGCCGTACTGCTGCCGGGGGCGCCGATGCCGGTGGCCCGGCTGCGGGCCGAGCTGTTCCAGCGGTACGGGCTGGACTGGGAACTGGGCTCCCCGCCGAACGGAGGCCCGCCGGACGGCACTCCGCCGGACGGCGCCCCGCCCGGCGGAGTCAATGGGGTCCTGGTGGAACGAAGGGAGTGAAGGGAGTGAAGGGAGTGAAGGGGGTCCTGGAGGGGGGTCCTAGTCGAAGTAGTCGGGCTGGGTCTGGACGTTCAGCTCGTCCATCCGCACCCGCTCGGCCGGGTCGGTGCGCCGGTCGTGCAGTCTCAGGACGTCGAGGCCCTTGACGATGTCGTTCGAGTAGATGTGGCCGTTGTAGTAGTACGCCGACCAGGAGCCGCCGGTGGCGTTGGTGTCGGTGCTGAGCGGGCCGCGCTCGAAGTACGCGATCTCCCTGGGGTGCCGGGAGTCGGTGAACTCCCAGACGGAGACGCCGCCCTGGTACCAGGCCTGGACCATCAGGTCGCGGCCCCTGACCGGAATCAGCGAGCCGTTGTGCGCCACGCAGTTCTCCGTGGGGCCCTGATAGCGGTCGATCTTGAAATAGTTCCGGAAGACCAGCTTGCGCCGGTCGCCCTTGCCCGTGATGTCGTAGATCCCGTCGGCGCCCCGGTTCGGGCCGGTCTCCGGGTTGCAGGTGGCGCCGCCACCGCCCCCGAGCTCGTCGGTGAAGACGACCTTGTTCGCCCGCTGGTTGAACGTGGCGGAGTGCCAGAAGGCGAAGTTGACGTTGTCCTGGACCCGGTCGATCACCCTGGGGTGCTCGGGATCCCTGAGGGAGAAGAGGATGCCGTCGCCCATGCAGGCGCCGGCGGCCAGGTCCTCGGAGGGCAGGACGGTGATGTCGTGGCAGCCGGTGGTCTTGGTGACACCCGGGTTGACGGGCCCGCCGGGGTTGCCGCCGCCGTCCGGGCCCTCGCCCGGGAAGAGCACCGGGAAGCCGACCACCGCGGCGCGTTCGGGCGCCTTGCGCGGCACCTTGATGACCGAGATGCCGTCGTGCGGCGGTTGGCAGTCGGGGAACGCGGCGTCGGGCGCGTACGAGGAGACGTACACATAGACGTTCCGGCGCTCCGGTACCAGGGTGTGGGTGTGCGAACCGCAGGCGGTCTCGACGGCGGCGACGTACCTCGGGTTGCGTATGTCGCTGATGTCGAAGATCTTCATGCCCTCCCACGACGACTTCTCGGTGGCGGGCTGGGTGGTGCTGGCGCAGGAGTCGTCACTGCGCGAGGAGTCGGTGGAGAGGAAGAGCAGATCGCCGGAGACCGAGATGTCGTTCTGCGAGCCGGGGCAGAGCACCTGGGTGACGGTCCTGGGCCTGCGCGGGTCGCTGATGTCGAAGATCCGGAAGCCGTCGTAGTTGCCCGCGAAGGCGTATCCGCCCTGGAAGGCGAGGTCGGAGTTGGTTCCCCGGAGGGCGTCCTTCGGCACATTCGCCAGCGGGGTGATGTTGGCGCTGTGGACGATCTCGTCCACCCCGGGGATCTCGCCCTTCCCGATGGCCGCCCGGGCCTCCGCCTGCTGCCGGGCCGGCACGGAGGCGCCGGCCGCCGGGACGTCGCCGGGGTCGGGGACGGCGGCCGCCGGTCCGGCCGTGAGCAGTGCGGCGAGGAGCCCGGCCGCCGCGACGGCCGCGCCGACAAGTCTGCGCCGTCCCGGCGGAGTTGGTGTCGGTGTCACTGGTTCCTCCCTGATGTCCGTCTCTGGCTGAACGGCTCATGGACCTCCGGCAGTATCTTCCTTAGCGTGCTCACAACAACAGATGGCAACAGAGACGTCACCCAACTGTCCGGCCGAGAAAGGCTCTTGACGTGTTGAGTGGTCAGCTGTCACCCCTGGCATTCCCTCTGACATCCCTCTGCCAGTTGCTCCGGCATCCCTCTGCGGCGGCCGGCGGCCGGCGACTGCCCGCCGGCCGCCGGCCGCCGAACGACCACCACGGGAGGACACCGTGTCGATCCGCAGCCTCGCCGGGGCGGCCCGCGCCGCCACCGCCGTGCCCGGCATCGCCGGCCTGGCGGCCGTACTGCTCCTGAGCGCCTGTGGGCCGGATCCGGCGACCGGGACCGGGAAGCCGGGCGCGGACTCCGGCGCCACCGGCTCCGTGGTGGCGCCGGGCAGACCGGGCGAGCCGGCCCGTACCCTCTCGCCGGAGGACGCGGCCAGGGCCGTTCCGGCGGACACCCCCAACGGGGCCGATTTCCGCTACACCCAGATGATGATCGTCCACCATGGCCAGGCGCTGGAGATGGCCGCGCTCGCCCCGCAGCGGGCGGAGTCGCGGCAGGTGAAGAAGGTGGCGGCCCGGATCGCCGCCGGCCAGGCACCGGAGATCGGCGCGATGCGGGGCTGGCTGCGGCGCAACGGCGGCCCCCGGCCGCAGCCGGACCACGGCCACCACGCCATGCCCGGCATGGCCACTCCCGCGCAGCTGGCCCGGTTGCGCGCCGCCCGGGGCAGCGCCTTCGACGAGCTGTTCCTGAAGCTGATGATCACGCACCATCAGGGGGCGATCACCATGGCCACGGAGGTGCTGGGCCAGGGGAACAACGTCCAGGTGGAGGAGATGGCGGGCGAGGTGCTGGCCCAGCAGACCGCCGAGATCGGCCGGATGCGAGCGATGTGACGGCCGGGCGGCCGTACGGGCCGCGCGGCCGTACAAGCGTACGGCCGGGCGCGCCCACGGCCGTACGACCACGGGGCGGGGCCGCCACCGTGACGGGCGGTCCGGCGGGCGGGCCGGTCAGCCGGCGTCGGGGCCGAGCCGCGCCTTCTGACGGTGGGCGGCGGCCAGCACGGTGTCCAGCAGCCCCGGGAAGAGCGCGTCCAGGTCGTCCCGGCGCAGCTCGTTCATCTTGGCGGTGCCCCGGTAGCTCTGGCGGATGACCCCGCTCTCCCGCAGCACCCGGAAGTGATGGGTGCTGGTCGACTTGGAGACCGGCAGCTCGACGGCCGAGCAGTTCACCTCCGTACCGGCCACGGCCAGTCCGCACACCACCCGCAGCCGCATGGGGTCGGCGAGCGCGTGGAGCACGTCCGCGAGGCGGATCTCCTCGTACGCGGGGTGGGCGAGTTCACGCGCGCCGGTCGGGGTGGTCACGGTTGCTCCACGGGGTCGGGGGTCGCGGCCGGGCTTTCCAGCCCGGAGGGTCCGGGTGCCGGGGTGGCGGCCCGGGGGCGGTTCTCATTGTACGGGCGGCTTGTACGAAGGTCTTCGTAGTTTGATGGTCCTCGTAGTTTGACAGACACCGTACTACGAGGTCTATCGTACAAACCGACGCGGCGGCCTCCGCCGCATCCGATCCGTCCGCGTGCCTTCCGCGCACCTTCCGATCTTCCGATCTTCCGATCTTCCGAGTGGAGTCCGCCGTGAGCGCCCTGTTCGAGCCGTACACCCTGCGTTCCGTCACCATTCCCAACCGGGTCTGGATGGCGCCCATGTGCCAGTACAGCGCCGAGGCGACGGGCCCGGACGCGGGCAGCCCCACGGACTGGCACTTCGCGCACTACGCCGCCCGGGCCAGCGGCGGCACGGGGCTGATCCTGCTGGAGGCGACCGCCGTCTCGCCGGAGGGCCGGATCTCCCCGTTCGACCTCGGCATCTGGAACGACACCCAGGTCGCCGCGTACCGCCGGATCACCGGCTTCCTCAAGAGCCAGGGCAGTGTGCCGGGCATCCAGATCGCCCATGCCGGCCGCAAGGCGTCCACCGACCGCCCCTGGCTCGGCGGCGCCCCGCTCACCGGCGCGGACGGCTGGCAGCCGGTCGGCCCCAGCCCGGTGCCGTTCGACGAGCGCCACCCGGTGCCGGACGAGCTGACCAAGGAGAAGATCGCGGAGGTCACCGCCCAGTTCGCGGCGGCCGCCCGGCGCGCCCTGGAGGCCGGCTTCGAGGCGGTGGAGGTGCACGGCGCCCACGGCTATCTGATCGGCGAGTTCCTCTCCCCGCACAGCAACCACCGCACCGACGAGTACGGCGGCTCCTTCGAGAACCGCACCCGGTTCGCCCTGGAGGTGGTGGACGCGGTCCGTGCCGCCTGGCCCGAGGAACTGCCGCTGCTCTTCCGCATCTCGGCCACCGACTGGCTGGAGCGGGCGGGCTGGACCGGCGACGACACGGTCCGCTTCGCCGCCCTGCTCAAGGAGCGCGGGGTCGATCTGCTGGACGTCTCGACCGGCGGCAACGCCGCCGGGGTGCGCATCCCGGTGGAGCCCGGCTACCAGGTGCCGTTCGCGGCCCGGGTGCGGGCGGAGACCGGGCTGCCGGTGGCCGCCGTGGGCCTGATCACCGAGACCGCGCAGGCCGAGAAGATCCTGGCCAACGGCGAGGCGGACGCGGTGCTGCTCGGCCGTGAGCTGCTGCGCAATCCCTCCTGGGCCCGGCTGGCGGCGCGGGAGCTGGGCGCCCCGGTGCACGTCCCGGACCAGTACCACCGCTCGGTCTGACGCCCGCCGGGCCGGGCGCCGGCCGGTCGTCCGCCACCGGCCGCCGCCACCGGCCGGCCCGCGCCCGTCCGCTCCGGGCCCGCCCTCTCCTGGGCCGCCCGTTCGCTCCGGGACCGCCGGGCGCGCCTCCGGCCCGGGGCCGCCGGGTGCGCCTTCGGCCCCCGGCGAGGAGACTGGCCGGTAGCCGGGGTGCTCGGTCGCCCCGGGGCACTGGCGTCGGTCCGGGAGGTGCCGGTCATGTCCGAGGTGTTCCTGGCCGTGGGTACCCGCAAGGGGCTCTTCACCGGCCGGCGGCGGGCGGGCGGCGGCCCGGCCGACTGGGAGCTGGACGGCCCGGCCTTCCCGGCCCAGGCGATCTACTCGGTCGGGATCGACACCCGCCGCCCGGTGCCCCGGCTGCTGGCCGGCGGGGACAGCGCGCACTGGGGCCCGTCGGTCTTCCACTCCGACGACCTGGGCCGGAGCTGGACCGAGCCCGCCGCGCCCCCGGTCCGGTTCCCCCGGGACACCGGCGCCTCGCTGGAGCGGGTCTGGCAGCTGCACCCGGCCGGACCGGCCGCGCCGGGCGTGGTCTACGCCGGCACCGAGCCCGCCGCGCTGTTCCGCTCCGAGGACGCCGGGCAGACCTTCGCCCTGGTACGGCCGCTCTGGGACCATCCCACGCGCTCCCAGTGGGTGCCGGGCGGCGGTGGCGAGGCGGTGCACACCGTGGTGACCGACCCCCGCACCCCGGACGCGGTGACGGTCGCCGTCTCGACCGCCGGAGTGTTCCGCACCCGGGACGGCGGCGCGAGCTGGTCGCCGTCGAACGACGGGGTGTCGGCGGTGTTCCTGCCCGACCCGCACCCCGCGTTCGGGCAGTGTGTCCACAAGATCGCCCAGGACGCCGGGGATCCGGACCGGCTCTACCTCCAGAACCACTGGGGCGTCTACCGCAGCGACGACGGCGGGCTCCACTGGACCGACATCGGCACCGGACTCCCCTCCGACTTCGGGTTCGCGGTGGTGGCGCACCCGCACCGCGCCGGGGTCGCCTACGTGTTCCCGATCGCCGCCGACGCGGACCGGGTGCCCGCCGGACACCGCTGCCGGGTCTTCCGGACCACCGACGCGGGCGGCCACTGGGAGGCGCTGTCGGCCGGGCTGCCCGAGGGCGACCACTACGGCACGGTGCTGCGGGACGCCCTCACCACCGACGACGCCGACCCGGCCGGGGTCTACTTCGGCAACCGCAACGGGGAGTTGTACGCCAGCGCCGACGACGGTGACAGCTGGCGGCTGCTCGCCTCCCATCTGCCGGACGTGCTCTGCGTACGGGCCGCCGTGATCGCCTGACGGCGGCCGGGAACGGCGGACGACGACGGATCACGGCCCGGGTGGGGCGGTGCCGGGGCGGGGCCGTACGGACCGGGCGGACGGCGTCCGATTCCCGCCTGCGGGCGTACGGCGATGCCCCGGGACGTACGGCGGTGATCGGCTGCGCCAGTAGAGTGACGGCCGTGGCAGCACGACCGTTGAAAGAAATTGTCGAGCCGGGCTGGGCCGAGGCCCTCGCGCCGGTGGCCGAACGCATCGCCGCCATGGGCGACTTCCTCCGGGGGGAGATCGCGCAGGGGCGTACCTACCTCCCCTCGGGGGCGAATGTGCTGCGGGCGTTCCAGCAGCCGTTCGAGGACGTCCGGGTGCTCATCGTCGGCCAGGATCCGTATCCCACCCCCGGACACGCGGTGGGTCTCAGCTTCTCGGTGGCGCCGGACGTCCGGCCGCTCCCGGGCAGTCTGGAGAACATCTTCCGGGAGCTCAACTCCGATCTGGGCCTGCCCCGTCCGTCCAGCGGTGACCTCACCCCCTGGACCCAGCAGGGCGTCCTGCTGCTGAACAGGGCACTGACCACCGCGCCCCGGAAGCCCGCCGCCCACCGGGGCAAGGGCTGGGAGGAGGTCACCGAGCAGGCCATCCGGGCGCTGGTGGCCCGGGGCAAGCCGCTGGTGTCGGTGCTCTGGGGCCGGGACGCCCGCAATCTGCGCCCGCTCCTCGGGGACCTGCCGGCCGTCGAGTCGGCGCACCCCTCCCCCATGTCGGCGGACCGGGGTTTCTTCGGCTCCCGGCCGTTCAGCCGCACCAATGATCTGCTGGCACGGCAGGGCGCGCAGCCGGTGGACTGGCGGCTGCCGTGACCGGAGCCGGCCGCCCGGGCGGGCCCCGCGGGGCGGCCGGTGCGGGCGGCTGGGTGCTCGGGGTCGACTCCGGTGGCTCGGGGCTGCGGGTCGCGCTCGCCCGGACGGGGCGGTCCGGCGGCCCCGAGCCCGTCTCCGAGGTCCTCGGGAGCGTGCCGGCGGAGCCGGTACCGACCGGCACCGGCGGAATGGACGCCGGTGAGCTGCTGGCTCGACTGCTGCCCGCCGCGCGGGAGTTGCTGGCCGTCGCGGGGGCGGACGCGCCGGTGGCGGCGGCTGTCGGGGCCGCCGGGATGGCGACCCTCGGCGACGAGTTGCGGGCCGTGCTGCCGGGGGCGCTGCGGGAGGCCCTGGGCGTGCGCGGACTGGCCCTGGCGGCCGACGCGGTGACCGCGTACGCCGGGGCGCTGGGACAGCGGCCGGGGGCGGTGGTGGCCGGGGGCACCGGCCTGATCGCGCTCGGCACCGACCTGACGGACTGGCGCCGGGCGGACGGCTGGGGCCATCTGCTGGGCGACTGCGGAAGCGGCGCGTGGATCGGCCGGTCGGGCCTGGAGGCGGCCCTGCGCGCCCACGACGGGCGGCGCGGTGGTTCGGCGGCGCTGCTGGCCCGGGCGCGGGCGCGGTTCGGGCCCGTCACCGGGCTGCCGGGGCAGGTGTATCCACGCGCCGACCGGCCCGCCGTACTGGCCTCGTTCGCGCCCGAGGTGGCCGGCTGCGCCGCCGACGGCGATCCGGTGGCCGGCCGGATCCTGGCGGCGGCGGCACGGGCGATCGCCGAGGCGGCCGGGGCCGTCTGCCCCTCGGGACCCGCGGTCGGCGGGACGCCCGAAGTGGCCCTGACCGGCGGCCTGTTCAAGCTGGGCGAGCCCCTGCTCGTACCGCTGCGCCAGGAGCTGGCCGGACAACTGCCCGGCGCCCGTACGGTACCGGCGGCCGGCGACCCGCTGGCGGGCGCGCTGGCCGTGGCGGCGGCGCTCGCCGGGGACGGGCTCCGACTGCCGGTCTCGGCAGGACTGCTGGACGTCTTCGGGGAGTGAGAGCGAGTTCCCGCAGTCGGTTCTCCGGAGGTGGTTGTCCGGGAACGGTTGTCCCGGAGATGGCTGTTCGGGGACGGTTGCCCACGGGGGCGAGCACCCGGGAACGATCCTCCACGAGGACGGCGAACCGACCACAGCGGGACGGATCGGTCCGGACGGGCGGACAACCGGCGGGCGGCGGGGCCCGGCGCGCCGGGCAAAGTGGGACAGAGGTCACGGGAAGGCCCCCTGGCCGAACGGCACACCGGGCAAAGCCAGTAGCATGCGGCGCCATGAGCACCCCCACTGGGCCTGCGTCGGGCCTGCCAGTACGAATGCCGCGACCCCGCCAGTCCGGGCGGCACCGCCGTCCCGAACCCGTGGCGGCTCCCGAGGGCGCGCCCGTACTCGTCCTCGCCGTTCCCGGCGCCCCCTCCGCGACCATGCGGAGCCTGGCCGAGGAGGTCGTGAGCATCGCCCGTTCCGAGCTGCCCGGCCTGGAGGCGGCCATCGGCTATCTGGACGGTCATGACAGCGATGTCAGCCCCGCCGCTGACGCCGGGGGCGTCGGCTGGGCCGGTGACGCCGCCGAGTTCCCCGCGCTCCCCCGCGTGCTCGCGCGCGTGGCCCGGCTGCGGGTCGAGCGGTACGAGTTCGCCACCGCCGCCGGCCGTGAGGTCGCCCCGCCCAGCGGCCCGGACGCCGTGGTGGTGCCGCTGCTGGCGAGCCCGGACGGCGCCCTGACCGGGCGGATACGGCAGGCCGTCGCCGAGAGCGGAGCCACCGCCGAGCTGACCGATGTACTGGGCCCGCACCCGCTGCTGGCCGAGGCGCTGCATGTGCGGCTCTCCGAGGCCGGGCTGTCCCGTGCGGACCGGGCGCGGCTCTTCACCGTCACCAGCGCGGCCGACGGCATCGTGCTGGCCACCGCGGGGGGCGCCGAGGCCGTGCAGGCGGCCGGGATCACCGGCATGCTGCTGGCCGCGCGGCTGGCCGTGCCCGTGATCGCCGCCGCGCTGGACGAGGAGGGCTCGGTGGCCGCCGTGGCGGAGCAGCTGCGTGCCTCGGGCTCGCAGGCGCTGGCCCTGGCCCCGTATCTGATCGGTCCCGAGCTGGCCGAGGGTGCCCTGGAGGCGGCGGCCGCGGCGGCGGGCTGCTCGGTGGCCGAGCCGCTCGGCGCGTACCCGGCGGTCGGCAAGCTGGTGCTGTCGCAGTACGCCGCCGCGCTGGGCATCACCCCGCAGCCGCAGGGCGCGCCGGTCCGCTGACCGCCCCCGGGTACGCCGGCACCGCGACACCCGGGAGGCCCCGGGAAGGCCCGTACGGCGGCGGTGACCTTGTGCCCCGGCGGGCAGGGCCCACGGACCCCGGGCAGTGTCCACGGCGTGAGAATGGCCCGCACCGGCCGGTGCGGGCCTTCTCCGTGCCCGGGCGGGGCCGGCGCCATGACGGCGCGGCCCGCCGGGCGGGCGTGCCGGGCGCCGGGCCCGACGGGTCAGCCGAAGACCACGCAGGAGGCGGCCGGGACGGGGATCGAACCGGCGGCCTCGGGGATGCCGGTCGCCGGGTCGACGGCGAGCCAGGTCACCTCGCCGGAGCGCTCATGGGCGGCGTACAGCCACCGGCCGGAGGGGTGAAGTGCGAGGTCACGGGGCCAGTGGCCGCCACTGGGCACCGAGACGACCGGCCGGGGAGCCCCGGGGGCCGGGCCGGTCGCCAGGACATGGACGGTGTCGTCGCCGCGTACGGCGGCCCAGAGGAACCGCCCGTCCGGGGACGCCACCAGCGCGGAGGGATAGCCCCCGGCGCCCGGCAGCGGCAGCTCCGCGAGCGGTTCGAGGGTGCCGGCCGCGGCGTCCCAGCCGCAGACCACCAGGACCGGGGTCAGCTCGCAGAGGACATAGACATGGCGGCCGTCCGGATGGAAGGCGAGATGCCGGGGGCCGGTGCCGGCGCGCAGCCGGGTCTCACCGTGCGGGCGCAGCCCTCCGGCGGCGGGGTCCAGAGCGGCGATCCGTACGGAGTCGGTGCCGAGGTCGGTGCTGAGCAGCAGCAGCCCGCCGGGGGCGGCGACCACCTGATGGGCGTGCGGGCCGGTCTGCCGCTCGGGGTCGGGGCCGCTGCCCCGGTGGCGCAGCAGCCCGGAGACCGGCCCCGGGGTGCCGTCGGCCGTGATCAGCAGGGTGCTGACGCCGCCCGAAGTGTAGTGGGCGGTGAGCAGATGGCCGTGGGCGAGCGCCAGATGGGTGGGTGCGGCGCCCTGGACGGGCCGGGGCGGGGCGAGCGGGCACGGGGCGGGTCCGGAGACGTCGAAGGCGGCGACCGCGCCGTCCGCCGTCTCGGAGACGGCGTACAGCACCGTGCCGTCCGGGCCGAGGGCCAGATAGGAGGGGTCGGGCACCGCGTGCGAGGCGCCGGTCGGGGTGAGGGTGCCGGTCGCCGGGTCCACCTCGGCCGCCACGACGCCGGGTCCGCCGGCCGAGGTGAACGAGCCGATCCAGGCCCGTGCGCCCGGCACGGTCCGGTCCGGCAGGCCCCGCGCCGTCCGGGCTTGTGCGCCGGGCGCGATCGGGGTCGGTGAACCTTGCGCGGTCCGATCCCGCGACCCCGGCAGGGCCTGATCCGACGCGTCCGGCCCGATCCCGCCCCGTGGCCCCGGCGCGCTCCGAGACCGTGATCCCGGCGCGGACCGGTCCCGCGACCCGGGCGCGGCCTGATCCGGTGCGTCCGGCGCGATCCCGTCCCGTGGCCCCGGCGTGATCGGGGCCCGGAATCCCGGCGCGGACCGATCCCGCGACCCCGGCAGGGCCTGATCCGACGCGTCCGGCGCGACCCCGTCCCGTGGCCCCGGCACGGTCCGAGACCGTGATCCCGGCAGGGCCTGATCCGATGCGTCCGGCCTGATCCCGTCCCGTGGCCCCGGCGCGGTCCGGCTCCGCGACCCCGGGGCGGCGTGATCCTGCGCGTCCGGCGCGATCCCGTCCCGCGGCCCCGGCGTGATCGGGGTCCGGGCGTCCGGTGCGGGGTGCCGTCGCTCCCCCGGCTCGCCGTCGGTGTGCCGTGCCATGGTGCCGCCCCTCTCCCGCCGGGCCGGGCGCCCGGCCCCCGCCGTGCCGACCGGCCGCCGACCAGGGACAGGCGATACGCCACCGGCCCGTACGACCGCCGCGGCCGATACGGCGCCGACGCTAGCAGGTCTAGACCAAGACGGGGCGGCGGGCCCCGCGGGTCAGGCGTCGACCAGTGGGGCGCGGGGCGAGGTGTGCAGCGGCGCCACCAGATCGGCCAGCACCCGTTCCAGGCCGTGCAGATGGCGCAGGGCCGCCTCGGCACCCGGGTGGTGGGCGGCGGCGGTCTCCGCCTCGGGCTCGGCGGCGGCCGGGTGGACACCGGGCGCGACCAGCACTCGCACCGCGGCCTCCACCCGGCGGCAGGCGGCGGCGAGCCGGGCGTCGTGGGACGCCTGGGGGTCGGCGGCGACGGCGGCCAGCCCCCGGACCTCCCGGGCGCAGTCGTCGAGCAGGGCCAGCACCCGGCGGGCCCGGGCCTTGCGGGCGCGCAGCGGGCTGAGCGGGTGCACCAGCGGCGCGACCGAGAGCCGGGCGCGGACGAGCAGTGTCTCCAGCTCGGCGGCGAGCGGGGCCGGGTCCGCCTCCGGGTCGCCGGCCAGCCGGCGGGCGGCCTCGGTGGTGCAGCGGTGCACACAGTGCAGCGCCCGCTGGATCCAGGCGTCATTGGTGGCATGAGTGGAGACCGGCAGCACCAGCAGTACGGCGAGCGCGGCGGCCAGCGCGCCCACCCCGGTCTCCAGCACCCGCAGCGCCAGCAGGGCCGGCTCCAGCACGCCGAGCAGCCCGTACAGCAGCCCCACCAGTACGGTGACGGCCAGCATCATCCAGGTGTAGGAGACGGCGGCGGTGTAGAAGATCCCGAAGACACAGAGGGCCACCAGGACCGCCGTGGGCAGCGCGGCGCCCTCCAGCGGTACGGCGACCAGCGCGCCCACGCCGATGCCGAGCACCGTCCCGGCGACCCGGCGGAAGCCGCGTACCAGGGTCTCGCCGCGCGAGGCGGTGTTGACGAAGATCCACCAGGCGGCGCCGACCGCCCAGTACCAGCGGTCCTGGGAGAGCAGCTGGCCGATGCCCAGGGCGACCGCGCCCGCCACCGCGACCTGCGCGGCCTGCCGGGTGGTCGTCCGGGCCAGCCCCCGCCCGCCCGGCAGCACCGGCACCAGCGGCGGCGGCAGCCGGCGCTCGTAGCACCAGACACCGAACCGGACCGCCGCCGCGGCCGCCAGGGCGAGCAGCACCGAGGTGAAGAGGCGCGGCAGCTGGCCGGGCACGGTGTGCAGGAACTGGGCGACGAAGAAGGTCATGAAGCCGAAGACCCCCAGCGCGTGACCGCGCGCGCCCCACCGCCGGGCGTACACCCCGGCGGCCGCGACCGCGACGAAGGCCACGTCCCGGGCGAGCGGATGGGCGTGCAGCCCGGCGGCCAGCGCCAGCACCGGCAGCCCGACGGCGGGAAGCAGCGCGGTGGTCACCGCCTGGCCCCGTACGGTCGGGTCGGCCACGGTGAAGAGGGCGAGCAGCGCGGCGAGCCCGCCGGTGATGACGGCGGCCAGCGAGTGGCCGGTGATTCCGCTCGCGGCGGCGGCCACCATGATGCCGAGGACGGCCCGGACGGCGAAGCGCAGGCGCACCCGCCCGGGATCCGGAGCCACGAACATCCGCTTCAGCACCGCTTGTACCGCCCCATCTTCTTTGTCTCCGCGTTCGCTTCGTCTTCTGCGCCCGCCGCGTTCACCGGGTTCGCTTCGTCCGCCGCGTCCCTTCGTCCGCCGCGTCCGCCGCGTCCGCCGCGTTCGCTTCGCGGCGTCGTGAAAGGAAAAGGCGCCACGGGATCCGCAGCGCCATTGACACCCCCATGACACCACCCGCTTCCCCATTGGTACAAGTGAGCCCCGGATCGCTGGGCCGATGGCACACTGGAGAGATGCGCCTGCGTGGCCCCGGGAGGCCAGTGGACCACTCCGGGCGCCCGGGGCCCGCCGCGCCGGAGGAGACCCGAACCGGCCATTCCGCGAGCGGGACGGCGGGGAGAAGGGCAAGAGCCGGGCGGGGAAGGACGGAAAGGGAGCGGTCATGGCGGTGGACGAACTGGACACCCGCATCCTGCGGCTGCTGATCGAGCAGCCGCGCACCAGCGTCCGGGAGTACGCCCGGCTGCTGGGCATCGCGCGCGGCACGCTGCAGGCGCGGCTCGACCGGCTGGAACGGGACGGGGTGATCACCGGTACCGGCCCGGTGCTCTCACCGGCCGCGCTGGGCCACCCGGTGCTGGCGTTCGTGCACATCGAGGTCACCCAGGGGCATCTGGACGAGGTGGGCGACGCGCTGGCCGCCGTACCGGAGATCGTGGAGGCGTTCTCCATCACCGGTGGCGGCGATCTGCTGACCCGGGTGGTGGCGCGGGACAACGCTCACCTGGAGGACGTGATCCAGCGGCTGATCCGGCTCCCGGGGGTGGTGCGGACCCGGACCGAGATGGCGCTGCGCGAGCGGGTGCCGCACCGGTTGCTGCCCCTGGTGGAGGCGGTGGGCCGGGCCTCGGCCGCCCGGCGGTGAGGAGCCGTGCCGGGCGGGGCCGGTGTCGCACCGCTGCCGGGCCGGGCTCGGTACCGGCGCCGTACCGGGTGTCGGCGCGGGCCGGTGGCGTACCGGGTGACCCGGCCGGGAGGGGGCGTGCGGGGCGCGGGGCGGAGCGGTGGGTGAGGGGCGCGGGCGGATTCCCCGCCGGGGGCTGGGGTGGATGCGGCGACTGGGCGATCATGCTCCTATGAGCGACCGAGAGGGACCGACGCGCACGGAGGCCGGGAACGGGTCCGGCGGAACGGGCTCCGGGCCGGACGCCGGGGCGGGACGGGTCCGGGGAACGGCTCCGGGCCCGGACGACGGGCTGGCCGAGCGGGTGCGGCGGCTGCGGCGGGCCGGCGGGCTGACCCAGCGCCAGGTGGCCGAGCCGGACTACACCGCCGCGTACATCTCCACCCTGGAGGCCGGCCGGGTACGGCCCTCCGAGGCGGCGCTGCGGCACATCGCGGCCCGGCTCGGGGTGACCTACGACGAGCTGGCCACCGGCCGGTCGGCCCGGCTGGTGGCCGAGGTCCGGCTGCGGGTCACCGACGCCCGGCGGGTGCTGGCGACCGAGGACGCCCGGGAGGCCGCCCCGCTGTTCGCCGGGGTCCGCTCGGAGGCGGCCCGGCTCGAACTGCCGGAGGAGGAGGCGGCGGCGCTGCTGGGACTGGGCGAGTGCGCCCTGGAGACCGGGGAGCTCCAGCAGGCGGTCGAGCACTTCCGGGCCGCCGAGGAACTGCTGGCGGACGCCCCGCTGCCGCGCCGGGTGCCTGCCCTGCGCGGGCGGGCGACGGCGCATCTGCTGGCGGGCGACCTCCGGTACGCCTGCTACCTGCTGGAGACGGCCATCGACCGGCTGAACGCCTCCGGGCTGCCCGACCCGGAGGCGCTGCTGCTGCTCTACTCGGCGGTGATCGCCCCGTACATGGACATGGGGGCGCACACCCGGGCCGCCCAGGCGGCGGAGCTGGCCCTGGCGCTGGCGCCCCGGGTGGCGGACCCGGCGCTGCTGGCCCGGATGCACCGGGGGGTGGCCCGCACCCTGATCGCGGGGGGCCGGCCGGAGGAGGCCGACGCCCATCTGCTGCGGGCACAGGAGATGTACCGCCGGCTCCAGATCCGTACCGAGCTGGCACACTGCCACTGGATGCGCGGCTATGTGCACGCGCAGTCCGGTCAACTGGAGAGCGCCGAGGCGGAGTTGCGGGAGGCGCGGACCCTGCTGGCCGAGAAGCGGGCGGGGTTGTTCGCCGCCCAGGTGGGAGTGGAGCTGGGCGATGTGCTGCGCCGCCGGGACCGCCCGGCCGAGGCCGCCGCCCTGCTGGACGGGGTGCTCGCCGAACTCGGCCCGGAGCACGGTGCGGTGCACGCGGGCGCCGCGCACCGGCTGCTGGGGCTGATGGCCGAGCAGCGGGACGACACGGTGCGGGCCGAGCGGGAGTTCCGGTCGGCGCTCGACCTGCTGCGGCCCGCCGGAGCCGCCGGTGACGTGGCCGACCTCTGCCGGCTGCTGGGTGATCTGCTGCACCGTACGGGGCGGCTGGCGGAGGCGGTGGAGATCTACCGGAGCGGACTGGTGCGGTACGCCTCCCGGGGCTCGACCACCCTGGGCCCGGCCCCGGCGCAGCCCCCGCTCTGAGCCTCCGGGCCCGGTGGGCCGGCCCTGCTCCGGTCCGCCGGTCCGGCCACGCTCCGGTCCGCGCGTCCGGCCGCGCCCGGAGACACGCACCGCCCGCCCCCCGGCCCGGGAACGCGTACCCCCGCACCCGGGAACGCGCACCGCCCGCCCCCGGGTGCGGGGACGGGCGGGGACGCGCGGGAATGCGCGGGGCGGTCAGGTCAGCGGCGTACCGTCCATTCGAAGGTCCGGGTCAGGTCCCGGGACCGGAGCTCCGGGTCGCGGACCCAGGGGGTCGGGTCGGTCACCGTGGCGGTGATCCGGTGCGGCCCCTTGCCGGCGAGCCGGCCGGCCGGGATCCGGGCGGTGTCGAGCGAGCCGCCCGTGTGGGCGTAGGGGCGGCCGTCGATCCGCCAGCTCACCGTGAGCGCCCGCCCGTCCGGCCGCTGCGGGGCGACCGCGAGCCGCTCGCCGCCGGCCGCGCCGCGCACCGCCGGGGCCTTGGCGGCGACACCGGCCTTGCGGTAGAACG
Organism: Streptomyces pyxinae; assembly: GCF_024756275.1. GTDB lineage: Bacteria > Actinomycetota > Actinomycetes > Streptomycetales > Streptomycetaceae > Streptomyces > Streptomyces pyxinae. The sequence goes on along the minus strand of NZ_JANUGQ010000011.1, from coordinate 132,602 downwards.
CGGCGATCATGGCCTCGCGGCTCGGGGCGTTGAACTCCCGGCCCAGGGTACGCATGATCGAGTTCTGGCTGGGCCGGTAGATGCCGGTGGCGGCGTACTTGGCGCCTTCGAAGGTGCCGATCGTGCCGCCGTCGGGGGTGGGCTGCCCGAGCCAGCGGTACCACTTCAGCTGGTACGCCTTCATGGTGGCCTGCGGGTAGACCGAGACGTTCTGCTCGGGCTCCTCGCCGCCCTGGTGGCGGCCGGGGCTGTCGTACTCGTCGGCCAGCCCGCCCAGCGAGTGGCCGAGCTCGTGGACGACGATCTGGCCCGCCTGGGCGTTGCCGCCGGCCGCGGTGGCCGCCGTGCCGCCCGCGCCGCCGTAGGTGGTGCTGTTGGCGAGCGCGACGACCTGGTCGACGGCCGGGGCCTGGGCGGCGTACTGCGCGGCCTTGGCCTCGTTGACGCAGAGCAGCCGGGCCGTTCCGCCGCAGTAGTAGTTCATGTCCAGGGCGGTGTCCCGCCGGACGCCCTGGCTCGGGTCGTCGTCCACGCCGGATTCCCGCGAGACGACATTGACCTGCCAGATGTTGAAGAGCGAGCGGTAGCTCTTGAAGGGTTCCACGGCGAACAGCTCGTTCACCTTGGAGCGGACATGGCCGCGATAGGAGTCCAGCTGCGCGGAGGTGTAGCCGTCACCGACGAAGACCAGGTCCACCTTGCTGCTGCTCGGACCGTTGACCTCCACCGGCTCCACGGTCGCGGCGGCCGCCGCCTTCAGGGACCCGGCGCTCAGGCCGGCCTTCTTGGGCGGGGTGACCGCGACCGTGCGTATGGAGCCGTCGGGCGAGAAGACCTCGCGGTGTTCGGTGGCGGCCGCCGCCGGGGCGGCCGTGGGGCCGGGGGTGGCCTCGCCGCGCGGGGCGGCGAGTACGAGCGAGGTGGTGGCCACGGCACCGGTCAGGACGGCCGTCGTCAGCCGCCGGGCGCGGGACCCGGGGCGCGCGGCGGCGGAGCCGGCGAGCGGGGACCGCGCTCTCTTCGGGGACTTCGGGGGCCTCAGAGACTTCAGAGACTTCACGGAGGTGCACTCCTCGGTTGTGGGGGGCGACCCCGCCGGGCAGCGCACCACGCCGGCGGCTGCCGGCGTGTGGGGAAGTGGCTGCCCGTCCGTCGGAGACGGGGCGGGGCCGGTCCGGACCTCGCGGGGAGGCGTGGCCCGGCCGTGCTTCACCGGTCCGGTACGGGCGAACGCACGCGGACCGTTCAACGACTCAACTGGGACGTTAAGTCGATTGACATGCTCGCTTAACTTAGGGGCGGTCAAGCTCCGCCGCAAGGGCCCTCGTTGGGGTCGGCCGTTCCGGCCGGTCGGCGCGGGGCCGCCCCGCGACGCTGTTCGGCGCTGTCCACGGGGACGACCCGGGAAGCGGCCCGGGGGGCGGCCCGGGGGGCCCGGGGGGGGGCGGCCGGGGAACGGCTCGGAGGCGAACCGCGCGTGCTCGCGGCGGGGCGCGGGTTCGGCCGGGGGTGTGGTCACGGGCCGGCCGATGAGTTCCGGGGTCCGGTCCGGTCAATCCTTCGAGCACGCCCCGCCGGGACGGGCGGGGCCGTACGACGCGGACGGCAAGGAGCCGGAACGATGCAGAAGATCACCACATGTCTCTGGTTCGACGGACAGGCCGAGGAGGCCGCCGCCTTCTACACCTCGGTCTTCGACCGGTCCCGGATCACCGGGACGCAGTACGCCACCGATGCGGTGCCCGGCGGCCGGGCGGGCGCGGTCCTGACCGTCTCCTTCGAGGTGGAGGGCCACCCGATCATGGCACTCAACGGCGGCCCGGAGTTCCACTTCAGCGAGGCCGTCTCGCTCATCGTGCACTGCGATTCACAGGAGGAGGTGGACCGCTACTGGGCGGCGCTGACCGCCGACGGCGGCGCGGAGAGCGAGTGCGGCTGGCTCAAGGACAAGTACGGGATGTCCTGGCAGATCACCCCGCGCCGGCTGATCGAGCTGATCTCCTCGCCGGACCGGGCACTGGCCGACCGGGTGTTCCGGGCCATGCTCACCATGCGGAAGCTCGACATCCAGCGGCTGGAGGACGCGGCGAAGGAGGGCTGACCTCCGGGGCGGCGGGACCGGCCCTCATGAGGCACGCCCGTACGCCCCCGGAGCCGTCCCGGGGGCATACGGGCGTTCACTTCAGCGGGGCTTGGTGACTCCCGGGGTGGTGGCGGTGTCCAGGAAGAAGGTGTCGATGCTCTGCACCGAGTGGATGAACTCGTCGAAGTTCACCGGCTTGGTGACATAGGCGTTGGCGTGCTGCCGGTAGGCGTCCTCGATGTCGTCGGGGGCGGACGAGGTGGTGAGGACCACCACCGGGATGGTGGCCAGCTCGGGGTCCTTCTTCAGGACGTTCAGCAGTTCCCGGCCGTTCATCCGGGGCATGTTGAGGTCCAGCACGATCAGGTCGGGCAGCTCGGCCGCCGGGTCGCGCAGGTATTCCAGGGCGGCCACGCCGTGGTCGGCCCGGTGGATGTGCCGCACCATCTCCCGCTCCTCCAGGGCCTCGGAGATGAGCAGGGCGTCGGCCTCGTCGTCCTCGACCAGCAGGACGGTGTACGCGCGGGGAACGGTGTGAGTGTTGATTGCGGGGCTCCTGGTGTCCGAGTGGGGAAGGGGACGCGTGGGGGGCTCGGCAGTGAAGACCAGGCCCGGCCAGCGCTTGCGGGCGCCCTGCCTGCTGACCCCCCACGCCTCACCGAGTTGCGGATAGCTCGCGCCCGCCCGGGCGGCGGCGGCCGCCACCTGGTCCGCGCACTCCCCCACCGCCCGGCGGAGGTGCGAGAGGATTCGGAGACAGGTCAGTGGGTCGTCCCAGTCGGGGACGGCGGCCACGGCGGGGTCACCGGGAACGCCGGGGGCGCCTGGGTCCCCCGGAATGCCGGGAGCGGCAGGGAGGCCGGTCGGGCCGGGGCTTCCGGGCCCGGCCGGGCCGCCGTCCGCCTCGGTCGGGGCACCCGGGGTGCCGGTCCGGTCACCGTCCGCGCCGGGGCGGACGGCGGCCAGCTCCCGGGTCAGCCGGGCGACGGCGCGCACGGCGAGCGCCGCGAACTCGCCGGACTCCTCGAAGTCGAGAGGTCCGGCAGGTCCGGCGGGAGCGCCAGGGGCGGCGGCTCCGGCGGGGGCGCCGGGCACGGTGTCTGCGGGCGGGTTCAGCGCCATGGCCGCATCATAGGCACCCCACCCCACCGCCCGACAACTCAGGTTGTCGAGCGGCGGTAGGATCAGTGCTCGCGGCGCCGCCCCGAGGCGCCGGCCCCGTGGGACCCCCGAGCGCCCGTGCGGCCTCCGAGTGCCCGTGTGGCACCCGAGGAGCCCCTGAGTGGAAGAGACACCAGCGACGTGACCGCCCCGACCGGCCTTCGCGCCGGAGACCCGCCCGCCGGTGTCCCGGCCCAGCACGGTTCCGCGTCCGGCCCCGATTCAGGCCCCGCGTCCGCCCCCGCGGCGGGTGGGTCGCCCGTCGGGGGGCCGGTGACCAGCTGGACGACGCAGCGGTGGCTCACCGCGGGCAGTGGCGCGGCGCTGGCGGTGCTGCTGGTGCTGGCGGCCTGCGGGGCCTGGCTGTTCGGGCACTCCAGCGAGGTCAGCGACCGGCTGGTCGACCGTTCGACGCCGGCCCTGATCGCCTCCGTACGGCTGGAGGGGGCGCTGGTCGACCAGGAGACCGGGGTCCGGGGCTACGGCACCAGCGGCAACCGGGAGTTCCTGGAGCCCTACTACGCGGGCCAGAAGCAGCAGCGGGACGCTGTCGAGCGGCTGCGCGTCCTGGACGCGGGGGACGCCGAGGGCGCGGAGCGGCTCCGCGCGGTGCTGGAGCGCGCGGAGCGGTGGCAGTCGGAGTTCGCCCGGCCCGTGGTCGGCTCGCCCGCGCCCCTCCAGACGGCCCGGCAGCGGGCGGCCGAGGGCAAGAGCGCCTTCGACGCGCTGCGGGTGGCGATCACCGCCCAGCAGGACCACCTCCAGGCGCAGCGGGACCGGGCGCGGGCCGATCTCCAGCACGTCCGGACGCTCCGGAACTGGGTCTTCTCGGCCATCGCGCTGGTGGTGCTGGCGCTGATGGCGGCGGCGTTCGTCGGGCTGCGCCGGGCGGTGGGCGTGCCGCTGGCCGGGCTCTCCTCCGATGTACGCCGGGTCGCCTCCGGCCACTTCGACCACCCGGTGGCCGCGACCGGGCCGGCCGACATCCGGCTGCTGGCGACGGACGTGGAGGCGATGCGCCACCGGCTGGCCGAGGAGCTGGCGTACAGCCACCGGGCCCGGGCACAGCTGCTGGCCCGGAGCACCGAGCTCAAGCGCTCCAACGCGGAACTGGAGCAGTTCGCCTATGTCGCCTCGCACGACCTCCAGGAGCCGCTGCGCAAGGTGGCCAGCTTCTGCCAGCTGCTGGAGCGCCGGTACGGGGACCGGCTCGACGCGCGGGGCAAGCAGTACATCGACTTCGCGGTGGACGGCGCGCACCGCATGCAGAACCTCATCAACGACCTGCTGACCTTCTCCCGGGTGGGCCGGCTGCACGCCGAGGACGTGCCGGTCGACCTGGAGCACGTGCTCGACGGCGTACGGCAGTCACTGAGCCTGGCGCTGGAGGAGACCGGCACGGTGCTCACCCACGATCCGCTGCCCACCGTGCCCGGTGACCCGACGCAGCTCACCATGCTGCTCCAGAACCTGATCTCCAACGCCGTCAAGTTCCGTACCCCCGGCACCCCGCCGAGGGTGCGCGTCGGCGTCCGGCGGACGGAGGCCGGGGAGGCGGGCGGCGCCGGATTCTGGGAGCTGTCGGTGAGCGACAACGGCATCGGGATCGACCCGGAGTACGCGGAGAAGGTCTTCGTGATCTTCCAGCGGCTGCACACCCGCGACCAGTACCCGGGCAATGGGATCGGCCTGGCGCTCTGCAAGAAGATCGCCGACTACCACGGCGGCGGCATCCGGATCGACCCGGACCACTCCCCCGGCACCCGGTTCGTGGTCACCCTCGCCGCCTCCCGCGAGGACGCCCACTGAGGAGACTCGCTGAGGAGAACCGCTGAGGAGAACCGCCGGGGAGAGCCGTGAGGACGCCCGCCGGGGACGCCCGCTGAGCGCGAGCGCGCCGCCCGGGCGGGCCGCCCTCCCCCCTGGGGCGGCGGGCGGCCGGGCTCAGGCGGCCGCGCGGTTCAGCCAGGTGGACAGGGCGAACAGGCGCCACAGCGTGCGCCAGTCGAGCCTCTCCAGACCGTCCAGAGCGCCGTCGCGCAGTATCCCGGTCCCCTTCAGCGGTCCGTCGACAATGGCGCCGGAGAAGCCGGGCCAGTTGTCGGTCATCCAGTCCGAGTACGAGAAGTGGTCGTCGAAACCCACCTTGTGCTCGGTGAACGCCCCGGCGAGGGCGGTGTTCCGGAACACCCGGCGCAACAGGTGCTTGGGCGCGCCCTGCCCCAGCCGGCGGTCCACGGGGAGACTGAAGACACCCGCCACGAGGTCGATGTCGAAGAACGGCGACCGCACCTCCACCTGCCGGGCCAGGCCGTTCTCGTCGGTGGCCCGGAAGTTGTCGTAGGTCATCAGCCGGAAGAGGTCCAGCGCCTGGCCGAAGAGCACGGGGTCGCTCTCCTCGGCGTCGGCGTAGGGGAAGGGCCGCTCCAGCGGGTCGGCCGGGGTGAGGGGCGCGGCGAGCAGTCCGGGCGCGGCGAACTCCTCGGCGAACTTCCGCCAGCCGGCCGCGCGGTTCCACCGCTCCCAGGCGGACGCGGCCATCCACTCCGCCGTGGTGGTGTGTTCCGTCCCGGCGCGGAGCGCGGCGTAGCGGACATAGCCGCCGAACACCTCGTCGGCGCCGTGGCCGCCCAGGAGCACGGCGGAGTGGCCGCGGGCGGCCGCGTGCAGGGCGTCGTTGTGCAGGACGAGCGGTTCGGCGGCGGGGCCGTCGAGCGTGTGGTCGAGGATGTCCACCGCGTCACCGAGCGTGGGGACGGCGAAGGGCACTTCGGTCAGCTCCACCCCGAACGCCGGGGCCAGCGCACGGGCGCGGCGCAGGTTCACATCGCTGTCCGGCCCGCGCTCGGAGAACACCGTGATGACGGCCGCCGCGCCGGCCCCCTCCAGCGCCGCCCTGAGGACGGCCGAGGAGTCGATGCCGCCGGAGAAGCCGACCGCCACCGGCTGGTCCGCCACCAGCGCGCGGCGGTGCGCCTGGTCGATGAGGTGTTCCACCTCGTCCTCGTCGGCCGCTCCGGTGCGCAGCTCCGACACGGGCGCGAGCGATCCCGCCGGCCGGGGCCCGGGGGCCTCGCCGCCCACCCGCAGCACCGCTCCCGGCGGTACGGACCGGATCTCCCGGTACGGGGTGCGGCCCTCCGCCATCCGGCCGAGGCCCAGGAAGGACAGCAGGCTCGGCTCGTCCAGGCGCAGCAGGTGTCCCGGCAGGGCCGCCACCAGGCAGCGGATCTCCGAGGCGAAGGCGAAGAAGTCCGGGCAGTCGTAGTAGTAGAGCGGCCGTTCGCCCAGCCGGTCCCGGGTGAGGGTCAGCTCTCCGGCCGCCCCGTCCCACACCGCGAGCGCGAACGGTCCGCGCAGTTCCTCGAAGGCGGCGACGCCACGGCCGGCGTAGAGCTCCAGCGCGACCTGGAGGTCCCCCGGGCGCAGCCCGCGCGCCCGCTCGGGGCTCAACCTCGCCTTCAGGTCACGGTAGTTCAGGATCTCCCCGTTGCCCACCATGACCAGGTCGCGTCCGGAGTCGAAGAGCGGCTGCCGCGCCTCCTCGACGGCGATGACGGCGTGCCGTGCGCAGTGCAGAGCCATCCGCTGGTCCGTGTAGGCCCCCTCGGCGCTTCTCCCCCGGTGCGCCAGCGAGGCCCCCAGCCGCCGCATCATTCCGTCGCGGTCGGCGGATGTACGCCGCTTCAGCAGGATTCCGCCGATGCCGCACATGATGTCGTCCTCTCCGGTCGTTCCTGACGTGCTCGTACGTGTCGGTTCTCACCGCGTTGTGCCCGTACTTGCCCGGCCTTGCCCGGCCTCGCTCAGGCTCTCCGCGTATCGGGCACCGGGCGCCCTCAGGTGTACGCCTCCAGTGAGGTGTCCCGGCCGGCCCGGCCCGCCGCCGCGATCAGGGCGGGCCAGACACGTGCCAGGCCCGCGAACTCATGGACGGCGTCCGCCACATACGCCGCCGCCGAGCCGGCCTCGTCCTCCAGCGCGGCGATCCGGATCTCCAGCCGTCGCCGGAGCTCGCCGGAGGCCGCGCCGGCCGCCTCGCGGTACACCGCCACATAGGCGTCCGGGATGCGCTCCGCTTCCCCGGCACCCCGGCGCAGGGCGTCGGTGAACAGCTCGCCGTAGGCCGTGGAGTCGAACCGGCCGTCCCTCAGGACGCGTCGGCGGTCGGCCAGCAGCGCCTGGTTGAAGGCGTTCCAGTGGCGGCGCAGTATCGCGTACCGCAGTTCGGCGCGGGCGTACCAGCCGAGATGGGCGGTGCTGCTCTGTTCGGCCCGCCAGGGCTCGTAGACATGCCGGGCGGTCAGGTTGTGATGGTAGACGGGCAGGCCGAGTTGGTAGAGCAGACCCTTCTGGAAGTAGTCGCTGCCGAGGATGCCCACCGCGGGCATCTCCGGAATCCACTCGTACACGGTGCGGAGGGCGGCGATGCCCATCTCCACGGTGCCCGTGTGGTCGCGTTCGGCGCTCTCCGCCCCGTGCAGGGTAACCCGTTCCGGCGGGCCCGGCTCCTCCGGGCGCGGCGGCCGGGGCCGGTCCGGGGTGAGCCGGCTCAGGGCGTCGATACGCTCGGCGTAGTCGGCGGCGCCGTGTTCCAGGTCGCGCCGGTCGCGGGTGGGGCGGCCGGTCAGCGAGGAGCCGACGCAGTGGGCTCCGGAGTCGTCCCCGGCCCGGCCCCGGTCCAGCAGTTCGGCCTCCACCCGGAGGGGACTGGCGCCGGTGGTCCGGTCGACCCGGGTGATCTGGTCGCTGTCCCGGCGGTGCAGGGAGACGGCGCCTTCGAGGGCGGCCACCAGGGCCGCCTTGTTGGGGCCCGCCCCGTAGGAGCCGGTCGGTTTGACCAGCGCGGCCCGGGCGAGGTCGCGGTCGCCGGCGGACAGGCCGGACGCCGCCAGGATGTCGTCGGCCAGGCGCCGCCAGCCGTCACCGTCCAGTACGCGGGTCCGGAGCCCCGAGGCGCCGGCGACCTCGTCGGTCACCCGCCGGTTGGCCTTGGACACCTCCTCCGGGCAGTCGTCCACGACGAGCAGGGTGACCCCGTCGCGAGCGGCGTCCGGCAGGGCCGACACCTCCGCGGCGACGGAGCGGAAGGCGTCCTCGAAGGGCCGGTTGACGGGCAGGTAGACGACTCTGCGGGCGGCGGTGTCGAGGTGGCCGGGGGCCGGACGCGCCGGGTGGGCGGCAGGAGTGGGCATGGTGGTGTGACACGACCTCTCGGAAGGAGTGGGTCCGGTGGGGACCAGCGGGTTCCGACGGGACCGGTGGGCCCCCGTGGGTTCTGGTGGAACCGGTGGGTCCCCGTGGGTTCAGTGGGTTCCGGTGGGTTCAGTGGTTTCCGGTGGGGACCGCCCGTGGCGGGCCGGGCGCGCGGCCCGCCACGGGCGGTGTGACAACGGCTCGGAAATCGGTTCAGGTGACGGACAGCGGCCGGGGGCCACCGCCGAGCGCGCGGGCGGCGTGCTCGAACCGGGCGGCGGTCTCCTCCCAGCTCCCGTGGACGGATCTGTCCGGGTCGATGGCGGGCGCGAACATCTCCTGGAGGCGCACGGCCGGATCGGGGTGCTTGCGGAGGAAGTACGCCAGGTTCTCCCGCCACTCCCGGTACATCGCGGCGGTGACCGGCTGCCGGTGCTCGTGGTAGACCGCCGCCCGGGTGCTGTAGCGCATCCCCGCGCCGTCCCGTACCAGCCGGTAGGCCAGCTCCGCGTCCTCAAGCCCCCAGCCGGCGAACCCCTCGTCGAAGCCGCCCGCGGCGATCAGCCGGTCGCGGCGTACCGAGGCGTTGCACGTCCAGGCGTGATGCCAGCCGGTCGCCATGTCCGCCAACTCGCAGGCGAGGACGCGGAAGACGCCCTCCCGCTCGTCCCCCCGCACCACCGGGGGCAGGGCGGAGAGGTCGAAGCCACGGGCCAGCGCCTCCTGGTCGATCTCGCCCTCGTCCAGTTGGAGCCGCCGGCCGACGACCAGCAGGGCGGGGTCGGTGGCGTGCGCCCGGACGTGTTCGCCGAGGAACCCGGGCTCCACCACCTGGTCCGCGTCCAGGGTCACGACCAGCTCGCCGGTGGCCATGGCGAGACCGGCGTTACGCGCCCGGGCCCGCCCGGAGAGGGGCGACCGGGGCAGGTGGACGTACCGCAGGTCGAGCCGGTCGGGGAACCCGGCGAGCATCCCGGCCGTGCCGTCCGACGAGCCGTCGTCCACGACGATCACCTCGTACGTGTATGGGGCGTGCGTGTACGGGTGGGCGCGCGCGGGCTCGGCCCCGTACGCCCGGTCCGGCCCGTACGACGGCCGGGGCGCGCGCCCGGCCGGCTCGGGGGCCGGCGGCTCGGGGACCGGCGGCCGGCGGGCCGCTTCCTGGTGGATCAGCGACAGCAGGCAGGCCCGCAGGGTGGTGCGCGCGTTGTACGCGGGGATGATGACGCTCACCCGCACGGGGCGCCCGGCGTCCGGAGCGGGTGCGGGCCCCCCGTCGTCCGGCTGCCGGGGATCCGGCGTCGTCCGGCCGTCGGGTGTCGTCCAGCCGTACGGCGTCGGCCGGTCGTACGGCGTCGTCCGGCCGTCCGGAGTCGTCCGGGCGCCGGGGGTCGTCGGCTCGTCCGGCGTGCGGCTCTCCGGCCTCATGCCGAGCGGCGTTCCGCGTCGGGCAGCGCACCGCCCCGGTCGTACGTCCGCCAGTCCCCGGCGGGCGGCTCCCGCTCCTCGACCGCCGCCAGGGCCTCCGCGACGGACTCCGCCACCACCAGTTCCTTGAGGACGGAGGGGCTGACCAGGCCGGTGCTGACGAGCTGCTCCTCCATGAAGTCCAGCCAGGCGGTCCAGAGGGTGACCCCGGGCGGCTGCATGAGGACGACCGGGAAGCGGTCGAGCCGGTCGGTGTCGTGGTGGACCAGCACCTCATAGAGCTCATCCAGGGTGCCCACGCCGCCGGGGAACACGAACAGCGCGTCGATGTCATGGGTGAGCAGCAGCTTGCGCAGGGCGAAGGTGGCGACCGTGATGGACCGGGCGGGATCCAGGACCGTCTCCGGCTCCTCGCCGGCGATCTTCACCCGGACCGCGCGGGAGAGGGTCTCGCCACTGCCGTCCCGCGCCGCCTGCATGATTCCGGGGCCGCCGCCCGTCACCGTGGTCCAGCGACGGGCGGCCAGCGCCGCGCCCAACTCCTGGGCCATGGCGTAGGCGGGCTCCCCCCGGGTGGCCCGGGCCGAGCCGAAGACGGTGGCCACGCGCTCGTCGGCCAGGGCGCGGGACGCCTCGCTCCAGGTCCGCGCGGTCTCCACCTCGTGCGCGATGGACTGCAGGGTGGTGAGCAGTACGCCCTTGGTGTGCTCGGTCATCGTGTCCTCCCGTTCCTCTGCGGTTCGTTCCTGATTCGTTCGGCACCGGTCCCCATACCGGCGGTCACACCAGCGGTCACGCCGGCAGTCACATCGGCGGCGACACCGGCGGCCACGGCTGCGGCCACCTCCCGGGCGCCCTCGAACGGAGCACCCACATCCGGCACTTCGGGTGCCCGGATCGCGGACCGCGCCAAGTCCGCGTAGTCCCCGGCGAATCCGGCATCGGTGCCGAGGAGCCGGTTCACCTCCCGTACCGCCGCGGCCTTCTCGGCCTCGGGCGCCCGGACGTCGATCGCGGTGTACGGGCCGGTGAGGAAGGGCCAGACGGCGAGGCCGGAGCGCCGGGCCATATGGCGGCAGATGACGACCTGGCTCCAGTTCTGCGGCGGCAGCGGCACATAGGGGCGGCCGGCCCGGGACACCTCGATCATGGTGGTCATCCCCGGTGAGCTGAGTACGGTGTCACACGCGCCCAGCTCGTCCCGGAACTCGTTCCCGGACAACTGCCGGGCCGGGCCGCCCACATCGAGGGAGAACGCGCCGTCGGCGCGGTTCATGGCGACGCTCAGCTCGAAGGAGTCGGAAGATCCGGAAGGCCCCGGAGACCCGGAGGTCTTGACGGAGGGGCCGCGCAGCGCGGCGAGCAGCCGTTCGGCCAGGGTCAGATAGACCTGGGCCGAGGCGTGTCCGGCCGGATTGCTCAGCCCGCCGAGCTGCACCAGCAGCCGGGTCCGGCCCGGCGGGCGGGGGCCGGTGGGCGGGGGCGGAGCGGCCGGGGCCACGATGCCCGAGACCGGGGTCACCCCGGGCACGCCGAGGCCGGCGAGGTTGGCCGCGCTGCCGAACAGGTCCTGGGCGAAGTAGGACCGCACCTGCTTGAGCAGGCTGTCCCCGGGCACGTCCGCGCGCTGCCACATGAAGCCGAGGCTGTCCACGTAGTACGTCGAGGCGGCGGCTGCCGGTGAGGCGATCAGCTCGGGCGCCAGGACGTTCACCACGGCGTCGGCCGACTCCAGCACCGACGGGTCCTCCGCCAGGGATGTGGCGTCGAGCGGCCGGGGCCGGACGCCGGGCTGTGCGGCGAAGAAGTCCCACGCGGAGGCCGACCCGTAGTACTGGACGTCCATTCCCCGCTCCCGGGCGAGGACCTGGCCGATGCTGTACGCCTTCGAGGCGGGCCCGAAGCCGAAGGGCGTGGCCACGACGGCGATCCGGGGCCGGTCGGCGGTCGCCTTGGTCACGGTGCCTCCTTGTGGGCCTCCGGGGGCCGGGCGATGTCCTCCGGGGAACGGTTGATGAACTCCACCGAGACCCCGTCCGGCGCCACCCGGAAGCGGGAGAAGTGACCGGTGTCCCAGCGCATGCGGCGGACGCCCCGCATCTCGGCGCCGAGCGCCTTCTCCACGAGCCAGGCGTGCGGTCCGCCGTGGCCCACCACCAGTACCCGCTCCCCGGGATGGCGGGCGGCCAGGCCCTCGAAGAAGCCGAGCACCCGGGCCCGTGCCTGCTCGTAGCTCTCCTCGTCGCCGTGTTCGCAGAGGTCGCTGTTGCCGCCGAGCACCCGTTCGGCCTCCGCTCCGAGCCGGGTGCGGACCTCGTCCAGCCCGACTCCGGCGAGCCCGTGGAAGACCCGCTCCCGCAGGGCGGGTTCCCGGCGGGCCTCGATGCCGAGGGAGCCGGCCGCCAGCGCGGCGGTCTCCTCGGCGCGGCGGAAGTCGGAGACGTACACCACGTGCGGCGCGAAGCGCTCGACCGCGTGGCGCGCCGCCCGGGCCTCGTCCCGGCCCCGCGCGGAGAGCCCCATGGTGTAGGGGTCCGGGTAGACACCGGCCGGGTACTCCGGGGCGCCGTGGCGCAGGAACAGCACGTCCGCCCCGGCCGGCACCTCGGCTCCGGCCGGCACCTCCGCCCCGGCGCCGGTGGCGGGCTCGTCCGACCCCTCGTACGGGGCCACCAGTTCGAGGAGGTCCCGCACATCGTCCGCCACCTCCTCGGGCTGCTTGCCGTCGATGGAGAGCACCAGGCCGCTCGGCCGGAACTGCCGGTGCAGTTCGCGCATCCGGTCCTCGTCCATGCGGGCCAGCGGGTCACGGGCGGCGTTGCGGTCCAGCAGATCGGTGAGGCCGCCCTCCAGGGTGACGGTGATCAGCCGCAACCCCTTTCTGCGGAAGCGGAGTTCCTGTGCGGAGAGAAAGCCGATGTCCTCGAACACCCCGTCGATCACCGGGGTGAAACCACTGTCGAGGTAGGAGAGCGCGAGGTCCAGGCAGCCGAGTTCGGACGCCTCGATGGTGAAGTCGCTGAAGTCCCGGGGCTGGGCCATGTAGCGGACCGAGTCGTTGGAGATCCGGACGGCGGGGGCGAGTTGGTTCCGCAGCAGGGCGGCGGTGGTCGTCTTGCCGGAGTTCGGCAGGCCGCGCAGCAGCAGCGCGATGTGCTTCATCGGGGGATTCACCCTTCAGGAACGAGGTGGTGACGGTTGGCCACGACGGCGTCCGCCACCTCGGCGACGGCGGAGTCCGTCAGGTACTTCGACGTGGGGACGCTGAGGATCCTCGGTGCCAGCGCGGTCGCTTTCCCGGACCACGGGCGGGCTGCGGAGGACCGGCTCGTCAGCTCCCGCTGGAACAGACCGTACTCCAGCCAGGTCTTCTTCCAGACCAGGCGGGCGAGCACCCCGCGGGCCGCGAGCGCCGCGCAGAACTCCTGGGCCTCGGAGGCGCCGCGCGCCAGGAGGAGGGTGTGCGAGCCGGCGTCGCCGCCCGGGTTCTCGCTCTCCAGCACGGGGACGTCGCCCAGCGCCTCGCGCAGCCGGGCGCGGCGGTCGCGCTGCCGGGCCAGGGTGTCGTCCAGGACCTCGGCCTGGTCCATGACGAGCGCCGCCTGGAGCTCGGACATCCGCTGGTTGTCACCGATGATCGCCCGCTCGTCGTCCCAGTCGGGGAGCCCGCCGTCGTGCCGTACGGCCCCCAGGTCCGCCATCCGGTAGACCCGCTCGATCACTTCGGCACTGCCGGCGACCAGGCCGCCTTCGCCCGAGGCTATCTGCTTGGCCTGCTGGAAGCTGGTCACGGCGACGTCCCCGAGCTGTCCTGCCCGGCCGTCGCTCGACTCGGCGCCCAGCCCCTGGCAGACGTCCTCGATCAGCGGTACGCCCAGGCGGTCGCAGAGCGCCCGGATCCGTCCGGTCGGCAGGGCGTGGCCCTGCACATGGACGATCATCACCGCGGCGACGGGACCGTCGGGGGCCTCCAGGGCGGCGGGGTCGGCGCCGAGTGTGCCCGGCTCCAGATCCATCGGCACCGGGGTCGCCCCGACGGCGGTGATGGCCATGGCGCAGGCGATGAAGGCGTACGCGTTGACCAGGACCCGGTCGCCGGGCCCGATGCCCAGGGCGCGGAGGGCCAGCCGCAGTCCGACGGTGCCATTGGCCACCGCCGCGGCCGCTTCCTTGCGGAAGTACCCGGCGAAGTGCCGCTCGATGAGGGTGTTCGCCGACTCGCGGTCCCCCTCGACATAGCGGAAGAGCTGGCCGTCGCCCAGCACGGCGCGGAGGTGGGTGAGGGAGTCGGCGTCCTCGCGCGACAGGTCGAAGAGCTGATGCGGGTTGATCATCCCGCCGGCGGTGGCCGGTCGGGCGGCCGGTCCGGTGGTCGCCGGCCCGGCGGTGGTCGCTCCGGTTGCGGTCGACCCGTCCGTGGTCGGTCCGGCCGTGGTCGCCGTGGTGGTCCGTGCGGTGGTGGTCATCGTGGTTGTCGTCCAATCCTCACGAGCAGGGGTTGGGTGGGACGGTGGCCGCCGGGGACCACGCGGATGGCGCTTCGCCGGAACATCGGCAGCGCGGACGGCGGCAGCGGATGCATCCGCTGGACCGGGCCGAAGACGGCCTCGATCCGCGCGACGCGGGCGTCCGTGGCGGGCTCCGCCGGTTCGGCGGGACGGACGGGATCAAGGGGATGGAGGGGATCAGGGGTATCGAGGGGATCGAGCGGATAGAGGGGCATCCGGGTCCAGCCGGCGGTGGAGTCCGGCGGCATCGGGGGCAACCGGAAGTGGGCGGCGAGTTCGTCCCGGGTGAAGCGCGCCACCGCCTCCGCGCGCTGCCGCAGCCGGCGGTCGGCGCGCGCCACGGCCCCCGGCAGCAGTTCCAGCAGGGGCGCGGGGAAGCGCGCCGGTGACGGGGCGCGGGGCAGATGGCGGTCGCCGCCGTCCCCGTGCGCGACGGTACCGGTCACGGCGGACGCCGGGCCCAGGAGGGCTCCGCCGGCGCCCAGGGCCACCGGCTTGGAGGGGCCGAACGAGGTGACGGCGAGCGCCCCGGTGGCTCCGGCGGGGACGCCCCGGACGGAGGACCCCCAGGTCTGGGCCACGTCCTCGATCACCGTCACCTCCGGCGCCACCGCCGCCACGATGCCGGGGACGTCGCACGGCAGACCGTACTGGTGTACGGCGATGACGGCCCGGGTCCGGCTCCCACAGGCGGCGGCGACATGTTCCGGTTCCAGGGTGAGCGCCTCGCCCACTCCGGTGAACACCGGTACGGCGCCGACGCGCACCACGGCGGCGGCGACCGAGTGGCAGCCCACATCCGGCACCACCACCTCGTCGCCGGGCCCGATCTCCAGTAGTTCCAGGGCGACTTCGAGGGCCGCCGAACCGGACGCGGTGAACTCGGCGGCGGGCTGGCCGAACCGGCGCGGCAGCTCGGCGACGGCCTCCGCCACGCTCAAGGCGCCCTCGGCACTCGTCGCGTCCTCGGTGCTCATGGCACCCCCGGCACTGGTCGCGCCCTCGGTACGCCCGGTGCTCACGGTGCCTCCAGCGCTCGTGGGCCCCTCGGTGCTCATGGCTCCCCCGGTGCCCGCGACGCCCCGGGACTTCCCGGGCATCCGGGGACGGTGCGCGGTGTCGTGGTCAGCCGAACGCATGGCGCAGCCCCTTCCCGTGGTCGTGCGCCCCTGCCACCCGGGCGTCGAACGCCGCTCGCTCCGCGGCCCGGCGGGCGCCCAGCTCCGGATCGCCGTACCAGAGGTCCACCCGCGGGCTCCGGGCGCTGTACAGCAGGTCCTTGAGAGTGTCCGGGCCGCCGTGCAGGTCCACCACCCGGACGCCCCGGGCACCGCCCCACTCCCGTCGCAGCCCCTCGGTGAGCAGATGGAGTCCGGGCGAATAGCGGCGGTAGGCCTCGTCGTACGACCACTTCAGGCACATCACCCGGTCCTTGACCCGGGCGTCCAGCCGGAAGGCGACCGGCCGGTCACCGTCCCGCAGAAAGGCGGCGGTCAGCGTCCCGTCCTCGACCAGCCGCCGGTACAGCCGGTCCTGGCCGCCCCGCGACCGCATGCTCTGCCCCCGGTCCGCCTTCCAGGAGCGGTCGTCCACCCGCAGCATGTCCTCGGCGGCCCGGGGGCCGGCCGCCCCGGCGGAGAGGGTCAGCCCGTCGCGCTCCACCAGCCGTCGCTTGCGGCGCAGTTGCGAGTTTCCGCGGGCGAGGGCACGTTCCCACAGATCGGCGCCGTCCCGGGACCAGTCGACCAGCGAGTTGGGCGGCCGCGCCCAGGCGGTGAAGGGCCCAGAAGCGCGGGCACCCACCCGGTGGACGCAGTCGGCGCAGTCGGCGTAGCCGGCGTCCACCAGCGGCAGATAGACCGGCACCCCGGCGGACCGGTGTACGGCGTCGACCAGCCGTGCCAGCGGCTCGGGTCCTGGTTCGCCGGCCAGCAGCGGCTGGTCGTCGCAGAGCGCGGTGCAGAACTCCCCGTCCTGGGTGAGGGCGAGGGCCGCCCCGTCCGCCAGGACGACGAGCACCCGGCGCCCGGCGGCCCGCACGGCCCTGGCGTACGCGGGCGACTGCTGCACCCGGGTGCCGAAGCGCTCGTACAACTCCTGCCAGTGGCGTTCCTGTTCGGGCGTCAACGCGCCCAGCTCCCCGGTGAAGGTCATCCGAACTCCCGTGCGCCGTCGGACGACCCGGCGGACCGGCGCCACAGAAGCTGTGGATAGGCGTGCGCCCGCGCGCCGAAGCCGGTCATGAAGTGGTCGATACTGGGGATCACACTGCCCTCGAAGTCGAAGGCGTCCGTTCCGGGGTCCCGCACCGCCCGGGCGACAGCCGCGTCCACCAGCAGACTGGGCACTCCGCGGGGTCCCGTGCGGTCGAACCAGGAGTGCATCAGGACATCGGCGCCGTCACACCGGAGGACGAACACCTGTCCCCGGCAGACACCCTCCCGGTCGGTCGCGGCGAGGCAGTGGACCGTGCCGTCCTGATCCCGGCCGAGCCGCAGCCCGGACCGCCGCCGGGCGGCGACGGCGGCCTCCGGCTGCCCGACGACGGCGCGGGAGAAGTCGAAGGACTCGGGCCCGGCCCGGTCGACGTCCACCTCGCGCCCGGCGGCGCGGAGATGGTTGCGGACCTTGGGGACGTACGACTCCCGGGGGTCCTTGTCGTCCCGCAGGTCGAGCATCCGGGTGTGCCGGCACAGGGCCTCGGCACCCGCCTCGGCGAGGGCGGCCACCTCACCGAACCGCGGATCCATCGGCAGGTCGATCGCGGTCACCCGCTCCATGACCGCGGCCACCAGGGAGACGACCGTCCGGTGCCGGTCGACGGGGTGCAGCCCGGGATCCACCCAGGGAGAGGCATAGGGCAGGAGCCGGAACCCCCGGCGCGCCGCCGGCTCCCCCGCGCCCTCCCCCTCGGCGTCCAGCGGACAGACCCAGACCCCGGCGGTTCTGCCCCGGCGGCTCCGGCACACCACATTGAGCGTGTTTCCGTAGAGCTCCACCGCCAGGGGGGAGTTCCACACGGGTACGGGCAGCGAGGTGACGATCTCGGCGTACGTCTCCGGGGAAACGGTGTCGCTGTGCATCTTCGCCTTTCCGGGAGCGGGCCGGCGGCCGGTGCCGTGGCAGGGCCGGGACACATGGGCGGACTTCGGAGGTGGGGCGCGGCCGGGCGCGGAGACCCGCGCCCGGCCGGCACCCGTAGGGCGTCTACATGGCATCCAGCAGGGCGAAGGTCTCCCGGAGACTGGTGGGCACCTCGCCGCTGCTCGCCGCCATCTCCCGTGCCATTCCCAGCTCGGACTCGGTCCGGTCGCGCACCACGGGCGGGGCGCCCCGCCCGGTGACGATCGCCTCGTCCAGCTCCGAGTAGTGCGCCAGCGCCCAGCTCGCCCCGGTGGAGGAGGCCAGCGCCCCGCGCAACACCTCCGGGTCCACCCCGAGTTCCCGGCCGGTGCGGATGGCCTGGAGCGCGGCGTGCCGGTTGCTGTAGAGCAGCCAGTTGTTGCAGAGCTTCACCGTCATGCCGGCACCGCCGGCCCCGGCGTGCACGACATTGTCCGCGTACCGTTCGAGGATCGGCCGCGCCCGTATGAACTCGGCCTCGTCCGCGCCGACGAACAGCGACAGCGACCCGTCGCGGACCGCTCCCCCGCGCCTGCTGAGGGCGGCGTCGATCAGGGTGTGGCCGTGACCGTCACGCACCCGGCCGCGCAACTCCCTTACGGCGTCCGGGGTGAGTGTGGTGTGCAGGACGATCAGGGAGTCCGGGGACGCGGCGGCGCACACTCCGTCCGGGCCGAAGAGAAGCGTCTCCAGATCCTCCGGCCGCTTCACCACGACCAGGTGCGCCGACGCCGCACGGGCGGCCTCCCCGGCGGTGGTGTGCCGGTGGAAGTGCGGTGCGTCCAGCTCCACCCCGGCCACCGGATCGTACGCGTGGAGCCGCGTCCCGCCTCCCACGAGGCACCGGGCGATGTCCGCGCCCATTTCTCCGAGGCCGTACAGGGCGATGTCCACCACGTGCGTTCCTTTCCTGGGTTCCTTCTCAGAGGTTCACGTCTTCACGGATTCAGGGGATTCGCGGGTTCGGGGATTGCTTCGGAGCCGCTCGGTCCGGGGAAACGGGTCGGGAGTGCGGGAGGAGGGCCGGGAGCCGGGGAGGCGGGGGGCGAGTGGCGGGGTGGCCGGGAACCGGTCCGAAGCCGGTCCGGGTCCGCGCCGTACCGCATCGCGCGGCACCCTCGCGGCGACACCCTCATGAAGGGAGGGGCGGGGCCGGCCGGTACGCGGCTCAGGCGCGGGATCTCGCCGCGATCAGTAGCAGTCCCGAGCCCATGCCCAGGGTCAGGATCGTGCCCACATAGACCGTGGTCACCGACAGATGCAGCAACAGCAGGGCGATGAGGAGCGAGCCGGCCAACTGCGCCGGACCCTGCACCGCTCCGAAGACGGCGAACGCCTGCGAGGAGCCGGCCGGACGCCAGTGGTTCTGCACTTCGCTCTGGAGCGCGGCGTCGCCGCCGCTGAGCAGACCGACCACTGTGTAGAGGACGATGGCCAGGACGGTGGAACCGGCGCTGAGCCCGAAGACCGCCTGGACGGCGAAGCCCACCAGCAGAATGCCGGGCACCCGGGACCGGACCCAGCGTCCCAGCGCTCCGCCGGAGACCAGGACACCGCTGGCCATCGCCGCCAGGGCGAAGCAGGCGTTGGCGGTGCCCGCCACCCAGGAGCGCTCGGGCGCACCGCCGGTCAGCAGGGGGACGAACATGCTGAAGACCAGGACATGGGAGAGCTCCATCGCCAGCAGCGAGGCGGTGAACAGTCCGAGCCGGCTGGGCGAGAAGACCTGGCGCCACACTCCCGGGGCGGGAGACACCGACGGCCCGGCGGGCGGGTCCGCCTGCCCATGGGCCATCGCCTCCGTTGCTCCGGTCCCACCGGTCCTGCCGGCGCCGCCAGTCCTGCCAGTCCTGCCGACTTTACGGAGGGGCGCTCTGTTGATCACTACGAACACCACGAACTGGAGCCCGATGCCGAACGCGTACGAGAGTGCGCAGAGCCCCAGTGAGGCACCGATGCCGATGGTGGAGGCCAGCACACCCCCGAGCGCCCACCCGATGACGACCGACGCCTGGGTGGAGACGGCGAGCATCGCGTTGAGCCAGGTGAGCTGCTCCAGTCCGGCGGTCTGGTCGGCCACCCAGCCGCGCATGGCGGGCAGATAGAAGGCGCCGAAGGAGGAGAACAGGGCCATGCCCAGATAGATCTGCCAGGCCTGGATGTCACCGCGAGCCAGTACGAACAGCACCAGGGCGACCGCGAACGCACCCGCGTCGGAGAGCAGCATCACCCATCGGTGGTCGAGCACCCGGTTCACACCGCGCACCCACCGGACGAGCAGCAGCGCGGGCAACGCGCCGGCGGCGACGACCAGGGGCGCGCTCGCGGGAGATCCGGTGACGTCGAGCGCGAGCAGGGAGAGCAGCAGAAGCAGCAAGGCCGAAGTGCTCTGGCTCTGCAGGGTCGACACCCCGACCGTGGCGACTTCGCGCCGTTCCACCGGGGCGAAGTCCTTCCAGATCTCCGACCGCGTGCGTACATCGACGGACGCGTCGGTCATTCCCTCCTCACCCCCAGTGCACGAAGACGATCACGTAAACCTTCGTATCTCCCGGGGCGGTTCGGGGAACACCCCGGTTGGGTCCTTTGGCCGAAAGGCGGGGTTTCGCAGAGGTCCGCGTATCCGGTGGCGTCCCCCGCACCATCGCCCTGACGTGCCGTCGCACCGCGACCATCGTCCGCGTCCATTTGGCTCGATCATTGTGTGGCGCGGGTCATGTCCGGCGCACCAGCGCCCAACTCCCCTGCCCTTAGGGGCAACCGCCGGCCTCGGGAGACGCGTACGGTGGGTGAACCGGTTGCCCGCGGAGGGCCCTGACGGCACCGCGGGCGGCGGGCCCCGCAGGAGAGGTACCGCAGGAGAGTCTCCACAGGAGAGGCCCCGCAGGAGAACGGAGGAGAGCACACGGTGAACCCGGAGGCGTGGGAAGCCCTGTTGTACGACTGGCACAACGAACACCGGTTGCGGAACCAGAGAAGCGACATCGCCTACTGGCACGGTCTGACCGAGCCCCATGACCGGATCCTCGTGCTGGGCGCCGGAACGGGGCGGGTGGCCGCTCCACTGGCGGACCGGGCCGGGCGCCGGGTGACCGCACTGGACCTGAGTCCGGAACGGCTGGCCAGGATGCCCCGTGGCCCGGGTCTCCTCCCCGTCTGCGGCGACATGCGCCGACTGCCACTGACGACTCGTCAGGATGCGGTGGTCATCCCGTACTCGGCCTTTCAGTTGCTCCCGACCGCCGGAGACCGCGAGCGGACACTCACCGAGGCCGCGCGGGTGCTGGAGCCCGGTGGGTCCGTGCACATCGATGTCAGCGGCAGCTTCGACACCCGGGCCGAGAGCGACTGGCGACTCAGTCTGGCGGAGCCCTGCCCGGCGCTCGACGGCGGCCGGGTGGAGGAGTGGGAACGGCTCCGGCCCAAGTCCGATCACGTCCTGATCGACAAGGTCTTCCGCACCGGGAGCAAGGTGCTGGCCCGGGTGACCGAGCGCTGGGCCCACCTCGGGGCCCTCGGCCTGGAGGCCGCGCTCGACCGGGCCGGTTTCGAACTCGCGGGGGTCGACCGGGGGTACGGGGCGGGTGTCTCACCCCACCGGACCATCTACCACGGCCGCCGCAGCGGATGAGCAGCACCGGAAGCGCGCCGCGAGCCCCGGGCCGGGGCCCCGGCGGAGAGCTTCCTCCTCCCCGCCGGGGCCGTGCCCGGGCCCGGTGGGCACCCGGCCCCGGTGGACGTTCGGATCCGGTGGACGCCCGGACCCGGCGGATGTCCAGGTCCCGTGCGGGTTCAGATCCGGTGGACGGTGTGCAGGGTCTTGGCGTAGGTGCCGGTGCCGTCGAGCAGGGAGGCGCCGCCCAGGTCGGACATGGTGGGGCCATTGACGGTCTTGCGGCTGGAGAGGAAACGGCGCTTGCCGGCCGCGTCCTGGCCCAGGTAGATGCCGACGTGGTCGACGGTCACCACCGTGTTGTCGTCCCCCGAGTCGGCGTTGAAGAGCACGAGGTCGCCGGGCTGGAGCTGGGCGGCGGCGGGCGGGGCGGTGCCGTCGGTCCGGTCGACGCGCACCCCGGGGGCGTAGTCCACGATGTGCCGGGACTTGCGCGGGATCCGGGTCTTCGAGGTGTCCTCGCCGGCGGCCAGCGGGACGCCCAGGTGGTAGCCGAAGACCATCCGGGTGTAGCCGGAGCAGTCCAGGTTGCCGACCTGCTTGCTGGACGGCCCGGTGCGGGTGCCGTCCGGGAAGGTCCAGCCGGTGTCCATGTACTCGTGGAAGTCGGCGCCCTCGTAGCGGTAGCCCTGCGGGTCCAGGTATCCGTAGCCGGCCTCGCCGAGCACCCGCTTGCCCTGGGCCGGCCCGGTGCCCGCCGTCACGGTGGGCGCGCCGGCCAGGAACATGGCGGCGTACGCGAGGACGTCCGGGGCGACGGAGCCGGCCCAGTCGCGGACGGTCCGCTCCAGCTCCGGGGTCCAGGTGCCGTCGAACGGCTCGGGAAGCACCCGGACCCAGTCGCCGTGGGTGACGGAGGGCGGCTCCTCCCAGTTCCCGGCGTCCACCTGGAAGCGGCTGACGGTGAGCTTGACCGGCAGATTGGAGCAGCCCTCGTTGGCCAGTGCCCGGAGGCCGACCCGGCCGGCGCCGAAGGTGGCGTCGGTGATGTCCACCGCCCAGGCGGCGGGCTCCGTGGTGGCCGAACGCCATGCCTTGGCCCGGATCCGGGTGCCCTCGCGGCTCACCCGGATCGTCCAGTCGGTGCCGGCCGGCACCCCGGTGGCCAGGGTGAGCGGGGCCGCCGAGAGCTGGGTGACCTTGTCGGCCACCTCCTTCTCGACGCGCAGCTCGACCGCTCCGGTGGTCAGGAAGGACAGCCGGGCGCGGTAGCTGTTGTGGGTGTCCTGGTAGCCGAAGGAGAGCGCGTACGAGACGGCCTGGCCGGTCGGGACCTTGTCGAAGCGGGCCACCGCGCGTACGTCCACATCGGTGATCCGGTCGTCCCGCAGGGTGGCGTGGCGGCTGGCGTAGTCGGTGGTGAGGGCGATGACCCCGGCCCCGGGTGTCACCGAGTACTCGGCCGGGGCGGGTCCGAGCGTGGACCAGCTGCCGCCGCCGGGCGAGGTGCCCCAGTACGGCCGGCTCGCCGCCGGCAGCGCGAGGTCGGGCAGCGTGCGCCGGAAGTCGTCCGCGAAGGGCTTCTTGTTCTCCGTGAACGTCCGCTTCGGCCCGGCCAGCAGCACCGTACGGGCGCCGTGCGTCAGCAGGGCGACCCGCTCGCCGCCGGAGATTATCTCGGTGCGGGCGGGGGTACCGGGGAGCACGGTGGCGGTGAAGGTGTCGGCGAGGGCGGTACGGGCGAAGCCGGCGGCGTCCAGCGGCTCCAGCGTCACCGAGGAGCGGGGTGTCACCGGGACGGCCGGGCCACCGCCGGGCGCGGGCGCGGCGACGGCCGGTGTGGCGGACACGGCGCCGAGCGGCGCGGTGGCGGCCGAGGCCGCGAGAACGGCGAGCAGGGTACGCCGTGAGGTGTGGGACATGCGGGTCATCATGCCGTGTCCATGCCGGGCCAATGCTCCGGCCCCCGTGGCGGCGGGCCGCCCCGCCGTGCCGTGTCGCGCGTATCACCGCCGGTCAGGGCCATCCGGCCCTGGTCGGCCGGCGCGAAGTGGGGCACCATGCAAGCTGGGCCCGCCGGGGGCGGGCGCCGATGAGCGAATGCGGAGTGAGAGATGACGGACAGCGGCGGCGGCAGCACCGGGCAGACGCCGGTCACGGTGTTCCTCCTGGACGACCACGAGGTGGTGCGCCGCGGAGTGCACGACCTGCTGGACGCGGAGCCGGACCTGACGGTCGTCGGTGAGGCGGGCACGGCGGAACAGGCCCTGGCCCGGGTGCCGGCGCTGCGCCCCCAGGTGGCGGTGCTGGATGTCCGGCTGCCGGACGGCGACGGGGTGAGCGTCTGCCGTGAGCTGCGTTCCCGGATGCCGGATCTGGCCTGTCTGATGCTGACCTCCTTCGACGACGAGGAGGCACTCCTGGACGCGATCATGGCCGGAGCCTCCGGGTATGTGCTGAAGCAGATCACCGGTACGGACCTGGTCAACGCCGTGCGTACGGTGGCCTCGGGCCAGTCGATGCTGGACCCGGGCGCCACGGCCCGGGTGATGGCGCGGCTGCGGGGTGGCGGCCGGCCCGAGGAGCAGTCGCAGGGGCTGCCCGACCTCACCGAGCGGGAGCGGGACATCCTGGCCCTGATCGGCGAGGGGCTGACCAACCGGGAGATCGGCCGGCGGCTCTATCTGGCCGAGAAGACGGTGAAGAACAACATCTCCCGGCTGCTGGCGAAGCTGGGCGTCGAGCGCCGGGTGCAGGCCGCCGTCATCGCCACCCAGCACCTGGGCGAGCAGTCCGGCAACCAGCAGTCCCGGGACACCCGCCCGTACGCCTGACCCGCGGGCGGCGCCGTGCTCCCCTCCTCCGGATGAGCACCAGGGGGGAGCACGGTGCCGCAGGGGCACCTCTCCTTTCGCCCGTCTTGCCACGACGTACGACTCCTTCGTACGGCCTTCCCCGGCTTCCCCCGGTTTCCGACTCCCCGCGTTTCCCCGGCTCTCCCCGGTCTTCCCGGCTTTTCCCGGCCCGTCACCGAACGCGAACAGGGTGCTCATCGGCCGGGGATGATTCGCCTCCGGGGTGGTTCTAGGCTGGTGCGCACATCACGTCGGCCACGGCGGCCCGCCACCGAGCAGAGGGAATCCTCCATGTACGCGCGTCTCACGTCCCGTTCTGGACCTCTTTCCCTGGCCCTCGCCGTCGCGCTCTCTCTCACCGTCACCGCCTGCTCGGGCGGCCACCACCGCTCCACCCACGGCGGCAAGGGCGGCGGCCACCGGACGAGTGCCGGTGGCGGCGGGTCCACGGTGGAGAAGACGACCGAGGACAGCGGCGGTGACAGCGCCACGGGCGGCGCGGGGTACGGGACCGGCACGGACCGAACGCCCACGAGCAGCGAGGCCACCAGCGGCCCCGGCGGAGGCGGCCGGGCGCGACGGGCCTGCGGCACCGGCGACCTGAGCTTCACCGTCCAGGAGAAGCCCCAGGCGGGCGGCTACTACCTGATCACCGCCAGGGCCAGGCCCGGCATCATCTGCTCCCTGGAGAGCACACCCGCCGCCGTCGCCTTCGGCTCCTCCCCCGGCAGCCGCGCCGAGGCCGCCCCGGACACCGCGACCGGCACGGTCAGGCTCTCCGGCTCGACCACCGCCCACGCGGGCGTCAACCCCTTCGTCGGCACCCCCGAGGACGACGAGGAGACCGGCGGCGTCCAGTACGAGAACATCATCGTGAGCGTCGGCGACGGCCACCCCGGCTCCGTCTCCCTGAAGCTTCCCGGCGCCGCCGGCGTCAAGGACCCCATCGCCTCCCGCTGGCACGCCGACCCGGCCGACGCCGTGCCCGTCCTCTGACCCCGCTCCCCGTTTCCCGTTCCCCGTCGAGATCCCGCCGGATCACCGCACACCGCGACCCACCGTCGGCTCGGCCACCGGCCACGGCTAGGGTGCTGATTTCGATCACCGAGGGGGAGCCAGCACCATGACGTCTCCGTATCCGGACGCGCCACACCACCAGCCGCACCAGCCGCAGCAGTCCCCGGATCCGCCCGCCTATCCGTCGCCCCAGCCTCCGCACACGCCCTACCCTCCTCACGCGCCGTACGCGCCGCAGCAGCCGGGCCCGTACGGATGGGCGCAGGGACAGCCCCAACCGTACGGATTCCCCGGGCAGTCGGGGTCGTACGGGCCGCCGGCGACCGGCTGCGAGGTCTGCGGGGCGCAGCCGGCGACCGCCGTGACCGTCCGCGCCCACCAGGGCATGGTGGTCCTCATGCGCACGGTCACCCGGCGTGGTGTCCTCTGCCGTATCTGCGGGCTCGCCGTCTACCGGCAGATGACCTCCGGGACCCTGGTGGCCGGCTGGTGGGGCCTCTTCTCCTTCTTCATCACGCCCTTCGTGGTCCTGGGGAACGTGCTCGGCGCCCGAGCGGCCCTGCGCCGGCTGCCCGAGCCGTACGGCGCCGTGCGCCCCCCGCTCGACCCGGGCAGGCGGGTGCTGCTCCGCGCTCCCGCGCTGCTGGTCCTCACCCCGATCGCGCTGATCGTGCTGGCGATCCCGGCCCTGCTGGTGGTGGGCGTGATCGTCGGCGGTGACAAACCCGTGAAGCTGTCGGTGGGCGACTGCGTGCACAACGAGAGCGAATGGCCCGAACAGCGGCTGGAGAAGGTGAGTTGCGGGTCTTCGCAGGCGGAGTACCGGGTGGTGGACGCGGCGTCCTGCGGCCCCACCGACTACCTGCTGTACCCCGAGTACGTCGGCGACGCACCCGGGAAGCCCGCCTCCTGCGTCACACCCCGCTAGACCCCGGCGCCGGTCCGGTGGACTCCCGCTCGACCAGCCGGGGCACCGGCACCGGCACCGTACGGGCCGGTTCGCCGTCCAGCAGCGCGAGCAGCGCCCGGGCGGCGGTGCGGCCGAAGGCCACGGTGTCCCGGCCCAGCGCGGAGAGGCAGGGGCGGACCATCCGGCAGAGCGCCGAGTCCTCCCAGGCGATCACGGAGAGATCGGCGGGCACCGAGAAGCCCAGCGCCGAGGCGGCGGCCACTCCGGCGACGGCCATCACGTCGTTGTCGTACACCAGGGCGGTCGGCGGGTCGGGCGAGTTCAGCACCCGGCGAGTGGCCTCGGCGCCCTGCCGGTCCGAGTAGTCGGTGGTCAGCGAGCGCACCCCGGTGAGCCCGAGCCGCTCGGCGCCGGCCCGCAGGGTCGCGATGCGCCGCTCGGTGTGCGCGAGCCCGGGCAGGCCCGCGACATGGGCGATCCGGCGGTGGCCCAGCTCATGGAGACGGGCGACCAGGGCGCCCATCGCGTCCGCGTCGTCGGCCCACACCGTGGAGAGGCCGTCGCGGTGTTCACCGGGCAGCCCGCCGATGACGGCGGCCGGCAGTCCCAGCGAGTCCAGCAGCGGCGGGCGCGGATCGTCGACGCGGGGGTCCACCACCAGAACGCCGTCCACCCGGTGTTCGGCCCACCAGCGCCGGTACACCTCGCACTCGGCCTCCACGTCCTCCACCATCTGGAAGAGCAGCGCCAGATGACGGTCGGCCAGCCCCTCCTGGATGCCGGAGACCAGGTGCAGGAAGAACGAGTCGACGTCCAGGGTGTCGGCCGGCCGGGCGACCACCAGACCCACCGTCGAGGAGCCCTCGCCGGAGAGGGTGCGGGCCGCCGCGCTGGGCCGCCAGCCCATCTGCTCGGCGACGCGGCGCACCCGCGCCCGGGTCGCCTCGGAGACCCCGGGGCGGTCGTTGAGCGCGAACGAGACCGCGCTCTCGGAGACACCGGCGTGCCGGGCGATGTCCTTCATGGTCGCGCGGCGCGCGGCGGGGCGCCTGGCCGGCGCGTCGTCCCCTCGCATCGTCCCCTCGCACACGGTGATCCGGAATGGTGCGCGTCATCGTACCGTACCGGGCCGTGCGACTAATGCGCTTGAGCCGCTCGCAGGTAAAGCGCATTAGTCGCGCTTGGAAGATCACCTCCACATCACCCCAGAACCATCGCTGAGCTGCGGATACTCTCTTCCCCGTCCGCCCTCTGAGGCGACGGTCCGGATAATTCCTCGTGACCGTCCATTGACTTTCTCCCGCAGGGGCGGGCATCGTCTGCCGCGAATCCTTCCGCCGCCGCGCCGTTCCGGTACGGAGGGCCGATTCCTCACGCCCGGACCGAGCAAAGGAGCCGTCTGCCGTGCGTTTCCCCGAAGCCGTGCGTTTCCCCGTACGTACCTCCAGAGCCGCCCGTACCACCGGGGCCGCCGCCCCGGCCCCCGGCGCCGGGCACCCCGGGCCGGCCATCCCGGGTTCCGGGCGCTCCGGGGCCCGTCGGCGGACGACCCTGACGGCCGTCGCCCTCGCCGCGCTCCTCCCGCTGAGCGCCTGCGGCGGTTCCGGCGACGGCGGCGGTAACGCCTCGGGGAAGGTCGGCGGCTCCCTCACCTTCCAGACCTGGAACCTCCGGGCCGGCTACCAGGACTACTTCACCGCGCTCATCGCGGACTTCGAGAAGCGGTACCCGGGCACCGAGGTGAAGTGGGTGGACCAGCCGGCCGAGCGGTACGCGGACAAGATCAGCGCGGACGCCGCGGCGGGCACCCTGCCGGACGTGGTGAACGTCTCCCCCGACCTCGCCGCCCCGCTCGCCAAGGCGGGTCTGGCGCTCGACCTGGACAAGGAGCCGGCCGCCGCGAAGTACGCCAAGGAGTATCTGCCCGGCGCCTGGGCCGGCAACCGGGTCCCGGGGCTCGGCGGCACCTATGCCTTCCCCTGGTACCTCAACACCGGCCCGCTCTTCTACAACAAGGCGCTGTTCACCAAGGCCGGGCTGGACCCGGAGAAGCCACCCCGGACCTATGACGAGCTGTTCTCGTACGCCCGGACCATCGCCGAGCGGACCCGGGGCAAGGTCGCCACGCTCGCCAATGTCCCCACCATCGAGGACTTCGGCCGGTACGGCGCCCGGCTGATGAACGAGAAGGGGGACGGCTTCGCCTTCAACGACGCCAAGGGCGTGGAGCTGCTGACCCAGTACGTGAAGCTGTACCGGGCCGGGGCGCTGGACGGCCAGGCGCTCACCGCCACCCCGGAGTCGTCCGGGCAGAAGTTCCTCACCCAGGCGGTGGCGATGAACCCCGGAAGCGCCCTGGACCTGGGCAACTTCAAGAAGTCGGCGCCCACGCTGTACCGGAACATCGGCATCACCGACCAGATCACCAGCACCGGCAAGGCGAACATGTATGTGATGGGCCTGGCGGTCAACTCGGCCACCCGGAACAAGGCCACCGCCATCGCCTTCGCGCACTTCGTCACCGACGCGCGCAACCAGATGTCCTTCGCCAAGCGCGCGGCCATCTTCCCCAGCACCCAGGGCAGTCTGGACGACCCCTACTTCACCCGGCAGGACGGCTCCGACACGGCCAGGGTACGGGTCGCCTCGGCCAAGTCCCTGAAGACGGCGGTCAATTACACGCCGGTGCTGTTCAGCGACCAGATGAAGACCGCGCTGGGCAACGAGGTGGCCCGGGCCCTCCAGGGCAAGCAGTCGCCGCAGCAGGCGCTGGACGCCGCCGTGAAAGCCTGCGACCAGCTGCTCCGCCAGAGCTAGCGCCCCGGGAGTGCCACGATGACCACGCCCACCGCCGCCACGCCCACCACCACCGGGCCCCCGGCCGGCCGCGTCTCGCGGATCCGGCGCCATCTTCCCTTCACACCCTGGTTGTTCGCGCTGCCCGGACTGGCCGTCGCCGCCGCCTTCGTGCTGTATCCCTTCGGCTCGACCGTCGCCAACGCCTTCACCGACCGCCGCACCCTGGTCGCGGGCCAGTGGGTGGGCGCGGCCAACTTCCAGGAGATGGCGCGCGATCCGGTGTTCTGGACCGCGCTGCGCAACAGTGTGCTCTACCTGGTGGGCGTGGTGCCCGCGCTGGTGCTGCTGCCGCTGTTGCTGGCGCTCCTGGTGCGGCGGCAGATCCCCGGGATCACCTTCTTCCGCGGTGCCTTCTACACCCCGGTGGTCGCCTCCGTCGTGGTGGTCGGTCTGATCTGGGTCTGGCTGCTGGACGACCGGGGGCTGGTCAACTCGCTCCTGGAGACCGTGGGCATCGGCAAGGTCGGCTTTCTCAGCGACCAGTGGCTGTTGCTGCTGAGCGCCATGTTCGTCACGGTGTGGAAGGGGCTCGGTTACTACATGATCATTTACCTGTCGGCGCTCGCCAATGTGCCGCGCGAACTGCACGAGGCCGCCGCCGTGGACGGCGCCGGTCCGGTGCGCCGCTTCCTCGCCGTCACCGTGCCGGCGGTGCGCTCCACCATGGTGCTGGTGGGTGCCCTCTCCTCGGTCGCCGCCTTCAAGGTGTTCTCCGAGGTGTATCTGCTGGCCGGCCCCACCGGCGGCCCGGCGGGCGAGGACACCACCCTGGTCATGCTGGTCCAGCGCACCGGCACCGGCCTCACCGGACGGGTGGGGTACGCCTCCGCGCTCTCCGTCGTGGTCTTCGTCATCACCCTCGCGCTGATGCTGATCGTGCTGCGCGCGGGCCGGAAGGAGGACGCGTGACCACCGCTCCCACGCCCGCTTCCGCTCCCCCGCCGGCTCCCGCGACCGCCCGCCGCCGTCCGGGCCCGTCCGGTCCGGCCGGCGAACGGGGCGGCGCCACCGGGGGCCGCCGGCCGGGCCCGGAGGCCGCCCGGCGGAAGGGGCCCCGGTTCACCGACGGGGACGGCCGCCGGATCACGGCCGGGGCGCTGGCCGGACGGTACGTCCTGCTCCTCGGCGTGCTGCTGCTGACCGTGGGCCCGTTCCTCTGGCAGCTCTCCACCTCGCTCAAGGGTCCCACCGAGGACATCTACAGCTCGCCGCCGTCCTTCCTCCCGGCCGACCCCACCCTGCACAACTACGCCCGGGTCGCGGACACCATCCCGGTGTGGGACTACGCGCTCAACTCACTGCTGGTGGCGGTCGCCAGTGTGCTGACCAACTGCGTGGGCGCCGCGCTCGCCGGCTACACCCTCGCCCGGCTCCGCTACCGGGGGCGCGGACTGCTGACCCTGGTGTTCATCGTGGCGATGCTGGTCCCGGTGGAGGGCATCATCATCGCCCAGTTCCAGACCATGCGGGAACTGCACCTCAACAACACCCTGCTGGGGGTGGTGCTGCCCGGCTGCGTCGGCGCGATGAACGTCCTGCTGATGCGGAACGCCTTCCTCAATCTCCCGGTCGAGGTGGACGAGGCGGCGCTCATGGACGGGGCCAACGCCTGGCAGCGGTTCACCAGGATCGCCCTGCCCGCCGTGCGGGGGACACTGGCGGTGGTCGCGATCTTCGCCTTCATGGGCGCCTGGGACGACTTCCTCTGGCCGCTGATCGTGCTCAGCGACTCGTCCAGATTCACCCTCACCGTGGGGCTCAACTACCTGCACGGCACCTTCTCCAACGACCCCCGGCTGGTCGCGGCCGGCGCGATCATCGCGGTGGCACCGCTGATCCTGCTCTTCGTCTGTCTCCAGCGGCTGTTCTTCCGCGGAGTCGGCGAGGGCGCGGTCAAGGGCTGACCGCCACCCGCCACAGGCGTACGGCCACCGTTCGGCGGCGGCCCGTACGGCCAGTGCCCCGGGGAACCGTACGGCCGCCGTCCGGCGAAGGCCCGTACGCCCCTGGGGAGACCGGTACGGCCCCGCCGGCCGCCCGGCCGGGAGCCCGACCGCAGACCGGTACGCCGCCGCCCGCCCCCAAGCCCGTACGCCGCCGCCCGGCCGGGGCCCCGCGCCACCACCCGGCCGAGGCGGAGGCCCGTACCGCACCGTCCGGCGGAGGCCCGTACGCCACCACCCGGCCGGAAGCCCCGACACCAGCGCCGGCCACCCCGGCCGGCCCTCCGACAGCACCCGACCAGAACCGGGACCCTCATGCCCCCTGCCGTCCGCTTCGGTGTCAACTACACGCCCCGCCAGGGGTGGTTCCACCACTGGCTCGACTTCGACCTGGACTCGGTGCGCGCCGATCTCGACGCCATCGCCGGGCTCGGGATGGACCACATCCGGGTCTTCCCGCTCTGGCCCTACTTCCAGCCCAACCGGGCCCTGGTCCGCCCGCGCGCCGTGGAACAGCTCGTCGCCCTGGTCGACGCGGCGGCCGAGCGCGGTCTTGACGTCAACACGGACGGGCTCCAGGGCCATCTCTCCAGCTTCGACTTCCTGCCCGCCTGGACCCGCACCTGGCACCGGCGCAACCTCTTCACCGACCCGGAGGTGGTGGACGGCGAGGCGCACTATCTCCGTACCCTCGCCGCCGCGCTGGCCGGCCGGCCGAACTTCCTCGGCATGACGGTCGGCAACGAGATCGCCCAGTTCGCCGCCCCGCCGCACCCCGACCCCGACCCGGCGACCCCGGAGGAGACCGGCCGCTGGCTGGAGCGGATGCTCGCCGCCTGTGCCGAGGGCGCGCCGGACCGGCTCCATCTGCACGCCGAGTACGACGCCGTCTGGTACCAGGACGACCAGCCGTTCACCCCCGCCCAGGCGGCCCGGCTGGGCGCGGTGACCGCCGTCCACTCCTGGGTCTTCAACGGTACGGCGCAGCTGCACGGCCGTACCGGCGCCGCCACCGAGCACCATGCCGCCTATCTGGTGGAGCTGTCCAAGGCGTGGGCCACCGATCCCGCCCGGCCGGTCTGGCTCCAGGAGGTGGGAGCGCCGGCGCCGCTGGTGCCGCCCGAGCACGCCGCCGGGTTCACCCGGGCCACCGTCACCCACGCCCTGGACTGTCCGGATCTGTGGGGCGTCACCTGGTGGTGCTCGCACGACGTCTCCCGGGAGCTGGCCGACTTCCCCGAACTGGAATACGGGCTCGGGCTGTTCACCAGCGAGGGGGTGCTCAAGCCGGCCGGTGCGGTGCTGGCGGAGTTCGTCCGCGAGCGGCGCGCCCGGCCGGCCGCCGCCCCGGCCCCCCGTACCACCGCGCTGGTGGTGGACGCGGGGGACGACGAGACCGCCCCACGCCGCTCGGTCTGCGCGCCCGGTGGCCCGGTCTTCGAGGCGTTCGCCCGGCTCAGCGCCGACGGCGCCCGGCCCACCACCGTGCTGGCGAGCCGGGCCGGAGACCCGGCCCATCTGGCCGCGCGCGGGATCACCGAGACCGTCACCCCGGAGGCGGTCCTCGGCCGCTCCGCCACCGCCCGCCCCGTCGACTCCCCGGCCCTTCGCCCGGCCGTCCCCACCGCCGTTCCGTCCGCCGTTCCCTTCACGCAGAGTACGGAGTCCTCATGAACCAGTCTCCGCACCACCCGAGCCGGCGCACCCTGGTCCTCGGGGCCGGGGCCGCCACCGCCCTGCTGGGCCTCCCCGGCCCGGCCGCGACGGCCGCCACCGCGCAGGCGGCCCGGGCCGGAGCAGGGGCCGCCGCCGCACCCGACACCCCGCCGTACGCCCTCTACTGGTACCCGGACTCACTGCCGGAGGGCACGCCGGGCACGGGCATCACCTGGCGGAGCCTGAAGAGCTGGCGCCCCGCCGACGAACCCGACCTGGAGTTCAACCGGTCCGCCACCCCGCTGGCACCCCGGTTCACCCCGGTCGCCGCCCATCCCTCGGCGCGGGCGGGCCAGGCCCGGATCCAGAGCCTGGTCTCCTTCGGTCCGACCTCCTCGCACCCGGCGCAGGGCGGTCCCACCGCCGCCTCCTACTCCCCCGTCCACTGGTCGCTCCTGGACGAACTGGTCTTCTGGGGCGGTTCGTCGGGCGAGGGACTGATCCTGGCGCCGACCGCGCCGGTGGTGGACGCCGCGCACCAGAACGGGGTGCCGGTGCTCGGCACCGTCTTCCTGCCGCCGGTCGCCTACGGCGGCAGGCTCCAGTGGACCCGGGACCTGGTGCAGCGGGACGCGGCCGGCGGATTCCCGCTCGCCGCCAAGCTGGTGGAGGCGGCCACCGTGCTGGGTTTCGACGGCTGGTTCATCAACGCCGAGACCAGCGGCGGGGACGCAGCGCTCGGCACCGCCATGGTGGCCTTCGTCACCGAGCTGAAGCGCCGGTCGGCCGCCGCCGGGCTCCGGGTCACCTGGTACGACGCCCTGACGGTGCAGGGCTCGGTCTCCTGGCAGGGCGCGCTCAACTCCCGCAACCAGGCGTTCTTCGAGCAGGCCGACTCGATGTTCCTGGACTTCCGCTGGACGCCGGGCACCCTCGCCTCCTCGGCCGATCTGGCCGGGCGGCTGGGCCGGGACCGGTACCAGCTCTCGGCCGGGGTGGACGTGGAGTCGGGCGGCTGGAACACCCGGGTGGACTGGGGCGCGATCCTGCCCGACGGAAAGCCGGCCACCACCTCGTACGCCTTCTACCGCCCCGAGTGGACCTTCCACCAGCTGCCGTCCGGCGCGGGTCCCGCCGAGTTCCACACCGCCGACGACCGCTTCTGGACCGGACGTTCGGCCGACCCGGCCCGGCCGGACCCGGCCGACCCCTGGCGGGCGCCCGCCACCGCCGTGGCCGACCGCTCGGCGGTGACCGGACTGCCCTTCGCGACCACCTTCAACACCGGGCACGGGCTGCGCTGGTACGAGGACGGCGCCGTCACCTCCGACAGTGCCTGGAACCACCTGGGCCTCCAGGACCAACTGCCCGGCCGCCGCTGGACGGTACGCACCTCCGGCCGCCGGCCCGAGGTGGGCTTCGACTTCACGGACGCCTGGCGGGGCGGCAGCAGTCTGCTGGTCCGGGGCGCCTTCGACGCCCCGGCCACCCTGGACCTCTTCACCACCCGGCTGCCGCTGCCCGCCGGGGCGGTGGTGGAGCTGACGCACCGGGCGGACACCGGGGCGGTCACCGTCGAACTGGCCGTCGCCACCCGGGAACCCGCCCGGCCCGGCGACCCGGTCCCGTACACCTGTCTGCCCGTCGCCACCCTGCAGGGAGGCGGCCGGGCCGGCTGGACCACCAGCACGGTGCGGCTCGGCGCGGCCGGGACGGTCCGGGCCCTCGGTGTCCGGCTCACCGCCCGGGGCGGGGCCGCCTGGCGGCTGGGCGCCCTGATGGTGCGGGACGGCTCACCGGTCCGGCCGCCGGCCGCGCCCACCGGGCTCCGGGTGACCGGCGCCGGCGGCGGGGTCGTACGGCTCGGCTGGGACGCCGTGCCGGGCGCCCGCCAGTACACCGTGCACCGGCTGCTCCCGGACGGCGGCCGGCGCTTCCTGGGCGCCACCCGGCAGCGGGCGTACGCGCCGGCCGGCCTCACCCCGCTGCCGGGCGAGAGCGGCGTACGGTTCGAAGTGCGGGCGGTCGGCCCGTACTTCACCGCCTCGGCCCCCGCGACCACCACCCACCCCCGGACCGCCGGGACCCACCCCGACACCGACACGCACCCCCGCACTGACGCTCACCCTCACACCGAAGGCCGCACCCATGCACGATGACCGCACCCTGGTCGAAGCCCGTCTCAAGCGGGTCCTGGACGAGCGCGTCCGCCCGGCCGTGTACCCGCTCTCCGTCCCGCTGGAGGTGTCGGTCTGGCACGCCCCCGGTGAGCCGGTCCCGGTCGCCGAGGGCCTGGCCGCGCCCACCGAGCCGATCGCGGTCGGCAGCCGGTGGGGCGCGCCCTGGGGCACCAGTTGGTTCCGGGTCACCGGGACCGTGCCGGCGGAGTGGGCGGGCCGCACCGTGGAGGCCGTGCTCGACCTGGGCTTCGACGAGAACATGCCGGGCTTCCAGTGCGAGGGCCTCGTCTACCGGCCGGACGGCACCCCGGTGAAAGGCCTCAACCCGCGCAACCAGTGGGTGCGGATCGCCGCGCCCGCCGAGGGCGGGGAGCGGGTGGAGCTGCGGATCGAGGCGGCCTCCAACCCGGTCGTCCTGGACTACCACCCCTTTCTGCCGACTCCCCTCGGGGACAGGGAGACGGCGGGCAGTGAGCCGCAGTACACCCTGACCCGGATGGAGCTGGCCGTCTTCGACGAGACGGTGTGGCAGCTGGTGATGGATCTGGAGGTGCTGGGCGAGCTGATGGCCGAGCTGCCCGCCGACACGCCCCGGCGCTGGGAGATCCTGCGCGCGGTGGGCCGGGCGCTGGACGCGGTGGACCTCCAGGACGTGCCCGGGACGGCCGCCGCGGCCCGCGACTGCCTGGCCGGGGTGCTCGCCGCCCCGGCCGGCCCCTCCGCCCACCGGATCAGCGCGGTGGGCCATGCCCATATCGACTCGGCGTGGCTGTGGCCGCTGCGCGAGACGGTGCGGAAGGTGGCCCGTACCACCTCCAATATGACGGCGCTGCTGGCCGACGAGCCGGAGTTCGTCTTCGCCATGTCCCAGGCCCAGCAGTGGGCGTGGGTGAAGGAGCACCGCCCGGAGGTGTGGGAGAAGGTGGTGGCCGCCGTCGCCGGGGGACGGTTCGTCCCGGCGGGCGGCATGTGGGTGGAGTCCGACACCAATATGCCCGGCTCCGAGGCGATGGCCCGGCAGTTCGTGCACGGAAAGCGGTTCTTCCTGGAGGAGTTCGGCGTCGAGAACGAGGAGGTGTGGCTGCCGGACACCTTCGGTTTCGCGGCGGGTCTCCCCCAGATCATCAGGGCGGCCGGCTCCAAGTGGCTGCTGACCCAGAAGATCTCCTGGTCCCGGACGAACCGCTTTCCGCACCACACCTTCCGCTGGGAGGGCATCGACGGCACCCGGATCTTCACCCACTTCCCGCCGGTGGACACCTACAACTGCTCGATGAAGGGCAGCGAGATCGCCCACGCGGTACGGAACTTCAAGGACAAGGGCGTCGCCCGCCACTCGCTGGCGCCCACCGGCTGGGGCGACGGCGGGGGCGGCACCACCCGGGAGATGGTCGCCAAGGCGGCCCGGCTGCGGGACCTGGAGGGCTCGGCCGCCGTCCGCTGGGAGACGCCCACCGCGTTCTTCGAGCGGGCCGAGGCGGAGCACCCGGAACCGCCGGTCTGGGTGGGTGAACTGTATCTGGAGCTGCACCGGGGGACGCTGACCAGCCAGGCCCGCACCAAGCAGGGCAACCGGCGCAGCGAACACTTGCTGCGCGAGGCCGAGTTGTGGGCCGCCACCGCCGCCGTACGGACCGGTTCCCGCTATCCGTACGAGGAGCTGGACCGGATCTGGAAGACGGTGCTGCTCTACCAGTTCCACGACATCCTGCCCGGCTCGTCCATCGCCTGGGTGCACCGCGAGGCCGAGAAGACCTACGCCCGGGTGGCGGAGGAGCTGACCGGGATCATCGGCGCGGCCCAGCGCGCGCTGGCCGGGGAGGGCGACCGCGCCCTGGTCTTCAACGCCGCCCCCCACCACCGCTCCGGCGTCCCCGCCGGTGGTGCGGCCGTCGCCGCCGGTGACGGCACCGGCACCGTGACCGACCGCCCCGGCGGCGGCTTCACCCTCGACAACGGCCTGCTCCGGGTGGAGATCGACGGCGACGGCCTGGTGGTCTCGGCGTACGACCTCACCGCCGGGCGCGAGGCGGTGGCGCCCGGCACGGCGGCCAACCTCCTCCAACTGCACCCGGACTTCCCCAATATGTGGGACGCCTGGGACGTGGACGAGTTCTACCGCAACGCGGTCACCGATCTCACCGGCGCCGAGTCCGTGGTCCGCGACCCGGCCGGCGGAGTGCGGGTCACCCGCGCCTTCGGCTCCTCCCGGGTCACCCAGCTGCTCACCCTCGCCCCCGGCGCCGGGCGGCTGGACATCGAGACCGAGGTGGACTGGCACGAGACCGAGAAGTTCCTGAAGCTGGCCTTCCCGCTGGATGTGCACGCCGAGCGGTACGCCTCCGAGACCCAGTTCGGCCACTTTCACCGGCCCACCCACACCAACACCAGCTGGGAGGCGGCCAAGTTCGAGGCGTGCAACCACCGCTTCATCCAGCTGGAGGAACCCGGCTTCGGGGTCGCCCTGGTCAATGACTCGACCTACGGCCACGATGTCACCCGTACCGTGCGGGCCTCCGACGGCGGGACGACCACCACGGTCCGGGCCTCCCTGCTGCGCGCCCCGCGCTTCCCGGACCCGCACACCGACCAGGGCGTCCACCGCTTCCGGCACGCCCTGGTGCCCGGCGCCACGGTGGGCGACGCGGTACGCGAGGGCTACCGGCTCAATCTGCCCGAGCGCACGGTCACCGGCGGCGCGGAGGTGGCTCCGCTGGTGACGGTGGACCACGAGGCGGTGGTGGTCACCGCCGTGAAGCTGGCCGACGACGGCAGCGGCGATGTGGTGGTCCGCTGCCACGAGGCCCACGGCGGGCGCGCCACCGCCATCCTGACGGCCGGTTTCGAGGTGGCCGGGGTGACCCCGACCGACCTCCTGGAACGCCCCGTCACCCCCACCACCCCCCTCCGGACCGACGGCCCCGCCGTCACCCTGGCCCTCCGCCCCTTCGAGCTGATCACCCTCCGCTTCCGCCGCCCCTGACCCCTTCCCCGGGGCCGGCCGTCCACCCCGGCCGGCCCCCGGCCCGCCCGCACCGTCCGGCAGGGCGTGCGCGAGGTTCCGGCCCCGCGCACACCTAGATGTCCAGGACCAGCCGACGCGAGGCCGCTCGTGACACGCAGATCATGATGGTGTCGTCAGCGGCTTGCTCCTCGGGGGTGAGGACGGAGTCGCGATGCTCCACCCTGCCCTCGATCACGCTTGTCTCGCAGGAGCCGCAGACTCCCTCCCGGCAGGAGTACGACACCTCGACTCCGGCCTCTTCGACGGCCTCAAGAATCGATTTTCCGGAGGGTACGGTGATCGTCGTCCCCCTCCCCTTCAGCTCCACGGTGAACTGCTCGCCGTTCGCGGGCTGCGTTGCCGCGCTCGGAGCGAACCGTTCGAAGCGCAGCACGTCATCGGGCCAGCTCGCGCACCTCTCCTCGACCGCCTCAAGAAGAGACTCGGGCCCGCAGCAGTAGACGAGCGTGGCGGGGAGGGGACGGCCGAGCAGGGAATCCAGATCCGGGCGCCCGCACTCGTCCTCTGGCACGACCCTGACCCGACCGGGATACCGGGCGGCGAGTTCCTCACGGAAGGCCATGGACGACAGCGACCGGCCGCCGTAGACCAGCTCCCAGCGAGCTCCCCGCCGGTCGGCCTCGCCGAGCATCGAGAGGATCGGGGTGATACCAATTCCTCCGGCGATGAACAGATAGCGGTCGGACGGCTCCAGCGGGAAGCGCTGGAACGGCCCCCGGGCCGTCACCCACGCCCCTTCCACCAGACGGTCGTGCACATGGCGCGAGCCGCCGGCCCCGTTCCGGCTGAGCAGAACCGCGATGCGCCAGACCGGCGAGTCCCGTACGCCCCCGGTCGGCGGGCACAAGGAGTAGTGACGTACCAGCCCCGACGGCAGGTGCAACTCGATGTGCGCGCCCGGGCTCCAGGGGGGAAGAGGCAGCCCGTCCGTCCGCCGCAGTTCGAGGGATGTGACCCCCTCGGCCTCATCGGTGCGGCGCGACACCGCGAGCGGCAGCAGGTCCGCGGAAACTTCTCCGGACATCACAGATCCTTCCCTCGTGGGCGATACGCATGACGGCGATGCCACAGGACCGACAGGGGATCCCGTCAGCTGACGGCGGGTCCGGAGCCTTGCGGGCCGTGCGGGCTGTGCGCGGCGACGGCTTCCGCGACGGCCACGTCCTGGCCGTGCCGGCGGGACATCAGCCCGGCGACGACTCCGTCGATGTTTTCCCCGGAATGGTTCTGGTTGAGTTTGAACGTGGCCTCGATGCGCGTGATGGCCAGTTCCACGCCGATGGTGCCGCGCAGGAGCCGATCGACGAAATCCGCCGGGGCGTCGTCCACCGACCACGGGGTGTCCTGACCCGCCTCATGCCGGTCGACGAGCCCGCGGATCTGGCGGCGGACCCAATCCGGATCGTCATGAACGATCAGGTTCCCGTAGACGTGCGCGGTGATGTAGTTCCAGGTCGGAACTTCGCGGTGGTGCCGGGCGGTGGAGGGATACCAGGTCGGGCTGATGTAGGCATCGGGGCCGCGCACGATGACCAGCGCCTCGTGCGCCGTCTCCGCGCGCCACTGGCCGTTGG
This sequence comes from Streptomyces pyxinae, assembly GCF_024756275.1. Taxonomy (GTDB): domain Bacteria; phylum Actinomycetota; class Actinomycetes; order Streptomycetales; family Streptomycetaceae; genus Streptomyces; species Streptomyces pyxinae. The sequence continues at coordinate 93,471 of NZ_JANUGQ010000011.1, read as the reverse complement.
CACGGGCCAGATGGCCGAGAAGCGCGCCTTGCTCGCCGGTTTCCCGCTCGTACACGAACGGAAGAAGAGTCGCCAGCATCCCGTGTGGCGTCACGGTGACCAGGTCGGCCGCACCATGACCGGCCAGCAGTTCATGAACGGTTTCCGCTTCAGGGACGAAGTACTCGGGCGTGTACATGACTTTCCCCCAATGTCGCTCCGGGATCATGGGCGGCAGCAGTGATGGTGGTGGGGCCGCGCGGCCGGCTCGTGGCGCCGACGGCTACTCGACCGTGACGGACTTCGCCAGGTCGCGGGGCTTGTCGGTGCCCCGGCCCGGGGCCGGGGCGGTGTGGTGGGCGGGCAGTCGGAGCGGGATGCCCATCAGGGCACTCGGTGGAGAGGTGACGGGGCGCGGCGATCAGGCCGCGGCGGGACTCCGGCCTCGTCGTGCCGCGAGCGCGGAGAAGAGGGAGGCCGCGACGAGGGCGATCAGAAAGGGCTGCAGGGCGTCAGCCGCAGACTCTCCCGACCGGGACCCGCCCAGGAAGAGATAGCCTCCGCCCAGCGCGGCGACCCCGAGCGCTCCGCACAGTTGAGCGTTGGTGCTGATGACCCCGGACAGGTCGGCGGCGTAGCGGTCCGGCAGTACCGAGGTCATCTGGCCGATCAGCGCGTTCGAGCTGATGCCCAGCCCCAGTCCTCCGATCCCCAACAGCAGGAAGAGCGTGAGCCCGGTGCGCTCTCCGGCCACCAGGTAGATCCATACGGACGCGTAGCCGGCGGCCAGGATCACGCAGCCGAGCGCCGGCATGTACGCGCGCCGGTTCTCCGGAATCCGGGCGAGCAGAGGGCCGGCGAGGCCGAAGGCCCCCACCCAGGTCACCATCGCCAGCCCCGCGTAGGCGGGCCCCCGCCCCATGCCCTCCTGAAGATAGATCGCCAGCACGAACAGGAGGGCGAAGTAGGTCATGGTGGTGATGCCATGGGCGACGAGAGACCAGCGGATCGCCGGATGACGCACCACCTGCTCCGCGACGAGGGGCCTTCCGCCGCGTGCGGCACGGAGGCGCTGGCTCCGCCGGAAGAACGCCGCCACCGGAACGCTCGCCGCCAAGGACAACCATGCCCAGACGGGCCACCCCAGGTCCGTGCCGAGCAGCAGCGGCACGATGATCAGCAGGACGGTGGAAGCCAGCAGCACCATCCCGCGGACATCGATGTCCTCGTCCTCCTCGGACGCCTCGTCCCTGGGCATGGTCCTCAGGGCCGCCCACATGAGCACCAGTCCGACCGGCACATTGATGAGGAAGATCGGCCGCCAGCTCGTGCCGAAGAGGTCAGCAGCGATCAGCAGCCCTCCCAGGGTCTGGCCGGCCACCGCGCCGGTGGACAGGGCGATCGCGTAGTACCCCAGTGCCCGGACCCGCTCCTGACCGGTGAAGTACCGCTGGATGCCGCTCAGTACCTGAGGCACCATCAACGCGGCTCCGGCCCCCTGCGCGGAGCGGGCGACGATCAGGAACACGGGCTCGGGGGCCAGCGCGCACGCCAGCGACGCGGCCGTGAAGAGAGCCGTCCCGGCCATGAAGATCCGCCGGTAGCCGTGACTCGCTCCCAGCCGTGCCCCGGTCACGAGGAGGACCGCGTAGGCCACCACATAGCTGGAGACCACCAGACCGGCCTGACCGCCGGAGGCGTGCAGGTCGCTCCGGAACGCGGGCGTGGCGATGTTCGCGATCGCCGTGTCGACGTTGGCGATGAACTGCGCTGCGAGCAGCACCGCGAGCAGCCTCCATCGATGGATGGCGGAACGGGACTCCGGACCGTCCGGTCCGGTGGTCTCCGCCCCGACGGGTGCGGGCGTCGCGCCCGGATCAAGCTGCTTGCGGTGCATGGTGAGGTCCGTCCGTGTGCTCGGGTCAGGCAGTCGGGGTCTTCCGCGGCGACCAGGTCAGCTCCGTGTAGTCGGCGGCGACCGTGTCGGCCTGGCCGAGGGCCTCGGCGTCGTGCGTGGTGGTCAGAGCGACGCACCGGAGCCCCGCCGCCTTCGCCGCGGCGATGCCGGCCGGCGCGTCCTCGAACGCCGTGGCCTGGGACGGATCGACGCCCAACGCCGCGCACCCGGCCAGGAATCCCTCGGGGTCGGGCTTGCCCGTCCGCACGTCCTCGGCCGTGATCACGGCGGAGAAGAGCTGCGCTCCACCGACGTGTTCGAGGAGAGCGAGGGCGTGTTCCCGCAGACCCGACGTGACCACGGCCATCGGGATGCCCTGGGCGTGCAGTTCCTTGACCAGCGCCTCGGCGCCCGGAACGGGATACGGCGGCGGGATGTCGGGACCTTCGAGGTAGCCGACAGCCTCCGCGAAGAGTTCCTCCACGGTGCCGCGGGGGAACTTGTGCACATGGTCGGCCAGCGACTCCTGGCCCCGCCGCCCGACGAACGTGGCGAGCACCGTGTCGTTCACTTCGACCCCGTGGGTGCGGAACAGCCGGGTCCACGCGGCCCGGCTGCGGTGCTCGGTGGCCACCAGGGTGCCGTCCAGGTCGAAGAGTGCCGCCCGGATGCGCAGCGCCCCCGGAGTTGTGTCAGTCACAGAGATTGTCCTTTTTCTCGAATTTCTCGATGTTCTCGATCACGGCCGGCGTTCGTGAGGTACGAGCGTGGCCCCTCGGCGGAGTGAGCCGGCCGACCGGGCGTGGGACCTAGCCCGCGAGCGACGGGTCCAGGTTCCGGTAGTGATGTTGCCAGGGAAGCCGCTCCTGGAATGCCGCGGCCGCGCGTACGACAGCCGCGTCATGGTGCCGGCGTGCGGCGAGCTGCATGCCGACCGGGACGCCGTCGGACGCCCGGCCGACCGGCACGGTGGCGGCGGGGCTGCCGATCAGGTTGAAGGGGCTCGTCATCGACCATCCCACGAAACGGTCGACCTCCTGGCCGGCCACCTGGCGGGGACCGACCGTCGTGCGAGTGGCGTCGTTCGCGATGGCCGTCACGCAGTTGACCGGGCTGACCACGAGGTCGAACGTGTCGAAGAGGTCCTCGAAGGTGTCCAGCACCCGGGTACGCATCAGATCCAGCAGGCGGAATTCGACGGCGCTCATGGCGGCGCCGGTCCGGACACTGTCCAGGTAGGCCGGGTCCACGTCCCTGCCCTGGTCACCCAGGAAGTCGATGCCCTGGGCCTTGCTGACCTCGGCGGACTCCGCGTGACAGAGCGACAGGTACCTGCGCCACTTGGCCGTGAGCTCGGCGTGCGGAACCGGGAGCCTGAACTCCGCCTCCACGACCTCGGCCCCGGCCTCCTTGAGGGCGGACACCGCTCCCCGCACCATGGTCTCGACCTCCGGCTCGACCGGGTAGCCGCCGAGATCGGGGGTGTACGCGACGCGCATGCCCGCCAACGAGGACGAGAGCGCGGCAGCCAGCGGCTCCCCCACCGGGAAGGAGTACGGGTCCCTGGGATGCGGGCCGGACATCAGGTCGAGGCCGAGCACCGCGTCCTGGACCGTACGGGCCAGCGGTGCGTAGCAGACCATGGGGTTCAGCCGCCGGAAGGCGTTCGGCCTGGCGGGCACCGCCACCCGCCCGAAGGTGGTCATCATGGTGAAGACACCACAGAACGCGCCGGGCACCCGCAGCGAGCCCCCCGCGTCCGACCCCTGCGCCAGCGGAACCATTCCGGACGCCACCGCCGCGGCGCTGCCGCCGGACGAACCTCCCGCATTCATCGCCAGATTGAAGGGGGTGGACGCCGGCCCGAACAGCGCGCTGTCCGTGGTCGCCTTGAAGCCGAACTCACAGGTGTTCGTCTTGCCCACCACGATCGCACCGGCGTCCACCAGGCGCTGGACGCACAGGATCGTCTCGTGGGAGATGTCTTCGGCGAACATGCTGGACGCCCGGGTCATCCGGACTCCGCTGACCGGGTCGAGGTCCTTCACGCCGATGGGCACACCGTGCAGCGGGCCCAGCTCGGCTTGTGACATCACCGCCTTCTCGGCCTTCTTCGCGGCGAGCAACGCCTCGTCCGCGCACACGGTCACGAACGCGTTGACCCCGGCGTTGACCTCCTCGATGCGATCCAGGCTCGCGCGCACGATGTCGACGGGCGACACGGCCCGCTGCCTGACCAGGCCGGCAAGCTCTGTCGCGGTCAGTGATGTGAAGTTCTCCATACCGCCCCGTCCTTCCGGGAGTTCGCCTTCATTTACGGACTCGTACTCGCCGATGACGTGTTTCCATCGGCTGTCACGCCCCCAGTGCCAGCCTCATCGAGAACGCACCGAATATCAGGGCGGTGAGTCCGTCGAATATCGCCAGCATGCGGGGAGAACGCACATACCGGAGCAACCGGTGAACGGCTCTTATCCAGACCAGCAGCCAGAGAAGACCCAGCGCCAGGTAGCACACGGCAAGGACGGGCACACCGATTTCCGGGGCGACGCCCCGGGGCACGAACTGCGGCAGGAATGCCATCAGGAATATGCCCACCTTGGGATTCGCCCCGGTGCACATCAGGCCCTGCGCGAAAGCGCGCCGGGGCGACAGGTCCGCCCCCTCCGTCGGCCCGGGCGGCGGCGCTCCCGCCTGCTCCTCCGCGCCGCGCTCGGGGACCGCGTCCACGGATGCGCCGGAGGGCGCGTCACCTCGCCCGCCCCTGGAGCGAAGCACCCGGCGGAGCGCCAGTACCGCCCATACCAGCAGGATGACAGCCCCGGTCCAGCGAAACGCCGCGTAGGTCACCGGACTGGTCGCCAGGAGGGCCGTCAGTCCGGCCACTCCGAGTGCGATCTGCCCGGCTCCGGCTGTGATCATCCCGAGTGCCGCGACCGTCGCCGTGCGCACCGACCGCGTCAGCACCATGTTCGTGATCAGTGCGAGGTCGGGTCCCGGCGTGACGATCACCACCAGGGAGCTGGCCAGGAATGCGACGACGTTGATTGCTACCCCCCGATCGACAGGCTGCGCTCGGCGGCCCGGACGGCCTTGTAGTCCCGCCGCAGCTGCCGGTAGTCGTGGTGGGCCAGAATGACGAAGCCAAAATTCAGACTGTCGACGAGATCCCGGGTGACCGGCACCTGATCGCCGTCGGCCAGGTTCTGTACCGAGAAGTGATGGCTCGGCAGGCTTCGAATGGCCCTGAGCGCGTCCACCCCGCGAACGACACCGGATCGAGGGGCTATGTGAAAGACGCACTGCTGGTGCATGCGCAATTCATAGCTGTCCGGCACTGGTTCCCCGTTCAGCCAGCGTGCGGTCCGGTCGATCTGGCTGTCACCGGTGGCATGACGGTTGAACCGGGGGTGGCCACCGCCGTGCGGGCGGGCGCCCAGCTCGATGAGCAGAGGACCGTCAGAGGTGTCCATCACCTCGACATGAGCCGATCCGAAGCGCATACCGACGGCGTGCAGCACGGCGAACACGTACTCCGCGACCGCCTTGGCGGCCGGGTCGTCGGGCGGCAGCCACCGCATGGAGTCGTACACCGCCATGTGCGGCCCGTTGGACACCTTGTGATAGGCGCAGATGTCGACGATGCCGTGCTTCCCGTCGTGGCTGAAGGTGTCGACCACGTATTCGGTCCCGGTGACGAACTTCTGCACGACGAGCCGGTCGTCCACCTCGCCGAACTGGTTGGTCCGGCCGAGCTGCCGGGCGAACGTCGCCCGCAGGTCGTCTCCGGCGGAGAGCTTGATCACCCCGTCGGTGCTCGCGCTCTTGGGTGGCTTGACCACCAGGTCCGCGCCGGCGAGCCCTTCTCGTTCCCGCCAGGCCATCGCCTCCTCGGCGTCGGACGTGCACAGCTGCGGGATGACCGGCAGACCGGCCGCCGCCACGGCGGCCGCCATCCGGCTCTTGTCGCGCCGCGCTTCCGCGAGTTCGGGCACATTGCACCGTGCGGGCACCACCAGAGGGGCGAGCCGTTCGGCCAGTTCCACGCCCGACTCGCAGCCGGCCAGCACGGCCCGTGGCCGCAGTTCGGTCAGACGGCGGGCGAGGGCGTTCACGTCTCCGCCGTAGTCGATGATGTCGGGAAAGTCCTGCGGCCGGTAGGAAGAGGCGTAGGCCTCCGGCGGGCGGGGCCCGGTGACCACCGCCACCACCGGCACACCACGCGCCCCCAGCGCTTCGGGGAACAGTGCGCCGGACGAGTACGGATCGACGATGACGCACGGCCCCTGGGGCGCGGTCGGACTCTGCTCAGCGCCAGTCATGGTCGAACTTCTCGTTCCTTCTCATTGCGGTTCGTCCGGTGTGCCGCGGACCCGGGACGGGCCGCGGCACACCGTCGTACCGGGGCGGTCAGGACTCGGTGACAGGAGTCGTGATCGACGGGGACAGGGGCCGGTGCTCGCGACTCGTAGCACCTCCGCACACGGCGGCGGCAGCGTACCCGCGGGACACCGGCTGGTCGGGGATGACCGCCGTGACCCGCTTGCCGGTTCTGACCGACGGGATCCTTCCGCGCAGCCGGGCGGTGGCCGTCTTCCGCTCGTGCCAGGGGCAGACGAGCTGGGAGCCGTCCGCCGTCACATCGGCCAGGTGCAGAGGACCCCCGCGATGAGGGCACTGGGCGTTCATGACGAACCCCCGTCCCTTGACCGTCGCGTAGACATAGGCCGTTCCCCCGACGACGACGCAGTTGTCCCGGCCGGCCACGGAGAAGCTCACAACAGGCATGAGCGGTAGTCCCCCACCGAGTGGATCTCGTACACGCACTCGTCGGACAGGATGTCGGCGCCGTGCAAGCGGTTGCGCTTGATGACCACACCTTCGCCGGCCTCGAGTATCAGCGAGGAGTCGAGCCCGCTTTCGAAGCGCATGGTGCCCGAGACGATGTGGCAGAGCTCGTCGCCCTCGTGGCAGTGGGTGTTCGACAACTCGTTGAAGGGCTCGACGAGGTGCGCCACGGGTGCTTCCACTCGGCCCTCGCGAATGGCCTCGTAGACCGGACCGTGCAGCTTCTTGAGCTCCGGCTGGTCGTCCATCCACGAGATCTGCGCGGAGAAGTCGCCGTCGGACACGTCCAGGAGCACGCGGTACTCCTCGATGCCCCGGACGATGTCCGGGATGATCCCCTCACCGTGGGCCTCGATCAGCGGATCGAGAATCTTCTCGCGGGCCATCCGGCCGTGGTGCTGGTCGATGTGGATGTGCTCGGTGAAGTACTCGGTGTCGACGGAATCACCGAAGACCTCGCGCAGCAGACGGTCGGCCCGCCTGCAGAAGTCGACGAGGGAACTCTCCGTGTAGAACAGGGCGCCGACGTACCGGAAGAAGTGCTCGTGGTTCTTGCCGAGGTAGTGGAAGTAGTTGTTCAGCAGCAGGCTGCTGTTGAGGTAGTACTGCCAGTACCGGTGCACGTCCGTCCGCAGGCCGACAGAGGTCAGCGTCCGCTCGAAGAGGGTGCTGTGCTTGGTGTCGTGTACGCCGTAGCCGTACTCGTCGATGATCACCTTGAACCACTCGGACTGGGTGGGCCCGTAGTAGCCGAGCACGTTGCGGAGCATCGGTGACGCTTCCGAGAGGAAGTCGGCCGTGAACTGGACGAGCCACATACGGGCGGCACGCCGGGGATCCGCGGAGCCGAGAATCGCCCGCTCCGCCGGCGACTGCTCGTCGCCCCCGTTCATTTCCAGTGAGTCGAGGTAGCTGTCGAGGCTGGCCTTGGTCCACTTTCCCGAAGTCTCGACCTCGTCGTCGAGAAACCCGAAGGCGTATCGCTCCAGGGCGGGACGGATCTTCTCACCGAGGGCGCGGTTGGAGGGGCTGTAGAAGGCCCGGAAGTCCTCTTCCTTGCCCTTCAGTCCTGACTTGGGGAAGAAGACCAGGTCGGCCTCGTAGATGGTGGTGAGCAGGCGCTGAGCGGCAAGACTCGGGTAGTCGAGGATGTTCTCCCGGCCCGGCACCCTGTCGAAGTCGAGATGGGGAAGGATCTGCGGCCTGAGCTGACGACGGTAGGGATTGTCGTGGTTCTGCCAGTCGTCGGCGTCGAGGTAGATCGGGTTGGTGGCGTACTGGATGATGGCGTCGCGGAGGGCGGCCCCACCGAGCTCGAACGGTACATGCTGCGGCACACGACTCATGGGTCAGTCCTGCTCCCTGGAGAAGAGGTCGTTCGAGTGGGTGACATGGATGTCAAGCGGTCTACGCGCCGGCGCTGAGGGTGAAATCGCTCCACCGGACGTGCAGTGACAGCGTTTCGCCGGCCCTCACCGGGGTCGCCTTGGCCAGCGGAACCCACCCCTGCATCCAGTGGGACCGACCGCCGTTCGGGGCATTACGCAGGGTTATGTCATCGCTCAGGTCCAGCTCGAACCAGACGGCCAGCGCGTGCGCGTCGCCGTCCCCGGTCGCGGTGATGTCGACGGTCCGCGCGTCCGGTTCCAGGGGGTCCACTGCCAGGTCGAACTCCGCGACCGAAACCGTGTCGGACAGGAACTGGTGCGGCCAGGTATCGAGGCGTACGGGGAAGTGTCCTCGCGTGGACAGCTTGTTCAGCAGCGAGACGTCGAATCCGACGGCCGTGGTGACCTGGTTCAGCTGCGATACCGTTTCGCTGCTCACGAGGCGTCCGTGAATACGGGCCGCGGACGGCATCATGATGCCGTCCGGCTTCAGCAGGTGCCTGCGGGCGTGCCGGATGGAGGGAAGCAGCCCTTCCCCGATGAGACCGCAGTCGACGATCTCCGACACCAGCATGTCGACAGGGCCGTCGAGTTCGCGGCCGACCTCCAGCATGGTGGACGGCTTCGCGATCACGGTGACGGCGTCACTGAATCCGTGAGCGTCGATCACCTGCCGGGCGACTTCCGCGAGGAGGGGATTCATCTCGCAGGTGATCACCCGCGCCGCGCCCGCCCGGACGGCTGCCATGGCGAGCAGACCGGTCCCGGAACCGATGTCCAGCACGGTCGCTCCGGCGGGCACCCTCTGCGCCAGAGCCGTGATGAGCGCGTCGTTGCGTTCAGCGTCGTTCAGCATCGCGAAGTGCCAGCGAGGTACGGCTCTCCTGGCGACTCGCGCGAAGAGCGCCGAGTCGCTCTCCTCGTCCTGGACGGTGTCGATGAGCAGACCCGAAGCCTGTTCCGCCACCTCCCTCATCTCCTGTGTCAGAGCTTGTAACGAAGCGTCGATCAAACGTTGTCGAGTGCTCAGGCCCGAAGCCTCGGTCATGCCCGGATCGTCCGCTGTCTTCGGTACTGTGCGCTGCGCGTATCGGGTTTGCCGCATTTGCTGCTGCTCCTCACATGGACTGGCGGGGCAGTCACAGGGCGACGTCCAGCACGAGGCACCTTCGCGTGAAAGGGTGCCCGCCGATGTGACAGGTGGTGCGCGGTATGGCACATGGCACGCGTCATACCCATCGCTCCCCTCAGGCAGCCTCACAGTAACCGACAGACCTGTCGGCATGTCAACGACCCCGTTCCGCTCTCCCGGGACGCCCAGCTCTCTTTATTCACAAGGGATTTGATCAGCGGGCCGGTCATGGACGGCGAGATGGCATGTACGTGCTTATCTACTTGACAGGCAGAACGGTCGTCTTGGAAAGTGGTCTGGACCAGCTGAGACCGAGGTTTTCGTCCCGGTCCGGTGGGCCGGGCGAGTGGCGTCCGGCGCCGCGAGGAGCCGGGACCGCCCCCGGGCCCGTCACGGCCGAGGGGAACCATCGCAAGGCGGCGGACCGGGCGACCTGCGTCCAGGCGCCGGGAGCTCCGACGGGATCCGGACGACAGGCTCTAGACGGGACTGGGCGAAGATGTGACAGGGAAGCGGCGAAGCCGTTCACAGAGATGCCGGGCCCCCGGATCGGGCGCGCTGCGGGGGTCCGCCTCCGCGGGGAGCCGACCGATGGTCAACCGGCTGCCGTACGACCTCAGTTCGGTACTCCATTGCGTGCCGCGATCTCGTCGGCGTCCGTGTCGAGCCTCGGCAGGAGCCCTGGCTGCGCGAGGCCGGGCAGCACGAAGCGCCACATCGTGGACACCCGCGGCAGCAGGTCCTTCCGGTTGTTGTAGACCTGAGAGACGAGCTGGATACCGGTGAAGGTCCCCACGAGGAACTGAGCGGCTTCCTCGATGTCGACGCCCGGCAGCAGCTCGCCCTGCGAGCCGGCTTGCTCCAGCAGGCCGAGCATGGCGCCGGTGGCCGCCTCGTACGCGGCCGCGTCACGGCTGCCGAAAGAGCTGTGCTCCACGGTCAGGCGCACGCCGGCCCGCAGTACCGGGTCGTTCTGCAGGCGCTGGGTGTACGTCACCGTCAGATGGATGGCCGCCTGCAGGTTCACCGGGTGCGGCACCACGACGAGCGCCTCGCTCTGTGCCTCGACCACCGCGGCGGCGATGGCCTCCTTCGACGGGAAGTGGTGATAGAGGCCGCCGCGCGTCAGCCCGCAGCGCGCCAGGATGTCCGTCGTACTGGCCCCGTCGTACCCGAATTCGTCGAACGCCTCGGCGGCGGCCTCCAGGATCAGGCGCCGTGTTCTGGAGCCTCGTTCTCGCTGGGCCACGCTGCACTCCCCACTGCCGGCGCTCGATTACCGACACAACTGTATGTTACCGACCGGTCCAGGCGAGAATCCCGTACCTCCCGGGTGCTCTCCTCAGCCCGACAAGGTGTCCCCATGCCCTCCCTGCCCAGCCAGGCCGCTGCGGCGGCATCCACCGTCCCGCTGTCTCCCGCCGGCCCAGGAACCCCAGGAAGGCGCCCCGTCACCACAGCGGTCCCCCGTCAGTATGTGCACCGAGCCGCGGTCGCGGAGGTCTTCCTCACCGACTGGCACCGTCTGGACAGGGACACGTTCTCGATAGGCGCCCAGTGGCCGCGTGGGCATTCTCTGTACCGGCCCCGCGCCGGTCAGCAGGACCCCATGCTGCTGGCGGAGTCCATCCGGCAGGCCGGGGCACTGCTTGCCCATACGCAGTACGGCGTGCCTCTGGGCCATCACTTCCTGATGTGGAGCCTCTCCTACGACGTCGTTCCCGGAGGGCTGGTCGCCGACCTCAGCCCGACGGAGATCGAACTACTGACCACCTGTGATGAGATCACCATGCGGGGAAGACACCTCGCCTCCCTGCGCTACAGCGTCACCGCCTTCCGGGACAGACTGCCGGTCGCCACGGGCGAGGCGGCTTTCAGCTGCGCGTCGCCGGCGGCCTACGACCGGCTGCGCGGCGACCGGCGGCACGCGTCGAGCGGCGCGCTGCCGGCACCGGTCTCCCCCGACACCGTCGGCCGGGAGTCGTCCCGCGACGTGGTGCTCAGCCGGCAGGACGCACGCCGCCCCCGCCAGTGGCAGCTGCGCGTCGAACCCACGCATCCCATCTACTTCGACCATCCGGTGGATCATGTGCCGGGGATGGTCCTGCTTGAGGCCGCCCGCCAGGCGGCCCTGGCCCTGGCGCGTCCGGGATCCCCCGTCCCGTTCCGCATGAGCGGCACCTTCCGGCGCTACGCGGAGCTCGGCACCGAATGCCGGATCAGGGCCCGGGCCGACCGGACCGACCCGGCTGGTCACACCGTCGTGCAGGTGACCGGCGAACAAGCGGGCCATACCGTCTTCACCTGCGCCGTCGGCACCCGCCCCGCGCACTGAACGCGACGCCCGGACGCTCCGCGCGTCCCGTCGACCCCCTGCCGGAGAGGCGGGTTCAGTCGCAGGTCCGACCCGGGCACCGGCTGGCCGGGTCGTGCCCCTCCGGTTTGGCCAGGGCGCGGACGGTGTCGGCGCAGAGGGCGGGGAGGCGGGCGGCCCAGGGGACGGAGGTGTCGTGGACCACCTGGAGCCGGGCGGTGGCGGCGACCCGGGTGAGGCCGGCGTAGCAGCGGGCGCCGCCGGCGGGGACCGGGAGCCGGGCGGCCGCGGTGACCGGGGCGCCGAAGCAGACGGGTGCCTCCGGGAGGGCGACATGGCTGGCCGAGACCGGGGCGCGGGCGGCGGAGAGCCGCAGGTGGGCCGAGGTGACCGGGGTGAGCGCGGCGGTGTCGTACAGCGCCCATACGGTGTCCCGGTATCGGCAGGCGCGCAGCCTGGCGGTCGTCCGGACGACCCGGGCCAGGGCGGTGCGGGCGTCCGGGGCGGAGACCGGCAGCATGAAGTGGCCGAAGACCAGGTGGTTGCCCGGGTGGAGGCGGGTGCGCCCGTCCCGTACCGACATCGGCATGGCCAGCGGCAGGTCGGGGCAGGGCGCGTCCGGCCGGGTGTCGGGGCGGCAGATGTGGAAGGCCCGGGCCAGGGCGGCGAGGAAGACGTCGTTGGCGGTGACCCCGTGGCGATCGGCGGCCCGCCGCAGCAGCGGTTCGCCGAGGTCCGCGTAGACCCAGCGGAAGTCCCCGTGGCGTTCCGCTCCGAACCCGGGCCACTGGGGGCGGCGCAGCGAGCCGAGGGCGGTACGGGCGAGAGCCGCCGCACCGGTGGCGGTGGGCCGGCCGGTCCTGGCCGGGTACGGTCCGGGCACCGGCCGGTCGGCCAGCAGGGCGAGCGCGGTATGGGCGATGCCCACGCCGTCGAGCAGGGTGTGATGGGCCCGCAGGCACAGCCGGAACCGCCGCTCGCCCGGGGCGGTCAGCAGGGTGAGGTCCCAGAGCGGGCCCCCGGCCGCCGCGAGCGGGAGGCGCAGCAGGGTCTCGGTGGCCTGGTCCCACTCCCCCGGCGCCACCGGCAGCAGCCGCAACTGATCGCCGGGGCGCGGCGGGAGGGGTACGAAGCGGGTGCCCGAGCGGTTCACACCGAGCCCGAGGGCCGGCAGCGCGGGCACCCGCTCGGCCAGCCGGTTCCGTACCTCGTCCCCGGTGGGCGGCGGTCCGGCGAGGTCCAGGCAGAGCCCGGTGGTCACCGGCACGGCGTCGGCCAGATAGACCCGGTCGACGCAGCGGGTGCGGCTCACCGGCCGGCCCCGGCCGGGCGCCGGGCGGGGGCGCCGGAGCACCACCGGCCGGCCCGGTGACGCGGAACCACCGAAGGCCGCCCGGCCCGGTGACGGGGACGACCCCGGAGCCGCCCGGCCCGGTGACGGGGGCTCATCGGGGGCCGCCGGACGACGTGTCGGCGGCGGGGCGGGCCGGGGCGCCGGCTCCGGCGGCGGGCTGGGCCGGGAGGGCGACGGAAGCCGCTGCCCCGGACGGCCCGCCGAGCCCCAGCCGGAGCTGTACCACCCGGGCGAACTCGTCGGCCGTGCCGTTGCCCCGGAGCAGTTCCATCGGCGGGATGTCCACGCCGTACCGCTGGTTGATGGTGACCAGCGCCTGGGTCGCCATCAGCGAGTCAAGACCGTACTCGTCCAGCCGGCGGTACGGGTCGATCTGGCCCGGCTCCAGGTGGAGCACCTCCGCGAGCAAGTCGGTCAGACAGCGGGTGAGTTCCGCCAGGGCCTCCTCGGGCGGCAGTGCGGCGAACCGGGCCAGCAGGTCCTCCGGCTCGTCGTCGCCGGCGCTCCGGGCCGGGGCGAGGCCACGGAGCCGGGGCGTACCCAGCAGGGGCAGCATCCACGCCTTGGACCAGTCGGCGCGGGCGACGCCCACGAAAGGCCGCTCCCCGGAGAGCAGTTCACCGGCGGCGGCGAACGCCTCCCGCGCGGTGACGGCCTCCATGCCATAGGCCGCGAGCGAGGGGGCCAGGTCGTTGCGCTCCACGTACCCGGCGTCCGCGATCGCGCCCCAGGCGAGCGCCAGCCCGGGCAGGCCCCGCTGCCGGCGCTGCCTGGCCAGCGCCTCCAGGAAGAGATTGGCCGCCACATAGGACGCCTGCTTGAGGTTGCCGACCGTCGTGGTGCCGGAGGAGTACAGCAGGAAGAGGTCCAGCGTGTCCCCCCGCTCCCGGAACACCCGGTCCAGCACCTCGGCGCCACCCATCTTGGGCGCGAGCACCGCCGCCACCCGCCCGGCGTCCAGGGCGGTGAGTTCGTCGTCGTCCAGGTGCATCGCGGCGTGCACCACCCCCCGGACCGGGTGCCCGCCGGCCTCCATCGCGTCCAGCAGCCGGCGCACGGCACCGGCGTCGGTGACATCGGCGGCGTACGCGGTGGCCTCGACCCCGCGCGCGGCCAGCTCTCTCAGGAGCCCGGCGGCCTCCGGTGCTTCCGCGCCGCGCCGGCTGACCAGAGCGAGCCGGCGGGCGCCGAGGTCGGCCAGCCAGTGCGCGGTGGCGGCACCGAAGCCACTGGTGCCACCGGTGATCAGATAGCTGCCCTCCGGGTCGAGCCGCGGTGGTTCGGGCAGCTCCTCCACCAGCACTGGTTCGTCCAGGGTGCCGAGGGTGACCACCACCTTGCCGATCTGCTGGGAGTGCTGGAGAAGGTGGAACGCCTCGGTGATCCGCGCGGCCGGGAAGACCGTGTACGGCAGAGCGGTGTCCACGCCCCGGCTCCGCATCTCCACCAGGGCCGGGTCGTCGGCGGAGAGCTTGGAGATGTCGACGCCGAAGAAGGCGATGTTCCTGGTGAAGGGGCGCAGCGAGAGCGGTCTGTTCTCGAAGAAGTCGCGCTTGCCCAGCTCGACGAACCGGCCGCCGGGGCGCAGCAGTTCGAGGCCCCGGCCGATGGCCTCGCCGGCCAGGGAGTTGAGCACCACATCGACGCCCCGGCCGCCGGTGAGCTCCCGGGCCCGCTCGGCGAAGTCCAGGGTGCGGGAGTCCAGGACGTGTTCGACGCCGAGGCCGCGCAGGAAGTCCCGCTTGAGCTCGCTGCCCGCGGTGGCGATCACCCGGGCACCGCACCGCCGGGCGTGATGGACGGCCATCAGCCCGACGCCGCCCGCCGCCCCGTGCACCAGCACGGTCTCGCCGGGGGCGAGCCGGGCCAGCCGGTCGAGGGCGTACCGGACGGTGGTGTGGGCGACCGGCACGGTGGTGGCGGCGGCGAAGGACATGCCCCCGGGGACGGCGGAGGCGTGGTTCTCGTGGATCACCACATGGCTGGCGAGCGCGCCGGGGGCCATGCCGGTCACCCGGTCGCCCGGGGCGAACCGCCGGACGCCGGGGCCGCGGGCGAGCACCTCGCCGGCGCACTCCAGGCCGACACCCGCACCCCGGTGGGTGGTCTCGCGCATCTCGCCCGGCAGCAGGCCGGTGCTCTCCATGATGTCGCGGTAGTTGAGCGCGGCGGCCCGGACCCGGACCAGCAGCTCGCCGGGGCCGGGGGCCGGGGCCTCCGCCCGCTCCCGCCAGACGAGCCGGTACGAGAGCCCGGGGTCACGGACGGTGAGTTCGTACGGCCGCTCCCCGGCGGGCCGCAGCCGGCGCGGGCTCCGCTTCTCGCGGGGGACGAACCGGTCGGCGGCGGTGAGCACCACCTCGTCCTCGTCGGTCGGGGTGAGCAGTTCACGGGCGAGGCGGCCGGCGTCGGCGGTGGGGTCCGGGGTGCGGCGCAGCGCGATCCGGCGGGTGCCGAGGCCGGGGTGTTCATTGGCGAGGGTACGGGCGCCGCCCCAGACGGCGGCGTCCTGCGGGTGGGTGATGGGGTCGGGTCCGGGCACGGCGCCGCACTCCCGGGTGACCAGCCGCAGCCGGATCTCTCCCGGGAGGTTCTGAGACGCGGAGGCCAGAGCCCCCAGGGCGGCCAGCCGGCGGGCGGCCCCGGCCACGTGACCGGCCACCCCGTCGGCCGCCGGGTCCCCGGCTCCCGGACCTCCGGGCTCCCGCTCGCCGAGCAGCACGGTGAGCACCAGTTCCCCGGCCGGACCAGAAGCCGCGCCGGCCGTCCCGCCGTTGGTGGCCGATTCGCGGGCGGCGGTCAGCCGGTCGGCCCACGCCCCGGGGCTCTCCGGGAGGCCGCCCGCGACGGCCGCCGTTCCGGTGCCCGGGGTGGTGAGCAGGGCGGCCAGGGCGTCCGCCAGCGGGCGTTCGCCGTCGTCCTCGGCGACCACCAGATGGACCGTCCCGGGCTCGGCGGCGGGCAGCTCACCCGGGCGGCCGGCACCCGGCGCGGCGGCCGGTTCCCCGCCCGTGCCGGGCGCCTCCCCGGCGGCTCCGGCCGGCTCCGCCGGGCGGGCGGCGAGCAGCACGGAGTGGGCGGAGTGCGCGGGGCGCGGGTCGTCGCCGGTGTGCACCGCGCCGGTGAAGCCGCAGTCGGCCAGCAGGGCGAGCCAGGAGTCACCCGCCAACAGCCCGCCGTACGGCCGCGGTTCGCGCGGTTCGTGATCGGTGAGCGCGGCGGCGCCGGGGCCGTCCGAGGAGCCGGTGAGCGCCGCGTACAGCTCGGTGTCGTGCGACTCCACCGCCAGCAGCTGTCCGCCGGGCGCCAGCAGCGCCCGTACCCGGCGCAAGGCGGCACGGGGGTCGGCGGCGGTGTGCAGCGCGTGGGCGGCGATCACCACGTCGTAGCCGCTTTCATCCAGCCCCTGGCCGGCCGGGTCGGCGTCCAGGTCGAAGGGTGCGTAGCTGACGAAGTCATGGGCGGCCAGCCGGGTCTCGGCGCGGGACAGGGCGGCGGCGGAGAGGTCGGTGAGGTGGTAGCGGGTGCGCTCGGCGGGCAGCAGCGGCAGCAGCGCCGCGGCCGTGGAGCCGGGGCCGGCACCGATCTCCAGCACCCGGAGCGCGCGGTCGGCGGGCCAGGCGGCCACGATCCGCTCGACAAGGGCCTGCGCCAGCCGGTGCTGGAAGCGGGCCGCCGGAGCGGTGTCGTACCACTGCTCCAGCATCCGGTTCGCGGACTCGGAGACCGCCGGCTTCCCGGCACCGCCACCGGACCGCGACTCCTCGGTGAATCGGCTCAGTTGGTGCTGGGCGAGCGCCTGACCGGGGCCGAACGCGGGGTGGCGGAGCAGATAGTCGTACGCCGCCTCCGCGACGCCCCGGGCCGGGAGCGGGGCCGCCGTCCACCGGCCGCCGCCGGGCTCGGCCCGCCAGAGGCCGTACCGTTCGAGGAGCGGGGCGAGCGCCCCGAGCAGCCGGCGACGGTGCGCGGGCAGTCCGCGCCGTACCAGGAGGTCCAGGTCGAAGGAGTCGCCCGGGGCGGTGAACAGCTCCGCCACCGCAGCTCCGTAGCCGTGGGCCAGCCATTCCTTCTGGGCCTCGATGGCCGCGCCCCCGCCGGAGAGCTCCCGCCAGTCCGCCCGCAGCGCGTCGATCCGTTCCCGGGCGCCGGCGAGCAGCCGGGCCGGCTCGGGCAGCGGGCCGGGTGCGGCGACCGGCCCGGGGTGCGGGGCGGCCCGCAGTTCGGTGTGGACGGTGCCGAGCGCCCCGCGGTGCCGGGACTGGGCCCGCCGCAGCCGGCACCCCTCCACCTGCGCCGTCACGGCCCCCGACGCGTCGGTGACGAGCAGGTCCCAGCACACCTCGTCGTCGGTCCGGCTGCGCTCGGTCACCTCGATCAGTCCGGCCTGGGCGGGGGTGCCCCAGACCCGGACCGCCTCGATGGTCGCGGGGAGGTAGGCGTGGCCCTGTTCGAGCCGGTCCACGAGCAGGGCGACCCCGGCCTGGAGCGCGCCGTCGAGCAGACCCGGGTGGACGGTGTACGGGTCCCCCGGCGCCTCGTGCCGGTAGGAGGCGAGCGAACGGCCCGCCCCGGTGCGCAGTGTCTCAAGCACCCGGAAGGACGGGCCGAGTTGGAGCCCCACCAGGTCGTAGGCCCGGTGGATCTCGGCCACGTCCCGGAGCTCCGGGCAGCGTTCCCGGGCGGCGGCCGGGTCCAGCGGGGCGGGGCGGGACCGCAGCAGCTTGCGCACCCGCGCCCGGACATGGCCGCGCGGCTCCCGCAGCTGCTCGTCCAGGCTGGTGATCGCCAGGGCGCCGTCGTCGGCCCGGAGGGTGGTCTGCACCCGCACACCGCCCGCGTCCGGCCAGGGCAGCACCAGGGCGTTGGAGATGTCCAGGTGCTCGACCTCGACCGGGGCGTCCAGGGCCAGGCGCCCGGCCGCCAGGGCCAGTTCGACATAGCCGGTGGCGGGCACCACCACCGAGCCGGCGATCCGGTGGTCGGCCAGCCAGGGGGTGAGCACCGGTTCGACGGCGCCGTTCCAGGTCGGATGGGGCGCGGGCAGCCGTTCCCCGAGCAGCGGGTGCTCCCGGGTGCCGTCGCCGCTGGTCCGCACCCAGACGTGCGGGGACCCCTCCCAGTGCCGCTCGCGCTGCCAGGGGTAGGCGGGCAGCTCCGCGACCCGGCCCCGGCGCGGGAAGTAGCGGTCCCAGTCGGTCCTGGCCCCGCACGCGAGCAGCGCGGCGCGGGTGGTGGCCAGCCGCCGGGGGCCGTCCTGGCCGCGCCGCAGGGTGGGCAGGACCGCCACGGTGACGCCCGGGCGCCGGTCGGCGGCGGTGCGCAGATAGCCGCGGAGGGCGGGATGCGGGCCGACCTCCAGGAAGACGTCGGCGCCGTCGGCGAGGGCCGCGTCCGCCGCGTCGGAGAACCGTACCGGCTCCCGGACGTTCCGCCACCAGTACTCCGCGTCCAGGGCGGTGCCGTCGGTGCGGGCACCGGTGACGGTGGAGTAGAAGGGCACCGTCCCGGCCGCCGGGGCCAGCCCGGCGAGGGGCTCCCGTACCGCCGGGCGCACCGGGTCCATGGCGGCGCTGTGGAACGCGTAGTCCAGACCGAGGTTGCGGAAGAACCACCCGCGCTCGGCCGCCCGGGCGGCGAGCGCGCCCATGGCGGCCGGCTCGCCCGCCACCGTCACCTCGCGCTCGCTGTTGACGGCGGCGATCTCCAGCAGCCCGCCGTAGGCGGCCAGTTCCGCCCGGGCCTCGTCCGCCGGGAGCCCCACGGCGGCCATCCGCCCGGTGCCGGCGGTGGTCGCCTGGGCCGCGCTGCGCACCGCGACGACCCGCGCGGCCTGGGCGAGGGTCAGCACCCCGGCGGCGTGCGCGGCGGCGATCTCCCCGACGCTGTGACCGAGCACCATCGCGGGCCGGGTTCCGTGCGCCGCCAGGACGGCCACCAGCCCGGCCTGGAGCGCGAAGAGCACCGGCTGGGCCACCTCGGTGGCGCCGAGCCGCCACTCCTCGGCCGGGCGGGCCATCAGTCCGGCGACCGACCAGCCGGTGAGCGGCGCCAGTTCGGCGTCCACGGCGGCGACCGCCTCCCGGAACACCGTGTCGCGGGCGAACAGGTCGGCGCCCATGCCCGGCCAGTGGGCACCGTTCCCGGTGAAGACCAGGGCGACCGTGCCCCGAGCCACCGCCTCGCCCCGGGCCGCCCCGGGCGGGGTGCCGGAGCCGTCCTCCCGGGGGCGGACGATCCGGGCTCCGGCGGTGGGCCGGGGGCTCGCGACCCCGGCGGCCGGCACCGGGGTGTCCTCCGGGGCGGCGGCGGGCGCCGGCACCGTCGCCGGGGCGGCGGAACCGGCGGTGGGGGCGGCCGGGGCGGGCCCGGTGGTGCGGTCCCCGGCGGCCGGGACGGGCGCGCCAGGTCCGCCGGCGGAGTCCTCGGGGGCCGGGGCGGGCGCGGGCACCAGGGCGGTGGCCCCGGCCCGGGGTGCCTGCTTCCGGGCCTCCGGGCCGCCCGGCGCCTCGGTGCCCGCACGGGACGCGTCACCGCCGGTACCGGACGCGCCGTCGCCGGTGCGGTACGCGTCGGCCGCCCCGGGGACCGCCGGAGCGGCGGGCGCTCCCGGGCCGGTCTCCGCCCCGGGCCCCGCCGGAGCGGCGGGCGCTCCCGGTGCGGTGAGACCCGCCAGCTGCCGGGCCGCCTCGGCGGGGGTACGGGCCAGCACCACGGCCCGGTGGGGGTGCCGGCCGCGCCGGACGCAGGAGGTGTACGCCAGGTCGTAGAAGTCCCGGGCGTCCGCGCCGGCCAGCCGCTCGGCGGTGTCCCGGAGCGCCTGGCCGAGGGCCGCCGGGGTACGGGCGCTGACCAGCACCGGCAGCTCCCCCGGCTCCCCGGAAGCCGCCCCCGGGGAGCCGGGCACCGGGGGCGGCACCGCGTCCCCCGCCTGCCCGGGATCCGGTTCGGGCGCCGCCCCGGCGGCGGCCGCCGACCCGGAAGGGACCGCCGTCGACCCGGGCGTCACCGGCGTCGTCCCGGGCGCGACCGCCGTCCCCGCGGCCGGTGTCCGCCGCGCGTCCGGTACCACGGCCCGTCCGGCCTCCGGCGGGGCGGCGAGGACGACATGGGCGTTGGAGCCACCGAACCCGAAGGAGTTGATCCCCACCACGGCGCGCCCGGAGGCGGCCAGCGGCCTGGATTCCTCCGGGAGCTGGAGCCCCAGCCCGGTGAAGTCGATGTCCGGGTGCGGGATCTCCCCGGGCAGCAGCGAGGCCGGCGCCCGCCGGTGCCGCAGCACCAGCAGCGCCTTGCACAGCCCCGCCATGCCCGAGGCGGGCTCCAGATGGCCGAGGTTGCTCTTCACCGAGCCCATCGGCAGCTCCCCGGTGATCCGGCGGACGCCCAGCGCGTGTCCGATGGCGCCGGCCTCCAGCGGGTCCCCGGCCGCCGTGCCGGTGCCGTGCGCCTCGAAGTAGACCAGCTCGTCGGGGTGGACGCCGGCCCGGGCGTACACCTGGCGCAGCAGGTCCTCCTGGGCATGCGGGTTGGGCAGCGCGATGCCCGGCGTCCGGCCGTCGCTGTTGGTCCCGCTGCCCAGCACCACGGCGTGCACCCGGTCGCCGTCGGCCACCGCGTCCGCCAGCGGCTTCAGCAGCACCACCCCGCCGCCCTCGGCGCGTACGAAACCGTCGGCGCCGGCCGCGAAGGGCGCGCAGCGGCCACGTGGCGAGAGCATCGACGCCTGCGAGAAACCGATGTACGAGAACGGGCCGAGCAGCATGTTCGCCCCGCCGACCACCGCGGTCCGGCTGGTGCCGTCCCAGAGCGTCCGGCAGGCCCGGTCGAAGGCGACCAGCGAGGACGAACAGGCGGTGTCCACAGCCATGCTGGGGCCGCGCAGGTCGAAGCTGTGCGAGATCCGGTTGGCGGCGATCGAGGAGGCGGTGCCGACCATGGTGTACGGGCCGATGCCGCGCGGCTGCTGGGCGCGCAGTCCGGCGTAGCTGCTGTCGGAGATCCCGACGTAGACGGCGGTGTCCGTGCCGGCCCAGCGCGCCGGGTCGATCGCCGCGTCGTCCAGGGCCTCCGCCGTCAGTTCGAGGAGCAGCCGGTGGTGGGGGTCCATGTGCCCGGCTTCCTTCGGCGAGATCCCGAAGTAGCCGGCGTCGAAGGAGGTCACATCGTCCAGAAAGCCGCCCGCGGCCGTGTAGCTCTTGCCCGGGCGCGGCACCGCCGGGTCCACGAAGAGGCGCTGGTCGAACCGGTCGGCCGGCACCTCGGTGATCGCGTCCCGGCCCTGCTCCAGCGCCGTCCACAACTCGTCGAGCGAGCGGATGCCGCCGGGCAGCCGGCAGGCGGCGCCGACCACGGCGATCGGCCACTGGGGCGGGGCGTTGCGGACAGAGCTCATCGGCGCGGGCCTTCCTGCTGTCGGCACGGGCGCTCTCCCGTGCCCGTGGCGGGTAGGCACGGTAGTGGGCGCATACCGGCGCGCACCGTAACGATTCACCCGTTCGCCAGGGTGTGCACACGGATGACGCAATGATGTGTTCTTCGGATGCGCGGACGCGGGCTCCCTCGGTGACGCGTCCAACCCGTCTGCCGGGCGGCCGTACCGCCCCGGTCGTCAACACCTGTTCGGGACGAAGCACTTTCGGGTGGCGCACGGCCGGTTCACGACCTGCCGTGCGGCGGCGGGGCGAAGGATGCCCCGGGGCCGTCCGGCCGCCGGGAGCCGTCGGTCAGGCTGGCCGGCGCGGCGATCACCGCCCCGGCGCGCGTCCGGACGGCCGGGCGGCCGGACACCTCCCGCCGGCGGGAGGGAGAGCGAGGGTGCGAGATGACCGTGCTGTTCACCGGGGCGACCGGTTTCCTCGGCAGCCGTGTACTGCGTCTGCTGCTCACCCAGGACCCGCCGGTGCCCCTCACCGTCCTCGGGCGCGACGAGCCCGGCACCCTCCGGGCCCGGGTGGAGCGGGCCGTCGCCTGGCTCTCCCCCGAGCCGCTGCCGGGCGGGCGCCTGGAGCGGGTGCGGTACGCCTCCGCCGACCTCGACCGGCCGCGCCTGGGGCTGACCGAGGACCAGGCGGCGGAGCTGGCACAGGGGGTGACCCGGGTCTGGCACTGCGCGGCGCTGCTGAGCGCGCAGGGCGACCCGGCGGCCCTGCACCGGAGCAATGTGCTGGGCACCCGGGCCGTGCTGGACCTCGCCGAGCGGGCACCCGGGGCGGATCTGGTGCACATCAGCACCGCCTATGTGGCCGGCAACCGGGCCCACGGGACGGTCCGGGAGGACGAGCTGACCGAGGAGTACGGCTTCGCCACCGCCTACGAGCAGAGCAAGTACACCGCCGAACGGCTGGTGCGGGCCTGGGCCGGACGCACCGGGCGGGACGCCCTGGTCCTCCGTACCGGGCTGCTGGTCGACGACCGGGTGGCCCCGCCGGGCGTACCGGGACAGCCGATGGACGTGCTCAACGAGATCCTGGACGACGTGGTGCGGCGGACCGCCGGGACGGGGCACTCCGGAAAGCTTCTCATCGGCTTTCCCGGCGATCCGGCGGGCGAGCTCAGCACCTCGCAGGTCGGCTGGGCGGCCGAGGCCGCTGTCCGTGCCGCCGCGGGCCGGCGGGAGGCCGGGTGTCTGACGGCTCATGCGACGCACCCGGAGAACATCTCGCTCGGTGACTTCATCGGGGCCGTCCGGCTCCGGCACCCCGGCATCGAGGTGCGGCTGGAGTCCGGCACCCCCGTGTCACCGGCCGCCGCCACGCTGCTCTCCCGGCACTGGACCGATCTGCTCTCGGCGCTCGGAACCCACCGCCGCACCTTCGACCGCACCGTCTTCCGGCGGCTGGTGGGCGACTTCCCGGACCCCGCGCCGGTCGACGGCGCCTATCTGAGCCGCGCGGTCGGCGCCGCCCCGGCCGCCGCACCCGGCGCCGCCGGCCGCCCGGCGGTGCCCGGGCCGGCCGGACCGGTGAGCCCGGCGGCGCCCGTGCCCCCGGCCTGACCGGCGGGCCGGGCGGCGCCCGTGTCCCGTGGCCCGTACCGCCGGCGCGTGCGCGGACGCCGCACGGCCGGCGGGCCGCGCCTTCTGGGGAGTGCGGCCCGCCGGCCTTCTCGGGCGGAGGGGGCGGGGCGGCTCAGCCGAGGGCCGCCGCCACCGCCAGGAAGGTGCCGGTGAGCAGGAACAGCAGCCCCATCAGCGGGGCGACGAAGCGGAGGTAGCGGTCGTAGCGGACCTTGGCGAGGGCGAGCCCGCCCATCACCACCGCCGAGGTCGGGGTGATCAGGTTGATCCAGCCGGAGGCCGACTGATAGGCGGTGACCACCAGCGCCCGGGGCACACCGGCGAAGTCGGCGAGCGGGGCGAGCACCGGCATGGCCAGCGCGGCGTGTCCGGAGGAGGACGGGACCAGGAAGGCGAGCGGCAGGTTCACCAGGAACATCAGCACCGCGAAGACGCCCGACGAGGTGCCGGAGACCGCGTCGTGGAGCCGGTGGAGGATGGTGTCGGTGACGGCGGCGTTGTTCATGATGACGGTGACGCCCCGGGCCAGCATGATGACGAGCGCGGCGCCCATGAAGTCCCCGGCGCCGGCCACGATCGCCTCGGAGGTGCCGCGCTCCCCCAGCCCGGCGAAGAGCCCCACCACCACCGAGGCGACGATGAACAGGGCGGCCAGCTCGGGGAAGTACCAGCCGAGGGTCGGCAGGAAGCCGATGCCCAGATCGGCCCAGGGGATGACGGCGAAGATCATGAAGGCGAAGGTGGCGCCGAAGACCGCCAGCACGATCTTCTGCCGGGCGGTCAGCGCCTCCGCCTCCGTGCCCTCGGCGCGCAGCTCCGCGTCCTCCGGCAGCGGTTCGGCCAGCGAGCGGGACGGGTCCCGGTGGACGCGGTTGGCGTACCGGACCAGGAAGACGGCGGAGACGGCGGTGAGCACCGCCCACATCAGCAGCCGCAGCGCGATGCCGTCGCCGGTGCCGATGCCCGCGCTGTCCGAGGCGACTCCGGTGGCGAACGGGTTGACGGTGGAGGCCAGGGTGCCGGTGCCCGCGCCCACCATGATGACGGCGGCGCCGGTCATCCGGTCGTACCCCAGCTTGAGCGCCAGCGGGATGAGCAGGGCGTAGAAGCCGAGGGTCTCCTCCGCCATGCCGTAGGTGGTGCCGCCCAGCGAGAAGAGGACCAGCAGCACCACGAGCAGCAGGGTGCGGTGGCGGTCGAGCCGGGCGGCGAGCCGGGCGACGCCCGAGGTCAGGGCCCCGGTGCGGAGGGTGACGGTGATGAACGCGCCGACCGCCAGGACGAAGAGGAAGACTCCGGCCGCCCCGGCGAAGTCCCCGGAGCCGCCCGGCGCGGTGAGCCCGCTCCCGGAGTCGGTGACTCCGTAGAGGCCGTTGACGGGCGCCAGGAAGAGGTCCTTGAGCCGGTCACCGAAACCGGTGGTGAGCGAGACGGAGTGGTAGCTCCCGGGGACGGGGGCGCCGTCCTCCGTGGTGTCGTAGCGGCCGGCCGGGATGACGAAGGTGAGTGCCCAGACCACCAGGGTGACGGCCACCAGCACGGTGAAGGCGGAGGGGAACCGGAAGCGGCGCTTCGGGCCCGGCTCCTGCGGCGCTGCGGCGGCCGGCGCGGCGCCGTCCGGCCCGGCGGAGCTGTCGGGCGCGGTGGAGCTGTCGGGCGCGGTGGAGCCGTCCGGTCCGCCGGCGGCCGGGACGGCGGGGGTGCCCGGGTCGGTGGGGGCTCCCTCCGGCCGTCCGGCCGGGGCTGTGGAGTCGGCGGGGACGGCGGGGCGGATCCGTGTGCTCATGGCCGGTCCTGGGAAGGTACGGGAGTGGGGACGGGTGCGGCTGCGGTGGCGGACGCCGGTACCGGGCCGGCGCCGGGGAAGAGAGCGGGGCCGGGATCGGGCACCGCCGCCGGGCCACCGGGTCCCGGAGCGGCGGAGGCGCCACGGCTGGGCGCGGCGGCGGGCAGCCGGCCGCCGGGGGTGACCAGGGTGCCGGCGGTGCCGTTCAGCAGCGCGGGCGCGTCGGTGAGCGCGCCGATCGCGGCGAGCCCGCCGGTCAGTTCGACGAACCGGCAGGCGGCCTCCACCTTCGGGCCCATCGAGCCGGCCGGGAAGCGCTCGGCCCGCAGCCGGGCCGGGGTGGTGTGCCCGATCGGTTCGGCGGCCGGCGTGCCGTATCCGCTCACCACCTGGGGCACATCGGTGAGCAGCAGCAGCGCGTCCGCGTCCAGCGCCTCGGCCAGCATGGCGGCGGTGAGGTCCTTGTCCACCACGGCCTCCACCCCGGTGAGCCGCCCGGCCTCGTCGCGGACGACCGGGACGCCGCCGCCCCCGGCACAGACGGCCACCGCGCCGGAGGTGAGCAGCAGCCGGATGAGCCGGGTCTCCACCACCCGCTGCGGGGCCGGCGAGGGCACCACCCGGCGCCAGTGGACGCCGTCCTGGCGGACCGTCCAGTCGCGTTCGGCGGCGAGCCGCTTCGCCTCCTCCTCGCCGTACACCGGGCCCACGAACTTGGTGGGGTCGGCGAAGGCGGGGTCGGCGGCGGAGACCAGCGTCTGGTTGAGCAGGGCGCACACCTGTCGGTCGGGCAGCGCGTTCTGGAGCGACTGGAGCAGCCAGTAGCCGATCATGCCCTGGGTCTCGGCGCCGAGCACGTCCAGCGGGTAGGGGCTGGTGAGGCTCCGGTCGGCGGCGCTCTGCAGGGCGAGCAGCCCGACCTGGGGGCCGTTGCCGTGGGTGATGACCAGTTCGTGGTGGTGGGCGAGCGGAGCCAGGGCGGCCACGGCGGCCCGGACGTTGGTGAGCTGGACGGAGGCGTCCGGGCTGTCTCCCCTGCGGAGCAGGGCGTTTCCGCCGAGGGCGACGACGACGCGCATTCTCGGTCCTCCTGTGCGGTGGTGGGGGTGTGCGGTGGGGCGGTCGGGGGTGGGACCGGGAGGCGGGGCAGAGCTCCGGGGCCCGGGGGCGATGCCCGGTCCGGGGTGAACTCCCGGGCCGGGCCGAGGGGTTCAGTCCCCGAGGGTGGCGACCAGGACCGCCTTGATGGTGTGCATCCGGTTCTCCGCCTGGTCGAAGACGATGGAGTGGGACGACTCGAAGACCTCGTCGGTCACCTCCAGCGCCGTCATCCCGGTGTGCGCCAGGACCTCGGCGCCGACACTGGTCTCCGCGTTGTGGAAGGCGGGCAGGCAGTGCAGGAACTTCACCCGGGGGTTGCCGGTGGCCTCGATGACGTCCATGGTCACCTGGTACGGCTTCAGCAGCGCGATCCGCTCGTCCCAGATCTCCTTGGGCTCGCCCATCGAGACCCAGACGTCGGTGTAGAGGAAGTCCGCCCCGGCCACCCCGGCGGCGAGGTCGTCGGTGACGGTGATCCGGGCGCCGGTGGTCTCGGCGATCTCCCGGGCCCGCTCCACCACTTCGGGCGCGTTGCGGAGCGCCTCCGGGCCGACCATCCGGACGTCCATGCCGAGCAAAGCCCCGGCCAGCAGCAGGGAGTTGCCGACGTTGTTGCGGGCGTCGCCCAGGTAGGCGACGGACACGTCGTGCAGCGCCTTGTCGGTGTTCTCCCACATGGTGAGAGCGTCCGCCAGGGACTGGGTGGGGTGCCAGTCGTCGGTCAGCCCGTTGTAGACCGGGACGCCCGCGTACTCGGCCAGTTCCTCGACGATGTGGTGGCCGCTGCCCCGGTACTCGATGCCGTCGTAGAGCCGGCCGAGGACCCGGGCGGTGTCCTTGATGGACTCCTTGTGGCCTATCTGGGAGCCGCTCGGGTCCAGATAGGTGACGTGCGCGCCCTGCTGGTGGGCGGCGACCTCGAAGGCACAGCGGGTGCGGGTGGAGGTCTTCTCGAACACGATGGCGATGTTCCGCCCCGCCAGCCGCCGCTGCTCGGTGCCGGCGTAGCGGGCGGCCTTGAGCCCGGCGGAGAGGTCGAGCAGGAAACGGAACTCCTCGGGGGTGAAGTCGAGTTCCTTGACGAAGCTGCGGTGGCGGAGGTTGGGGGCCATGGGGATGTCGCTCCTTGCGGGGTGGTGCGGTACGGCGGGTGCCGGACGGGAGGTGGGGGAAGTTCGGGAGGTACGGCGGTACGGGGCGGGGCCGGGGCTCAGACGGCCTCGCGCTCCACCGGGCAGGACATGCAGCGCGGGCCGCCCCGGCCCCGGCCGAGCTCGCTGCCCCGGACGGTGACGACCTCGATGCCGTTGCGCCGGAGATAGGTGTTGGTGGTGACATTGCGCTCGTACGCGAACACCACACCGGGCTCCACGGCGAGGACGTTGCAGCCGTCGTCCCACTGCTCGCGCTCGGCGGAGCGCACGTCCTGGGCGGCGGTGAGCACGGTGATGGAGTCCAGGTCGAGGGCGTCCGCGATGGCCTGGTGCATGTACTCCGGCTCGTGGTCGGTGAGGGCGAGGCCCTGGCCGCCGGGGCCCGGCTCGATGGTGCAGGTGGGCAGCATTCCCAGCCCGGCGTACTTGGTGAAGGTGTCCCCGCTGACCATGGTCATGACGGTGTCCAGGTGCATGAAGCTGCGGGCCTTGGGCATGTCGACGGCCACGATCCGGCGGGCCGATCCGGCGGCGAAGAGGCGCAGCGCCAGCTGCTCCACGGCCTGCGGGGTGGTGCGCTCGCTCATGCCGATGAGGACCGCTCCGTTGCCGATGACCAGGACGTCGCCGCCCTCGATGGTGGCGGGGTAGCCGGCCTGGCCGTCGGACCAGCGGTGGAACTCCTGCTTCTCGAAGAGCGGGTGGTGCCGGTAGACCGCCTCGAAGTGGACGGTCTCGCGGCGCCGGGCCCGCTTCTTCATCGGGTTGACGCTCACCCCGTCGTAGATCCAGCAGGAGGTGTCGCGGGTGAAGAGGTGGTTGGGCAGCGGGGCCAGGACGAAGTCGTCGGGCGCCATGGCGTGCAGCCGGACACTGGCCACCGGGCCCAGCCGGTCGAGGAGTTCGCTCCGGGTCATGCCGCCGATCAGGCAGGAGGCCAGTTCGGCCGGGTCCATCGCGTCGAAGAGGGCGCGCATCCGGTCGGTGGCCAGCGGGCCGAACTCCCGCTCGTCGAAGACCCGGTCGTGAACCAGGGCGCGGGCGGCCGGGTCGTCGAGGGTCTCGGTCAGCAGGTCGGCGAAGAGGTGGACCCGGACGCCCCGGTCGCGCAGCGCGTCGGCGAAGGCGTCGTGCTCCTCCCGGGCCCGCTTGACCCACAGCACGTCGTCGAAGAGCAGGTCGTCCTTGTTGCGCGGGGTGAGGCGCTTCAGCTCCAGGTCGGGGCGGTGCAGGACGACCTGCCTGAGCCGGCCGGTCTCGGAATCGACGTGGAAGGTCATGACGCTGCTCCTCGGGGTACGAAGGGGTGCGGTGGCCAGGGACGGCCGCCGGGCGGGGGCGGAGGGGGTCGGGTCGGGTCGACCGCCGCTCCCGGGGGTGACTCCCGTTCCGGTGGCGAGATCCCTGGCCGGAACCGCACTTGAACTCTGTCACCCCACCGCCCCCGGACCGGCCCGCGAAGGTCCCGGGGCCACGGCCGCCCGGTACCGGCCGGTAGGGACCCGTGGCGGCGCCCAGGCGGGGCCCTTCGGCCCTGGCACGGTTTTCGGCCACCCGTAGACGGGGACGGACACGGCTCCGTGACCGGCGGGCACACGCGGCGGGCGCCGTCATCCCTCCGCAGGTCCCGGGGTGCCGGCCGACCGGCCCGGTGTACGGACGGGCGGCCGGGACCGGAGGCGGGGGTACCGGGCCGGGCGGCTCTGGGCGGGCCCGCGCGGGCGGGACCAGGATCGACGGTGACCAAGGAGGTTCCCCGATGAACCGTCTCATCACCCCGCAGGCCGTGGACGTCCAGCTGGAGGCGCACGGCAAGGTCCCCCGGGGCGCGGCCCGTTACGCCCGGCAGAAGGTGCTGGCCGTGCTGGACCACCTGACCACCCCGGTGCTCTCCGTGCGGATCAAGCTCACCCAGGCGCCCGCGCCCGCGCCGCGCCCGGCCACCGCCCGGGTCACGGTCGATGTCAACGGTCGTCCGGTACGGGCCCATGTCGCGGCGGACACCATGTTCGAGGCCGTCGACCTGCTGCGGGACCGGCTGCGCACCCGGCTCGCCCGCGCCCGCCGCCACGACCGGGCGGCCCGGCAGGGGACGGCCCATGAGCGGGCGGCGTTTCGCGCCGTGGCCGAGCGGTCCGCGCACCGGCCGCACCGCTACCACGTACCGGCCGAGGAGCGCCGGATCGTCCGGCACAAGTCCTTCGGGCTGCCCCGGCAGACGGCCGGTGAGGCACTGGTCGACCTGGATGTGCTCGACTACGACTTCTTCCTCTTCACCGAGGAGAGCTCCGGCCGGGACAGCATGGTCTTCCGGGACCCCGGAACCGGTCGGCCGCGGCTCACCGCGACCGGCGGCCCCGGGTATCTGCCGCGTACGGCGCCGGGGTTGACGCTCAGCACACTGCCCGCTCCGGTGCTGAGTGTGGGGCAGGCGGCCGAGCGCCTGGAGCTGGGCGGGGTGCCGTTCGTGTTCTTCGCGGACACCGGGAGCGGGCGGGGCTGCGTCCTCTACCACCGTTACGACGGCCACTACGGCCTCATCACCCCGGCGGCCTGAGCGGCGGCCGGGGAACCGGACCGTCCACCGTCGCACCGGAGGGGCCGGCACACCGGCCGACGACACACCGGAGGGGCGGGACGCGGGGCACACGGTCCGCGTCCCGCCCCTCCGGCGCGGAGCCGGTGAACCTCCGTCGCCGGAGCCGGCATCCGGCATCCGGCATCCGGCATCCGGCATCCGGCAGGCAACGAACCGCGACAGACCGGGGGCCGGGGCCGGGAGAGCGACTCCCCGGCCCCGGCCCCTGGTTCGTACCGTACGGACCCCGCCGGTGCCATACGATCCGGCCCGCGCGCCGCCCGCTCAGTCGTGCGGGACGACGACCACCGGCGGCGCCGCGTGGTGGAGCACGGCATGGGTGACCGGGCCGATCCGGAGGCCGAAGGCGGAGCGGCGGATCCGGCGCCCGAGCACCACCAGGGAGGCGCCCACCGCCGCCTCGGCCAGGTGCTCGGCGGGCGCGCCCACCACGCACTGCTCGATCACGGTGACCTCCGGATGGGCCCGGCGCCAGGGCCCCAGCACCCGCCGCAGCTGGACGGCGTGCCGGGCGGCCAGGTCGCCGGCGTGGGCCGGGTCCAGGGCGGCGGGGTCGTAACCGAAGACCGGCGGCATGCTCCAGCCGTACACCACCCGCAGCGCCGCGCCGCGCAGGGCGGCCGCGCCGAAGGCGTACGCGATCACGTCGTCGCACGGCTTGCTCAGGTCCACTCCGAGGACGACCTCGCCCTCGGGTCCGGCCTCCCCGGCCGCGCCGGACCGGGTGGCGGGCGCCCCGGACCGGTCGGCCGCCGTCCCGTCGGCGGCGGTGAGCGCGGCGGCCCGGGCGGCGGGCGCGGCGGCCGGTACGGGCACCGGCGCGGCGGCCCGGACCAGGACGACCGGGCACACCGCGTGGGCGAGCACCGACATGGAGACCGAGCCGGTCAGGAAGCCGGTGAAGGCGGTGAGCCGGCGGGAGCCGAGGACCAGCAGCGCGGCGTCCTTGGCCTCGTCCATCAGCACGCCGAAGGCCCGGCCCGCCACCCGTTCCACCTCGACCTTGACCCCGGGGTGACGCTCGCTCACGCCCTCCGCGGCCTCCCGGGTGATCCGCTCGGCCCAGTGGGTCGGGTCATAGGTGCGTTCCAGGGAGGTCTGGCCGTACGGCGCGGCCCAGTCCTCCGTCGCGTGGACCAGCCGCAGCGGCAGGTCCCGCGCCTCCGCCTCCCGGGCGGCCCACTCGACGGCGGCCAGCGAGGCGGCCGAGCCGTCCAGTCCGACGACGACGGTGCGTGACATGAGGGACTCCTTGGGGGAGGTGGCGGAATCAGACAGGGACAGGGACCGGCGCGGGACACGGGCGGAAGTGCCGGGACCCGTACCGGACGGACGGCGGCGCGGGTCGGTCCGTCCGGCGGGGTCGCCCGGCCGGCGGCTGCCGTGCCCGGTGGGCCGGCCCGGTCGTGGGCCGGCCAGGTCGGGTTGGCCGGGTGTACTCACTGTGGGTGCGGCGGCGCGTCCCCGTCCCGGGCCGGGCGGGCCAGGGCCGGGGGCCGTACGTCCCGGTCGGACGCCGTCGGCCGGGCCCCGGGGTCCCCGCCGGGACCTTCGGCCCCGGAGCGGGCGCCGGGTACGGGCCGCCCGGCCCCCCGGCATGGCCCGTTCGCTGCGGGGTGGCGCCCCGCGCCGCACCGAAGCTGGAGGCGGAGCGCGAGAGGTCTCGCAAGACGAGAGACCGAGAGAGACACCGACACCGCGCCATGAGGGAAAGGTGGAGAGCCATGGCTCGCCGTCCGAAGGACAGGGAAGCGGCACCGGCCGGGGGCGTCCCCCCGGAGGAGGAGGCGGCGCGCGCCGTCGGCGCCCTGGTCTCCGCCGCCACCGGCGCCCTCCGGGAGTTCTCCGACGACGCGGTCTTCACCCAGGAGCGGGTGGACCACATCGTGAAGAAGGCGTCGCTGGCCGCGCTGGCCCGGCACACCGCGCTGGCGCTGCTGGCGGTGGAGGAGACCGGCCGGGGCGTCTTCGAGGACAAGGCGGTCAAGAACGTCTTCGCCTGCGAGAACGTCACCCACTCCATGGCCGGGACCAAGACCGTCGGGGTGATCCGGCGGGACGAGATCGACGGCATCACGGAGATCGCGGAGCCGGTGGGTGTGGTCGCCGGGGTCACCCCGGTCACCAACCCGACCTCCACGGTCATCTTCAAGTGCCTGCTGGCGCTCAAGACGCGCAATCCGATCGTCTTCGCCTTCCACCCCTCCGCCCAGCGCTGCTCGGCGGAGGCCGCCCGGACCGTGCGGGACGCGGCGGTGGCGGCGGGCGCGCCCGAGCACTGTGTGCAGTGGATCGAGGAGCCGTCGCTCGCGGCCACCGGGGCGCTGATGAACCACCCGGACGTGGCCACCATCCTGGCCACCGGCGGCAACGCGATGGTCCGGGCGGCGTACTCGTGCGGCAAGCCGGCCCTCGGGGTCGGCGCGGGCAATGTGCCGGCGTACATCGAGCGGACGGCCGACGTGCGGCGCGCGGTCAATGACATCGTGCTCTCCAAGTCCTTCGACAACGGCATGATCTGCGCCTCTGAGCAGGCGGTGATCGTCGACGACGAGCTCCGTCCGGCGGTGCTGGCGGAGTTCGCGAAGCTGAAGGCGTATCTGGCCACCGCCGAGGAGAAAGCCCTGCTGGAGCGGTATCTCTTCGGTGTCGGTGAGGGC
Source organism: Streptomyces pyxinae (assembly GCF_024756275.1). GTDB lineage: Bacteria > Actinomycetota > Actinomycetes > Streptomycetales > Streptomycetaceae > Streptomyces > Streptomyces pyxinae. Next base: position 61,241 of record NZ_JANUGQ010000011.1, on the reverse strand, counting down.
ACGGACTGCGCCGGGGCGAAGCTCAACGCCTCGGTGGTGGGGCGGAGCGCCCAGGCCATCGCCCGGGAGGCCGGCTTCACGGTGCCCGGCGACACCTCGGTCATCCTGGTGGAGACCGGTTCGGTCGGGGAGGCGGAGCCGCTGACCCGGGAGAAGCTCTGCCCGGTGCTGGCCGTGCTGCCGGCCCGCGACCGCGCCGACGGGGTGCGACTGGCCCAGCGGATGGTGGAGTTCAACGGGCTCGGCCACTCGGCCGCCGTGCACACCGAGGACGCGGCGTTCGCCGAGGAGTTCGGCCACGCGGTCAAGGCGTGCCGGGTGCTGTGGAACTCGCCCTCCTCGCAGGGCGGCATCGGGGACGTCTACAACGCCTTCCTCCCCTCGCTCACGCTGGGCTGCGGCTCTTACGGGCACAACTCGGTCTCCGGGAACGTCTCGGCGCTCAACCTGGTGAACATCAAGCGGATCGGACGGCGCAACAACAACATGCAGTGGTTCAAGGTGCCGCCGAAGATCTTCTTCGAGCGGAACTCGCTGCGCTACCTCACCGACATGCGCGGCTGCCGCCGGGTGGTGGTGGTCACCGACCGGACCATGGTGGAGATCGGCCATCTGGAGCGGGTGCGGACCCTGCTGGGCCGGCGCCCGGAGCCGCCCGAGGTGCGGGTGGTGGACTTCGTGGAGCCCAACCCGAGCATCGACACCGTGCGCCGCGGCGCCGATCTGATGCGGGAGTTCCGCCCGGACACCATCGTGGCGCTGGGCGGCGGCTCCCCGATGGACGCGGCCAAGGTGATGTGGCTGCTCTATGAGCACCCGGAGGTCGAGTTCGCGGACCTGAAGGAGAAGTTCTTCGACATCCGCAAGCGCGCCTTCACCTTCCCCGACCTGGGTGCCAGGGCCGACCTGGTGTGTGTGCCGACCACCTCGGGCACGGGCAGCGAGGTGACCCCGTTCGCGGTGATCACCGACACCGCCACCGGTCAGAAGTACCCGCTGGCGGACTACGCGCTGACGCCGAGTGTGGCCATCTGCGACCCGGCGCTCACCACGAACCTCCCCAAGGAGGTCACCGCCGACTCCGGGTTCGACGCGCTGACCCACTGCATCGAGACCTATGTCTCGGTCTACGCCAATGACTTCACCGACGGGCTGGCGCTCCAGGGGATCCGGCTGATCTTCGAGAACCTGGAGCGGGCGGTCGCGGACGGCCCCCGCCAACCGGTCGCCCGGGAGAAGATGCACAACGCCGGAACCATCGCCGGCATGGCGTTCGGCTCGGCCTTCCTGGGCATGGTGCACGCCATGGCGCACACCCTGGGCGCCACCTTCCACGTCGCGCACGGCCGCACCAACGCGCTGCTGCTGCCGCATGTGATCCGCTACAACGGATCGGCGCCGGCCAAGGTGACCGGCTGGCCCAAGTACACCGCCTACACGGCCCCGGAGCGCTACCAGGAGATCGCCAAGATCCTCGGGCTGCCGGCCGCCACACCCGAGGAGGGGGTGGAGTCGCTGGCCATCGCCGTGGAGGAACTGCGCGACCGGGTCGGCATCCCGTCCTCGTTCAAGGAGGCGGGGGTGGACGAGGAGGCGTTCATCCTGGAGCTGCCCCGGCAGACCCTCAACGCCTACGAGGACCAGTGCGCCCCGGCCAACCCCCGGATGCCGATGCTGGCCGACATGGAGCAGCTGATGCGCCAGGCGTACTACGGCGTCCGGGCCTGATGAGCCGCCGGAGGGAGCGGTCCGGTCCTCCCGCGTCGTCTCCGGACCGCTCCCTCCGGCCCGCCCGCCGGGGCCGTCACTCCCCTCCGGCCCCGCCCCCTCCGCCCCATTCCCCCGCCCCGCCCGGAAGAAGGCGACCGCCATGAACTCCCCCGCCCCCACCGCCGCCTGGCACGGCTTCGCCGAAGGCCCCTGGTGCGACACCGTCGACGTCCGTGACTTCATCCAGCGCAACTACACCCCGTACGAGGGGGACGCGGCCTTCCTCGCCGGGCCGACCGAGCGCACCACCGCGCTCTGGGACGGGCTGGCCGGCGCGTTCGCCGAGGAGCGGGCGAAGGGCGTGTACGACATCGCGTACGACGTGCCGTCCTCGATCACCGCGCACGCCCCCGGGTACCTCGACCGGGCCCGGGAGCTGATCGTGGGGCTCCAGACCGACGCCCCGCTGAAGCGGGCGATCATGCCGTACGGCGGCTGGCGGATGGTGGCCGGCGCCCTGGAGACGTACGGCTATCCGGTCTCCGCCGAGCTGGAGAAGGTGTTCACCGAGTACCGCAAGACGCACAACGCCGGTGTCTTCGACGCCTATACGCCCGAGATCCGGGCGGCCCGCAAGGCGGGCATCGTCACCGGGCTGCCGGACGCCTACGGGCGCGGTCGGATCATCGGGGACTACCGGCGGGTGGCGCTGTACGGCGTGGACCGGCTGATCGAGGCCAAGCGGGCCGAGAAGGAGGAGCTGAACGCCCCCGCGGCGGTCGGGCGTTCGCCGGAGGAGACGATCCGGCTGCGGGAGGAGCTGGCCGAACAGCTGCGGGCGCTGGACGAGCTCAAGCGGATGGCCGCCTCGTACGGCCATGACATCTCCGGTCCGGCGCGCACCGGCCGGGAGGCGGTGCAGTGGCTCTACTTCGCCTATCTGGCCGCGGTGAAGGAGCAGAACGGCGCCGCCATGTCGCTGGGCCGCACCTCCACGTTCCTCGACATCTACCTCCAGCGGGACCTCGCGGCCGGGCGGCTCACCGAGGAGCACGCCCAGGAGCTGATCGACGACTTCGTCATCAAGCTGCGGATCGTGCGCTTTCTGCGCACCCCCGAGTACGACGAGCTGTTCTCCGGCGACCCCACCTGGGTGACGGAGTCGCTGGCCGGGATCGGCACGGACGGCCGGCCGCTGGTCACCCGCACCTCGTTCCGCTACCTCCAGACGCTCTACAACCTGGGCCCGGCGCCCGAGCCGAACATGACGGTGCTCTGGTCGCCCGGACTGCCGCGCGGCTTCAAGGAGTTCTGCGCCCGGGTGTCGATCGACACCTCCTCGGTGCAGTACGAGTCGGACGAGCTGCTGCGCCCCCGGTTCGGCGACGACACCGCCATCGCCTGCTGCGTCTCCGCGATGCCGGTCGGCAAGCAGATGCAGTTCTTCGGCGCGCGGGTCAATGTCGCCAAGGCGCTGCTGTACGCGATCAACGGCGGCCGGGACGAGAAGAGCGGCGCCCAGGTGGGCCCGGACACCGGCGCGGTCACCGGGGACGTGCTTGACCACGACGAGGTGGCGGCCAAGTTCGACGCCCAGCTCGACTGGCTGGCCGGGGTCTATGTCCACGCGCTGAACGTCATCCACTTCATGCACGACAAGTACGCCTATGAGCGGCTGGAGATGGCCCTGCACGACCGGGACGTGCGGCGCACCATGGCGTGCGGGATCGCCGGTCTCGCGGTGGCGGCCGACTCGCTCTCCGCCATCAAGTACGCCCGGGTCACGGTGGACCGGGACGCCACCGGACTGGTCACCGGCTACACCGTGGACGGCGACTACCCGGCGTACGGCAACAACGACGACCGGGCCGACGCGATAGCGGTGCGGCTGGTCGAGGAGTTCATGCGGAAGGTGCGCAAGCACCCCACGTACCGGAACGCCGAGCACACCCAGTCGGTGCTGACCATCACCTCCAATGTGGTGTACGGGCGGAAGACCGGTGCCACTCCGGACGGCCGCCGCGCCGGGGAGCCGTTCTCGCCGGGTGCCAACCCGATGAACGGCCGGGACACTCACGGCTATGTGGCGGCGGCGCTCTCGGTGGCCAAACTGCCGTACGCCGACGCCGAGGACGGCATCTCGCTGACCAGCACGGTGACCCCGGAGGGCCTGGGCCGGACCCGGGAGGAGCGGATCGGCAATCTGGCGGGCGTCCTGGACGGCTATACCGCGAGCGGCGGGTTCCACATGAACGTCAATGTGCTGGACCGGCGGACCCTGCTGGACGCCATGGACCACCCGGAGAAGTACCCGCAGCTGACGATCCGGGTCTCCGGGTACGCGGTCAACTTCGTCCGGCTCACCCGCGAGCAGCAGCTCGACGTGGTGAACCGCACCTTCCACCACGCGCTCTGAGGCCACCGCCCCACCGACCGGGGCGGGCGCGCGGGGCCGACCCCTCACCCGAGCACCACGCGCCCGCCCCTCCATTCCCCGCTTCTCCACCCGCCCCGCCGTCCCGCATCCCGTCGGAGGTCCCCATGGACGCCGCCCCTCTTCGTCCCCCGTCCGGCGCCGTGACCACGGCGGCCGCCGCGACCCGGCGGCCCGCCAACGGAAGCCTGCACTCCTGGGACCTGTCGACCGGAGTGGACGGTCCCGGCACCCGGTTCGTCGCCTTTCTGGCCGGCTGCCCGCTGCGCTGCCTCTACTGCCACAACCCGGACACCATGCGGATGCGGGCCGGGCGGCGCACCTCCGCCGACACCCTGGTGGCGGAGGCGGCGAAGTACCGGACCTTCATCGCCGCCTCCGGTGGCGGCGCCACCCTCAGCGGGGGCGAGCCACTGCTCCAGCCGGTCTTCGCGGGCGAGCTGCTGCACCGGTTCAAGCACGAACTGGGCTTCCACACCGCCCTGGACACCTCCGGCTTCCTCGGCGCCCGGGCCACCGACGCGCTGCTCGCCGACACCGATCTCGTCCTGCTGGACATCAAGTCCTGGAACCGGGAGCTCTACCGCCGGCTGACCGGCCAGGATCTGGCGCCGACCCTGGACTTCGCGCGGCGGCTGGCCGACCGGGGCACCACCGTCCGGGTGCGGTTCGTGCTCGTCCCGGGGCTGACCGACGCCCCGGAGAACGTGGCGGGCGTCGCGGCCTTCGCCGCCTCGCTCGGCAATGTGGAGCAGGTGGACATCCTGCCGTTCCACCGGCTGGGCGCCGCCAAGTGGGAGGCGCTGGGCAAGCGTTTCCCTCTCCGCCACACCCCCGTGCCGACGGAGGCGGAGACGACGGCGGCCCGGGCGGTCTTCGCCGGGCACGGGCTCCGTGCGGTCTGATCCCCGGCGGCCCGGGCCCCGGCCGCTGAGCCGGACGAGCGGCCCGGCCGGACGGCCGGGACCTTCGGCCCTGGGGGCGGGACCTGTGGTCCTCGCGTCGACCCGGCTCCACCTGATGAGCTTGTACGAAGATCGAACATCTGAGGGGAGTCGGGTCGTACGACCCTCTCCCGCCCGCCGGACCGGCCGGCGGAGCCGCACCGACGGACGCCCCGTGACGCCCCGCACGGCGGCCCGGCGGACCGGCCGGGCGCCGCACCAACCGAAGGACGACCGAGGCGGAAGCGACCGGTGTGACCTGTGACCATGGACAAGCGTCTTACCGCCCGGCCGGTGGCCCCGGCCCCCGAGGCCGTCGCACCGCGCCGGATGAGCCCGCTGAATCGCGCCGAGGCCCTGTGGCTGCTGGGCAGCGTCTCGCTGGGCCGGGTGGTCTTCACCGAGCACGCGCTGCCCGCCGTGCGCCCGGTCAACCATGTGCTGGACGGCACGGACGTGGTGATCCGGGTGCACGACGGGGCCACTCTGGCCTCGCTCGGCGCGCCCGGTGACACCCCCGGCACCGTGGTGGCCTACGAGGCCGACTGCATCGACCCGCTGACCCACCTCGGCTGGAGCGTGATGGTCACCGGTTACGTCCGGCGGGTGGACGACCCCCGGGAGCTGGAGCGCTACTCGGCGCTGCTGCGCCCCTGGGTGGACCGGCCGATGACCGCCGCGCTGCGCATCCGGCCGGACCTGGTGACCGGCTTCCGGCTGGACGCCGCCGGAACCGAGCCCCGGCCCCTGGGCGCCGCCCCCGTACCGCCGGTGGCGCTCGCCCTGGACACCGGCGCCGGGTGACAGCCGGCCGGTCGGTCGCCGGGTCGGTGGCGGTCCGGATGCCCGGCCGGAGGCGGTCCGGAGTGCCCGGCCGGCGGGGACGTTCAGCCCTCCGCCCCGTCCCCGTCCGGACCTCCCGTCCGCCCCGGTGGCACGCGAGTCTGGACATACGGCGGCACTCGCCGTCCGTGGTCCTCGCACCGAACACCGACCCACCGGCCGCCCGGAGGAGAGCACCGTCATGGCCCTGTCCGCACCCCCTCCGTCCGCTCAGCTCCCGGGCGCCCCGCGCGACCGCACGGTGGGCGAGATGATGACCCGGGAGGTCGTCCGCGTACGACCCGACACACCCGCCGAAGAGGTGGCGGGGTTGCTCGCCGGCCACCGGATCACCGGGGTACCGGTGCTGGACGCCGAGGACCGGGTCGTCGGGGTGGTGTCCCGTACCGATGTGGCCCGGGGCACCGCCGGTCCGGCCGGTCGCGCCCGCGCGGTGGTCGCCCGGGAGCTGATGACCTCGCCGGCCGTCACCGTCCACCCCGAGCAGCGGGTGCGGGACGCGGCCCGGGTGATGGAGCGCCGCCGGATCGACCGGCTGCCGGTGGTGGACGCGGAGGACCGGCTGATCGGCATCACCACCCGCCGGGATCTGCTGCGGGTCTTCCTGCGGACCGACGAGGAGATCCGGGACGAGGTCTGCGCCGAGGTCCGCGCGCACGCGCCGGGGCTGCGGCCCGGGGAGCTGACCGTGGCCGTCCGGGACGGTCTGGTCACCCTGGCCGGCGGCGGACGCGCGGGCCGGGACGCCACCACGCTGCTCCGTTCGCTCTGGCGGATCGACGGTGTCACCGGGGTGGTCAGCACCCCTGGCGCCGGCCGGCCGGGCCCCTGAGCCCCGCTCCCGCGCCGCACCCACCGCCGCTCCCGCTCCTGTCCGGCGGGACGGCCGGCCCCGCTCGGGCGCCGGCCGTCCCGCCGGACGTCAGGCGCCGGCCGGGTCGGGCATGGCGGAGAGATAGGCGCCGAAGCCGTCCCGGGCCCGGGCGCGCAGCCGGGGCGAGGTGAGGACCGGGCAGCCGGCCGTGCGCAGCACCCGGTGGCCCCGGCGGTCCAGCGCCTCCACCAGGGCCCGGTCCTCCCCGGTGGCGAGCGGCGGGAAGCCGCCCACGTCCAGATAGGCGGCGGCCCGGACGCCCAGGTTGGCGCCGTGCACATGCGGGTGGTGCCAGACCGTGCCGTCGGCGGGCCGGGTCGCCTCGTAGAGCGCCCGGTGCGGCTCCGCGAGCGGGGAGGCCACCGGCAGGACGACGGTGCCGACCACCGCCTGCCAGCCGTCCCGGGCCCGGGCGAGCTGGTACGCGAGCCAGCGGGACGGTACGACGCTGTCGGCGTCCGTGGTGGTGAGCCAGACGGCCCCCGGGTCCCCGGCCGCCTCGCCGGCGAACCGGTCCAGGGCGTACCGGACGCCGGCCGCCCGGGCCCGGCCCGGATTGCGGCAGTCGGTGACGAGGACCAGGGCCCCGGCCTCCCGGGCGAGCGCCGCCGTACGGTCCCGGCAGGCGTCCGCCACCACCACGGTCCGCACCGGGATGCCTGCCAGCTCCGGGTGGGCGGCGGCGGTCGCGAGCGCGGCCAGCGCGGCGGGCAGCAGCGCCTCCTCGTCGTGGGCCGGTACGACGACGGCGACGGCCTCCGGGATCACACCAGTCCCTCTCGGGCGGCGACCCCGGGAGCCCGGCGGCCGTCCGGGCCCGGCCGCCGGTGGACCTGGAGGACGAAGTCCTCCTCCCGGTGGTCCACCAGCAGGTCCAGGCCGGGCCGGCCGTCGAGGCGCCGGGCGATTCCGGTGCCGGTGGTCAGGTGCTCGTCCACCGGGTGGTCCCAGTGGACGGTGACCAGCGTGCCGCCCGGTTCCAGCGCCGCCACCGTCCGGTCCAGCAGCGTGTCGAGCGCGGAGTCGTCCAGGTAGTAGAGGAGTTCGGAGAGGACGATCAGATCGAAGGTGCCCTCCGGCCACTCCTCCGGGATCCGCAGCCGGCGCACCGTCACCCCGGGCAGTCCGTCGGTGCGGCGGCGGGTGGTCTCCACCGCCGACTCCACCCGGTCGCAGGCGAGCACGGTGTCGCAGCGGGCGGCGAGCCGGCGGGTGAGCTCACCGACCGAGCAGCCCGGTTCGAAGGCCCGGCGGTAGCGGGGCAGCGGCAGCGCGGCGACGGTCAGGTCGTACTTGCGCCGCTCGTACCAGCGCTCGGCGAGCCGCCAGGGGTCCTCGGCGTCCCGGTACATTCCGTCGAAGTAGGCGTCGGGGGTGGGCGGCCGGTTCATCCGAACACCACCTCCCAGTCGCGCAGATGGTGGGCCAGTTCCCCGGGCGGCAGCACGGCGGCGTCCTCGGGGGCGGGGCCGAGCGGCCGGATCTGGCTGGCGAACCGGCCGACGGCGGCGCGCTTGCGGGCCAGGGCCCCGGGCGGCAGGGGCAGCCGGGCGGCCCGCTCCCAGGGCACCCGGGGGTCGTCCGGCCGGGCCCAGTGCCAGAGCCACACCGGATAGAGCAGACACCGCACCGACGCCTCCCGGGCGGCGGCCACCGCCGCGCGTCCGGCCGCCTCGTGGTCGCCGTGCACATCCCCGGTCCAGGGCGCCAGGCAGAGCGCCGCGTCCGGCAGCAGCGCCGCCAACTCCTCGGTGAGCCAGTCCTCATGGGCGGCCACTCCGGTGTCGGGCAGCCCGAGCCGGACCACTTCGGCTTTCTCCGCGCCCAACTCGCCCAGCGCCTCCCGCAGTTCGCGGGCGCGCAGCTCGGCGAGGCGGTCCGGTGCCAGCCGGGTGGAGCCGGGGTGGGAGCCCTCGCCGTCGGTGACCGACACCACGGTCACCGTGAGTCCGGCCGCCACCAGCCGGGCGAGGGTGCCGCCCATGCCCAGCACCTCGTCGTCCGGGTGGGCGGCCACCACCACGACCCGCCCCTCGCCCGGCAGTTCACACTCCGGGAGCCGGGCCCAGCCGTCCCACCGGCGCCAGCGCTCCTCGTCGGTGCCGGGCGCCTGGATCGGGTCGGCGTACCCATCGGTCTCCGGCCCGGTGCTCGCCACGGTGTCCGCCCCGGCGCCCGGGCTCTGGGTCGCGGTCACCGGCCGGCCCCGCCAGCGCGCGCGACCAGCCCGCCCAGTGTGGCGAGGTCCCGCTCCGCGTGGTGCTGGCGCACATAGACGGCGAGGTCGGCGGCGGCCCGGGCGTGCCGCTCGTCGTGGCAGAGCGGCCCGGCGCCGGTGGCCCGGCCCACCTCGTCCAGCACCCCGGTGCAGACCTCGGCCACCAGGGCCCGCACCCGCAGGGCGCGGAGCGCGGCGGTTCCGGTGGTGTCGAGCGGGTCGGCGTCGATCTCCTCGGCCGCCCGGCGGAGCACCGTACCGGCGGTGTGCAGCCGCAGATCGACCGCTCCGGCGTGGGCGTCGGTGTACGGATCGGGGCGCCGCCCGGCCCGTTCGAAGAGCACCCGGGCGACGGCCCGCGCCCCGCCGTACCAGCAGGCGGCCACGCCCACACCGCCGTGGTGGAAGCCGGGCCGGGTCAGATACTCCTCCACCCCGCCGACCGGCACGGCGGGCACCCGGGTGAAGCGGACGTCCGGGCTGTCGCTGCCGGCCATGCCGACGGCCGGCCAGGTCCCGGGCACCGGCCGGCAGCCGGGCCCTTCCGTCCGGTCCGCGCCGTGCCCGTCCCCGCCGGGTGTGCCGGGTATGCCGGTGCGTACGGCGAAGAGCCGCCGCCCGTCCTCGGCGCGCGCGGTGACCAGGGCGTGGGTGCAGGTGTGCGCGCCGGAGCAGTACTGCTTGAGGCCGTCGAGCACCCAGCCGTCCGGGGTGCGGGTGGCGGTGAGGCCGGAACCGGGTGGCTCGGCGGCCCAGACACCCCAGTACTCGCCGGGCCGTACCGGCTCGCCACCCAGTTCGGCCAGGATCGCGGCGGCGTCGAGGTGGCCCTCCACCAGCCGGGCCGCGCACAGGTCCTCCCGCGCCACCCCGGCCAGCGCGTCGAACCGCGCCGGGGTGCGCCCGCTCCCGGGCAGCGGGCAGTCGGCCGCCCCGGCCGCCAGGGCGTCGGCGTACCGGACGAAGCCGGCGGCGGCCGCGCGCCGGACGGACACGGCGTCGGGCCCGCCGGCGGCACCCGGATCGGGTGCGTCGCTCAACGGCGGCAGGGTCAGTTCGTGCATCGACGGCGCTCCTCGCCCGGGCCTCGCCCGGAATGCTCCTGGTGTACGGGTCGCGCGCCGACGGCGGACGGGTGGGCGCCGACGCGGCACCCGGCCCGTTCCCCACTCTCGCCTCGCGGGGTGACCCGCGCATCCCGGTGCCCCCGGATCACCGCCGTACACCTGGCGTCCGTCCCTTCGGCCACCTGCCCGGCGAACCCGGGAGGCGGGCAGCGCGGAAGTGGGGCCTCGCGGTGGGGCCGCCCCCGCGCGCCGGTCCGGCCGGGCAGCCCGCAGCCGCCTGCCCGGTGCGCCGGGGAGCGGACGGAAGAAGCGTGCCGGGCGGTCGGGCCGCCGGGACCACCGCCGGGTGCCGGGAGCGTGAAGTCAGGCCGCCAGCAGCGGGGCGGCGCCCGGCGCGGTGCGGGCCCGGCGGGCGGGCCGGCCGGTCTCGGCCAGCAGGGCGTCGGCCGCGGCCACCGCCTCGTCGATGTGCGCGGTGCCGGTGACCGCGCAGAGGGTGGCGACCAGTTCCTCCAGGTCGCCCGGGCGGCGGCGCTCCCCGCGCACCTGGGCGATGCGCAGGTCCGCGTACCGGGCGAGCAGGAGCCGGAGCTGGCGGGGATCGGACAGCGGCACGGAGACAACCCTTCGGCAGGCAGCCGGCGGACAGAGCCGGTCCTCATGCGTCTTCCCGGGATCGGGGAGAACATGCCTGCCATACACACGGGTTTCGGCACCGGCCCCCGGGGCACCCGTCGGCCCGTCTTCCGGGCCGCCACCCCACCGCCCGCCACCAGGGCGGACGGCGGCCCCGCCCGCCGGGACACCGCCGCCGGGAAAGCCGAGAAGGGGAGCCCATGCGCATCCGCCGCCGCACCACCCTGTCCCGCTGGCGCCACTGGCGGTCCGGCCCGCCGCTGCGGGTGCCGGCGGGCGCAGACGACGTGGAGAACGCCAGCCGCCGGTTCCTGATGTACGGCGTGCTGCCGCTCTGGTTCGTCCCGGCGGTAGCCGACTGGATCATGCACCGGCGCACCGGTATCGAACACACCACCGGGGTCCGGGAGTCGGCGGTGCACGCGCTGATGATGACCGAGGCGGGTGTCCCGGTGGTGGCGGCCCTGACCGCCAAGGTGAATCCGCTGGTCCTCTCCCTGATGGGCGGCGCCGCCCTGGCCCATGGCGCCACCGCGCTGTGGGACGTGTCCATGGCCGTGGAGGAGCGCGAGGTACGGCCGGTGGAGCAGCACATCCACAGCTTCCTGGAGGTGCTGCCGCTCACCGCCGCCGCGTTCACCGCGTGTCTGCACTGGGACCGGGTGCGGGCCGGCTTCTCGCGCGCCCACCGGCGCCCGGACGACTGGCGGCTGGTGCCCAAGGACCGGCCGCTGCCCGCCCCCTATCTGGGCGCGGTGGCCGCCGGGGTCGGGCTGTTCGTCGTACTGCCGTACGCGGAGGAGATGTGGCGCTGTGTCCGGGCCCGGCGGCCGCAACCGCCGGCCGACGCGGCGGCGGCGGCGGACGGCACCGCCGCCCATGCGGCGGCGTAGGCCCCCGCCGCGCCCCGTCCGCTGGCAGCCGCCGCCGTTCCCGCCGCGTGCCCGGATCCCCGTCGGCCCGGGTCCGGTGCCGTCGCTGCGGCTGCTCCCGATCGGCGGAGAGGGGCCCGAGCATGTGCTCGCGGACGGGCGGGGCGGGCTGCTGACCGGGGTCGCGGACGGCCGGGTGCTGCGGGTGGCCCCGGTGACCGGCCGGGTGTCCGCGCTCGCCAGGACGGGCGGCCGGCCGATGGGCATGGCGTTCGCACCGGACGGGACGCTGCTGGTGTGCGACGCCGAGCGGGGGCTGCTCACGGTGGACCTCCGGTCGGGCACGGCGCGGACCGCGCTGACCCGGGCGGACGGCCGGCCCCTGCGGCTGTGCAGCAATGTGACGGTCGCCCGGGACGGCACGGTGTATCTGACCGACTCCAGCGCCCGGTACGCGCTGCCGCACTGGCCGTGGGACATCCTCGAACACAGCGGCACCGGGCGGCTGATCCGGTGGCGTCCCGGCGAGCGCCCGGAGACGCTGCTGTCCGGGCTCCACTTCGCCAACGGGGTGGTGCTCGCCCCCGACGAGTCGTACGCCGTCGTCGCCGAGTCGGGTGCCTACCGGCTCACCCGGCTCTGGCTCACCGGTCCCCGCTCCGGCCGCGCCGAGCCCCTGGCCGACCAGCTGCCCGGCTTTCCGGACAATCTGACCGCCGGGCCGGACGGGCTGGTCTGGGCGGCGCTGGCCGGGCCGCGCGACCCGCTGGTGGACTTCCTCCACCGGAGCCGGCCGGGCCTGCGGCGGGCGCTGGGCGTGCTGCCCACCCGGGCGCTGCCCCGGCCGCGCCCCAGCGCCTGGGCCGTCGCGGTGGATGCGACCGGCCGGGTGGTGCGCGACGTACGGCGGCCGGCCGGTCGGTTCCGGATGACCACCAGCGTCTGTCCCCTCGGGGGGCGCCTCTGTCTCGGCAGCCTGCTGGGGAGTCACCTCGCCGTACTGGAGGACGCGGGAGGCACGGGGAACCCGGGGGGCCCGGGGAACCCTGAAGACACGGAGAACGCCGAGGTCACCGAGGTCACCGAGAACGCCGAGGCCGCGACACAGCCGGCGGCGCGCGCGGCGGACGGGGTCAGCCCCGACAGCGGACCCTGACCCGGGACCAGGAGTTGTTGGCGTAACCCTTGGGGTTCCACACGGCGGCCGGGGACTCGGGCATGGCCGCACCGGCGGAGTCGTACGCCCGTGCGATCAGCTCCGTCTCTCCCGGCGGGAGTTCCACGGTGGTACGCCAGTGCTGCCAGGCCCAGGGGCTCGCGGCCGGGTCCGTCTCGGCCCGCGTCCAGCTCTCGCCGCCGTCGGCCGAGACCTCCACCCGGGCGACGGTGCGGCCCTCGCCCGCCAGCGCGTAACCCGCCACCGGGACGGGTCCGGACGGTGGCCGGTCGCCGTCGCCGGGTGTGAGGACGGCGCAGTTGACCGCCAGCGGGCCCAGCGGCACGCCCTCGCCCGGACCGGGCTCGGCCCCGGCGGGCAGCATCCGGTAGGCGGTGGCCTGGAAGTAGTTGTCCGACGGCCGGTCCGAGACGGTGACCCGGGTCAGCCATTTGACACTGCGGGCACCGATCCAGCCCGGCACCACCACCCGCAGCGGAGCCCCGTGGACCCGGGGCAGCGGCCGGCCGTCCATGGTGTGGGCGAGCAGCACCTCCGGGCTGCGGGCCTTGTCCAGCGGAACGGAACCGCCGTAGGTCTCCGGTGGAGCGGCCACCTCGGAGACGTCCGGGGCGGAGAAGGCGATGTGCGCGGCCTCCGGGCGCGGGCCGGCCTCGGCCAGCACCTCGGCCAGCCGCACCCCGCTCCAGCGGGCGGTGGAGACGGCACCCGCGCCCCAGGGGTGCTCGCCGGGGATGTCCCGTACCGCCGCGAGGCCGGTTCTGCGGTTCCCGGCGCACTGGAGGGTGGCGGTCACCTCGGTCTGCCCGAAGCACCGCCGCAGGTCGTCGAGGGAGAGTTCCAGGGGCCGTTCGACCAGGCCGTCGACCCGGAGCCGCCAGCGCTCGGGCGCGAGGTCCGGCACCGGTCCGTGGTTGCGGCTGTAGAAGGCGGCGACCGGGGTCAGCGGCCGTCCGGCGAGCGCCGCGCCGGGTGGTTCGGCGTTGTACGGCTCCCGCTCGTGCACCACCATGCCGGGCACCTTGTCCCATGTGTTCATGCGTGGTGAGTACCCGGTCGCCGCCCTTCGTCGCGGTCCCTCCGGACATTCCGGTATGCCAAGGTGTTACGTGCGTACTCCATGTGTCATGCACCGGCTGCGGGGGCAACGTCGGCCTGTCACCTCCGGTTCACCGTCGCCTGGTGATCTGAGCCCGTTGGCACACCGCCTCCGCCCGACCGGGCACCTCTAGGAGTCACCCGCATGCGCAAGCCGTCCCGTCGCCGTCTCGTCGTCGCCACCTCCCTGGCCGCCGCCACCGCGGCCACCCTGGCCACGGTCGCCGTCGCCACCACCACCGCCGGCGCCTCCGGCCCCGAGCAGCGGGCCGAGCGCGCCGTCCAGGGCGGCAAGGCGAAGAACGTCATCCTGCTGATCGGCGACGGCATGGGCGACTCGGAGATCACCCTGGCCCGTGACTACACGGTGGGCGCCGACGGCCGGCTGAACATGGACAAGTTCCCGCTCACCGGGGCCTACACCACCTACGCGGTGCACGAGGACGGGACGCCGGACTATGTGACCGACTCGGCCGCCAGCGGCACCGGCTGGGCCACCGGCCACAAGACCGTCAACGGCCGCATCTCCAAGACGGCGGGCACCAACAAGGCCGTGCCCACCCTGCTCGAACTGGCCCGGAAGGGCGGTTACGCCACCGGCAGCGTCACCACCGCCGAACTCACCGACGCCACCCCCGCCGTCCTCGCCTCGCACGTCACCGACCGGTCCTGCCAGGGCCCCGCCGACATGGCCAAGTGCCCGTCCGACACCATCGCCCAGGGCGGTCCCGGCTCCATCGCGGAGCAGTCGGTCAACCAGAGGGCGGACGTCCTCATCGGCGGCGGCAAGCAGCGCTTCGACCAGCGGATCGCCCAGGGCCGGTACAAGGGCATCACCGTGACCGAGCAGGCGCGGAAGCTCGGCTACCAGGTGGTCACCGACACCGCCTCGCTGCGGGCCGCCCGGCCGGGCACCCCCGTGCTCGGGCTGCTCGCCCCCGGCAACGTACCCGTCGAGTGGACCGGGAAGCCCGCCGCCGTCGGCGGCACGGCCCCGCAGCGCTGTGTGACGTCCAACCCGGCCCGCCCGGCGACCACTCCGAGCCTCGCGGACTCCGCCACCAAGGCGATCCAGCTCCTTGAGGCGAAGCAGAAGCACTCCGGCCGGGGCAAGGGCTTCTTCCTCCAGATCGAGGGCGCCTCGATCGACAAGCAGGACCACGCGGCCGACCCGTGCGGCCAGATCGGGGAGACCGCCGCCTTCGACCGCGCGGTGAAGGTGGCACGGGACTACGCCGCCAAGCACCCCGACACCCTGGTCGTCACCACCGCCGACCACGGGCACACCAGCCAGATCGTGCCGCTGGAGGCCACCCCGCCCGGCCTCTCCGCCACCCTGGTGACCGACGAGGGCCAGCAGCTCAAGGTCAACTACTCGACCAACACCCCGGGCAAGTCCCAGGAGCACACCGGTACTCAGGTCCGGATCGCCGCCCAGGGCCCGCAGGCGTTCCGGGTCCTCGGAGTCACCAACCAGACCGACCTGTTCACCACCGTCCGGACGGCCCTCCGTCTGCGCTGACCAACCGCCGGGGCGGGGCGCGCCGACCGGTGCGCCCCGCCCACCACCGCCCGGCCGGCCGGTGCGCTCCCGCTCCCGGGCGCCCGGCCGGCCGGTGCGTGCCGGGCGGGACCGGCGCGGGTGTCCGGCCCCCGCCGGGGCACGGTACGGCCGCCCCGGCCGGACGCGGGCCCCATCCATTACGCTGGCCGGATGGCGGGGACACCGGGAGCACTGCGCGCGATCAGCGATCTGCACATCGGCTACGCGGAGAATCGCGCGGTCGTGGAGCGGCTGCGGCCGGAGTCGCCGGACGACTGGCTGATCGTCGCCGGGGACGTCGGCGAACTCATGGCGGACATCGAGTGGGCCCTCACCGTGCTGCGGGACCGGTTCGCCCAGGTGATCTGGGTGCCCGGCAACCATGAGCTGTGGACGGTGAAGCAGGAGACCAGCCCGCACCGCGGAGTCCGGCGGTACGAGGAACTCGTCGCCCTCTGCCGCCGGTTGGGCGTGCTCACCCCGGAGGACCCGTACCCGGTGTGGGACGGGGAGGGCGGCCCGGTACGGATCGCGCCGCTGTTCCTGCTCTACGACTACAGCTTCCTCGCCCCCGGCACGTCCACCGTCGAGGAGTCGCTGGAGAAGGCGTACGCGGCCGGGGTCGTCTGCACCGACGAGTACTTCCTGCACCCGGATCCGTACCCCAGCCGCCAGGAGTGGTGCGCCGCGCGGGTCGAGGAGACCGAGCGGCGGCTGGCGGCGGTGGCGGGCGAGCTGCCCCTGGTGCTGGTCAACCACTGGCCGCTGGTGCGGGAACCGACCCGGGTGATGACCTACCAGGAGTTCGCCCAGTGGTGCGGGACGACCCGCACGGCCGACTGGCACACCCGGTTCGGGGTGCGGGCCGTGGTCTACGGGCATCTGCACATCCCCCGGAGCACGGTGTACGACGGGGTGCCGTTCGAGGAGGTGTCGCTGGGCTACCCCAGGGAGTGGCGCCGGTTCGGACTCCGCGACGACCTCGCCCGCCGGATCCTGCCACGCCCGTAGGGCACGAGGGCACGCGGTCGGCGGCCGGGCCGCCGCGGTCCGGCGCCGCCGGCCGGCGTTCCGGCTCGATCGCACGGGCTTCCGGTGCACCGGTGTGCGGTCCGGCGCCGTGGGCCGTGTCGGGCCATGTGCGCCGGAGCGGTTACAAGGGCGTCCCCCGGTGGTACCTGTTCGCAGGCATCCGACCGACAGAACCACGCGAGGGGGCGACGCTCAGATGCAGATCGGGTACAAACTGGCCGCCGAGGCATTCGGACCGGCGGAACTGGTGCGCCAGGCGGTACTGGCGGAGCGCGCCGGGTTCGACTTCGTGGAGATCAGCGATCACTATCACCCCTGGCTGGACAACCAGGGGCACTCGCCGTTCGCCTGGACGGTGCTCGGGGCCATCGCGGCCAAGACCGAGCGGATCGGCCTGGCGACCGGTGTCACCTGCCCGACCGTGCGCTACCACCCGGCCATCATCGCCCAGGCGGCAGCCACGCTGGCGCTGGTCTCCGACGGCCGCTTCACCCTGGGCGTCGGCTCGGGCGAACGACTCAACGAACATGTGGTCGGCACCGGGTTCCCGGATGCCGTCAGCAC
This sequence comes from Streptomyces pyxinae, assembly GCF_024756275.1. Classification (GTDB taxonomy): domain Bacteria; phylum Actinomycetota; class Actinomycetes; order Streptomycetales; family Streptomycetaceae; genus Streptomyces; species Streptomyces pyxinae. The sequence goes on along the minus strand of NZ_JANUGQ010000011.1, from coordinate 44,229 downwards.
CCGCCAGGAGCTGCTGCGCGAGGCGTTGGAGATCATCCGGCTGCTGTGGCGCGGCGGCTATCAGTCGTACGAGGGCAAGCACCTCCGGCTCGACGACGCCCGGGTCTTCGACCTGCCGGAGACGCCGCCGGTGATCGCCGTGGCGGCGGGCGGCAAGCGGGCGGCGCGGCTGGCCGCCGAACTCGGCGACGGACTCTTCGCCACCGAGGACCGGCCGGAGCTGGTCCGGCACTACCAGGAGGCCGGCGGTTCCGGCCCCCGGTACGCCGAGGTCCCGCTGGCCTGGGCGCCCGACGAGGAGACCGCCGCCCGGGCCGCCCTGGAGACCTCACGCTGGGCGGTGACCGGCTGGAAGGTGATGAGCGAGCTTCCCAACCCGGCCAACTTCGCGGCGGCCACCACCACCGTGCGGCAGGAGGACATCCTGGCGCAGTTCACGTGCGGATCGGACCCCGAGCGGTACGCGAAGGCCGCCCAGCGCTTCGTGGACGCGGGCTTCGACCGGCTCGTCATGCAGAACGCGGGGCCGGACCCGGACGGCTTCATCGATTTCTACCGGGGTGAGCTGGACGGGCGGCTGCGCGAGCTGCGGCCCGCCCCGGCCGGCGGCTGACCGGGGGCGAGCGGATGTCCGGGCGGCCGGACCCGGGGCGGCCCGGGCGGCCGGCGGAACCGGCTCCCGGCCGCGCGTACGGTGACACGGCCGGCGGCCCCGTAGCGGAGCGTGGAACTCCGGTACGGGGCCGCCGACGGCTGCGGCCGTCTCAGCCGTGGGCCAGTTCGTCGACGGCCCGTTCCACCGTCTCCCGGGACAGCTCCACGGTCTCCCGGGACGCCTCCCGGGCGCGCCGGAAGCGGGTCCGACCGTACCGGAAGAGGGCGGTGGCACCGCCCGCGTACACCAGACTCAGTGCCCCGGCGGCCAGGGGCTCGGGCAGCACCCGCGCCAGCCGGTCCTGGAGCACGGTGTGCGCGGACAGCATCGCGAGCAGCCCGCAGGCGCCGCCGGCGGCCATGGCCGACACTCCGTTCCGCGTCTCGGTGACGGCGTCCGCCACCGTGAGACCCAACTCCTCGCGTACGTTCTGCACTTCCTCTACTACCACGGCGATCACATCCTGGGGCGACTCCGGCATGAGGCCCGCCTACCCGCCCTGCCGCCACCCATGACGCCCATGACGCCCATGGCGCTCATGACACCCGTGGCCGCGCGGGACCGGGCATGTCCGAGGATGGCGGTATGGACTTTCGGCAGATGGAGTACTTCGTCGCCGTCGCGGAGGAGAAGAGCTTCACCCGCGCGGCGGAGCGGCTGCGGGTCACCCAGTCCGGCCTCTCGGCGGCGATACGCAGCCTGGAGCGGGAGCTGGGCCCGGAGCTGTTCCACCGCACCACCCGGACCGTCCGGCTGTCGTCCGCGGGGCTGGCGCTGCTGCCGAAGGCCCGGGAGATCCTGGAGCTCGCGGTGGCCGGACGGGACGCGGTGACCGCCACCGCGACGGGGCTCCAGGGCTCGCTGCGGCTGGGCAGCGAGCAGTGTCTCGCCGTGGTGGACCTTCCCCGTCTGCTGGAGCGGTTCCACCGGCGCCACCCGGGCATCGACATCGTCTTCGAGCAGGCGGCCAGCGCGGAGCTGCTGAACCTGCTGCGGGACGACCGGCTGGACATCGCCTTCGTCGCCGGGGCCGGCACCCGGCAGCCGTCGGACGGGCTGCGCCGGCATGCCCTCGCCCGGGAGCCGCTGGTGCTGATCGGCGCCCCCGGCCATCCGCTCGCCACCCGGCCGGACGTCCACTGGGCCGACCTGGAGGGGCTGGCCTTCGTGGACTTCGGCCTCGGCTGGGGAGCCCGGGAGGTCAATGAACGGGAATTCGCGGCGCACGGGGTGAACCGCCGGGTGCGGTACACGGTCAACGATGTGCACACCCTGCTCGACCTGGTCCGGCGGGACCTCGGGCTGGCGCTGGTGCCCGCGCCGGTCGCCCGCAAGCCGCAGGCCGAGGGACTGGCCGGGACGCTCCTGGCCGGGCCGGCCGAGCGGCCGTGGCAGGTGTCGGCGGTGGCCCGGGCCTCCTCGGCCGCCTCGGCGGCGCTCGGCGCCTTTCTGGAGCTGGTCCCCGGGAGCGGCGGCGGCAACCGTGCCGGTGCCGAGGACGGCGTGAGCGGTGCGGACGGTGAGAGCGGCGCGGACGGCCGGAGCGGCGAGAGCGGGGAGAACGGGGAGAACGGGGAGAACGGGGAGAACGACGAGACATCGATTCAGTGCTGAGTCTTCTCAATTCGAGAAGAAAGAACCGTTGGACTTCCGAATCCGCCCCGGTGCAGAGTGGAGGCGCCCGGCCCCGGAACCACTCCCGGCGCCCAGGCATCCCCACCGGCGCGCTCGCCGTCCCGGGCACCCACCGGGGCACGCGCCCGCCCGTCCACTCCCCCACCCGTGGAGAGCCACCACCATGAACCACCTCGCGGACCCCCGGCGCTACAGCGGGACCATGCGGTACCGGCGCACCGGGCGCTCGGGCCTCGATCTGCCCGTGCTGTCCCTGGGCTACTGGCACAACTTCGGCGACGACCGGCCGTTCGAGACCCAGCGGGAGATCGCGCTGCGCGCTTTCGACCTGGGCATCACCCACCACGACCTGGCCAACAACTACGGCCCGCCGTACGGCGCCGCGGAGCTGAACTTCGGCCGGCTGATGCGGCAGGACCTCGCTCCGTACCGCGACGAGCTGGTCATCTCCACCAAGGCGGGCTGGGACATGTGGCCGGGCCCGTACGGCCAGGGCGGCGGCTCCCGGAAGTACGTACTCGCCTCGCTCGACCAGTCGCTGCGCCGCACGGGGCTGGAGTACGTCGACATCTTCTACTCCCACCGGCTGGACGCCACCACGCCGCTGGAGGAGACGATGGGCGCGCTCGACACGGCCGTCCGCCAGGGCAAGGCGCTGTACGTGGGCATTTCCTCGTACGACGCCGAGCGCACCCGCCAGGCCGCCGCCATCCTGCGGGAGCTGGGCACTCCGCTCCTGATCCACCAGCCGTCGTACTCGATGCTCAACCGGTGGATCGAGACCGAGGGCCTGCTCGACACGGCCCAGGACGAGGGCATCGGGGTCATCGGCTTCACCGCGCTGGCCCAGGGCCTGCTGACCGGCCGTTACCTGGACGGCGTGCCCGCCGATTCCCGGGCGGCCCGGGGCACCTCGTTCGACCGGGACTGGCTCTCCGAGGAGATGCTGCGCCGGCTCCGCGCCCTGAACGAGATCGCCGGGCGGCGCGGGCAGACACTGGCGCAGCTGGCGCTGGCCTGGGCGCTGCGGGACGAGCGGGTGACCTCGCTGGTGATCGGAGCCTCCCGCACCGAGCAGCTGGAGCAGAACGTCGCCGCCCTGGACCGTCTCGACTTCACCCCGGAGGAGCTGGCCGAGATCGACCGGCTCACCGTCTCGGACGGTGGGGTGGACCTCTGGCACGACGCCCGCAGCGGGCTGCTCGACTGACCCCCGGCGGGGGGCGCGCCCGGTGGCGCGGCCCCCGCTCCCCACCGGCGGCCCGGGCTCAGGTGCGCAGCTCCGCGATGGCCAGCTCGACGGTCGGGCGGAAGGTGAAGAGCTGGTCGAGGCCCACGATCCGGATGATCCGCATCAGTTCGGGGCCGAGCCCGGCCAGGAGCAGCGGCGCCTCCGCCTGCTGGGCCCGCTGGTAGGCGGTGACCAGCACGGTGATCCCGGTGGAGTCGCAGTACTCCAGCCCGGACAGGTCCATCACCACCGGGGCGTCGGGCCCGAAGGGCGTCTGTGTCAGGGCATGGCTCAGATGGGAAGCGGTGTGGTGGTCGAGCTCACCGGTCACGGTGAGCACGGTGGCGCCGGAGGGGTGGGCCCGGCGGGTGACGGTCAGGGTGCGGTCGGTCACACCGGTTCTCCTGTGCGGGTGGGACGCGGCGAAACGTCATGAGGGGCATGAGCGGGTCGGACGGGACGGGCACCGGGTCTTCGCCGGGCCGGTCCCGGCCGGTCACCCGGCCCGCCGGAGCCCCGTCGTGGCCCCGGCCCGACAGGCCCCGGCCGTAGGTCCGCTGCCGGAGAGCCCCGTCGCGGGCCCCGGCCGCGCCGGCCCGCACGGCGGGAGCCCGCACGGGGGAAGCACGCACGGCGGGAGCACGCACGGCATGAGCACGGCCGTCGCGGGCACGGCCGTCGGACGGAGCGGTGACGGCGCGGGGACGGGCGGCACGAGCAGGGGCGAGGGCGGGAGCACGGGGGGCGGAGGGGCGCTTCGGGAAGGCGGGCGCCGTCGTTCACTCGTTCCGTCCCCTTCCCGTCCGTGGCCGGTCACCGCGGGCACGCCCGCTGGTGGGGCGGCTGCCTTATCCTACGGATCACGGCGCCGGGCCCCGACGGTCGCCCGGCCCGCGGGCCGGAGCCGGAACCGGCGGGGTGCCGTGCGGTCAGCCGCCCGGGGGGCGTGCCGTGACCGCGGGGCCGGGCCCGGGAGTGGTGTCCCGCACATCCGCGCGGGCGATTCGCGCAGGTGCGCGGTGGGCAGGCGGTCGTTCCGGGGGACGAGCGACGGGGACGGAAAGGGTTTCGAGTGGTACGTTCCGAGGACGCGGGGCGGGAGCCCCGGCGGGCGGCCCCGGCCGGGGTGTTCGCGGCCGGCGGAGAGGTCGGCGCGGATCTCGCCCGGGTGGACTGGGCAGCGACCCCGCTCGGGCCACCGGACGAGTGGCCGCAGAGCCTCCGGACGGCCGTGAGCATCCTGTTGTCCTCCCGCTTCCCGATGTGGATGGCGTGGGGTCCCGAGCTGACGTTCTTCTGCAACGACGCCTACCGCCGGGACACCCTGGGCCGGAAGTACCCCTGGGCGCTGGGCCGGCCGTCCAGCGAGGTGTGGGCCGAGGCGTGGGGGGACGCCGGACCGCGCATCCAGACGGTGCTGACCACGGAGCAGGCCACCTGGGACGAGGGTCTGCTGCTCTTCCTGGAGCGGGCCGGCTATCCCGAGGAGACGTACCACACCTTCTCCTACAGCCCGTTGCGGGACGACGACGGCCGGGTGGTCGGCATGCTGTGCGTGGTGAGCGAGGAGACCGAACGGGTCATCGGCGCGCGGCGGATGGCGACCCTGCGGGACCTGGGCTCGGACCCCAGCGTGGTGCGCACCGAGCGGGAGACGCTGGCGTTCGCCGGCCGGCAGCTCGGCCGCAACCCCCGGGATCTGCCGTTCACCCTGACCTATCTCTTCGGGGAGGACGGTTCGGCGCGGCTGATCGGGACGACCGGTCTGCCCGCCGGGCATCCGGCCGCCCCGGAGACCCTGCCGGCCGGCACGGACGGCGGGGTGTGGCCGGCGGCCGTACCGGCGCGGGGCGAAACGGCCCTGGTGGAGCTGGACGGCGCCCCGTTCGAGGGGCTTCCGGCCGGTGCCTGGCCCGAGCCGCCCCGGCAGGCGCTGCTGGTGCCGCTGCTCCAGCAGGGCGACGCGCCGTCCGGCTTCCTGGTGGCCGGGCTGAACCGGTACCGGGCGGTGGACGACGCGTACCGGGGGTTCGTGGAACTGGCCGCCGGGCATGTGGCGACCGGGATCGCGAGCGCCCGGAGCTACCAGGACCAGCAGCGGCGGGCCGAGGAACTGGCCGAACTCGACCGCGCCAAGACCACCTTCTTCTCCAACATCAGCCATGAGTTCCGCACCCCGCTCACCCTGATCATGGGCCCTGTGGAGGAGTTGCGCACCCGGCTGGCCGGGGCCGACGAGCGGGTACGGGAGGAGCTGGAGGCCGTCCACCGCAACGGGCTGCGGCTGAGCAAACTGGTCAACACCCTGCTGGACTTCTCCCGGATCGAGGCCGGCCGGATGCGGGCGAGCTACGAGCCGGTCGACCTGGCCGCCGTCACCGCCGAGCTGGCCAGTGGGTTCCGCTCGGCCATGGAACGGGCCGGTCTCGACTACCGGGTGGACTGCCCGCCGCTGGACGAGCCGGTGCACGTGGACCGCTCCATGTGGGAGAAGGTGGTCCTCAATCTCCTCAGCAACGCGCTGAAGTTCACCTTCGAGGGCTCGGTCACCGTCTCGGTGCGCGCGGCGGACGGCGGCGGGGCGGTGGTGACGGTGACGGACACCGGCATCGGTGTCCCGGCGGAGGAGATGCCCCGCCTCTTCGAACGGTTCCACCGGATCGAGAACGCCCGCTCGCGCTCCCACGAGGGCAGTGGCATCGGCCTGGCCCTGGTCTCGGAGCTGGTGGCGCTGCACGGCGGCACCATCGACGCGGAGAGCACCGAGGGCCGGGGCACCCGTTTCACCGTCCGGCTGCCGTACGGCTCCGGCCATCTGCCCGCCGACGCGCTGACCCCCGGCGCGGGCCGCACCGACGCCACCTCCGCCGCCGACCCGTATGTGCAGGAGGCCCTGCGCTGGCTGCCCGACGGGCGCCCGGACGCGGGACGGGTCGAGAGCGACACCGGGAAGGAGGGGAACGACGCCGGGAAGGCCGGGGACCCTGACAGGCCCGGGGAGGCCGGGGAGGCCGGGAACGCCGGAGCCGCCCTCGTGCCCGGCACACCGACCGGCGGCGAACCCGGCGGTGTCCGGACCGGCGGCGAACCCGGCGGTGTACGGACCGACGGTGTACGGACCGGCGGTGCGCCCGCCGCCCCGGACGCCGGTGAACCCGGCGCGGTGACCTCGCCGGGGTCCGGCGGGTACACCCCGGCACCGGTGGCCCCGGCGCGGGTGCTGATCGCGGACGACAACGCGGACATGCGCGACTATCTCGCCCGTATCCTCCGGGGCGCGGGCTATCTGGTGAGCGCCGTCGAGGACGGCCGGGCGGCACTGGACGCCGCCCGGGCGGACGCCCCCGACCTGGTGGTCAGCGATGTGATGATGCCCCGGCTGGACGGTCTGGCCCTGGTCGCGGCGCTGCGCGGCGAACCCCGCACCGCCTCGGTGCCGGTGCTGCTGCTCTCCGCCCGGGCCGGTCAGGAGTCATCCATCGAGGGCCTTCAGGCGGGCGCCGACGACTATCTGGTCAAGCCGTTCGCCGCCGCCGAACTGCTCGCCCGGGTCCGGGCCAATGTGGAGCTGGCCCGGCTGCGCACCCACCATGCCCGCTGGCGGACCGCGCTGGTGGACTCGTTGCAGGAGGCGTTCTTCGTCTGCGACGAGGAGGGCGCCGTCATCGAGATCAACGCCGCCTTCACCGACATCCTGGGATACGGCCCCGAGGGCCTGCCCTACCGGCCGCGCCACCCCTGGTGGCCCGCGGCGGAGACCGATCCGGAGGCACACCGACAGGTCGCCGCCGCCTTCGCCGCGCTGACCGGTGGGCAGGGCGGCAGCAGCCACACCATCCCGCTCGACAACCGCGACGGACACCGGCTGTGGGTCCGCGCGACCTTCAACCGGGCCCGGGATCCGGACACCGGACGGGCCGTCACCGTCGGCACCTTCCGCGATGTGACCACCGAGCACTACGCCGTCCAGCGGGAGAGCGCGCTGGCGGCGTTGAGCACCCGGCTGTCCCAGGCCACCAGCCTGCCGGAGGCCCTCGCCGACGCGCTGCGCCAGCTGAAGGACGTGTGGAACGCCCGCCGGGTGCTCGCCGCCGTGTTCGGCTACGGCGACGATCCCGTCCTCACCGACACCGACACTGGTACCGGTACTCGTCCTCGTACCGGCTCCGAGCCCGGTACCGGCACTGGTACCGACTCCGGCACGGGCACGGGCGCCGCCTCGGGCGGCGCGGCCACGGACGGCTGGGACCAGCTCTCCGAGGAGCGGCGCGGGGCGCTCGCCGGGGTGCGGCAGCGGCCACCGCTCACACCGGCCGCCGACGCCACCGGGGCCACCATTCTGCTGGAGCATCCGGACGGCCCGATGGCGCTCTGGATCGACCTGGGCCACCGGCCCTTCACCAGTGAGGACGAACTGCTGCTCGCGCTGCTGGCCGGTCATCTCGCCCAGGGGCTGGCCCGGGTCCACCAGATCGACCAGCAGCGGGAGACCGCGATCGCGCTCCAGCGCGCCATCCTCGGCCCGTCCCGGCTGCCCGAGGGGTTCGCCGTCCGCTACGAGCCGGCCGGCCGGCCGCTGGAGGTGGGCGGCGACTGGTACGACACCGTCACCCTGCCGGACGGCCGGATCGGCATCGTCGTCGGGGACTGCGTGGGACGCGGTCTGGAGGCGGCCACCGTCATGGGCCAGCTCCGCAGCGCCTGCCGGGCCTTGCTGCTCCAGGACTCGGGGCCCGCGCGCACCCTGATGGCGCTGGACCGGTTCGCCGCCGGAGTGCCGGGCGCGATGTGCACCACCGTCTTCTGCGGGGTGCTCGACCCGGAGACCGGGCGTCTGACCTACTCCAGCGCGGGCCATCCGCCGGGCATCCTCGCCTGTCCCGACGGCACCACCCGGCTGCTGGACGACGGGCGGTCCCTGCCGCTGGCCGTCCGGCCGGGCGGGACCCGGCCGGAGGGCGAGTGCGTGATGCCCGCCCGGGCGACCCTGCTGCTCTACACCGACGGCCTGGTGGAACGCCGGCGGCGGCCGCTGACCGCCGGAATCGACCAGGCGAGCACGGCCGTTCAGGAGGGCCGGTACACCGCCGTCGACAAACTGGCCACCGATGTCATGGTCCGGCTGGCACCGGCCGGCGGCTATGACGACGACGTGGCCCTGCTGCTCTACCGTCACCCGGCGCCGCTGGAGGTGTCCTTCCCCGCCGAGTCCGGTCAACTGGCCCCCGTGCGCAAGGCGCTGCGTGGCTGGCTCGACCGGTGCGACCTGCCGCCCGGGACCGCCCAGAACATCCTGGTCGCGGCCGGCGAGGCGTGTGCCAACGCCATTGAGCACGGCCACCGCGACGCCCCGGGTGACACCGTCCGGCTGCGCGCCGAGGCGTTCACGGACAATGTGCGTCTCACCGTGGCCGACAGCGGCCGGTGGAAGACACCCCGACCGGAGGCCAACGCCCACCGCGGTCGCGGTATGACACTCATGCGCGCGATGATGCAGCAGGTCACCGTCACCCCCGGACCGACGGGCACCACCGTCGACATGCATACGAGGATCGCCTGATGACCACCCCGCTCACCCTCACCCCCGGCCGCCGTTCGGACGGCACCGCGCTGCTGACGGCCGCCGGGGAGATCGACATGAGCAACACCGACGCCCTCGCCGCCGCGCTGGACAGCACCTCGGGACCGGTGGTGGTGGATCTGACGGCGGTCGACTACCTCGACAGCGCCGGGCTCACGGTGCTCTTCGCCCACGCCCACCGCATCCAGCTGATCGCCACTCCGCTGCTGGACCCGGTGCTGACGGTCTCCGGGCTCGCCTCGCTCACCACCGTGCACGCCGGTGTCCCCGACGGCCTCGGTGTTCCCGGTGTTCCCGGCGCCCCGGCGGGCGGCGGGAACACCCCGCCGGCCTGACAGGACGCCTCTCCGGTCCGACGGGACGTCTCTCCGGTCCGACCGGCGGCGCCGCCGGCCCGAGGGGAGGCGCTGCCGGGGCCCGGTCACCGGCGCCCAGGGCCGGGCCGGGAGCCGCCGCCCGGGACCCCGGCGGCCGGGTTCCCGCGATCGGGCCACGGGGCCCGCGCCCCCGCCCGCCCCGGTGGTACGGGAGGCTCCCGCCCTCCGGCGGCCCCCTTGAGCGGCGTCGCTCAGAAGCCCTGCGGCGAGCCGAAGACCCGCTGGGGGTCGTACTCCTGCTTGATCCGCGCCAGACGGTCGGCGTTGGTTCCGAAGTAGGCCCTCCGCCAGTCCCGGAGCGCCGGGTCGGTGTAGTTCTGGTACGCGAAGCCGCTCGCCCAGCTCCGCATCGCCGCGTAGGTGCCGTTCAGCCACTCCTGATGGCCAGCGACCGTCGCCGCCGGGGCGCGGTCCGGCCAGGAGACGATGTACTGGGCGAGGAACCGCGCGTCGCGGTGGACGAAGGCGGTGGCGGCCGGCTTCACCCTGCTCACCGCTCCGCCCAGCGAGTCCAGGGCGACGCTCCCGGCTCCGCCGCCGCTCAGCTTGGCCAGCGCCTCCACCCGGGCGAGCAGCGCCCGGACGCCTGCCTCCGGGATGTCCCGGGTGTAGAAGTCGGAGCGGGCGGCGTACGACTCCCGGGCCACCCCGCCCTCCTTGGTACGGCCCGGCAGGGTGCCCCGCTGGTGGGCCTGGGCGACCGTCCGGCCGGACACCCCGCCCATGATCTTCATCGCGTCCATGAAGGTGTGCGGGTTCACCGACACCGAGGAGGCCGGGACGCCGACCCGGTCCGCGAACCTGTCGAGCCGGTTGAGCAGGTCGGAGCGGGTACCGAGCGAGAGCCCGCCCACCCGGACCCGCCCGGGGCGACCGCCGGCCGGGGCGGAGAGATGGAGGTTGGCCCAAATCTCGTCCGGGTTGTCCGGCGCCCAGCGCTGCCACTCGCGGACCACGTCGGCCGCCCGGGACCACGGCCAGGAGAGGAAGAAGGTGACACAGGAGGGCGCCGCGTGGGTGCGGAAGCCGAGCGAGGTGACGACCCCGAAGTTGGCGTTGCCGCCGCCGCGCAGCGCCCAGAAGAGGTCGGGGTCATGGGTGGCGTCCACCTGGCGCAGCCGGCCGTCGGCGGTGACGATGCCGGCGCCGGTGATGCTGTCGGAGGTGAGCCCGTACGCCCGGGCCACCACGCCGATGCCGCCGCCGAGCGCCAGCCCCGAGACGCCGACGGTGGGACAGGAGCCGGCGGGTATGGTCCGGCCGGTGGCGGTCAACCGGTCGTAGACGTCGATGAGTTTGGCGCCGGCGCCCACGGTGGCGGTGGAACCCGAGACGGCCACCTTCGCCATCCGCTGGACGTCGATCACGAGCTTTCCGTTGCCGCTGGACCAGCCGGCGTAGGAATGGCCACCGCTGCGGACGGCGACGGGTATGCCGTGCTGCCGGGCGAACGCCAGGCACTCGCGCACGTCCTGGGGCCCGGCGCAGTACGCCACACCGGCGGGCCTGGCCCCGTCGAAGCGCGGGTTGAACAACTGCCGGGCCGTGTCGTAGTCGTGGTCGCCGGGGCGCAGCAGGCTCCCGTCCAGCCCCTTGCCGAGCGCGGTCCACGCCGCGGCCAGTGCCACCCGGCCGGCCGCCCGGCCCGCTGCCCGGGCCACCGCCGAGGAGCCTCGCGCGGTGGTGGTTCCGGCCGCCGTCGCGGGTCCGGCCGCGGCGATCCCGGCGCCGAGACCGGCGGCCCCTGCCCCGGCTCCCAGACCGGCCCGGAGCAGCCCCCGCCGCCCGAACTCCGCCCGTCGGCCTGCCGTTTCGCGGCTCATCCGTACTGCCCCCTTCGTCCCGCGTGCTGTCCGTGCCCCGGGACCGGCTCGTGATCGTCCGGCCCCGGCAGTGAGGGGGACGGGCGGGAGGGAGCCCCGGGTTGCCCCGGAGGGGTGATGACTTCGTGAAACCTCGTGCACGCCTGCCCCCTGCCCCCCGGCCCCCGACCTCCGGTCCTCGCTCTTCTGCCCTGTCCCCCGGTCCCCGGTCCCCTCGGTTCCCGTCCTCCGGTCCTCGGCCCCCCGTCCCCGGGTCGCCGGTCTCCCGAGCAGCCGCTCGTGGTTGTCGCCACCGCCCGGGCCCCGCCCCCGGGTCGCCGGTCTTCCGTCCCCCATCCCCGACCCCCGGTCCCCGTCCTCCAGTCCTCGGTGCCCCACCTCGTCCCCCGAGCCTTCCGTTCCCGCCCCCGCCTCCGGGCTCGGTCTCTCCGCCCTCCGGCCTCCCGGGGTCCCCCGGCCCCCGCCAGGGGCGGGGAGCCGGAGGGCCTCCGGTTCCGCCCGGCGGACCGCCGGAGGACCGGGGCGCGGCGCGTCAGTCGTCGGCCCGGCCGCCGTCCCCCGGTGCGGTACCGGCCAGACGTTCGGTCAGCGCCCGCAGGACGAACAGGTTCGGGGTGCTCGACGCCACCGCCGGCCACACCTGCCACTGCCCGGTGGCGCGCAGGGCGATCCGGTCGTCCACGACGCCGAGCCGCTGGACCTGTGTCCACCGCAGGGACACCCCGCCGGTGCCGATCGCGTCCTCGGTGATCCAGACCGCCCCGAAGGTGAGCCGGGCCCCCCGGGTCAGTGCGTCCAGGGCACGCGGCACCTGGGCGCCGGTGACGGCCCGTCTGATCCGGTCCTGCCACTCCGGGGGGCCGAAGCCGCCGTCGGGCAGCACGACCGGCTCGCCGTCGGCGTCGGTGAGGCAGGTGAGTACGCAGGCACGGGTGCCGCCCCGTGCGGACGGCACCGGGCGCAGGTACACCTCGGTGGTGTCGTAGCGAACCACCTGGATCCGCCCGCCGATGGCGGTGGTCACGCCGTGCTCGTACAGGTCGAGCCGTTCCCCCGGTTGTGCGGCCGGCCCGTGGCCCCGGCGCCCCCGGGGGCGCGTGCCGGCCGTGACGGCCCGCCGGACCGCCCCGGCCACCGCCTTCCATCCGGTGCGCGCGGTGGCCCCGGGCGCCGGCGTCCGGTACGTGGCGTGCCGCCTGCCGAGCCGCGCCCGCCCGGCGGCCGCGGAGACCTGTGCCAGCAGCAACTCCTCGGCTCGGCTGGGCCCGCTCCCCCCTGTCACCTCGCGACCGCCCGGCCGGGCCGCGGTCCCGCGCCCGCGCCCTCGCTCCGTACGAGCGCCCCGCGCGCCCGCCGCAGTTCGTCCCCGGGGGCCACGCCCAGGTCCTCGGCCAGCCGACGGCGGGCGCGGTCGAAGACGGCCACCGCCTCGGCCGGGCGGCCGGCCCGCCGCAGCGCGCCCATCAGCTGTGCGGCGGCCGGTTCGTCCAGCGGCCGCTCCAGGACCAGGGCGGACAGCTCGGCGGTGGCCTCGGCGATCCGGCCGAGGCGCGACTGCCAGCCGGCCCTTCGCCGTACGAGAGCGGCCCGGCGTTCGACCAGGCGCAGCCGCTGTGCCTCGGCCGCCGGGCCCGGCAGCCCGGCCAGCGGCTCACCGTGGAACAGCTCCAGGGCCCGGCCGCACAGCCGTACCGCCTCGGCCAGGTCACCGGCCCGCTCGGCCGCGCCGGCGGCGGTCGCGAGGTCCTCCATGCAGGCCGCGTCCACCTCGGCCACGCCGCGCGCCAGCCGGTAGCCGTTCCGGTCGCGTGTGATCACCGCGTCCGTGCGCTGCCCGAGACGCAGGCTCTTGCGCAGCCGGTACACATAGACCGGTACGGCGTTCCCGCCCGGGTACTCCATCCCCCAGACGCCGCTGAGCAGTTCCTCCCGGCCGACCGACCGGTCCGGGCTCATCGCCAGCACCGCCAGTACAGCCTGCTGGCGCAGCGGGCCGATGTCCACGGGCTGTCCCGCCACCCAGGCCCGCAGGGGGCCCAGTACGGAGATCCGGACCCATGGGCCGGGTGCCGGCTCCGGGTCGCGGCGGGCGCCGGTCCGCTGCGCCGCACCGGGCACCCGTCGTCGCGGGCCCCTGCCCGGCACGACCAGACCGCAGTCGAAGGCGTGCACGATGGCGCCGGCCCGGTCCCGCAGCCCCAGCTTCGCCATGACATGCCCCAGCAGCCCGGCCACCGCGGGCTCGGGCAGCGCGAGGGCGTCGGCGATCTCGGCGTCCGCCAGGCCGCAGCCGAGCGCGTAGAGCGCCGCGCGCTCCGCGGCGGTGAGGACGGGGACGTCCGGGTGCCCCTCGCGGGCGGCCGTGGTCGTCATCGAGCGTTCCCCCTTCCCGGACCGGTCGGGCCGGCCGGTCGGTGTGTTCGGTCCCGTCGAAGGTGGTCCCGGTGGAGGGGGCGCGGACAGGCCATCGCGGCGGCCATATGTGGCCGGTGGCCGCGCTACAGTCCCCGGTCTGCGGAAACGGTGTCCAAGGGGAGGAGGGCCGTACGTGGTGGCCGGTGAATTCGGGGATGTGCTGCGGAGGCTGCGGGGGGAGGCCGGGCTGACCCAGGAAGGGCTGGCGGAACGCTCCGGGGTGAGCGTGCGCACCATCCGGGGTCTGGAGACGGGGCAGCGCGCCAACCCCCGGATGACGACGGTCCAGCAGCTGGCCGGCGCGCTGGAACCGCCGCCCGGGGACCGCGAGGAGCTGCTGCGGGCCGCCGGCCTGCTGGCGGAGGCACCGGCACCGGACCGGCACCCCGGAACCAGCGGCTCCGGAGCGGACGGCTCCATGACCGGCGCCTCCGGAGCGGCCCGGCGCACGCCGGACGGACCGGCTCCGGCACCACCCGGCCCGGCGGAGGATCCCGGCGGGCTCCTCGCGCGGCTGGTGCGGGCCCGCTGGCGGCACGAAGAGGAACAGCGCCGTATCCAGGACCCGTTCCCCCTGCCGGTCCGGTGGCGGACGGCCCGCGAGGACCTGACCGACCACTGGGCCAATATCCTCCGGCTCCCTCCGGAGGCCACCGCCGGCGCCCTCGACCTGGCCGGCCGGCTCGACGGAATCGCCGGCACCTACCGGCGCGTCCCGTCCGGGCGCCTGGTGATCCTGGGCAGATCCGGCTCCGGAAAGACGGTGCTGGCCCTGCGCTTCGTCCTCGACCACCTGGCCTCCCGTGAACCGGGCGACCCGGTTCCGGTGATCTTCAGCATCGGCGCCTGGGACCCGACCGCCCTCACCCTGCGGGACTGGCTGGCCGCCCAGCTGACCCGCGACTACCCCGGCCATGCCGTACAGGGCTCCGGCGGACGCAGCCTGGCCGCCGAGCTGGTCGAGTCGGGCCGCGTGCTCCCCGTCCTGGACGGCTTCGACGAGATGGCCGACGGCCTGCGGCGCCCCGCGCTGGAGGCGCTCAACGCCACCCCCCTGCCGCTCCTGCTCACCAGCCGTCCCGCCGAATACGCCGCCGCGGTCGCCGAGACCGATGTGCTGACCTCCGCCGCCGCGATCGAGCTCACCGACCTCACCCTCGACGACCTGGCCGGCTATCTTCCCCGTACCACCCGCAAGTCCGGCCGGACGCTCCCCGCCGCGAACACCTGGGACCCGGTCCTGACCGAGCTGCGCGAGCAGGCCCGCCGGCGGCCCGTGCCGCCCCTCGCCCGGGTCCTGACCACCCCGCTGATGGTCGCGCTGGCCCGCACCATCTACAGCGACACTCCCGACCACGACCCGGCCTCGCTCCTGGACACCGAGCGGTTCGGCACCCAGGAGGCGCTGGAGGAACACCTTCTGGACAACTTCCTCCCCACCGTCTACCGCCCCCGACCCGGCCCCCGCGGCGCCGTGCCCGCGCCCGTCCCGGGCCCCGGCTTCGAACGCGCCCAGCGCTGGCTCGGCCATCTCGCCCATCATCTCGACCGGCTCGGGACCCCCGACCTGGCATGGTGGCGGCTCGGCAGCGGGCCGCGCCGCTCCACCCGCACCCTGATCACCGCTCTTCTGACAGGGCTGGCCATCGGACTCGTCGACGGCGCCGTCATCACCGTGCTGCCGCTCTCGGTCCCGCAGACCATCGTGGACGCGACGGCCGTCGGCCTTCTGTCCGGGCTCATGTTCGGGCTGGCGCACTGGCTCACGTTCACGGTCAAGGACTTGCCCGTGACACCGTCGGCCGTCCGGCTGCGGATCCGCGGCAGACCCGGGCCCCTCCAGTGGAGCGCCGGTCCCCGTCTGGTGATCGGCACCCTGGGCGGGGCGGTCTTCGGCTTCGGCTACGGAGGCGTGATCGGCGTGGTCAAGGTGACGACCCGGGGGGCGGGGCTCTCGGACGGGCTGCGCACCGTGCTCATCGACGGGAGCGTCATGTGCCTGGTCTTCGGCGGCGGCACCGGTCTCACCTTCTGCCTCCTCGGCCTCTTCGAGACGCCTCTGGACATCCGTTCCGCGGTCGACCCGCGGTCTCTCCTCGGCGCGAACCGCCGTACCGTCACCGCCCGGTTGGTCCTCTGGGCGGTCGCCTTCGGAGCAATCGTCGGATTCGGGTCCGGAGCGGTCGTCGGTCTCCTGGGGCGGTTCACGGGGCCACTGGTCTGGAGCCCCGTGAACGGACTCGTCCTGGGTGTCGTCGGGGGCGTCGGCGGTTCCCTGGGGTACACCCTGACCCTGACCGCCTGGGGCCAGTGGGCCGTCCTCACCCGGATCTGGCTGCCGTTGACCGGCCGGCTGCCCTGGGCCGTCATGGCCTTTCTCGAGGACGCCTGCCGGCGGGGCGTACTGCGACAGGCCGGCGCGGTGTACCAGTTCCGGCACGCCCGGCTGCAGCAGCATCTCGCACATACGCACCGCAGGCGGATGTCCACGCGCCGAAGGCGGATCTCACGGAGATTCCCTCGTAGCGCCCTACCGTCGGCATCGCCCGGCAGCCGTGGCGGCAGGACCGGCTGACCGCCGCCCTCCGCCGCCGCCCGGGACCGTCGGCTCCCGACACCGTCCGCTCCCGGCCGAGCGGCTCGCCGTCCGGCGGACGAGACCCGGCCGTCTCGGGGGGTAGGGCTTCGCGGGTTACGGCACAGGCGGGACACCGCACCACCGCCGATGCCGCCGTTCGGGTGGCTTGCGGGATGCGGCGGTTTTCCGGGGTGTGGGGCGCGGAAGTAGCGGTAGCGGCACGACTGGCCACCTCTGGCCATCTTCAGGAGGTTGATTCCATGCGTATTCGCTCGACCGTTCTCGCCGTCGCCTTCGCCACCGCCGCCCTGGTGGGCGGCGCCGGCACGGCCCTCGCCGACGACCCCCGCGGGGAGTACGAGCACAGCAGCCCGCGCGGTGAGGAGTACGACCACGGCAGTCAGCGCGGTGGGGAGTACGACCGCGGCGACCAGCGTGGCGGGGACTACGGCACGCAGGTGGAGTGGGCGTACGACCACGAGGGCCTGGGCGGCAAGTACGCCAACATCAGCGGTCACAGCGGGCTCACCCAGGCCGAGGGCTACGCCTACGACCACGAGGGTCTCGGCGGCATCTGGCAGCGCTGACACACAGCGGTTCCGCGCATCCGGCGCTCCGGCCACCCGGCCGGACGGGCGGGTGCGCGGAACCGCTTCCCGACGTACCTGGGCCGCCGCGCCGGAGCAATCCCGGCGCGGCGGCCCAGGTCCTCCGGGAGCCGGGCCTCCGTGGCCGCCCCGCTCGGGGGCGGCCGGCGCCTCCGGGACCGTGCGGACACGGTGCCGGTGCGGACGCGGAGACCCCCTCCGGGAGTGCCGGGGGTGGTTACGGCTTGGGCGTGGCGTGCGGTGCGCAGACCACGTCCCTGCTGTCCACCTGCCCGGTGAGCAGGTAGTTCTCCACCCGGGTGTTGACGCACGGGTTGACCAGGCCGGTCACACCGTGGGAGCCGGCGTCCTTCTCGGTGATCAGGCGGGAGCCCTTGAACCGCTTGTGGAGCTCGACGGCGCCCTCGTAGGGAGTGGCGGCGTCCCGGGTGCTCTGCACGATGAGCACCGGCGGCAGGCCCTTTCCGGTGCGCACGTCGACCGGCGTCTGCCGCTCGGTGGACCAGGTGGCGCAGGGCAGGTTCATCCAGGCGTTCGACCAGGTCATGAACGGGTTGTCGCGGTGGAGCCGGGTGTTGTCGCGGTCCCACTTGCGCCAGCTGGTGGGCCAGGGGGCGTCCGCGCACTCCACGGCCGTGTAGACGGCGTTGCCGTTCTCGGCGTCGATGTTGCCCTTGACGTCCGTCATGTCGGGCGCGGCGGCGTCGACCAGCGCCTGGGTGTCACCGGCCACGTACGTGCTCCAGGTCTGGGCGACCGGCACCCAGGAGGAGTCGTAGTACGGGGCGTTCTGGAAGTACGCGATGAGCTCGGCGGGCCCGACCTGGCCGCCGATCGGCTTCGCCTTGGCGGCCGCGCGCAGCTTCAGCCACTGGCGCTCGACCTTGGCGGCGGTGTCGCCCAGGTGGAAGGCGGCGTCGTTGCGCGCGACCCAGTTCTCCCAGTCCTTCCAGCGGGTCTGGAAGGCCACGTCCTGCTCCAGGTTGGCCTGGTACCAGATGTTCTCCCGGGCCGGGTTCACCACGCTGTCCACGATGAGCCGGCGCACATGGGACGGGAAGAGGGTGCCGTAGACCGCGCCCAGGTAGGTGCCGTAGGAGACGCCCAGGAAGTTGAGCTTCTTCTCACCGAGCGCGGCGCGGATGACGTCCAGATCGCGCGCGGAGTTCGGGGTGGTCAGGTACGGGAGCATCTCGCCGCTGCGCTCGGCGCAGCCGTCCGCGTACTCGGCGGCCAGCTTCCGCTGGGCGCGCTTGTCCGCCTCGCTGTCCGGCACCGGATCGGCCTTGGGCGCCTTGACGAACTCCTGGGGATCCACACAGGAGATGGGCGTGGAGTGGCCCACCCCGCGCGGGTCGAAGCCCACGAAGTCGTACGCCTTGGCGGTGTTGGCCCACAGCGGGTTCTTGTTGGTCACCCGGGTCGGGAACCGCATGCCCGAGGCACCGGGGCCGCCGGGGTTGTAGAGGAGGGCGCCCTGCCGCTCGGCGGGCGTTCCCGTGCTGCCTATTCGGTCCACGGCCAGCTTGATCTGCTTGCCGTACGGCCGGGCGTAGTCGAGCGGTACGGACACGGAGCCGCACTGGATCGGCTTGGCCAGTCCCCAGTCCGCCGGGCAGTCCGCCCAGTCGATGCCCTTCGCCGCCGCGCGCTCGGCGGCGATCCGGACGCCGCGCGCCTCCGAGGTGCCTCGCCCGTGGTCATGGGCGGTGGCCACCGGGGCGGCGATCGTGCCCGCGAACAGGGCGCCCGCGATCAGAGTGCCGGCCGAGCCGAGCACTGCGGTGCGTTTCAACGTGTCTCTCCCCAGGGTGATCTGCGCCGCCGACGGCGGCGGCGCGGCATGAGTCCTGCGGAGGATCCTCACGTGTGGCGGGTTCTCGACGCCAGGTCGTACAGGCGTTTCTTTACCTAACCCATAAGCGGGACATGGTGTTCGTTAAGCGGTGAACGAATCCGTAACGGGGCCGTCCGCCGGAGAGTTCGGGCGAACCGCGACGACGCGGGACGGCGCCTTCGGTGCGGCCGGGCGCGCGTCCGCCACCCATCTCTCGCCAGGAACAGGGGACTTGGCGGTGGCCGGCGGGACGCCGCGGAAGGCGCTCCGGACAGGGAAGGGGCCCGGCGGTGTGCCCGCCGGGCCCCGTGCGGCCGTCACCGGCTCCCGTGGGTCAGATCGTCGCGGCGTCGATGACGAAGCGGTACCGGACGTCACTGCCGAGCACCCGCTCGTACGCCTCGTTGATCTGGTCCGCGCGGATCAGCTCGATCTCGGCGCCCAGGCCGTGCTCGGCGCAGAAGTCCAGCATCTCCTGGGTCTCCCGGATGCCGCCGATGCCCGAGCCGGCCAGGCTCTTGCGGCCGGCGATGACGGAGAAGAGGTTGAGCGAGACCGGCTCCTCGGGCGCGCCCACATTGACGAACGCGCCGTCGGTCTTGAGCAGGCTCAGGTACTTGTCCAGCGGCAGCGGCGCGGAGACCGTGGAGACGATCAGGTCCAGGCTGCCGGCGAGCTGCTCGAAGGTGGCCTCGTCGCTGGTCGCGTAGTAGTGGTCCGCGCCCAGCCGCAGGCCGTCGTCCTTCTTCCGGAGCGACTGGGAGAGCACCGTCACCTCGGCGCCCATCGCGTGCGCGATCTTCACGCCCATGTGACCGAGCCCGCCGAGACCGACGACGGCGACCTTCTTGCCGGGGCCGGCCCCCCAGTGGGCGAGCGGCGAGTACAGGGTGATGCCGGCGCAGAGCAGCGGCGCGGCGACGTCCAGCGAGAGGCCGTCGGGGATCCGCAGGGTGAAGGCCTCGTCCACCACGATGTGCGTGGAGTAGCCGCCGTAGGTGCGGTCGCCGTTCTTGTCCCGGTCGTTGTACGTCTGGATGTTGCCCCGGAAGCAGTACTGCTCCAGGCCCGCCCGGCAGTTGTCGCAGGTGCGGCAGGAGTCCACCATGCAGCCGACGCCCACCCGGTCGCCCACGGCGAACCTGGTGACCTCCGGGCCGGTCTCGGTGACCACACCGGCGATCTCGTGGCCGGGCACCATCGGGAAGATGCCCTCCGACCAGCCGTCCCTGGCCTGATGGATGTCGGAGTGGCAGATGCCGGCGTACTTGATCTCGATACGGACGTCGGTGGGCCGCAGCGCCCGGCGTTCGACGGTGGTGCGCTCCAGCGGCGCCTTGGCGCTCGGCGCCGCCCAGGCGGTGACGGTGGTCGGTCCTGCGGTGCTGGTGCGGTTCTCAGTGGTCATGACCTCCACCCTGCGCGGCCGCCGGGCCGCTACCCAGCCCTCCGCTTCGCGTACGACCGGCGTTCCTACCACTGGTGGGGACAGGCTGGCGGTGACGGCTCCCTGGATACTGGAGGGCATGGATGCCCACGTCCCGCCGCCCACCGAGCCCGCCCGGTACACCGAGGCCGTCGAAGACACCGAGGCCGCCGACCACGGCTCCGGGGACACCGCAGGTGCCGTGCGCACCGGGCAGCGGGCCCCGGGTGCCGCCGAGGCGCTGGACCGGCGCACCGAGCTGAGCGAGTTCCTGCGCTCCCGGCGGGCCCGGCTCCAGCCGGAGGACGTGGGGCTCGCCCACTTCGGGCGCCGGCGCCGGGTGCCCGGGCTGCGCCGGGAGGAGCTGGCGCAGCTGGCCGGGGTGTCCGTGGCGTACTACACACGGCTGGAACAGGGCAACGGCCGCAATGTGTCGGCGGAGGTGCTGGACGCCATCGCCCGGGCGCTGCGGCTGACCGAGGCCGAGCACGGCCATCTGCTGCGCCTGGCCCAGCCGAAGAACCACAAGAAGAAGCGGACGGCCCGCCCGCAGCGGTTGCGGCCCGCCCTCCAGGAGCTGCTGGACGCCATGGAGACCGTACCGGCGTACGTGGTGGGCCGGCGCTCCGACATCCTCGGCTGGAACCACCTGGCGGCGGCCGTCTTCGGCGACTGGGGCGCCATGGCCGCCGACGAGCGGAACTGGGCCAGGATCGTCTTCCTCCGGCCCGAGTCGCGCGAGCTCTTCCTGGACTGGGGACAGAAGGCGTCGGACCTGGTGAGCTTTCTGCGGATGGACGCGGGATGTTACCCGAACGACCCGTGGCTGCCCGGTCTGGTGGGCGAGCTGTCGATGAGGAGCGAGGAGTTCCGCAGGCTCTGGGCCACGCACGACGTGCGCGAGAAGGGCCACGGGGTGAAGCGGCTGCGCCATCCGCTGGTGGGGCGGCTCGACCTGTCCTTCGAGACGATGCGGCTCTCCGACGACCCCGACCAGTCCCTGGTGACGTACCACGCCGCACCGGGGTCCCCCTCCGCCGAGGCCCTGCGCCTGCTGGCCAGCTGGGGGACGGACGCCACCCGCGTCGGCCGGGAGTAGCGCCCCGGCCCCGTCCGGGGCGCCTCCCCTCCGGTACGGGGCTCCTCCCCGCCCGCAGGACCGGTGGCGGGCCGTACGGGGGCCCTGGCGGGGTCGTACGGAGGCGTGGCGGGCCGTACCGGGGCCGTGGCGGGGTCGTACGAAGGCGTGGCGGAGTCGTACCGGGGCCGTGGCGGAGTCGTACCGGGGCCGTACGGAGGCGTGGCGGGGTCGTGCGGGGTGTGGGGGGTCATGCCCGGCGCGGCATCGCCCGCGCGCCCCGCCACCGGTCCTTCCGCGTCCTTTTGCGCGCCTCCCGGACCCGCCCCAAGCTGGAGTGGAGGGCGGGGAACGGGCACGCCGTGCCGCCGTCGCGGTACGGCCGGGAGCGACCGGGAGCAGCGTTTGCCGTACGGACCCGAGCAGGACGTGAACGTGCGGGAGCTGCTGATCCGCACGGCCGGCGGGGACGAGGCGGCGTTCGCCGGGCTCTACGACGCGCTCGCCGACACGGTGCTGGGCCTCACCCGGCGGATCGTCCGGGACTCCGCGCAGGCCGAGGAAGTGACCCAGGAGGTCATGACCGAGGTGTGGCGCACCGCCGACCGCTACCGGCCCGAGCGCGGTACGGCCAGGACCTGGGTGCTCACCCTCGCGCACCGCCGCGCGGTGGACCGGGTACGGACCGTGCGGGCCAGCACCGCGCGGGAGCACCTGGCCGGGATGCTCTCCCGCGACCGCGCCTTCGACGAAGTGGCCGAGACCGTGGAGGATCGTGACGAGTACCGGCGCGTCCACCGCTGCCTGGCCTCGCTCACCGAGCACCAGCGGGTGCCCCTGGTGCTCGCCTACTACCAGGGCATGACCTACCTGGAGGTGGCCGACTCGCTGTCCACCCCGCCGGGGACGGTGAAGTCCCGGATGCGGGCGGGGCTGCGCGAGCTGCGGGTGCGGATGGAGTCGGACACATGACCTCCGCCGATCCGCACCTCGCCGCCGGGGCCTACACCCTGCACGCGCTGCCGCCGGACGAGGAGGCCGCCTTCGAGAACCACCTGGCCGGCTGCACCGCGTGCCGCCGGGAGGTGGACGCCTTCACCGAGCTCACCGCCGGCCTCGGTGGCCTCTGCCGGGTGGTCCCGCCGCCCGAGCTGCGCGCCCGGACCCTCGCCGGGGCCGCCCGGATCTCCCGGGAGGCCGCCCCGCCCCTCCCCCGGCCGCGCGGCCGGGGAAGGCGCTAGGACCGGTCGGGCAAAGGATCTTGGACGGGTTCGCGGAGCCAGAGGATGAGTGCGGCGAGGTGGACTCCGGCCTTGTGGCGGCCGGCGTATGTGTCGAGCCGCTCCGGCCGGCATGAGGATCGCGGCCACGGCGGCCACGGCGGCCACGAGTATGCGATAGACGCGCATGGCGCATGCCACCGCATCGAGCGCGGTCCGGTGCCCGACGCGGCGGCCGGCGGGCCCGAGGCGCCGGCCAAGCCGGCGAAGACGCCCGTAGCTGTGTGGCTGGCGGGGCGGCCGTGGCTTCCGCATCGGGGAGGGGTGGCCGCACTGGCCCCAGAGTCGAGCGGGCCGCATTTCCCGTCCATGGCCCGTACCGGGGTGCTCACACCTGATCGAGCCCGCCGAGGACGGGTCGGTGGTCCGGGGCCGAATCCGCCGGCGCCCCGCCCCGAAGGCGCCCGTGGCCGGCAGTCGTCACCGCTCGTGTTGACGAGCGCGGTGCCGGCGGACGGCATCCCGGCTGCCGCAGCGTGGTGAGCAGTACCGCTGGGTACCGTTCCGCGAGGTGTCGACGACAACGTTCGTACAGGGGTGGCCGGCGCACCGGCCGAGGCGATTCATGCCACGAGTCGTCAGGTGCAGTGCGGTGCCGACGCTGAACACGGCGTGCAGCACTCGCGGCAGATCGTCGTCGACGTCGCGATAGTGCAGGTGCCAGCCCTCGCCATTGTGGTCGGTCAGGCGTGGATACGCAGTCGCGGCGGCCATCTGCTCGTTGAGGATCGCCGCCCGCTCGGCTGGATCACGGGCGTCGACGACCCGCATCCAGTCATCGAGCACCGCCCGGCAGCGAGCGTGGTCGTCAGGGCGCTCGGGGAAGGGCATCGTCATGCCGAACTCGCGGGTCCGCTCGACGATCCCGGCCCGGGTGCCGGGCCAGTCGTCGGCCAAGGAACGGGCAAGGAGGACGGCATACTCGCCGTAAGGGTTGAGGTGCACAAGGGCATTACATCAGGGTGGGCGCATGCCCTATACATCCTTGTCCTCACCCGCCACCGGTGCGTCCATCCTCGGGATGACGCTCACCGCGCTGGCCATGGTGCTGACCCCTGGCCCCAACATGATCTACCTCGTTTCGCGCAGCATCAGCCAGGGGCGCGCCGCAGGGCTCATCTCCCTGGCCGGCACCGGCACCGGCTTCGTCATCTACATGCTGATGGCCAACCTGGGCCTCGCGGTCGCGTTCGTCGCCGTGCCCTGGTTGTTCATCGGCTTCAAGGCGGCCGGCGTCCTCTACCTGGTCCACCTCGCCTGGCAGGCCCTGCGCCCCGGAGGGCGAGGTGTGTTCGAGTTCCGTGACATTCCCCGTGACAGCCCGGCCCAACTCTTCCGTATGGGGTTGGTGACGAACCTGCTCAACCCCAAGGCCGCGATCATGTACCTGACCCTGATTCCGCAGTTCATCGACCCGCATCGTGGGCATACGACCGTGCAGGGCCTGGCTCTCGGGTCGGTCCAGATCGCGGTGAGCCTGACCGTCAACGCCCTGATCGTCATCACCGCCGGCGCCGTCGCCGCCTTCCTCGGGCACCGCCCGAGCTGGGCCACTGCGCAACGCCGCATCACCGGCACCCTCCTGGGCGCCGTCGCGTTGCTGCTCGCCCGCGAGGTGCCCGCTCAAGCCAGAGTCTGACCAGCCCCCCAAGGAGCAGGTCTCACCCGGCGGCGCCGGCGGGCACGTATCCCGCCATCCGAAGCCGCAGCCGGGGCCCCGAGCTCCTGGACGTGGGCTCCTGCCGCACCGGCTCCGCTGACGGTGCGGCCGGCCTGCCGCACGGGCCGCACCGGACGCTCACGGGCCTCGTTGCCGCCCGGCCGCCCCGGGCGGGTGGTGGTTCAGTCGGCGGACAGGGCCCGGGGGTGGCCAGTTCTGGGGTCGGGCTGGGACTGGGGCACGCCGGCGAGAGTGACCACGCCGACCGGATCGTGCCCGTCGATCACCGGCGGTCGGCACACCAGGTGCTCGGTCATCGGGCGGGATCTGCTGCACCTCGTCGTCCGTGCCGATCGGGTGAGGCCGGCGGCAGCCGGCGGCGCGGGACTCCGTCCACTCGGCAACCCGGCCGCACTTCAGGCGGTCCCGTCGATGAAACGCACCTCCGGATACCTGGGCGACGGTCCGTCGAGTATCCGAGCGCGGCGGTCGCGCAGGTGGAGGTCGAAGTAGGCGAGGAGATGGCGCCGCTGGACGGCCAGGGCTCGTGTCGCGTCGAGCGGGCCAATGAACTCGACCAGTTGTTCGTTGGTTGCTCCCAGTCGCGCGGCGACCTGCGGCATGAACGTCTCGTAGTCCGTGTAAGAGAAGTGCCGGGTACCGGTCAGCCGGAGCCAGCGGCGCCACCCGCGCAGCTGGGGCCAGATCTCGGGCCAGCTCGGTTTGTTGTCCGCGTCCTCGCTCATCAGGAGGAACGGTTTGCGCAATCCCCCGGTCACGACCGGGCCGAAGAGACTGCCGTCGAGATTCGCGCCCGCCACGATCGGCGCCCCGGCCGCCATCGCCGAGGCCGCGGTGGCACCACCCAGGGAGTGGCCGAACATGGCGGTCCTGGACAGGTCGAGCAGGCCGGCGAGGACACGCAGAAGGACGGCATGGTGCCCTTGTGCGCACCGTGCCAGTTCCTCCAGCACGAAGTGGGTGTCGGCCACCCGCACGTCGACCGCCTTGAGGATCGTCGGATCGTCGTCCCCGGTGAGGGGAAGCATCGCGTACTTCTCGACGCGACCGTCCGGGAACTCGACCTGCCCGGCGTCATAGGTGTGGTCGATGGCGACCACGATGTATCCGTGACTGACCAGGTCTTCGACCAGCGCGGTGCTGGAACCGCGGTGCTGGCCGTGCCCGTGGGAGTAGAGGATGACCGGACGCCGCCCCGCGAGCAGGTCCGGCGGTGCTCCGAGACGGGCATGGGTTTTCGGCAGCGTGGCGTACGGGGAAGGGAGATAGCCCGTCTGCTGGAAGACCCTGGCGGCCTTCGCGCTCATCCAGGGCGCCCTGGGCAGACCGGCGACCGGGCGCGCGGGGTACCAGAGCTGGACCATCAGCTCCCGTACCGGCCGCGCGGCCACCCAGGGGTCCCGGCGGCTGCGGTCCCGCAGGTGCAGAGCCACGGCGCCGAGGGCATGGGGACCGGTCGGGCGCGGGAGGGCGAGCCGTACGGGTGGCCGCACCTGGCCCGGCGCGCGGTGGGGCGACGCGGCAAGGGCGGAAGATCCAGCGACCGCGGGGGCGGCGTTCGCCATGGCGAACGCCGCCCCCGCGGTCACCATCCGTCTCCTGCTGATTCCCACCGGCCTGCTGGTGCCGCCGGTGCTGTGCGACTCGGACGAGGCCGACTGCGGCATGACGCTCTCCTTCGCGGGTCGTGCGCGTGGTGCGTGAGGGCACCTGAGCGCCCTACCGCAAGGCTATGAACCACAGGGCGGTGAACTGCTGTGATCACTCATCGCTTTCGCTGACGTTTGTCACTCGACCGTCGTCACGAAGCATGGTCCGTTCATCCGTGCCCCAGGCTCGGGCAGGGACAGGACCGGTCAGCGGTCACGCGCGGCGTGCCAGGCCGGGCCGGCGCGCGGCGCGGCACCGGCGAGCACCGCCAGGCTCCCGCCGCGCCGGTCGCCGGTGAGGATCCCGGGTGCCCGCGGGGCCTCCATGAGCTTCGCCGGGCGGCCCGGCCGGTTCTCGGCGGCGCGGGCCCTCCCGCTCGGAGAGCGCGGCGTACTCATCGGCCTCCGGGGTGATCTCGGCGTCCGCGACGGCCGGGCGGCGCGGCAGCCGCTCACCCGCCAGCCGCAGGGCGCCCGACCCGGTGGCCGCGCTCGGCGGCCCGGCCCTCGTACGGCGCGTACTCGCGGACCGGTGACTCCCGCCGGAACGGCTGAGCGGACCTTCGCGGTCAGCCCGCCTCGGGACCGGCCCAGCGCCTCGCCCGGCCAGAGCCTCCTTTCGGGCTCCGGCCGCACGCTGGTGGGCCCGCGCGGTCGTGGAGTCGACAGACACGACCGCTCGGTCGACCGTGCCGACCAGCGGCGGAAGCGTTCGTGAACCGTCTTCCGCGGCCCGTACCGCTCGGGCAGGTCCCGCCTGGCCGCCCCGGTGGACAGTCTCCACAGGATTCCGTTGACCATGTGTTGCCGGTCCGGCACCGGCCGCCCCCTCCGCAGCGGGGCCAGCAACGGCTCGACCACCACCCACGAATCGTCGGTCAGCTCATGACGACACGCCACGGACGGAGCGACCCCGCCACTGTGCGGGCACGGCGAGGACCGGTCGGCGGCCCGGGCGACCCGACCGGTCACTCCTCTCACACCATCCGTCCCGCTGCGTGCTGCGTGCTGCGTGCTGCCGTCGGGTCGCTCTCACACCCGCCCAAGAAATCGACACAAGGGAGAAAACAGACCTCAAAGACATCCGTACGGGTCTCGGCACCGAATTACTCATGAGGAACCCGTGTGGTCCGGCTCGCCTTTCGTGGCCGGCCGGCTCGCGGGAAAGCGGCGCGAGAGCGGATCGTCTCGCGGAAGCACGGACGCGTACGCGTACCGTCGGAAGGCGCGCGTCGCGGGCCGTCCGCGCCGTCCGAACACCGGAGGGAGTGCGCATGAGCGGAGAGCCGACCGTGACCCGACCTCCGTCGGCCGTCCCGAGTGCCCCGCCCACCACGCCCGGGCAGTCGGGCCCGGGGGAGCCGGCCGAGGCCCTCGCGACGGATCCGGCGCAACCCGCCGGCCGGTCCGGGGACACCGCGTACGCCGGCCGGGACGGGGGACGGGACGGCGGTGGACTGGCGCAGACGCTGAGCCGGGTACTGGCCGAGGTCACCCGGGTCCCCCCGGCCTCGGTGGCGGAGGACAGCGACTTCTTCTCCGACCTGGGTGCCGACTCCCTGGTGATGGCCCGGTTCTGCGCGCGAGTGCGGAAGCTCCCCGGTCTGCCCCCGGTGTCGATGCGCGATGTGTACCAGCACCCGACGACCGGGAGTCTGGCGGCGGCCCTCGCGGCGGCCATGGAACCCACCGAACGGACGGAGCACACCGAACACGGCGCATACACCGAACACGCCGCCGAGCTCACCGAGCACACCGATGACGCCGATGACGCCGGACACGCGGCGTACGCCGGAGGCGTCAGGGGCGCGGAGCACGCCCGGACCGCCGCCGGGGCCGCATCGGCGCCCATCGCTCCCCCGGCACCGGCCGGGTCCACGACCGTGCCGGCGAGGTCCCCCGACTCGTCCGCGGCGGCCCGGGAGGCACGGGCGGACGACCGCCGGGGAGCGCTCCGGCGCCGGTACGTCCTCTGCGGAACGCTCCAACTCCTGGCGTTTCTCGGCTACTCGTACCTCGCCGCCGTGCTCGCGGCCCTGGGGTACGACTGGATCTCGGCCGGCTCGGGACCGCTCGGTGTCTACGCGCGCTCCGTCGTCTTCGGCACGCTCGCCCTGCTGGCGCTCAGTCTTCTCCCGATCGCGGTGAAGTGGCTGCTGGTGGGCCGGTGGCGGCCCCGGGAGTTCGAGGTCTGGAGTCTGTCCTACGTCCGTTTCTGGGTGGTGCGGACCCTGATCCGCTCCGACCCGCTGGTCCTCTTCGTCGGCTCGCCGCTCTACACGATGTATCTCCGGGCACTGGGCGCGCGCATCGGACGGCACACGGTCGTCCTCTCGCGCAATGTGCCGGCCTGTCCCGACCTGCTGTCGGTCGGCCGGCGCACGGTGATCCGCAAGGACGCGTTCCTCAACTGCTATCACGCCGAGGCGGGGGTGCTCCGGACCGGGCCGGTCACCATCGGGGACGATGTGATCGTCAGCGAGGCCACCGTGCTGGACACCGGCAGTTCGCTCGGCGACGGGGCGCAGCTCGGCCATGCCTCCTCGCTGCACAGCGGCCAGGCGGTCCCGGCCGGCGAACACTGGCACGGCTCTCCGGCCCAGCCCTGCTCCACCGAGTTCCGCGCGGTGCCCTCGGGCGGCTGCGGCGCGTTCCGCCGGGCGACGCACAGTGTGCTCCAGCTGCTCGCCGTGACCCTGGTGTACATCCCGCTGGCGGTCGGCGGGGTGGGCATGGTGCTGGCCTGGGCCCCGCAGCTGTCCACGGCCCTGGAGCCGGGGCCTTCGGCGCTCACCGACGCGGCGTTCTACGCGGAGGCGGTGGGCGCGTCGGCGGTGGGTTTCCTGCTGGCCGTGCCGCTGTCCCTGCTGTTCGTGCTGACCGTGCCCCGGCTGCTCGCCCGGACGATCCGCCCGGACCGCGTCTATCCGCTCTACGGTCTCCACTACGGGGCGCACCGGATCATCATGCTCGCCACCAACCGCCGTTTTCTGATGCGGCTGTTCGGTGACAGCTCGGCCGTCGTGCACTATCTGGGGCGGCTGGGCTACCAGCTGAGGCCGGTGGAGCAGACCGGTTCCAACTTCGGCACCGAGGTCCGGCACGAGACGCCGTATCTGGCGTCGGTGGGCAGCGGCACCATGGTCGCGGACGGTCTGTCGGTCATCAACGCGGACTTCTCGCACACCTCGTTCCGGGTCTCCCGGGCGGCCGTCGGCGCGCACAACTTCCTCGGCAACCGGATCGCCTATCCCTCCCGGGGCCGGACCGGGACGAACTGCCTGCTGGCCACCAAGGTCATGGTCCCGGTGGACGGAGCCGTACGGGAGAACACCGGTCTGCTGGGGTCGCCGTGTTTCGAGATCCCCCGGACGGTACGGCGGGACAGCACGTTCGACGACCTCCGGGAGGGCCCCGGGCTGAGCGACCGGCTCGCCGCCAAGAACCGGCACAACGCGGCGACCATGGGCCTCTATCTGCTGTCCCGCTGGATGTACTTCTGCTGGGTCACCCTGCTGGTGTCCCTGGCGGCCGAGTCGTACGCCCCGGTGGGCGCCTGGGCCATCGCGGTGGGCAATGTCCTCGCTCTGCTGTCCGGTCCGCTGTGGTTCGCCCTGGTGGAGCGGGTGGTCACCGCCCGGCACCCGCTGCGGCCGCTCTTCTGCTCCATCTACGACCGGCGCTTCTGGCTCCATGAGCGCTACTGGAAGGTGCCCTCGGAGATGTACATACGGATCCTCAACGGCACCCCGTTCAAGAACGTCGTCTGGCGGCTGGCGGGGGTCCGGATCGGCCGGCTGGTCTTCGACGACGGCTGTCATCTCACCGAGCGGGCGCTGGTGACCATCGGCGACCGCTGCACGCTGAACGCGGGCAGTGTGGTGCAGAGCCACTCGCAGGAGGACGGCGCCTTCAAGTCGGCGCACAGCACCGTCGGTCCGGACTGCACGCTCGGTGTCGGCGCCTTCGTCCACTACGGCGTGACGATGGGCGAGGGCGCGGTGCTGGCGCCCGATTCCTTCCTGATGAAGGGCGAGGAGGTGCCGCCGGGCGCGCGCTGGGGCGGTAACCCCGCCCGGCAACTGGCCGCCCGGAAGCCGGCCCCCCGGGAGCCGGCCGCACCCGACGCCGCCGTGACCGGGGCCCGCGCCGGGGCAAGGAGGCGGGACCGGTGGGAACGGTGAACCCGACCGCACGGGCCCCCGCCCCGCCCCTCCCGGTGGCGTACACGGTGCTCCCCCGCTGGACCCGGGCGCCCCGCCCTGGCACCGCCGAGCACATCGAGCCGCTGCCGGCCGGGCTGGTCGTCGCCCTGCGGCAGGCGGCGGACGGCCTCGGAGTGCCGCTCGCCTCGGTGCTGCTGGCCGCGCACGCCAAGGTGCTGGCCGCGCTCACCGGGGAGGGCGAGGTGACCACCGGCCTGCCGGCCGGCCGGGACGGGCGACCGCGCCCCTGCCGGGTGGCGCTTCCCGCCGGGTCCTGGCTGGAGCTGGTCCGGGAGGCGCACCGTGCGGCGGCCCCCGAGCGACCAGCGGTACACCGGGAGGCCGCGCGCGGGGACACCGCCGGGGACGCCGATCCCTGGTCGTGGTCGTCGCCGGACGCTCCCGGAGGCACCCCTGGGGGCCCCGCTCCCTGGCCACCGCCGGGTGATCCCAGGGACACTCCTGAGGGTCCCGGTCCCTGGCCGCCGCCGGACGCTCCCGGGGGCACTCCGGGCGGCTCCGATGCCTGGCCACCGCCGGGCGATCCCGGAGACGCCGTCCCTCCGTCGGCTGCCGTATCTTCCCCGCCGCCGGAGATCCCCGGAGACGCCGTCCCTCCGTCGCCGCCGGAGGCACCCGGAGGTTCTGGAGGGCCCGAGGATGCTGGCCCGTCGTCGCCGCCGGACACCGTGTTCGACGCCCGAGGCGGCTCCGGGGCGGCGGCCTCCGCGCCGGTGGCCGCCCGGGACGACCGGCCGGCCGGGGAGGCGCCCGCGCTCACCGTCGTACCGGCCATCGACGAGGCCGGGTGCGCGCTGCGGCTGCGCTACCGCACCGACGTACTCGACGCGGAGGCGGCCGCCCGGATCGGCGGCTATTACCGCACCGCGCTCACCCTGCTGACCGCCGGTCCGGGCGCCGGTCACACCACGGCCGCCCTGCTCTCCGAGGCGGAGGTCCGGTTCCAGACCGACGGACTGGCCGGTCCGTACCGGCCGCTGCCCGACCGCCGCGCCCATGAGCTCTTCGAGGACCGGGTGCGTGCCCACCCGGACGCGGTGGCCGCCGAGCACCGGGGCTCCCGCCGGACCTTCCGGGAGCTGGACGCGCGGGCCAACCGCCTGGCGCGGGCGCTGCTGGACCGGGGGCTGCGCCCGGAGGAACCGGTCGCGGTCGTGATGGAGCGCGACCTGGACTGGATGGCCTCGGTCCTCGGGGTGCTGAAGGCGGGCGGCGTCTATCTGCCCGTCGAGCCGCGCTTCCCGGCCGAGCGGATCGCCCGGATGCTCGCCCGCGCCGGCTGCCGGCTGGTACTGACCGAACCGGGGAGCACCGCCGAGCTGGACCGGATGGGGCCGCCGGCGCACCCCGGTACCGGCCCGGTCCGGCTGCTGGTGGCGGACGCCTGCGCCGCCGCCCGGGACGACAGCCCGCCCCGGGTGCCGGTCGCCGCCGGCCAGGCCGCGTACCTCTACTTCACCTCCGGCTCCACCGGCGAGCCCAAGGGCGCCCTCTGCGAGCACCTCGGGCTGCTCAACCACCTGTACGCGAAGATCGACGACCTCGGCATCGGCGAGGGCCTGGTGGTCGCCCAGACCGCGCCCCAGTGCTTCGACATCTCGCTGTGGCAGCTGCTGGCCGGGCCGCTGGCCGGCGGACGGACCCTGCTGGTCGAGCAGGCGGCGGTGCTCGATGTGCACCGGTTCCTCGACACCGTCACGGCCGGCCGGGTCGCGGTGCTCCAGCTCGTGCCCTCCTATCTGGACGCCGTGGTGTCCGCCCTGGAGCAGCGTCCGCGCGCCCTGCCGGAGCTGCGGTGCGTGTCGGTCACCGGCGAGGCGCTGAAGCCCGCGCTGGTCCGGCGCTGGTTCGCCGTCCAGCCGGCGGTGCCGCTGGTCAACGCCTACGGGCTCACCGAGACCTCGGACGACACCCATCACGAGGTGCTGCGCCGGCCTCCGGAGTCGGGCCGGATCCCGCTGGGCCGGACCATCGGGAACGTACGGTCGTACGTCGTGGACGAGCGACTGGCGCTGGTCCCGCTCGGCGCGCCCGGACTGATCGCCTTCGGCGGGGTGTGTGTCGGACGCGAGTACGTCAACGACCCCGAGCGCACCCGGGAGTGCTTCCGCGCCGATCCCCATCTGCCCGGGGGCCGCCTCTACCTCGGCGGTGACGAGGGGCGCTGGACCGCCGACGGGAAGCTGGAGTTCCTGGGGCGCCGGGACGGCCAGGTGAAGATCCGCGGCTTCCGTATCGAGCTCGGGGAGGTGGAGAGCGCGCTCCTGCGGACACCCGGGCTCCGGGACGCCGCCGTACTGGTCGACCGCTCGGGCGGGGGCGGCCCCCGGCTGGTGGCGTACTGCGCCGGTGACCGGCCGGTGGCGCCCGCCGCGCTGCGGGAACGGCTCGCCGCCCGGTTGCCCGGGTACATGGTGCCGGAGGCGTTCCACTGGCTGCCCGCGCTGCCGCTGACGGCCAATGGCAAGACCGACCGCAAGGCGCTCACCGCGCTCGCCGCCCGTACCGCGCCGGACGGGGAGGCGGCCGGGCCGGCCGGGGGCCTCCGGGCCCCGCGTACCGCCGCCGAGGCGCGGCTGGCCACGGCCTGGGCCGAGGTGCTGGGAGTTCCGGCGGACCGGGTGGGCCGGGAGGACCACTTCTTCGAGCGGGGCGGCAACTCGCTGTCGGCGGTGCGGCTGGCCGTGCTGCTGGACCGGGCCGTCACCCTCCGGGACGTGGTCCGGCACCCCGTGCTCGCCGACCTCGCCGCCCTGCTGGACACCGGCACCGGCCGGCCCCCGGCCCCCGCCTCCACTGGAGCGCCTCCGGCCACCACCGGCGCGGAGCCCCCGGCCCCCGCCCGTACCGCGCCCCCACCGGGCTGAGGCCCCCGCCCGGCGCGCCGGACGCACCGGCATCCCGCCGGTCGGATCGTTCCCACAGCTCACCGAGACCCCGGAGAGGACCGAGCCCCACAGATCACTACAGACCACTACAGATCACTCAGGCAGATCCCCCAGACCCATGGATCACTCAGGCCACACCGGCCGCACAGGCCATACCGGCCCCATAGAAGGAGCATCACAATGGTGTCCTCGCTCCACGTCCCCGCGCCCTCCCCCGGCACGGCACCCGACGCCGGCGCGCCGCCACCGGTCGTGACCGCCGAGCCGGGCGCCGATCCGGGCGCCTGGTCCGCCGGCCGGCGGGCCGGGCTGCGTGCCGCCCTGCTGGAGTACGGCGCGGTCCTGGTCCGGGGCCTCGGCCTGCGCGAGGCCGGCCAGGTGGCGGCCGTGGCCGCCGGTCTCGCGGCGGAACCGGTGCCCGAGCGGGAGGCGTTCGCGCCCCGCCGGACGTACCGCCCGGGGGTGTACTCCTCGGCCGTCTGGCCGCCGAACCAGCCGATGTGCATGCACCACGAGCTGAGCTACGCCCTGGGCTTTCCCGGTCTGCTGCTGATCGCCTGCCTCGTTCCACCCGAGCGCGGCGGGGAGACCGGCACGGCGGACGCGGCGGACGTGCTCGCGGCCCTGCCGCCCGAGGTGGTCCGGCGCTTCGAGGAGCGGGGCTGGCTGCTGACCCGGACCTACGGCGGTGACATCGGCGCCACCGTCACCGAGTCCTTCGGCACCGACGACCGGGCCGTCGTGGAGGCGTACTGCCGTGGTCACGCCATCGACTGCGCCTGGGAACCGGACGGCACCCTGCGCACCCGGCAGCGGCGCCCCGCCGTGGTACGCCACCCGGCCGACGGCCGGCGCTCCTGGTGCAACCAGATCGCGTTCCTCAGCTCCTGGACGCTCGATCCGGAGCTGCGGGAGTACCTGGTCGACGTGTACGGCCCCGAGAGCCTGCCGTTCGACACCCGGTACGGCGACGGGAGGCCCGTCGAGGCCGGGACGGTCGAGCTGATCAACGAGGTGTACGCCGCCCACACCGCGCGGCACCGCTGGGCGGCCGGCGATCTGCTGCTGGTGGACAACGTCCGCACCGCCCACAGCAGGGAGCCGTACGAGGGCCCCCGGGAACTGGTGCTGGCGATGGCCGACCCCGTGAGCCCCGCCCTCTCCGCTCCTCCCGCCGGACCTTCCGGTGAGGTGGGTCCGTCATGACGACCACCCACTCCCCCGGCGCCCGGGCCGAGCAGGGCGGCGCGCCCGCTCCGCCGCCCTTCGCGATCGTCTCCGGGGCCCAGGTCCAGCGCGCGCTGGAGGGGCGTGAGCGCGAGGTCATCGCGGTGGTGGAGGCCGCCTACCGGCTGCACGCGGCGGGCGACTCGGTCAATCCGCCCTCGTCCTTCCTCCGCTTTCCCGACCGGCCCACCGCCCGGATCATCGCGCTGCCCGCCTCGCTCGGCGGGGAGGTGCGGGTGGACGGTGTGAAGTGGATCTCCAGCTTCCCGGCCAATGTGTCCTCCGGGCTGCCCCGGGCCTCGGCGGTGCTCATCCTCAACGACCCGGTGACCGGCTACCCGTTCGCCTGCATGGAGAGCTCCATCATCAGCGCGAGCCGTACGGCGGCGTCGGCGGCGTCGGCGGCCGACCGGCTCAGCCGGGGCCGGCCGCGCCCCCGGCGGATCGGGTTCTTCGGCGCGGGGCTGATCGCCCGGTACATCCACACCTTCCTCACCGGCAGCGGCTGGGAGTTCGACGAGACCGGTGTGTACGACCTGTCCGAGCGCAGCGCTGCGGGCTTCCGGCTCTATCTGGAGCAGTCGGGCGCGGGCGGCGGGGTCACCGTGCACCACGACCCGGAGGAACTGGTGCGCTACAGCGACCTGGTGGTCTTCGCCACGGTGGCGGACCGGCCCCATGTGCACGACGCGTCCTGGTTCGGCCACCGCCCCCTGGTGCTGCATGTGTCGCTGCGCGATCTGGCGCCGCAGGTGATCCTCTCCGCGACCAACGTCGTCGACGACGTCGAGCACTGCCTGCGGGCCGGCACCTCGCTCCATCTCACCGAACAGCTGACCGGGGGCCGTGACTTCGTGCACGGCACACTGGCCGGGGTGATGGACGGCCGGGTGACGGTACCCGAGGACCGGACCGCCGTCTTCTCCCCCTTCGGCCTCGGCGTGCTGGACCTCGCGGTCGGCAAGTACGTCTACGACCGGGTGGCCCGCTCGGGCGAACTCCGCGTGGCCGAGGGCTTCTTCCACGAGCTGAGCCGGTACGGGTGAGAGCCGTGGTCCCTGACCGTTCTTCCAGCCTTTCGCGTTCCTCGCGTTCCTCGCGCTCATCGCGCTCATGCAAGGAGGCATGCACCGTGCCCGTCATATCCGTTCCCCATGACTTCAACGAGGAGGACCTCTACATCGACCTGCGCCCGCTCACCGGCCACTCGCTCTACCTCAAGTGCGAGGGGTTCAATTTCGCCGGCTCCATCAAGCTCAAGGCGGCGGCGGAGATGGTGGCGCAGGCCGAGCGGCAGGGCAGGCTCGTCGCCGGCTCGGTGCTGGTGGAGTCCTCGTCCGGCAATCTCGGGGTGGCCCTCGCCATGATCGCCGCCAGCGAGGGCTACGGCTTCGTCTGTGTGACGGACGCCCGTTGCAATCTCGCGACCCGGCTGATGATGGAGGCGATGGGAGCCCGGGTGCACGTGGTGTCCCAACCGGATCCCGAGGGCGGGCTGCTGGGCGCCCGGCTCGCGTACGTACGGCGTCTCTGTGCCGCCGACCCGCGCCATGTCTGGCTGAGCCAGTACACCAACCCGGGCAACTGGCAGGCACACTACCGGAGTACGGCTCCGGCGATCGCGCGCGCCTTCCCCCGGCTGGACGTACTCTTCGTCGGGGCGGGCACCACTGGGACCCTGATGGGCTGCGCCCGCTTCTTCAAGGACCGGCACAGTCCGGTACGGGTGGTGGCCGTGGACACCATGGGCTCGGTCACCTTCGGCGGGCCGCCGGGACGCCGTATGATCCCGGGCCTCGGCATGGCCGTGCCCCCGCCGCTGCTGGATGTCTCCTATGTCGACGAGGTGGTGCGGGTGGCGGAGGCGGAGACCGTCCGGACCTGCCGCCAACTCGCCCGGCGCGGCTTTGTGTTCGGCGGCTCGACCGGCACGGTGGTCCGTGGCGCGGCCGACTGGCTCGCCCGGCACGGCGCCCGGGGGCTGACCTCGGTGGCCATCTCCCCGGACCTGGGCGAGCGCTATCTGGACACCGTCTACCAGGCCAACTGGGTGGAGGCGCTGTACGGCCCCGAGGCGCTCGACACCGCCCCGCCGCCCGGGGCGGAAAACCCGGGCGGCGCCCCGGCGGGCGGCCCTGCCGGGGCCGGTGCCGGCCGGCGGGAGCACGCACCGGTGCGGCGGGGCGCCCGGCACACCGGGCGCTGAGGGCCGGAGCCGTACGTCCGCCGGTCCCCCGCCGCCGGGCGCGGGACCGGCGCCGGGCGCCGCCGCCGTGGGCCCGGTCGCCGGCGCGCGCCGGTGCGGGCCCGGTCACCGGTGGGCGCAGGTGCGGGCCCGTGTCCGCCGATGGGCGCGAGTGGGGGCCCGCTCGCAGGGGAAGCGCTCGCAGGCGGGGGCCGGTTCGGGCCCGGTGGGCTCCGGCGGGTTCCGGTGGGGCCCGGCGGGCTCCGGTGGGGCCCGCTCGTCGGTGGCCCGGCTCAGACCTCGTCAGTGGCCCGGCTCAGACCCGGAAGATGTCGAGGAAGCCGCTCCAGAAGCCCTTCCGGCGGCTCCCCTTGTCCTCCCGCTGGTCCCCGGTGTCCCGGCCGTATCCGGTCCCGGTCCCGGGGCCCGTCCCGTTCCCGGTGCCGATTCCGCCGTCCCCCGCGCGGGAGTGGCCGGCCGGCGCCCCGGAGCGCTCCCCGGCACCCACCACTCCCCGCTGCTGGAGCGCGGCGGCCGTACGGGTGGCGGCGGTCGGGCTGAACCGCGCGGGCAGGGCCACCAGGGCCCGGTGGAAGGGGCCCGGGCGCCACTCCAGTTCCCGGTCCGGGACGGCGAGGGTGAGGTCGGGCAGGGCGTTGAGCAGCCGCTCGATGGCGGTGACCGCGATGACCTGGGCGGGGTCCTTGGCCGGGCAGGCGTGCGGCCCGGCGCCCCAGGCCAGATGGGCGCCCTGGCCGCCGGTCCGGCGCGCCTGGTCGAGCTCCGGGTCGCCGTTGGCCCCGGCGAAGCTGATGACCACCGGGGTGTTGGCCGGAGCCACCACACCGCCGAGGTCCACGTCCTGCACCGGATAGTGGGTGGCGTAGTTGGCGATGGGCGGGTCGTTCCAGAGCACGTGGTCGAGGGCCTCCTCCACCCGCATCCCCGCCCCCCGGCCGGCCGCTCCGTGGCCGAGCAACAGCAGCAGGGCGTTGCCGATGAGGTTGCGCTCGGGCTCCACGCCCGCCCCCATCAGCATGACCAACTGGTCCTTGAGCTCCTCGTCGTTGAGACCGGCGGGGTGCTGGATCAGCCAGGAGGTGATGTCGTCGCCGGGGCGGCGGCGCTTGAGGGTGATGAGTTCCAGCAGGCAGGAGTTCAGCTCCTCGTTGGCCTTCAGCGCGTCCTTGCCGTCGAAAATGGCCGACATCGCGGTGGTGAGGGTGTCACCGATGTCGGCCGGGCAGCCGAAGAGCTTGTTGAAGAGGAGCAGCGGCAGCAGCTTGGCGTAGTCACCGAGGAGGTCGGCGCGGCCGCGCTCGCTGAACCGGTCGATCAGATAGTCCGCGATCGGTTCCACGTCCCGGCGGATCCGGCTGATGTTGAGCCGGTCCAGGCTGTCGGTGACGGCCTTGCGCAGCCGCAGGTGCACGGCCCCGTCGGTGAACAGGCAGTTGGGCCGGTAGGCCATCATCGGCAGGACGGGACTGTCGGGGGCGATCCGGCCCTCGTTGAGGTCGGCCCAGCGGCGGGCGTCGCGGGGGAAGAGGGCCGGGCTCTGCAGGACCTGCTTGGCCGCCTCGTGCTGGACGACGAGGGTGGCCTCCACGCCGGGCGCCAGTTCGACGGGCCCGGCCGCGCCCCGGGCGCGCAGCCAGTCGTAGGTGCGCCGGGGGTCGGCGGCGAAACCGGCGTCGTGCATCGGGCAGCCCGGGCCGGGCGGGGCCCCGGTGTGCTGAGTGTTCATGGCGGTTGGGTTCCTTTGGGCGGGATGCCCGGACGGGCGGCCCGGGGGTCGGTGCGGGGCGAGTTCAGGCCGCGCGGTCGAGCAGATGGCTGACCAGCGCGATCAGCGCCCGTCCCGAGGACTGGGGGTCGCGGGCGTCGCAGTGGACCACGGGGGTGTCCGGGAGCAGGTCGAGGGCCTCCCGGATCTCCTCGGCGTCGTACGTCCTCCCCGTCTCGAAGGTGTTGACGGCGATGGCGTATTCGAGCCCGTAGTCGTCTATGAGGTCGATGACCGGAAAGGTCTCCTCCAGCCGGGCCGGGTCGACCAGCAGCAGCGCTCCGAGCGCGCCGCGCGCCATGTCCTCCCACAGTTCCATGAACCGCTGCTGGCCGGGGGTGCCGAAGAGGTAGAGCACGAGTTCGTCGCTGAGCGTCAGCCGGCCGAAGTCCAGGGCCACCGTGGTGGTGGTCTTGCCGGTCACCCCCCGGAGGTCGTCCACATGGGCGGACGCCTGCGTCATCTTCTCCTCGGTGCGCAGCGGGGCGATCTCCGAGAGCGAGCCGATGAAGGTCGTCTTGCCCACGGCGAAGTGGCCCACGACCAGGATCTTCGCGGAGGTGGTCACCTCGCTGGAGACGTAGAGCGAGGCGTTGCCCCGTACGGCGCCGTTCGCGGGAGCGGAACCGCCGGTCACCACGGAGCCGTTCGCCCGCTCAGCCGATGAGGGATTCGAGTCCATGCAGAACCTTCTCAAGGGTCGCGCGGTCAACGGTCTGGGCGCGGGGTGGCTCCGCGCGGTGCAGCAGGTGGCCCTGCTCCAGCAGATCGGTCAGCAGCAGCCGGGCCACCCCGACCGGAAGCGCCACATGCGCGGCGACCTCCGCCACCGAGAGGTAGCCGCCCGAGCAGAGCTGCCAGATGGCCCGGACCTCGGGGCCCGCGCCCAGCGGGAGGGTGCGGTCGGGGGCCAGGGTGACCAGGGTGTGCAGGGACAGCTCGTTCCCGGTCGGCAGCCGGCGGCCCCCGGTGATCACATAGGAACGGACGAAGTCGCTGGTGACCGGGGCTTCCTCGCCGGGCCTGCTCATACGTCGGCGCCGGTCGTCCGGCGCGGTGCCGCGCTCATGGCCCGGCCCAGCGCGCCCACGGTCTTCTGCATCCGGAACGACATGGCCTCCATGTCCACGTCGAGGGCGGTGGAGACTGCGAGGTAGGCGCCGCTGCCGGCGGCGATCAGGAAGATCCAGCCCCCGTCGTACTCGATCAGGGTCTGCTTCCAGAGCCCCTGCCCGCCCGCCACGAACCCGGAGACGGCCCGGCTCAGCGACTGCATCGAGCTCATGGCGGCGGCGTTCTTCTCGGCGTCGTCGCGGCCGATGGTGTCGGAGCGCTGCATCAGCAGGCCGTCGGCGGCGACCAGGATGGCGTGGCGGGCGCCGCGCACCTCAAGTACGTCGTTCAGCACCCACGAGAGATCGGGATTCACTGGTCCTGAGGTCCTTCCGTAGAGTTCGTGTCCCGCCCGAGCTGTGTGCCGCGCGCGAACGCCCCGATCCGCAGGGCCGTGACCTGGCTGCGGCTCTCCGGTTCCGGCTGCGCGGCGTCCGGTACCGGTTCCGGCACCACGGAGACCGGGCCGGGGCGCCGCCGGCGTTTGGGCAGCCCCCCGGCGGTCGTCCCGATCACGAACGCCGGGCCGGGACCGGCCGGGGCGAGCGGCTGCTGCTCGGTGCCGTCCACCGGCGTCTCCTCCGCGACGGGTACGGGCTGGGGCGCCTGCGTGGTCAGCAGGTTCTCGGGCACCCGGAGCACCGCGCGGACGCCGCCGTACGGCGAGACCGAGTCGACCGAGACGGAGAAGCCGTAACGGGCGGCCAGCATCCCGGCGACGGCGAAGCCGAACCGGGGCGGGTCGCCGAGGCCGGTGATACCGACGGCGGTGTCCGTGGCGAGGAGCGCGGCGGCCCGGTCCTTGGTCTCCTGGCTCATGCCCACGCCGGCGTCGTCCACGATCAGGCAGACGCCGGAGGGGACGGCCTGGATGTTGACCTCCACCGGAGTGCCCGGGGCGCTGTACTTGGTGGCGTTGTCCAGGAGTTCCGCGAGGACCACGGCCACCGGCTCGACGGCCTTGCTGACGAGCGCGACACCGGCCTGGGAGTGGACGCTCACCCGGTCATAGTCCCGAATCCTGCCCTGGGCACTGCGGGCGACGTCGAAGACGGAGGCGTCGGTCTCCCGGCGCCCCAGCCAGCCGCCGCAGAGCACCGAGATGCCCTTGGTACGGCGGCTGAACTGGCTGCCGGTGTGGTCGATCAGCATCAGGTCACCGAGGACACCGGTCTGGTCGCCGTACTTCTTGAGCAGCGCGTCCAGCAGCACCTGCTGCTCCTCGGCCAGGGACT
This sequence comes from Streptomyces pyxinae, assembly GCF_024756275.1. Taxonomy (GTDB): domain Bacteria; phylum Actinomycetota; class Actinomycetes; order Streptomycetales; family Streptomycetaceae; genus Streptomyces; species Streptomyces pyxinae. The sequence goes on along the minus strand of NZ_JANUGQ010000011.1, from coordinate 3,715 downwards.
GCAGGGTGCCCATGGCCGACTTCAGCACCGCCTTGGTGGCCGCCTCGGCGTCGGCGCGCACATCCTCCAACTCGGCCGCGTGTTCGGTGCTCAGCGAGGAGAGCTGGTTCCGCAGCCGCCCGGCCTCGAACTGCGCGTTCTCCTGCTCGCCGGTGAGGGCGCTGTTCTTCCGGCGCAGCGCCACATTGGTTCTGCGGGCCCGGGAGACCGCGAGCACCGCGGCGAGGAGCACAACAAGCAAGATCCACAACAGTGGATCCTGGAGCAATGACGTCATGAGACTCTCTTCAAGTCGCTTCGCACCGGAAATAAGGGCGACCCGCGAGCCCGCGGCCAGTGCCGGAGGTCCGGATCCGCTCACGACCCGGGCCGCGCCGGGCCACCCTCACTCCTCCGCGCTAGGTCCCTGGAGACTGCCCCCCGTACACGGGCATGCCGTGCCGTCAGCCTGTTGAAAAGCGTGATGATCCTAACAGGAATCGACACCTCAACAGGCGGTTGTCCAAACCTACTTGTTGCCCCGTCAGATGGGCGTACATTACCCATCGCCGCCACTCGGGGCGGACACCCGGAATGCGCCCTCAACCCTCCGCAACCCCGCCGAACCGCCCGTCAGCCTCCGCCCGCAGCCGGACCCGCACCCCCGTCCGGCAGCCCTCGGCCCGGGGCTCTCAAGCGCCGGCCTCGGCCAGCGCCTTGATGCCGCCGAGGGTGGCCTCCATCCCCGCGCGCAGCTCCTTCAGCCGGAAGGCGACGATCTCCTCCTCCCGGTCCGGCCATCGCTCGATGGTCAGCGTGACCCCGCTGCGCCCCGGCCCGATGAGGGCCGACTGCCGCAGCCGGGTGCCCCCGTCCTCGGCCTCCAGCACATAACGCCAGGACGCCAGGGACTTCGCCGGATCCAGCGTCGGCTCTCCGTACCGGCCGTCCGCGTCCATGACGGCCCACCCGAACACCCGCTGTTCGTCCAGCTCCAGCACCTGGGACACGGTCCGCCACTCACCGATCAGCCGGTGCTGGTTGTACCCCTCGAAGCGCGCGCCCACGAAGGGACGGTCCGCGCCGTCGAGCCAGGCCACGCGCCGCAGCTCCGGGCTGAGCCGGGCGGGCAGACCGATGTCGGTCACCAGTTCCCAGACGAGCGGCACGGCCGCCTCGACATGAACATCGGCGTGCACACGCGGGCTGTCGGAATAGCGCACATCTCCCCCTCCAGGTCGGCCCCGATCATTCCCCGCCTTGATCGGCTTCCGCAACAGCTTCGGCCACAGGTGAGTGCGCTCGGGCGCGGGAGTGGGTGGGACGGACGCCGTGCCGTACGCGTCTCCCACCTCCCTGCTGGGGCCGAAGCCGGTGCTTCGGTGGCTGTGTTCGGCGGCCTGGCGCACGGCGGAGACCTGGACCGCAACCCGCTGGGCCGCGCGACCGAGGTCTCCGGGGAACGCGCGGTGGTGTCCTGCGCCGGGCAGTTACGGGCCTGGTACGAGGACACCACCGGCCAGGACGACGCACACCGGCGCGTCAAGGCGGGGCAGGTGTGGACGGTCGTGTTCTCCGACCCCTGCCACCGGGTCACACTCTCCGCCCGCCCCAGCCGGTCGATCACCGGCACGGCGAATGATCTTGGTCCGGTCGCGCGCGAATCGCCCGCCGGGCACCGGAAGCGTGACCACCGAACGGGCTTATGGATGGCGGGCCGTACCGCATTGGTTTGCCTGGCCGCTCTCGCTTCCCGCGCGGCGCTCGGCCGGCTGCCGGCCGTCGTACCGACCCGCTGAGATCCAGCGACCTTCAAGACTCTCCCGCCCCCTGCGACACGTGCCCATGGATCCGGCACGAAGGGGCGGGGAACCGCCCGGCTGCCGCCACGCAAGGGGACAGCCGGCAGCCGGGCGGCACTACCACCACCGGTCCGCCGCAGGGCCGGTGAGCGTCAGAGTGGGGCGAGGCGGGCCTTGAGCAGGCAGAATTCGTTGCCTTCGGGGTCGGTCAAAACGTGCCACTGCTCCTCCCCCGTCTGGCCGATGTCGGCCGGGCGAGCACCGAGCTTCAGGAGGCGTTCGAGCTCGGCGTCCTGGTCACGGTCGGTGGCGTTGACGTCGATGTGCAGCCGGGACTTCCCCTTCTCCGGTTCATCCCTGCGGCTGAGGATGATCGTCGGCTGCGGGCCACCGAACCCTTCGCGCGGCCCGATCTCCAGCGAGCCGTCGTCCTCACGGTCGAGGACGACGAAGTCCAGCACCTCGCACCAGAATCGCGCCAGCAGCTCGGGGTCACGGCAACCGAGCACGAGTTCACTGATACGACATGCCATGACGAGACCTGCTCTCGGTTCAGGGACCGCCAGGGGCAAGGCCATATGCGAACCTCGCGGGCCCCCGGCGATGGAGACGACCCCGCGACCGTATCGGACCGGGTGGGCTTCGTCGTCATGATTTCCGGGCCGACCGCGAGCGGCCGCCGGACGTGGTCATGGGCCGTACGGCCGGACACTGCGAGTAGGTGTACCGCTCGGCGGGGGTCACTCGATCGCGTGGAGCTGGCTCGGCGTCATTCTTGTCGCGCGAACCGCGCCCTACGGTGGGGGACTTGGTCGTCCTTCGGCAGGGAAGGTGAGGGCAGGGTATGGCCGGGTGCGCGGGGCCGGTGTGGAGCGTTCCCGTCGCCGGTGGACGCGTGGAGATCCCGTCGAGCACAGGAGGGGTCCGCGCGGTACTGGACGGTGGGAAGCGGGCGGAGTTCGAGGCCGAGGTGGCGCGGACGCCGGCCAAGCACCTGGTGTACGTGATCCTCGACTGGGCTCTGCCGGCGGGCGGGGAGGCCGTGGAGACGGCGGTGGTCGAGCGGCTCAGGAGCGGTGACTTCACCGGCGTGCTGGATGAGAACGGCGAGCCGGTCGCCCCGACGCATCCGCCGCTGGAGGTGGGTGAGGTGGCACCCACGGTGTGGTCCATGGGAGTGCCTGCGGGGTCGAAGACCTTTCCCGCGACCATCGAAGGCATCCGCGGGGTGCTGGACGGCGAGAGGCTGGTGGAATTCGAGGCGGAGATCGCCCGGACCCCGGGCCACGAGCTCACCTGTGCCGCCCTGCGCTGGGGATACCCGCCGGAGGAACTGGCCGGGGAGGACGCGCTGGTGGCCGAGTTGAAGGCCCGCCTCGTCCCCGGGGACGGACCTGCCGGCGAAGCGGAGGAGTCATGAGCCGCTACCGCGTCCGGTACGCCGGCGAAGCCGAAATCACCCGGGCGCGGATGTCGCCCGCGTTCCGGGCTCGGTTCGAGGCCGCGATGGCCACGACCCTGGCCCGCGATCCGTATGGGCACGGTTCCAGCCCGTCCGACTCCCCCAAGGAGAAGAACCGAAGGCTCGCCACCGTCGCGGGCGCGATCGTGCGGTACTACGTCGCAGGGCCGCCCGTTCTCGTCGCCACCGCAGTGAAGAGCATCCACGGCTGAACATCCGCCGGCCCTGCCAAATGGGATCGGTGGGTGTCTCCGGGCCGGGCCGCCTGCCTTGGCGGGCAGGCAGGCGGGCGAGCCGGGCCCGGTGGACGGTCAGGCGGGGGGCGGGAGGCGCAGGGGGCGGGGGGGGGGGGGGGCGGGGGGGGGGGGGGCGGGGGGGGGGGGGGGGGGGGGGGGGGGGGGGGGGGGGGGGGGGGGGGGGGGGGCTCTGTTGGGGGGGGGGAGAGTGGGGGGCGCGCGCGAGAGGGGTGGGG
>NZ_JANUGQ010000010.1 GCF_024756275.1 Streptomyces pyxinae | reverse complement strand
AGGCGGCGGTAGGAGGACGGCGACGACGGCCCCGCTACAGGTCGGCCGCCGCCGGGTCCAGGATCCGGTTGAGGAAGTTCCGGGTGCGCTCGTGGCGCGGGTCCCCGACCACCTGGGCGGCCGGACCCTCCTCGACCACCCGGCCGCCGTCCATGAAGACGACCCGGTCCGCCACCTCCCGGGCGAAGCTCATCTCATGGGTGACGACCATCATCGTCATCCCCTCGGCCGCCAGCATCCGCATCACGGCCAGCACATCGCCCACCAGCTCCGGGTCGAGCGCGGAGGTCGGCTCGTCGAAGAGCATCACCTGCGGGTCCATGGCCAGCGCCCGGGCGATCGCCACCCGCTGCTGCTGCCCGCCGGAGAGCTGGGCCGGGTACGCGCCGGCCTTGTCGGCGAGACCGACCCGCTCCAGGTTCTCCCGGGCGACCCGGGCCGCCTCCTCCTTGCCGCGCCCGAGCACCCGGCGCTGCGGCAGGGTGAGGTTCTCGGTGACGGTCACATGCGGGAAGAGGTTGAACTGCTGGAAGACCATGCCGATCCGGCGGCGTGCCGCGTCGATGTCCACATCCGGGTCGGTCAGCTCCGTGCCGCCCACCAGGACCCGGCCCGAGGTGGGTACCTCCAGCAGATTGACGCAGCGCAGCAGCGTCGACTTGCCGGAGCCGGACGGGCCGATGACACACACCACCTCGCCGCGCGCCACCTCCAGGTCGATGCCGCGCAGCACCTGGTTGTCGCCGAAGGACTTGTGCAGCTCCCGGATCTCGATCTCCGGTCCGCCGGCCGCTCCCGGCGCGGCGGGCGAGGCCGGCGGACCGGCCCCGGGAGTCTTCGGAGCGGGGGGAGTCGGGGGTGTCACTCGTGCCTCACCTGGCCCGGTCGGCGCGGGCTTCGAGGCGGCGCACCACGAAGCTCAGCGGAATGGTCACCAGCAGATAGCAGAGGCCGGCGACGAGAATCGGTGTGGAGTTGGCGGTCTGGCTGGCCAGGTCGCGGCCGAACTTGGTCAGCTCCCGCTCCTCCAGGGTGACCCCCAGGAAGAGCACCAGCGAGGAGTCCTTGAAGAGCAGGACCAGCTCATTGGTGAGCGGCGGGATGACGATCCGGAACGCCTGCGGGATGATCACCGACACCATCGCCCGGGCGTGCGAGAAGCCCAGCGAGCGCGCCGCCTCCATCTGGCCCCTGGGCACCGCCTGGATGCCCGCGCGGATCGTCTCGGCCATGTACGCGGCGGCGACCAGACCGAGGCCCAGCGCCACCTTCCCGTACGTACCGCCGGGGATCTCCGTGCCCGGGAAGGCCAGCGGCACCGCCACACCCACGAAGATGAAGATCAGCAGGGCCGGCAGGCCCCGGAAGATCTCGATGTAGACGCTCGCCGCCCACCGGTAGGGCGCCACCGACGACAGCCGCATCAGCGCGACGACCAGCCCCAGTACCAGTCCGAAGACGAAGCCGGAGACGGTGTACACCACCGTGTTGCGCAGCGCGACCGTGATGATGTCCGGGAACAGCTGCCCGGCCAGGTCCTTCTGGGCGAACTGGGTGCGCAGCCGGTCCCAGTCGGCGAGCACCGCGACCAGCACGATCACGCCGGCGAAGACCGCGTACTGGACGCCCTGCGACACCCGGCGCCACTGGCGCCTGGACAGCCGAGAGGTCACGACTGTCCCTTGGGCAGCGGGCCGATCCACTGCCGGTAGAGCTTGTCGTAGGTGCCGTCGGCGCGGGCGTCGGTGATCGCCTTGTCGATGGCCGCCTTCAGCTTGGTGTTGCCCTTCTTCACCGAGAACCCGTACTGCTCACCGGTCTCGATGCTCTGGCCGAGGGCGAACGCGTCCGCGTTGGCCTTGTCCTTGAGCCAGCCCTGCACCACCGGGTAGTCGATCACCACCGCGTCGACCTGACCGGTGCGCAGCCCGTTGAGCACCGCGTCGGAACTCTCGAACGCCACCGGGTCGAACCCCTGGCCCTTGGCGTAGCTCTCGCCGGTGGTCTCCGCCTGGGCGCCGAGCTTCAGCTTCTTCGCCTTCACGTCGGCCAGGCTCGTGGCACCGCTCTCCTTGGTGGCCAGCAGCGCCTGGGTGGCGTCGAAGTACGGCACCGAGAAGTCGACGTTCTTCTTGCGCTCGTCGGTGATGGTCATACCGGCGGCGGCGAGATCGCACTGGCCCGAGTTGAGGAAGGCACCGGTCTTGAAGTTCTCGAACGGGGTGTCCAGGATCTTCTGCTCGACGCCCAGGTTCTTGGCCACCAGATCGACCACCGCCACGTCGAAGCCGACGACCTTGCCCTTCTGCTCGAACTGGAACGGCGGATAGGGCAGATGGGTGCAGGTGGTCAGTTTGCCCTTCTCGACCACCGGCACCCCGCCCTTCGCCTCGCCGGCGTTCTTGCCGGACGACGAGCAGGCGGTGACGAGCACCAGCCCGGACACCGTGGCGCAGGCGGTGAGGACGGTACGGGAGCGGACGCTCGGCACGGTTGACCTCCTGATATGTGGGGCGGCGGGAACAGGTGAGCCGCCCGAACGGGATCGTAGGCCACGGAACGGGCGCCGTCCCCCGGACGGACCAGCCACCGCCGTCCCGCCGCCGGCCATTTCACCCAGCCGTCATACGCCGGAAACAAACCCGGTGGTGACCGGGGCCGTCGTAGTCGCTGTGCACCGGCAGGCCGTCCACCTCCTGGTCCCCGGCCTCGGGCGTGAACCCCAGCGCCCGGTGGAACGCCACCGACGGCCCGTTGCGCGGCGAGGTCACCGCCCGCACCTGCTCCCGCCCCGCCTCGGCGGCCCGTTTGAAGAACGCCGAGTAGAGTCCCCGCGCCAGCCCCCGGCCGCGCAGCACCGGATCGACGCCCACATAGTGGATGTAGGCGTCGTCGTCGTTGTCGCCCGAGTGGAAGCCCACCAGGAACGCCTTGATCCCGGTGTTGTCCTCCGCCACCAGGCTGGTGCTGCCGAAGTTCTGGAGGAACAGCCTCGGCAGCTGACGGGACGGGTCTCCCTCGGCGGGCGTCCGGGGGTCCTCCCACCACCAGCGCTGGGCGGACTCCACGAGCGCGCGGTGGTCGGACAGGCGCGCCCGGCGCAGCATCATCGGCATGGTCGATCCCCTTGCACCTCGGTACCTCCTGAACCTCCTCACGCCACCATGCCGCGCCCCGCGCCACCCGGCCCGTCGAGCCCCGGTGTGTCGTGGCGTGCGGATGAGCCCGTGCGGATGACCGCCGGACGGGACGGTGACGCTCCGGTACGCGGCCGGGCCCGGCGCCGCCGCCACCCGGTCCGGTCGGGGGCCCGGCGGTGGTGCCGCCCGCCCGGCCGGGGGCTCGGTGACGGTGCCGCACGCCCCGGGACGCTGCGGGCGACCGGGCCGCGCTCCCGGGAGGTCCGTACGGCACGGCCTAGGCTGCCCGCTGTGACTGGATCAACGACTGAGACGGGGCCGGCGACCGCCCCCACCGTGGCCGTACTCGGCGCCGGGATCATGGGCGCCGCCATGGCCCGCTCGATGCTCCGCTCCGGACTGGACGTCCGGGTCTGGAACCGCACCCGGGAGAAGGCCGACGCGCTGGTCGCGGACGGCGCCCGGAGCACCGCCTCGCCCGCCGAGGCCGTCTCCGGCGCCGGGGTGGTCCTCACCGCGCTCCGGGACGGCCCGACCGTCCTCGACGCCCTGCGCGAGGCGGCCCCCGGACTGGCGCCCGGCGCCGTCCTGGCGCAGACGGCGACCGTCGGCGCCACCGCCACCGCCGAACTGGCCGGCTGGGCGCGGGACCACGAACTGGTCTTCGTGGACGCGCCGGTGGTCGGCACCCGGCAGCCCGCCGAGACCGGGGAACTCCTGATCCTCGCCGCCGGACCGGAGAGCGCCCGGGACCGGCTCGCCCCGGTCTTCGACGCCATCGGCCGGGCGACCACCTGGGTCTCCGACGACGGGGCCGGTGCCGCCGCCAGCCGGCTCAAACTGGTGGTCAACAGCTGGATCGCGGCGCTCACCCACGCCACCGGCGAGACGCTGGCGCTGGCCCGGGGGCTCGGTGTCGACCCGGCGGTCTTCCTGGACAGCGTCGCCGGCGGGCCGCTGGACAACGGCTATCTGCGGGCCAAGGCCGCCGCCGTCCTGGCGGGCGACTACCGGCCGAACTTCTCGGTGAGCAACGCCCTCAAGGACGCCCGGCTCATCGGTGAGGCCGCCGAGGGCGCCGGCCTCCGCCTCGATCTGGCCGCCGCCGGGGCCGCCCGGTTCGAACGCCTCGACCGGCACGGCCGGGGCGAGGACGACATGGCCGCCTCGTACCTCGCCTCCTTCGACCCGCCCGGCCGGGACCCGTTCGAACACCCTGCCCCGGACGGCGGACAGCGGTAGATTCGCTGCCGGGCGGCGCAGGGGTGCCGCCCGGCACGGAGTGGTGCGGGGTGCGGGAGGTACGGCTGTGCTGACGGTGGGCAGGATCCTGCGATTCGACGAGGTGCGGGGCTACGGCTTCATCGTCCCCCGGGAAGGGGGCGAGGACGTCTTCATGCACGCCAATGACCTGCTCGACGAGAAGTATCTCTATCAGGCGGGCCGGGAGGTGGAGTTCCTCCTGGAGATGGGGGACAAGGGACCCAAGGCGTCCGGGATCAGGCTGCTGCACCGCGCCGCCCCGGGGACGCTGCCCGCGCAGCCGCCCCGCCCGGCGCGGACCGCCTCCACCGGTGGCGCCGCCGGTACCGGCGAGGCCGACGGCCCCGGTGACTTCTACGACCCCGGGAACGCCAGAAATGCCGAAGATCCCGAGAGCCCCGATGACGCCGACGACATCGTGGACGTACTGACCGACGCCGAGTTCCGGGGCGAGCTCACCGAGGCGCTGCTGGACGCCGACGCCACCCTCACCGCCGGCCAGCTGAAGCGCGTGCGGAGCCGGGTCGCGGAACTGGCCCGGGCGCACGGCTGGGTGGAGGGCTGACCCCGGCCCGGGAGGGGCCGGCCCCGGCCCGGACCGGCTCGGCCGGGCCTCCGCCGGAGGGCGGCCCGGCCGGACCGGAAACCGGCGGGTGAGGCGCGGAAACCGACGGGGAGGCGTGTTCGGCCGCGTTCGGGCAACCCGCTCTGTCATGGGAACGCTGAGTCGGTGGGAAGAAGCCCTGGAGCGCTGGCAGGAGGCCCTTCTCGCGAAGGTCTTCCACACGGAGCCGGTCGAACTGCTCGAAGCCCTGCGCCACGAGTGCGACGACCACGCCGTGGTGTGCAGCCAGGAACGGGTGGTGGTGCCCAACGCGTACGAGATCCAGCTCGACCGGACGGTCCACCAGGAGCTGGTCCGCCGGGGCGGCCGGGTCGGCCAGGCGCTCACGGACGCCCTGGCGCGCCACGGCGAGCGGCAGGGCTATGAGTGGGCCGGGCCGCTCACGGTGCGGGTGACCACCTCCGCCGGGCTGCCGAACGGCCGTTACCGGATCATCAGTACGGCCATGCCGCACGTCCGCGCGGCGGCCTTCCCGCGCGCGGCCTGAGCGGCATCCCCCTGCGGCCGGGCGGCGTCACGGCCGGCCCGGTGGGGGGACGGACCGCCGCCGCCCACCGGGCGGACCCGGGGGACGGCGGCGGACGGCCGTACCTGTCGTGAAGCTTCTTGTGCCGTGGTGGTGCGGTGGCGCTCAGCGGCGGGTGCCGCGCAGCCGGGTGACCAGGCGCTGGGCCTGGGCGCGGCGGCGCGGGTCGGACGCCGCGCGGCGGGCCGACGCGATGGTGCGCCGGCCCTGCGGGCTGCGGGCGAACTGCTTGATCCTGTTGATGATGCCGGCCATGGGCCTCTCCTTCGGAGTGTTCCGGGGCGGTGTGGCTTGACCCCCCGTTTACCCGGTCCGGCGGGCCCGATGCCCGTCGGCGGCGCGGTGCGGGACAGCGGCCCGGCGGGAGGCACCGCACAGCAGGCCCGACGGGGCGTCAGCCGGGGTGGCCGGGGCCCGTGGTGGTGCCGCGCAGCGCCGTGACACAGCGGAGCAGCCGCTCCTCGTTGCCCGCCAGGCCGGCCGTGCGCAGCGCCTCGTCCGCCTCCGCCATGGAGGAGGAGAGATACATCCCGGCCAGGGGGGCGAGCTCCGGATCGCCGAGCACCGCCTGAGCGGTCTCGACCAGCCGGACGTACGCCTGGGCGGCGGCGCGCTCGTCCGTGCTGAGGGTGGTCGTCATCTCTCACTCCCTGTCAGGCGTCGACTGGTCCCGAACCCCCCACTCTGGCGCACGCCACTGACAATCAGCCCTCGTCCCGGCCGCCGACATGCGCCATCAGCCGGTCCAGCAGCTCCTGCTGACCCTTCACCAGCAGCGGCGCCGCCTCCCCGGGCGGCAGCCAGGCGACCCGGTCGATCTCCGGGAACTCCCGCAGCGTGCCCGAACCGCGTGGCCACTCCATGGTGAAGGTGCCCGGCACCACCAGCTCCGGATCGAGGTCCGCCTCCAGCGCCCAGGCCGTCACCAGCTTGCCGTTGGCCTGCCGTACCTCGCCCAGCGGCACCAGCTCCCCGTCCGGCACCGGCAGCCCCAGCTCCTCGGTGAACTCCCGGCGCGCCGCCGCCTCCGGGGCCTCGTCCGGTTCGTACTCGCCCTTGGGCACCGACCAGGCCCCCGCGTCCCTGGCCGCCCAGTAGGGGCCGCCCATATGGGCGATCAGCACCTCCAGGCCCGTGTCGGGGGTGCGGAACAGCAGCAGTCCTGCGCTTCGTTTGACCGTCATGCCCGGAAGTCTGCCCGGACGGGCGGGGCGACGAGCGGAACGGCGAGCGGGGCGATGAGCGGTCGTGAGCGGAACGGCGAGAGGGACGGGCGGAATGCCGACGCCGAGGCGGGCAAGGATCAGCCGGGGAGACGCCCCGACCGTGCCGCCGGAAGAACCGAGGAGAGACCGCCGCGATGGACGAGACCGAGCACCCCGGCTTCCCGGTACGGGAGGCGGCCGGGGCCGGATCGGTGCCGGTGCTGGACGAGCGGGTGACGCACTGCCGGGCCTGCCCCCGGCTGGTCGAGTGGCGGGAGCGGGTGGGCCGGGAGGGCCGGCGGGCGTACGCGGGCTGGGAGTACTGGGCCAGGCCGGTGCCCGGCTTCGGACCGCCGGACGCCGCCCTGCTCCTGGTCGGGCTCGCCCCGGCGGCGCACGGCGGCAACCGGACCGGCCGGATGTTCACCGGCGACCGCTCCGGCGATGTGCTCTTCGCCGCCCTGCACACCCTGGGCCTGGCCAACCGGGCGGAGGCGGTGCGCGCCGGTGACGGGCTGCGGCTGCGCGGCGTCCGGGTGACCTCGCCGGTGCACTGCGCCCCGCCGGAGAACAAGCCGACCCCCGGCGAGCGGGACACCTGCCGTCCCTGGCTCGCCGGGGAACTGCGGCTGCTGCGGCCGACCGTACGGGCGGTGGTCGTGCTGGGCGCCTTCGGCTGGCAGGCCACCCTGCCCGCGCTGGCCGCCGGCGGCTGGGCCGTGCCCCGGCCGCGCCCCGCCTTCGGCCACGGCGCCCGGGTGCGGCTGCCCGCCACCGACGGCGGCCCGGGACTCGATGTCTTCGGCTGCTACCACGTCAGCCAGCGGAACACCTTCACCGGCCGGCTGACCCCCGAGATGCTCACCGACGTCCTGGGCGAGGCCGCCAGGACCGCCGGTCTCGACCCCCGCTGACCCGCCTCCCGGTACGCCCGCGGTACGAGCCCTGGCCCGCCCCCCCCGGTACGCGCCCGGGCCCGGCCCGCACCGAGCCGTCTCGGGTACGCATCCGGTACGCCCCCGGGCTCAGTCGGCGGCGAGCAGGACCGGCCCGCCGGCCGGGTCGGCCGCATCCGCCCAGCCGCCGGGAAGCGCCAGCGACCGGTGCGGGCCGAAGGTGCCGCGCGGGGACCACCGGGCCAGCGTCCGGCCGTCCTGACGGGCCACCACCACCGGGTCGGTGAGCGGCCGGTCCGGGCGGAGCAGAAAGCGGCCCGGCGTCCCGCCCAGCCGGTTCGGCACCACCCAGCGGAACGGCGCGGCGACCCGGACCGGGGGAGTGCCACCGGCCGGCCAGGGCGGCGCGGCACCGGCGAGCCGGGCCAGCACCGCTCCGGCGACCGCCCGGCCCTCGGCGGCGGCCACGGCGGCCCGCTCGATCCCGCGCAGCGCGTTGCCGGCCGCGAACACGCCCGGCAGCGAGGTGCGGAAGGAGCCGTCGACGGCGGGCCCCCGGGTGGCCGGGTCCAGTGCGGCCCCGGCCGTCCGGGCCAGCTCGTGGTCCGGGATCCAGTCGCCGGTGAAGACCACGGTGTCGCAGCGCACCAGGGTCTCCCGGCCGTCCGGGTGACGCAGCCGGACCCCGGAGAGCCGCCCCCGGCCGAGCAGTTCGGTGACGACCGCCCCGGCGAGCACCGGCGCCCCCGCCCCGGCGGTACGCGGCCCCGGTCCTGGTTCCCCGGTGGCCAGCGCGGCCACCACCGCCCCGGCCCGGCGCAGCGCCGCCACCGCGTGCGCGGCCACCGGACCACCGCCGGCCACCACCGCCCGGCGGCCCACCTGCCGGCCGTACCCGTACACGGCACGCTGGAGCTCACCCGCCGTCAGCACCCCGGCCGGTCGGGTGCCGGGCACCAACCGGGCGGCGCGCGGACGGTCCCGGGCGCCGGTCGCCAGCACCACCGCCCGGGCCGTGATCCGCTCCAGCCCGCCCGGACCCGTGGTGTCCAGGACGCGGGGCCCGGCCCAGCCGGTGGCGGTCACCCCGGTACGCAGCGAGGCACCCGCCCGTACCGCGGCCCCGGCCAGCCGGCGGGCGTACTCCGGACCGGTGACCGGCCGGAGCCCCCGGGCGCGCAGCCCGAAGCCCGGGTGGTCGCAGTGGACCGGGACGCCACCCGCCACCGGCTCCCGCTCCAGCACCTCCACCCGGACCGCCCCGGCGGCGGCCAGCCGGGCGGCGGCGGAGAGCCCGGCGGGCCCGGCGCCCACCACCAGCACGTCCACCACGCGCTCCCGGCGGCCCACCGGCGTACCCCACGTGGCGTCCGCGTACCGGCTCACCGGCGTACCCCCGTGTACCGCTCGAACAGCTCCTGGACGGCGGGTCCGCAGGCGAACCCCTGGCAGCGCCCGTTCCGCGCCCGGGTCCGCCGGCGCAGCCCGTCCGGGGTCGCGGGCGGCACGGTGGCGGCGCAGGCGTCCCGGACCTCGCCCCGGGTCACCCGCTCGCAGTGGCAGACGATCGTCCCGTACGCCGGGTCGGCCGCGATCAGTCCCGCGTTCCGGTACGGGCGCTCGGACGCCTCTCCCAGCGCGGGCATCCGCACCTCCGGCAGCTCCCGGGGCGTCCCGGTGGCGAGCCCGGTCCCGGCCAGCAGCTCCACCACATGGGCGGCGATCGCCATCGAGGCGGTCAGTCCGGTCGACCGGATGCCGCCCGCGGTGACGTACCGCAGGTCCGGGCGGGCGGTGATCCGGTAGTCGTCCCGCTCGGTGGCGGCGCGCAGCCCCGCGTAGACGGCGGTGACCTCCTCGTCCATCAGCTCCGGCAGGATCCGGGCGCCCTGTTCGCGCAGCCGGGCCAGCCCCTCGGCGGTGGAGCCGGTCGCCGTCCGGTCGGTGAGGTCCTCGGCGGTCGGACCGAGCAGCACATTGCCGAACACCGTGGGGGCGACCAGCACCCCCTTGCCCAGCGCGGTGGGCACCGGCAGCAGGATGTGCCGCACCAGCCCCCGGGCGAGCCTGTCGTAGACGACGAGCTGTCCGCGCCGGGGCGTCACCGTGAAGTCCTCGATCCCGAGCAGCCGGTCGAGCTCGTCGGCGCCCAGACCCGCCGCGTTCACCAGATGGCGCGCGGTCAGTACGCCCCGGCAGGTGGCCAGCCGGTGGCCGTCCGGGGTGGCCCGGACCGCGCGGACGGCGCAGTTCAGATGCAGATCGGTACCGGCCCGTACCGCCTGGGTGGCGTAGGCGAGCGGGGTGGTCCACGGACAGATGACGCTCTCGCCCGGCACATGCAGCGCGCCCAGCGCCCCCGGACCGAGGTGCGGCTCCCGCGCGTAGAGCTCGGCGGCGGTGAGCGGGCGGGCGGCGTGGTACTCGTTGGCGACCGCCTTGGCGGCGAGCCGGGGGAGCGCGGCGAGCTGCTCCTCGTCCCAGGCGATCAGCAGCGCGCCGACCGGCTCCACCGGGATGCCGGCCTCGGCGGCGTACCCGGCGAGCCGCCGGGCGCCGTCCCGGACCAGCCGGGCCTCCAGGGAGCCGGGCACGGCGTCGAAACCGGTGTGCAGAATCGCGGTGTTGGCCTTGGACGTGCCCTCCCCGACGTCCGGTGCCGCGTCCACCAGCGCGGCGCGCGGGGAGTACCGGGCCAGCTCCCGGGCGATCGCCGTGCCGACCACCCCGGCCCCGACCACCACCACGTCGTACGGCTCCGCCGGCAGCGCCCCGGCCCGGGTGACCCGCCCGCCGGCCGCTCCGGCCGGGGCGTCCCGGTCCGGCCCCCTGCCGCCGTACACGCCCGCCGGGGCGCCCGCGCCCGCCGCCGTACCGTCCGTGCCGCCGTACGCGCCCGTTGGGGCGCCCGAGCCGCCGTACGCGCCCGCCGCCGTACCGCCCGTCATGGCGCCGGGTCCGGGAGCGCCGCCACCGCCGCGCGGAAGGCGCCCATCCGCTCGGCCGCCTCGGCCGCCGTGATCCGGGGCTCGTAGACCGCCGAGGGCCGCCACTCCGGCAGCAGGCCCGGCAGTGCCTCCGCCGCCCCGGCCGCCGGGTCGAGTCCCAGCCGGGCGAGCGCCGCCACACCCAGGGCCGTGACATCGGGCAGCGCCGAGACCTCGACCGGCCGCTGGAGCAGATCGGCCTGGGTCTGCATCAGCAGCGCCGAACGGGTCAGTCCACCGTCCACCCGGAGCGGACCGAGCGGCGTGCCCAGTTCGGCGCCGGCCGCCCGGGCCACCTCCACCAGCTGCGCCGCGATCCCCTCGCAGAGCGCTCGCACCAGGTGCCCGGCGGTGGTGCCGAGCCCCAGCCCGGTGAGCGCGCCCCGGGCCTCGCTCCGCCACCAGGGCGCGGCCAGCCCGGCCAGCGCGGGGACGAAGGTGACACCCCCGGAGTCCGGCACCGTCCCGCCCGTCCGGTCCAGGTCGTCCGCGCCGGAGATCACCCCCAGATCGGCCAGCCAGCGCACCGCCGACGCGGCCGTGTACACCTGGCCGTCCAGGCAGTAGCTGGTCCGCCCGGCCAGTCGCCAGGCCACACAGCCGACCAGCCCGGAGTCCCCGCGCACCGGCCGGTCACCGGTCTGGGCGAGCAGGAACGCCCCGGTGCCGTAGGTGCACTTGGCGGCGCCCGGCGCGATCGCCCCCTGGGCCAGCAGCGCGGCCTGCTGGTCCACCAGCAGCCCGGTCAGCGGCACTTCGGGACCGAAGGCGGTGGTGATGCCGACCGGTCCGGCCGCGTCCACCACCTCCGGCAGCCGCTCCCCGGCCAGGCCGTAGAGCTCCAGCGCCTCGGCCGACCAGGCGGTCCGCTCCAGGTCCAGCAGCTGGGTGCGCCCGGCGGTGGCCGCGTCGGTGACGAAGGCGCCGGTCAGCCGGTGGACGAGCCAGGCGTCGCTGGTGGTGACCACGCCCTCCCGGGTCAGCTCCCGGCGGATCCAGGCCATCTTGGGCGCGGCGAAGTAGGGGTCGAGCGGCAGTCCGGTGAGCCGGGCCAGCCGTCCGGCGTGCGGGGCGAGCCGGTCGCACACGTCCTGGGCCCGCCTGTCCTGCCAGACGAGCGCCTCGGTCAGCGGGGCGCCGGTGGCAGGGTCCCAGGCGAGCACGGTCTCGCCCTGGTTGGCGAGGCCGACCGCGACCACCGGCTCCCCGGCGGCGGCGAGGGCCCGGCGGCCGGCCGTCAGCACCGAGTCCAGCAGCTCCGCCGGAGCCACCTCCACCCGGCCGCCCGGCAGATGACGGGGGCGCACCGGGGCCGTACCGGAGCCGATGACGCCCCGCTCCGGGCAGACCACCAGCGCCTTCGTTCCCGAGGTGCCCTGGTCGACGGCGAGCACCGGGCCTGTCATCGCGCGCTCCGTCCGTCGTTCTCGTCTGCGGTCTGCGGTCTGCGGTCTGCGGTCTGCGGTCTGCGGTGGCGGATCTCTGTCCGCGATCCCCGTCCGTGGTTCCCGTCCGCGGCTGACGTCTCCGGCGGGGCGGACCCGGGACGGTGCTCCGGACGTCCCCGGACCGCCCGGGCCGGCCGCCTCGTGCGGTCACGGTCACGGTCACCGGAACGAAGAGTGGTCCAGTCCAGTGCCCGCAGTCAAGATCCCTCCGTGAGGGGGCGGACACGGAACGGACATGATGCCCCGTCAAATGACGTCAATGTTGAAAACCCGCGCGGAACACAGCATTTATCGCACCGAGGTGATCCACGATCGTTCAACGAGCCCTATAGTGAGCGCCGATCAACGGCTGAGGCACGGCCGGAAGTGAGCACCGGTCGTGCGCGGCAGCGGTACGACGGCTGCCGGGCGCCCCGGCCGTGGCCGCGCCACCGCGGCCGATCGCCGCCCCTCCTTCCCGCCAGAGGAACCCATGCCGACGACACCGCCAACGCCCTGGTCACCGGCCGTACCGCCGGCATCCGCACCGGCCCGCCGGCCGGCCGGGGCGGGGTGATGGCGGGCCCGGACTTCCGGCCGGTGTACCACCCGGCGGGCCATGACAGCGCGCTGCGCGGGGTGCTCCAGGACCTGCGCGCCGGGCGCTGGGTGTCGATGGCCCAGCTGCTGGCGGACACCGCCGACTGGGCGGCCTGGACCCGGCGCACCCAGGTGCTGGCCGCTGTCGCCGCCGGTTCCGACGTGGTACGGGCCTGGCGCGCCGAGCAGCCGGAGAGCGCCGCCGCCGCGGTGATGCACGCCCGGGTCGCCGTGGAGCGTGCCGTACGCGCCCACCGGGAGGGACACCGCCGCACCCGGGAGCTCTGGCAGCGGGCCCTGGAGGAGTGCGGGCTGGTGAGCAGGGCGGCACCCGCCGACCCGGTCCCCTGGGTGTGCCTGCTCGCCCTCGCCCCGCTCGACGAGGGGCAGCGGATGGCGGAGCACCGGGTACGCCCGCCGGGGCCGATGCTGCCGCCCGGGCCGTGGGGGCTGCTGGCCGAGGCGGGGAAGCGGGACCCGCACAACCGGGAGGCGTACCACCGGATGCTCCAGTTCCTGTACACCCGGCGGTCCGGCGGGCGGCCCGACGGGCGCGGCTCGGTCTCCGAGGCGGCCAACTTCGTCCAGTGGGCGGTGGCGTCGGCGCCCCCGGGCTCACCGCTGCACGCCCTCCCGCTCTACGTCCGGGTGGAGCGCTACCGCCGGGAGCACGGCCAGGAACGCGCCCTCGACCTCCACTGGGTGGCCGAGGACGCGACCCGGGAGGCCCAGCGGGCGCTGATCGGCTGGTTCGACCGCGCGGACCCGGCCGAGGCGTCGCTGCCCGACCTCAATCACCTGGCGCACGCGCTCTGGGGCGCCCTCAAGTTCGAGGCGGCGGCGCCGGTCTTCCGGGCGCTCGGCCCCTACTACACCCCGCAGCCCTGGTCGTACCGCACCCGTGACCCCGGCGATCCGGCGGCGGCCGAGGAGGTGTTCGTCCGCGCCCGCGCCCGCTGCCTGGCGGCGGCCGACTGACGGGCCGCGGGCCCCGCCCCCCGGTCGCCGGCCGGGGCGTGGGCCGGTGAGGCGGAGCCGCCCGGAGCCGGCCGGGTCCCGGTCCGGTCCCGGTCCCGGCCGCCTCCCGGCTGCTCCCTCCCCCCCCGAACGCCGGCCGGTCCTCCCCGCACCGGGCCCGCCCCGTCGACCCGGTTGACCCGGTTGACCCGGTTCACGCGCCCACCCGGCCCGCCCGGTTCACCGGGTGCGCCCCCTCCCGCCCATCCCGGACGGCCCCCACCGTCCGGTGCGCACCACCCCGAGCCCGTTCCCCCGTTCATCCCTCGGAGGTCATGCCATGTCCCGTACGCTCTGGGCCCGTCCGGAGCCGGACGAACCCGCCGCCCCCACCGCGCTGGACGAGGAGGAACGGCTGCGCGAGCTCGGCTATCAGCCGGTGCTGGCCCGCCGGATGGGCGGGTTCGGCAACTTCGCCATCAGCTTCTCCGTCATATCCGTCCTCTCCGGCTGCATGACCCTGTACGGCTTCGGGCTCGGCACCGGTGGCCCGGCGGTCATGATGTGGGGCTGGGCGGGGGTCGGGCTCTTCGTGCTCTGCGTCGGCCTGGCGCTCGCCGAGGTGACCAGCGCCTATCCCACCTCGGGTGCGCTCTACTACATGGCCGACCGGCTCGGCGGGCGCCGCTGGGGCTGGTACACCGGCTGGCTCAACCTGCTCGGACTGCTCGGGGCGATCGCCGGCATCGACTACGGGGCCGCGCTCTTCACCGGCGCCTTCCTCAATCTGCGGTTCGGCTTCGAACCCACCGCCGGATCCACCTTCCTGATCTTCCTCGCCATCCTGCTGCTGCACGCCGTGCTCAACCTCTTCGGCGTCCGGCTGGTCAGCCTGCTCAACTCCGTCAGCGTGTGGTGGCACCTGGCCGGGGTCGCCGTCATCGTGGGCGCGCTGGCGCTCGTCCCCGACCACCACCAGTCGCCCGGCTTCGTCTTCACCGAGTTCGTCAACGACACCGGCTGGACCAACCCTTTCTACGTCGCCGCCGTCGGCCTGCTGCTGGCCCAGTACACCTTCTCCGGGTACGACGCCTCCGCCCATCTCTCCGAGGAGACCTCCAACGCCTCGGTCTCCGCGGCCAAGGGCATCGTCCGGGCGATCTGGGCCTCCTGGCTCGCCGGGTTCGCGCTGCTCGCCGGGCTCACCTTCGCCATCCAGGACTACGCGGGCACCCAGAACAGCGCCACCGGGGTGCCGCCCGCCCAGATCCTGATCGACGCCCTCGGCTCCACCGCCGCCTCGGTGCTGCTCCTGGTGGTGATCGTGGCCCAGCTCTTCTGCGGCAACGCCGAGGTGGCCGCCGCCAGCCGGATGGTCTTCGCCTTCAGCCGGGACAACGCGCTGCCCGGGTCCGCCCTCTGGCGCCGGGTCAGCAGCCGCACCCAGACCCCGGCCAACGCCGTCTGGCTGTCGGTGGCCGTCGCCGGGCTGCTCGCCGTGCCCTCGCTCTACTCGGCCACCGCCTACGGCGCGGTCACCGCGATCAATGTCATCGGCATCACCCCCGCCTACGCCATCCCCGTCTTCCTGCGGCTGCGGGCCGGCGACCGGTTCCGGCCCGGCCCCTGGAGCCTGGGGCGGTGGAGCCGGCCGGTCGGCTGGACCGCGGTGGTGTGGGTGGCGCTGGTGACGGTGCTGTTCTGTCTGCCGCAGAAGTCCCCGGTCACCCTCGACACCATGAACTACGCGGTGATCGCGCTGGCGGTGGTGCTGGTGCTGGCCAGCGTCTGGTGGTACGTCGCCCGCCGCTCGTACGGCACTCCGCAGGCGTACGGCTCCGCCCGTGAGCAGGCGGAGCTGTCCGAGGGCATCGTCTGACCGGCCGCCCGGTGCTCCGGCGACTCGGGGCCGGGGCCCGCACGGGTCCGGGGCGCGACCAGCCCGTTCGGTCCGCCCGGCCCGCGCGGCGGCGGCCCGGGGGTCCGGCGCCGGACCCCGCCCCGGGGCGCGTACGGCGGCGGCCCGGGGTCAGCCGCTGAACTCGTAGGTCCAGCGTGCCTGTCCGGGGGCGAACCGGAGGTCGGTGAGCTCCAGTACGTGCCCGTGCTGGTCGGTGACCTCCCGGTGGACGGTGAGGCAGGCGGCGGTGGCGGGCCCCGGGGTGACCGTGATCGACTCCCGCCGGGTCAGCCGCAGCCCGGCCCGGTGCATCCAGTGGTAGAGCGGCCCCAGGTCGGGCCGGGCCGGCCAGAGCTCCCGGCGCCGGTACCGGGCGAGTTCGGCGACCTCGGTGAGGGCGTGCCGGGAGAAGCGGGTGGCCGCCCGCTGCACCGGGGCCCCGTCCCCGTCCAGCACCCGGTGGCCGTGGGTCAGCGTCGGCTCGCCGGCCGGCACCCCGAGCCGGTCGGCCAGCTCCGCCGGGGCCGGCTCCCAGGCGAGCAGCGTCTCGCCGGTCGCGCCGGGTGCGGTGCCGGGCCCGTACGGGAAGCGCAGCAGATCCCCGGCGAGCGCCGGTCCGCCCGGCCGGGGGCCCGCCGCCCCGGCCGCGAAGGTGCCCCGGCGCTCGGTGACGACCAGGCCCTCGTCGCGGAGCAGCCGCAGCGCGTTGCGGACCGTCTGGCGGTTGACCTGGAAGCGGTGGACGAGCGTTCGCTCCGCCGGGAGCCGGGCACCGGGCGGGATGCGCCGCTGGGCGAGGTCGTCGCGCAGCGCGGCGGCGACCCGGAGGTAGAGCGGGAGTACCGGGGAGATCTGTGGCTCAGCCGCGTGCGACTCTGCCATGTTCATTCTCGCAATCCTTCGCTCAGGGTAGTCGGTCGCGCCCGGGGGGTGACCCATTGCTATCACTGGTCTATACCTCTGAGGAAGGGTGGACCGGACTTCCCGGCGCACTCTGGCCGAAACGGGTTCACGTTCCGGTGGCCCCGGGTACCCGTCGCGGGCCCCCGACAGAGCCGGTGAAGGGATCGACACGATGAGGGCAGTGACCTGGCAGGGAAAGCGCGACGTCCGGGTGGAGACGGTGCCGGACCCGAGGATCGAACAGCCGACGGACGCGGTGATCAGGGTGACCTCGACCGGGCTCTGCGGCTCGGACCTGCATCTGTACGAGGTGCTCACCCCGTTCATGAACCCCGGCGACATCCTGGGGCACGAGCCGATGGGCATCGTGGAGGAGGTCGGCTCCGAGGTGACCGGGCTCAAGCCGGGCGACCGGGTGGTGGTGCCGTTCCAGATCGCCTGCGGCCACTGCTACATGTGCGGCCAGGGGCTGCCGACCCAGTGCGAGACCACCCAGGTCAAGAACGAGGGGATGGGCGCCGCCCTCTTCGGCTACTCCCGGCTGTACGGCTCCGTGCCCGGCGGCCAGGCCGAGTATCTGCGCGTTCCGCAGGCCCAGTTCGGCCCCATCAAGGTGCCCGAGGGGCCGGCCGACGACCGCTACCTCTTCCTCTCCGACGTGCTGCCGACCGCCTGGCAGGCCGTACGGTACGCCGCCGTCCCGCCGGGCGGCTCGGTGGCGGTGCTCGGCCTCGGCCCGATCGGCGACATGTCCTGCCGGATCGCCCTCCACCAGGGCGCCTCCCAGGTGATCGGCGTGGACCTGGTGCCCGAACGGCTGCGCCGGGCCCGGGAGCGCGGGGTCGAGACCTTCGACCTCAACTCCTTCGACAAGCCGGACGAACTGGTCGAGGCGATCAAGGACCGCACCGGCGGCCGGGGCCCCGACGCGGTGATCGACGCGGTCGGCACCGAGGCGCACGGCAGCCGGGTGGCCCGCGCCCAGCAGCAGGCCGCCGGCCTGCTGCCCAAGGCGTGGGCGGCGAAGATCCACCAGAAGGCCGGCGCCGACCGGCTGGCCGCGCTGCTGCTCGCCATCGACCTGGTCCGGCGCGGCGGCACCATCTCGCTCAGCGGCGTCTACGGCGGCGCCGCCGATCCGCTGCCGATGCTGACCCTCTTCGACAAGCAGATCCAGCTCCGGATGGGCCAGGCCAACGTCCGCCGCTGGAGCGACGAGATCCTCCCGCTCCTGGGCGACGAGGACCCGCTCGGCGTGGACGGCTTCGCCACCCACCATGTGCCGCTGACGGAGGCCCCGGAGGCGTACAAGATGTTCCAGGAGAAGGCGGACGGCGCCGTCAAGGTGGTCATGCGCCCCTGACGCCCGGAGTCGCCCCGGTGGTTCCGGCGCGCTCGGGGGGCACGGGCCGACCGGGTGACCGGAGCGGCCCCCGTGACGGCCCGTACGACGACGGCCCCGTGCCGGCGACGGCCCGTACGGCGACGGCCCGTGCCGGTGCGGCCGTGCCCGGGGCGGTTTGCGTGGCGGCCGCCCCGGGCCGGGCCGCCACCCCGGACGCCGCTTCGCGGACGGTGCCGGCCGCGCGGCCGCCGGGGTCGCCGTGGCCGCCGAACAGCGGGGGCGCGGCCGGCCGTCGGATCACCGGCTGCGCCCCGACGCGGCCCGGTCGGCCCGTACGGCGACGGGCCCCAGGCGTGGCCCCGGCGCGGTCTGCGTGGCGGTCACCGAGCGACGCCCCGCCCCGGTGCGGCCCCCCGGTCGCCTCCTGCGGTGACGTCCGTCCCAACGCGGCCCGTACGGCGACGGCCCGTGCCCGGGGCGGCCTGCGTGGCAGCCGCCCCGGGCCGGGCCGCCGCCTCTGGCGCGCCTTCGCCGCCGGCGGCGTCGCTCCGCCGGTCTCCCGCGAGGCGCCGGCGGAACGGGGCCGCCGGGAGAAGCCGGGAGAAGGAGGCCCCCTAGGCTCCCCGCATGACCGACATGTCCGCGCACCCGCTGCCCACGGAACCCGTTCCCTTCGCCCCGCGTGCCGATCCCGCCGCGCTCGCGGATCTGCGGGCCCGGTTGCGGGCCACCCGCTGGCCGGACGCGCCCGAGGAGGCGGGCTGGTCGCTCGGGACCGACCTCGACCACCTCCGTGAACTGGTCGCCTACTGGGCGGACGGTTTCGACTGGCGGGCGCGGGAGGCCGAGCTGGCCCGGCTTCCCAGGTTCCGGGTGGGCGCCGGCGGGCTCGGCATCCACTTCGTCCACGCCCGCGCGGTCGCGCCGCGGGGGCCGGTGCTGCCGCTGGTGCTCACCCACGGATGGCCCGACGCCTTCTGGCGGTACGTCAAGGTGATTCCGCTCCTCACCGACCCCGGGGCGCACGGCGCCGACCCGGCGGACGCCTTCGACGTCGTCGTTCCCGACCTGCCCGGCTTCGGCTACTCCGACCGCCCGGCCGGAGCGCCGCTGAACTCCCGGCAGGTCGCCGCGGTGTGGGCCGAGCTGATGGAGCGGCTCGGCTACGGGCGGTTCGGCGCGGCGGGCGGGGACCTCGGCAGCCATGTGAGCCGGTATCTCGCCCTGGACCACCCGGAGCGGGTCGCGGCCGTGCACCGCACCGACGCCGGCCTGCCGGTCTTCGACGGGGACCCCGCGCGGCTGACCGCCGGGGAACGCGCCTGGTTCGAGGAGGTCCGGGAGTGGGCCGCGACCGAGGGCGCCTACGCGGCCGTGCACCGCACCAAGCCGCAGACGCTCGCCTTCGGCCTCACCGACTCCCCGGCGGGACTGGCCGCCTGGCTGGTGGAGAAACTGCGGGCCTGGAGCGACTGCGGCGGTGACGTGGAGCGCAGCTTCACCCGGGACGAGATCCTCACCCTGGTCACCCTGTACTGGCTGACCGGCACCATCGGCTCCTCGATGCGCATGTACCGGGCGAACGCGGCCCTGCCGGCCGCCCAGCTGGCCCGGCGGGTGGAAGTGCCCTCCGGGTTCTCCCTCTTCGCCGGCGACGTCCTCCGTCCACCGCGCGCCTGGCTGGAGCGCACCGCGCACACCGTCCGGGTCACCGAGCCGCCACGCGGCGGCCACTTCGCGCCCTTCGAGGAGCCGGAGACGTACGCGGAGGAGTTGCGGGCCTTCTTCCGCCCGTACCGCCGTACCACTGACCGGTAGACCGCGGACCGGGGGCACCCCCGGGCCGGCTCCGGACACGCCCCCGGGCCCGCGCCGGGCATTGATATCGGCGGCGTCTTGATACCGCCACTCTGGATATTTGTGGACCACGGGGCGGGCTCTCTACGCTGAAGCGCATTCGAGGGCCCCGGAAAAGGAAATGGTGCGGCCCGATGGAACTGCGACACCTCAGGTATTTCATGGCCGTGGCCGAGGCGCGGCATTTCGGAAAGGCCGCACACGTCCTGCACATGGCTCAGCCCCCGCTTTCCCAGGCGATCCGCCGGCTGGAGACGGAACTGGGGGTGGAGCTGTTCCACCGCACCACCCGGCAGGTCTCCCTGACCGGTGCCGGAGAGGTGTTCCGCACCGATGTGGAGCACATCCTCCGGGCCGTCGACGAGGCGGTGGCCCGGGTCGGACGCTTCACGGCGGGGGTGGAGGGGGTGCTGCGGGTCGGCCTGACGGGGTCGGCCTCCTACCGGCAGCTGCCGGCCCTCGCCCGACTGCTGAAGCGCGAAATGCCGTACGTACTGCTGGAGGTGCACACCGAGATGCTCACGCCCGCCCAGGAACAGGGGCTGGTCGAGCGGCGCCTGGACATCGGCGTGCTCAGGCCGCCGGTCCGCCAGGAGGGCATCGCCCAGCGTCCGCTCGCCGACGAACCACTGGTCGTCGCCGTGCCCGAGGCGCACCGGCTCGCCGGCACGGACGCCGTACATGTCGAACAGCTGCGGCACGAGGACTTCATCATGTACGGCGCCACACTCGGTTCCGTCGTGAACGACGCCGTCGTCCGCTCCTGTCTGGCCGCCGGCTTCTATCCGCGGCGCAGCTACGAGGTCACCGAGACCTCCGCCGCCCTGGCCCTGGTCGCCGCCGGGCTCGGCATCGCCGTGCTGCCCGACTCGATCCGCTCCGCGCCCCGCGAGGGAGTGGTCTGCAAGGACATCGAGGACGCGCTGTCCGTCCCGCTGGCGCTGGCCTGGCGCGCGGACGACGCCTCGCCCCTGGTGCACCACCTGCTGACGGTGCTGGAGCGCCATGACATATTCCCCGAAGGAGTGGCATGAAGATCGTGCACGTGGAGGCGATTCCCTTCGCCATTCCTTATGCGAAGCCGCTGAGATTCGCGAGCGGCGAAGTGCACACCGCCGACCACGTCCTCGTACGGGTCCACACCGACGAGGGTCTCGTCGGCACCGCGGAGGCGCCCCCGCGGCCGTACACCTACGGAGAGACCCAGGCATCGATCGTCGCGGTGATCGACACGCTGTTCGCGCCCCGACTGCTGGGCCTGTCCGCGCTGGAGCGGGAGGTGGCGCACGAGCGACTCGACCGCACCGTGGGCAACCCGACCGCCAAGGCCGCCGTCGACATGGCCCTGTGGGACATCCTCGGCCAGGCCGCGGGCATGCCGGTCTCCGGCCTGCTCGGCGGCTACACCGACCGGATGCGTGTCAGCCACATGGTCGGTTTCGCGCCCGCCGGACAGATGGTGGCGGAAGCGGAACGCGTCAGGGACACCTACGGCGTCACCACCTTCAAGGTGAAGGTCGGCCGTCGCCCTTACACCGACGACGTCGACGCCTGCCGGGCGCTGCGCGAAGCCCTCGGCCCCGGTGCCGAGCTGTACATCGACGGCAACCGCGGCTGGACGGCCGCCGAGTCCGCGCGCGCCCTGCGGGAGATGACCGACCTGGGACTGCTCTTCGCCGAGGAACTGTGCCCCGCCGACGACGTCCTCGGCCGGCGCTGGCTGGTCGAGCGCTGTCCGGTGCCGTTCATCGCCGACGAGAGCGCGACCAGCGCCGCCGAGGTGACCCGCGAGATCCTCGGCGGCTCCGCGAACGCCGTCAGCGTCAAGACCGCCCGCACCGGCTTCACCGCCTCCCAGCGTGTGCTGCACCACTGCGAGGGCTTGGGCGTGCCGGTGGTGATGGGCAACCAGATCGACGGCCAGATCGGGACGGTGTGCTCGGTCGCCTTCGGGGCCGCCCACCGGTCCTCGGCACGGTACGCCGGCGAACTGTCCAACTTCCTGGGCATGTCCGACGACCTGCTCACCGAGCCACTGACCATTGAGGACGGCACCCTGCGCGTCCGCACGGGCGCCGGACTCGGCATCGGCATCGACCCCGACAAGCTGGCGCGCTACCGCCAGGACCGGTGAATCCCTCCCATCCCCCGATCCCCTCCGAAGGAGAGCGACACGATCATGAGCGACACCACAGGCACCACCGGCACCCCTGCCCGGCGCACCACCGCCGGCGACGAGGGCACCGGTGACTCCGTCCCCGGCGAGGCGTGACCGCCATGCTCTTCGCCGTACGCATGGGAGTCGACCTGCCGCGTGATCTCGACCCCGGGGTCCGCGAGGACCTGGTGGCCCGCGAGAAGGCGTACTGCCAGGAACTGCAGAAGTCGGGCCGGTGGCCGCACATCTGGCGGTGCGCGGGGCAGTACGCCAACCTCAGTGTCTTCGACGTCGAGGACAACGAGGCACTGCACCGCGTCCTGTGGAACCTGCCCCTGTTCCCGTATCTGACCATCGAGATCACCCCGCTCGTCCAGCACCCGTCCGATCTCGCCGCCGGCGGGGCGGTCTGATGGGCGAGGCGGCCGCCCCGGCCGCCCGGGCGACGGCCGGCATACCGGACGGGGCGTCGCCGGCGGTGGGTGGCTTCGGGCTCAGCGGCGCACCCGACGCGCTGAGCCAGGCGCTGTACGAGCGGGGCCCGGTGGGCTGCCGGTGGTCTCGGACAACGGCGGTGCGCTGGACTCCGGCCTGGCGGCGCTGCCGGCCGCCGGCCGTGTCGCCCGGTTGACCGGCTCGTACATCGGGGGACGCGCCGGAGCTGAACGCGCCCTTCGCCGCCCAGGTTTTCGGCCGCGTCGCGGAGTGGCCCGAGTTCGACCCCGCGATCCGCGACCCGCAGCGCGGCGCCATCGCCCTCGGTCACCCCTGGGCGCCTCCGGAGCGCGCCTCGCCGGCACCGCCGCCCACCAGCTCGCCCGCCGGGGCTCCGGCACCGCCGTCGCCACCCTCTGTACCGGCGTGGGTCAGGGCTCGCCCTGATCCTCGAGTGCTGACCACCGTACGAAGGAGTCGCCGTGGCCCCCGGCCACCGAACACCGCACCACGACGTCACCGGCCGGCCGGACGCCCCGCTGCTGGTCCTCGGCCCCTCACTGGGCACCTCCGGAAGAATCTGGGACGCCCAGCTTCCCGCGCTCAGCGAGACCTTCCGGGTCCTGCGCTACGACCTCCCCGGACACGGCGGCTCACCGTCCCCGGCCCCGGCGGACGCCGCCCCCGGGGACACCACCGTGGACGATCTCGCCGACGCCGTTCTGGCCCTGGTCGACCAGGTCACGGGCACCGGCAGGGCCGACGGGGAGCAGCGGCCCGCCTTCCGCTACGCGGGCATCTCGCTGGGCGGCGCCGTGGGCACCCGGCTGGCCGCCCGCCACCCCGACCGGGTGGCGGCACTCGCCCTGGTCTGCACCTCCGCGCACTTCGGCGGCGCGGGCCCCTGGCGGGAGCGCGCCGCGCTGGTGCGCCGCGAGGGCACGGCACCGCTGCTGAAGACCAGCCCGGCACGCTGGTTCAGCGATCCGGAAACCGCGCGGACACCGCTCGGCCGGGCCCTGCTGGGCGACCTCGCGGCGGCCGACCCAGCCGGCTACGCCGCCTGCTGCGACGCCCTGGCCGCCTACGACACGCGCGCCGAACTCTCCGCCGTCCGCGCGCCCACCCTGGTCGTCGGCGGCACCCGTGACCGCGCCACCCCCCTCGAACACGCCCGGGAACTCACCGAACTGATCCCCCGGGCCGGCCTGAGGACGATCGAGTGCGGACACCTGGCGGTGGAGGAGCCACACACCCTGGAGCACACCCTCACCGCCTTTCTCACGCGGCCCGGACGGCGACTCCCAATCTGACGACGTCACGCGGGGCCCCGGCGCCCGGGCCGGCACGCCGACGACGGACGCGCCGGCGACCGACGTGCCGATGACAGACGTACCGACGACGGACGTGACGGCGGCGGGGCCCAGCGACTGGTCGTCGAGGACAGCGGGATCCGCCGGGTGACCTCGGGCCCATGGCGGGAGACGACGTCGTCGGCCGGGATCTGCCGCAGGTGCGCCAGGGTGCGATGGCGGGATGTGACAACGGCCCCGTAGACCTCGGAGCGGGAGAGGCTCTCCTCGACCGCGGGGGAGTCGAGCCAGGAGTGCGGGACGGCCGCGGGGTCCGGGCACTGGTCGGGTTCGTCGTCACTCAGTGGCCGCGGCACACCGTCGTCCTCCCTCTCGCGGCGCGGGGCTGCTGAGGGCCGCACGGGTCACGGCGGTGCCTCCGGCCGTGGTGTCCACGGCACGGGCGGCACGGGCGGGATTCCGGCGGGCCGCTCGCCGGCATGGAGCCGGAGGAGCAGAAGACGTCCCGCGGGCCCGGTCCGCCTCCGTCCGCGCGCGGAGCAGACGAGCTGGTGACCGGCGCCGGCGCCGGGTACCGCGCGGGATGTGCCGGGCCGGGCGGAACGCCCGCAGGTCCGGGGCGCCCACCGACTCCCGGGCGCCGTCGCCCCCCCACGACCCGACTGCGGAGCCGCTCGGCGGCGGGCCGTCCCCGGTCAGTGAGTGGCCGTACGGCGCGGGCGGACGATCGCGGGGCCGGCGCCGATGAGTCCGGCCAGGGCCGCCGGTCTACCCCCTGACAGGGAAAGCCACCACCACGGGAGTACGTCATGGGCCTCATCGACATCGAGATGTTCGCCACCCTCGACCTCGTCGGGCAGGCGCCCGGCGGTCCCGAGGAGGACCCGGAGGGGTTCCCGTTCGGCGGCTGGCAGGCGCCTCTGCTGAACGAGGTCACCGAGGCGCAGATCGCGGACGCGTACGAGGGCACGGACGCGCTGCTGCTCGGCCGCCGTACCTACGACATCTTCGCCGGCTACTGGCCGCACCAGGAGGACGGTGAGGACGGCGGCTTCGCCACACTCTTCAACAGCATCCCGAAGTACGTGGCCTCCCGGGGCACCCCCGACCTGTCCTGGGCCGGGTCCACCCGACTCGGCCCCGACCTGGCGGCGGCGGTCCGCGAGATCCGGGACCGGCACGAGCACACCAAGGTCGTCGGCAGTCTGGACCTGGTGCAGACCCTGCTGCGCGAGCGGCTCTTCGACCGGCTCCACCTCTGGGTGCACCCGATCGTGCTCGGCGTCGGCAAGAGGGTCTTCGCCGGAGGCACCGTTCCCTCCAACCTCACGCTCCTCGCACCGCCGGCCGCCAGCCCCCAGGGCACGGTGTTCCTGCAGTACGGGCTCACCGACGGCACACCCGTCACCGGGGACATGAGCGCGCCCGACCGCGGTCTGCCCCAGCGCGAGCAGCAGGGCTGACACCGGGCCCACCAGCGCGGACGGCGCCGCCGCCCACGCGCTCACCGCGCCCCGGGCCCGGGCGCCGGCCGCGCCCGGCGGGAGCCGTCCTCGCGCCGCGCCCCCCGTCGTCTGTCGTGCCGGTGGACGCTGAGCCGCGAAGGCGGCACGCCTCGGTACGGCCGGGAGCCGGCCTCCGGGGCCACATCGTTCGAGGCCCGGTCGTACCACCTCGTGGGCCTCGACAAGCCCGGCGGTTCGTCGGCGCGGCCGCCCGGTGGCCCACCGGGACACCGGGCCCCTCGCGTACTCGCGGGTCCGACCCGCACCGGTCCCTGGGCGCCGCTCACCGGCATCTCCCGTTCAGCGCCGCGGACGCTGAGTCGCCACGGACGCTGGGTCCCGGGTGCCGCCCGCGCTGGCCCGGCGCTCGCGCGGGCGCGCCGCGCGGGCCGTGCGAGCGCTCACACCGGTCTGCCACCAGCATGGTCGGTCGGGCCGAGGGGGTCAGTGGCCGGTGCCGGACTGCGAGATGCCGGAGGCGAGCTGGGCGACGGCCTCGGCGACGCCCCGGCCGAAAGGGGTGGGGGCGATGAGGACGCCGAAGACGATGACGATGACGACGGTCAGTTTCTCGTCGAACCGGCTTCGGGATTCGGTGCGACGGCGCAGCCGGATGACGATGACGACGGCGAGCAGGACGGCGATGTTGATGCTCATCACCACGAGCGGGGTCTCCTTTCCTGGCGGGGGGGTCCGGCCCGAGCCGCCTGCGCGGGCCGGCCGGCGGCTGTGGCGGGGCGGACGCCGATGGTCGACGCCCTCGCGGCGGGCGGTCCGGCCGGATGCTGTGCGGGCTCCTGGGCTGTCCGGACTGCCTGGATGGTTCAGGAGTACCGGGTGGGGCGGCGCGGAGGCGGAACGGCCCGTAGCAGTTCCCACAGGGGGGTGGAGCCGCCGGCCCAGCGGGCCAGGAGGGCCCGGTCGACCAGATGCAGTCGCTGGGAGCGGGCGAAGGCGACGGCCCTGTCGGTGATCCGGCCATTGGTGACCAGGACCACGACATCACCGCCGTGGACGGGGCGGCCGGTGCCGTTGAGGACCTGGAGGTCAGGGGTGCCGACCGGGGAGCCGGCCGACCCGGCGCGCCGGTGTTTGCACTGGATGACCCACAGCCGGCCGAAGGGGTCGGTGGCCTTGACGTCGGCGCCGTTGTCCCCGGCACCGCCGACCCGTACGGCGCGCGGGCAGCCGTCCCGGCTCATCAGCTCGCGCACCGCCTCCTCGAACGCGGCCGGCGCCAGCGCGTCGATCTGCGGCAGGGCGTAGCGCAGCCCCCGCTGCCGGATCCGCTCCCAGCGGGCCCGCTCCCGCAGCCGGAAGGCGGCGAACGCCCCCGCCCCGGCGGCCAGTACCGCCGCCGCGACCAGGACGGGCGGGTTGTCCACCAGCCGGCGCACCAGTGCGGCCACCGCGCTCCACACCAGCGCCGCCCCCAGCAGCCCCAGCCCGATCCGTTCCCCGGCCGACAGGCCGCCCCGGCGTGCCCGGTGCCCGCGCCGCCGTCGGCGTACGGGCGGCCTCCGGCTCACCACGACCCGGCTCCGCCCGGCTTTCCGGCAGGCCGGAGCCGTCCCCGGCCGCCCGGCTCCCGCCGGCTCCGGCACCCGTCGTCCGGCATGCGTCCGCCCCCCCGGATCTCCCTGGGGCCGCCCCGGGTACGGGCGGCCCTGAGCTGATCGTGCGGCTCACCGGAGCCCCGCGTACCGCAGTCGCTCATCAACGCCCGGATCGCTCGTCCTCCTGGCCAAAATCCGATCCGCGGCTACCCGCCCACCGCGGCAGGCCCGCCCGGCCGGGGCCGCGATGCCGGGGGAGGCCGCCCCCGCCACCTCGGAGGACGCGGCGCGGTTGTCCGGGCTTTGTCTGTAAGGCCGTGGTCCACCGACACCGGACAACGCGGGTGGGCTAGACATTTTCCAGGACCAGACGGCGGTACGGGGGGAGTCGGGGCATGCGACAGGTGACGCGAAGGGGAGCGGGGGCATGGGGCGCGGCGGCCGCCCTGCCGCTGCCGCGGGGACGCGTGGGACGCCGCGGCGAGGCCGGTGTGCGGGACGCGGCGGTGAGGCAGCGGCCTGCCGGCCGGCGACGGGCGGCCGGCTCGCGGCAGGCTCCCGACGCCGCCGGGCAGCTCCGGAACAGGAGCGCGTGTGCCGTCACGGTTTCCACTTCCGGACGGCCCCTCCACCCGGAGCGGACCGCGATTTCCCGTACCTGGCCGACCCCGCCGGCTGGGCCGGGGCCCAGGGACACGGTGGCGGCCGGCGCACGGCGCTCCGGCGTGCCGCTGCCGCCGATCCCGACAGACGCTGCCTGCCCGCGCCGTCACCCGGCGGCCGGATCGCTCTGGCCGGCGCGCTGAACAGCCCGCGCTCCAGCGGGCTCACCGCCGACCTGCCAGCCGACGCCCGGGCCGGCCACCGTGACGCGGGCCGTACGGTGCGCCGCCGGCTGAATCCGTCCCCCCTGACCAGGCGACTGTTCCGGCCGGCGAACGCGGGGCGGCGGTACAGCACTCACAGCACTCACGACGGCGGCGCGCCCGACAACACCGCCGGGAGTGGCCGGGGTTGGGTAACCTCTGGTCACCCGGCGCGACAGCAGCGGGCCCGACGACCGACCGGCCCCGGCGCCGGAGACCAGGGAGGCACACCCGCATGACCTACCGCGACATCCCCGGTGTCGGCCACCTCCTCGCCCCGGCGGCCATCCTGGAGTTCTCCGACGATCTGCGCACCGCCGATGTCGATCCGCTGCAGGCATTCCTCGCCGCCCGCCTGGGCGAGATCGCCCGTGCCCAGCCGGAGGGCACCGAGGCCCGCTGGGCCGCCGAGCACCTCGCCCGGACCGTGGACGCCGCCTGCCGCGACCTCTCCGACGACCTGGTCTCCTGGCAGATCGAGCTCACCGAGGGAGACATCGAGGAGCCGGGCCTCGTGCAGCGCCTGCGCCAGGGCCTGGCCAGCGACTGGAACCGACTGGTGAGGACCGCCCTGCGCTTCGCCGGCCACCCCGACTACCGTCCCCGCTGGCGCCCCCTGCGCTACAGCTGCGTCGCGCACGCCGAATTCTCCGAACAGGCCCTCGGCGACGCGGCCGACGCCGGTATCCTCCACTGCCCCGCCCCGGGCCACGACGGCTGAGCGCCCCGGACCGGACGGGCCGGACGGCTCACTCCCGTGGCCGAGCGCCCGGACGGTGACACGGGGGTGCCCCGGCGGCCGTGGCCGCTGCCGCCGCGCCGGGATGCGATGCCCGCCGGCCCTGTCTGACGGGAATTCGCCTTTCGCCACCGGACGCGCCGGGGCCGGCTACGGTGGCACCGGGGCGCGGCGGAAGACCGGCCCACCGGGTGACCGGTGAGGGAGGCGGCGGTGGCGCACGGCGGCGATGACCGGCAGTCCGGCGACGGCCAGGTGGGAGGCCCGTACTCCAGCCCGGGAGACCCGGGCAACCCGATGCCCGCCCCCGACCCGGACCCCGACCCGGACGACGACTAGGCGCCGTCATGCCGTCGACCGCCGAGACACTGCGCCGCTCCTGCGCCCGCGAGATGGACAGCAACCCCCGCGGGTTCGCCGGCGCCGACTGGCTGCGGGACATCTTTCTCGCCGTACCGCGCGAGCACTTCGTACCGGACCGGGTGTGGTGGCCGGCCCGCGACCCGCACACCGGCCTGTACCCACTCTTCGACCGCACCGCACGGCCGCGGCAGTGGCTGCGGGCGGTCTACCTCCCCGGGGCGCCGCTCATCACCCAGCTCGACGACGGCCGCACCCCGCCGACCGCCCCCGCCTCGGGCGTCTTCACCTCCTCGATCTCCTCCAGCGGCGTCGTCATCGAACTCCTGCGCCATCTGGCGCCCCGGCCCGGAGACCGGGTGCTGGAGATCGGCACCGGGACCGGTTACACCACCGCCCTGCTCGCGGCCCGCGCCGGAGCCGGGAACACCGTCAGCGTCGAGATCGACCGGCACCTCGCCGACCGGGCGCGCCACGCCCTCGCCACCCTGCGTCCCGGCAGCCCCGCCCCGCTGGTCGTCACCGCCGACGGCGAGCACGGTCACGCCGCCGGCGGACCCTACGACCGCATCGTCGCCACCGCCTCCGTCCGCCGGATCCCCGGCGCCTGGCTGGAGCAACTGCGCCCCGGGGGCCGGCTGGTGGCGCCGCTCGACACCCCCTTCGGGCATGACCTGCTGATCCGCCTGACCGGTGACGGGCACGGCGCGGGCGCGGGGAGCTGCGTGGCGAGGGTGGAGTTCATGCGTGTCCGCGAACAGCGCGCACCCCGCCCCTACGCCACTCTCGGGTGGCCCGAGGGCCTTGATCCGGCACGCTGGGAGCACCTCTCCGTCGAGGTGGGCCCCGCCGGCCAGCGGATCCGGGACACCGCCGGCTGAGCGGCGGACCCTGTCCCGCGCCGGGTGAGCCGCGTCTCACCCGGCCGCCGCCTCTTCCTTATGCAACGAGTTGCATAGAAGGATCGGGGCATGGCGCTCGAACACGCGATCCTCGTCTCGCTGCTGGAGAAGCCGGGCTCCGGCTACGAGCTGGCCCGGCGCTTCGAGCGGTCCATCGGCTACTTCTGGACCGCCACCCACCAGCAGATCTACCGCGTCCTCAAGCGCATGGAGCACGACGGCCTGCTCGCCGTCCGCGAGGTGGCCCAGTCCGGCCGGCCGGACAAGAAGGAGTACTCCGTCGCCGGCCCCGGACGCGGGGCCCTCGCGGCATGGCTGCACGAGCCGATCGAGCCCGAGAGTCTGCGCCACGACCTCGCCGTGAAGATCCGCGGCGCGGCCTTCGACGACCCGGCGGCGCTCGTCGAGGAGGTCGAGCGGCACCACCGCGCGCACAGCGACCGGCTCGCCCACTATCTCGCCGGTGAACGACGCGACTTCACCGGGCCCG
This sequence comes from Streptomyces pyxinae, assembly GCF_024756275.1. Taxonomy (GTDB): domain Bacteria; phylum Actinomycetota; class Actinomycetes; order Streptomycetales; family Streptomycetaceae; genus Streptomyces; species Streptomyces pyxinae. Next base: position 200,256 of record NZ_JANUGQ010000010.1, on the reverse strand, counting down.
CCGCGCCCGCGCCCCTCGACGCCGGTCAGGAACTTCAGCACGTCGTGCTCCGCGGCGGCATCGCGTACGAGCGGATGACGATCGACTGGCTCGACGACGTTCTCGCCACCCTCCGCCGGCTCCGCGACGCGCCGGCCCCGGCGCCCTGACCTCCGCCCCGGCCCCTGTCCCTGGGCCCCGCCCCCGGCCCCGTCGCTCCAACCCGATCCCGCCCCTGGCCCTCCCCGGCCCGTGCCCGGGATCCGCCGCCCGGGACCCCTGCGTCCCGGGCCCCCTCAACCCCAGCCCCAGCCCAGTCCACCCACTCCGGAAGGCTCTCCGCTCATGGCCGACGCGCTCCTGTTCAACCCGCACACCTACGACCCGGCGCACTTCGACCCCGAGACCCGGCGGCTGCTGCGCGCCACGGTCGACTGGTTCGAGGAGCGCGGCAAGCGCCGGCTGATCGAGGACTACCGCTCCCGCGCCTGGCTCGATGACTTCCTGGCCTTCGCCGCCAAGGAGCGCCTGTTCGCCACCTTCCTCACCCCGGCCTCCGCCGCCGGCCGGCCCGAGCAGCGCTGGGACACCGCCCGGATCGCCGCGCTCAACGAGATCTTCGGCTTCTACGGACTGGACTACTGGTACGCCTGGCAGGTGACCATCCTCGGCCTCGGCCCGGTGTGGCAGAGCGACAACGCGGACGCCCGCGCCCGCGCCGCCGGGCTCCTGGAACAGGGTGAGGTCTTCGCCTTCGGCCTCTCCGAGCGGTCGCACGGGGCCGACATCTACTCCACCGACATGCTGCTGGAACCGGACGACGAGGGCGGCTTCCGGGCCACCGGCTCCAAGTACTACATCGGCAACGGCAACGCCGCCGCCCTGGTCTCCGTCTTCGGCCGCCGCACCGACGTCGAGGGCCCGGACGGCTATGTCTTCTTCGCCGCCGACAGCCGTCACCCCGCCTACCACCTGGTGCGGAACGTGGTGGACTCCTCCAAGTACGTCAGCGAGTTCCGGCTGGAGGAGTACCCGGTCGCAGCCGCCGATGTGCTGCACACCGGCCGCGCCGCCTTCGACGCGGCCCTGAACACCGTCAACGTCGGCAAGTTCAATCTGTGCACCGCCTCGATCGGCATCTGCGAGCACGCGATGTACGAGGCCGTCACGCACGCGCACAACCGGATCCTGTACGGCCGGCCCGTCACCGCCTTCCCGCACGTACGCCGGGAACTCACCGACGCGTACGTCCGGCTGGTCGGCATGAAGCTGTTCAGCGACCGCGCCGTCGACTACTTCCGCACGGCGGGCCCGGACGACCGCCGCTATCTGCTCTTCAACCCGATGACCAAGATGAAGGTCACCACCGAGGGCGAGAGGGTCATCGACCTCATGTGGGACGTGATCGCGGCCAAGGGCTTCGAGAAGGACAACTACTTCGCCCAGGCCGCCGTCGAGATCCGCGGACTGCCCAAGCTGGAGGGCACGGTTCACGTCAACCTGGCGCTGATCCTGAAATTCCTGCGCAACCACCTGCTGGACCCGGTCGGCCACCCCCCGGTGCCGACCCGCCTCGACGCGGCCGACGACGACTTCCTCTTCCGCCAGGGTCCCGCCCGCGGCCTCGGCTCGGTGCGCTTCCACGACTGGCGGCCCGCCTTCGACGCGTACGCCGCCGTGCCGAACGTCGCCCGCTTCCGCGAGCAGGCCGACGCGCTGTGCGAGTTCGTCACCACCATGGCCCCCGACGAGACGCAGAGCCGCGACCTCGACTTCCTGCTGTCGGTCGGCCAGCTCTTCGCGCTCGTCGTGCACGCCCAGCTGATCCTGGAGCAGGCCCACCTGACCGGACTGGACGAGTCGGTGCTCGACGAACTGTTCGCGGTCCTCGTCCGCGACTTCTCCGGCCACGCCGTCGAACTGCACGGCAAGGACTCCGCCACGCAGGAGCAGCAGCGCTGGGCGCTCGCCGCGGTGCGCCGCCCGGTGGTCGACGAGGCCCGGTCCGCGCGGGTCTGGGAGCGCGTCGAGGCGCTCTCCGGCACGTACGAGATGGCCCCGTAGCCCGGGGCGGCCCGGAACCGGTGTGCCCCGCACCGCGCGGCACGCCGGGTCCGGCCGCCTCCGCGTGCACAGGGCCGGACGTGCTACGGGGCGCTGAATCGTCGTCGGGTCCCCCGGCCGACGCGGGCGCGGGGCGCGACGGTCCGTCCCCCTCGTCCGGGGCGATGGCCGGTTGTCCGCGCAACCGGTTGACCGCCCGGCCGAGCGCGGCTTGGCTCCGGTCCGGGGCACCGGCCGTCCGGGCCGGTGTGCGCGGGGCGCGTGCGCGCGCCACGCGGCAGAGCAAGGGGGACCGTATGCGACACACCACGGCGACCACTCGCAGAACCCGCACGGCGCTCGCCGTCCTGGCCGGCGCCTGTCTGACCGCGGCGGTTCTCGCCCCGGGTACGGCCGCGGCCCGGCCGGCGGACGGCGGCACGGATTGGGCCGTACCGGCGGCGGGGCGGCCCGCGCCGACGACGGAGCGGGTCAGCCTCGGCGCGGGCGGGGTCCAGGGGAACGGGCCGTCGTACACCGTCGCGGTCGGCCCCGGCGGCCGGTCGGTCACCTTCTTGTCCGACGCCGACAATCTGGTCCCGGGGGACACCGACGGCGCCACCGACATCTTCGTCCGCTCCCTGGTGACCGGGCGGATCGAGCGGATCGAGCTCGGCCGGCCGGGGGTGGACCCGGTCGCCGCGTCGGTGAGCGCGGACGGGCGGACACTGGTCGTGGAGGTGTACCGCCGGGACCCCGACACCGGAGAGCCGCGCGACGAGCTGCTGGTCCACGACCGCCGCACCGGCCGGACCCGGCCGCTGCTGCCGGAGAACCCCACCGCGGCGGGCTCCGGCCAGGCCGTCATCAGTGCGAACGGACGGTTCGTCGCGTTCCAGTCGGCCCGTTCCGACCTGGTGCCGGGCGACACCAACAAGGTGGCCGACATCTTCGTGCGTGACCTCCGGCGCGGCACGACCCGGCGGGTGAACGTCTACAGCGACGGCACCCAGGCCGCCCGGGCCGCCGCCTCACCGACGATCAGCGCCGACGGCGGCCGGGTCGGCTTCACCTCCCGCACGGACCTGGCGGCCCCGGTACCGGAGGAGCCCGGCCCGGAGAAGCCCGGGGAGGCGCGCAAGCCGCGCTTCTACCCGATGTTCGTGCATGACCTGCGCACCGGCCGGACCGTCGCCGCCAGTGTGTCCCGGGACGGCACGAGCGCGGGGGCCACCGGGCCCTTCCTCAGCGCGGACGGCCGTTACGCGGTCTACGCCTCCACCTACACCGACCTGGTGCCGGGTGACACCAATGGCAAGAGCGATGTCTTCCTCCGCGATCTGCGCCGGGGAACCACCACCCGGATCAACCTCGCCCCCGGCGGCGCTCAGACCGAGGGCGGTGCCAGCTACAGCGCCCAGCTCTCCGCCGACGGGCGCACCGTGGTCTTCGAGTCCGCCGCGCACAACCTGGTGCCGGGCGACACCAACAACACCTACGATCTGTTCGCCCGTGATCTGCGCACGGGTGCGGTGGAGCTCCTGACCAGGACCGTGGACGGCCCTTTCACCGGGTACACCGGCTCCGTCGCGCTGGACGCCCGCGCCCGCACGGTGGTCTTCGACTCGGACGCCGACAATCTGGTCACCGGGGACACCAACGGCGCCTACGACGTCTTCGCGGTGCACCGCCGGCGCTGAAGGCGAACGCCGGCGCGGACCGACCGGTGTCCCCTGTCCCGGCGGGGGCCGGGACAGGGCTCATCCGTCCGGCTGGATCAGCCCGCGCTCGTACGCCTTCACCAGCCGCTGCGGCACCCGGTGGACGGTGCCGTCGATGGTGACCGGCACCAGCTGCGGGGTGCTCGCCTTCCACTGGGCACGGCGGTGGCGGGTGTGGGAGCGGGACATCTTCCGCTTGGGCACGGCCATGGGAGGGGCGACCTTTCCTCGTCGGGGGCGCGGGGCGGCGGTGGCCGCCGCCCCGCACGGGACGGCCACGCTATATGAAAATGGTTCCCATGTGCAATGCGCCTCCGGCGTCTCGCCGCCCCTCGCCGGGGTCTCAGCCCGGGCCCAGCCGCTCGAACTCCGCCAGGGCCTCCGTCAGCCAGCCGGTCCAGAACCGCTCCAGCTCGATCCCGCCGCGCAGCACCAGATGCCGCAGCCGGTCGGCCTCGGTGTCCCGCTCCGGCGGGAACTGGCGCTCCTCCATGGCCAGGTACTCGTCCAACTGGGCCCGATGGAGGGACAGATGGCGGCGCAGCTCGTCCGCGAACCCCTCGGTGCCGACGACCGCCGCCGCCCGCAGCCGCAGCAGCAGGGCGTCCCGGGTCGGCTTCGGCTCCTCGCTCCTGCGCACCCAGTCGGAGAGTTCGGCCCGGCCGGCGGCCAGTACCTCGTACTCCTTCTTCTGGCCCCGCGCGGGCGCCGCCGAAGGCAATGACCTGATCCGCCCCGCCTGTTCGAGCTTGCCCAGCTCCCGGTAGATCTGCTGGTGGGTGGCCGACCAGAAGTAGCCGATCGACCGGTCGAAGCGCCGGGTGAGCTCCAGTCCGGAGGACGGCTTCTCCAGCAGAGCGGTGAGGATGGCGTGCGGCAGTGACATGACCGCATCCTAGGGATCCCGGGGATCCTGGGGACCGGTCTCCCGGGGCTCCGGTCCCGGAACCCCGGCCGGTGCGGCCGGGCGGCGCTCTGTCATGATCACCGCCATGAGGATCGCCGCGGCCCGGCTCACCTGTGCCCCGGCCGATGTGCCCGCCAATCCGCGCCGGATGACCGGCCTGGCGCGGCAGGTGCTGGACCAGGGGGCGGAGCTGCTGGTGCACCCCGAACTCGCCCCGACCGGCTAGGAACCGGACGCCCTCGCCGCCGACCCCGGCCTCTGGCTCACCGCCGACGACCCGCGCCTGGACGGGCTGCGCTCCGCCGGGATCGCCACCGCCGTCAACTGCGCCCTGACCGGCGACGGGGCCCCGCCCGCCGTCGGCACGCCGGTCTACGGGGCGGACGGGGAACTGCTCACCACCTACCGGAAGCAGCGCCTGTACGAGTCCGAGCACCAACTGCTCGAGCCGGGCGACCGGGACGGCCGGTTCGCCCTCGACGGGATCCGGTTCGCGCTGGCCGTCCGCTACGACCACCACTTCCCGGAGCTGACCGCCCGGGGTGCCGCCGACGGCTGCCGGGTGCGTCTGGCCGGGTCGCTGTACGGGACGGGCGGCGGCGTCGAGGAGCGGGCCACGGTCTGTCCGGCGATCGCCCGGGACACCGGGATGGATGTGGTGCTCGCCGATCACGTGGGCCCGGCCGGCCCCTGGACCGGCTGTGGCGGCGCCGCCGTCCGGGCGCCCGGCGGGACGCTCCTCGCGGAGGCCGATGACCGGACGCCCACCGTGGTCACCGCCGAGGTCGGCTGAACCGGGGCCGCCGGCCCCGCCCGATCCGGAGCGGGCCGCCACCCCGGCCCGGGGAATCGGTTCGGAGTAACGGGCCGGAGGTCCGGGTCAGAACGTCGCTGCCAGCCGGGTGCCCTGGTCGATGGCGCGCTTGGCGTCCAGCTCCGCCGCCACGTCGGCGCCGCCGATGAGGTGCGCCGGGACGCCGGCCGCGGTCAGCTCGTCGTACAGCTCCCGGCGGGGGTCCTGGCCCGCGCAGAGCACCACCGTGTCCACCGGCAGCACCCGGGCCTCGCCGTCCACGGTGAGGTGCAGCCCCTCGTCGTCGATCCGCTCGTAGACCGCGCCCGCCACCATGGTGACGCCCCGGTGCTTCAGCTCGGTGCGGTGGATCCAGCCGGTGGTCTTGCCGAGCCCGGCGCCCACCTTGGAGGTCTTGCGCTGGAGCAGATGCACCGCGCGCGGCGGAGCGGGCCGCTCGGGGGCGCGCAGCCCGCCGCGCCCCGCGTACCCGGTGTCGACGCCCCACTGCCGGAAGTACGTCTCCGGGTCCCGGCTCGCGCCCTCGCCGCCGTCGGTGAGGAACTCCGCCACGTCGAACCCGATGCCGCCCGCCCCGACGATCGCCACCCGCTCGCCCACCGGCGCCCCGTCGCGGAGCACGTCCAGATAGCCGACCACGCTCGGGTGGTCCACCCCCTCGATGGCCGGGGTGCGCGGGGTGACCCCGGTGGCCACCACCACCTCGTCGTACCCGGCGAGCAGCTCCGCCGTGGCGGTGGTGTTCAGCCGGACCTCCACGCCCCGCAGCTCCAGCTGCGTCCCGAAGTAGCGCAGGGTCTCGTCGAACTCCTCCTTGCCGGGCACCCGGCGGGCGACGTTCAGCTGGCCGCCGATCCGGTCCGCCGCCTCGAAGAGGGTGACCCGGTGGCCCCGTCCGGCGGCGGAGACGGCACAGGCGAGCCCGGCCGGACCGGCGCCGACGACCGCGATCCGCCTGGCGGTACGGGTGGGGGAGAGGACCAGCTCGGTCTCGTGGCAGGCGCGCGGATTGACCAGGCAGGAGGTGATCTTCCCGCTGAAGGTGTGGTCCAGGCACGCCTGATTGCAGCCGATGCAGGTGTTGATGGTCTCGGGCCGCCCGGCCGCCGCCTTGGCGACGAACTCCGGGTCGGCGAGGAACGGCCGGGCCATCGACACCATGTCGGCCCGCCCCTCGGCGAGCAGCCGCTCGGCCACCTCGGGGGTGTTGATCCGGTTGCTGGTGATCAGCGGCACCGTGACCGCGCCCATCAGCTTCCGGGTCACCCAGCTGTAGGCACCGCGCGGCACCGAGGTGGCGATGGTGGGGATACGGGCCTCGTGCCAGCCGATCCCGGTGTTGATCAGGGTCGCGCCCGCCGCCTCGATCTCCCTGGCGAGCGCCACCACCTCCGCCAGCGAGGAGCCGCCCGGCACCAGGTCCAGCATGGAGAGCCGGTAGATCAGGATGAAGTCGGGGCCGAGCCGCTCCCGGGTGCGCCGGACGATCTCCAGCGGGAACCGGGTCCGGTTCTCGTACGAACCGCCCCAGCGGTCCTCGCGGTGGTTGGTGCCGGCGGCGATGAACTCATTGATCAGATAACCCTCGGAGCCCATGATCTCGACCCCGTCGTACCCGGCGGAGCGCGCCAGCTCGGCGGCCCGGACATAGTCCTCGACGGTCCGTTCGACCTCGGCGTCGGTCAGGGCGTGCGGCACGAAGGGGCTGATCGGCGCCTGGAGCGCGCTGGGCGCCACCAGGTCGCGGTGGTACGCGTACCGCCCGAAGTGCAGGATCTGCATGGCGATCCGGCCGCCCGCCGCGTGCACCGCGCCGGTCACCTCCCGGTGGCGCGCCGCCTCCTCGGGGGTGGTGAGCATGGCCCCGCCCTCGTACGGCCGTCCCGCCGCGTTGGGCGCGATGCCGCCGGTGACGATCAGTCCCGCCCCGCCCCGGGCGCGCTCGGCGTAGAAGGCGGCCATCCGGGCGAAGCCGTCGCGGGCCTCCTCCAGGCCCACGTGCATGGAGCCCATCAGCACCCGGTTGGGCAGGGTGGTGAAGCCGAGGTCCAGCGGGCTCAGCAGATGCGGGTACGGGGTCATGGCGGCTCCTCGGGCGGTCTTCTCCGGCCAGTGTGGACGACCGGCCGCCGCTTGTGCAACAAGTTGCATAAGCGGTTCCGCGTGATCCGCGCTACCCGCGCCCGGAGCCGCTCTCCCGGACCCCCCTCCTCTTCCTCAGCCCTCCCGAGCCGCCGGTGCCCAGGCGGCCAGCTCCTCGGGCGTCCGGGGCCCCGGCTCGCCGTCCGCCAGCAGTCCCCGCTCCCGCAGCACCCGGCCCACCGCGATGCCCCAGGGGCGGCGCAGCCGGGCCGCGTCGAGCAGCGCGTCGTCGTCCAGCAGCTCCGCCACCGGGCCGGTGCGCGGACCGCCCGGGGCGAGCACCGCCGCCCGGTCGGCCCAGCGCAGCGCCAGGTCCACGTCATGGGTGGCCATCACCACCGTCGTACCGGACGAGCGCAGCCGGTCCAGCACCTCCAGCAGCCGTTCCTGGCCGTGCGGGTCGAGCCCGGCGGTCGGCTCGTCCAGGATCAGCACCCGGGGCCGCATCGCCACCGCGCCCGCGATGGCCGCCCGCTTCCGCTGCCCGTACGAGAGCAGATGGGTCGGCCGGTCCTCCAGCGCCGTGATGTCCAGCGCCGCCAGCGACTCCGCCACCCGCTCGCGGACCTCCGCCTCCGGCAGCCCCAGGTTCATCGGCCCGAAGGACACGTCCTGCCCCACCGAGGCGGCGAACAGCTGGTCGTCCGGGTCCTGCACCACCAGCTGCACCGTGGTGCGCAGCCGGGTGAGCCCGGCCCGGTCGTACGACACGTCCGCGCCGTCCAGCCGCAGCCGCCCGCTCACCGGCCGCAGCCCACCGCTCAGCAGCCGCAGCAGGGTCGTCTTGCCGCTGCCGTTGCGGCCCAGCAGCGCCAGCGACCGGCCCTCCGGCACGGCGAAGTCCACGTCCGACAGCACCGCCGGCCCGTCCTCGTACGCGTAACCCGCCCCGATCAGCTCCACCACACCGGCGGGGCGCGGGACGGGGGCGGGGGAGCGTCCGGCGTTCATGACAGAAACCTTTCGAGTACGAGAGTGAGGGCGACCAGCCCCGCGAGCAGCGCGCCCGTCGCGGCCAGGAACGGCCGGGAGATCTCGGCGCGCGGCACCAGCACCCGGAGCGTCCCGTCGTAACCGCGCCCGGCCAGCCCCGACTGGAGCCGGGCCGCCCGGTCGAAGGCGCGGACGAAGGAGGTGGCCGCGAGCCCGGCCAGCGACCGCCAGGTGGCCGCCCGGCCGGCCAGCCCGAGCCGCGCGGCCTGCGCCTGCCGCACCCGGGCCACCGTGTCCAGCAGCAGGAAACCGATCCGGTACATCACCAGCGCCACGTCCACCACCGGCGCCGGCACCCCGGCCCGCACCAGCCGGGGCAGCACATCGGAGACCGGCGTGGTGAACGCGAACAGCAGCACCCCCAGCGAGGCGGCCGAGGTGCGCAGCAGCAACTGCCCGGCGTGCACCGGGCCGTCCGGCGCCAGGCTCACGAAGCCACCCGCCCCGCCGACCTGGAAGAGCAGCGGCACCGCCCCGGTCACACAGAAGCCGAGCGGGATCCGGAACGCCCGCCACAGCCCGCGCGGCGCCACCCCGGCCGGACCCAGCAGCACCGCCAGGGTGGCGGCGGCGACCAGCGGGGCGCCCGGCCAGGCGGGCAGAGAGACGGCGCAGAGGGTGAGACCGAGGCCCAGGACGGCCTTCTCACACGGATGACGGCGGCGCCAGCGACTGCTGTGCGCCGCCGCGTCGATCGGCAGCATCCGGGGCTACGCGCCGGTCCGGTCGCCGGCCGGCCCGGAGACCCGCCCGGCGGTGTCGCCGGCGTCCCTGCCGGGCGCGTCGTCCCGGAGCACGGACCCGGGCGCCGGGGCGGCGTCGGCGGGGGAGTCCCCGGACGCCTGGGTGTCATCCGCCGGGGAGCCGTTCCCCGCGGCGCCGGCCAGGGCGCGGGACTCGCCCTGGCGGCGGCCCCTGCGCAGCCCGAAGTAGTAGGCGAGCACACCCGCGCCCAGCGCCGCCTGGAGCGCGAAGAGCGCCGACTCCACCTCGCCGGACGGGGGCTCGTAGAGCGGGCTGAACCAGGGCTTGTAGTCCGGCTTCAGCTCGGTGATCGCCGTCTCGGCCTGGGCGTCGGCCCCGGCGAACGGCTCCTCCTTGTGGTCGCCCAGCCCGAGGGCCAGCGGCAGCACCGCCAGCGCGGCGACGACCAGCAGCAGCAAGGTGTTGATCTTGGCGTTACGGCTCATCGCGCCACGGCCTCCTTGGTCCCGTCCTGCTCGCCGGCCGCGCCCGTGGCGGCCGTGGTGCCCTCGGTGCCCGTGGCGTCCTTCGCGCCCCGGCCGCCGGACAGCAGCACCCCGAGCCGGGTCAGCTCGCCCTTGCTGGACTGGATCAGCAGCCGCATCACCAGCACGGTGAGCAGGCCCTCGCTCACCGCCAGCGGGATCTGGGTCACCGCGAAGATGCCGCCGAACTTGGCGAGCGCGCCCAGGAAGCCGCTGCTCGGGTCGGGGAAGGCCAGCGCCAGCTGCACACTGGTCACGCAGTAGGTGGAGAGGTCGGCGACGAACGCGCCGAAGAAGACGCTCACCATCAGCGGGACGCCGGACCGCCGCAGCAGCCGGTAGACCCCGTATCCCGCCCAGGGGCCGACGATCGCCATCGAGAAGGCGTTGGCGCCGAGCGTGGTCAGCCCGCCGTGCGCCAGCAGCAGCGCCTGGAAGAGCAGGGTGATGGTGCCGAGCACCGTCATGATCGGCGGCCGGAAGAGTATCGCGCCCAGCCCGGTGCCGGTCGGGTGCGAGCAACTGCCCGTCACCGACGGGATCTTCAGCGCCGAGAGGACGAACGTGAAGGCGCCGGACGCGCCCAGCAGCAGGGTGGACTCGGGGTGGGCCTTGACCTCCCGGTTCAGGGCCCGCACACCGTGGATGACGAACGGCGCGGCGGCGACGCTCCAGGCGGCCGCGTGCACAGGGGGCAGATACCCCTCGGCGATATGCATGATCGGGAGACCCTCTCCAGCACCTCGTGGATGGACAACGCGCCCTGGCCGGTCTCCTGGCTGACGGGTCATGCCGCCGCGGCGCCGCCTTCCCGGACGCCGCGGTCTCCCGCGAGCCGTCCAGTGGCCTCCCGGAGGATGGAGCCGGACTTCCCGATCACAGTGGCGAGGGCCGCACCGGTTCTCCACCGGTTTCCCGTACACCAAGGCCCTGTGACATTAGTGGGATGACCTGCCCGATCACAACCCGCGTACACCTGTACGGAGCGCCTCCTCCGCCGTCCCCGGGTGCCGAGGAGACGCTTCCGTGGTGGGGCACCTCCCGGGCGGCCGGCACGGCGCGGCCCCGGTGCCGAGGCCCGGGCCCCCGGTGCCGGGCGCCAGGCGCGGGGCCCGGCACCGGGGAGCGCCGCTTCCGGGCCCTCGGCAGACCCCTGGTGCCGGCCCCTCGGCAGGCTCCGCGCCGGGCGGATCCATCGGCACCGGGCGGGTCCGGCGGCACGGGCCCCGGGTCCGGCGGCACCGGGCGGGTCCGGCGGATGCTCCTCCCGGTGGCGGCCTCAGCCCTTCCGGTAGCCGTACGCCTCCGAGGCCGCGGCCGCCACCGCGTCCAGGTCGCCGCCGGCCGAGGCGGTGACGACCGCCGCCACCGCGCCCTCCAGGAACGGCGCGTCCACCAGCCGGGCCGTACCCGGCAGTCCGCCGTCGGCCAGCAGGGTCTTCACCGTGAGCACCGCGCTCCCCAGGTCCGCCAGGACGGCCACCCCCGCCCCCGCGTCCACCGAGGCCGCCGCCCCGGCGATCAGCTCCGCGCTGGTGCCGAGCCCGCCGTCCGGGGCGCCGCCGGCCGGGGCCACCGGAGCCGCCGCGCCCCCGCCGGCCAGCCCCCGGGCCAGCTCGGCCACGGCGCTCGCCACCGCCGCGCTGTGCGACACCAGCACCACGCCCACCGGACCGCCCGCCCGCCGGCCTTCCGGACCGCCCGCCCGCTCTCCCTCCGGGCCGGGTGTGCCCCCGGGCGCCTCCGCCCCCCTCGGCCGTCCCGTCTCACCAGTCCCATCCGTGCCACCGACCTCACCGGGCACAACCACCCCACCACCCCCGCCGGCCTCCCCGGACTCCTCCGCCGTCCGGGCGAGCGCGGCGATCAGCAGGGCGGCCGAGGTGGCGCCCGGGTCCTGGTGGCCCACGCTCCGCTCGCCCAGATAGCTGGCCCGGCCCCGGCGGGCGCGCAGCCCGGTGGTCGCGGCCGCGCCCGCCTCGGCCGCCTCCCGCGCCGCCGCGAACGAGGTGTCCAGTGCCGCCACGGCCGGCTCCAGCGCGTCCAGCATCGTCTTGTCGCCGGCCGTCGCCCCGCCGAGCCGCTCCACCGACGCGAGCCCCGCCCGGAGCGCCTCGGCCAGCGCACCGGGGGTCACCCCGGCCCCGTCGCCCAGCGCCTTGCCCGCGCGCCGCAGCAGCGTCCCGTACAGCGGCCCGGACGCTCCGCCCACCGAGGAGACCAGGCGCCGCCCGGCGAGCGTCAGCACCGCCCCCGGGGTCGCCGGCCGCTCCTCCTCCAGCGCGGCCACCACGGCGGCGAACCCGCGCCGCAGATTGGCGCCGTGGTCGGCGTCCCCGATCGCCGCGTCCAGCTCGGTCAGCCGGTCGGCCCGCTCGTCCACGTCCGCCGCCGCGTTCCGCAGCCAGCGCGTGAAGAAGTCCGCGTCCAGCACTCCGCTCACCGGCCCCACCGCAGCGCGGGGGTGGCGACCGGCGCGTCCCAGAGCCGCACCAGCTCCTCGTCGGCCGCGCAGAGCGTGACCGAGGCGCCCGCCATGTCCAGCGAGGTCACATAGTTGCCCACCAGCGAGCGGGCCACCGGCACCCCGCGCTCGGCCAGCACCCGGTGGACCTCGGCGGCGAAGCCGTAGAGCTCCAGCAGCGGCGTCCCGCCCATGCCGTTGACCAGCGCGAGCACCGGGCCGTCCGGGTCCAGGTCGGTGAGGACGGCGTCCACCGCGTGGTCCGCGATCTCCCGCGCGGTCATCATGGCGCGCCGCTCCACGCCCGGCTCGCCGTGGATGCCGATGCCCAGCTCCAGCTCGCCCGGCGGCAGGTCGAAGGTCGGGCCGCCCCTGGCCGGGGTGGCGACCGCGGTGAGCGCGACCCCGAAGCTCCGCGACCGGGCGTTCACCCGCCGGGCGATCGCCTCCACCCGCTCCAGCGGGGCGCCCTCCTCGGCGGCGGCACCCGCGATCTTCTCCACGAACAGGGTCGCCCCGGTGCCGCGCCGGCCGGCCGTGTCCGGACCGGCCGCCACCGCCACGTCGTCGTCCACCAGCACCCGGGCCACCTGTATGCCCTCGTCCTCGGCCAGCTCGGCGGCGAGTCCGAAGTTCAGCACGTCACCCGTGTAGTTCTTGACGACGAACAGCACCCCCGCGCCGCTGTCCACCGCTGCCGCCGCGCGCACCAGCTGGTCGGGCACCGGGCTGGTGAACACCTCGCCCGGACACGCCGCCGTCAGCATCCCGGGTCCCACGAATCCGGCGTGCAGCGGCTCGTGCCCCGACCCGCCCCCCGAGACCAGCGCCACCTTCCCGGCCACCGGCGCGTCCCGCCGCAGCACCACCCGCCGCTCCACGTCCACGGTGAGCTCCGGATGCGCGGCGGCGATGCCCCGCAGGGCGTCCGCCACCACTGTCTCCGCCACATTGATCAGCATCTTCATCGGTGTCTCCCCAGTCGGTCGGCGAGCGGCGAGCAGGGCGGCGAACGGCTCACCCCTGGCCGGGACCGGGGCCCGGGACGGGAACGGGGGCACCGGCCCGCGCGGTGCGCGGCGGCGCCCGGCGATGCCGCTGTCGGCCTGCGACGTACCTCAGCGCCATTAAACCTCTCCGGAGAGGCGGCGGGGCGGGCAGCGCACAGGACGCACGCCCCGCTCCGGCGCCCGCAGGCGCGGCGGCCGTACACCGGTGGACAGCGGGTCCACAGCGGCCGGACGGGCCGTCCGGCGCCCGCTCGGCCGGTGGTCTCAGCCGGTGGCCGTCGGCAGCGGCGGCTGAATCGGTTCCTGGCCTCTTATCCCGAACGCCCGGGTCCCGTAGTCCTCCTTGATCCTTTCCACGGCCTCGCGGAATTCCGTGAACCGTTTTCGGGCCGCTCGGTCGTCCCGCGCCGGTTCCGCGAAGGCGAAATCCCTCCGTAACCTCTGCAGCCGCACGGACTGTTCGTGGATCGTCAGGGAGAGCTTCTGGTTCCGCATGTTGGCGAGAAGGAGCTGGCCGGCGCCTGCGAGGAAGGTCAGGAGGGCGGGCGCCCAGATCGGTGCCCGGACGACCAGGACGAAGCTGACCGCGAGCGAGGAGAACCCCGACGCGCACATCAGCGCCGTGTAGCACCTCTGGTGCGATCTGGCGACCCGGACCAGCCAGGAGACGTAGGAGTCCAGCCAGTCCAGGTACTCCTTCTCCCGCTCGGTCAGGTCCGGGCCGTCCGGTGGCGGGACCCGGGGATACATCCGGGGCGTGATCCTGACCTCCTCGAAGAGGAGCGTGCCGCGCAGTGCCGCGGCGGTCGCGAGAATGGTCACGGGCAGGAACACCAGGGCGGAGATCCGGTTACGGCTCGTCATGACCGAAGCCTAGGGACCGCGTCCGGCGGACGGGCCCGTTCCGCCGGGACGCCGGCGCCGGAGTGCGGTGCCCCGCCGAGTCGGTGCGCCGGCTCGGCGGCGCGGGCGACCCCGGTGGGCCCCGGGCCGGTCCTTCTCAGGGCCGGGGCCCTTGCTGCCACGCGTCGGTACGGGGTAGGACCGGACAGGGGCCGAACCGAGGAGAGAGGGCGGGAATGACGCGACTGGACACCACGGTGACCTGGGTCGACGCACGCGAGAGGCTGCCGCGGCGCGGCGGTACGCCGGTGGCGGTGGCGACCACGGGCCGCTACCCGCCCGAGAGCGCCGCCGAGTTGGAGACGGGAGTGGGCGAGGAGTTCTGGCTGGTGAGGCCGATGGTCTTCGCCACCCTGCACTTCGCCGCGGACGGGACGGAGCAGCGGAACTGCTTCGTCGACTCCGACGGATACGCCTACGACCTCGACAGTGACGAAGTCGTCACCCACTGGGCGGAGTTGCCCGCCCTGCCCGGCAGGGCGGCGCACCTCGTGCTGGGAGAGGACGTACAACCCGCTCTCCGGGACGCGCGGGACGCTCGCCCCGCCGGCTGAACCGCGTCCGGCGGCCGCCCGCCCGCCGGTGCTCGGCTCGGATCAGGGGGTCTCCCGTGTCCGAGCCTGGTGCCGGCGGGCCTTCAGCCGGTTCCCGCAGGTCTTCATGGAGCACCACCGCGCGGTGTTGGCGCGGCTGCGGTCCAGCAGGAAGAGCCGGCACTCGGGGTTCGCGCACGGCCGCAGCCGGCCGGGCATGCGCTCCTTGACGTCCGCCCACGCGAGGACGAGTTCCACGGCGAGCCGGCGCTCCGGCTCCACCTCCAGGTGCCAGGTGAGGCCCGCGGCGCCGGGCCGCGGGACCTTGCGCACGCCCGCGAGGACCTCCCGCAGCCGGGGCTCCGCCGCAGCGCCCGTTTCCACCGCTGTGCCCGTCTCCGCCGCCTGGAGCGCGTCCCGGGCGGCGCGCAGCCACCGGCGCTCCTCGTCACCGCCGGTGCCTGAGCCGCTGTGCTCCCGCGCCCAGCCGTCCACCACGCGGTCGTCGCGCCACAGATCCCGGGCCCGGCCGTCCGTGACGGGGGTGCTGTTCAGCGCCCGCATCAGGGCCTCGTCGTCCAGCACGGCTCCCACCTCCCACCTCCTCCCCGGCTAACCCCATCAAGTCGATTGACAGGTTACTCGATGACGGGTCTACTGAACGACCAGAGGTAACCATCAAAACGGCTTTGAGGGGTTAGTCATGGTCGAGATCCGCCACCAGTACGCGACCGTGGGGGAGCATCGCGTCTTCTACCGTGAGGCCGGTGCCCGCGAGGCGCCCGTGCTCGTCCTCCTGCACGGATTCCCCACCAGTTCGCGCATGTTCCGCCATCTCATTCCGGCGCTGGCCGATCGCTTCCGCGTCATCGCCCCCGACCACCTCGGCTTCGGCAACTCCGACGCCCCGCCCGCGGACGCGTTCGACTACACCTTCGACTCGCTGGCCGATGTCACCGAGGCCCTGCTGGCCCAGCTCGGCGTCACCCGGTACGCCGTCTACGTACAGGACTACGGCGCCCCCGTCGGCTGGCGGCTGGCGCTGCGCGCCCCGGACGCGGTCACCGCGGTGATCACGCAGAACGGCAACGCCTACGAGGACGGCTTCGTACCGGAGTTCTGGCAGCCCGTGTGGGCGTACGCCGAGGATCCGGGCCCCCGGACCGAACCCGCCGTCCGCGCCGCGCTCTCGCTCGACGCCATCCGCTGGCAGTACCTGCACGGGGTGGACCGGCCCGAGCTGGTCGACCCCGACACCTGGGCCACCGATCACCGCGAGGTGAGTCGGCCGGGCAACGACCTCGCGCAGCTCGCCCTGTTCCGCGACTACGCCGGCAATCGGCTTCTCTACCCCCGGGTGCACGCCTACTTCCGGGAACGCCAGGTCCCCCTTCTCGCGGTCTGGGGCGCGGGCGACGAGATCTTCGGTCCGGACGGAGCGCGTGCCTTCGCCAGGGACCTGCCGGACGCGGAGATCCGTCTGGTTCCCGGCGGCGGCCACTTCCTGCTCGAAAGCCATCTGGACACCGTGGCCGGGTACGTCCGCGGGTTCCTGACCGCCGCCGGCTCACCGGCCTGAGACCCGCGGGGAGTTTTGGGCACCGGGCCGGACGGACCCGGCGTCAGGCGGCCCGGCCGCACCCGGCGCCGGGTGCGGCCGGGAGCCCGGGGCCCTGGTGAGCCCTGACGCGGCGGGGGAGCGGCGGGGTACCCGGTCACCCCCTTCGGCGGGCGGCCGGTCCGGGACTAGACTGGCGGGACGAGGCGGTGAACCGTACGGCCCGGCGCCCCGGTGACACCGCGTCACTCATGGCGTGCGCGGGCCCGGCCGTTCCGGCCTCTCCCGGCGCGCGCCCGACGACGTTTCCGCCCGCGGCCGCCGCGGGCCGACCAGCCGACGGGAGACCACACGTGCCGTCCCAGGGCAGCGCCCAGCCGAACCCCTCGCCCCGACCGCCCGGCCGGGACGGTGAAGGACCGCGCTTCGCCGATGCCTTCGCCCGCCGTCCCGCCGCCCCCCGCCGGCTGCTCTTCCCCGAGAAGCGGGTCTGGGCCGCGGTGGGCGGCACGGCGGCGCTGACCGCCGCGGTCGCCCTCGCCGTACCGCTGGCCGCCCGGGTCACCTTCGTCCCGGGGGAGCCGGCGGCCCGGGCCGTGGCCGCCGAGCCCTCCGCGCTGCCGGGCCGGACCGCGGCCGCCGGCGGCCCGAAGGCCGCCCCCGGCGCCGTGACCGGGCCCTCCGCCGCCGCGCCGGGCGCCCCGGCCGTCGTGCCCGGGGACGCGGGCGGCGCGCCCGCGCCGGCCGGGGCGGCGCCCGCCGCCCCGGCGTCCGAGCCCGCCACCGGCGGCGGCGTCCCGGAGCCCGCCAGGAACGGCGGCGCCAAGAAGCCGGCCCAGGCCCCGGCGCCCGAGAAGCCGCGCCAGGAGCCGCGCCAGGAAGCGCCGAAGAAGACCCCGCAGAAGGCCAAGCCGGCCCCCGCCCCGGTCACCGGCTCCACCATCATCGGCGCCGGGTCGGGCCGTTGTGTCGACATCCCCTGGGGCAAGGCCGAGGACGGCCGCCAGCTCCAGATCGCCAACTGCCACGGCGGCGCCCCACAGCGCTGGGACTTCCGCAAGGACGGCACGGTACGCGCCATGGGGCTGTGCATGGACGTCGCCTGGGGCTCCAAGGACAACGGCGCCGCCATCCAGCTCGCCCGGTGCAGCGGCAACCCGGCCCAGCAGTTCGTGCTGAGCGGCGCGGGCGACCTGGTCAACCCGCAGGCCGACAAGTGCGTGGACGTCAAGGGGCAGTCGACCGCCGACGGGGCCAAGCTCATCCTCTGGACCTGCGCGGGCACCTCCAACCAGAAGTGGCGCCTGGGCTGATCCGCCCCCGCCGGGCCCGGGCGGACGACCCCGCCGGGCCCGGCCCGCCGGAGCGCGCCCCAGGGCCCCCGGCCCCGCCCGCACCACGGGCCCCGGTACGCGCCCGATCCGTACCCGAGCGGGTGCGCACACGAGCGGACCGGCCCGCCCGGACCCATCCGCACCACGCGGCCCGCCGGCACGCCCCGGGCCCGTACGCGATCGGGTGCCGGCCCGCCCGGAGTCGTACGCACGTACGCCCCCGGGCCGGGCGCCCGGTGGCTCAGCCCGCGGCCGGGGCCGGGGCCGGGACCTCCCCGCCACCGGCCGTGACGGGCCCGGCCAGGGCGGCCGGCGGCTCGGCGGCGCCCTCCAGCTCCGGCAGGTCCAGCTCACAGAGCGTCATCAGGTCCTCGTCCGTGGGCAGTTCGATCTCGGCCACCCGGTACGCCTGCCGCTCCGTCATCGCCTGGAACGTCTGCCGCGCCGACCGGCCGTTGCCGAACCGGCCGTCGCGCGGAATGTGGTCGAAGTAGGTGTGCAACACCGTCCGGGCGCCGTCGGTCAGGTCGTACTGGTGCGCCGAGGCGTGCTGCTCCACGATCCGGACCAGCTCCGGGGTGCTGTAGTCCTCGAAGAGCAGCGTCCGGTTGAACCGGGAGGCCAGACCGGGGTTGGAGTCGATGAAGTGCTCCATCTCGTTCGGATAACCCGCCACGATCACCACCACCGAGTCCCGGTGGTCCTCCATCAGCTTCACCAGGGTCGCGATCGCCTCCGAGGCGAAGTCGTTGCCCGAGCCGCCGCCCTGCGGGGCCAGCGAGTACGCCTCGTCGATGAAGAGCACCCCGCCCAGCGCCTCCTGGAACACCCGCTGGGTCTTGGGACCGGTGTGACCGACGTACTCACCCACCAGCGAGGAGCGGTCCGCCTCCACCAGATGGCCGCGCTCCAGCAGCCCCACCGCCGCCAGGATGCGGCCGTAGAGCCGGGCCACCGTCGTCTTGCCGGTACCCGGGTTGCCCGCGAAGACCAGATGACGGCTGAGCGGCGGCGCGGCCAGACCGGCCAACTCCCTCCGCTGCACCATGCGCATCAGCTTCACCAGCGAGGACACGTCGTGCTTGACCCGGTCCAGACCGATCAGCTTCTCCAGCTCCCCGAGCAGGTGCTCCAGGCTCTCCTCGCCCTCGTCCTCGCCGTCGTCCTTCGCCGCGTCCGCGTCCTTCCGGCCCGCCGGGACCACCGCGCCCGCGCCGTCCCGCGCGGCGACCACGCCCGCGCCCGAGCCCGGCGCGGTCGGCGCGGGCCAGGCGGCGGTCTCCACCCGGAGCGACACGCACTCCTCCACCACCGGCTCCGCCTCCGGGTCCGCGCTCAGGTCCTCCCCGGCGTCCCGCACCCGCACCCGGCGCAGCAGCGGCGCCGCGCCCGCGCCCAGGTGGACGGCCGGGAAGCCCGGCGCCGCCACCTCGCAGTCCTCGAACTCCCCGGCGCCACCCGGCTCCACCACGATGCCGTTCTTCCCGGCGCCGGTCACCCGCACGTCCCGCACCCGGGGCGCGGCCCCTGCGGCGACCACGATCCCGGAACCCGCCGGGTCCCGGATCTCCAGGTCCGCCACCTCCGGGCGGGCGTCCCCGGCCACCACCAGACCGGCCGTCCCCGCCCGCAGCAGCCGGCCACCGGTCAGCGCCGTCGCCCCCGGGCCCAGCACCACGGCGGCCCGCGCCACATCGGTCACCCGGCAGTCCGCCAGCTCCGCCCCGGCCTCCCCGGAGACGGACACCCCGGTACGGCAGCGGGCCACGTCCAGACCGGCCACCCGGGCGCGCACCCGGTCGGCCAGATCGACACCGGACATCTCGCACCGCTCGATCCAGCCACCGGTCAGCTCCAGCCGGGCGGACGCCACCGCGTGCACCCCGTGCTCCGGCGAACCGGACACCCGCAGCCCGTCGAGCTCGGCCTCCGCCCGGCCGCCCAGGTGCACGGCGCTGTACCGGCTGCCGGTCACCGCGCAGCCGGTCAGCCGGAGCCGGCCGTCGTCGGTGGCCAGCACCCCGTTCGCCCCGGCGTCCCCGACGGTGGTCTCCACCGCCGCCAGCTCCGCCGTGTCCCGGACCGCCAGCGCCGTACCGCCGGTCCCGGTCAGCCGGGTGCCGGACAGCCGCACCCGCGCCCCGCCCCCGGCGCTCACCCCGGCGCCGGCCGGGTCGCGCACCGCGCAGCCGGTCAGTCCGGCCTGTCCCGTCCCGGTGACGGCCACCGCGTCGCCGCCGGCCCCGGTCAGGTCACAGCCCGTCAGCCGTACGCCTCCGCCGGCGTCCCTGGTCGCGTTCCCTGCGTTCCCGGCGTTTCGCCGGTCCTCCGGGCCGGGCTCGGGCAGCGGGGAGCTGCCCAGGACCCGTACCGCCTCGGCCCCGCACTCCCGCAGCCGGGTGTCTGTCAGCAGCGCGCCCGCCTCGTCCTCCACCAGCAGTCCGCTGCGGCCCGGGCTCTCGATCCAGCAGTCCCGCGCCACCAGCCGGGCCCGCTCCCGGACCCGTACCGCCGAACCGGTCATCGCGCGCACCACACAGCCCGTCAGCTCCAGGGCGGTGTCGCCGCCGGTGACCAGGCCGGTGCCGGAGATGTCCGCCAGCAGGCAGTCCTCCAGCCGCACGGTGCCGGAGGTCCGCAGCAGCGCCCCGGCGAGCGCGGCCCCCACCAGGGTGAGCCCGCGCAGCACCGCCCCGGCGTCCCCGTGCACCTCCAGCCGGCCGCCGGTCACCCCGCCGCCGGTCCACTCGCACCAGCCACCGGAGAGCAGCACGGCGGGCGCGTCGGCGGCCGCGCCGCGCACCGTCACCCCGCGCAGCACCGCCCGGACGCCCGGCGCCACCTCCAGCACCGGGCCCCCGGCGTCCGGCGCGGCCAGCAGCAGCCCGTCCGCCTCCGCGCCGGCGGCGCGCAGGGTGACGTCCCGCTCGATCCGCAGCCGCTCCCGGTGGACGCCCGGCGCCACCCGGACCTCGTCCCCGGCGGCCGCCGCGGCCAGGGCGGCGCCGACGGTGGCGTACCCCTCGGTCCCGCCGCCGGGGGAGACACGGAAGGCGGCGGAGCGGTCGGTGGGCGGGGTCACGTGGAGCCTCCGGGCGGGGTGTCGGTGAAGGACTGGCTGTCATGGATGTCGAGGCGGCTCAGGTCGCCGGCCACGCCGAGCGCCTGGAGGTCGTCCTGGGCGTCCGCCAGGGCCTGGCGGGCCTCCCGCAGCTCGGCGTCGGCCTGGTGGAGATGGTCGCCCATCCCCGAGGTGGACGAACTGCCGCCCCGGTCGTGCTCCACCAGCAGCGACAGATAGTTCTCCGCCCGCCGCACGTCGGCGCGCGCCGACGCCTCCCGCTGCCGCGCGTCGTCCACGGCCCGCTGCCAGTCGCCGTCATTGAGCGCCGGCCCATGATGCCAGTCGTCGGCCATGTGCGTGTCCACCGGGCTGCCGGACGGCCGCGGCTCCCCGCCGGACGACCACGACCCGCCGCCGGGCCCGGGGCCGCCCGCGTCGTCCTGGCGGGGACGCTTCACCGGACCGCGGTCGTCCGCGCCGCCGAACGGGTCGCCCGCGCCGCCGGAACCCGGGCCGCCGTGCGGCGGCGGAGCCGTCTCCGGGGACGGCGGCCCGACCCGCCAGCCGTGCCCGGGCTGCCAGGTGATGTCCAGCGGCGGCAGCTCGTCCCGGCCGCGCTTCGCCCCGAGCCCCGGCGCCCCGTGCACGGTCTGGGTGACCCCGTCGGCGCCGGTGACCCGGATGTCCCGGCCGAGGGCGTCCGCGTACCGCTCCAGGACGAGCAGCGAACCGCCGTCCATCCCGAAGCGCTCCCCGCCCGCGCGGAACTCCTGGAGCGTCCCGGACGGCGGATGGATCTGGCCCTGCGTCAGCCGGGCGAAGAAGTCGTCCGTGCTCCAGCCGTGCTGGGTCAGCCGGTCGAGTACCGGCCCGAACCGGGTGTCGAGACCGTCGCGGATCCCGGGATACAGCTTCTTCACCTCGTCCGCGTCGAGCGGCTTGGAGCCCGGCGGCCGCGTGTCCAGCCGGTCGATGACGTTGCGGAGGATGGTGTTCGGGTCCAGTGCCGCGTCGGTGCGCGCCGCGTCCTGGAGCGCGCCGAAGAGCGACCCCGGGGGAGGGGTGTACCGGGCGGCGCCCGGTGCCAGCTGGACGTCCCGGAACATCCGCAGCTGGCGCAGGAGCGACAGCTTGTCGCTGCTGAGGGTGAGATTGTGCAGCGCGAGCCGCAGCTCGTCCGCGGGCACGCCGGCCCGCAGGGCGTCGCCGCCCGGCACCGGGGCGGACACTCCCAGGCCCAGCGGGTTGGCGGAGGTGCCGAGCCGGGTGTCGAGCGTCGCGGACACGTCCCCGGCCAGCCGCTGCGGGACCTGACCGGCCGCGCCGGGCGGGTGGATCACCGGCCACAGCGGGTCGTCGGTGCGGTTGATCCCGTTGGCGGCGTCGTACGGGCCCGCGGTGCGCCAGCCCGTCCACTCGTCGCGGACCCGCTCGGCGAAGACGCCCTTGCGGTTGGTCTGCACATTGCCCTTGCCGGCGTCACCGACCAGCCGGTCCACCGCGTTCTTGATCGAGTCGGAGTGGTCCTGCGGCAGCGGGCCCTTCTTGGCGCCGGCGAGCAGCCGGGACAGGTCGGTGGGCACCGCCGCCCCCTCCACGTCGTTGACGAACGCGGTGCCCCGGTCGGGCAGGACGGAGTTCCGGGCGGCGATCTGCCGCTCGGTGAGCCGGAAGTCCAGCGCGTCGTCCAGCCGGCCCAGCAGCCGTGCCAGGTCCGGACCGCCGCCCGCCAGGTCCGGTACGGCGCGGTGGCCGAACGCGTCGGCCAGGCCGCGCAGCTGGGCGAGGTCCGCGGCGGTGAAGCCGGGCAGCACCGGGTGCGGCCCGTCCAGGGCGTCCACCAGCCCCCGGAACGCGTTCCGCACCACCGGCAGATCCCGCGCCGCGATCGGGGCGCCGCCCCGCAGCGCGTCGGCCGCCTGCCGGAGCGACTGGTGCAGCTGCTGGGGCGTGCCGCCGCCGGGCAGCGGGAGCCGGCGGTCCAGCTCCCACGCGTTGAGCTGGTTCAGCCGGTTGCTGAGCTGGCCGAACTCGGCGCCGCCGGGGCCGAACCGGACGTCCAGCTTCTTGCCCTGGCCGAACAGGACGGCCGCCCCGTCCACGAAGAGGTTGGGCTCGGGGGCGTACGGCAGCTGCTGGTGGATGCCGGTCAGCCGGGTACGGGCGTGCATGTCCTGGTCGATGCGGTTCAGCAGCCCGGGCAGCTCGGCCTCGGTCACGGCCGGCGGGGCACCGGCACCCGTGTGGTCCTTGGCGAGCCGGGCGTTGGTGTCGTCGATCAGCCCCCGCAGGGCCGCCGGGTCGGTGAGGTCGGGAGCCCGGTAGCCGCCGGCCATCATCAGCGGGCGCACCGGCGGCGGCGGGGTCTCCCCGGCCGCGCGGATGGCGGCCTCGTCCGGCATCCGCAGGGTGTCGTCGAAGTACTGGAAGACATGCCGCCCGTCCGGGGTCAGATGGGGGTAGGCGTCGAAGTCCATGATGGAGACGTACGGATGCTGTCCGTTCTCCATCATCGAGCGCACCGCGTGCGTGCTGGGCGCGCTCTCCAGCGTCGCGTTGCGCACCGTGCCGTACGGGAAGTTCTTCTTCGGTGTGACCGGGACCTGGACCAGGGCCAGCGGGTGTTCGAACCGGACCGATGCCAGCTGGGCGCGCATCGCGCTCTCGATCGCCGCGAGGCTCCCCGGCGGGCCGTTGACGCCGACCACCACCGCGATCCGTCCGTCGAAGCCCTGCAGCCCCTGGGTCACCGAGTCCAGGAAGCGCTGGAGACCGGTCAGCCCGTCGTAGTGGACGATCGTGTTCACCACGAACCCCAGCGGACGGGAGTTGGTGACACTGTCCGTCACGAAGTCGAGATAGCCGGCCTCGTCGAGCGGCCCGGCGGGCGCCGCCCCGCGCGGCAGATCCTGGTGGAAGGCGTCGTTGACCAGGCTGAGTCCGCCGTTCCGCCCCGCCGGGTTCCACAGGTGCGTCCCGCCGGTGGGCCGCGCCGGGAGATCGATCTCCATGCCGCCGCCGGTGTCGGCCGGCCGGCCCGCCGGCGGGTGCCCGGCGCCGGGGTGCGGAACCGGCTGGTGCGGTACGGGGACGTGCGCGGCGTTCCCGGTGCCGTCGAGGCCCAGGGCGTTGTCCGCCCCGTGGGCGCCCGGCGACGGCTCGATGTCCATGGCGTCGTCCGCCAGATCGTCCGCCGGATTGACCGGCGGGGTGTCCGCGTGCGGGACGGCCGGGTGCGGGGTGTTCCCGTCCGGGAGCTGGACCCGCCTCGGGAGCGGGGAGCCGCCCAGCAGACCGCCCTGGTGGACCTTGGCGGTGACGGTCAGCACCTCCTGGTGGACGGCGGCCGGGTTGGCCATGCCCAGGTCGCGCAGGAGGAACTCCGCCTTGTCCACCACCAGGTTGGCCTTGGCCACGTCCTCCATCGCGGCCAGGTGCGCCACGGTCGGGCCGGAGGAGGAGCCGGTCCCGGGCGGCGGGGTGAGCTCGTCGAGCCGGTGCTCGGCCCGGCCCAGGTCGGTGAGGGCCCGCTGATAGGAGGCCCAGCCGTTCAGCCGGGCGATGGCCTCGTGGCCCGAGGAGCCGCCGATGATGATCTGGTGGGTGGCCCGGATGCGCCGGTTCATGTTGTCGGTGGCGCCCCAGCCCTGCCAGCGGCCGATGCCACTGGTGTCCGGGGGCGGCGGCGCGGCCCGGCCCTTGCCCTTGTCCGGCCTGGGCTCGGCGGGCACCGGCACCGGCTCCTCCGCCTTGCCGGCCGCCGGCACGGGCACCGGCTCGCCCGCCTTGCCGGGGACCGGCACCGGGGCGCTGGGCTCCAGCCGGGACACGTTCAGCGGCGGCAGGGTGGTGCCGGTGTCGGCGGCGCGGCCGGGCCGGGCCACCAGGTCCAGGGCGTCATGGGCCGCCGCGCCGTGCCCGCCGCCGGAGCTGTCCAGCGCGGGCCGGGCCGAGACCCCGGAGACGTCCCCGGCGCGGGCGCTCTGCCCGGCGGGCACCGGGGCCGGCGGGTTGTCGCCGCGCAGCAGACCGAGGGCCAGCTCCTTCGGGGAGAGCGCGGGCGGTGCCGGGGTGGCGGCGGCCGGCGCGGGGGTCACCGCCCGGTCGCCGGTGCCGGGAGCCGCGGCCCCGGGCCGCTCCGGGACCGGAACTCCGGAGCGGCCCGGCGCGGGCACCCCGTGGGTGCCGCCCGGCACCGGGGCCTTGGTGACGGCCTGTCCGGCGCCGGGGACGGCCGGGGCCGGGGTGGGGCCGGACGCGGCGGCGGGCGGGTGCGGGGCGACCGACGGTACGTGGCCGGTGCCCGGGACCGGCAGCTGCACGGCGCCGGTCTCCGGTACGTGCAGGGCTCCCGTACCGACGCCGGCCGAGCCGGGGCCGGCCTCCGGCACGTGCAGCGCCTTCGAACCGGGGAGGCCGGCGGAGCCGGTGCCGGGCACCTGGAGGGCGCCCGTCTCCGGGACCCCGCCCGGGACGTGCGTCACGGCCCCGGTGCCGGGCGCGTGCGCGGCGGCGCCCGTCCCCGGCAGGTGGCTCACCGGAGCCGGGCCGACCGGCGCGGTGGCGGCCACCGTGTGGGCGTCGATGGTCCGCGCCGGGGTGTCACCGATCCGCAGCGAGATGCCGTCCGCCCGGATGCCGGTCACCGCCACGTCGCCGACGGCCAGCGCGTGCAGCTCACCGATGGTCAGGTCGTTGAGGTCCTCGGCGTACCCGACCGCGCCCCGGGCCAGCGCCACGCCGTCGCCCATCCCGACGGCCGGGACATGCGCGGTGTGCGCCGTACCGGTGTGCAGACCCAGGTCCACGTCCGGGGCGAGATGGCCGACCGGGCCCGCGCCGCGGGCGTCACTGAGCAGATCGACGGCGGTGTGGCCGGGCAGCAGCAGATTGCTGTCCAGCCGTACCTGACCCGCCGCCAGGTCGGTCTGGTGCAGCAGGTCCACCGCGCCGTGCGTCCCGGGCCCGGAGGTGCCGAGCCCGTGCGTGGCCGGCAGGGTCAGCCCGCCCGCGCCCACCGTCATCCCGTGCGGCACCGGCGGCGTCACCAGCGCGGGCGCCGGGGTGAGCCCGCCGAAGTGCGTCAGCCCCGGCACCGACACCGGGTTGGCGGTCAGCCCGACCGTGCCCGGCGGCAGGTGCATCTGGCCCACCGGCGGTACGGCTCCGACCATGCCCGGCGGCAGGCTCACCTGACTCACCGGCGGTACGGCTCCGACCATGCCCGGCGGCAGGCTCACCTGGCCCACCGGCGGTACGGCCCCCATCACGCCCGGTGGCAGGCTCACCTGGCCGACCGGCGGTACGGCTCCGATCGCGCCGGGCACCAGATGGGCGCCCGGCCCCAGACCCGCGCCCGGAGCGGGCAGCGCGCGCAGCCCGCCGAAGCCCAGCGCACCGAGGTCGACGGTCGGCAGCCTGGTCATCGAGAGGTGGAACAGGTCGGTCAGCCCGCCGAACCCGGCGGTGCCGGGCCGGAAGGCGGTCAGCGGCGGGACACCGGCGGTGAAGCCGGGGGCGAAGTGCACACCGGCCGGGCTGACCCGGGGCACCGGGACCAGCGTGCCCGGGGTGATGTGGGTGGCCGGGGACCCGCCGCGCAGAATGCTGTCGGTGCGTCCCGCGTTGACCAGCAGCTCGTGCAGCTGGGGGTGCGGGATGCCGAGCACCCGCTCACCGAAGGCGAGCCGGGCCGCGCCCCCGAAGCCGAGCACACCGATCTCCGTCGCGTTCAGCGGGACCAGGGCCGCGACCGTGAACCGGCCCATCCGCTCGATGGTGACCAGTCCGTAGGCGCCGACCTTGCCCCAGGTGCCGGTGACGTTCCCGGTCACCCGGGCCCAGTCGTCACCGACCAGCCGCACCAGGTCGTCGAAGCCGCTCCGGAACGAGGCTCCGACCTTGGCGCCCGCGACCACCGGCACGATGACGATCTTCGGCAGACCGGTCAGCCGGGCGATGTTCCCGGCCTGGAGGGAGAGCGCCTTGCCGCCGGCCGAGAGACTCCCGATCCCGGTCTTGAGGGTGTTGCCCAGCCCCTTGATCAGCTGGCCGACGTTGATGCCCTTGGTGCTGGGGAAGAGCACCCCGAGGAAGGCGAGGCCCAGTTCGAGGCCGCTGGCCTTGCCCTGGCTGAAGTCCACGATGGTCTTGATGAGCAGGGCGGCGTTCATGCCCCAGGCGATGATGCCGAGGATGCCGCCGGTGAAGACCGCGATCACCGAGATGATGATCGTCAGCCACTGGAACGCCTCCCAGAACAGATCGCAGTCGCTCACCGGCTGGACCATCAGACTGCCGGCGTGGCTCAGCGAGCTGCGGAGGTTGGTGGCCGCCGTCTCCAGATCCGACTTGGCGTCACTGGCGCGCTGCTTCATCGTCTCGCGGCCGGGGTCGTCGTCGGACAGCCCCTGAATGGAGCTCAGCGCCTGGTCGGCCTCGGCCTGGGCGTTGGTGACGGCGGTGGCGTAGGTGCGCAGCGCGCCCTCCGCGATGTGGAAGGACTCCTCCACCCGCCCCACGAACTTGTGGAGATGGTCGTCCACTTGGTCGCGCAGCGCGTCGGCGGTCTTGCCGATGAACCGCTGGCCGTCCCCGGCGGTGTTCTGGAGCTCGCGCAGCCCGGTGTTGACGGTGGCCGCGGAGGAGGCCAGGTCGCGCATGGCGTCGGCGATGCCGTTGATCACCGAGGCGTCGCCCGGCGTCGGGTCGCCGCCGAGGCCGAGGGCGCTCCAGTCACCGGGACGTGCCACCTGTCGTCTCCCTTGCCCTTGCTCGATGCGTGTGCGGCGCGAGCCGTACACGCGTGTTCCTGCCGCGTGTTCCTGGTGCCGGCCGCCGCTCCGGGCGGACTGACCCGCCTCCGGCGGACGGCCTGCCTCCGGCAGCCCCACTGGAGGAACGCATCCCGGCGGGCCGGTGGTTCACTCTGTGAACGACATCACAACATGCCAGGTCGCGGCGTTTTCGTGAACCGTTCGGCGGCCGGCTGCGTTGCACAGTTGAACCATTGTTCGCTACCCCCCGCGGAGGAGTGCCGTGCCTGACATCGTCGTCGATTACGAGTTGCTCAACCAGGTGGCGCAGAAGGCGCGCACGCTCAAGGGGCAGGTGGAGCAGGCCCGTAACGGCAAGCACGACTACTCGTCGGCGGAGGTCGGCTACGGCGTGGCGACCGCGATCCGCAGCTACTACACGACCTGGAAGAGCTCGTTCAAGCGCTCCGAGGAGAAGCTGGAGAAGCTGGGCAGTCTCTACGAGGGCGTCGCCCGGGGCTGGGCGGACTGGGACTTCCGGCTGGCCGGGGAGGCCAGCAAGCAGGAGGCGTCGCTCGCCGCGGATCTGTACACCACCCAGAAGGACATCTGGGACAAGTGGCAGGAGCAGGTGGCGAAGGGCAATGTCGACCCCAACGACCCGCACGCGCCCAAGCCGCCGGAGGGCGACCGCCCCACCACCTGGACCACCTCGGACGGCCACGGCAACTCCACGACCACGACCTACGAGTACGGCCCGGACGGCAAACCCACCAAGATCACCACGGAGATCCGCACCAGCTCCGGGATGACCAGCAAGGACGTCACCAACTACCACGCCGACGGCACCTACGACTCGTCCGCCACCGACGTCTACGGCAACGTCACCACGACCAACGGCACCTCGAACACCACCGAGTCGGGTGACACCAAGACGACCAAGGACGACTTCACCAGCGTCACCAAGGACACCGAGGGCAAGGAGTCCACCACCAAGGGCACCAGCGACTCGGTCTACAACACCACCACCGGTCACCGGGACACCACCACCACCTACACCACCGACGGTTACGACGACGACGGCAACCCGGAGAAGGTGAAGGGCACCTCCACCACCTCGGCCGACCTCAACGGCAACGAGGTCGTGACCACGATCGAGGTCAAGGAGGACGGCAGCGGCACCAAGAAGGTGGTGACCAACGGCCGCACCGAGGAGTGGACCAGCGACTCCGCCGACGACAACTCCGGCTGGACGAAGAAGTCGGACGACGACTGACCCGAGCCGGACCCCTGACCACCACCCCGGGGTGCGGAGCCGTGCGCGACCGTACGCCTCCCGCACCCTTCCGTACGAAGAAGACACCACCCAGAGGAGCGATCCATGCCCGCCGGCAACATCAATATCGACTACAACGAGATCATGCGGGTCTCCAACACCATGAACCAGGCCGTCCGGGACATCAACCCGCACCTGCTCTCCACCAAGACCTCCGTCGAGGGCCTGCTCGACAACGGCCTGTTCATGCAGCAGAGCAGCCCGGCGATGAAGGCGGCCTACGAGAAGCTGACCGCCTCGCTCCAGCAGGCGGTGGAGTCCATCAACAGCTTCGCCACCCAGTTCACCAAGATCAAGGAGTCGGTGGAGAAGATGGACGCGGACATCGCGTCCAGCACCAACAACGCTCACTGAGCACCCCTTCCGGGTGCTCCCCGCCGAGTGCCCCCGCGTACGACCGGGCCCCCGCCGTCCTCGACGGCGGGGGCCCGGTCGTTGTCCGGGGCGGGGTCCGGCTCAGGCCCCGTCGTCCGAGCGCAGCACGGTCTCCGGGATCAGCACCGACACCAGCAGCCCCGTCACCGGGTCCACCGTCAGCCCGCGCCCCGGCACCGGCCGGCCACGCAACTGGTCGTACGGCAGCCGTACGCCCAGCAGATCGCCCTCGGTGGGCGACTGCGGGGACAGCAGCACACCCTTGCGCACCCGCCGGACCTGGCCCAGCCAGCCGATGCCGGCCGAGGTCAGCGTCTCGCCGGTGGCCGCCACCGCGAGCCCGAGGCCCCGGTCCCGGCCGGTCGCCGCGATCTCCCGCAGCACCGAGTCGGCGGCCGGCAACTGCGCCAGCAGATCGGCGTCGTCCACCAGCACTACGGCCGGGCCGGGCCCGGCGAGCGCCTCGCTGACCTCCTCGGGCATCGGGTCGGGCGACTCCAGCACCACCGCCTGCGGATGGCGGCGCAGCCCGCGCAGCGGCGACTCGCGCGGGGTGAGCACCACCACCCGGGTGCCGCCGGCCAGCAGCGACACCGCCAGGCTCGCCAGCGCGGTCGACCGGCCGGCTCCGGGCGGACCGCTGATCAGGAACGACGGCGAGTCGGCCGCGAAGTCCACGCCCAGCGGCTCCAGATCGTCGCCGCCGATGCCCAGCAGCCCCCAGAGCGGCCGCCGCTGACCGGCGGGCACCTTCTCGTACGCGTCCGTGAAGGAGACCTGCCGGGGCAGGGTGAGCACCTTCGCCGGGCGCCGGGCGGCCGGCAGGTCCCGGTCCCGGCGGGCCGCCTCCTCACCGATCCGGCGCAGCGCCTCGGCCTGGTCCCGGCCGGACGCGATGGACCCGGCCGCCGCCTCCTCGCCGACCAGCGCCACCTGGAGCTCGGTGGCGCTGCCGCCGCGCCAGCCCCGGCCCTGCGGCACCACGGCCGGGATCTGCCTGGCCTGGATGCCGGCCAGCATGTACTCGTTCCGGTCGGTCAGCCGCAGCAGCAGCCGCTCGTCGTTGAGCGAGGCGACCTTGCCGGCCAGCAGCGCCCGCTCCGAGGTGGCGATCACATGGATGCCCATCGGCGCGCCCTCCCGGATCAGCGCGGTCAGCTCCTGCACCGGCCGGCCGCCGTCGTGGTCCTGGAGCAGCGCGGTCAGCGAGTCCCAGCCGTCGATCAGCACCATCAGATGGGCGGGCCGCTCGGCGGCGGGCAGCAGCCCCCGCAGCTCGGTGAGCGAGGCGACCCCGTGGCCGGTCAGCAGCTCCTGACGGCGGCCCATCTCCGCGAGCAGCCGGGCCAGCAGCCGGTTCAGCCGCTCCAGGTCGGCGCGCGGCACCACGGCACCGCAGTGCGGCAGCGCGGTCAGCGCGGCGAGCGCGCCGCCCGCCGCGTCGATCCCGTACAGGTGCACATCGGCCGAGGAGTGCCGGCGGGCCAGCGCCCCGGCCATGGTGCGCAGCACCTGGGAACGCCCGGAACGCGGGGTGCCGATGACATACAGGTGCCCGAAGCGGGCGAGGTCCAGCTCCATCGGCTCCTGGCGCTGGGCGCCCGGCACGTCCGCCAGCGCCCAGGCCACCGGGGCCAGCCGGCCGTCGCCCGGGTCGGGGCGCCGGGGCAGGTCGCCCAGGGTCAGCGCGGTCGGCAGCGGCGGCAGCCACGGGCTGGGCTGCCGCTCGATCGACAACTCGTCGGCGGCCTCCCGCAACGCCGCCACCAGGGCGGTGAGGTCGGTCGGCCCCTCCGCGTCCGGCAGCCCGGCGTCCTCGTCCTCGGCGGCCTGCCCGGGCGCCGGCTCGGCGGCGGCCCGGCCCAGCAGCGACCAGTGGACGTCGCTGGTCCAGATCGGGGCCTCCTCCTCGGCACGCGGCGCGGGCACCTTACCCAGCGGCGCCGGCGCCCCCGTACCGCCGGAGAACGTGCCCTCGGCGGAGCCGGGGAGCCGCACCGTGGTGGTGTCCTCGCGCGGGGCGCCGACATAGGCGGTCTGGAACGGCAGCACCGAGCGGTGGCCGATCCGGGCCAGCGCCCGGCCCGGGGTGGCCGCCGAGATGGTCACCGCGTCATTGACCTCCAGCACGTCCTGGCTGTCCATCGCGTCGGTGACCCGCAGGGCGATCCGGAGGTTGGTGTTGGCCCGGATGTCGGCGGTGACCACACCGGCCGGCCGCTGCGTCGCCAGCACCAGATGGATGCCGAGCGACCGGCCGCGCTGGGCGATGGAGACCAGACCCGGGATGAACTCCTGCACGTCCCGGGCGAGGGTGGCGAACTCGTCGATGATCAGCAGCAGCCGGGGCAGCGGCGGCAGCGAGGGATCGCGGCGGCGCATCGCCCGGTACTCCGGGTGGTCCTTGGCCCCGGCCTCGGCCAGCAGCCGTTCCCGGCGCAGCAGTTCGGCGCTGAGCGAGGTGAGCGCCCGCTCCACCAGATGGCTGTCCAGGTCGGTCACCATGCCCAGCACGTGCGGCAGCTGGACACACTCCCGGAAGGCGCTGCCGCCCTTGTAGTCGACCAGGACGAAGGTCATCTCGTCCGGCCGGTTGGCCGCCGCCAGCGAGGCCACCAGGGTCTGGAGCAGCTCGGACTTGCCCGCGCCGGTGGTGCCCGCCACCAGCGCGTGCGGGCCGTCCTTCACCAGGTCGAAGACGACAGGACCGGTGTAGCCGACGCCCAGCAGCGCGCCGGTCGACGCCGGCCGGCCGCTCCAGCGGCGCACCAGCTCGGCCGGGACCGGCGGCTCCAGGTCCAGCAGCTGGAGCAGGCTCGCCCGGTCGGGCAGGCCGTCGGAGCCGTCCGGGGTGATGTCCCGGACCGGGGCCAGCGCCCGGCCGATCCGCTCGCACCACTCGGCGTCCACCAGGTCCGGGCGGATGCCGGTCAGATCGGCGCTCCGGGTCCGGCGCAGCGTCAGCTCCCGCGCGCCCACCGCGCACACCGAGGCGCACTCCTCGGGGAGCATCCGCTCCTCCTGGTCCACACAGATCAGGAAGACCCGGACCGCCGGGCCCTCCTTGAGCACCTGCACCACACCCGGCACGTCACGCAGCCGCCGGGCGCCGTCCAGCACCACCACCAGGTCGGGTTCGGTGAGCAGCGCGCCGCTCATCGCCGCCTGCTTGGAGCGCATCCGGGAGCGTACGGCGGAGACCAGCTCCTGCACCCGGTTGGCCACCGTCTCCGGGTCGTTGCCCAAGGTCACGGCCGGACCGCCCGCCCGCTCGGCGGCCACCCCGCCCTGGCCCGGCCGGGCGTGCGGCAGCCAGCGCACCCACTCCCAGGCCGGGGCGCCCGCCGGGTCGGTGAGGACCGTGATCCGCACCTCGCGCGGGCTGTGCAGAATCGCCATCTGGGCCACCGCCCAGGCCGCCAGGGACCGCGCGGCGCTCTGCTCGCCCGCGATGCCCACCACACCGTCCCCGGCCAGGTCGACGCCGACCGGCATGTCCGGGATGCGCCAGTTCACCGTCCGGTGGTTGTCCTCCCGGGAGGTGTCCTCCACGGTCAGCAGCGAGGGCTGGCTCACGGTGCCGATGCGCAGCGCCAGATGGTCGGGGTGGGCGCGGGTGCGCTCCCAGAGCCGGGTGCCCGGACCGACCGCCCAGAGCCCGGCCGCCGCCGGGTCGGGGCCGCCGGTCGTGCGCAGCCGCCGCTCCCGGTCGACCTTCTCGTACACGTCCCGCTCCAGCGAGGCGCGCCGGGACCGGTAACTGGCCACCGCCGCCCGGAACTCGCGCTCGCCGTTCTTCCGGCCGGACACATGGTTGGCGACGGCCAGGAAGGGACTGAAGAAGGCGAACATCAGAAAGAAGTACGACTTCATGATCAGGACCATGGTGATGCCGAAGAGCATCGGCGCCACCACCACCAGCAGCGGGATCGGCCGCTTGGACGGCGGGGGCGGCGGCGACGGCAGCGTGAACCGCTCCGGCGTCAGCGGCGGCACGATCCGGGGCGGCCGGTTGAAGTCCAGGAAGGCCCCATCGGCCGAGACCGCCACGGCGGCGTCCGCCTCGGTCGGCTCGGTGATCCGCAGCAGGAACTCGCCCAGCACCAGCTGCTCGCCCACCGGCCACTCCCGCCAGCCGGCCGGCAGCGGTTCGAGGATCTCCTCGGCCGGGTCCGGCAGTTCGGGCGGCGGCGGGGGCGGCAGCGGCGTGGCGTCGGCACGCGGCCGCTCGGGCGGCTGCCGCAACTCCGAGAGGGCGGTCTTGGCATCGCCGCCGGTGTGCACCAGAACGGTGCCGTCCGGCCGGACCGCCACCCGGACACCGGCGGCCGGCACGTCCCGGCCGGCCAGCGGCACGGCGCTGCCGGGCAGCGGCCCGACCGCGTGGGTGCCCGGCGCCAGCGGCCACACCCGGCCGGCCCCCCGGCCACCGGTGACATGCAGCTCCACTCCGGCGCCGCGCGGCAGTTGCTCGCCGTCCGGCGTACGGGACGGCGGCGCCAGCCCGCCCCGGCCCGGGCCGTAGCGGGGCGGCTCACCGGGGGCCGGGCCGCCGAGGCCGATCCGTACGCCGTCGCGCACCCCGGCCGCCGAGAGCGGCAGCGCGGGGTCGATCTCGCGGTCCCCGACGTAGAGGGCCGGCGGCTCGGCGCCGGCGGCGGGGCCCGCGAGCCGGGCGGCGAGGGCCCCGGCGGTGGTGCTCGCGGTGGTGTCGACCAGCACGTCCCGGCCGGTCGCCGGGTCGGTGCCCTGACTGATGCTGAGGAAGAGTCTCACGGGTGGCGGGGGTTCCGTTCGGGATGGTCGCCGGAGGCGGCGGACGGGCGGGGGTCCGGTGCGGCCGACACCCCGGACTCCCGGCCGGCCGGGCGGGCGGGTTCGGGCTCGGGCTCCTCGAAGTCGGGTACGGGCGCGGGGCGGGGCGGGCGGTGCTCACGCCGGACCGGCTGCTCCGGCCGTTCGGGCCGTTCGGGCCGTTCGGGCCGTACGGGCTGTGCGGGCCGCTCCGGCCGGTCCGGCTGTTCCGGCACCCGGGCCGGGGGCGCGGCGGGGGCGGGCTCCTCGAAGCCGGCCGGGACCTCCGGCGCCGTCGGGACGGCGGGTGCGGCCGGGGCGGCCGGAATCCGGGGCCCGGGTCCGTCCGGCCGGGCGCCCGGCTCCTGGAGGCCGGGCGCCGAGGGCGCGCCGGAGCGGGACGCCACGGGGGCCGGCTCCAGGAAGTCCGGGGCGCCGGTGTGGTCCCGCGCGGACGACGGTCCGGCCTCCGGCTCGGTGAGGTCCGGGGAGGCCGCCGGGGACGGCTCCGGGCGCGCCGGTGTCACGGCCTCCCGGTGTCCTGCCGGCGCCCGGTCCGGGACGGCGTGGTCCCGCGCCGGCACGGGTGCCCGGCCGGGCACCGGCTCCGTGAGATCCGGGGCTCCGGGGGTCGCCGGGGCGGGGGAGGGGCGGCGGCCGGACTCCGGGGCCGGGGCGGCGGGTTCCTTCGGCTTCGGGGCCGTCCGCTCCGTGGCGGCCGTCTCCCCGGGCCGCCGGGCCTCCCGCTCCGTGGCGGGGTCGGTGGCCTCCGGGCGCGTCCCGGTCCCGGCCGGCCCGGCGGCGGGCGCCTCCGCACCCTCCGGTCCGGACGGCGCGGTCTCCCGGCGTCCGGCACCGGGCGGCGGCGGACGGTGCCCGGCGGTTCTACGGCGCAGGGCGCGGGCGACGGCCCGGCTGAGGGCACCCGCCTCCACGTCCAGGTTCAGCCCGGGCGCCAGCAGTCGCCCGGACGGTTCGACATGCAGCGACCAGGTACGCCCGGGCAGCTTCCCGCCGGCGAGTACCAGTACGGCGCCCCGCTCGGCCAGCACGGCGAGCCGGGCGGCCAGCCCCGTGTCGGGCGCCCAGCAGACCAGCGCCGGCGGCAGCGGAGCCGGGTCCCCGGCGTCCGTCCCGTCCCCGGGGCCCGGGGCGCTTTCGCCATCCCCGGCCGACGGTTCCGGCTGCCCGGCGGCCGCGTCCGCCCGGGCCTCCAGCTCCTCGACCAGCTCGGCCAGGGGACGGCCCGTGAAGCGGGGGTGCACCCCCTGGGCGACCAGGACCGCGGGTCCGTCCGGCAGCGTGTCGAGCTGTGCGGTCAGCGCCTGGAGGACGCTCCGCCCGGCCTGGCCGTCGCCCTCCACCGTCAGCGCGGGCGGACCGGCGAGCCAGTCGGCCACCACCACGCCGCCCGGGATCTCCCGGTCGACGCCCAGCACCAGGGGCAGCCGGGCGGCCGGGGGTTCGTCCGCCTCCGGGTCCGGCCCGGTGACGTCGACGGCGTCCTTCCGGTCCCGGCCGAGCGGGACGGACCAGGTCCAGCCGCGCGCGTCCGCCCCGGTGCTCCAGGGCGCCGGGGGCACCCGTACGTCGCGACCGGCCAGCATCACCCGCGCCCGGTCCCGGGCCGGGGTGAGCCGGACCGCCAGCGCCCGGGAGGGCTCGCCGGCGACCCGGTCGGCCCGGTCCAGCACCGCGAGCGCGGCGGACCGGGCCTCCGGCGCGGCGAGATGGGCGACCAGCGTTCTGGTCCGGCGCCGGTCGCGCCGGAAGGCCCGCCACGGCCGGGTCAGCGCCCGGCCGGTCATCCGTGCCTCCCAGACCAGACGCCGGAACGCGCGCTTCACCCCGCCCTGCCGGTTCACCGTCCGGCCGAACCACCAGAGCAGCGCGATCACGACGACCAGCAGACCGATCAGGATGAACCAGGATGTACGGTCCGGCATCGGCAGCGCGAGTGACGCCCCGTCCGGCCGGGCCAGGTCCGAAAACGCCCGGTCCGCCGGCAACTGATCCGGGATCAGCCGGTCCGGTGGGGAAACGCCCGGTCCTCGGAGGGGAGCCGCCGTCGCGGCCTGCCCCGTCACGCGCAGTCCCGCAGCCGGCCGGCGGCGTGCCGGGCCTCGCGCAGGGCGTGATGGAGCCGGGACTTGACGGTGCCCGGCGGAATCGCCAGGGCCCGAGCGGCGTCGGGGCCGGAGCACCCGAGCAGATATGTGTACACCAGAACCTCGCGGTGGCGACGGGAGAGTGGGGTGAGCAGGCCGACGACCTCGACCCGGTCGGCGACCCGCGCGGAGTCGTCGGCGGGCGCGGGCCGGTCGGGCGTGGTGGCGAGGAGCACGGCGGGCCGGACACCGTCCCGGCGGCTCCAGTCGATCACCACGTTCCTGGCCACGGTGAACAGCCAGGCCGCGGTGGGGTCCTGGGCCTCCGCGCCCTCGGTGCCCCCGGCGCGGGTGGGTTCCGCGTCCGGACGAGCGGCGAGCCAGGCCCGCAGCAGGGTCTCCTGCACCACGTCCTCGGCGCGTTGCGGATCGGCGGGCAGCAGGCTCAGGACATAGCGCAGGAGCGGCTGCCGCCGGGCCCGGACGACGGCGGTGAACCGTTCCTCCGGTGAGAGCGCTCTCGCGCCGTCCGGCGCGGAACGTGCCGATGACGTCATAGTGCTGAATTCCCCGGACTGTTCGACACGTGCGGGTTCGGTACCGGCTCTCCGGCACATCGGTGGGCCCGACACGGATTGTGCAGCCTAGCGAGATGCCCGGCCACCAGGCAAAGTTTGGACTTTTTTGAGGCTACTTCTCCGCCGGACCCCGTCCGGGGGACCCCATTGGGGCGCTTTGAGCGTGTGTCGACGGTCGATGTGCTCGGATGGCTCGTTCCTCACCGTCCCGCGCGCTCCCCCGGACTTCGTCCGGGGGTACCCCCACCTTTCGGCACCCGCGCGCCCCTTCGGCTCATTCGCCCGGAAGGACCGGAAGGAGAGGCATGGGCGGCCCGCGGGGCAAGTGCGGGCGCATGCGCTCAGGGGCATCAGCGGCCTGCGGGGCAAGTGCGGGCGCGGTGCGGGCTCTCGGGGCCGGGGGCATGGGTGTCGGCGTCGTCCGGAGGCGTGTCCCGCACGGGGATGCCGGCCGGTCCTCGGGAGTACGGCGGTCGTCCCGGGCACCGCGGTGCGCAGGCGCGCCGGTGCGCGGGGACACGACGGACACGCGGGGACACGCCGGTCGTCCGGCCGCCGGAGTGCGTCCGGCCCGAGGGCACGCCGGGACGCGGCGGCCACCGGAGTGCGTACGGTCCGGCAGGTGCCCAGGTGCCCAGGTGCCCAGGTGCCCAGGTGCCCAGGTGCCCAGGTGCCCAGGTGCCCAGGTGCCCAGGTGCCCAGGTGCCCAGGTGCCCAGGTGCCCAGCACCGGGGGCATGGCGGTCGCCCGGCGCCCGGGGTGTGCCCGGCAGGACGGGTGACCGGGATACGGCGTCCGCCCGGCCCCGGGCGGCTCGCTCGCCGGGGGCGCGGGCCGCCCAACCGGCTTGGCCCCGGGCCGTCTTTCCGCCGGGGGAGCGGACACGGCCGGGGAGGGGGTGCGACGATGGACCCGCCGTCCGCGGCCGTCGCGGTCGGTGACGACCGAGCCGGCCGGGCCCGCCCCGGCCCGCCAGACAGGAGCCACCGTGGCCGACGACGCACAGAAGGACCCGGCGGAGGTCCCGCGGGCGCGCTTCGCGCTCTATGTGGAGGCGCTCCGGGCCCGGATGGTTCCCGAGCAGTTCGGCCTGCTGATGGAGACCTTCAAGCTCTGGGCCGAGAACGGCGGGGGCACCGTCCGGTTACAACTGGACGAGGAGGAGCGGGAGCTGTTCACCCCGGCCGTCCAGCAGGAGTTCCTCAACCTCATGGGACTCCTCGGCGCGATGAGCCCCGGTCATGAGGACCGGGCCGCGCATGTCGTCGTGCCGCTCGGTGACGGCGAGTTCGTCAAGGGCGCCATGTCCCTGGTGCCGCCCGAGGTGGCCGCCGATCCGGAACGGCTGCGCGCGATGCGGGAGAAACTCGACGCCCAGCAGGAGCGGCGCGGTGCCGATCAGCGGGAGGTGGAAGGGATCGCGCGCGCCAGCGGCATGCTCCCCGACCCGGCCGGAGAGGAGTGACCCGCCGGCCGGACGCCCCGGCCTCGCGCTGAGCGGGCAGGCGGGCCCCGCCGTCGCCGGAGTGCCCCGCCTGCCGGGCGCCCCGGCCCGTCCGCCAGCTCACCCGTACGGCGGTACCGAGGGCGTACGAGTGCCCCACCGGCCCCGGCTCATGCACCCCGGCGCACGGTTCTTCGCGCCGCCCCTGATGCCGGGCCCGGCACCGCCGGTGGCCTCCGGCCGGGCTCGGCGGGCGCGTCCGGGACCGCCCGTCTCCGAACGCGCCCCCTGGTCCCGCCGCACGCCCCGCTTGTGCGCCCTGCGCACCCCGCGCTCTCCGCCTACGACTTGCCACCCCGATCGGACAGCCGCACGATGGCCGGAAGGAGGAGCGAACGGCGACAGCCCGTGAGGCAACACCGCACGTCGCGTCCGAAGGCGGCGTGCGCCTGATCGACCCGCCCGCAAGGTCCGGCCCCGCCCGCCCCGTCGCGCGGTCAATGGGAGGCCGCAGAGGTCTGGGAGGCCGGCCATGGTGTACTTCGCGAATTCCCCCGACCGCATGGTGCCCGACGCGCTCGCCGGGTTCGCCCGGGTCCACGCGGACCTGGTGCTCCACGACGAACCGGGCGGCTTCCTGTGCGCCCGGAAACCGTCCCCCAACCGCCGGGTGGGCCTGCTGTCGGGCGGCGGTTCGGGACATGAACCGCTGCATCTGGGCTTCATCGGCGCGGGCATGCTCGACGCCGTCTGCCCCGGCCGGCTGATGGCCTCCCCGCACAACCGCCAGGTCCTGGGCGCCTCCCGGGCGGTGGCGCGCGCCGAGGGAGTGCTGCACCTGGTCAAGAACTACACGGGCGACCGCATCAACTTCGGCATCGCGGCCGAGCGGCTGGCCCACGAGGGCATCGACTGCGCCCGGGTGCTCATCGACGACGACGTGGCGTCGGACTCGGCCGAGTCGGCCGCGGGCCGCCGGGGCACCGGGGCCACCGTGCTGGTGGAGAAGGTGCTCGGGGCCGCCGCCGACACCGGGCTCGGGCTCCATGAACTCGCCGCGCTCGGCGCCGATCTGGCGGCCCGCTGCCGCAGCATCGCCGTCGCCTCGGCCGCCCACACCGCGCCCACCACCGGCCGCCCCGCCTTCGAACTCGCGGACGGGGAGCTGGAGTACGGGGTCGGCATCCACGGCGAACGGGCCCGCCGCACGGTGTCCAGGCCGCCGCTGGGCGAGCTGGTCGGCCGGATGACCGAGGCGCTGCTGGCCTCGCTCGGACCGGCCCCCGGCGAGTCGGTCGTCGCGCTCGTCAACGGCCTCGGCGGGGTGACCCGCCTCGAACTGTACGGAGCGGCGCACGAGTTCACGCTCCGGCTCGACCGGCGCGGACTCACGCCGGAGCGCATCCTGGTGGGGGACTTCGTCACCGCGCTGGACATGCGCGGCTTCTCGCTCACGCTCATGCGGGCGGACACCGAGACGGTCAAGTGGTTCGACGCGCCGGCGTACACGCCCGCGTGGCCCCGCTGACCGAGGGCGGCAGGAGGTGGCACGATGCTGGACCACTACGCGCCGGAGGACGACGCCACATATACGGGGGCGGCCTTCACCGAGGGCTGGATGCGGAGGTTCGCCGCCTCGGCCCGGGCCACCGAGGCGCAACTCACCGCGCTCGACCAGCGGGTCGGTGACGGCGACTTCGGGGTGAACCTCATGGCGGGCCTGGACGCGACCGTCACGGCCCTGGACGCCGAGGCCGCGGCGGCCCCGGCGATGCCGGCGGGCGACCGGGCGGGGCGGCCGCTCCAGGCGGCGGCCACCGCCTTCCTGGACGGGGTGGGCGGCACCAGCGGCCCGCTCTTCGGGCTGCTGCTGGAGGAACTGGCCGTCGCGGCGGCCGGTCCCGCCCTGGACATGACCGCGCTGCGGGCCGGTCTCACCGGCGGACTCGCCGCCATACAGCGGGTCGGCGAGGCGAGGCCGGGGGACAAGACGCTGGTGGACGCCCTGTATCCGGCGTGCGAGGCGCTGCGGGTGTGCCCCGCCGAGGCCGGACCCCGGGCGGCCCTCGCCCATGCGTCGCGCGCCGCATGGGAGGGGGTGCGCGGTACGGCGCGCCTGCGTGCGCGCCGCGGCCGGGCCAGTTATGTCGGTGAACGGGCCACCGGTGTCCCGGACCCGGGTGCGGTGGGCATCGGGCTGCTGCTCTCCTCGGCCGGCGCGACGGTCACCGCGCTGGCGCCCCTGCTGGCGGACCCGGGCACCGCCGTACCGCACTGAACCGGCGGCGTCCCCGCCGTGGTCCGCCGGGGCGGACCGGAGCGGGTCCGCCCCGGGAGAGCGGCGGGCCGCCCGCTCAGTGGGCCGCGGCCGGGAACACCGCCCCGGCCGGCCGGGAAGCCGCCGCGGGCAGCGGCGCGGTGGCCCGGAGCGGCGCCCGCTCGGTGGCCCAGCCGCCGACCCGAGGGTCGTCCAGCGTCTCGACCCACAGGTCGACCAGGGCCGCGGTCTCGTCGCCCGGCCAGGGGCCGACACCGAGCACCCGCAGTCCGGCCCGGACGGCGGCGAGGATCCCGCAGTGGGTGTCCTCGACCGCCAGGGCGTCGGCCGGGTCGGCCCCGCAGTGCCGGGCCGCCGTCAGATAGACGTCCGGGGCCGGCTTGGGCCGGACCGCGTCGTCGTCCGGGACCACCACGGCCCGGAAGTGGCGGAGCAGCCCGGCGTTGTCCAGGCACGTCTCCACCACGTCGCGGGGGCAGTTGCTGGCGACGGCCAGCGGGGCGAAGGCGGCGGCCGCCTCCACCATCTCGCGTGCGCCCGGCATGGTCACCGGGCTGTCCGAGACCAGCGCCAGGAAGTGCCGCAGCAGCCGCTCGGCGAGGTCCCGGCCCAGGTCGGGACGGCCCCCTTCGTCGGCCATGAGCTGCCCGCACTCGGTGTAGTGCAGACCCTTCGCCCGTTCCGCGAAGCCCGCCGAGGGACTCAGCCCCACTTCGTCGAAGGCACGCTGCCGGGCGTCCACCCAGTGGCGTTCGGTGTCCATCAGGGTGCCGTCGCAGTCGAAGACGACGGCCGCCGGGGTCCAGGAAAGGATGCGATGAAGCGTCATGTCCGCTTTCCGTTCGGTGTGAGCCGCGCGACCGCGGACCGGCGTGCGACGGCGGGGCCGCCACGGGGGCGGACGGCGTCGTCGGGCGACCGGCGTGCGCGGTCGGGCGGGGGGAGGTTCCGGGCAGGGCAGCGGGAGCCGCACGACGCCACGCGACCGTACGGACGTGTCCCACCAGGGAACATAACGATCGTTACGCTAGGATCGGTCACATACGGCAGTCAAGGATCCACAGGCGGTTACACCCGGAGGAGTTAGCGGTAGTGCAGAACGCCGAAAGCGCGCCGCTCGCCGTCCTGGTCGAAGCGGAACACGCACGTGCGGTGGTGCGGCACGCAGATGACCCGCGCCGCCGGAGCGAACTCGGTGAAGCGCAGCGCCGTCAGCCGGGCGCCGGTGACCCGGAGCAGCGCCCCGCCGCTCGCCAGCGCGGCGGCCTGGCGCGCCGCCTCCAGCAGCACCATCCCCGGCACATGGTCGGTGGCGTGGTCGAAGAAGAACGGGTGCCAGGGGTCGGCCGCGTCCACCACCACGTCCCAGCGGCCGTGGCCGCGGTCCCCGTCCGGCGCGCCCCGGACGACCCGCTCCCGCCGCCAGTCGAGCCCGACCACCACGTCCCGGGCGTGCGACACGCCCAGCGCGGCCGGCTGGGGGCGGAGCCGTCCGGTCGGCGCCCGGGGCGGCCGGGCCCCGGTCAGCGGGCCGCGCACCGCCGCGTACCGGTCGGGCGGGAGGAAGCGCGCCCCGCCCCCGGCGTGGGCGAACGCCACCCCGCCGGCCAGGAAGTCCACATGCAGCCGCAGTCCGGTGGCGACCCCGTCCGGGTCGGTGCGCAGCCGGGTGAGCCGCACCCGGCAGGTGACCTCGGTGGCGCCGTGGCCGGCCCGGGGCTGGGTGGTGGGGTCCGTGGTGAAGAAGAGGTCGGTGATGAGCAGCCGGGCGTCGGCTGACACGCCGAAATACCGCAGCGGGATGAAGATGCCGAGCTGACGGAGTGTCTCGACCACCATCAGCGGGTGGTGCAGGGCCGGTCCGTCGGCCGGAAACGTCGGATGCGACCGGGGCCAGCAGGCGGCGGCCTCGAAATGCGCCTCGTCGATCCGGAGCACATCGGTGAGCAGGACCTCCGCCACGGAGATCCGGTGCACGAGTTCCCGGCGGACGGTGCGCGACCAGCTCAGGGCCCGCGGCTCTCCGGCGGTGCCACGGATTCGAGCGTTCATGCCCCCAGAACACCCCAGTTCGGCGTCTTCCGCACACCGGCTCGTGTCCGCCCGCCGCGCCGAGGCACTACATTGCGTGGTGTCAGCGGCGGGAACGCGAGAAATCGCAAAGATCTCTGAAAAGGTTGCGACGGGTGCAGGCGAAATTGACACGGCGGGCCCTGCTGGAAACCGCGGCACGGCTGTTCGACGAACGGGGTTACGCCGGGACCAGCATCAGTGACATCAGCGCGCTCTCGGGCCGTACCAGCGGGGCCATTTACTTCCATTACGCCAGCAAGGAGAAACTCGCGCTGGCCGTCGTCGAGGAGCATTTCGCCTCCTGGCCGGAGATGATCGGCCGCCACCGCTCCACCGACCGCCCGGCTCTGGAGAAACTGGTCGCCCTCAGCTTCACCGTCGCCCGCGCCTTCCGGGACGACGTCGTCGTCCGGGCCGGTTCCCGGCTCTGGATGGAGCACAAGGCCATCGCCGCCCCGCTGCCCACCCCCTTCGTGGAGTGGATCGAGGTGGTCACCGAGCTCCTCGCCGAGGCGCGCGCCGACGGCGAGCTGGCGCCCGGTGTCGATCCGGTGACCGCCGCGCACAGCGTGGTCTGCGCCTTCTTCGGCCTCCACACCATCTCCGACGCCCTGGACGGCCGGGAGCACATCGAGCAGCGGCTCCACGAGCTGTGGCTGCTGCTGCTCGGCGCCCTCCAGACCGAGCCCGACCCGGCCGGTCTGCTCGACCGGGTCCACGCCGACCACCCGCCCGCCCCGGCCCCGGACGGGCCGCTGCCCGCGCCGGCCGCGCCCGCCGGGGCGGAGTCCTTCCGGCTCTGAGCCCCGGCCCCCGGTCCTGGCCCCGCCCCCGGGCACCCGGCCCCGTCCGGTACGGCTGCGCCCCGGATTGCCCGCTCCGGTACGGCCCCGGGCCCCCGGGACGGGCCCGGCGCGGCCCCGGCCCCGGGCCGTACCCGCCCGTCAGCGCGGCCGGCGGTCGTCCGCCCGGGCCACCAGCAGCGCCACGTCGTCCTGGTCCAGGGGCCGCCGCAGCTCGCGCAGCAGCCGGTCGCAGGTGGCCTCCAGCGACGGGTCGGGGGAGCCCAGCAGCCGCAGCAGGGTGGCGAGCCGGGTGTCGATGTCCTGGTCCCGGGTCTCCACCAGCCCGTCGGTGTAGAGCACCAGCCGGTCCCCGGGCGCCAGCGCGGTGGTGACGGTGTGAAAGGCGACCCCGCCCACCCCCAGCGGCGCCCCGGTCGGCAGATCGAGCAGCCGGGGCCCTTGGCCGGACCGGATCAGCACCGGCGGCAGATGGCCCGCCGTGGCGATCCGGCACTCCTGCCGGGCCGGGTCGTACACCGCGTACACACAGGTGGCGATGGCCGGCTCCAGGTCCTCGATGATCCCGTCCAGATGCCGCAGCACCTCGGCCGGGTCCAGCGACAGCCGGGCCAGCGTCCGGGTGGCGGTGGAGAGCCGGCCCATGGTGGTGGCCGCGCCGATCCCGCTGCCCATCACATCGCCCACCACCAGCGCGGTGGTGCCGTCCGCCACCGGGATGACGTCGAACCAGTCGCCGCCCACCTCGTGGCCGGACCCGGCCGGCTCGTACCGGGAGGCCACCTCCAGGCCCGCCAGACCGGCCGGCACCTCCGCCAGCATGCTCCGCTGGAGGGTCAGCGCGGTGTCCCGCTGCCGCCGGTAGAGCCGGGCGTTGTCGATGCAGACCGCCGCCCGGGCCGCCAGCTCGCTGGCGAGCAGCACGTCGTCCTCGGTGAACGGCAGCGGATTGCGGGCCCGCTTCAGGTCGAGGGCGCCCAGCACCTCGCCCCGGGCGATCAGCGGCACCGCCAGATAGGAGTGCACGCCCGCCCGGGCC
The DNA here is from genome assembly GCF_024756275.1 of Streptomyces pyxinae. GTDB lineage: Bacteria > Actinomycetota > Actinomycetes > Streptomycetales > Streptomycetaceae > Streptomyces > Streptomyces pyxinae. The sequence continues at coordinate 155,979 of NZ_JANUGQ010000010.1, read as the reverse complement.
AGCAGCTCCGCGGCCTGCCGGTCCCGGGCGATCCGGGCCAGCGAGGCGTCGTCCACCGCCGCGACGGTGACCGGCCTGGCGGTGCGCACACAGCGGGTGACCAGCCGGTCGGCTCCGTAGTGGGCCGGTTCGCCCGGCGGGTCGGCCGCCTCCACCGCGACCGTCGGATAGGCGGCGGCCACGGCCAGCGCCCGGATCACCGCGGGTCCCTCGGTGGCCGCCCGGCCGGGCCCCGGCGCCAGCACCGTCTCCAGCAGGTCCACCGCGGCCACGTCCGCCAGTTCGGGCACCGCCACGGCGGCCAGCTCCCGGGCCGTCTGCTCCAGGTCGAGCGTGGTGCCGATCCGCACCGAGGCGTCCGCGACCACGGCCAGCCGGTGCCGGGCCTGCTCCGCCTCCAGCGCCGCCCGGTGCCGGTCCGTCACATCGATCACCGAGAGGGCGAGCCCCAGGACATGACCGCCCACGTCCTCCAGCCGGTAGAACGACAGCGACCAGGCGCGGTCCCGGTCCGGGTCGGCCGGGGTGCGGCCCACCAGCTGCCGGTCGACCAGCGGCACCCCGGTGGCCAGCACCTCCCGCATCGCCTCCTCCACCTCCGCGGCCTCCTCGGTGCCCGCCGTGCCGAGGAAGGGCGCCACCTCCCCGACCCGCCGCCCCACGTGCCCGGCCGCGCTCACCCCGTCCAGCCGCTCCAGGGCCGCGTTCACCCCCACGTACCGCAGGTCCGTGCCGAGCACCCCCAGGCCGATCGGCGACTGGTCCACCATCCGCACCGAGAGCGCCAGATCGCGCTCCACGTCCCGCAGGGTCAGCTGGTCCGTCGCCAGCCCCAGGGCGTAGAGGTCCCCGGCGTCGTCGAGCAGCCGCATGGTCCGGAACTCCAGCAGCCGGGAGGCGCCGGTCCGGTGGCGCACCGGGAAGACCCCCGCCCAGCCGCTGCCGGTCCGCATCACCCGGGCGAACAGGTCGAGCACCAGCTCCCGCCGGTCCTCGGAGACCAGCACCCGGACGGCGAACCGGCCGAGCACCTCCTCGGCGCGGTAACCGAGCAGCTCCTCGGCCTGCGGGCTCCACAGCACGATCCGGCCGTCCGAGTCGAGCACCATCGCCGCCACGCCCAGCAGATCGAGCAGCCCCTCGCGCCCCGAGCGCTCCCCGGACGGCCGTATGCCGGCGTCCTCCCCGGTGTCCCCGGCGAGTCCCGCGTCCGGTGCCCCGGAGGTCCCGGCGTCCCCGGCGGTGCCGGACCCGGGCGTCCGCCGCCCCGCCCCGCGCCCCCGCCAGGCGCCGAACGGCCGCGCGGAGCCACCGGTGCCGTCCCGGCCGTCGTCCCCGGTGGCGCCGGTACCGCCGGTCAGGGAATCGGCCGCCGGCGGTACCGGGCCGCCGGGCCGCCCGGGCCCGCCGCCCGCCGCCGCGGCGCCGGTCCGAAACCCGTCAGTACCGCCCATCACCGCTCCGCTCCCTCCCGTGCCCGTCGCCGCGCACGGACCCGCCGGGCCGACCTCCACCGCGACTGGGCGGCGGGTGCCCTCCCATGGTCTCCCCACCACGGCCCTCACCGCAGCCCCGGGGTTCCACCCTCTGATACGGTGCGTGACCAATTGTTGCTTTTGCCGCTTTCCATGGCGCCACAGATAACCCCCTGTAGGTGAAATCCCTGAGTGAAGTCCCCGGGTACGAGCCCGTACCCGGCCCGTGCGTACGCGGCCCGTGCCGACGAGCGCGTACCGGCGCGTGACGAGGAAGTGCCGTGAAGATCGTCTGTGTCGGCGGCGGACCCGCCGCTCTCCACTTCGCCGCCCTGATGAGGCTCCAGGACCCGTCCCACGAGATCATCGTGTACGAGCGGGACCCGGCCGGCTCCACCTACGGCTGGGGTGTCACCTACTGGGGCGGGCTGCTCGACCGGCTGCGCCACCGGGACCCGGTCACCGCCGCCGCCGTCCGGGCGCACTCGGTGAGCCGCCGGGACGGCATCGCCCACATCGGTGACCGCACCGCCCGGCACCGGGGCGACGAGAACTTCGCCATCGGCCGCCACCGCCTCCTCGCCGTGCTCGCCGGGCGCGCGGCCTCGCTGGGCGTCCGGCTGGAGTACGAGCGGGAGCTCACCGACCCCGACGGGGCCGACCTGGCCGGCGCGGACCTGGTGGTCGCCGCCGACGGGGCGGGCAGCGCCCTGCGCACCCGGTACGCCGCCCACTTCGGCACCCGGCTCACCCCGGGCCGCAACAGCTACGCCTGGCTCGGCACCACCCGGGTCCTCGACGCCTTCACCTTCGCCTTCGTCCCCACCCCGCACGGCTGGATCTGGTGCTACGGCTACGGCTACGGCGAGGGCCACAGCACCTTCCTGGTCGAATGCGCCCCCGCCACCTGGACGGGGCTCGGCCTCGACGGCACCCACCGGGCCGGCGGCCCCGGCGACTCCGGCGGTCCCCACGGGTCCGGCGGCCCCGGCAGCGCCCACGGCCCCGGCGCCACCGACGGCTCCGGGAACACCGCGGGGCCGGCCGCCCTCGCCACCCTGGAACACCTCTTCGCCGGGGTGCTCGACGGCCATCCGCTGCTCACCGGGGCGCACCCGGCGGGCGGGGCGCCCCGGGGCCCCGGAGCCGCCGGAGCGAGCGGCGGACAGCGGGGCCCCGGACCGGCCGGCGGGCCGCGCCGGCTGACCTTCCGGACCCTCACCAACCGCACCTGGTACCGGGACAACCTGGTGCTCATCGGGGACGCCGCCCACACCACCCACTACTCCGTCGGGGCGGGCACCACCCTGGCCCTGGACGACGCGGCCGCGCTGGCCGGGGCGCTGGGCCGGTACCGGGAACTGCCCGCCGCGCTCGCCCACTACGACCGTGAGCGCCGCGCCGCCCTGGTGCCCGCCCAGAGCGCCGCGCGCCACAGCGCCCAGTGGTACGAGAACCTCCCCCGGTACATCGGACTGCCGCCGGACCGGATGTTCGCCCTGCTGGGCCAGCGCCACTCGCCGCTGCTGCCGTATGTGCCCCCGCGGCTCTACTGCGGGCTCGACCGGGCCGTGGACCGGCTGGGCGTGCTGCGGGGCCTCAAGCGCCGGATCGGCCCCCGCCTCGCCCGCGCCCTCCATCCCCGCCCCTGACCACCCGGCCGCGGCGGCGCCGGTGACCGCCGTCCGTCCGGCGCGCACGGCGGCTCACTCCAGGCCGCGCGCGTGCCGGAAGCGGTCCGCCCCGTCGGCCAGGTCGACGATCGGCTCCGGGTAGTCGTACCGGGCCCGCTCGCCGGCCGGCAGCCGCCACGGCTCGTGCACCCGCGACCCGGTGAGCCCGGCCAGCTCCGGCACCCAGCGCCGTACGTACGTCCCGTCCGGGTCGAAGCGCCGGCCCTGCACCACCGGGTTGAGCACCCGGTTGGGCCGGGTGTCGGTACCGGTGCCCGCCGCCCACTGCCAGTTCATCTGATTGTTGGCCAGGTCTCCGTCCACCAGCAGTTCCAGAAAGTGCCGGGCCCCGATCCGCCAGTCGGCGTACAGCGTCTTCGCCAGGAAGCTCGCCACCAGCAGCCGGCCCCGGTTGTGCATCCAGCCCTCGTACGCCAGCTGCCGCATCGCCGCGTCCACCAGCGGATAACCGGTACGCCCCGCCCGCCACGCCGCCACCTCGCGCTCCACCGCCGGCCCGGTCCGCCAGCGGTCGTTCCGGGTGCGGTAGTCGGCCCGGGCGGCGGACGGCCGGGCGGCCAGCACCTGGTGGTGGAAATCGCGCCAGGCCAGCTGGCGGACGAACGCCTCCGCCCCGGCCCCGCCCCGCTGCCGCGCCCGGTGCACCGCCTCGGTGGCCGAGACGGCGCCGAAGTGGAGGTACGGCGAGAGCCGGGAGGTGGCGTCGTCGCCGAGGGCGTCGTGCTCCGCCTCGTACTGGTCCAGCCCGCCGCGCAGCCAGCCGGCGAGCCGCCGCCGGCCCGCCGTCTCGCCGCCCTCCGGAAGCCCGGGGGAGAGTTCGCCGGGCGACGGCCGGGACGGCAGCTCCTCGGAGCGCACCTCCGCCGGCACCTGGACCGTGTGGGGAGCGGCCAGCGGCTCGCGCGGCCGTTCCTTCTCCCAGCGCCGGAAGTAGGGCGTGAAGACCGCGAAGTGGTCCCTGCCGCCCCCGCCGGGCGTCAGCCGGCCGGGCGGTACGACGGTGACCACCGCGTCGTGCACCCGGAGCCGGCGGCCGTCCGCCTCCAGCGCCCTGCGCAGCCGCTCCTCGCGGGCGTGCGCGTACCCGCTGTGGTCGGAGGCGAGGTGCACCTCGCCGGCGTCCGCCTCGGCGGCGACCGCGCACACCTGCTCCACCACGTCCCCGGAGCGCACCACCAGCCGCCCGCCGCGCTCGCGCAGCCCCGCGTCCAGATCGCGCAGGCAGTCCGCCAGGAAGGCCAGCCGGTTGGGCGCGGCGAAACCGGCCGCCGTCACGGCGTCGTCCCGGACGAACAGCGGCACCACCGTCCGCCCCCGGCCGAGCGCCGCGCGCAGCGGCGGATGGTCGCGCAGCCGCAGGTCGGCGGTGAAGAGCACCACCGAGGCTCCGGCGGTCCCGCCCGCGCCGCCGCCCGCGCTCACGACGCCGTCTCCGGCCGGGGCGTGTTCGCCTCCGGCCGCGGCTTGCGTCCCCCGGAGACCCGGGTCGCGGCGGCGGCGATGTTCCGCGCCATGCCGCCGAAGATCAGCGTGTGGAAGGGCGAGATGCTCCACCAGTAGGCGTGGCCCAGCAGCCCGTGCGGATGGAACAGGGCCCGCTGCCGGTAGCGGGTGCGGCCGTCGCCGTCCCGGTCGGCGTACATCTCCAGCCAGGCGAGCCCGGGCAGCCGCATCTCGGCGCGCAGCCGCAGCAGCCGGCCGGGCTCGATCTCCTCCACCCGCCAGAAGTCCAGCTCGTCGCCGGTCCGCAGCCGCTGGGCGTCCCGGCGGCCCCGGCGCAGCCCGACACCGCCGGCGAACCGGTCGATCCAGCCCCGCACCGACCAGGCCAGCGGGAAGGAGTACCAGCCGTTCTCGCCGCCGATGCCCTCGATAACCCGCCAGAGCGCCTCCGGCGAGGCGTCCACCGCGATCTGCCGGCGGTCGGTGTAGAGGCTGCCGCCCGCCCAGTCGGGGTCGGTGGGCAGCGGGTCGCTGGGCGCGCCGGGCAGGGACGCCGAGGACCAGCGGGTGACCACCTTCGCCTCCCGGATGCGGCGCAGGGCGAGCCGCAGCGACTCGTCGAAGGAGATCGGGCGCCCGGGCGAGTCCGGGACATACCGGGCGATGTCGTGCTCCTGGCACACCACCTCGTGACGCAGTGATTCGGCCAGCGGCCGGGCGATGGAGCTCGGCACCGGGGTCACCAGGCCGACCCAGTGGCTGGAGAGCCCCGGGGTCAGCACCGGCACGGGCAGGATCAGCCGCCGGGGGAGACCGGCGACCGCCGCGTACCGGAGCATCATGTCCCGGTAGGTCAGCACGTCCGGGCCGCCGATGTCGAAGGTCCGGTCCACCTCGGGCGGCAGCTCCGCGCAGCCCACCAGACAGCGCAGCACGTCCCGGACGGCGATCGGCTGGATCCGGGTGTGCACCCAGCTGGGGGTGACCATCACCGGCAGCCGCTCGGTGAGATAGCGCAGCATCTCGAAGGAGGCCGAGCCGGAGCCGATGATCACGGCGGCCCGCAGCACGGCGGCGGGGACCGAGGACTCCAGCAGGATCCGCCCCACCTCGGCGCGGGAGCGCAGATGCGGGGAGAGCCGGTCCTCCGGCACCCCGGCCGGGGTCAGCCCGCCCAGATAGACCACCCGCCGCACGCCCGCCTCCTCGGCGCTCCTGGCGAAGTTCCGGGCGGCGGCCCGGTCCTTCTCCTCGAAGCCCCGGCCGGTGCCCAGCGCGTGCACGAGGTAGTAGGCGACGTCCACGCCCCGCATCGCCTCCCTGACCGACCCCTCGTCGGTCAGGTCGCCCTTCACCACCTCGGCCCGGCCGGCCCAGGGGTGGTCGCGGAGCTTCCCGGGCGACCGGGCCAGACACCGCACCCGGTGGCCGGCGTCCAGCAGCTCGGGCACCAGCCGGCCCCCGATGTAGCCGGTCGCGCCGGTCACCAGGGAGAGCGGCCCGGAAGCACCGGCGGAGCCGTCGGCGGCCTCCGTGGCATCGTCCGCGGTCCCCGTGCCGTCCGCGGTCTCCGTGTGCCGCCCGCGCTCCTCGCCCGTCCCGCGCGTCTCGCCTGACATGAAGGGTTCCTCCGTACCGATCGTGCGTGCTTCCACCGTCCCCCTTTCCCGGAGATTCCGCCCGGCCCCGCCCGGCGGAGGCAGTGGATCCGGGCCGCCGGGACGCGCCGGTCCCTCCCGGCGCCTCCCGTCTCCCCGGCGGGTCGGGTACGGCTCCGGGGCCGGCCGGGCGGCGTCCGGTCCCGCTCCCGCGCTGCGCCGACCGGGTGGCGGCCCGGGGCCCGGACGGCCGGCCCGCCGGAGCGGCCGCCCCGGGCAGGGGCACAATCCGGCCGATCAAGGCCGGTAACCGACCCCTTCTGGCGGGAACCCGGGCGACCCGCGCCCTTCGCGATCGCTACGATCGCGACTCGTAGACTCGTGCTGCTTCCGGCAGCGGCGGGGAGCGGTCAGCCGGCTTCTTCGGAAAGGCAGCGACATGGAGTACGCGGTGCGGGGCGACGCCCCGATCTACGACACGCTCATAGAGGAGCGCGGGGACGTCCCCGCCGACGTCCGCCAGGTGGCGGAGGAGACCATCCGGCGGATGAGCCTCGCCATGGACTTCAGCAGCGTCCGGGGGCGCCCATCCGGGCCGCCCGGCCCGGGACTGCCCCGCAGGCCGGGCACCTGACGCTCTTCGGCCCGTCCGGTCACCGCGACCGGACGGGCCGAGGAACGCCGGGGCCCTCCACCGTTCGTTCCGTGCCTGCCTGGCCCGTGCCTGTCCGTCCGGGTCGGCCTGTCCCTGCCCGCCCCGCGCCGTCGGGGGAGGCGGTCCGCGCGTGGCCGCCACGCCGCACCGTGGTGCCCGCCGCCGAGTCGGTCCGGGGGCGGTGAGACGGCGGAACCCGGAGCCGGCCGTCAGCGGAAGTCGCCGGGCACCGGATCGCGCCGGTCGTCAGGCGTCCCGTCAGGCGCCTCGTCAGGCGTCAGACGCCAAGACGTCGGTCGCCGGGGCGCCGGGAAGCGATGCCGCCGGCCGGGTCAGGGCCGTTCCTCGATCAGCCCGCAGAGCCAGGCCAGCGCGTCATGCGCGCCGGCCGCCTCGGCCCGGGGCCCGACCGCCTCGGTGGGATCGTCCAGCCGCACCACCGCCGCGTCCAGTTCGGCGGTCAGCAGCTGGCTGGAGGGCGTACCGTCCAGGCAGACGGCGCCGGTGACCGGCGCCTTCGGGGACCGGCCCAGTGCCCAGCCGTACGCCTCCAGGGCGCCCGCCGAGAAGTGCGCCGGACGTCCGGGTATGTCCCCCTCGCGCTCCAGCCGCCGGTACGCGTCTTCCACCCGCGCCCGGGGCCTGGTGCCGATCAGCACGTCCTGCTCGTGTCCGAAATCCACTCCCATGCCCTACGTCTCACCGAAGCGGGCGCCGGGATGCCCGCCGCGCCCGACTTTTTTCCGGCCCCGCCCGGAAGCACCCGGACGGCTGCCCCGGAGTGGCTCCTCCCGCCGGCCGGTGCCGGGCCGGCGGTTCCGGGCACGGAGTGTCCCCGGCGGAATATCCCCACCGGACCGGAGGTTGGCTCCGGTACGTGTCCCGGTACACGGCGACACAAGGACTTCCGGAGGGCCACCCCATGAAGATCGGCATCATCGGCGCGGGCAACATCGGCGGCAATCTCACCCGGCGTCTCACCGCGCTCGGCCACGAGGTCTCGGTGGCCAACTCGCGCGGTCCGGCGACCCTCACCGAACTGGCGGAGGAGACCGGCGCCCACCCGGTCGCCGCCACCGAGGCGGCCCGGGGCGCGGAGGTCGTGGTGGTCACCGTTCCCCTCAAGGCCGTGCCGGATCTGCCGTCCGGGCTCTTCGACGGGGCGGCCGAGGGCTTCGTCGTGATCGACACCAACAACTACTACCCGCGCCAGCGGGACGGCCGGATCGCGGAGATCGAGGACGGGCTGCCGGAGAGCCGCTGGACCGAGCGGCACCTCGGGCACCCGGTGATCAAGGCGTTCAACGGCACCTACGCCCAGGACATCCTGGACCGCCACCGCCCGGCGGGCGACCCGGAGCGGATCGCGCTGCCGGTGGCCGGCGACGACGAGCGGGGCAAGCGGATCGTCCGGGAACTCATCGACGAACTGGGCTTCGACACGGTGGACGCGGGCGGCCTGGACGAGTCCTGGCGCCAGCAGCCCGACTCGCCCGTCTACGGGCTGCGCGAGGGCACCGAGGGAGTCACCAAGGCGCTCGCCGCCGCCTCGCCGGAGCGCCCGGAGACGTTCCGGGCCTGATCGCCCCGCCCGGGGGCCGGGTCCGGCCGGGGCACGGCCCCGGCCGGACCTCCTTCCGCCCGGCGTCCCGGGCCGGAGCCCTCAGTGCGCGGCGTGGGCGCCCGAGCCGGGCCGGCCGCCCGGGTGGCGGTGGCGCCAGAACCAGAAGACGGCACTGGACACCAGCGCCCACGCCCCCAGCACCGCGAACGGGAAGAGGTGCTGGTGCCCGCCGTAGTAGACGGCCGTGTGCTGGGCCGTCACCGAGGCGCCCGGCGGCAGCCAGCGGCCGATGTGCCCGAGCAGCGAGGGCAGCAGCGGCCAGGAGACCGCCCCGCCCGACGAGGGGTTGCCGAGCAGCACCATCAGCCCCCAGGTGGGGATCATCGCCCAGCGGCGCAGCAGGACGTTGAACATCGAGAAGACCATCCCCGAGGTGAACATCGTCAGCGCGAGAATCAGCCAGGACTCCACGAACGGCAGCCGGACCGCGCCCAGCAGCCAGTCCACGGTGGCGGCGATGGTGAAGCCGCCGAGCAGCGCGTAGAACGCGGTGAAGGCGATCCGCTCGGCCGGATTGAGCGCCGAGGCGTGCACGCTGAGCTGGATGGCCCCGACAAAGCCGATGATCACCGCCGCCAGCGAGATGTAGAAGAGCGCCAGCCCGCGCGGGTCACCCGGCTGGAGCGGTTTGACGTCCCGCACCTGGACCGGCACTCCGGTCGCCTTGCCGACCTTCGTCCCCGACTCGGCCAGCAACTGGGCCACCGAGGACCCGGAGGCGCCCGTCACGTCCAGCCGGACGCCGGCCGGCCGGACCGCCAGCACGGCGAAGACCTCCTGCTCGTCCACCGCCCGCCGGGCCGCTCCCTCGGAGTCGTAGGGCCGCAGCTCCAGCGAGGCGTTGAGGGCCTTCTCCATGCCTCCGATGAAGCGTTTCCCCTCGGGCGAACCGGCCTGGCCGACCACCGCCGTCGGGATGTGGTGCGGGGTGGGATTGGCCATGGAGTAGGTGTACGAGCCGGCGAAGAGTGCCGCGGCCGCCGCCAGGATGAGGACCAGGACGAAGGCCGGAAGGAAGGGCGACCGCTTGATCGACGCCCACCTGTCCGCCGTGCTCGGAGACCTGCCGTGCGCACCGTGCGCAGGGCTCTGATCAGGTGTTTCGGACATGTCGCCCAGGCTATGCCCTGCCTCCCGGCGCGCTCAGGCACCCCGCCGGGGCGCGGCCGGCGGAGCGCCGGGAAGCCCGGGCGGGCGCCCCGGCCGGGCGAGCGCCCACCCGGCCGGCCCCGACGGCCACCGTCCCGGGGGCCCCGGGGCCCTGGTGTACGCCGTCCCGGGCGCGCGCCCTCCGGGGCCGCCTGGCGGTCACCGTCCCGGGTGCGCGCCCTCCGGGCCCACCCTGGTGACGCCGTCCCGGCCGGCCCCGGCGGTCACCGTCCCGGGCGCGTACGACTCCGGGGCCCCGGCGGTCAGTGTCCTGGGCCCACGACTCCGGGGCCCTGGTGGACGCCGTCCTGGGCGCGTGCCCCCGGCCCCGTCCCGGCGGTCACCGTGCGGGACGGAAACTCCGGGCGCGTGCCCCCTTCGGTCCCGTCCGGGCGGACACCACCCCGGGCGCGTGCCCCCGGGCGCGTACCCTCGCCGCGGCCCGGGGGCGTCACTCGTCCGCTCGGCCGGGCCCGCCGCGCCGGAGGCCCCCGGCGGCCCGGGTGCCCCCCCCACCGGGCCGGGGCCGGGAGCCCCCGGGGGGGCTACTCGCCCACGTCCCGGCTCCAGAGGTCGTCCGCCGTCTCCCGCCGGACCAGCAGCCGGGCCGCGCCCTCGTGGACCGCCACCACCGGGGGCCGGCCGACCAGGTTGTAGCCGGACGCCATCGACAGCTGGTACGCCCCCGCCACCGGGACCGCCAGCAGATCGCCGGGGCGCAGGTCGCCCGGCAGCCGCACCCCGGCGGCCAGCACGTCGCCCGCCTCGCAGTGCCGGCCCGCCACGGTGACCGGGATCTCCGGAGCGGTGGAGGCCCGGCCGACCAGGCACGGCGCGTACCGGGCCCCGTACAGCGCCGGCCGCGGATTGTCGCTCATCCCGCCGTCGACGGCGGCGAACAGCCGCTCACCGGTGCGCTTCACCGCCAGCACCCGGTAGAGCGCCACCCCGGCCGGCCCCACGACGGCCCGGCCGGGTTCCACCTCCAGCCGGGGCACCGGCAGCCCGGCCGCCGCGCAGCTCTCCGCCAGCTCGGCCCGGAGCCGGGTGCCGAGGGCGGCCGGGTCGAGCCAGGGGTCGCCGGGCCGGTGGGCCACTCCGTGGCCGCCGCCCAGATCGAGCTGCGGCAGCACGACCCGGTGAGTGTCCCGGACCCGGGCCAGCAATCCCACCATCCGGCGGAGCGCCACGACATACGGCTCCGCCTCGGTGATCTGGGAGCCGATGTGGCAGTGCAGTCCGGCCAGTTCCAGCCGGGACTGCCCGAGGATCCGGGCGATCGCCTCCTGGGCGCTGCCGTCGGCCGCCGAGAGCCCGAACTTCTGGTCCTCCGTGCCGGTGCGGATCTTCGGATGGCCGCCGGCCGCCACACCGGGGATCACCCGGACCAGCACCCGCTGCCGGTCGCCCGGGGAGACGGCCGCGGCCAGCCGGGCGATCTCGGAGAGCCCGTCGACGACGATCCGGCCCACCCCGAGGCGCAGCGCCGTGCGCAGGTCCTGCGGGGACTTGGCGTTGCCGTGCAGCAGCACCCGCTCCGGCGGGAAGCCGGCCGTCACCGCGCAGTGCAGCTCCCCGGCGGAGCAGACGTCGAGGCCGAGCCCCTCCTCCCGGACCCAGCGCACCATGGCCCGGGAGAGGAACGCCTTGGCGGCGTAGAGCACCTCGCCGTCCGGGAACGCCTCCCGGTAGCGCCGGCAGCGGGCCCGGACCTCGCCCTCGTCCAGGACGTACGCGGGCGTGCCGAAGCGCTCGGCCAATTCGGTGAGGGGCACCCCGGCGACGGCCAGCCCGCCGGCCGGCAGCCGGGTGGTGGAGGCCGGCCAGTGCGACAGGTCCCCGGCGGGCGCGGGCGGACCGGAGGGCGGGGCGGTGGTGAGGGTCATGGTCGCCTCCTTCCGTTCAGGCGGCCCGCGCCGGGACACCGGCGGCGGTGGGCGTCTTGGCCCGGGCCGGGGCGACCGGGGGAGCGGAGAGCGTGGGGTCCACGGTCAGCAGGTCCACCCCGAGCGGGGCGGCGGCGGCGCGCAGCGCGGACTCCGAGAGCCGGATCCACGGCTGTCCGGCGCCGAGCGTGGCGACCAGCCGGTCCGGGGCGCTGAAGCCGACGGCGGTACGGGCGCCCAGGGGCGTACGGAACAGCCGGAGCACGGTCTCCGCCCCTCCTCCCGGCCGGACGGGGACGCAGAGACATCCGGCCGGGGCGGGTTCGTCGGGCTCGGGGTCCTCGGGGTGGCGGAACAGGCACATGGTGGTCCTCCTGGCGCACGGGCGCGTGGTGGGTCGGCGCGCCCCGGGCGCGGGGAGGCGGAACCGGGGCGCGCCACCGAAGCTAAGCCCGGCCGGGCCCCGCCAGGACCGCCCCTGACGAGCCCTTGACGATCGCTCACCGGCCTCTGACGGCCCCTTGACGCGGTGGGACGCGGTACGGCCGCCCGGACTCCGCCATCCCGTACGGGTCCCCGGGCTCCGGCGGGACGCCGTGCGGACCCCCCACTCCGGCCGCGTCCCGTACGGGTCCCCTACGGGCTCCGGCGTGGCGGGCTCAGCGGCGGGCTCCGGTTCCCGGCGGGACCGGCTCGCGGGGTCGGCCCGGTTCCGGCCCCCGGTACGGCGGGGTCAGCGGGGCGCCCGGCCCCTGGCCAGTGCGGCCGCCCGGTCCAGCGGCCCCCGGTGCACGGGGCCGTGACCGGGCGCCAGCACATCGGCCGGCAGCCGTTCCAGCACGGCCAGCGAGGCGAGCGCCCGGCTCCGGTCCCGGTGGAACATGCCGGGCAGCAGCTGCGGGCCCCGGAGCCGCGAGGTCGGATGCCCGGTCACCAGGGCGTCCCCGGAGAGCAGGACCCCGGGGCCGGGGAGCAGATAGGCGCAGTGCCCGTCGGTGTGGCCCGGCGTGGGGACCGGCACCGGGCCGCCGGGCAGGTCCAGCGGCGCGCCCGGCGACCCGTCCGGCGCCCCCTCCGGCGTCCTGTCCGGCAGCGCTGCCACCGGGAAGGCCCCGGCCCCGGTCACCCGTACGTCGCGGGTGCCGCCGGACCGCAGGGCGCGTACCGCCCAGGGCGCCACCCCGGGGCGCCAGGCGGCGCGGAGCACCTGGCCGGGCGTGACCTGATGGGTGAACGCGCGCCGGAGGTGCGGTACCTCGGCCGGGTGGCCGAGCACCGGTGTGCCGTACCGGCGGTGCAGGGCCGCCGCCGAGCCGATGTGGTCCGAGTGGGCATGGGTGACCAGCACCGCCGTCACCGCCTCCGGGGTGTGCCCGAGCGCGGCGAGCGAAGCCAGCAGCCGGGCATGGTGGCCCGGATAACCGGTGTCCACCAGGGTGACCGCGTCCCCGTCGGCGAGGATCACCCAGTTGGTGTCGCCGCCGTGCACGAGATGTGCCCCGGCCGCCAGCCGGACGAGGGCTCCGTCGCGCATCGTCCCGCCCCTCTCCGCCCCCGGTGGGGGCCGCCGCTCACCCGGGCCGCCAGCCTACGCACCCCGGCCGCCCGGGACGCGGGCGCGCCGCTCGCCCCGCCCGGCGGCACCCGGAGTTGTCGGGGGCCCTTCCGAGGGAGCGGGAGGCCCCGCTCCCTCGGAAGGTGCCGGGTGCGGACCCCCGCCCCGGCCACCGGGATCCGGCCGGGCCCGCCCCGGCGATCCGGCCCGGTCTCCGGCGGGGGCGTTCGCGCGTCACGGCCCGGGAGAGCCCGGGGGCCCGAGGGGGCGGGCGGAACCGGGAGGGGGTGGCCGGGCCCTGGCCGTACGCCGGCCCGGTGCCGGGCCCGCCCGGCGATCCGGCCCGGTCTCCGTCTCCGGTGGGGGCGTTCGTGTGTCAGGGCCCGGGCCCGCCCGCCGTGAGTCGGCGGTGACCGGCGACCGGTGGCCGGTGACCGGCGACCGGTTGTCCGCCGGTGACCGGTCGTCCGCCGGCGGGCTCAGCCGCCCGGGCGGTGGCGGTAGCCGGCCACGATCCCCACGACGGCGTTGAAGGCCCGTACGGTGTCGGCCGGCCGGGAACCGCCCAGCGGGGTGCCCAGCCGCTCGCCCCGGTAGACCTGCCGGGGGTTGGAGTACCGGTTGATGCGGGTGCAGGGCCCGCCCGTGGCCCGGCGGCAGCTGGACTCGTACGCCTCCAGCGTGGACCAGGCGCCCGACGCCGGGAAGTAGCCCCGGGCGCTGCTCCCGGCCCGGGGAGTGGTCACATAGTCGTGCTGGGCGCCCAGATTGTGGCCGAGCTCGTGCGCCAGCGAGTGATGGGCCAGCGAGCTTCCCGCCACCACGCTGTAGCCGTACGCGGAGGTGGCGGCGGTGATCCGGCGCGGCCGGTGCGCCAGCCCCGCCGTCCCCCGGCCGGCCACTACCACGGTGACCAGATCGGCGCCGGACCGGTCGCGCAGCGCGGGCAGTCCGTCGGCCACTCCGTCCCCGCGCCGCGCGACCGCCTTGAGCAGCGCGTCGCCCACCGCGTCCAGCCGCGCGGGCACGTCCGTCCGGCCGATGCCGACCAGCCGCAGCCGGGCCCGGACCCCGCTCGCGGTGAGTGCCTCCGAGGCCGAGACGGCGGCCGCCGTGATCCGGCCGCGCAGCACGGCCTCGCCACCCGCCTCCCGGGCCGCCCCGGCGGTGAAGGCGGCCAGCAGGTCGATGGTGGCGATGCCCGGTGCCGCCGCCCGCGCCGCGGGGCGCCCGCCGGGCGACTGCTGGGCCGGCGCCGGTGCGGTGGCGCCCAGGAGGAGCGCCAGCACCAGGGCCGGCACGGCGGCGGCCAGGGGTGAGTACACCGCGTGCACGATGCGCATGTCGGTCCTTCCGCGTGCCGGGGCCCGGCCGGTGGCGCGGCCCCGTGTCGTCCACCCGGCCGCCTCGGCCGTCTGACCGAGCATCTGCGCGAAAGGCGCTCCCGCATGCGAAAGGTCCCGCCGATTCACCGGGACGGCGGGCGCGTGGCCGGCCGGGCGCCCGCGCGGGCGCCCGCTTCCGCCGGGCGGGTGCCCGGTCCCGCCCGGCGGCCCGGGGCGCCTGCGCTCGGCGGGCCCGGGGGCGGCCCGCGCCGCCCGGCGCCGGTGGAGGGGCGGGCGGGTACCGCCGGACGGCGGCGGCCTCCACCCGGGGTGCGACCCGGAGCTCACCCGGACGGCGGGCGCGCGGACTCCACCGCCGGGGCCAGCAGCAGCCGGGCCGCCTCGCGGGCGCTGCGGGCCGGGGAGGGCGCGCCCGAGACGGCCGCGAGCGTGATCGCCCCCTCGGCCAGCAGGGCGATGTGGTCACCGGTCGCGGCGGTGGCCCCGGCCTCCACCGTCAGCCCGGCCAGATAGCCCCGGAGGGCGTCCTTGTGGTGGCGCGCGGCGGCGGCCACCTCCGGCGCGGTGCCGCCCAGCTCACCGAAGGCGTTGACAAAGGCGCAGCCCCGGAAGTCCGGGGCGGCGAACCAGCGGTCGAGCCAGTCGAAGACCGCCAGCACCCGGTCGGCGGCGGAGCCACCGGCCCGGTCCACGGCGGCCGCCAGCTCCTCCCGCCAGCGCCGGTCCCGCCGCAGCAGATACGCCTCCACCAGCTCCCCCTTGGAAGGGAAGAGCTGGTACAGCCGCCGCAGGGTGACCCCGGAGGCGGACCGCACAGCGTCCATGCCGACCGCCTGAATGCCGCGGCCGTAGAAGAGTTCCTCGGCCGCGTCGAGCACCTGGGTGCGGATCGCCGTCTCGTCTCCGCCGTCCATGCCGCCACTCCTCCAGGGGATCGGAGCCGTCCCGGGGCGTGCCAGGAGACCGGGGTTGCCGTGAGAACCAGCGTTCTCATACCGTAGCGTACCGAAGAGAACGTTCGTTCTCGCCGCAGTGGAGCCCGGTGCCGCCGCCTGACGGGGCGGAACCGGACACCCCGGCCGAAGCCGAAGGAGCCCCTTGTGTCCGCCCTGCCCGACACCCCCGGTACGCCCGACACCCCTGCTGCCCCGGCCACCCCCGCCGTCTCCGCCGTCTCCGCCGGGCCCGGGCCGCGTCCGCCGCTGCCCCCGTTCACCGAGGAGACCGCCCGGCGGAAGGTCCGGCTCGCCGAGGACGCCTGGAACACCCGTGATCCGGAGCGGGTCGCGCTCGCCTACACGGAGGACTCCGAGTGGCGCAACCGGGACGTCTTCCTCACCGGCCGTCCCGCGATCGTCGCCTTCCTCGCGGACAAGTGGCGGCGCGAGCTGGACTACCGGCTGCGCAAGGAGCTGTGGGCGTACACCGGTGACCGGATCGCCGTGCGGTTCGAGTACGAGTACCGCGACGCCGGCGGGCAGTGGTTCCGGGCCTACGGGAACGAGAACTGGGAATTCGACGCCGACGGCCTGATGCGCAAGCGGTACGCGAGCATCAACGACGTACGGATCACCGCCGGGGAGCGTCGGCTGGGCGGCTGACCGGCCGCGGCCGCCGGGTGGCGCGGCCGGACCGGGTGTGTGCCGAATGGTTGCGGTCGCGACCTGCGGGAACGCGGACCCCCGACCCACCGGCGAGGCGGCGTCCGCAGACACAGGTAGCCGGAATCCCGGTTGTTCCGGCATCCCGGTGTCCGGTACCCGACCCGCCCGCCGGCCGGACCATCCGAGACGACCCCTCGGCCGGAGCGGCGGACTTCCGCTCCGGCCGGACGAACCGCCCCGACGGAGGCAGCATGACCGACGACCGCCGGCCGCACGACCCGGTCACCCGGCACCCCCGGCCGGACTTCGCCGACCAGGAACAGGACCATCCCGGCTGGACCGGCCCCATGGATCCACCACCCGACCACGGGGAGGACTCGTACGAAGGCGCCGGGCAGCTCGCCGGGCTCGCCGCCGTGGTGACCGGCGGTGACTCCGGGATCGGCCGGGCGGTGTGCCTGGCCTTCGCACGGGAGGGCGCCGATGTGCTCTTCACCCACCTCCCGGAGGAGGCGGACGAGGCCCGGGAGACCGCCCGGCTGATCGAGCAGGCGGGTCGCGAGGCCGTCGCGGTGGTCTGCGACATCCGGGAGGAGACCGAGTGCCGCGCGCTGGTGGAGCGGGCGGTCGGCGCGTTCGGCCGGATCGACGTGCTCGTCAACAACGCGGCGTACCAGATGGCCCAGCCGGACGGCATCGAGGCCATCACCACCGAGCAGTTCGATCGGGTCATGAAGACCAACCTGTACGGAATGTTCTGGCTCACCCGGGCGGCGCTGCCGCACATCCCCCGGGGCGGCTGTGTCGTCAACACCACCTCGGTCCAGGCGTACCAGCCCAGCCCGCCGCTGCTCGACTACGCCATGACCAAGTCGGCCATCGTCGCCTTCACCCACGGACTGGCGCAGATGGTGGCCGGGCGCGGCATCCGGGTCAACGCCGTGGCCCCGGGGCCGGTCTGGACGCCGCTGATCCCGGCGACCATGCCGGACACCGCCGAGTTCGGCAAGCAGTCGCCCCTCGGCCGCCCCGCCCAGCCCGCCGAGATGGCCCCGGCCTATGTCTTCCTCGCCTCGCCCCGGTCCAGTTACATCACCGGCGAGATCGTCAACGCCACCGGAGGCACCCCCCTTCCATGAGCCCCCGACTCTCCACGGCGTGGCACCGGCTCCGCTGGGAGGTGCTGGCCGTCGGCCGGTCGGTGCGCCGGGCCCTGCGCGGGCCCGGCACCGAACGGGACCTCGCCGTCCAGGCGCTCAAGGCGGCCGGGGCGGCGATCCTCGCCTGGGCGATCGCCGGCTGGTGGTGGAAGGCCCCGCTGGCGCTGATGGCCCCCTGGACGGCGGTCGTCCTGGTCCAGAGCACCGTCTACCGGTCGGTGCGCGCCGGCTTCCAGCAGGTCGTCCTCATCGCCGCCGGCACCGTGATCGCCGCCGGCGCCGCCGGCCTCACCGGCAATGTCATGGGCGCCATGGCGATCACGCTGCCGCTCACCATGCTGCTCGGCAACTACTGGCGCTTCGGCGACCAGGGCGTCTACGCCTCCACCACCGCCCTGTTCGTGCTGGTCTACGGCACCTACAGCGGGATCGGCATGCTCCACCGGCTGCTGGAGACCCTGCTCGGCGCGGTGATCGGGATCGCCGTCAACGCGCTGATCCTGCCGCCCATGCATCTGCGCGGCGCCTATGAGTCGGTCTGCCGGCTGCCGGAGGACGCGGCCGCGCTGCTCCGCGCCACGGCGGACGGTGTCACGGAAGGTTACGGACGTACCGACGCCCAGAAGTGGTCCGGCTCGGCCCGCGGTCTCCGCCGCTTCCTCGACGACCTGGGCAATGCCCGGACCTGGAGCCGGGAGAGCCACCGCTTCAACCCGGGCAGCCGTCTGCGGCGCCCCCTGCGGCCGCTGCCCTCCAGCGAGTGGGAGAGCGCCTGGGGCGGCATCGTGGACCATCTGACCAGCATCGCCGGACTGCTCGACGACGCGGTGGGCGAGCAGCCGCGCCTCACCCCGCCGCCCGACTCCGTCCTCACCGACGAACTCCCGGAGCTGCTGCGTGCCGCGGCGGAGGTCTGCGAGGCCGACCACGCCGTGCTGGACGGGTCGCGGGCAGCGGGCACGGGCGGCTCCGGCGCGGGCGGTCCGGGCGACGGCTCCGCGCCGCCGGACCGGAACGCCGCACTGGACCGGGCCTGGGAGGCGCACGGGCGGATGCGGGCCGAGATGGCGGTGGGCGACCACGACACGGCCATCTCGGTCGGCGGCCTGGCCGCCGCCACCCAGCGGCTGCTGCACGACCTGGCCGACGCCCGGCCGGATGTTCCCGACCAGTGCTGACCGGCTCGGCCCGCACTGGTCGGAGGCAGCCGGAGCGGACCCGCCCGCTGACCGGGCCGGGGAACCGGGGAAGGGAAGCGGAGGAAGGCCGCGCCAGGGGGGAGCGACGGGGCCGGGGGAGCGACGGGACGGAGGGACGGCGGCGGGCAGGGGAGACAGCGGAACGGGCCCGGCCGGTGGCCGGGCCCGGCCACCGGCCGGTCAGGCCGGCGCGCCGCCGCTGCCCTCCGGGACACCCGGCTTCTCCGGGACACCCGGCCGAGCGCCCTCCGCCAGTCCGGCCCGCTCCTCGGGCGGCCAGGTGCGGGTGTCACGCGGCTCCACGTACGGCTCCTGGGAGGCCGGCATCCCCCCGCTGATCGCCCGCTGCCGGGCCAGCTCCGCGTCCAGCTCCAGACCGAGCAGAATGGCGAGGTTGGACAGCCACAGCCAGATCAGGAAGGTGATCACCCCGGCGAGGGTGCCGTAGGTCTTGTTGTACGAGCCGAAGTTCGCCACATAGAGAGCGAAGGCGCCGGAGGCCACCAGCCACAGCAGCACCGCCACCACACTGCCCGGGCTCAGCCAGCGGAAGCCCAGCCCGTGCACATTGGGCGCCCGCCAGAAGAGCAGCCCGATCATCAGTACCACCAGCACGAGCAGCACCGGCCACTTGGCGATGTTCCAGACGGTCACCGCCGCCTCACCGGCGCCGATCGCCTGCCCCGCCCGCCGGGCGAGCGGACCGGTGAAGACCACGATCACCGCGCTCATGGCCAGCAGGACCATGAGCACCAGCGTCAGCCCCACCCGCAGCGGGGTCAGCTTCCACACCGGCCGGCCCTCGGGGAGGTCGTACACGGCGTTGGCGGTACGGATGAAGCCGCCCACATAACCGGAGGCCGACCAGACGGCCGCCAGCAGACTGATGATCGCCACCACCCCGCTCGCCCCGGCGTTGCCCTGGAGCTGCTCCACCGCGTTCCCGAGGATGTCACGCGCCGGTCCCGGGGCCAGCTTGCGCAGGTTGTCCAGCACGGTCCGGGTCGCGGAGGTGCCGATCACCCCCAGCAGCGAGACCAGCACCAGCAGCGCCGGGAAGATCGACAGCACGCTGTAGTACGTGAGGGCGGCGGCGCGGTCGGGGAGTTCGTCGTCCATGAACTCCTTGCCGGTGCGTGTGAGCACCGCCCGCCAGGAGCGGGCCGACAGCTCCGACGGCTCGCCCGGCGCCCCGGATCCGCCCGGGGACGGGTGCGCGCTCTTTTCCTTGTCATCACCGGTGTGTGCCATACGGCAGAGGGTTACCCGGCAAGGGTGACTCAACCCGCCGTATCCGCACTCCGCGCCCACCGCGCGCGACGGCGGGCCGCGCGGCAGGGTCGGGGGAGGACACGCCCCCGTCACCACGACATCAGCCCCATCAGAACGAAGACTCCGAGGAGGCACATCCCCCATGGCCATCGCGACGGTGAACCCGGCGACCGGTGAGACCCTCAAGACCTTCGACGCGCTGGACGAGGCCGCCATCGAGGAACGGCTCGCCCGCGCCGCCGAGGCGTACCGGCACCACCGCACCACGGACTTCGCGGAGCGCGCCCGGCTGCTGGAGCGCGCGGCCGAGCTGCTGGAGAAGGACACGGACGAGATCGCCCGCACCATGACGACCGAGATGGGCAAGCCCGTGGGCGCCGCCCGCGCCGAGGCGGCCAAGTGCGCCAAGGCCATGCGCTGGTACGCCGCCAACGCCGAGCGGCTGCTCGCGGACGAGCACCCGGACGAGGCCGACGTACGGGACTCCGGCGCCGTCCGGGCCCTGGTGCGCTACCGGCCGCTGGGCCCGGTGCTGGCCGTCATGCCATGGAACTTCCCGCTCTGGCAGGTCGTACGGTTCGCGGCGCCCGCGCTGATGGCGGGCAACGTGGGGCTGCTGAAGCACGCCTCGAACGTCCCGCAGACCGCGCTCTACCTGGAGGACCTCTTCCGGCGGGCCGGCTACCCGGAGGGCTGTTTCCAGACCCTGCTGATCGGCTCCGGGGCGGTGGAGGCGATTCTGCGCGACCCCCGGGTCGCCGCCGCCACGCTCACCGGCAGCGAGCCGGCCGGGCGCTCGGTCGCCGCCGTCGCCGGAGACGAGATCAAGAAGACGGTGCTGGAACTGGGCGGCAGCGACCCCTATGTGGTGATGGCGTCGGCGGACGTGGCGAAGGCGGCGGCCACCGCCGTCACCGCCCGGGTGCAGAACAACGGCCAGTCCTGCATCGCGGCCAAGCGGTTCATCGTCCACACCGATGTCTACGACGACTTCGCGGAGCGCTTCACCGCCGCGATGGCCGCCCTGGCGGTGGGCGACCCGTTGGACGAGTCCACCGACGTCGGACCGCTCTCCAGCGAGCAGGGCCGCGACGACCTGGCGGAACTCGTGGACGACGCCGTGGAGCGCGGCGCCGTGGTGCGCTGCGGCGGCCGCCGGCCCGAGGGACTGGACCGGGGCTGGTTCTACGCGCCCACCGTGCTGGAGGGCATCACGCCGGAGATGCGGATCCACCAGGAGGAGACCTTCGGCCCGGTCGCCACGCTCTACCGGGTCGCGGACGCCGACGAGGCCGTGGCGGTGGCCAATGACACCTCGTTCGGGCTGAGCTCCAACGTCTGGACCCGCGACCGGGACGAGGTGGAGCGCTTCGTCCGGGACCTGGAGGCCGGCGGAGTGTTCGTCAACGGGATGACCGCCTCGCACCCGGCGCTGCCGTTCGGCGGCGTCAAGCGCTCCGGGTACGGCCGGGAGCTGGCCGGCCACGGCATCAAGGAGTTCTGCAACGCCACCACCGTCTGGGAGGCCGACTGACACCTCCGCCCCGGTCCCGCCGCCCCTCTCCGTGAGCGGCGGGACCGGGCCCTGCCGGGGCCCCGGACCGGCTCCGCCGGTCACCGTCCCGCTACAGCGGCTGGATCACCTCGTCGCCCGGCGGCGGGGGCGGCGGGGTGCCGTCGCCGAAGGGCCGGCCGCCCAGCTGCTCGCGGTGGTGCGGCGACCGCCAGCCGGTCAGGTCCGGGCCGCGCGGCACGATCCGGGACGGGTTGATGTCCGCGTGCACCTGGTAGTAGTGCCGCTTGATGTGGTCGAAGTCCACCGTGTCGCCGAACCCGGGCGTCTGGAAGAGATCGCGGGCGTACGCCCAGAGCACCCGGTCCTCGGTGAGCTTGTTGCGGTTGCACTTGAAGTGGCCGTGGTACACCGCGTCGAACCGGACCAGCGTGGTGAACAGCCGGATGTCCGCCTCGGTGATCGTGTCGCCCACCAGATAGCGCCGGTCCGCGAGGTGCTCCGACACCTGGTCGAGCCGGGCGAACAGCCGGGCGTACGCCGCGTCGTAGGCGTCCTGGCCCTTGGCGAAACCGGCCCGGTAGACGCCGTTGTTGATGTCCTGGTAGATGCCCTCCATCCGCTCGTCGATCTCGTCCCGGCGCCCCTCCGGGTAGAGGTCGGGCGCGTCCGGGCGGTGCAGCTCCCGCCACTCGGTCGCCAGGTCGAGGGTCAGCCGCTGGTAGTCGTTGGTCACCAGCCGGCCGCTCGCCGCCTCCACCAGCGCCGGCACGCTGACCCCGCCGTCGTACCCCGGCTCCCGCGCCCGGTACGCCTCGGCGAGGAAGGCGATGCCGAGCACCGGGTCCCGGCCGTCCGGGTCCAGGGTGAACCGCCAGCTGCGCTCGTCCTGGATCGGATCCGCCACCGCCACCGGGAGGGCCTCCTCCAGCCCCAGCAGCCGCCGGGAGACCAGTGACCTGCTGGCCCAGGGGCAGGCCCGGCTGACCACCAGCCGGTACCGCCCGGCGGCCACCGGCCAGCCGTCCCGCCCGTCGGCGGTCACCCGGTCGGTGAAATGGCTCCGGGACCGCCGGAACTCCTGACCGTCGCCGTCGCCGTTGTCGCCGTCGTGGTCCACCTGATCGTCCTTCCGCTCGGCGCGCCCCGGAGCCGCCGTACGGCCCCGGGCGGTGCACCGCGCCGGGTACCCGGCCCCGGCCGGACGTACCGGGACTCACCCCGGCCGGCCGGGCGCCCCGGCGCGGAGGGCGGGCACCGCGGCGGGTCCCCGGCGCACGCCCGGCCGGAAGATCATGATCACCATCCGGGCCCCCGGCGCCCCCATCGGATGCGCGGCGCACAGGGTGACCCAGCCGGGCCCCAGCAGGGTGTGGTCGACCGGGCGCTCGTCGCCGTCCAGCCCGACATAGGCGTGGGACTCCTCGTAGAGCGGGGCGGCGAGCGGATCCGCCAGCACCTCCCGCTCGATGGCGGCCAGCGTGCGGTCGCCCGGGTCCGCCGCCAGCGCCGAGCGCAGCTGCGGCAGCAGCCGGGGTGCCCAGGCCGTCTCCCAGTCCCGCAGCACGTTCCGGGCCGCCGGGTCCACGGCCATCCAGCGCATGATGTTCGACGGCGCCGTGCCGCCCGGGAAGAGGGCGTCGAACCGGGGGTTGCGGGCGAGCAGGTTCCAGGAACGGTCGCTCACATACGCCATGTGGCTCATGCCGTCGAGCGCCTCTTGCCAGGCCCCGGGCACCTCCTCGCCCGACCGGGTGTCCAGCGGACGCGGCGGGTCCTGGCCGGCCGCGTACCGCCACAGCGCCGTCCACTCCTGCTCGGTCAGCCCCAGCAGCGCGGCCACGTCCTGGAGCAGCTGCACCGGCGGGTTGGGGTAGCGCCCGGACTCCAGGCGGCCATAGGTGTCCGGGGCGCGGTGCAGCAACTGGTCGATCTGCGCCTGGGAGAGCCCGGGCGCCCGGCGCCCCTGACGGGTGGGGCGCGACAGCCCGAGGCTCTCCGGTGCGATGAGCGCGCGGCGTTCCCGCAGCAGGGTGCCCAGTGCGGTCTTGTCCATGACGGTTCATTCCTCGGGGACGTGCGGTGGCCGGATCTGCGCGGCCCGGCCGGGGCCCGGTTCCGGCGGAGGCTCCGCCGGGAGGGGCGGGCGCCCCGGTCGCGCGCCCGCGCGCGGGGCCGCACCAGTACGCTGACGGGTGGGAGGACGGCGATCAAGCGTCCGCGGGTTGCGTGTGTGCGCATGGCGCACACACGCCGGTGCGGCCGGGGACGCGAACGGGGGCAGGGGATGACGGAAAACGACGATTCCGGGCATTCGTCGTCCGGCCCTTCGGTGCCTGAGCCGCCTGAGGTACCTGAGCCACCGGCATCACCCGCGCCGTCCGTGCCACCGGAGCGGCCCGCGCCGTCCGTGCCATTGGCGCCGCAGCCCTCGTCGTTCGCGCCCTCCGTGTCTTCCGGGCCTTCCGGGCACGGCCCGTCCGGGAGCCCGCCGTCCGGGCCCCCGCGGCCCGGACAGCCGCTGCCCGCGCCGGACTTCGGGGCCGGATCCGCCGTGGGGGAGCTGTCGGCGGAGGCCAGGGAGCTCTATGTCCGGATCGCCCGGGGCGTCCCGGCCGGCCCGGCGGACGGGGCCGCCCTGGGGGAACTGGAACGCTGGCGGCTCGTCAGGACTTCCCCGGACGCGCCCGATCGCCCCGTCGCCCTCGACCCCCGGCAGGCCGTACGGCTCCGGCTCGACGAGCAGCTGCGCGAACTGACCGCCCGGGCGGCCGGGGTGGCGGCGACACCCGCCGTCGGGGACGAACTCAGCCCCCATTTCGAGCGGGCCCGCTGGCGCTCCGGCGGCGGCAGCGAATTCCTGGCCGGCGCCGAGGAGGTCGGGGCCCGGATCTGCCAGGCCGTCGAACAGGCCGAGCACGAGGTGCTGGCGGCCGAGCCCGACCGCCCAGGACCGGCGGGGCGCGGCGCGGAACGGGAGGCGCTCGCCCTGGCCCGGGGCGTCCCGGTGCGCGTCCTCCGGGCCGACAGCGCCCGCGACGACCCGGCGGCCCGGGCGTGGGTCGCCGCCATGACCGCCCGGGGCGTCCGGGTCCGCACGCTGGGCGCGCCGTTCCAGCGGTGCGTGGTGATCGACCGCCGGCAGGCGTTCGTCCCGGACCATGTCGGGGGCGCCGGGCCCGCACGGGCGGCCTGGCACGTCCTGGACCGGGCCCTGGTCGCCTTCATCGCGGAGGGGTTCGAGAACGCCTGGGAGCGCGGCGAGGTGTGGCACGGCGAGCCGGCGCGCACGGCTCCGGCCGGGTCCGGCGGGCTCACCCGGCGCCAGCGGGAGATCCTCACCGACACGGCGGCCGGGGTGGACCAGCGGCTCACCGCCCGCCGCCTCGACATCGGCCTGCGCACCCTCACCAAGGAACTGAGCGTGCTCCGCGCCCGCTGGGGCGCCCCGACCCTCGCGGCCCTCGCCTATCAGTGGGCGCTCTCCCCGGAACGGCGGCCGGCCGCCCCGGACTCCGGCCGGGTCCCCGCCCAGGACCACGGGCCGGACTCCGGCCGGGGCTCCGCTCCGGACTCCGGCCCGGCTCCGCACCCCGGTCCCGGACCGGACGCGTGACCGGCGGCCCGGCCCCGGACAAGGCACCCGGACCCGGACCCCGGGGTTGGAGGACGGCCGGCGGGACCCGGGACACGGCCGACGGGGGCGGGGCGGCGGCCCCCCGAGGCCAGGGCCCGGGATCTTCCCGTACGGCCCGACGGGTCTTCCCGGCAGCGGCCCGGGAGGTTTCCCGCAGAGCCCGCCGGGTCTTCCCCGCGGGGGCCGGCCGGGGCGTGCCCGTACGGGCCGGGAGGTTTCCCGGAGAGGCACCCGGTTTTTCCCTGAAGAAACGTCAGCGGAAAACCCGGCCGGACTGTTGCATGCTGAATGAAGTCGGTCGTCACCGGCGCCTCCGGGTGCTGACGATCCATCTCCTGTTACGGGGGGCGTAATCCGCGCCTCATGCCAGAACCGGCAGCGCAGGGCACGGGCAGCGTGCCCTGCCGGGCATCGCGCGGATTCCGCAGGGCCGCTGCCAGGGCCGTGCGGAAACAGAACCGACCCCTCTCGGTGCGTTCCCCGTAACAGGACCTCCCGCGCGGCCCCCGAACCCGGGCCGCGTCCGGACAGCGGGACGGGCCCGGTCAGCCCGGTGGCGTCCGGGTGCGGGTCCATTCCAGCAGCCCCTCGGCCGGCCAGGTGTTGATCACCCGTTCCACCGGCACCCCGCACTCCTCGGCCCGGGCGCAGCCCAGGAGCTGCCAGTCCAGCTGGCCCGGCGCGTGGGCATCGGTGTCGACGGCGAAGTACACCCCGGCCGCCACCGCCTGACGGAGCAGCCGGCGCGGCGGGTCGAGCCGCTCCGGGCGGCAGTTGATCTCCACCGCCGTCCCCGCCTCGGCGCAGGCGGCGAACACCCGCTCCGCGTCGAACTCCGACTCCGGCCGGCCCCGCCCCGACCGCAGCCGCCCGGTGCAGTGGCCCAGCACGTCCACCCGGGGATCGCTGACCGCCCGTACCATCCGCCGGGTCATGGCGGGACCGTCCATCCGGAGCTTGGAGTGGACCGACGCCACCACCAGGTCCAGCCGGTCCAGCAGTTCCGGCTCCTGGTCCAGCGAGCCGTCCGGCAGGATGTCGCACTCGATCCCGGTCAGCAGCCGGAACGGCGCCCAGCCGGCGTTCAGCTCCGCCACCACGTCGAGCTGCTCCCGCAGCCGCTCCGGGGAGAGACCGCGCGCCACCGTCAGCCGGGGGGAGTGGTCGGTGAGCACCGCCCACTCGTGGCCGAGCGCCGCCGCCGTCCGGCCCATCTCCTCGATCGGACTGCCGCCGTCCGACCAGTCGGAGTGCAGATGGCAGTCGCCGCGCAGCGCCGCCCGCAGCCGCGTCCCGCCCTCCGCGAGCGGCCCGGCCGCCTCGGCCTCGTCCTCCAGCCGGGCGAGATAGGCCGGTACGTCCCCGGCCAGGGCCTCCCGGACCACCTGGGCGGTCTTCGGACCGATGCCGCGCACCCGCTCCAGGGTGCCCGCCGCCGACCGCTCGGCCGCCTCCCCGTCCCGCATCGCGGCCAGCGCCGCCGACGCGGTACGGAACGCCTTCACCCGGTAGGTGGGCGCCTGGTCCCGCTCCAGCAGAAACGCGATCCGGTCCAGCGCCTCGACGGGTTCCATCCCACCGGCCTCCTCTTCCTCACCGCTCCCGATCCTCCCGGCTCCGGCCCGTTCCCGCCGCCCGGCCCAGTCCGCCCGGCCCGGTCCGGTCCGCCCGGTCCGCCCCGCCGGATCGGCGGCGCCCCGTCCGGAGCGTCTCGGCCGGATCAGCCCGGAGCGTCTCCGTCCGGATCAACGGCGTCCGGTCCCGGACGGTCCGGGCGCCGGGCCGATCTCGCACCACACCGCCTTGCCCTCGCCACGCGGTTCGACACCCCAGCGCAGCGCCAGCGCGTCCAGGAGCAGCAGCCCCCGGCCCGAGGTGGCGGCCTCACCGGGGGTGCGGCGCCGGGGCCAGGCGCTGGAGCGGTCCCGTACGGTCAGCCGCACCCGGCGCACCGGCTCCGGCAGCACCTCCAGCGTCAGCACCGCCCCGCCCTCGGTGTGCAGCAGCACATTGCCCAGCAGCTCCCCGGTCAGCAGCTCGGCGTCGTCCGCCGAGTCGGGCAGCCCCCAGTCGCGCAGCGCCGCCCGCACGGCCGCCCGCGCGTCCGACAGCCCCTGCGGGTCCGCCTGGTGGACGTACTGATGGATGCGCGGCGCCCGGGGCGTACCCGGGTCCGGGCTGCGCCGCAGCACCAGCAGCGCCACGTCGTCCCCGGCGCCCCACCCCTCCCGGAACCGGTCCGAGAGGTGGTCGGCCAGCGCCTCGGCCCCCGGCGGCCCGGCACTCACCGCCTCGGCCAGCGCGGCCATGCCCGTCCCGATGTCGCTGCCCGGCTGCTCCACCAGTCCGTCGGTGCAGAGCACCAGGGTCTCGCCCGGCACCAGGTCCAGCCGGGTCTCCGGGAACTCCTCCTGCCCGAAGACCGAGGCCAGGCCCAGCGGCAGCCCGCCCCGCAGCTTCGGCATCCCCACCCGCCCGTCGGTGTGCCGGATCAGCGGCTCCAGATGGCCCGCCCGCACCGCCCGCACGGTGCCGGAGTCCAGGTCCAGCTGGGCGTAGGTGCAGGTGGCGAACCGCTCGGTGTCCAGCTCCGCGAGGAACCGGGAGGCCCGGGCGAGCACTGTGGAAGGGGCGTGGCCCTCCCCGGCGTAGGCCCGCAGGGCGATCCGCAGCTGGCCCATGATGGCCGCCGCGTGGGTGTCGTGGCCCTGGACGTCGCCCACCACGATCCCCACCCGGTCCCGGGGGAGCGGGATCACGTCGTACCAGTCGCCGCCCACTTGCCGGCCGCTCCACGCCGAGTGGTAGCGCACGGCGATCTCGCCGCCCGGCACGGCCGGGATCCGGCGCGGCAGCATGGTCGCCTGGAGCCCGGTCGCCAGCTCCCGCTCCTCGTCGAAGAGGATGGCCCGCTGGAGCGACTGGGCGACGATCGCCGCCAGCCCCAGCAGCAGATTCCGCTCGTCGGCGGTGAAGGCGGTGCGGCCCCGGTAGAAGAGCGCGAGACCGCCGAGGGTACGGGCCTGGGCCACCAGCGGCAGATACGCCGCCGCCCGGAACGGCAGCCGCCCCGTGTGGGCGGCGAGACCCGGGTATCGGGCCGTCAGGTCGGAGAGCGAACCGCTGAACAGCGGCCGGCCGCTGAGCACGGTGTCGGCGAGCGGCATGCTCCGCTCCAGCCGGTGCGTCCGGTCCCCCTCCCGGGCCTCCACCGACGCCCCGCTGAGGGCGATGAGACGCAGCGAGCCACTCTCCACCACCCCGATGGCCAGCCCGTCGGCCCCCAGCCGGGACAGCCCGTCGGTGCCGGTCAGCGCGGCCGTCACATCGTCCGTGGTCACCGCCCGGGCCAGCGCCCGGGTGGTCCGCTCCACGATCCCGGTCTGGCGCCGCCGCCGCTTCTCCAGCTCCACCAGGAAGGCCGAGTGGCCGACCTCGTCCGTGGTGTCCCGGACCACTCCCGCCAGCCGCAGCGCCCGGCCGTCCGCGTCGCGCAGGATCCGGGCCTGGAGGTGCGTCCACCGCACCGAGCCGTCCGCCAGCGGAACCCGGAAGTGGACGGCGTACGAGGAGCCCTCGCCCGCCAGGGCGTCGCGCACCGACCGGTCGAGCCGGGTCCGCTCGGGTCCCTCCAGCCGGCTCACCAGGGTGTCGGGCCGGCCGTCGAAGCTCGCGGCGCGCAGGCCGAAGACCCGCAGCCCCGCCTCGTCCATGTCGACGGTGCCGGCGCCCAGATCCCAGTCGAAGCTGCCCGACCGGTCCGGCGCCGGCGGCCCGGGGGGCCCGGGCTCGCCGCCGTGTGCCCGGTAGTCCGTCATCCCCCTCATTGTCGAGCCGCCCGCCGGCGGGCGCCAGGGAGTGGTCGGGGGAGGCGGCGAGCCGGCGGCTCCGGCCGCCGGACGCGGCGGACGCGGGCGGATGCATCTGATGCGTTCCGGGTACCCGGCGACGACAATGAACCCGTGCAGGACGAACAAGGAGGCGGCATGAACGCTGAGCCCGATTCGACCTCCCGGCGGGAGGGCGTCACCCCGGACGGCCTCTTGCACAGCGGCTCGGACGGTGAGATCACCGCCGAGGACGTGGTGCTCGCCTCCGGGCGGGACATGACCCCGCAGAACGTGGCCTGGGCCGAGCGGAAGCTCGCCGAGAAAGGCCGTGCCGCCCTGGACGAGCTGCTGCCCTGAAGCGGGCCGGTCCGGCGGGCCGGGACGCCTCCGGCGAGGGTACGGGGGCGTCCCCGGGTGCCCGGGTCCACCGGCGCGAGGCGCCCGCGCCGGACGGTACGGGCGCGGCGCCGGGCCACCCTCTCCCGGTCGCGGCGCGCACCGGGGCCGGGGGCCGCCCCGACTCGGTACGGCCCCCGCCCCGTCCTGGCGCAACCCGTGCGCCCGGCCCGTCGGCGGACCGGCCCGCCGGAGGCCCGTACGGGCGGCCCGCCGACAGGCGCGGGACTCCTGGGGTCAGCCCTCCGGCAGGCGGGCCGGCGGCGACGGCAGCGGTGCCAGCAGCGAGGTGCGGCCCGCGTCCCAGGCGGCCAGCACCGCCTCCGCCCAGCGGTCGTCCAGCCACACCGTGGCCCGGACGCCGAACGCCACATCAGGGGCGAGCTCGGGTTCCCCGGCGATCAGACCACCCAGCACCTCCCGGCGCATCACCTGCTCGTGCACCGCGTCCGCCTCGATGTGCTCGGTGAAGAACCGGGTGCACCGCTCACCGGCGCCCAGCCGCTCCAGGGCCCGGGCCATCCGCCGGGCACCCGGCGGTGAGGTGATCTCGATGACCGCGAAGTTCCCGGCCGCCGCCCCGCGCAGCCGGCGGTGCAGCCCGAAGAGCGACATCACATTGACCGTGGCCAGCGCGGTGGCCGGCACCAGCTCCAGATAGCGGTTGTACGCCGGGTCCAGACCGGCGCCGGCCATCAGCTCCGCGAAGAGCCGGGCGTGCACCCGCTCGGCGCGCCCGCCGCCGAACTCGTCGAAGGCCACCGCCACCAGGGCCGCCTTGGCCCGCCCTTCCAGCCGGGGGATCAGCCAGGCCTGCGGATCGGACTCCTTGAGCTGGTAGACCGAGCGGTGCGCCAGGTACTCCCGCATCATCCGCCAGTCGCCGTCCGACACCAGCCGGTGCGACACCCCGTGTCCGTCCACCGGCTCCACCAGCAGCGGATCGACCGCCGCCGCCACCAGCGCCGCCGGATCCCCGCCGGCCCCGTCCTCCCCGGCGGGCACGGCCGCCCGCAGGGCCGCGAGGAACGCCTGTTCCAGCGGCTGCCGCAGGCCCAGCAGCGCGGGGTCCCACTCCCGCTCCCCGGCCACCCCGGACAGCGACCGGTAGTGCGGCTCGTACGCCAGATAGAGCGCCAGTTGCAGGTCCTCGCCCAGCGGATCGGCGTCCCCGGGCGACACCCGCGGCGCCGTACCGCCCAGCAGCACCTCGCGCACGGCGGCGGAGAGCGGGCCCCGGGCCGGTGGCAGCGGTACGGACGCCGTGTGCACCGCCGTGGCGCTCACCGCTCCTCCGCCGGGCCGGATGAGCCGTCCGCCGTTCCCGGAGCCGACGGGCCGTCCGGTCCGTCCGTCCGATCCGTTCCGCTCGTCCCGTCCGTTCCCTCCGCCCCGCCCGTGGCGGTGTCCGCCGCCGGTGCCTCCGTCAGCCCGACCTGTTCCAGCGCCCGCACCGCCGGTCCCTGGAGCACCGTGCCGTCCACGTCGAAGCGCGAACCGTGGCAGGGGCACTCCCAGGCGCACTCACCGTCGTTGAAGTGCACCAGGCAGCCGAGGTGCGTACAGCGGGCCGACACCGTGTGCAGCACACCGGACTCGTCCCGGTGCACCGCCAGCCGCCGGCCCCCGACCCGTACCACCGCCCCGCCGCCCGGCGGCACGTCCCCGGGCGCGTCGGCGTGCCCCCCGGTCACCCGGTCACCCACGAAGTGCTTCGCCACCTGGGCCTGGAGCCGCAGCATCGCGGGCGCCTCGCGCACCGGGTGCAGCCGCACCGGGTCGTAGAGGCCGGTCCAGGCGGGCTCCCGGCCCCGGATCCGCGCGGCCAGCAGCGCGCCCGCCATCACCCCGCCGCTCATGCCCCAGCCGCCGAAGCCGGTCGCCACATACGTGTGCCGGGCCCCGATGTGCAGCCGGCCGACATGGGGGACGTGGTCGGTCGTCCAGTTGTCCTGGGTCGCCCAGCGGTGGGTCGGCTCCAGCCCGAAACGCTCCCGGGCCCAGGCCGTGAGCCGCTCGTAGCGCTCACCGACCTCACCGTCCGCCTCGGTACCGGGGGTGAACTTCTCGCCGGTCACGACGAGCGTCCGGCGTCCGCCGCCAGGACCGCCCTCGCCGTCCCCGGGTCCGCTCCCGTCGCCGCCCGGCCCGCCGGCCGGGGCCGTCCGGACCGAGCGGGTGCCGCCCTCGGGGGTGAGGAACATCCCGTCCGGGCCCCGCCCGGCCGGCAGCGGACCCGCCACCACCAGCTCCCGCTTGGGCTCCAGCCGGGTGAACAGCAGCGAGCGGTCGAAGACCGGATAGTGGGTGGCGACCACCACGTCCCGCGCCCGCACCGGATGGGTGCCGTGCGCGCCGCTCGCCGTCAGCTCGCAGGGCGTGCCCTCCCGCAGCCCGGTCACCCCGGTGCGCTCGAAGATCACCCCGCCCAGCCGCTCCAGATCCGCCGCCAGCGCCAGCAGGAACTTGCGCGGGTGGAACTGCGCCTGGTCCTCCATCCGGACCGCGCCCGCCACCGGGAACGGCAGCGGCACCTCCGTGACGTACGACGCCGGGAGCCCCGCCGCCCGGGCCGCCTCGGCCTCCGCCCGCAGCTCACCAGTCTTCGCCGGGTCCTCGGTGTAGGTGTAGGCGGGCAGGCGCTCCAGGTCGCAGTCGATCCCCAGTTCCTCGCACACCCCGGCGACCCGCTCCACGGCCAGCTGCTGCGAGTGGGCGTAGAGCCGGGCGCCCCGTGCTCCGTGCACCGAGGCGATCGACGCGTACGCCAGGCCGTGCAGCGCCGAGAGCTTGGCCGAGGTGTGGCCGGTGACCCCGGCGGCGATCCGGTCGGCCTCCAGCAGCACGACGGGGTGTCCGGCCCGGGCCACCTCCCAGGCGGTGCAGAGTCCCGCGATCCCGCCGCCCACCACAGCCACCTCGGTCTCCACCGGACCGTCGGGGGAGGGCCGGGCGGGGCCGGGGGCGTACTCCATCCACAGCGAACCCCGCGGCGCGTGCCCCAGCGGGGCCGCCGGCGAACCGGAACCGGGTCCACGGCTCATCACTCACTCCTCCTGACCTGCTCGTACGCCTGCCCTGCCCTGGCTCGACCCGGTCTGCCCGGACGCCCGCCCGCTCGCCGTCCGCCGCGCCCGCGGCCTTCGTTTCGCCGGGCAGGTCCGAGGTACCCGTTCGGGACCGAAGTACCCCCGAGCCCCTCGTGCCCGGCCGCCCGGCGCGGGTCCGGCCGGGGCCCGGCGACTGGAGGGCGGACCATGTCCCGCGAACCCGACCGGCGTGTGACGATCGACCCCGAGGGCCCGGTTCTGGTGGAGGGGCCGGTCGAGGTACGGCTGCCGGACGGGTCCACCGCCCGCTCCGACCGTTTCCAGGTGGCGCTCTGCACCTGCCGCCGCAGCCGCCGCTATCCGTGGTGCGACACCAGCCACCGCAAGCGGGCCCGCCGGACCGGCGGCACCGACGACAGCACCGACGGCACCGACGGCCACGCCGGTGACGGCGCCGGGGAACCGGGTCCGGGCATCTCGCGGTCGCGGGCGGCGCCCGGTGCGGGTACGGATCCCACTCCGGGTACGGATCCCACCCCGGGCTCCGCCCCGGGGCGGCCGGGCGGCTGAGCGTCCGCCTCCTCGCCCCGGTGGCGTCGACTTCCGCGCATGAACGGCGATCCGCTGCGCACCCGTATCCCATGACCGACCCGAACCAGCCCCACTCCCCGGACCCCGATCCACGGCGCACCCCCGGACTCGACGCGGGCGGTGGCGTCCCGCCGGGGGAGACGCCGCCCGCCGAGGCGAGCACCCCCGGAGCCGGGCCCCGGGAGACCCACAACCCGCCGAGCGGCTGGGCCAAGGTGCCCCTCACCCTCATCCTGCTGATCGCGGTGCTGGTGGCCGCCCTCTTCGCGGCCATGGCCGTGCTCATCTGGACATGAGCGGCGCCGGCTCCGCGCGATCCGTGCGATCCGCGCAGACGGTGCGTACGGCGACGTGTACGGCGACGGCCCCGGACGGCGCCCCCCGCCCCGGCCGGCTCCCGGCGGGAGGGGGCGCGTGACCGGACACGCCCTGGTCGGAACCTGCTCCTGGACCGATCGCGCCCTGGTGACGAGCGGCTGGTACCCGCCCGGCTCCCGGGACGCCGAGGGGCGGCTCCGCCACTACGCGGCGCGCTTTCCCGTGGTGGAGGTGGACTCCTCGTACTACGCCCTGCCCTCGGCCCGGAACTCCCGGCTCTGGGCCGAGCGCACTCCGGACGGCTTCCGCTTCGACGTGAAGGCGTTCGCCCCGCTCACCGGCCATCCGGTGACGGTGGGCGCGCTGCCGCCCGGGCTGCGCCCCGCCGGACCGCTCACCGCCCGGCTCCGGCCCGGGGACCTGCCGCCGGATGTGGTGGCCGAGCTCTGGGACCTGTTCGACGCCGGTCTGGAGCCGCTGCGGGAGGCGGGGCGACTCGGCGCGGTGCTCTTCCAGTTCCCGCCCTGGTTCGCCCCCGGCGGGCCGGCGTACGACCGGCTGGCGGAGTGCCGGGCGCGCTGCGGGGACACCATGGCGGTCGAGTTCCGGCACCCCGGCTGGTTCGCCCCCGACCGGCTGCCCGAGGCAGTGGACTTCCTCAAGGCCCGGGACATCGCCTTCACCGCCGTCGACACCGTCCAGGGGCTGCCCCGCTCGCTGCCACCGGTGGCCCCGGTCACCTCCGACGGGCTGGCCCTGGTCCGGCTGCACGGCCGCAGCCCGGAGTGGGGCACCGGCAGCAAGGAGGACCGCTTCCGGCACCGCTACACACCGGAGGAACTGGTCCCCTGGGCGGACCGGGTGCGGCGGATGACGGAACAGGCCGAGCGGGTGCATGTCCTCTTCAACAACTGCTGCGCCGACGCGGCGGTGAGCGCCGCCGCCCTCATGACGGAGCTGCTCGCCGAGGACCACCCCGGCTGACCCCCCCGGGGCCGCCCGGGAGAACCGCGCGGCCCCGGGAGGACCGGGCGGCCCCGACTGGATCGGACGGGCCCGGCAGAACCGGGCGGGCCCCCGGGGGGGCGGACTTGAGGGATCCGAGGGACCCGGAGGATCCGGGGATGGAAGGGGGAGTGGCCTTCCGGGGGCTGGGAGCCGGCCGGGCGCGGGGGTACCGTCGGGCCATGGCCGACCACGACGCGGACGCGGGACTGTTCGGGCCCGGCTCCGTCACCTGGCAGCTGCACGGCGACCCCATGATGTGGATCGCCGGGGTGCGCGCCCTCCGCCTCCAGGCCCTCCACCCCCGCGCGGTGCGCGGCGTCCTCATCAACAGCACCTTCCTGGACGACCCCTGGGGCCGGCTGCGGCGCACGGCCGACTTCGTGGGCGTCTCCACCTACGGCACCACCGAGGCCGCCGAACGGGCCGGGGCCCGGGTACGGAAGATCCACCGGCTGCTCGGGGTGGACGATCCGGAGCTGCTGCTCTGGGTGCACTGCGCCGAGATCGACTCGTACCTCCAGGTGCTGCGCCGCTCGGGGCTCCGGCTGACCGGTGACCAGGCCGACCGGTACGTCGCCGAACACCGGGCCGCCGCCCGGCTGGTCGGCCTCGACCCGGCCGCCGTGCCCGGCTCCACCGCCGAACTGGACGGCTACTTCACCGAGGTCCGGCCCGAGCTGGCGGCGGGACCCGACGCCCGCCGGATCGACGCCTTTCTGCGCCGGCCGGCGGTGCCCGCCACCCTCCTCCCGGCCCGGGCGCTGCTCTGGCGCCCGGCCGCCGCCCTGAGTTACGCCGCGCTGCCCGAGTACGCCCACGCGCTGTACGGCCGTCCGGCTCCGCCACCTGCCACCGTGACCCGCCGGCTCACCGCCACCGGCCGGACCCTGCGCCGGATCCCGGAGAGCTGGCGGTGGCGGCTTCCGCCCCGGCACATCCAGCGGGCCGTCGCCCGGCTGGGACCCGCCACGCGGCCCGACCCGTACACTCTCCGCGGCCCGGCGGCCATACTGGACGGGCCGGGCAGAACGGGGAAGACCGACGGGGGCGACAGCGGGCGATGGCGGAGACCAGGCTGATCCAGGGCCGCTACCGGCTGGACGACGTCATCGGGCGCGGCGGCATGGGAGAGGTGTGGCGAGCCACCGACGAGGCGCTCGGCCGCCGGGTCGCGGTCAAGTGCCTCAAGGCGCCGGCCCCGCAGCACGACCGGGAGTTCGTCCGGGCGCTGCGCGAACGCTTCCGGCGCGAGGCCCGGGTGGCCGCCGCCCTCCAGCACCGGGGGGTCACCGTCGTCCACGACTTCGGGGACTGGGACGGCGTGCTCTACCTGGTTATGGAGCTGCTGGACGGCCACGACCTCAGCCGCCTCCTGGAGCGTAACGACCACCGGCCGCTCCCGGTCGGGGAGGTGGTGGACATCGCGGACCAGGTGGCCGACGCGCTCGCCCACACCCACACCCAGGGTGTCGTCCACCGGGACCTCAAACCGGCCAACATCGTCCGGCTCGCCGACGGGACGGTGAAGATCTGTGACTTCGGCATCGCCCGGCTCGGCGCCGACATCGGCTTCACCTCCCGGCTCTCCGGCTCCGGCGTCGCCATGGGCACCCCGCACTACATGTCGCCGGAGCAGATCGGCGGCGAGCCGATGGACCACCGCAGCGACCTCTACTCGCTGGGCTGCGTGCTCTACGAAATAGCGACCGGAGCCCCGCCGTTCGCCCAGGAGGACACCTGGGGCATCCTCGTCGGCCACCGCGACACCGCGCCCCGGCCGCTCCGCGAACTCCGGCCCGGCCTGCCCGTCTTCTTCGAGCGGCTGGTCCTCGACCTGCTGGCCAAGGACCCGGACGACCGGCCGGCCGACGCCCTGGAGCTGCGCCGCCGGATCGCGGAGGCCGGGCCGGTGGGGCCGGAGCGCGCCGGACCGGGAGCCGGGCCCGGGCCGGGCGAGCCACCGCTGCCGTCCTGGACCCGCTCGATGGTCACCGGCATCAAGGCGGTGGGCACCCGGTCCCCGGCGGGCCCGTCCGGACCGGTGGCGGGGCTGACGGGTGCCTGGACCACGGCCGCGCCCGTCCCGGACCCCCGGCCCGCCGACGAGCCGCGCGGCGCCGGCGGTTCGTGCGCCGCCGAGGGCCCCCGGGGCGCCGGGGGCTCCGCGGCCGTGCCCCCGGAGCCGGACCCGGGAGCCGCCGTTCCGGGCGGGGGCCCGGGCGCCGGAGCCGTACCGTCCGGGCCGCCCGGCCCCGGTGAGCGGCCCGAGGACCCCGCCGCCCTGACGGCCCGGTTCCGGGACGCCTATGCCCTGGGCCGGGCGGGCCGCTGGGCCGAGGCGCTGGAGGCGTACGGCACGGTGGCGGCCGGCCGCGCCCGGGCGCTGGGGCCCGACCACCCGGACACCCTGGACGCCCACTACGAGACGGGCATCGCGCTCGGCCGGCTGGACCGGCCTGCGGAGGCGCTGGAGGTGTACCGGGAGCTGGCCGCCGCCCGCGCCCGGGCGCTGGGCCCCGAACACGCCGAGACCCTGCGCGCCCGGCACGGGGTGGGCGTCAACCTGGGCCGGCTCGCCCGCTGGCCGGAGGCGCTGGCGGAGGCCCGGGCGGTCTGCGCCACCCGCACCCGCGCCCTGGGGCCCGAGCACCCGGACACCCTGGTCAGCCGGCGGGAGATCGCCGTGGCGCTCGGCTGGCTGGGCCGGTGGACCCCGGCCCTGGACCACTACCGGTATGTCGCGGACACCCGGGAACGGCTGCTGGGTCCCCGCCACCCCGACACCCTGGCCGCCCGGGACGACGAGGCCCACTGTCTGGACCGGCTCGGCCGCTCCGCCGAGGCGGCCGGGATCCGCGACCGCTCCGGCACCCCGCGCCGCGCCTGCCGCACCGGCGGCCGCTGACGACCCGTCGCCGCCCGCCGGGACCGCCGGCCGGTCACGGCGCCCCCGCCCACCGGCGCCCGACGCCGGACCACCTCAGCCGGCCCCCGCGCCCTCCGTTCCCTTGACGGGCCCACGGGGCCCCCGCTTCCCGTAGCCGGGTCAGCCGCCCAGCCGTGCCAGGTACCCGGCCAGGCCGGTCGGGTCGGTGCCCGCCCAGCCGACGTAGCCGTCCGGCCGGACCAGGAACAGCCCGGTCCCGTACGCCTCCGCCGGGGGGATCCGGTGAACCCGTACGAACGGAGCGGGCACCGCCGGTGCCTCGGTGCCGACGGCCAGCAGGGTGGCATGCGGCCCGCGCAGCAGGTCGAAGACCCGGGTGCCGCCGCCGAGCCGGGCGTCCGGGGCCCGGTCGCCCGCCACCAGCGCCCCCGCCGCCCCCTCGGCCAGCGGGCCGCCCCGGTAGCCGAGGCCCAGCTGGCGGGTGGCCTCACCGCGCCGCGCCTGGCCCCGGTGGATCCGGGTGGACAGGCCCAGCATCTCCTGGGCCACCGGCCGGCGCTCCCGCTCATAGCTGTCGAGCAGCGCCGGATCCGCCCCGTACAGCAGCACCTGGCCGAGCTTCCAGCCGAGGTTGTACGCGTCCTGCACGCTGGTGTTCAGCCCCTGGCCGCCGGCCGGGGAGTGGACATGCGCGGCGTCCCCGGCCAGGAAGACCCGCCCCTCCCGGAACCGGTCCGCGAGCGCCGCGCGCGGCCGGAAGTCCGAGGCCCACCGGACCTCGGTCACCGCGTCGGCCCCGAGATGCGTCCGGGCCGCCACCGTCTTGCGCACCCCGTCCGCCGAGGTGTCCGGCTCGCCCTCGGAGAACCGGGCGACCAGCTGGAAGTCCTCGGTGCCGGGCAGCGGGCAGATGGCCGCGTAGTCGCCGTAGTGGCCCTCGTTCCCGAAGCCGCCGTCGTCGCCCGGGAAGACGTGCCAGTGCTCCCGGTCGAGGGAGGGGATCCGCACATCAGCCACCAGCACCGGCGCCGGGTCGACCGTCTCCCCGGTCATGCCGATGCCCAGGGTCCGGCGCACTGTGCCGCGCCCGCCGTCCGCCCCGACCAGGTACGCCGCCCGTATCCGCGCGCCGGTCGACAGCTCGGCCGTCACCCCGTCCGCGTCCTGGCTCAGCCCGGTGAGCGCGGTGCCGAACGCCACCCGGCCGCCGAGTCCG
Organism: Streptomyces pyxinae; assembly: GCF_024756275.1. GTDB lineage: Bacteria > Actinomycetota > Actinomycetes > Streptomycetales > Streptomycetaceae > Streptomyces > Streptomyces pyxinae. Next base: position 117,873 of record NZ_JANUGQ010000010.1, on the reverse strand, counting down.
GTGAGCCGGTCGTACAGGATCTCGGCGGTACGCCACTGCGGCAGCAGCCAGGGCCGGTCGTACGGCCGTGCCTCGGACGGTTCGGGGACGTCCCCGAACATGCTGTACTCGCCCTGCCGCCGCCCGTCCCGCCAGACCATGTTCAGCGGGGCCGGGCTCCCCGAGGCGACGACCGCCCCGATGACGCCGAGGTCGTCGAAGACCTCCTGGGTACGGGGCTGGAGCCCCTTCCCCCGGGAGCCCGGGAAGAGTCCCGCCGCCTGCTCCACGGCCAGGGCGGACACCCCGCGCCGGGCCAGATCCACCGCCAGCGCCAGCCCGGTGGGACCGGCCCCCACGATCAGCACGCCCGTCTCGTCCGGCTTCGTACCTGTCTGCACAGCGCACTCCTTAACGTTGTTAAGTGCTGTCATTTCCGAGGATGGGCTTAACGCTGTTAAGTTGTCAAGGTGGTGAAGGACGGAACAGAGAGACTGGACCGGGCGAAGGTGGCCGCCACCGCGCTCCGGCTGCTCGGTGACTGCGGCCTGGAGGGCCTGACCCTGCGGGCCATCGCCCGTGAGCTGGGGGTCAAGGCGCCCGCCCTCTACTGGCACTTCAAGGACAAACAGGCGCTGCTGGACGAGATGGCGACGGAGATGTTCCGGCGGATGACCGCCGAGACGGCCACGGCCGTGGTCACCTCCGCCGACTGGCCGGAGGCGCTCTCCACGGCCATGCGGGGGTTGCGGTCGCAACTGCTGCGTTACCGGGACGGCGCCAAGATCTACAGCGGAACGCGGTTCACCGATCTGAGTTACGCGGGCCCGCTGGAGACGTATCTGACGGCGCTGACCGGCGCGGGATTCACCCTGCCCGCCGCCGCCCGCGCCTGGTTCACCGCGTACAGCTACACCATCGGCTACGTCATCGAGGAACAGGCGATGGGGCCGGTCCCGGGCCCGGACGCCGGGGGCACCGGGGACGTCGGGGGCGCCAAGGGGTACGACGTGGCGGCGCGCGCCGAACGGCTGGCGGACTTCCCGCTGGCAGCGGCCATGGGCCCGGAGGTCTTCGGCGACGACCGGGAGCGGGGTTTCGAGGCCGGGCTGGCGGCGGTGGTGGCCGGCATCGGCGCCACCCTGGGCCCGGCCGCTCCGGCCGCCGACCGGCCGGCGGGCCCGTACGGCCCGTACGGCAACTGATCCACGGGCCGGCCGGACGGCGGTCCACGGAACCGGCGGTCCGCAGAGCCGGCAGCGCGCGGAGAGCGGCGGTCCACGCGGTCGGTCGTGCGCGGAGGCGGCGGTCCATGGGAACGACGGCCCGGGCGCACGGCGGTGCGCCGAGGCGGCGGCACCCGGAGACGGCCGTGCCCGGAGACGGCAAGTGCGCCGGGGTGACCACGCACAGGGGCAGGGGCAGGGGGCACGGGGCGCGGGGTACGCCGAAGGGGGCGCCCCGTCCGGGGCGCCCCCTGTGCGGCCGGGGCCCGGGGATGTACGCCCCGGGCCCCGGCACGGCGGACCGGGACGCGTGTGCGTGTCCTGGTCCGCCGTCTCGTTGCGTCCGGTGTGTCCGGCGGGCTCCGCCGGACACACCGGATCAGTCGCCGATGTCGAAGTAGCCGGCGTCCAGGTGCGCGACCACCACATGGCCGGCCTGGACGTAGTCGCCGGACAGCCAGCCGCCCTCCACGTCCCGGTCACCGCCGCCACCGGCGGCGGCGGCGGGGGTGGCGGCGAGGAAGCCGGCGGCGAGCAGGCCGGCCAGGACGAGCGGGATGCGCCGAAGCATGGGGGTCTCCTTCGAGTGGGGGAAACACACGGGGGCTCGCGGCCGGTGACCGCGAGACCGCACCGTGTGGGGGACTCGCCACGACCTTCCCGCACCCGCTCCACCACCGCACGCCGGGGCGGGCAGCCGGGTGGCGGCCGGCCGGGCTCCGGCCTCCGCCACCCGGCGGGCACTCGCCGCTTCCCGGGCCCGCCCGGCCCCTCCGGACAGGGAAGTCCCCGGCGGCCGGGGCACGGTCGCCGGGGACGGAGAGCGGGGGCCGCCCGGGAGCGGGGCGGCTGGGATCAGGTTCCCGGAGGCTGGTTCGGGTCGCGCCCGAGCTGGTCCTTCATCTTCTCCTGGGCGGTGTCCACCTGTCCGCTGTATGTGCCCTGGGTCCGCTTGTCGACATAGTCGCCCGCCTTGTCGACCCCCTGGCCGGCCTGCGACTCATGGCCCTTGAGCATCTGCTTCAGCTTGTCCATCACGGACATAGGGTCCTCCTCCTGCGAGAAAACTCCTCCCCCCAGTCTCACCGCCACCCGTCCGGTCCGCATCCGCGCCCATGACGGACCAGTCCGCCGCGCGGCGGACCGCCCGCTCTGGCAGCGTGGACGCATGGCGATCCGGACGGCGAGGCTGATGCGGCAGTGGACCACCTGGGTGCCGGTCGTCTCCGTGCTCGTCCTCGCCGTCTGCTGGGGGAGGGAGCTGCCGGGTCCGGTGGTGGTCCTGGTGGCCGCCTGTCTGATCGGCTCGGTGCTCTCCGCCGTGCACCACGCCGAGGTGGTCGCCCACCGGGTCGGCGAACCCTTCGGCTCCCTGGTCCTGGCGGTCGCCGTCACGGTCATCGAGGTGGGGCTCATCGTGATGCTGATGGCGGGCGGCGGCGACCAGGTTTCCACCTACGCCCGGGACACGGTCTTCGCCGCAGTGATGATCACCTGCAATGGCATCGTCGGCCTCTCCCTGCTGGTCGGGGCCCTGCGCAACCGGGTGGCCGTCTTCAACGCCGAGGGCTCCGGCGGGGCGCTCGCCATCGTCACCACCCTGGCCACCATGACGCTGGTTCTGCCGACCTTCACCACCAGCCACCCGGGGGCCGTCTTCTCCGGCGTCCAGCTCGCCTTCGCCGCCGTCGCCTCGCTCTGTCTGTACGGGATCTTCGTCTCCGTCCAGACCGTGCGGCACCGTGAGTACTTCCAGCCGGTCCCGGCCGCCGCGGACCCCGGAGGGCGGGGCGGCGCCGGGACCGCCGGAACCGGTGACGAGGTCTCCGGGCCGCCCACCGTCCGGGAGACCTGGGGGAGCCTCGGACTGCTCCTGGTGGCGCTGGTCGCCGTGGTGGGCAACGCCAAGCTGGTCTCGCCCTCCATCGAGCGGGGCGTGGAGTCGGCCGGGCTGCCCACGGCGGTCGTCGGTGTGGTGATCGCCCTGCTGGTGTTGCTGCCCGAGACGCTGGCGGCGGTCCGCGCCGCCCGCCGCGACCGGATGCAGACCAGTCTCAACCTGGCGTACGGCTCCGCCATCGCCAGCATCGGGCTCACCATCCCCTCGATCGCCCTCGCCTCGCTCTGGCTGTCCGGCCCCCTGGTGCTGGGCCTGGGCGCCCTCCATCTGGTGCTGCTCGCGCTCACCGCCGTGGTCAGCGCCCTCACCGTGGTGCCCGGCCGGGCCACCCTTCTCCAGGGCGGTGTGCATCTGGTGCTCTTCGCCGCCTTTGTCTTCCTCTCCTTCAGCCCCTGAGCCCGAAGTCCCTGAGCTTGAAGTCCCTGAGCCCGAACTCCCTGAGTCGGCAGTCCTTGAGTCGCCCGGCCGGCCCCGTCCGGTCCCCGGCATTCCGCTTCCCTGTCCCGGCTCCGGGGCGCCCGGTCGTTCCCGGGGCCCCGGAGCCGGGCGGGATCAGCCGTGGACCCGGACCACCCGGAGGTGCGGATCCGCCAGGATGTCCCGCTCGCAGAAGCGCGCCGTCACCCACCGCCCGGCCGCGTACAGCTCCGTCTGGTCGCGGTAGTGCGGCGACAGCGGGTTGGACGACTGGGAGTACGTGAGCAGGGTCCGCGCCACCGGGCAGCGACCGCCGTTCCAGCCGACCGCCTGGACATGGCTGGTGCCGTGGCGCACCTCGGTGTAGCCGCCCGCCCCGGCGTTCCAGACGGGCACGGTCATGTTCCAGACGCCGAGCGCCTCGGTGCCGCCGGGCACCGGTATGCGCTTGCCGCCCCGCACCACGTACTGGTGGTCACCCAGCGGGGCGTCCAGCGGAATGCCGGCCGCCCGCAGCTCGGCCACCGCGTCCCCGAGCGCCTTGCCGAACGCGGGCGACGCGGTGTTGAGGGTGTGCGGGGTGCGCACCGGGTCGGCGGCCGAGAACGGCACCCGCCACACCGGCGCGCCCGCCGAGGCCGTCCCGGCGGCGAACCTGCGCCAGAACCGGTCGAAGAGCAGGGCGCCCCGGCTGCTGGTCCTCATGGTCCGGTCCCACCGCCCGAGCACCGCGCACGCCTCCGGGGCGTCCGGCAGGACCGCCGGGCACGCCTTCGCCGCGTCGGCCGCCGCCAGGGTTCCGGCGGTCGCCCGGTTGGCGAACTGGTGCCGCTGGAGGTCCGCCACGGTGAGTCCGCCCCGGGCGGCGAGCGCGGAGACGTCCTCGATGCCGCCCCGGGTACGCAGGGAACGCTCGGTGGCCACCGTGCCGAAGACCCGCTCGTAGCCGGTCAGCGGCCGGTCCGCGTTGGCCAGCCAGGCGCTGTCGTTGGAGTTCGCGGCGTACGGGGCGTCCCGCAGCACCGGCATCCGGGAGGGTCCGAAGACGCCCGGCTGCACCGCGTCCGGGTCCGAACCGGGGGAGCAGGCGGCGCGCGAGCCGTCCAGCACGGCCAGCCCGGACGCCGGATAGACCACCCGGCCCAGCGGGGTGGAGCACCGCTCCGCCAGTTCGTCGGTGATCCGGGGCAGCACCTGGGACTGGGTGAAGAGGGTGTGCCCGGCGGCGTCGGCGGCGATGGTGTTGACCCAGGGCAGTCCCTGGACGCGGCGCAGTACCGCCAGCATCCCGGCGGTGGACCGGGCCCGGGCGAAGCCGAGGCCGGTGTCGGGCAGCCGCAGATTGCCGGTGTTGGGGTCGGAGAGCGCGTACGCGGCCGCCGCCGACCAGGGGAGCGGGGCCGAGCCGAGCGCGGTGACCACCGGCCCGTACCGGGTCCACCACTGGGTGCGGGTGACCGGGGCGCCGTCCTTGACCGGTACGGTCACCGTCCGCCGGGTCATCCGCTCGGGCCGGCCGTCCACCAGGTAGACGGTGGGGTCGGCCGGGTCCAGGGTCAGCTGGCGCAGGCTGAACGGCACTCCGGTCGCGACGGTGTGGCTCCACGCCACCTTCTCCGTGAAACCGATGGTGACGACGACCCCGCCCAGCAGGGTGGCGCCCGAGGTGTTGAGCACGCCGGGGATGGTCTGCTGCACCTGCCAGAACCGCCGCCCGCCGTGCCAGGGGTAGTGCGGGTTGCCCAGCAGCAGGCCCCGCCCGGTGCGGGTGGTGGCCCCGCTGAAGGCCACCGCGTTGGAGCCCATGTCCGTGGAGCCGGCCGGCGTCAGGGCGCGGGCCGCCTTCGCCGTACGGTCCGGATCGGCCGGGGCCACGGATGCGGCGCCGGGCGGCCTGGCGTCCGTCACGGCGTCCACCGCCCCTCCCTCGCCCGCCAGCACGGCCAGGGCGAAGTGCCGTCGCGCCACGTCCAGCGCGGTCACCGGCCGGACCCAGCCGGCACCGGCACAGGCCGGGTCGGTCACCTTGTTCCGCTTGAGCCAGGCGTTGTACCCGGCGGCCCAGCCCCGCATCAGCTCCCGCACCTCCCGGCCGGGTCCGGCCGGTGCCGGGGCGGCGAGCAGCCGCTCCACGGTGCCGGCCTCCCGCACCCCCCGGAAATAGAGGTCGCTGGCGAGATTGGTACGCGCCGAGCTCAGCGAACCGTCGGGGGCGCCCGCCGCGCCGAGGTACCGGGAGCGCTCGCCCCGTACCGTCAGAAAACCGTCGGCGAGCACGCACACCTGGTCGGCGGCCTGCGCCCAGCCGGTGCCGAAGCCGAGCCCGGCGTAGTCCTTCGCCACGATGTGCGGAACGCCGTACTCGGTGTAGCGGACGACGGCGGACAGACCGTCGCCGGACGCGCGGTACCCGGCGTCCCGGTCCGCCGCGGCGGCGGCCGGGGCCAGGACTCCGGCCACGGCGGCCAGCGCGAGCGCGGCGGCCGGCGTGGGTCTCCGGCGACCCCGCGAGAACCCCCTGCGGACGAACACCCCTCTGAACACTCTTCCTCCCCTGCGGACGGAACGACGGACACGGCAGCGACGACAGCCATGACAGACGCGGCGGACACGGCGGACGCGACAGGCACGGCGGCCATGACAGACACGAAAGGCGTGACAGGCGTGACAGGCTTGACAGGCTTGACAGGTACGGCGGTTACGGCAGATCGGCTCATGCACCCAGCCGCCCGGGCGGCTGTCAACGGGGGGTACCGACATGTCCGGTGAGGCGGCCGGTATCCCACTCCGGAGTGGCCGGTTCCGCACCCCTGGTCCCATGAGCCCGCCCGCATGCGGCCCTTGCGGGCGGGTAGTCGCAGGTGCATGCCAAGGGCACTCGGGCGAGCGGGAGTTGTGATGCGACGATGGGGGCGGCGCGGCGGCGCGGCCGACACGGCGGTGGCCGACCGGGCGACGGCCGGGCCACCGGTACAAAAGGGGCTGGTTCCGGAACGGGCGGCACCGGAACGGCCGGTGGGGGAGCCGGGCGGCCCGGTGGCGGAAGCGGTTCCGCCGGGACCGGGTGAACCACCGCTGTCCCCGGCGCTCCGGATGACCGCCATGGCGCTCGCCTTCGCCGGCATGGTCGGCTTCGCCGTGGTGCTGGCCAGGCTGACCCTGGAGCCCTCCGCCGCCTCCGTGCCGCTCACCCACACCAATGTGCGGCCGGGCGACTCGATCGCCGACTACATCAACCAGGGCACCTTCCGCGACACCGTCAAGCAGCTCGGCGGCAATATCCTGCTCGGCGTGCCCTTCGGGGTGCTGCTGCCGGTGCTGGTGCCGCGTGCCCGGGGGCTCATCCGGGTGGTGCTGGCCACCGCCGTGGTGATGGTTCTGGTCGAGCTGGTGCAGGGCGCGATCGTGACCGGCCGGGCCTTCGACATCGACGACGTGATCCTCAACAGCGCCGGCGCGCTCCTCGGCTACCTGGTCCTCGGCCGCCGGCTGGGCCGCTCCGTGCATCCGCGCCGCCGCCACTGGTGGCACCGGCTCCGCCGGCGCCCCGCCCCGGCCCCCGCCGACCCGGGTGCCGCCTCCCGGCCCTGAGTCACCGGGCCCTTCACCCGGCCGGAGCGGTCGAGGCGGCCCGGGCACTCCGCGGAACCAGCGGGGTGCCCGGGCCGTTCGGGTGCCGGAGCCCGCCTGGCCCGGGTACGTGCCGCAGACCGGTCGCGCCCGCCTCCGGCCGCCCGCCCGCCCCCGGGCCGCGAGGCGCCGGGCGCCCGAGCCCGCTGGGTCCCGGACGGTGTACCGGCCACGGCCCGTCCCGGGCGAGCCGTACCCCCGGGACGGGAGGGGCCCGGGTCGCGATCGGCGCACCGCACGCCGAGGGCCGGCCGCTCCACCGAACCCGGTCGGCGGAGCGGCCGGCCCTGTCGCGTCGCCGGCCCCCGGTCAGGCGGCCGTGCGGCGGACGCAGTCGGCCACCACGGCCCGCAGGTCGCCCGTCTGCGCGAGCAGCTTCCGCTGGACCGCGGCGCCGTTGCCGTCCCGCAGCAGTGCGGCCAGCCGCTCCTGGGCGAAGGCCACGTCGCCGTTGTCCTCCAGCGCGTCCCGCACGTGATCGAAGAGCGCCCGGATCACCGTCTCGGCCGGGGCGGGCCGCATCGTCCCCGGGTGGATCAGCTCCTCCGCCAGGCCCGAGCGGCCCGCCCGCCACGCCGCCAGCCGCAGCAGCGCCACACTGTGCCGGGCCGGGGGCTCGCCGTCCTTCCACTGCCGGGAGGCCGTCTCGACGAGGCCGCGCACCAGTGTGGCCATCAGCGCTGTGCTCCCGGCGTCCAGGCAGACGTCCGCCACCCGCACCTCCACGGTGGGGTACGCGACCGAGAGCCGGGCGTCGAAGTAGATCATGCCCTTGTCGAGCAGCACCCCGCTCGCCACCATGTCGTTCACCTGCTCGTGGTAGCGGTCGGCCGACCCGAAGACCTCCACCGGACCGGCCGAGGGCCAGCGCCCCCACACCCGGCTGCGGTAGCTGCCGTAGCCGCTGTCCTCGCCCTGCCAGAAGGGCGAATTGGCGCTCATCGCCAGCAGGACGGCCAGCCAGGGCCGGATACGGTCCAGTACCGCCACGCCCTCCTCGTCGGACTCCACCGACACATGGACATGGCAGCCACTCGTCAGCTGCTCGCTCGCGGTCAGACCGAAGTGCTCCTTCAGCCACTGGTGGCGCTCGCCGCTGCCGATGGTCGGACTCGCCGGAAGCGGCGAGGTGGCCAGCGCCGCCACCCCGGCGCCCAAGCCCTCGGCGTGCCGGGCCGCCTCGGCCCGCCAGCGCCGGATCTCGTCCGCCAGATCACCCATGGAGGTCTGCGGCCGGGTGGCGAACTCCACCTGCTGCTTCTGGAGTTCCGCCTCGAAGACGTCGTCATGACCGCCCGGGGCGTCGGACGCCGCCGCCAGCACCGCGGTCGACAACGCCCGCGGCTCACCCGTCTCCCGGTCCACCAGGAGCAGCTCTTCCTCGACGCCGACGCTGCGCACAACCACTGCCTCTCTCGCGACGGCCCGGCCATGGCACGGACGCCGCCCTCAGAGCCCGTACGGATCACGGGCCACGGAACCCGGCGCCTTCCACCGGGCCCCGGTCGTCCGTCCGGTGCCCCCAACCGCGCGTTTGATGCCGGGTCGCCGCCCGCCGGCTCCCGCCCGGCCCGCCCTCGCCGGAGACGCCGGGGACATGAGGGCCGCCCGGGCCACCCCGGGGCCGCCGGGTCCCAGGGGCACCGGGGTCACCAGGGGAGGAACACATGGACGTCCTTGCCCTCGCCGTCCGGGACCACGCTGACCTGATCGGCGAGCGCGTGGATCAGATGCCAGCCGATCCCGCCGGTACCGCTCGCCGGATTGAAGGGCCGGGGAGCGGGTGGCCGGGGGCTGCTGTCGCGCAGGGAGACATGCACACCGTCGTAGGTGCGGCGCAGCCGCAGGACGAAGGGGCCGGGCGCGTACTGCACCGCGTTGGCGGCCAGTTCCGCCACCACCAGCACCACGTCGTCCAGGTGCTCCGCCGCCCGCGGCGGGTCGGCCCGCGCGAGAGCGCCGAGAAGGTCCAGCGCCGCGAGCCGGGCACGGGTCACGTCCCCGAGGTCGCCGTCGAAGCGGAGCGCGAGGTTGTCGAGGGCTCCGGGACCCACATCGCCGTTCCGGAGCGGCTCGGTAGCCATCAGTTCCTCCCGTCACCCGGAGCGCCGGCCGGCCGGAACCGGGTTCGGTCCGGGCGGCGGAACGCCGGGTCGGTCCGCCGGTGAGGTGCCGGCCGGGCGCGGTCCGCTCCGCGCTCTCCGGTCCGTCCCCTCCGGCCGTCTCGTCCAGTGTCTCTGTTCGTCTCTGCCGCCTTCACCGTCCGCCGGTCCGCGAACCGGCCGGCTCCGGCGGGTCTTCCGGTTCGGCTCCCGGACCACCTCGTCCCTCTCGTCGTTCCCTCCCGCCGCCCTCCCGGCGCCGTCGTGCCCACCACGCCCACCACGCCGTTCGTCTCGCCGGCCCGCCATGTCCGGCGGCGCGGGTTCCCGGTCCGCCGCGGGCTATCCATCGGCGTCCTCCGGGTCACCGGCCCCGGGAGCGAAGGAGGTTCCTTCCGGGTGCAGCCCGTGCCCCTGTCCCGCCCCCGCGGCGAGCGGAGTGGGGGAGAGGTCGCTGTTCTCCTCACCGGGCTCCAGCAGGGTGTCGGCGGCTCCCACGATCAGCGGGTCCGGTTTGCCCACCGCCTCCGGGTCCTTGCTGGTGTAGGGGAACCGGGAGAGCAGGCTGCGCATCGCCTCCAGGCGGCCCCGCCGCTTGTCGTTGCTCTTGACCACGGTCCAGGGTGCCCGGGGGGTGTCGGTGGCGCGGAACATGTCGACCTTGGCGGTGGTGTAGTCGTCCCAGCGGTCCAGGGACGCCAGGTCCGTCGGTGACAGCTTCCACTGCCGCACCGGGTCCACCTGCCGGATGGCGAACCTGGTGCGCTGCTCCGTGCGGGAGACCGAGAACCAGAATTTCACCAGCAGGATCCCGTCCTCCACCAGCATCCGTTCGAAGAGCGGGCACTGGCGCAGGAAGAGGTCGTACTGCTCCTGGGAGCAGAAGCCCATCACCCGTTCCACCCCGGCGCGGTTGTACCAGGACCGGTCGAAGAAGACGATCTCGCCCGCCGACGGCAGATGCGCGACATACCGCTGGAAGTACCACTGACCGGACTCCCGCTCGGTGGGCTTCTCCAGCGCCACCACCCGGGCGCCGCGCGGATTGAGCCGCTCGGTGAACCGCTGGATGGTGCCGCCCTTGCCTGCCGCGTCCCGTCCCTCGCAGATCACCACGAGCCGCTGGCCGGTCTCCTTGACCCACCGCTGGAGCTTCAGCATCTCTATCTGAAGCATCCGCTTGCGCCGCTCGTACGCCCGGCGGCCGATCTTGGAGTCGTACGGGTAGTTCTCCCGCCAGGTCCTTATCGGCCGACCGTCGCGGTCCAGCAGGACCGGCTGCTCGGGCCGGCTCTCGTCCACGGTCAGCCCGCTCAGCAGCTCGTCCGTGACCTCGTCCTCCGGAGTGTCCGGCCGCTCCAGCCGCGCCGGCTCGGGATCGCTGCCGGCGCCCGTGTCCGTGCCCGTGTTGGCGCTCGTGTCCGTGCCCGCGTCCGTGCCGGCGCTCGTGTCCGTGCCCGTGCCCGTGTCCGTGCCGGCGCCCGTGTCCGTGCCCGTGTTGGCGCTCGTGTCCGTGCCCGTGCCCGTGTCCGTGCCGGCGCTCGTGTCCGTGCCCGTGCCCGTGTCCGTACTGGCGCCCGTGTCCGTGTCCGGGCCGGCGCCCGTGTCGGCGTCGCCGCTGTCCGAATGAGGGGTGCCCTGTGTGTGCATCCCGTCGCCACCCCGTCCCATGCGCACCTCCGCCGCCCCGCCTCCGGGGACGGCCTGCCCGCGCGGGGACGGCCTGTGCGAATCGCCCGCGCGTACGACTCGAGTGCCCGTCCGGGCGCCCGCCACGCCCCCGGACGTGCTCCGGACGTGCTCCGGATGCCGGAGGTCGCCGGGGGCATACGGCAGGGGCAGATGATCTTCAACTTCGCGAGAAGTCGTGACGAAGGGGGAACCACCGCAGATGGCGATACCCGAGAGTGCCCCGGAACCCGGCCGTGTCCCCGCCCCCCGGGGCACCCGCCGTCTCCGCCGCCCGGTCCCCGGACGCGCCCGGGACCGCCGTCCCGGCCGGGGCCTGCGGGATCTCGTCCTGGCGGTCGGTCTGGTGGTGGTCGTGGTCTGCGCGGTGGCGGCCACCGCCGGGGCCGCCGCCCAGACCGCGACCGGGCTGCCCGCCGCCGTCCTGGCGACCACCGGGGTCGTCGCGGTCCTGGCGGGGGTCCTGTACGCGGGCCGCCGGCGCCGCACCCGGCGCCCGGCGGCCGCCACCGGGCCGGTGCCGGCGGCCGCGCCCCCGCCCGGGCCCGGGGCGGCCGATCCGGTCCTGTTCGCGCCCGCCCCGCCGGCGGAGGAAGCGACACTCGTCCCGGGTGCCGGTACCGAGGCGGTGACGGCTGTGACGGCGGCCACGGCGGTGGTGGAGCGGGTGGACTACGCCGCGCTCGACCCGGACGCCTTCGAACAGGCCGTCGCGGCGCTCTGCGAGCGGGACGGCTGCTGGGACGTCGAGGTGGTCGGCGGGGCGGCGGACCTGGGGGCCGACGTGGTGGCCACGGCGCCCGACGGCCGGCGACTGGTGATCCAGTGCAAGTGCTACGGCCCCACGCACAAGGTCGGCTCCCAGGACCTCCAGCGCTTCGGCGGCACCTGCTTCGCCATCCACGAGGCCGGGGTCGCCGCCCTGGTCACCACGAGCGAGTTCACCGAGCCCGCCCTGGGATACGCCGAGCAGTGCGGCATCCTCTGCCTGGACGGGGCCGCGCTGGACGCCTGGAGCGACGGCAGCGGACCGGCCCCCTGGGAACTTCCCGCGCCCGAGGGCGGCGGACCCTGCTGACCCGGTCCCCGGGCGATACGGCCCCTGGGCGGTACGGGCGCGGCCGGCACCGGCCCCTGAGCGGTACGGGCCCGAGCCGGCATCCGGTCACACGGACGGGCGGCGCCGGCGCCGGTCGGCGGGGCAGTGGCGCCCGGTCACGGCCTGGCGGGCCGGCGCACCTGAGCGGCCCGGCACTCGCGCCCGCGAATCGAAGCCCCGCCCCCGGGCCCGCTCTCGATCTGCCCTCGGCGGCCGGCTGGACGACGTACCCGCCCCGGGCCGGTGCCCGCTCTCGCGGCCCGGAGCCACCTCCGCGGGCCGATGGCCGGCCCCAGGGCCCGGAGCCCCGCCCGCGGGCCGGCGGTTCGATGCCACGGCCACGGCCCCGAGCCCCCTGCCCACGGCCCGGTGTTCACTCGCGCAGATCGACGATCCGCCGGATCTTGCCGACCGACCGCTCCAGGGTCTCCGGGTCCACCACCTCGACCGCCACCGAGACCCCGATGCCGTCCTTCACCGCCGCCGCCACCTCCCGGGCCGCCGCCGCCCGGCGCTCCGGCGGGGTGTCCGGCCGGGACTCGGCGCGGACGGTCAGCGCGTCCATCCGGCCCTCGCGGGTGAGCCGGAGCTGGAAGTGCGGGGCGAGTCCGGGCGTACGCAGCACTATCTCCTCGATCTGGGTGGGGAAGAGGTTCACCCCGCGCAGGATCACCAGGTCGTCGCTGCGCCCGGTCACCTTCTCCATCCGCCGGAAGGCCCGCGCGGTGCCCGGCAGCAGCCGGGTCAGATCGCGGGTCCGGTAGCGGATCACCGGCATCCCTTCCTTGGTCAGCGTGGTGAAGACCAGTTCACCCGGCTCTCCGTCCGGCAGCACCTCGCCGGTGATCGGATCCACCACCTCCGGGTAGAAGTGGTCCTCCCAGATGTGCGGGCCGTCCTTGGTCTCCACGCACTCCTGGGCCACGCCGGGGCCCATCACCTCCGACAGCCCGTAGATGTCGACCGCGTCGATGCCGAACCGCTCCTCGATCTCCCGTCGCATCCCGTCCGTCCACGGCTCGGCGCCGAAGATGCCCACTCGCAGCGCGGTGGACCGGGGATCGACGCCCTGCCGCTCGAACTCGTCCAGCAGCGTCAGCATGTAGGAGGGCGTCACCATGATGATCTCCGGACGGAAGTCCTGGATCAGCCGCACCTGCCGGGCGGTCATCCCGCCGGACGCCGGCACTACCGTGCAGCCCAATCGCTCGGCGCCGTAGTGCGCCCCCAGTCCGCCGGTGAACAGCCCATAGCCGTACGCCACATGGACGGTGTCGCCGGGCCGCCCGCCGGCCGCCCGGATCGACCGGGCCACCACCTCCGCCCAGACGTCCAGGTCCCGGTCGGTGTAGCCGACGACGGTCGGCCGCCCGGTCGTCCCGCTGGAGGCGTGGATCCGCCGGATCCGGGAGCGGTCCACGGCGAACATGCCGAACGGATAGTGATCCCGCAGATCCGCCTTGGTGGTGAACGGGAACCGCGCCAGGTCGGCGAGCGACCGGCAGTCCTCGGGCCGGAGCCCCGCCGCGTCGAACGCCCTCCGGTAGAAGGGGACGTTCGCGTAGGCGTGCCGCAGGGTGGCGCGCAGCCGCTCCAGCTGAAGCGCCGCCAGCTCCGGGCGGCCGAGCCGCTCCCCGGCGTCGAGCAGGTCGTCCATGGGCGATGCTCCCGTCATCGGACCCGGCACCGGGGCGCCCCGAACGGGCCGGAACGCCATCAGTGCCGTCTTTCCGGTCAGTGCCGACTTCTCGGACTCAAGGGGCGACCGATCATTCGGTGGGGCCCCGGTGATCAGTAATCCAAGCCGGCGCGGCGCTGACAAGGGGCGGGAGCGGGAAATTTTCCCGGGCGCCCGCCTCCGCGCTCCCCGCCCGGCCGCCTCCGCGCTCCCCGCCCGGCCGCCCCGGCCCCGCCGGGTCCATCGGGCCGCCCGGGGCCCGTTGCACCGGCGGGCGGACCACTGTGATGATCACTCCCATGCCGACCTACACCGCCCCCGACGGAACCGCACGCGCCTACCGGGTGAGCGGGGAGGGCGCCCCGCTCGTCTGTCTGCCGGGCGGCCCGCTCCGCCCCGCCGCCTACCTGGGCGATCTGGGCGGACTCTCCGCGCACCGCCGGCTGATCCTCCCGGACCCGCCGGGCGCCGGCGACTCCGCCCACCCGGCCGGCCCGGACGGATATTGCTGCGACCGGCAGGTGGCCGAGGTGGAGGCGCTCCGGGTCCATCTCGGGCTCGACCGCTTCGACCTGCTCGCCCACTCCGCCGCCGGCTCCCTCGCGCTGCTGTACGCCCTGGCGCACCCCGACCGGGTCGCGTCGCTCACCCTGGTCACCGGCGGCACCTGGTGCGCGGGCATCCCGGTCACCGGCCAGGACTGGCGCGACGCCCTGGCGTTGCGCCCGCCCGAGCCCTGGTACGAGGCCGCCCGGGCCCTCTTCGACGAGAACCCGGCGCCCGGCCGGCCCGCCCCGGACCCGGAGGCGGTACGGGCCGCGCTCCAGCCGCTGATGTACGGCCGCTGGGACAACGCCGCCCGGGCGCACGCCGAGAGCCGGGGCCCGGCCGAACCGGGGGCGGACGCCGCCTACTTCCCCGCCGGCTCCGGGGACCCGGCGGCCGTCCGGGCCGGACTCGCCTCGCTCGACGTGCCGGTACTGGTACTGGTGGGGGAGTACGACGCCCTGCCCACCCCCGCCCGGGCCGCCGAACTGGCCGCCCTCCTGCCGGACGCCGAGGTGGTGGTGCAGCCCGGCGCGGCCCACTTCCCCTGGGTGGACGACCCGGCCGCCTTCACCCGGATCGTCACCGCCTTCCTGGACCCGGAGGTCCGCACGGTCACCCTCGGCCCGCCGGCCGGGGCGCGGCTCGCCTACCGGACCTGGGGCGAGGAGGGCGCCCCGCCCGTGGTCCTGGTCCACGCGCGCGGCGAGTCCTCCCGCTCCTGGACCGGGATCGCCCGGGAACTCGCCGCCACCCACCGGGTGTACGCCGTGGACCTGCGCGGCCACGGCCTGAGCGACTGGCCCGGCGGCTACACCTTCGAGCGGTTCCGCGACGACCTGCGCGGCTTCATCGAGGCGCTGGGCCTGGCCGGAGCGGATGTCGTGGGCCACTCCCTGGGCGGGATCACCGCCGGACTGCTGGCCCAGGAGTGCCCCGGTCTGATCGGCCGGCTGGTTCTGGAGGACGCCCCGCCACTGCTGCCCCCGGCCGCGCTCCGTCCGGTGGCGCCCCGCCCGGAGGACGACCCGGGCTGCGACTGGGACGTGGTGCTGGACACCGACGCCCAGACCAACCAGCCGGACCCGGCGTGGACCGCCCGGTTCCCCGAGGTGACCGCGGCCACGCTGGTGGTCGGCGGCGGTCCGTCGAGCCCGGTCGGACAGGACCGGCTCGCCTGGCTGGCCGAGCGGATACCGGACGCCCGGCTCGTGACGATCGACGCCGGACACCACGTCCACACCGAGTGCCCGGCCGAGTTCCTCGCCGCCCTGCGCGACTTCGGCATCGGCACCCGCTGAAGCCTCCCCGGCCGGGCCGTGCCGGGCCGCCCCGCCGGTCCGTGCCGCCGGCCGGTCCGTGCTGTCGGGCCGGTCCGTGCCGCCGGCCGTTCCGTATCGCCCGGCCCGTCCGCCCCGCCGCCCGGACCGTGTCGCCCCGCCGGTTCGTGCGGCCGGGCCGGTGCCTGCCGGCCACCGGACCGACCGGGGGCCACCTGGCCGTATCGCCCCGCCAGGTCCGTACCGCCCCGCCGACCGGTACCGGGCCCCGGATTCCGTACCGGCCCCCGGACCGACCCCGGGCCACCTGACCGTACCGCCCACTCGGGGGTGTACCGCCCACTCGGGTCGTACGCCCGGACCGTGCCCGCCTCCGGCGCTCCCGTCCGTACCGGAGCCGGCCCCCGGCCGTACCGCCGGACCGTCACCCGGGGGGCGTACGCCCGGGCCGTACCGCCCGCCGCCCGGACCGGAGCCCCCGCCCGGACCCGGAGCCGGCCCCCGGCCGTGCCGCCCCCCCGCTCGGCCGGAGCGGCTCCTCAGGCGGCGCGCAGCCCGGTCTGGGCGCCGGTCACCCGGCGGGCGTGGTCCAGAAAGGCGCCGGTCGCCGGATGGGCGCCCGCCCGGAGCCAGACCAGGTGCACGGTGACCTCACCGGCGTCCCCGATCGGCAGATAGCGCACCCCCGGGTACGGATGGCTGTGGCGGGTCGCCTCGGCGGTGACCCCGACCGCGTCGCCGGTGGCGATGGCGGTCAGCCACTCGTCCACGTTCGCCACCTCCAGGGTCCCGGCCGGGCCCCGGCCCTCCGGCCACAGCCCGCTCCCGGTGGTCGCCGCCGTGGCGCAGACCGCCACCGTACGGCCGGACAGTTCGGCGAGCGTCACCGTCCGCCGGGCGGCAAGCGGATCGCCCTCGTACAGCGCGGCGAACCGGCGCTCCCGGTACAGCGGCCGCACCCCGAACGCCTCGCCCTCCGGCCGCACCCGGACGAACGCCACATCCACCTCGCCGCACCGGAGCGCCGCCTCCGGATCGGCCGGCCGCCGCACCTCCACCGGCACGTCGGGGTGCTCCTCCCGCCAGCCGCGCAGCAGCGGCACGGTGTGCCGGCCCAGCGCCGCCCAGGCGAAGCCGACCCGCAGCGGGCGCGGCCCGGCCGCCGCCTCCGCGAGCGCCTCGTCCAACTGGGCCAGGATCCGGTGGGCGTGCTCCCACAGCCGCCGCCCCGCCGGGGTCAGCCGCAGGCTCCGGGTCGTGCGCTCCACCAGCCGGGTTCCCAGCCGGCTCTCCAGCTGGTCCAGGGTCCGTGACAGCGCCGGCTGGGTGAGGCGCAGCACCGCCGCCGCGGCGGTGATGGTGCCCTCGTCCCCGATGGCCGCGAGGGCCCGCAGATGGCGCAGCTCCACATTCATGACCGCTGAGCATAACCGCCGCCCGGAAGGCATTTCCCCGGCCCCGTGCCACCCCCCTACGGTCCATTCCATGCGCATTCTTCTCATCGGTGCCGGCGGCACCCTCGGTACCGCCGTCCGCACCGCACTCACCGCCCGGGGACACCAGGTCGTCACCGTCGGCCGTACCTCCGGCGACCTCCGCCACGACCTCACAGAACCGGAGCAGATCGCCGCCATGTACGCGGCGGCGGGCGAGCTGGACGCCGTGGTCGGCGCGGCCGGCGACACCCCGTTCAAGCCGCTCCCGGAGCTGACCGGACCGGAGTGGACGGCGGCCTTCCGGGGCAAGGTGCTCAGCCAGCTGGAACTGGTCCGCCAGGGCACCGGCCGGATCTCGCCGCGCGGCTCCTTCACCCTGATCAGCGGTGTCCTGGCGCGCAGCCCGATTCCCACCGGGGCCGCCGCCTCGATGGCCAACGGCGCCGTGGAGGCGTTCGTCCGGGCCGCCGCCATCGAGATCGCTCCCCAGCGGATCAACGCCGTCAGCCCCACCGTCTTCACCGAGTCGCTCGGGGACTACGGCGACTACTTCCCGGGCTTCCGGCCGGTCCCGCCGGCCGAGGTGGCCCAGGCGTACATCCGCTCCGTCGAAGGTGGCCAGACCGGCCAGGTCTACACCCTCGACTGAACCGTCCCGGCCCCCCGGGCCACCCGGCCCGAGGGGCACCTCCGGAGGGTGAACCCGGGGGCCTGGCGGGGTGTCCGGGCACGTACCATGGCGGCATGTCCTTCCTCCGCCGCCGCAGCCCCGCCACACCCGCGGGCCCGGACTTCGACGTCCTGGCCATGGACCCGGGCGACTGGCCCGGCAACCTGGGCGCCGGTCTGCTTCCCGCCCCCGACGGCAGCTGCCAGGGCGTCTTCCTCCGGTACGACCTGTTCGGCGGCCGGGGCCCCGCGATGGTGATCGGCAATCTGCCGGAGGGCTCCCCGGCCCGGGAACTGGGCGACGGCCAGATCCCGTTCGAGGTCGCCCAGCTGCTGGTGGCGCTGGAGAACGACGAGCCGGTCGAGGTGACGGGCACCGAGGACATGCCCGTGATGCAGGGCGACAATCTGCTCATCGTCCGCCGGCTCACCCTCTCCGAGAGCCGGATCTCCTGCGTCCAGTTCGACCGCAGCGACGGGGTGCTGGTCACCATCGCCAGCTGGGACCGGCCCATCACCAGCGATCTGTACGCGCTCCTCAAGCCGCTGCCCGCCGAGCTCTTCCAGCAGGGCTGACCGGCCGGGAAACCATGGGCGCCGGCCCGGGCCCCGCGACCAGGGCCTGTCGTTCGGATCTTGCTGGGCTCACACCGCCTGGGCACCGCACTCCCCCAGACTTCGTCCGGGGGTACCCCCACGCGGCGTTGTCGTCGGTCGCCGCTGCTCCGCAGGGACTCCCTCCGCCTTGCGATGCCTCCCCTCGGCTCTGAGGGCCTGGGGATGCCCCATGGCACCAGACGCCGCTCACTCATCCAGCCTGATCCAAACGAAAGACCTTAGAGTCGGCACCATGGCATCGAGTCCGACCAATGACAGCGACCGGGTGAGCGCCGGCGGCGCGGGCAGCGCGCGGGTCGACAGCTGGATCTGGGCCGTACGGCTCACCAAGACGCGCTCCCAGGCCGCGACCGCCTGCCGCGCCGGACACGTCCGGGTCAACGGCGAGCGGGTCAAGCCCGCCCAGCCAGTGAAGCCGGGCGATCAGGTGCGGCTCTTCCACGCCGGCCGGGAGCGGGTGGTGGAGGTCAAGCGGGTGCTGGCCAAGCGGGTCGGCGCCCCGGTCGCCGCCGAGGCGTACACCGATCACAGCCCGCCCCCGCCGCCCCGGGAGCACACGGCCCTGGCCGGTGTCCGGGACCGGGGCGCCGGGCGGCCCACCAAGCGGGAGCGCCGCGATCTGGACCAGCTTCGCGGCCTCCGCCCCTGACCCGTACGCCCGGCCCCTGACCCGTACGCCCGGCCCGGGTGCCCGCCGGCGGCCCGGCGGAGGGGCGCCCCCTCCGCCGGGCCGCCGGCGGCGAGCCCTCACTCGTCGCCCGTCAGCCGGCGAACAGCCGCGGTGCCCGGGCCGCCGCCGTGCCGAGCCCGGTGGGGCCCCGGTGGCCGCGCCACAGCGCCGTACCGGCGCCCGCGTACACGTCCTCGGCCCGGTAACGCCGCGCCCCCCGGTGCCAGTTGAGGATCCCGGCCAGCCAGTCCTGCAACTCCCCGACATAGGCGTCCAGAGCGGCCCTGCCCCGCTCGTCCAGGCCGAACCGTTCGGCCAGCGAGGGCAGTTCCCGCCGCTTGAGATGCTCGAACTGGCGCAGCCGGCCGCGCATCAGATCGTCCACCACCGAGACCGCCGCCGGGTAGTCGCAGCCGAAGAACGTCTGGGTGACCAGGACCAGGTTGTGCACCTCGCCCTCCACCTCGATCTCTTTCTGGTACGAGAACAGGTCGTTGATCATCGTGGCGTAGTCGGCGGCCGAGTCCTCCAGGGCCTTCAGGGTGCCGGAGGCGAGCAACTCGGCCGGCAGGGCGTCGGCGTGGCGCAGCCGGGCCAGGCTCATGGTGAGATCCGAGCCGAAGGTGGACCGCCGCATCTCGATGTAGTCGACCGGGTCGGGCACCCGGTGCTGGGCCTGGTTGTGCAGCTCCCAGAGCCAGCTGTCCAGCATCTTCTCCACCGCCGAGCGCAGCGCCCGCCGGCCCCGCTCGGACATCGGGCCCGCGGTGCGCGCCCAGAGGTCGGCGAGCGCGCGCTCCATCGGGCTCACCGCACCCGCCCGGGCCGCCTCCGGATCCGCCACCGGCAGGCAGTGCTTCAGCCGCTCGGTGCGGAGCCGGGCCCCGGCCAGGTCCCGAGGCCGGCCGAAGACCAGCGGGTAGTAGTCGTCGCCGTACGTCCCCCAGGTCAGCCACTCCGATGAGAGCTCCAGCTCCTCGGGCGTGGCGTCCGGGTCGAGCCCCGCCGCGCAGAGCGCGAAGTCGAAGCCCCGCAGCATGGGTTCGTCCCAGATGTCGTCCAGCAGGCCCATCCGCCCGGCCCAGGCCACCGAGGCGTCCAGGGCCCGCCGGTGGTGCGGGCTGACCGACACCGGGTAGGGCAGGTCGAAGTCGGGGAGCAGCGAGGGACCGACCGGCTGGTGCGGGAGATGGGTGAGGGTGCGCAGCCGGGCGGCGGCCGGGCGGCCGAACAGGTTCCGGATGTCGAGCGCGGAGGTGCCCAGCGCCCCGAGCGGAAGACCGGCGAACGGGCCCCCGGGCGCCCCGCCGGACCCGGGCGCCCCGTCGGGCCCGGAGGTCCCGGCGAGCCCCGGCAGCCCGGGAATCCCCGCCGCTCCCGAACCGCCGGACAGCGCGCCCTCGTTCATGTACCGGCTGGAGCGCAGATGCCACTCGTGGCCGCCGGACTGCCAGTCCTGGAGGCCCTTGGCGTACGCGGCCACGGCGGCGGTCTCCGCCGGGCTCAGCCCGCGCTCCAGACAGAGCGCGGGCACCTCGGTCAGCGCGGTGTTCTCGAACTGCTGGAGCCGGGAGGTCAGCAGGTCGTTGACGGCCTCGGCGGCCTCCTGGGTGGTGCAGCCAAGGAAGGTCTCCAGGACCAGCACGCCATTGCTGTTCTCGCCCTCCTCCTCCACCTCGCGCTGGTAGGAGAAGAGATCGTTCCGCAGGTGCACCGCGTCCGCGAAGGTGTCCCGCAGCACGCGCAGCGGGCGGGCGCCGGCCACCGCCTCCGGCAGTTCGGCGCCGGCCGCGTACTCGACCAGCCCCGCCGACCAGGGCGCCCCGCCCACCTTGCGGCGCATCTCGATGTACTCCAGCGGGTTGGCGATCCGGCCCTCGTTGATGTTGGCCAGCTCCCACATCGACTCATTGAGCAGATGCTCGGTCGCCTCGGCGAACCGGGTCCGCCACCCGGCCGACATGGCCGGCACCGTACGCGCCCACAGATCCGCGAGCCCCGCCTCCACCGGGTGGACCGGCTCCGGCGTCCCGCTGTCCGGGTCGAGCGGCATGAAGGCGGGCAGCCGGTCCAGATACGCCCGGCCGCCCGCCAGGTCCTGGGTGCGCTTGAAGACTTCCAGGAAGTGGTCGTCGAAGAAGAAGACCCAGACGTACCAGTCGGTGACCAGGGACAGCGCCTCCGCGTCGCAGTCCGGGTGGGTGTAGGCGCAGAGCAGCGCGTAGTCGTGGGAGTCGAGGTCCTTCTCCTCCCAGACCCCGGACCCCTCCAGCATCCCCATCCGCCGCGCCCACTCCTTGGTGTGCGCCCGCGCCGTGTCGAGATGCGGGTTGAGCCGGGCCGGGTACGGCACGTAGAACTCGGGCAGGACGAAGGGCTGAGCCATACGGGCGGGACCTCTCCGGTAGGTGAGCGGCGGGACTCCGGCGCCCTACCCCGGGTCCCGGCCCTTCACGCGACCGCCGTAATAGTCGTACTGGTACTACTAATTCTCGGCCGGTGGTCGCCTTCCGCGCACGAGCCCGCCCCGCCTCAGCCGCCGTACAGAACCCGCACGTCGGAGGCGCGGACAAAGGCGATCCGGTGGCCGAACTGAATCCGGAAGTACGTCTCCTGACCCCGCACCACCCGGTGCCCGGCGGTGTCGAACGAAGGTGCGTAGTAGTACACGCCCGGCGTCCGGCCGCTCGTCGCGTACCGCTGGCCGGCGGGCAGGGTGTACGGCAGCGGGGTGAGCGGCTGCGCCGGCACCTCCGGCGGGTAGGCCGCCGCCTCCGGATAGGCCCGCCCGTACACCGGGATCTCCGCCCGGCCCTCCGCCGGGGTCACCAGCCACCCCCGCGCACCGACCGCGACCGGCGCCGACCGGGGGTTGTGGAACCATGCCCGCTGTCCCAGGTACCAGATCGCCGTCCAGTCGCCGCGCCGCTCCGCCACCGCGTACCGCTGGCCGGTCGAGGCCCGGGCGCCGGTGTCGTTGACCCCGGTGGTCGAGGCCCCGCCGTCCGGCCGCAGCCCGGCGTCCCGGACCAGCGGCGCGTCCGGGTCCGGCGCGGTGCGCAGCCGTACCGCCCCGCTGCCGTGCGGCGGGCAGACGTCGCCGGGCGCGGCGCAGCCGGTGTACAGCGGGCGGTTGAGGTCGTAGTCGGGGCGGATCGTCACCTGCGCGGCGCGCGGCCCGGCGGTCGCGGTGAACGGCCGTCCCAGCAGGGCGAAGTAGTGCGCCCAGTCCCAGTACGGCCCCGGGTCGGTGTGCATCCCGGGCACGGCCGCCGGTGTCGGGCCCGGCACATTGTCGTGGCCCAGGATGTGCTGCCGGTCCAGCGGCACCCGGTACCGGTGCGCCAGATGGCGGACGAGACGGGCCGACGCCCGGTACATCGCCTCGGTGTACCAGGCGTCCGGGGCGATCAGGAAGGCCTCGTGCTCCAGCCCGATCGAGGTGGCGTTGACATACCAGTTGCCCGCGTGCCAGGCCACGTCCTTCACCGGCACATGCTGGGCGATGTGCCCGTCCGAGGAGCGGAGCGAGTAGTGCCAGGAGACATAGGTGGGGTCCTGCACCAGCTTGAGGGTGGTCTCCCAGGTCGCCTCGGTGTCATGGATCACGATGTACTCGACCGGCGGAGCGGCCGGCCGGTCCGCCTTGTCGTGGTTGCCGTAGTCGCCGTCCCCGAACTCCTCGTACGGCGCCGGGAGCCACGCGCAGCCCACGGTCGGCGGACAGTCGGGCAGCCGGCCGCCCGGCGGATCCGGCTCGGGTCCGGCGGACGCGCCGGTGGCGGGGCGCACCCCCGGCTCGGCGGCCAGCACCACGAGCTGACCCGCGTCGTTGACCCGGCGCTCCCCGGCGCGCAGCACCTCGTACACGTCGTTCGCGTACGCCCGGGCGGTGGCCGGGTCACCGGCGCCGGAGAACCGCGCCACCGCGCCGTACCAGTCGGCCGGATCGGGGCTCGCCGGGTGCCCCAGCTCCCGTTGCGCGGCGGCCAGCAGCGCGGCACCGCCCCGGAGGTTGTCGGCCGGACTGGTGCGCAGCCGCTCGGCCGGCAGTCCGGACAGCTCCGCCGCCCGCTCCAGCGTCCGCAGCCGGGCGGGCAGCTTCCGGGGGAGCACCGGCGTCCGGGCGGTCCGCCGGGCGGCGGGGTCCGGCTTCGGGGGACGCGCGTCGTCGCCGCGCGCGTCCTCGGTGCCGACCGCGTCGTGCGGGGCCTGCGGGGCGGTGGCACCGGCCAGCGCGGTCCGGGCGTCCGTCAGATGCATCGGCCCGTAGCCGCCGGTGACACTGGGAGCGCCGCCGTGGGTGTCCCAGCGGGACTGGAGGTACGCCACCGCCAGCAGCACGCCCCGGGGCACCCCGTACCGGTCGGCGGCCGCCGCGAAGTCCCGCTGCAACGCCGTCGCGGGACCGGGAGGGGCCGGGTCGGCGGCCGGGCGCGCGGCGGCCGGGGCGGTGAGCACGGCGGGCAGCAGCAGCGTCGCGGACGCCAGGGCGCCGCCCGCCCCGCGCAGCAGACGATCACGAACGGATCCGGGCAAGGCGGCCTCCCTGGGGCGGACGGACCGGCGGGCGGCGGCGACCCGCGAACGGCCGCCGGCCACCGACCGTACAGGGGTATCGCTTGCCGGACCGCCCGTCAATGAGGCCTGCCCGCCGGGGAATTCACCCGGCGGGCGGCCGGCCCGGGGCCCCCGGGCATCCCCGGGGAGCGTGGCCCGGGCCCGGCGGCCCGGACGGGGGCGCCGGCACGACGGAGACGGCCGGCTCCGCCGAGGGGCGGAACCGGCCGTCTCCGTGGATCACTCGGGCGGGGGAGGGCGGACGGCCCCACGAGGGCCCGGTGGCACCCTTTCCCCGGTGCGCGGCACGGGATGCCGCCGTCCGGGTCAGGCGTGCGCCCGGTGACTCCGGCCGGTGATGAGCCGGTAGAGGGCCAGGATGATGACCGAGCCGACGATGGCCGCGATCCAGGTGGACAGGTCGAAGAAGCCGTCGATCGAGTCGACCCCGAAGATGACCTTGCCGAGCCAGCCGCCGAGCAGACCGCCGACGATGCCGATGAGCATGGTCACCAGGATGCCGCCCGGGTCCTTGCCCGGCATCAGAGCCTTGGCGATGGCACCGGCGAGCAGTCCGATGATGATCCAGGCGATGATTCCCATGTTCCGACCTCCACGATGGCTCTCACGGCGCTGCGGGGAGCAGCGGCATTCCACCGCTTTGCCCTCCGCCCGGCACGTAAACACGTGATTCCGCTTCCGTTCGGTCACGGGCGCGGTCCGGTGCCCCGGTACGCGACCGGAGGCTCCCCACCGGGCCCTTCGCGCGGCGCCGGGCGGGGCGGCGGGACACCGGGGCGAAGGTCCCGCCCCGGACCGGGCCGAAGTCCCGTACCGGACGGGGCGAAGGACCTCCGGCGAAGGGACCGGTCGGCACGCATGCCCCCGCCGGGCGGTGGCCACAACAAGATGTGGGGCACCGCACGCCGCGCGGTGCCCCGGTCCGCTCCACCGCGTGCGTCGCCTTCGCCCGGACGGGCGGCAGCCGGCGGGGGTCCGTACCGGGGAGGCCCCGGGAGGAAGACGCCGGCCACGGCGGACACGCGTCACGGGAGACACACCCGGCAGACACACCCGGGAAACACACACGGAAAGGCGAGGGAAGCATGGCGTGGAACACGGCCCGGGTCCGGGCACACGTCCACCGCGCGGTGACCCTGCTCGGCGGCGGGCGGCGTCCGGAACCGGAGACCCTGCGGCTGTACGCGCCGGCCGCCGGGGCCCACTGGACCCGCGCCGGGCACCACCGGATCGGCTGGCAGTGCCCGGGGTCGCTCTGGCACCCCTGCGACCTGCTGCTGGAGCGCAGGACCGGTGACGGCTGGTCGCCGGCCGCGCTCCTCGCCGAACAGGTCGACCCGCGCTCCCTCGGCATCCTGGTGGCGGTGCCCCCGCTGCCTGCCGGCGCCTACCGGGTGAGCATCACCTCGCCCGAGCTTCCCCGGCCCGCCTGCGGACCGCCCCTGATCATCGAACCCGGGTGACCGCCGGTCCCGCTCCCGGCGTCAGGGAGACAGGACCGGCGGCAGCGGGGGGAAGGTCAGCGGGTGCCGACCGCCGCCCGGACGGCCCGCCGGGCCAGCGCGCAGTCGTCGTGCAGCCGGCGCAGCAGCAGCCGGTGCTCCTCGCCGGTGACCATCGCGCCCGGCCGGCCCGGGAGGCAGCCGGCCGAGACCGTCTCCCGCATGGTCCGCTGCACGGCCGTCTCGTACGTCCGGATCTCCCGCGTCAGCACCAGCATCAGGTTCACCAGGAACGCGTCCCGCGCCGCCGGCCCGGCCGCCTGGGCCAGCCGGCCGATCCACTGCCGGGCGTCCGGGGCCGCGCCGAGCACCGACCAGAGGGTCGCCAGGTCGTAGCCCGGCAGGTACCAGCCCGCGTGCTCCCAGTCGACCAGCACCGGACCGGCCGGCGAGAGCAGCACATTGGAGAGCAGGGCGTCCCCGTGGCAGAACTGCCCCATGCTCTGCCGGCCGGCCTCCTGCGCCAGCCCGTGCAGCAGCTTCTGGAGGTCGTCCTGGTCCCGGTCGGTGAGCAGCCCCAGTTCGTGGTAGCGCGCGATCCGGGCGCCGTAGTCCAGCGGGGCGGCGAAAGTCCCGGCCGGCGGGCGCCAGGAGTTGAGCCGGACCACCGCGCCGAGCGCGGCCCGCACATCGGCGCGCGGCAGGGCCTCGGCCGGATGCCGGGAGAGCCCGGCGGGCCGGCCCGGCATCCGCTCGATCACCAGCGCGCAGCTGTCCGGGTCGGCGGCGATCAGCCGGGGCGCCCGCACCGGCGGCCGGTGCCGGACGAAGGCCCGGTAGGTGGCGATCTCGTGCCGGAACCGCTCGGCCCACCCGGGGGAGTGGTCCAGTAAACACTTGGCCACCGCCGTGGCGCGCCCCGTGCTGCCGACCAGCAGTACGGACCGGCCGCTGCGCCGCAGCACCTGCACGGCGTTGAACTCCGGGCAGATGCGCTGCACCGAGGCGATGGCCTTCCGCAGCCGTGCCCCCTGGTGGCCGGAGAGATCGATCCTCCCGCTGAGCGGTTGGGCGAACACCGGGCCGCCCGGCCGGCGTGCCATCCGGCCCGCGCGGGCCGGGTCCGGATACGGCACGGCGGCGGGCGGCAGAGTACGCGGCGGCCGGGGCGACACGGAGGAGGACGCTGTGTACATGGGTGAGCAGATCCCTTCGTGTGCCGACGAGTTGCCTGCGCCGCCCCGGCCCGGTGGCGGCCGGTGTCCTGGGGAACACCGGCCGCCACCGGAACGAGGTGGCGCGTTCCTACCTGACACCCGCGCGCGGGTGGCACACCATCTGGCGGACCCTGGCGAAGCCTGGCGAATAGTCGCCGGGCCCATACGGCCGGGCTACTGTCAACTCAGCCGAGAACCTGGGGGCTTGATGTGAACAGAGGACCCAACACCCGCCTCGCCGATCTGTTCGGCCTGGCCGGCTGGTCGAAGGGCGAGCTCGCGCGGCTGGTCAACCGCAAGGCGGCCGCGACGGGCCATCCCCAGCTGGCGACCGACACCTCGCGGGTACGGCGCTGGATCGACATGGGGGAGTCCCCGCGCGATCCCGTGCCCCGGGTGCTGGCGGCGCTGTTCACCGAGCGACTCGGCCGTGTCGTGACCATCGAGGACCTCGGGTTCGCGCGACCCGGGCGCGCCGGGAGACGGCAGGACGGCGGGGGTGGAGACACCCCCGGCGGGCTGTCCTGGGCGCCCGACCGCACGGCCGCGGTCCTCACCGAATTCACGGGAATGGACCTCATGCTCAATCGACGCGGCCTCATGGGCGCGAGCGGCGCGCTCACCGCCGGCTCCGCCATCTCCACCGCCCTGCGGGACTGGCTCCGCACCGATTCCGCCGCCGTCCCCGCCCCCCGCTCCGCCGACGCGGCGAGCACCGACCCGGTCGGCTTCGACCGCTACGAGGCGGCCCCGATCGGCACCCAGGAGATCGAGGAACTCGAGCGCTCCGTCGAGGTGTTCCGCGCCTGGGACGCCTCGCGCGGCGGCGGCCTCCAGCGCAAGGCGGTGGTCGGCCAGCTCAACGAGGTGGGCGGCATGCTCGCCTACCGCCACCCGGACCACCTGCGCCGCCGGCTCTGGGGTGTCGCCGCCAACCTGGCCGTCCTGGCCGGCTGGATGTCCCACGACGTCGGCCTGGAGCCCACCGCCCAGAAGTACTTCGTGATCGCCGCGCACGCCGCGCGCGAGGGTGGTGATCTGCCGCGCGCCGGGGAGGCCCTCTCCCGCGCCGCCCGGCAGATGATCCACCTGGGCCGGCCCGACGAGGCGCTGGACCTGATGAAACTCGCCAGAGCGGGGTCGGGCGAGGAGATGCTGCCGCGCACCCGGGCGATGCTGCACACCATCGAGGCGTGGGCGCAGGCGGCCATGGGGCAGGGGCAGGCGATGCGCCGCACGCTCGGCGAGGCGGAGGAGCTGTTCGTCTCCGGCAAGGGGCCGGCCGAACAGCCCACCTGGATGCAGAGCTTCGACGAGGCCGACATGCACGGCATGCAGGCGCTGGCCTACCGGACCCTGGCGGACCACGACGCCGCGGCGGCGGCCACCGCCCAGCGGCACGCCAGGCGCGCGCTGGACCTGCGCAGGGGCGGGTACGAGCGGTCGCAGATCTTCGACTATCTCTCGCTCGCCTCGGCCTGCTTCATCGCCCGGGACCCCGAACAGGCCGACCGGTACGCCCGGTTGGCGCTGGCGGCGATGGGCACCAACTCCTCGCACCGCACCTGGGACCGGCTGCGCGAGATGTACCGGCTGACCGGTCAGTACGCCGGTCACGCCCGGATCGGGGACCTCCGGGCCGAGATCGAGCACGCGATGCCCCGGAGGGCCGCCGCCGGCAAGGAGCGCGGCGCCGCGATCTGACCGCCGGTGCCCGCGGCGTCCCGGTGCTCACGGTCCCCGGTGCCCGCGGTCCCCGGTGTCCGCGACCCTCAGGGCCGGCCGGGGCCGGAACCGGCCGGGGGCCGGTCCGTCCCGCCGATCCGCACCGCCAGCACACAGGCGTCGTTCTCGCGGGCGGAGGCGCCGAACTCCGCGGCCACCAGCCGGACGCACTCCCGGGCGTCCCGGGCCCGGGCCAGCCGGGGAGCCAGAGCGAGCAGCCGGTTCCGGCCCGCCGTGTCCCGGGTGTCCGGGCCCCGGGTGAGTCCGTCGGTGTGCAGCAGCAGCAGGTCGCCGGGGAACAGCCGGACCTCGGCCTGCTCGTACACCGCGCCCGGCGTCGCCCCCAGCAGTACGCCGTCCGGCCGGGTCAGCGCGCGCCCCGCCCCGCCCCGGAACAGCAGCGGGGCGGGGTGCTCGGCCTGCGCCCAGCTCAGGGTGGCGCCCGCCGGGCTGTACCGGCAGCAGACCGCGCTGCCGAGGACCGGCTGGTCGGACGCCTCCAGCAGCTGGTTGAGGTGGCCCATCAGCGCGCCGGGCGCCGCCCCGGCCACCGCCATCCCGCGCACCGCGCCCAGCAGCGTCGCCATCGCGGAGGTGGCGGGCACCCCGTGCCCGGTCAGGTCCCCGACGCTCAGCAGAGTGTCCCCGCCGGGCAGCCGCAGCGCGTCGTACCAGTCCCCGCCGACCAGGGCGCTGGAGCCGGAGGGCAGGAAGTGCCCCGCGAGGTCCAGCGCCCCCGGGCCGCCGCGCGGGGCCCCCAGCGAACCGCGCCACGGCAGCACCGCCTCCTGGAGCTCCACCGCCGCCCGGTGCTCGGCCTGTTCCCGCTGCTGCCGGCGGCGCAGCGACTCCCGGGACTCCCGTACCGCCCGCTCGCTCCGCCGCAGCTCGCTGACGTCCCGCAGCACCGCCCACATCGAGGCCGTGCCACCGTCGGCGTCGAGCACCGGCTCGCCCATCATGTGCAGGGTGCGCACCCGGCCGTCGGGCCGGACCAGCCGGAACTCCCCGTCGATCGGCTTGCCGTCGATCAGGCACTCCGTCACCATCGCGGTCAGCGGCGCCTGATCCTCCGCGAAGACCACCGAGGGCAGCTCGTCCAGCGACATCGGCCCGTCCTCCGGGGCCCGGCCGAAGATCCGGAACAGCTCGTCCGACCAGCTCGTCTCGTCGGTGAGCAGATTCCACTCGGCGCTGCCCACCCGGCTGAGCAGCGAGCCGGGCGCCGGCCCCACGCCGCTCTCCCCGGGGCCCGTGCCGCCCCCGGCCGGTCCGTCGGCCGGCTCCGCGCGGCCGTCCTCCGGACCGTCCTTGAGCTGTCCGAACTGGGTGCCCAGCTGGTCGAGCTGATGGGCGGCCAGCTCGCAGAGCGCCCGCTGCCAGCGGCCCCGCGGGTCGTCCCCGGCCTCCGCCGCGTCCCGCCGGACGGCGTCCAGATCGCCGCGGAGCCGGCGGGTCTGCGAGATCAGACCCTCCACCGTGCCGCGCTCGGGTGGCTGCGGGGCGGGACGGTCCGCGGAGAGATGGGGCGGCATGTCGTACTCCGATACGGGCGCGGCGGCCGGCGGCCTGGAACGCCGGTCCGACCTCGACTCTGACACAGCGGCCGGGGGGCCGTGAGCCGTTTGGCCACACTCGGACCGGTGGTGCTTCCGGCATATGTCCGAGGCCCCCGGGGCCGCCGACATTCTTCCAGGTGATTCCCGGGTGTTCCAGGCCACCGCCGACGGCCCGGCGCCCCGCCTCGGGGGCCGGCCGGGGACAAAGGCGGCCCTGACCGGCGGCGGGCCCGCTCGTTCGGGGCAGGCCCGTACCCCCGTACCCCCGTACCTTCGGGGCGCACTGCCCCGGGCGGACCCGCGAGAGCGCCGGAACCGGGACCGTGCCGAGCCGGGGCGGGACCGGTGCCGGCCCGGGAGCGTACGGAACCGGAACCGCGCCGCATCGGACGGGTGCGGTGCCGGCCCGGACCCGTACCGAACCGGGCGGGCCCGGTGCCGGCCCGGCCCGTACCGGAGTGAGACAGGGCCGGCACCGGACCGTACGGCACCGACCCGCGGCAGGAGATCAGGACCCGGAGCAGCCGGGCCGCGCCGCCGTGATCACCACACCGGCCGTCGCCGCCCACGTGGACCGCGCCGGAACGGGTACCCGGGACGCCCCGGCGGACCGCCGGGGACGAGAGCCGTCGGAAGGGCGGGCACCGTGAGCACTGAAACCGGCAAGAGGGTCGTCGTCACCGGGGCCACCGGGAACGCCGGCACCAGCGTGGTGGCCGCGCTGGCCGCCGACCCCGGCGTCTCCTCCGTGCTGGGCCTGGCCCGGCGGCGGCCCGCCTGGTCACCGCCGAAGACCGAGTGGGCCGCCGTGGACCTGCGGCGGGAGACCGATCTGGTCGAGCACTTCCAGGGCGCCGACGCGGTGATCCACCTCGCCTGGGCCTTCCGGCCCACCCATGACCCCCGGGCCACCTGGCGCACCAATGTGCTCGGCTCGCTCCAGGTCTTCCGGGACGTGGCGGCGGCCGGGGTGCCGGCGCTGATCCACGCCTCCTCGGTCGGCGCCTACTCGCCCGGTCCGAAGAGCGGCGAGAACGCCGTCGCCGAGTCCTGGCCCACCCATGGCGCCTCCGGGGCCTCCTACTGCCGGGAGAAGGCCTATCTGGAGCGGGTGCTCGACACCTTCGAGCTGCGCCACCCCGGGGTCCGGGTGGTCCGGATGCGGCCGGCCTTCCTCTTCAAGGAGGAGGCCGCCAGCGAGCAGCGGCGGATCTTCGGCGGCCGCTTCCTGCCCGGCCCGCTGGTCCGCCCCGGACTGCTGCCGGCGGTCCCGGACATCCCGGGCCTCCGCTTCCAGGCGCTGCACACCGACGACGCGGCCCGCGCCTACGCGCTCGCCGCCACCCAGGACGTCTCCGGCGCCTTCAACCTGGCCGCCGATCCGCCGCTGGACGCCCACCGGCTCGCCGGGCTGCTCGGCGCCCGGGTGGTCCGGGTGCCGCGCCCGGCCGTCCGCGCCGCCCTGGTCGCGGGGTGGACCCTGGGCCTGGTGCCGGCCTCCCCACAGCTGTTCGACGCGGTACTGCGGCTGCCGCTGATGGACTGCACCCGCGCCCGGGTGGAGCTGGGCTGGCGTCCCGAGCACAGTTCGCTGGACGCGGTGGGGGAGCTGCTGCGCGGGGTGCGGCGCGGCTCCGGCATGGAGACCGAGCCGCTCGCCGGCCACAAGGCGAGCTGACCGCCGGCCTTCGCTCCGCCCTTCCCCCCCGGGGACGACCCGCCCGGCGCCCGGCGCCCGGGACGACCCGACCGGCGCCGGGCCCCGGGAGTCCCGCGCTGCCGGCACCCCGGCCGCCGGTGAACCGGCCGCCCCGAGGGGGGATCCGGCCCCCTCCGGGGGAGCCGGGAGGGCGGAGTGACACGGCCCGGCGCGATGGGCAGACCAGGGAGGAGGGCGGGACGCCCCGGTGTCCCGCCGTACTCCGCCGCCCCGGGGGCCGTCATGCCGGACCGCCGACCACGCGGCCACCGGGCCGACCGGCGCCCCCGGCCGGTGACCGAGGAACTGCTCGCCGCCGTCGACGCCGTGCCGGGCCGGTACGCCGCCCAGCTGCCGCTCACCATCCGCCGGATCTGGTACGCCGCCGTCCGCGACGGCATGCTCGTCCGTGCTTGTCGAGGAGGAGCGCACCTGCGAAGGGCTGGTCGCCCTGCTCGGCATGG
Source organism: Streptomyces pyxinae (assembly GCF_024756275.1). GTDB lineage: Bacteria > Actinomycetota > Actinomycetes > Streptomycetales > Streptomycetaceae > Streptomyces > Streptomyces pyxinae. The sequence continues at coordinate 86,247 of NZ_JANUGQ010000010.1, read as the reverse complement.
CCCGCCGCTCCGGCGGGATCTCCCGGCCGGCGGTCTCCGGCGACGCGGCGGCGGCCGAACCGCTCGCCTGCGAGAGCCCCGCCGCCTTCCGGCGCGCCCGGCTGCCGGCGGCCGAGGGATACCGGCTCGACCACCAGGCGGGGCAGCGGGCCGGGCTGGAGGTCTGGTGCGACACCGGTGGCATGGTGCCGCAGCTCGCGGCGGTCGCCGACCCCTGGGACGTACCGGTGTACGCGGGAACCGGTCTCTCCGCCCGGCGGGCCGCCACCGGGGGCCACGGGGCGGCACGGATCATGGTGATCGGTGACGGGGACCCGGGCGGGGCGCATCTGTTCTCGGCCACCGCCGAGGACGTCACCGCCTTCGCCGCCGCGGACGCCCCCGATGCGGCCCCGCGCTTCGACCGGCTGGCCGTCACCGGGGAGCAGACCGAGCGGTACGACCTGCCGGCGGCCCCGGTGAAGGCCGGTGACCGGCGCTCCTTTCCCGGCACCGCCACCACCCGGGCCGAGGCGCTGCCGCCGGACGCGCCGGCCGCCCTGGGCCGGGAGTCCATCGCCCGCCACCGTGACACCGGCGTCCTCGCCGGCGTACGGGAGCGGGAGGGTGCCCAGCGCCGCCGGCTGCTGGACGAGCTTCCCGACCGACCCCCGTGACCACGGCCCGCGCACAACCCCGCCGCGCCGTCAGGGAGCGGCGCCGCCCTCGGGGAGGCCCCGCAGCCGGTCCAGGCGGCTGATCACCGGGGCCGCCGTCACGCCGTGCAGTATCACGGACACCACCACGGTGAAGGCCACCGCCGCCCACAGCTCCCGCTCCAGACCGCCGAACCCCGCGTGGCCGAAGGCGTACGCCAGATAGAACAGCGAGCCGATCCCGCGCAGCCCGAACACCGCCGTCACGATCCGCTCGCGCCGCCCGGCGGCGAAGCCGAGCTGGGCCGCCCAGCCGGTGAGCGGCCGGACCACCAGCAGCAGGAGCAGCCCGACGGCGGCCGACCGCCAGGTCAGCGCGGCCAGCCCGCCGGCCGCCACGAACCCGCCCAGCAGAAAGAGGAGAACGGCGGTGAGCAGCCGCTCGATCTGCTCGGTGAACTCGTGCAGCACCTTGTGGTAGCCATGGCTGCGCTCGGCGGCCCGGAGCGTGCAGGCCGTGACGAACACCGCCACGAAGCCGTATCCGTGCGCCAGCTCCGTCACCCCGTACGAGAGAAAGGTGGCGCCCAGCGCCACGAACCCCTCCCGGTGCTCGGAGAGCCGGAGCGCCCGCGTCCGGGCCCGGAAGAACATCAGCCCGAGCAGCCGGCCGGTCAGCACCCCGGCGACCAGCCCCACCACGCCCTTGCCCAGCACGTCCGAGAGCACCCAGCCGCCCAGCCACCCCGTCCCGCCGGCACCGGCCAGCGCCACGGCCGCCAGCACGAACGGGAACGCCAGCCCGTCATTGAGCCCCGCCTCGCTGGTCAGGGTGAACCGCACCTCGTCCTCGTCGTGCTCGGAGTCGGTCGGCTCACCCACCCGCACCTCGGCCGCCAGCACCGGGTCGGTCGGCGCCAGCACCGCCGCCAGCAGCAGCGCGGCGGCGAACGGCCAGTCGAGCAGCGCCCAGGCCAGCAGCGCCGTCACCGCCACGGACAGCGGCATGGTGATGCCCAGCAGCCGCCAGGTACCGGCCCAGTTGCGCCACCCGGGCGGCCGGTTGATCGCCAGCCCGGCGCCCATCAGCGAGACGATCACGCACACCTCGGTGGTGTGCTCCACCCAGACCCGGTCGGCCACCGGATCCACCGCCGGCAGCGGCAGTCCGGCGAGATACGCCAGCACCCCGGCCGCCAGAAAGACCATGGGCATCGAGTACGGCCGCCGGAAGACCACCCGGGGCAGCACCGCGGCCGCCAGCGCCCCCACGCCGAGAACGGCGTAGATCACATCGGAGGGCGTCACAGGCCCTCAGCCGGCCGAAGGGGCCGTGGGAACCGTCGTCACCGTCGTGGCCGTGAGGGTGAACACGCCGCCGTCCGGATCCCGCAGGGTCGCCTGGATGCCCGGGTCGTGCGAGACCACCGAGCCGCCGTGCGTCCGGGCCGCCGCCACACAGCGGTCCACGTCCGGCACCGGGAAGTGCACCTGCCAGCGCGGCCGGACCGTCGGGTCCGGCGCCGCCTCCAGCGCCCCGGAGCTCAGCCGCGCCACCGGGTGGCCGCCGCTGCGCAGCACCACCTCGTCCTGCTCGTACACCACGTCGCAGCAGCCGGGCGACTCCGAGGCCCAGTCCAGGACCTCGCCGTAGAAGATGGCGGCCTCGAAGGCGTCCCGGGTGTGCAGCCGCACCCAGGCCGGGGCCGCCGCCCGCCAGGTCTCCCAGCCGGCGTACAGCTGCCCCTCCCAGATGCCGAACACCGCCCCGTCCCGGTCGGCGGCCAGGGCGGCGCGGCCCATGATGAACGCCACCGGGCCCACCGCCACGGTGGCGCTGCGCTCACGGATCCGGGCCGCCGTCTCGTCGGCGTCCCGCACCGCGAAGTAGGGCGTCCACGCCACCGCCACCTGGAGCGACGTGGCCAGCGCGCTGATCCCGGCGACCGGCTTGCCGTCCACGGTCGCCACGGTGAACTCGTCGCCCAGCCGGGCCGGCCGGAACCGCCAGCCCAGCACGGCCGCGTAGAACTCCTGCGCCGCCCGCAGATCGCGGGTCATCAGGTTGACCCAGCAGGGCGCCCCGAACACCGCGCCGCTTGACGTCACCCCGGACGCCGTCGCCGTCGTGCCCGTCTCCGGCCTTCTGTTCATGTGCAAAACCGCCCTGATGTCGCCTTCGCGTGCACCGGCGCGTGCTGCCGCCCGGTGTCCATCCTCGCACTCTTTGCCCCACCGGGCTCGATTCACTCTTCCGTGACGATCATCGTCCGAGGCGCTCCGGTGCCTCTCCCGACATCTCCCGTACCGCTCCGGGTTTGCGACCGCTTACGTCCTGCTCGGCCTGCGCGCCCCGTCACTCGTCCTGTCCGCCCGCATACGCCGCCCGCATACGCCGTCCGCATATGGCCGTCCGCGTACGGCCCCGTCTTCGGACGGGGACACGGCCGCCCGGACGGCCTTCCGGTGTGATCTCTCCCCGGGGCCGAAACGCCGGACCCGAAACGGCCCTCTAGGGTGGCGGACCTGGATGTTCTCCGAGAGGCAGTGATGAGAGAAGGTACCGGCGCACCGAGCGCCACCACCCCCGGACCGGACGGCCCGTACCGCGCCGCGGATCCGGCCGGGCCGGGGGACGCGGAGCATGCCCCGGCCGCCGGCGGGGCGGACGCGCCGGCGGGGGACCGCCGTACGCCGGCCGGCGGGGCTCCCGCACCGCACGGCGGGGAGGGCCGTCCGGAGGACACCGGGGCGGAGCGTCCCGGAGCCGCCGGCGAGAAGCGCCCGGGGGAGACCGCGCCGGTCCGTACCGCCCGCTGGGCGGTCGGCCTGGCCCTGCTGCCGCTGGCCCTGCTCGGGGCCGCGGCCTGGCTCGGCCGGCATGTGCGGCCCAGCGCGGACGAGTGGTGCTTCCTGCCGCAGGTGCGGGACCACGGCATCGGCGGTCTCGTCCACACGTTCTACTTCACCGACAACGGGCGGCTCGCCAACGGCCTGCTGGTCGGCCTCTACGCCAAGTTCCCGGTCGCGGGCCACCAGTGGTTCGGGCTGGTCAGCGGGGTGCTGATGCTGGTCCTGCTCTGGGCGGTGGTGGCCCGTTCGGTGCGCGCCACCGGCTGGACCGCGCCGCGCGGGGTGCCGCTGCTGACCGCGTCCATGATCACCGCGGTCTTCCTGTTCGCCACCCCGAACACCTACAAGACCTTCTACTGGCCCGCCGCCTCGGTCTCGCACACCCTCGCCCCGGTGCTCGCCTGTGCCACCCTGCTGCCGCTGGCCACCGCCCGCGGCCGGCGGGGCCGGGCCACCGCCCTCGCCGTGGTGGTCCTCACCGGCGTCTTCATGGGCACCCTCTCCGAGGAGGTGTCGGTGATCGCCCTGGTGCTGCTCGCCGGGGTGGTCCTCTTCGCCGGCCGGCTCTTCGCCGAGCGGGTGCGGGGCTTTCTGCGGGTCTGGTCGCTGGCCGGCATGGCCGGAGTGGTGATCGGCACCCTGCTGCTGGTCACCTCGCCCGGCTCCCGGAACCGGCGGGAGCGGTACGGGGCCGGCACCACCTCGATGCTCGACCCCGACTCGCTGCTCGCCTCGGCCCGGGGCTGGCTCCAGATCCTGGGCACGGTCCTGACCACCTGGCAGTACCTGGGCGCCGTCGCGGCCGGTGTGCTGCTCGGCCTGCTGGCCCGGCGGCGCGGCGGACCGGCCGCCCTGCTGCCCGGCCGGGGCCCGCTGCTGCTGGGCCTCGGCGCCGCCGCCTTCCTGGTCTGCGGCTACCTCTGCACGGTCATCACCTACCCGGTCTTCGGCGACCGGGTGGTGCACACCGAGCGCACCTGGAACGACTACCTGCTGCTCTGGGTGCTGCTGCTCACCGCCGCGGGCGCGCTCGCCGGACACGCCCTGCGCGCGCGGGTGCCGGGCCCGGGTCCGCTCGCCGTCCGCGTGGCGGCCGCCGCGGTCTGCGCCGTCTCGGTGCTGGGGCTCGCGGTGCCGCTCCAGCACCTGGGCCACGACATGCGGGTGCGGGCCCAGAAGTGGGACCGCCAGGACGCTTATCTGCGCCAGGGGGCGGCCGATGGCGCCCGGGTGCTGCCGTACAGGCCCGTCTCGGTCAGCGGCATGCTGGAGCCGTTCGGCGCGCACGGCAAGCACGTGTGGCCGGCCCGCTGCGTGGCCGACTACTACGACCTGGACCGGGTCACGTACGGGACGCGTCTTCCCTGACCCGCTCCTCCGGCGGTCGCCGTCCCCCGTCCGGGGCGGCGGCCGGCCGGGCGGTGCCGGAGGTGATGGCCCACCGGGCGAGCAGGAACGACAGCGGGGTGACCAGCACCCCGGCGGCGAGCGCCGAGAAGTTCTCGTCCAGGCCGAGACCGCTCACCGCCAGGTGCAGCAGCAGCCCGCTGCCCACCAGGTTGACCGCGCCCGACAGCGGATAGCGGGCGAACCCCCGCCAGGTGGGGCGGGTGCGCAGGGTCACGTACGAGTTGAGCAGGAACGACCCGGTGACACTGACGGCGTACCCCACGGCGTGCGCGGCGAGATAGGGCAGCCAGATGTTCAGCGTGGCGTAGACGCTCCAGTAGACGGCGGTGTTCGCCACGCCGATGGCGCAGAAGACGGCGAACTGCTTCAGATCGGCGCGTCTCATGCCTGCCGCCCCGGTGCCCCGGCGCCCGCCGTACGGGTCTCCCGTGCCCGATCCGGGCCCGTGGCGGGCCGGTCCGTCTCCGTCTCCCGCACCACGTAGTGCGGGCGCCGCTTGGCCTCGTGGTAGATCCGGCCCACGTACTCGCCGATCACCCCGAGGGTGGCCAGCTGGATGCCGCTGAGCGCCACGACGGCGGTGATCAGCGTCGCGTAACCGGGGGTGTCCACCCCGTTGAGCAGCACATTGGCGATGATCCACAGGGCGTACACCAGCGCCGAGAGGAACAGCCACAGCCCGCCGTGGATGGCCAGCCGCAGCGGCCGGCTGTTGAAGGACAGCAGCCCGTCGATGCCGTAGTTGAGCAGCCGCCGGCCGCCCCACTTGGACTGGCCCGCCGCCCGCTCCGCGTTCTGGTAGGCGAAGGTCACCGTGTCGAAGCCGATCCAGGAGAACAGCCCCTTGGAGAAACGATTGCTCTCCGGCAGTGTCAGGACCGCGTCCACCGCCCGCCGGGACAGCAGCCGGAAGTCCCCGGAGCCGTCGGCGATCTCCACGTCCATGAAACCGCGCACCAGCCGGTAGTACGCCCGGCTGAACGCGGTGCGCACGGCCCCCTCGCCGGTCCGGTCGCGCCGCGCCACCACCTGGTCGTAGCCGTGCCGGCGCAGCTCCAGCATCCGGGGCAGCAGCTCCGGCGGGTGCTGGAGGTCGGCGTCCATCAGTACCACCGCCTCGCCCCGGGTCATCCGCAGCCCGGCCAGCATCGCGGACTCCTTGCCGAAATTGCGGCTGAAGGACGTGTACCGGACCCGGGGATCGCCGGCCGCGAGCGCCCGCAGCCGGTCCCGGGTGGGGTCGGCGCTGCCGTCGTCGACGTAGCAGATCTCGAACGTCTCGCCGGTGGGTTCCAGAGCCGCGAGCAGCGCGCCGTGGAAGGCGTCGATCACCTCGCTCTCGTTGAAACACGGAACGACGACCGAAAGGTTGATCATGTGCCTTCTCGCTTCACGCACGCCGGTGGTTCGGTGCGGCGGGCAGATCATCGCACAGTCGCACGGCCGCACAGATGAGATGACGAACCGACCGCCGAGGTTGTCTCCGGGGCCCCCTCATTTTGCCGCGCGGCACGGCGGCCCCCGGGGCACGGCCGGGGCCCGGCGGGGGAGGAGAGCATCCGGCGGCGCACCGGCGGCCGGGACGGCACGCCCGGACGGCACGCACCGGGACGGCACAGGCCGGGAGGGACACACGCCGGCGGGGACACATGCCCGGACGGCACACGCCAGGGCAGCGCATCCCGGGAAGGACACATGCCCGGACGGCACACGCCGGGGCAGCGCGTCCCGGGGCAAGGACACACGCCCGGACGGCACACGCCGGGACGGCCGGAACCACGGGGGTTCCGGCCGTCCCGTACGGCGGCCCGGGAGGCCGGCCGGGTCAGTCGGAGGAACCGTTGCCGGAGGCGACGTTCCCCAGCAGGTGCGAGAGCGCGGCGTCGCCCTTGTCGGCGGTGGAGTTCTCCGTGCAGGTCTGGTTCTGCGTGTCGTTGAGCAGGTCCTGCACACCGATGTTGATGAGCAGGATGTTCTGCACGCTGGCGTCGAGCGGCACGCCGACACAGGGCTTGTTCAGCGAGCCCTGCACCAGCCCGAGCTGCGGACTCTGCGTTCCGCCGGTGACGGTGTTGCCGTAGACCTGCGAGGACCCGTTGCCGTTCTTCGTGGTGGTGCCGTCGTCGTCCGCGGCGGTGGCCGCCGGAGCGCAGACACCGAGAACGACCGCGGCGACGCCGGCGGCGGCGAGAACCTTCTTGATCATGTCCATCCTTCTCCTCGGACGCCCCGTCGGCCGGGTGCGACTCGGTTACAGCCCCTTCCCGCCCCGCCGCGAACGTGTCGGGGCCCTCCGGACACTTCACTCGTCTGCGCCCCGCCGTCCGCCGTTCGCCCGCGACCGCGGCCACCGCGCGGTGGCCGCGAACCGGTGTGAAACATTTCCGCGGGGCCACCGCGTCGTTCGGGTGGAGGGACGGAACGCCTCTCCGCACAGTGAGAAATGGGGAGGGAATGAAACAGTCCCGCGCGGACGGGTTTCTGGAGTTCGCGACCGGTCGCACAGGCCATCTCTTCCGCTCGGCGGTCCTGCTGACGAGCGGTGATGTCCATCTCGCCGAGGACCTGGTGCAGGAGACGCTGCGACGCATGTACGTGGTCTGGGGAGGCCGGCGGCGGATCGACAACCCCGCGGCGTACGCCCAGACCGTGCTGATACGGGAATTCCTGACCCATCGCAGACGCCGGTCGTCCTCGGAGCACCCGCTGGCCGAGCTGCCGGACACGCCCCAGCGTCAGGCGGTCTCCCCGGAGGTGCGCATCTCCCTGCTCCAGGCGCTCGGTGAGCTGGCGCCCAAGGACCGCGCGGTGGTGGTGCTGCGCTATTGGGAGGACCGCAGCGTCGAGGAGACGGCGGCCGCCATGAGCGTCAGCACCGCGGCCGTCCGCACCCGGTCGACCCGCGCGCTGGCCAAGCTGCGCGCGGCCCTCGGAGCCGACCTCGCCGACCTGGTCGCCCCATGAGGGCCCATCAGGAGCCCACGCCGACCGCGCCTCCCATGAATCCGCCCCACGCCCAGAGAGAAGGTGGCCCCCGCATGTCCTCGACATCCCACACCCCCCCGGCCTCCCCTGTGTCGCCCACGCCTGAGGCACCCGCGACGCCCCCGGATTCCCCCACGGCCTTCGAGGCGGAGCTCGCTGAGATGCTCCGCCGGGTCGGCGGGACGTTCGACGGCGACCAGAGCGCCCTGGTGGCGGGTGGTGTGGCCCGGGGCCGCCGGAGCGTACGCCGCCGCCGGGCGGCGACCGCGGCCGCCGGTGCGGCCGTGCTCAGCCTGCTGGGTACCGGCGCCTGGGCCGGCGGACTGCTGGGAGGGGGGAGCGAGGTGGCCCGGCGCACCGACCACGTGGACGGCGGCCGGATACACGAGATCTGGCGGCAGTTGACTCCCGCCGGGACCTTCTCCCAGCAGCGGGAGCTGCCCCGGGGCGCGGGCGAGTACGCGCATGTCTCCTTCGTGTACGACGACGGCAAGGGCGCCGGACTCGTCGAGTTCCGGATGGGCCGGGCGGACGCCCACCGGTCCGCCTCTGGCTGCGAGCGGACCGACCCGCGGTGCCGGGTGCGCACGCTGCCGGACGGCGGCCGGACACGGACCGTCGAGAGCGCCCGGGCCCCCTACACCACCCTCGCCACGAAGTCCGTGCGGAGCGAGCTCATCACCGCCGACGGACACTTCGTCGAGGCCACCGTCTGGAACGCCCCGGACCCGGCCCGGGCCACCGGGACCCGCAAGGCGCCAGTGCTGATGTACGAGATGGACCGGCTCAACGCCCCTGCGTGGCGCCAGGAGCTGGCGCGCTTCCGGCTCGGGGACCCGCTGGCCGGTGAGCCGGCGCTGGACCCCGCCTTTCTCTCCCCGTCCGGGAAGTTCTCCGGCGAACGGCTGGCCACCCTGCTCGCGGGGATGCTGCCCGAACCGGGACACACCGTCGAGCGGGCCCGGGGCACCACCGACCCGCTGGGCCCCTCGGTGGCGCTGCGGTACGACGACGGGCGGGGGGCCGCGCAGGTCACCGCCGAGCTCTACCGGGTGGACCCCCAGGGGTTCTCCGCCCGGCAGGCCGTGAGCTGCCGGGGCATCCCCGACTGCGCGCCGGCCACCCGGCCGGACGGCGGCCGGCTGCGGGTGGACCAGTCCCAGCAGCGCAAAGCCGGCACCGTCCGGCGGGCCTGGGCGGCCACCTATCTCTCCGGCCGGGGCGATCTGGTCCGGATCACCGAACGGAACGCCGCGTCCGAGGCCGGCCCGGCCACCCGTGAGCTGCCGCCGCTCACCACCGAGCGGCTGGCCGCCCTGGCGACCTCGCCGCAGTGGCGCCCCGCGCTGGACGAACTGCCCGCCGCGCCCCGGGAGACCCTCTACGGCCCCACCGCTGGAGGTGCGCGGCTCGAAATGATCCGGAGCGCCCAGGCGGCGGTCCGTCTCCACGCGCGCGACGCGAAGAAGTTCGCCGCCCCGGACTGCGACGGGCCATGTGTCTACCGCACGGTCTGGAACCAGGACGGCCTCGGGCCGGGTGCCGTCGAGGTCTACCTCGGCCCGGAGAGGACCAACCGGTCCGCCGAGCCCCGGCTGACGGTGCGCCAGGAGCCGGTGAAGGGCGGCGGTGACCGGACGGTCCGCTGGGTGTTCACGGGCGCGCGGCCCGGCGGCCGGGAGGTCACCGTGGTGGCGTACAACGCGCCACGGGCCGATGCCGACGCCACGCGGGTCGGCCCGCCGATGAACGTCCCGCTGCTCAAGGCGCTCGCCATGGACCCGGGCTGGAACGCCCCGGACATCGACGGCGCGAAGCCGGCGGCCCCGGGAAGGTCTCCGCAGGGCCGGTAGCCGGCCCCGAGCCGGCCCGCGGCGGGAGCCGCGCGTCATCCGGGGGCCGGTCCGGGCAACCTCCACCCGGTCGTCCGGCGTCCTGGTGGGTGGAGACACCTCCGGGGCCGTCGGCCGTGCCGGGCCGGGTGAGCGGAAGGCGGGAGCCGGGCGCGCGCGGCCCGCCCCCGGTGGCGGGCGGCGGGCGATCCCGGCCATGTGCGGGACGGCGCGTTTGCCTGTGGACGTGCACAGTTGCCATCCGGCAACTTTCGCACTTCGGTCGGTCCGGGCGCGCCGGTGCGAAAGGTGGTGCGCCAGAGCCCATACGGCGTGTCGCACGCGTATGGGAAACCGCCAATGTCAGTGCTGGCCGAGAGCGGGCACTGCCACACGGCAGATGCCGTGGGGACTATGCCGGAGGCAACCGGCCCCAGAGCCGGCCGGACGGGGCGCGTCCGACCACGAAAACCATCACCGGCTGCGCCGTTGCGAACCGGCGCGGACCACACACGCTCCGGCGGGCGGTGAGCGGAATCGCGCCGGAAAGCCCGGCCGCCGAGGGGTCCGGAACCCCTCTGGCCGGGCCGGCGCGACGGGCGGCAGTGTCATCCCCGCACCGATCGGGTGCAGCCCTTCGAACCGAGAGGAGTCCGTCATGCGCAAGATGTTCGCGCTGGCCACTGTCACCGCCGCGAGCACCCTGCTGATGGCCGGCGCCGTGCTTCCCGCCTCCGCCGCCACCACGGGCGCGTCCACCACGACGCACCCGTACACCTGCTCCAACTCCGGCAGCGGGTCGGCCCACGTCGTCACGTGCACCGGCACCATCACCGGCATCGGCAACGTGGTCAAGAACGTGAACCTGAACGTCCAGGACATCAACGTTCTCAGCAACAACGACCTGAACATCCTGGAGACCTCGCTGGAGGACGTGGCCGACGTCAAGGCCGGCACCGCCGTCATCCTCCAGAAGGTCGACCTGGCCGTCGCCACCGTCGACACCTACGTCAACAAGCTCTCCATCCCGATCGACATCTCCAAGGTCCTGGTCGACATCCTCTGACCCGTCCGGACCTGCCCACCGCACCAGGAAGGCCCCGGCCCCGCTTCGAGCGGAGCCGGGGCCTTCCCCCGTGCCGAGCCGTGAGCCCGGGGCGCGGTGGGACCCGCGGTGTTCCCGGAACCACTGGGGCCGGTGGGGCGTCCTGACCGGTGTCACCACCGCCCACCGGAAGGAGACGACACGTGGACGACCGAGGAGCCCGTACCACCCGCCGCTCGCTGCTGGCCCTGGGCGCGGGCACGGCGCTGGCCGCCGGCGCCGCCGGTTCCGCCGTCGCCGCCGGGAGCCGGCTTCCCGGCCGTGCGGAGGCTGCGGGAAGCGGACTCGCCGAAGCCGGGGCCGGACTGCGGAAGCTGGAACGGGAACACGGCGTACGCCTCGGTGTGTTCGCGCACCACACCGTGACCGGTCACACCCTCCGGCACCGGGCGGACGAACGGTTCCCGATGTGTTCCGCCTTCAAGCCCCTCGCCGTGGCCGCCGTCCTCCGCGACCTCGACCACGACGGCACCTTTCTCGCCCGGCGCATCCGCTACACCGAGGCCGACACCGAGAAGGCCGGCTATGCCCCGCTCACCGGGCTGGCGTACAACCTCGCCGACGGCATGACGGTCGCCGCCCTCTGCTCGGCGGCCATCGCCTACAGCGACAACGCCGCCGCCAATCTGCTGATGCGGGAGCTGGGCGGACCGGCCGCCGTCACCCGCTTCTGCCGCTCCACCGGGGACGAGGCCACCCGGCTCGACCGCTGGGAGCCCGAGCTGAACTCGGCCGAACCGGATCGGGTCACCGACACCACCACGCCCCGCGCCATCGGCCGGACCTATCAGCGGCTGGTGCTCGGGAAGGCGCTGGACCCGGCGGACCGGGAGCGGCTGACCGGCTGGCTGCTGGACAACACCACCAGCGGCAAGCGGCTGCGCGCCGGCCTCCCGGCCGGATGGATCCTCGCGGACAAGACCGGCACCGGTGCGTACGGCACCGCCCATGACGTGGGCGTGGCCTGGAGCCCCGGCGGCAGCCCCGTCGTCCTCTCCGTGCTCACCACCCACCGCGACGCCGGCGCCCCGGCCGACGAGGCGCTCATCGCCCGGGTCGCCGCGCTGGCCGCCGGGGCACTGGGGTAGCGGCCGCACCGAAGCTTCCGGGGCCGCCCCCCAGGGAGCCCCCGGGCCGCTCCGCCCCGGGGCCATCGGCGTCGCGGCGCTGCCGGGGCGCCGTCCCGGGACCGCCGGCGCCGCCCGCCGGCCCTCCGCCGCACGCCCCCCCCCGGGGCCCGGCCTGCGAAACCGCCGCCGAGCACGGAGACTGGCGGGGTCCGGCCGGCCCCGTCCGGGAAAGGAACCGCCATGTCGCAACCGAGCGCCTCCGCCGCCCCCTCCGTCGTCGCCGTCACCGGCGCGAGCGGCCAGGTCGGCGGCCGGGTCGCCCGCCGGCTCGCCGCCTCGGGGCTCGCCACCCGCCTGGTCGGCCGGGACCCCGCCCGGCTGCCCGAGCTGCCCGGCGCGGTCAGAGCGGACCCGGCGGAATACGGCGACGGCGAGGCCATGCGCCGGGCCCTGGACGGGGCCGACACCCTCTTCCTGGTCTCCGCCCGGGAGAGCGCCGACCGGGTGCGGGAACACCGGAGCGCGGTGGACGCGGCGGTCGCGGCGGGCGTGCGCCGGATCGTCTATCTCTCCTTCCTCGGCGCGGCCCCCGGGGCGACCTTCACCTTCGCCCGCGACCACTGGCACACCGAACGCCATATCGCGGGCGTGCCCGGCCTCTCGTACACCTTCCTCCGGGACAGCTTCTATCTCGCCGCGCTCCCCGCGATGGCCGGCCGGGACGGCGTGATCCGGGGCCCGGCGGGCAACGGCCGGGTCTCCGCCGTGGCCCACGACGACATCGCGGACGTGGCCGCCGAGGTGCTCCTCGGCACCAGCCACGACGGGCTGAGCTACGACGTGACCGGCCGGGAGGCGATCGGCCTCGCGGACGCCGCCGAGGCGCTGAGCCGGGTGACCGGACGGACCGTCCGCTATCTGCCCGAGACCCGGGAGGAGGCGTACGCCTCACGCGACGGGTACGGCGCGGCGGACTGGGAGGTCACCGGCTGGGTCACCTCCTACGAGGCGATCGCCACCGGCGAGCTGAGCACCATCGCGGACACCGTGCGCCGGCTGACCGGCCATGAGCCGGTCACCCTCGCCGAATATCTGGAGCACCACCCCGAGGCCTACGCCCATCTGATGTGACGGTCGCCCGGGACCGGCGGACGGGCCGGCCGCCCGACGCGCCCGGCGGGGACGGCCGGCGGCCCCGCCGCCGGAGAGCGACCGGGCCACCGCCGTCACCCGCGGCGGGTCCGTCACGTCCGCGCCGCGCCTCCGGGCCGCCCCGAAGTCCTGCCGCCCCGCGTCCGCTGCGCCGGGATCGCCGGGACCGCGGCCGGGCCGCCCCGGGGCCGGCCGGCGGCCCTCGCCACCAGCACCACCACCGCGACCACCGGCACGACCGGCCCCAGCAGCAGTGCCGGCGGCCCGGCCCCCAGGGCGGCCGCGCCCAGCACCAGCACCACCGCGGCGGCCGGCGCCAGGCCCAGCCAAGCCGCCACCCGGCCGGGCGAACCGGTCCGGCCCCGCCCGTCACCGGGGAGCGGGCCCGGCAGTCGCAGCGCCGCCCAGTCGACCGCCGCCTCCCACTCCTCGCGACGGCGCACCGCCACCGCCCGGAGCCGCAGCACCACGGTGGCCGCCGCGCCCGCCACCGCCGTCCCGAGCGCCGCCCACCCGGGCGCCAGCAGAAGCAGCGGGACCAGCAGCGCGACCGAGGACCAGCCGGTGAGACAGCCGGTGGCGGCGAGCCGGCGCGAGGCGGGCCGGTCGGCGCCCGCCCGCAGATCGGCCAGCGAGGGCACGTACCAGACACACCCCGCCGCCGCCACCGCGGCGAGGCCCAGCGCGGGCACCACCGGGGAGCCGGTCACTCGCCCTGCTCCGTGACGGCACCGGCAGCGGCGGCCACCGGGGCGGACGCACCGGCGGCGAGGGCCGCGATCTCCGGGTGGTGCAGGTCGAAGGCGGGCGACTCCGAGCGAATGCGCGGCAGCACCAGGAAGTTGTGGCGCGGCGGCGGGCAGGAGGTCGCCCACTCCAGCGAACGGCCGTACCCCCAGGGGTCGTCCACCTCGACCTTCGCGCCGTACTTGGCGGTCTTCCAGATGTTGTAGAAGAACGGCAGGAAGGACAGGCCGAGCACGAACGAGCCGATGCTGGACAGGGTGTTGAGCGCGGTGAAGCCGTCGGCGGCCAGATAGTCCGCGTACCGCCGGGGCATGCCCTCCGCGCCCAGCCAGTGCTGCACCAGGAAGGTCAGATGGAAGCCCACGGTGAGCGTCCAGAAGGTGATCTTGCCGAGCCGCTCGTCCAGCATCTTGCCGGTGAACTTGGGCCACCAGAAGTGGAAGCCGGCGAACATCGCGTACACCACGGTGCCGAAGAGCGTGTAGTGGAAGTGGGCGACCACGAAGTACGAGTCGGAGACATGGAAGTCCAGCGGCGGCGAGGCCAGGATGACCCCGGTCAGCCCACCGAAGACGAACGTCACCAGGAAGCCGGTGGTCCAGAGCATCGGCGTCTCGAAGGAGAGCGACCCCTTCCACATGGTGCCGATCCAGTTGAAGAACTTCACACCGGTCGGGACCGCGATCAGGAAGGTCATGAAGGAGAAGAACGGCAGCAGCACACCGCCGGTGACATACATGTGGTGCGCCCACACCGTCACCGACAGGCCCGCGATGGCGATGGTCGCCGCCACCAGACCGATGTAACCGAACATCGGCTTCCGGGAGAAGACCGGGATCACCTCGGAGACGATCCCGAAGAACGGCAGCGCCAGGATGTACACCTCGGGATGGCCGAAGAACCAGAAGAGATGCTGCCAGAGCAACGCGCCGCCGTTGGCCGGGTCATAGATGTGCGAGCCGAACTTGCGGTCCGCCTCCAGAGCGAAGAGCGCCGCCGCCAGCACCGGGAAGACCAGCAGCACCAGCAGCGCGGTGAGCAGCACGTTCCAGGTGAAGATCGGCATCCGGAACATCGTTATGCCGGGCGCGCGCATGCAGATGATGGTGGTGATGAAGTTGACCGCGCCCGCGATGCTGCCGAAGCCGGAGAGCGCCACACCCATGATCCAGAGATCCGCGCCGAGGCCGGGGGAGTGGGTGGCGTCCGAGAGCGGCACATAGAGGAACCAGCCGAAGTCCGGGGCGCCCTGCGGAGTGAGGAAGCTGCCCGCCGCGATCAGCGAGCCGAACAGGAAGAGCCAGAAGGCCAGCATGTTCAGCCGGGGGAAGGCCACATCGGGCGCCCCGATCTGCAACGGCATGATCCAGTTGGCGAAGCCGGTGAACAGCGGCATGGCGAAGAGCAGCAGCATGATCGAGCCGTGCATCGTGAACGCCTGGTTGAACTGCTCGTTCGACAGGATCTGCGTACCCGGGCGGGCCAGTTCGGCGCGCATCGCCAGGGCCATGACCCCGCCGACGATGAAGAAGAAGAAGGCCGAGACCAGGTACATCGTGCCTATCTTCTTGTGGTCGGTGGTCGTCAGCCACTCCACCCACGACGGGCGCTCCGCCCGCGCCGGCGTCTCGCCGGGCGCGGGGGACCGCCCCGTGGTCGCCAACTCGTCACCACTCACCGTGTCCACCGGACAGGGCCTCCCCATCTGCTCCGTTCCGCCCGGGAATCCGTCCCGGGCGACGGCAGGCCGACTGCCGCCGGACCATGATCAAACGGCGGATACGCCACCAACAGAGGCGAACGGTCCCGGCCGGGCCTCGAACGGAGGGCCGAAGGGCCCTCCCGGGTCCCGGCCCCGCCGTACGGACCACGCCTCCGCCGCACGGGCCCTGCCGCACGGGCCCTGCCGCACGGGCCCGCCACGTGGGCCCCGGAGAGGCGCCCGAGGCCCCGGGGCGGCACCCGAGGCCCCGGGAAGGCACGCCAGGAAGCCCCGGGGGAGGCGCCCGGGTCCCGGGAAAGCCCGCCAGGGGCCCGGGGAGGCGCTCATGGCCCCGGGGAGAACGGGGCCGACTCGCGCCGGGCCCGTACCGGAAACGCCCCCGGCGGGCCCGGCGCGAGACACCCGAGGCCATCCGGACGGGGCCGCCCGAGGGCCGGGGGAGCGGCCCGGCGGTACGGCCCGCCGCCCGGTCGGAAGGCCCGAAGGCCCGAAGGCCCGAAGGTGCGAGGAGCCCGGGGACACGGACCGGCGGACCAGCGGATCAGCGGGGCAGTCGCGGCAGCGGCTCCGGGCGGTCGGCGCCCCGCGGCAGGCCGGTGACCGCCGACTCCCCGCCGCCCCACCGTACGGCCGTACCGGCGGGCAGATGATGGCCGATCCGGTCCGCGTCCACACCGAGCGCGGTCAGCAGCCGTACGGTCACGGCCACTTCGTCCGGCGGCCCGTCCACCACCGCCTGCCACCCCGACCAGTCGTCCTGCCGGACCAGTTCCTCCGCCACCGCGCCCGTCACCGCGCGCCCCCTGCCGCCGCCGGACACCGGCCCGGGCCCCGTCACCGGCGTCACCCGCAGCCAGGGGCAGCGGTTCTCCAGCGCGGCCGGCGCCCGGGTGTCGTACAGCTCCCCGGGCGTTCCGGCGGCGAGCAGCAGCCGCACCACCGGGTACCGGGCCGCGTGGCCCGCCAGTTCCCCGAGCAGCGCCTTGGCGGTCGCCCACCCGGTGCCGTACGCCACCAGCAGCAGACCGGGTCCGGCGGCCGGATCGAGCGCCCAGTCACCACCCTGCGGCGGGCCGACCCGCAGGGCGTCACCCACCCCGGTGGAGCCCACCAGCGCCTCGCTCACCCCGCCCCGCCCGGCGCGCCGGACATGGAACTCCAGCTCCGGCCCCGAGCGGGGCGCCGAGGCCAGCGCGTACGGCCGCCAGGCGCCCGGCAGCAGCGGCGACTGGAGGTCGGCGTACTGCCCCGCCCGGTACGGATACGGCTCGGCGGTCCGCATCCGCAGCACCACCAGGTCGTCGCGCGCCCGCCGGACCTCCGTCACCTCCGCGTTCCAGTACGGCGGTTCGCCCATTGCCTCCTCCGCGCCGGCCACCATCGCCTCCGTGGCGAACCGGATCATCCGCAGCCAGGCGTCCGCCAGCTCCGGGCTCCAGTCCGCGCCCGCGCTCCGGCGCAGCGCCTCGGCGAGCGCGTCCTCGAAGATCCGGAAGTGCGCGGCGCGGACGCCGAGTTTGCGGTGGTCACGGCCCAGCCGGGCACAGAACGCGGCGACTTCGGCGGGCCGGTGCAGCCGCTCGATCAGGTACCAGAACGCCTGCTCCAGATGGGCCCGCTGGAAGTCCATCGACTCCGGAAAGAGCTTCCGCAGCCCGGGATGCCGCTCGAACATCGCGTCGTAGAGGTGGGTGATCAGCCTCCCGAAGGGCGTGACCAGCGGCAGCCCGGCCACGATGACCCGCTGGTCGGCGCCGCCGTCGTACGCCTCCGGGGACACTGGCGGCCCGCCTCCCCGGCGGGCCGGCCCCGCGCCGCCGGCGCCCGTGCCGGGTCCGGGTGCGAGTAATTGCCGCCGCAGCCGCATGGCGTCCTGCCGGGCGAGCAGCGCGTGGTAGTCGTCACCGGTACGGCCGGATCCGCTGTCCATGGGGGGTGTCCCTGCCTTCGGGTCTCGGGGGCTTCGGCGTCCCGGGGCGCGCCGGTCCGCCGGCCGGCGGGTGCGCCGGGGGCGTCCGGAGCGCCGGGGCGCTTGACGACCCGTCAGTATGGCACCGGGCCCCGAGGACCTCTCGGCCCTGGTCAGCAGGGACTTTCGGCCCTCACCGGACCGTGCGCCACGTGATCCACTGTTCCCGTACGCGGACCGGGACAGGGCGGTACGGAGGGGCTCCCCCGCCGTCCGGGCCGCCCGGCCCCGGCCGCGTACCCCGCCCGGGGGACCCGTTCCGGACGGCACCCCGGTGCCGGGTCTCCGCTGGGGAGCAGCCGGCCCCGGGGACGACGGGCCGGGCCGGAGGACAGCCCGGCCGGCGCGTCGTCCCCGGGTGCCGGCCGGGCGGGCGCCGGGTCCCACTGCCCGCGCGGCACCTCCTCCGGGACGGCCGGCGGGGGAGGGATCCCTCGGACGGCCCGCACCGCCTGCCGCGTCCCGCGCCCGTATGGTGCGTCCGCCCACCGCGCGCGACAGCCGGTTCCGGCTCCTGATCCCGTCGCCGGTCCGCCCGCTCTCCCGCCGCTTCGCCGTGACGCGGCCCCGTCCGGGCCCGCCGGAGGCTCAGCGCGCGGGCCCGCCCGGTGGAGGCAGCAGCAGGGCGCCGAGGAGGTACCGGACCGAGCGCCGCAGCCGCTCCGGCAGCTCCTCCGCCGGCGCGCGGCCCAATCCGACCCGGACGATGTCCAGGTACATCGTCGAGTAGAGGGCATGGGCCGCCAGGGCGGGATCGGTGTCCGGACGGACCGGGTTCCCGGCGGCGTACAGCCGGATGATCTCCTCGATCGCCTCTTCCAGCCGGGCCACCCGCTCCGCCGCGGCCTGCTGCTCGGGCCCACTGCCGAACAGCGTCTCCCGGTGGTGGACCACGGTGTTCTCGAGATGGCCGAGGCTCGCCCCGGCGAGCGGCGCGGCCAGGGCGAGCACGGACTCCTCGGGAGGCGCGCCCGCCCGGGCGAGCTCCAGTCCCCGCTCGGCTCCCCGCCGGATGCGTTCGTTCATCACGAGCATCAGCAGGCCCGCCTTGGAGCCGGTGTAGCGGAACAGGGTGCCGGTGCCCACGCCCGCCGCGTCCGCGATCTCCTGGGTGGTGACGGCGGAGTACCCCCGCTCGGTGAAGAGGACGGTGGCGGCGTCGAGGATCCGCTTCCACTTGTCCTGTTTGTTTCGCTCCCGACGGCCTGGAGAGCGCGGAGCCGAGGGTGGTGCCGGCTTCCCGCCGGGCTCCCCGGCCTGCGGCGCACCGGCTGCGGACGGCATGGGGAACCTCTCGTACGGCGCGAAGGGGGGACGGGGCCCGGCCGGGACGGTGGTCGCCGCCATGGTGGCCGAAGGTCCCGGGGATGCCCAGATTAACGCGTGATCCGGCCAACCAGGTCTACGCTCAAAACGGAGCGCAGTCCGAAATTGAGGGGTCACCATGAGCCAGAAGCAGCACACCACCGAGCGGGCCCATCTCTGGGTCGTCGGCGGTGGCATCGCCGGAATGGCCGCCGCGGCCTTCGCCATCCGGGACGCCGGTCTGCCCGGGGAGCACATCCACATCCTGGAGGAGCTGGACATCGAGGGCGGCTCTCTCGACGGCGCCGGTTCCCCCGTGCACCGCGCCGGTTACGTCACCCGCGGCGGACGGATGCTGGAGGAGGAGGCGTACCAGTGCGTCTGGGACCTCTTCTCCACCATCCCGTCCCGCGACGACCCCGGGGTCAGCGTCCGGCAGGAGATTCTCGACTTCAACGAGAAGGTGCGCACCCACGCCCGCGCCCGGCTGATCGACGGCCGGCACACCGTGCTGGACGCCTCCGACTACGGCTTCTCGGCACGCGACCGGGCGGACCTGTCCCGGCTGATGGCCACGCCCGAGGCACTGCTCGGCAGCAAGCGGATCGACGAGCTCTTCACCGGGCACTTCTTCACCACCAACTTCTGGCAGATGTGGCGGACCACCTTCGCCTTCCAGAAGTGGCACTCGGCGGCCGAACTGCGGCGCTATTTCCTGCGGTTCATCCAGGAGTTCCCCCGCATCCACACCCTGGCGGGCGTGCGCCGCACCGTCTACAACCAGTACGACTCCATGGTGGTACCGCTCCAGCGGTGGCTGGTCGCCCAGGGCGTCGACGTACGGTTCGGCACCCGGGTCCTGGACGCCGACTTCACCGGCACCCCGGCCACCGGCCGGCGCGCCACCCGCCTGCACGTCGAGGACCGCGAGGGCACCCACCGGATCGACCTCGGCCCGGACGACTACGCCTTCCTGACCCTGGGCTCGATCACCGCCGACTCCACCTACGGCGGCGACGACACGGTGCCCGAGCTCATCCGGGACCGCCGGGACCAGGGCTGGTCGCTGTGGGAGAACATCGCCCGCAAGGCGGACGACTTCGGCCGGCCGATGTCCTTCTACGGGAACGTCGACGAGCACAAGTGGGAGTCGTTCACCCTCACCCTGCACGACGACACCCTGATCCGCCGGATCGCCGCCACGACCGGCAACGAACCCGGCACCGGTGCCCTGATGACCTGGATCGACTCGGGATGGCACCTGTCGATCGTGGTGCCGTACCAGCCGCACTTCCCGGACATGCCCGAGAACACGTTCACCCTCTGGGGGTACGGCTTCGAGATCGACCGCGACGGCGATCACGTCCGCAAGCCCATGACCCGGGCCACCGGCAAGGAGATCCTCACCGAACTCGTCCACCAGCTCGGCTTCGAGGACATCCTCGACCGGGTGCTGGAGACCACCGACGTGACCACGGTCATGATGCCGTACGCCTCCGCCCTCTTCGCCTGCCGGGCGCCGGGGGACCGGCCGCTGGTGGTGCCCGAGGGGTCGCGCAACTTCGCCTTCGCGGGGCAGTTCGTGGAGATCCCCGAGGACGTCGTCTTCACGGTCGAGTACTCGGTGCACGCCGCCATGCTGGGGGTGTACACCCTGTTCGGGGTGGACCGGCCGATCCCGCCGGTCTACCAGGGCATGAAGGACCCCCGGGTCGCCGCCCGCGCCACCCGCACCCTGATCACCGGGGGCGCCCGGGACTGACCGGGCCGCCGCCGGCCGGCCGGCGCCTCGGCCCCGGGTGCCGGCCGCGCGGCAGCCGGGGCTCACTCCCCGCGCAGCACCTCCTCCAGGGTGGCCAGCAGCCGGAGCGCGTCGGCCCGCCGTCCGGAGTCCAGAGCGGAAGCGGCAGCCGCCGGTCCGGCCGCCGGTCCGGCCACCGGGCCCTTCGCCGTGCCGGACAGCGGGCCGGGCACCCCGCCGGTCCCGTCCGGCCCCGGCCATCCCGCCCCGGCGTCCGGCACCGCGACCCGCAGGGCGGCGGCGGCCTGCCGGGCGAACATGGCGAGCAGATCCAGCTCCCGGACGCTCGACCGGGCCTGCGGGGACGGGTCCAGTACCTCCAGTACGCCCAGCACCCGTCCGCCGCTGAGCAGCGGCGCCGCCATCAGCGCGTCGGGGACGTACGCGGTGGACTCGGCCAGCGCCCGGTCGAAGGCGGTACTGGTGGTCAGGTCGTCCACGATCATCGGCTCCCCGGAGACCGCCACCCAGCCCGCGATCCCGCGCCCGGCCGGGAACCGCCGGCCCACCAGGAACTCCTCGCCCTCGCCGGAGACCGCCTGGAACACCAGCTCCCCGGCCTCCTCGTCGAGCAGGAACACCGAACTCGCCGCCGCCCCGAAGATGGCCCGGGCCACGTCCACCACCGCCTGGAGCAGTTCCCGGCAGGCCGCGTCCACCAGGGGCGGCCCGGCGGCGGGTCCGGCGGCCGGGTCAGTTCCCGGTGCCGTCGGCGCCGGCGGCGAGACGGGGCTCAGGCGGCTCAGGGGACTCACGGGACCGGTGGAGCTCGCCGGGCTCGTCGGACTCAGAGGACTCATCGGATGCCTCTCCTGCCGGAAGGGAAGGGAGCGACCGGAACCGCACATTGGCCGCGGAGAGATAGAGCGCGTTCTTGAGCTGAAAGGCCGTCATGCTCGGATGGGCGGAGAGCAGCCGGGCGCAGAGACCGGTGATGTACGGGGTGGCGAAGCTGTTGCCGGTGGTGCGGATGGTGGCGCCGCCCAGCCAGGGCACCGGCACGTTCTGGCCCGGCGCGAAGAACTCCACCGGCGGGCTCGGGTTGTAGAGGTGCAGCCCCGGGTCGTCCTCCTGGTGGCTGCCCACCGAGATCACCGAGGCGAACCGCCACGGGAAGCTCTCGACCGGGGTGTTGTGCGCCGAGGCGACGATCACCGTACGGGCGAAGTACGCCTGGTCCGCCAGCTCGTGGAGCTCCCGGGCGAACCGGTCCCGGGTGGTGGAGAGACTCAGGTTCACCAGGTCGAATCCCTGCTCGACCGCCCAGCGCAGCCCGGCGAGCAGGACGTCCCCGGTCCCGGAGAACCGCTCGCCCAGCACCCGTACGCTGTGCAGCTCGCACTCCGGCGCGGTCCGCCGGACGATTCCGGCGCACGCCGTGCCGTGGCCGCAGCTGTCGCCGGTCTCGGTCGGCCGCACCGAGGTCTCCCCGGTGTCCGGATCCTTGACCACCACCCAGGAACCGTCCACCCGGCCGACCGCCGGATGGTCCCGCTCCACTCCCGAGTCGACCACACACACCCGCACCCCCCGGCCGGTCGCCGCCGGCCCCCCGGAGTCCGGCGGCCAGGGGCCGGGATCGGCCACCACCGGTACGTCCGCCGGCCCCCGGCCCCGCAGGCTCCAGGTCAGGCCCCGGCCCGGCGTACTCATGGCCGCTTCCACGCCGCCGCCTCCCCGCCCCGGCCCACTGCCGCCGGATTCGCCGCGGTGGTACGCGGTGTGCGTACCACCGTGTCCGTCGTGTCCGCCGTGTCCGTCGTGTCCGCCGAGCAGGCGGTGCCTGCCCTGTCCGCCCGCCTCGCCGTTCTTGTCGTCTCCGCCGTCTCCGCCGTCCGCGCCGTCTCCGCCGCTCCCGCCGTCCTCGGCAGCCGCGCCGCCAGCCGGGCGGCCGTACGGGCGCCCGGCAGATGGCCCTTGTCGGCGAACCGCTCCGCCGCCGCCCGCGCCGATCCGGCCGCCTCGGCGCCCCGCCCCAGCAGCGCCAGGGTCCGCGCCCGGTCCAGCAGCGCCGTGGCCCGCAGCAGCGGCGAGTCGGTGAGCGCCGCGGTGGCGACGGCCGTCTCCGCCTCCCGCACCGCCCGGTCCCGGTCGCCCGCCAGCGCGGCCAGCCGGGCCCGCAGCCCGGCCAGGTCCACCGTGTCGGCGCGCGGCAGCTCCGGGCCCGTACCGGCGCCGGCCAGCCAGGCCCCGGCCCGCGCCGGGCGGCCCTCGTCCAGCAGCAGCCGGGCCGCCTCCAGGGCGATGGCCGGCCGCATGGCGTCCGCGCCCACCCGCCGTGCCGCCCGGTCCGCCCGGCCGAGCAGCCCGACCGCCCGCCGGGTCCGGCCGCACAGCGCCTCGACCCCGGCCCGGAAGACCGGCAGGAAGACCCTCGCCTCCGCGTAGTCCAGGGCGGCGGCCAGCCGTTCGGCCTCGGCCATGGCGGCCAGCGCCTCCCGCCCCCGGTCCAGCAGCGCGTACAGCACGGCGAGCGGGCAGTTCAGGGTGACCCGTACGGCCGTCCGGCCCGCCCCGTGCTCGTCCAGCAGGGCCCGGCAGCGCACCACGGCCGACGGCACCGGTTCCGGGCCCCGCCACAGCGAGATCCCGATCGCCCCGAGCGCCGCCGCCCGTTCCGGTTCCGCCCCGGCCTCCACCGCGTGCGCCAGGGCCCGGACCAGATCCCGGTCGGCCTCCTCGTGGCGCCCGGCCCGCTGCCGGTGCTGGGCCAGCCGCAGCCGGGCCCGTGCCTGGCCGACCGGGTCGCCGGCCGCCTCGAAGAGCGGGAGCACCGCGCGCGCCGTGCCGGGCACGCCGCCGGCGGCCGGGTCCAGCACCGCGAGCGCCAGCCGGGCATGGGCGGCCTCCACCGGGTCCGCGCCCGACTCCACGACCCGGCGCAGCAGACCCGTCCCCTCCGCCGGGTGCCCGAGGGCCAGCCGCACCTCGCCCAGCCTGCGCAGCGCGGCCGCCCCGGGCGGGGGCGGCCCGTCCGGCGCGGTGCCCGGCGGCCCCGGTACGGCGGCCTCGGCCAGCCCGACCGACCGGCGCAGCAGATCGTCCGCCCAGTGCAGGTCGGCCCGGGCGAGCGCCTGCGCCCCGGCCCGGCCCAGCGCGCGTGCCGCCCGCTCCCGCAGACCCTCCGTCCGGGCGTCCAGCAGCCCGAGTTCGGCCCGGCAGCGGTAGGCCCGCTCCAGGTGGGTGCCGACCGCGCCGTCGCCGGCCGCCACCACCCGGGGCAGCCCGGCCGCCCACGCGTGGCGGTCCGCCCTGGCCCGCTTGGCGAGGGAGGCGTACGCCACCTCCTGTACGAGCCCGCTGCTGAACCGGTACGCCCCGGCGGGCTCCCCACCGGCGGCTCCGGGCAGCGGTTCGATGAGCCGGCCGCGCACCAGCCCGGCCAGCGCCGTGCCGACATCCATACCGATGCGCGCGCCCGCCTCCGGGCCGCTTCCCGCGCCGGACCGCTCGCCGGGCCGTCCGGCCGGCCCCCCGCCCGGCTCTCCGGCTCCCGGGGCTCCGTCCGTCCGGCCGGCGGTGGCCAGCCGGACCAGCTCCGCCGCCGTGAACTCCCGGCCGATCACCGACGCCAGGTCCAGCACCGCGCGCTCGGCCCGGCCCAGCGCCCCGATCCGCGCCCCGAGCAGGGCCTGCAGGGTCGGCGGCAGCCCGGCCGTCCCCCCGGAGGCCGTCCCGCCGGAATCCGGGCTGTCCGGTGCCGCCCCGTCCGCCCCCGGGCCGTCCGGGGCTCCGGCCACCCACAACTGCTCCAGGTAGAGCGGATTGCCCTCCGCCCGGTCCAGCAGCGCACCGGGCACCGGCGGGGCGGCCGGTCCGGCCAGCGCCCGGGCCAGCCGGACGGACTCGGCGCGGGACAGCCCGGCCAGCCGCAGCACCGGCGTACCGGAGCCGCCGTCCCCGGAGGCGGCCCGCGCCGGGGCGTCGTCCGGGGGGCCGGGGCGGCCGGCGCAGAGGGTCAGCACCGCCGCCCGGCCCAGCAGCCCCCGGACCCGCTCCACCGTCCGCACCAGCAGGGGCGCCGCCCAGTGCCAGTCGTCCAGCACCAGGACCACCGGCCGGTGGCGGGCGACCCGGCCGAGCACGGTGGCCAGGGCCGCGCAGAGCTCCTCGAAGGGCGCGTTGGGCGCCCCGTCCCGCAGCAGACCCCCGGTCAGCAGGGCCAAGGCGTCCGCCACGGCCCGGTCCTGCTCGCCCCCGGCCCCGTCCACCGTCCCGCCCCCGGCCCGGTCCACCCCGTCGAGCGCCGTCCGCACCGCGTCGGCCAGCGGTGCCAGGGTGCCCCGGCTGCCGTAACTGCGGCAGCGCCCCGCCCCGTACACCGGCCGGTCCCGGTCGGCGCGGCCGGCCAGCCACTCCCGTACCAGCCGGGTCTTGCCCACACCCGCCTCGCCCACCAGCCGCAGCACCCCGGCCCGGCCCCCGCTCCCGGCCGTGGCCGCCAGCGCCCGGTCCAGGGCCGCCCGTTCGGCGCCACGGCCCACGAAGGGAACATCGAAGCGGCGCAGCAGCTCGGGATCGTCGGCGCCCAGTGCCAGCAGCCGGTGGGCGCGCACCGGGTCCCGCTTGCCCTTCAGCGCGAGCGGTCCGGCGTCCTCCACCACCACGGTCGGCCCGGCCGCCGCCAGGGTCTCCGGCCCGATGAGGATCTCCCCGGCCCCGGCGTTCTGCTCCAGCCGCGCCGCCACGTTCACGGTCTCGCCCGACACCAGTGCCTGCCGGGCGGTCGCGTCCGAACCGGCCACCACCTGGCCGGTGTTGACCCCGATACGGATGTCCAGCCGGACGCCCGGTCCGGCGCCGAGCTCGGTGGTGAGACCGGCGTTGAGCGCGGCCAGCGCCTCCCGCATGCCGAGCGCGGCCGCCAGCGCCCGGCGGGCGTCGTCCTCCCGTACGACCGGCACGCCGAAGACCGCCATCACCGCGTCCCCGATGAACTTCTCCGGGGTGCCGCCGCACGCCTCGATCCGCTCGCTCATCGCGGCGAAGTACCGCAGGGTGACCGCGCGCAGGGTCTCCGGGTCCAGCCGGCCGGAGAGCGCGGTGGAGCCGACCAGATCGCAGAAGAGCACCGTCACCGGCTTGCGCTGGTCGTCCGGCACCACCGGCTCCGCGGCCGCCGGGCAGGGTGTCCCGCAGTAGGGGCAGAACCGTGCCGCGACGGGTGGATCCTGGCCGCACGAGGGGCAGTTCACCGGATTCCCTCCTCATTCCCGCTCAGTCCGGGCTCGCTGTCGGCGCTCACTGTCCGGGCTCGCTGTCCGGGCTCCCTGTCCGGGGTGGCGCCGCGCCCGGCCCGGCGCCGGTTCATCCGGGTGGCCGGTGCCGGGGGAGCGGGCGGCACGCCGTCAGAACAGCGCACCGCCCGCGATCTCCCCGTGCGCCTGGACCTCGGGGCCCACGGCGTCCAGCCGGTCCTTGATGTCGAGCAGCAGCGCCAGTTCCTCCTCGGTGAGCCCGGTGAGCACCTGGCGCTGCTCCTCGGTGAGCAGATCGACCGCGAAGCCGGCCGCGTACAGGGCGGCCAGCCGGTCGGGGGATCCGGTCATGCGCGACCTCCGGTGGGGACGGGCCGGCCGGCTCCCCGCCCCGGCCCGGGAGCCGGTGCGCCGCGCCCGAGCCGGACGAACAACTGGGTGAGCGCGTCCATGGTGTGCAGGGCGCTGACGGCGACCGCCGCCTCCTGCGCCCGGGTCAGCGGCAGCGCGTCCAGCAGGGCCCGCAGCCCGGCCACATGACCGCCGTCGAGCTGGGCGTGGGCGCGTACGGTACGGAACGCCGCGTCGGGCAGGCCGGTGAGCCGGGCCAGCCGGTCCGCGAGCCCGGCCGCCGGGGCGTGCCCCTCCAGCACGGTCACATAGCCGAGCAGGGCCACCGGATGGTGGTGCTCGATCCAGTAGTACTGAGCCCCCGTCAGCGCGGCGACGTCCGGCGGCGGTACGGCGCCGAGCGCGGCGTCCGGGCCCGAGCCCGCGGCCACCAGGTCGTCCAGCAGCCAGGCGTCGTGGTCCCGCTCCTCCTCGATGTGCGCGGCGAGATGCGCGGCGAGCGGCCGGCCCAGCGGATCGCCCGACCGCTCCAGCCGCCGGGCCCGTACGGCCGCCCGCTCCATCAGCGGCACCGAGGCCCGGATCACCATGTGCATGGCCGCCAGATAGGCGCGGTAGCGCCCGGTCAGCCCGTCGGGGTGCCAGAGCCGGGCCGTCGCGGCGCGCAACGCGGGCTCCACCAGCGCGAGCGTGGCGTCCAGCCGGACGGACGCGGCCGGCCGGCCGCCCCGGGCGGGCGTCATCCCGACACCTCCGGGCCGGTGCGGGCCCTGCTGTCCGCGCGGGCCCCGGCGCCGGAGCCGGAGCGCTCGTCCGCGCCCCCGACCGCCGGTGCCGCCGGTGCCGCCGGTCCGCGCGCCACCACCAGGGGGGCGTACGCGGCGCAGCCGTACCGCCGTACCAGGGCCACCGGGCCCGCCGCCCCCGCCCGCCGGGCGGCCGTCGCGTCGAGCAGCGCCCCGGCCGCGCCGCCCGCCACGGCCACCACCTCCGGCGCGGGTCCTGCCCCGGAGCCCAGGGCCCGGCAGTCGCCGCAGGAGGACCCGGTCCGGGGGGCCACAGCAGCGCCGGGGGCCCCGGGCGCGTACCGCGACCGCAGCGCCACCGGGCCCACCGTACGGATCATGCGCAGCACCGGGGACTCCAGCGCCCGCCGCCGTACGGTCGCCCAGTCGTCCCCGGCGACATGACCCAGCCGGAGATGGGCCGGGGCGGGGCGGCGGTCCACCACGTCCTGGTTGCAGCAGGCGAGCACGGTGCCGTCGAAGGCCACCACCGGCCAGGCGGCCATCGCGCAGGGCCCCGGGTCCCCGCCCGGTCCGGCGGCGGGGCCGGTGGTACGGGCCGGGCCGGCCCAGGCGGCGGCGCGGCCGACCGCCCGTACCTCGTTGACCAGCGCGGGCACCGTCCCGCCGAACTCCCGGTCGACGGCCCGGGTGACATCGGCCAGATAGGGGTCGTCCGGACCGGTACCGGTGAGATGGAAGCTGACAGCGACTCCGGTCTCCCGGACCGCCCGCAGCGCCCGGAAGACGGCGGCGCGCTCCACCTCCCGCTCGTGGTGGGCGTCCAGGCTGGCGGAGAAGTGGTCCAGCTCCGCGACGGCGTTCAGCAACCGGTCCGGGACCTTCCGGGAGCGGGCGAAGAACATGCCGCTCAGCAGGGCCGTACGGGTGCCCGCCGCCCGGGCGGAGCGGGCCAGCCTGGCGGCCGTCTCCGGCAGCAGCAGCGGTTCGCCGCCGGTCAGCAGCAGCACCTCGGGCCGGTCGGCGGGGGTGAACGAATCGGTGAACGCGAGCAGTTGGACGGGGTCCGGCTCCTCGCGGGTCTCCATCGTGGAGGCGGTGGAGCAGTGCGCACAGCTCATCGGGCAGCGCCGGGTCAGGGTGACCAGCACCCCGCCGGCCGGCCGGGGCCGCAGGGCGATCAGTTCGGCCAGCTCCACGGGGCCGCCTCCTCGCGGTTCCTCGGTTCCTCCGGATCCGTTTCCCGGTTCATCCGGCTCCGCCGTGCCCCACCCCCGTGCGGGGCGGGGTCGTACGGGGCCCGCGACGGGCCCGGCGGACGCGCGCCGCGCCCGGACAGACCAGGGGGGCCGAGGCAGCGGCGCGCGTCCTGGGCCAGTCTCCGGGGGAGTGGTTCGGCGCCGGTCGGGGGACGGTTCGACGGCGGTATGCCCGCAGGCCGGGCCCGGTGCGGAGGACTTCCGGCGGTCCGTGCGCCCGGTGGCCCGCCGCCCCGGGCCTGCGCCGATACCGGGGCCATACCGGCGCCGGGGCGTTTTCCGGGTCGGGGCTCCTAGCTTTCTCGGCAACGGCGGGCAACGGCTCGCCGCCGGCGGACCGGGCCTCCGGGGCCCGGCCGTGCGCGGAACGTTCGCGACCCCCGGCGTACGACGCCGTCCGACGATGTCCGGCAGCGATCGACGGATTTTCAGAGCATTCGACCGTGTTCGGCGGCGTTCGATTGCTTTCGGCCGCGTCTGACAAGGGCCGACAGCGTTTGACGGCGTGCGACGTCACCCCATGGCGTTCGACGAGTGGATGGAGACCATCATGACCGAGAACACCAAGCCGGTTGCCGACGACAACAACGACGAGACCCCCGAGGTCGAGGCGCACGGCGAGTCCGTCCTGGACCTCCAGGGCACCACGTCCGTGGACTCCGACCGGAGCGTCGAGGGCAGCTGTGTCAGCGTGCTGAGCGTGGTGATGGACCAGAACTGACCCCGGCACCGTGCGCCCCGGGGCACCACGGGGCGCACGGCCGGCGGTCCGGACCGGGGCGGCTCCGTCATGGCGGAGTCCGCCCCGCCGCCCGTCCGGGGTCTGCTCGCGTGGCCCCGCCGGCCTCCGGGGTCTGCTCGCGTGGCCTCCGCCGCCCGTCCGGGACCTCTTCGCGTGGCCTCCGCCGCCTGTCCGGTCCGCTGCCCCGCTGTCCCGCCGCCCGGCGGGCCCAGCCGACCTCACCGACCGTCCGTCCCCTCAGCCCGCGGGAGCCGGCGATGGCCTCAGCACTCCGCACCAATCGTGACTTCCGGCTGCTCTGGATGAGCGGCCTGTTCGCCGTGCTCGGCACCCAGATGACCGCGCTCGCCCTGCCGCTGCTCGTGCTGCGGGAGACCGGGTCGCCCGTCCGGGCCGGCGCCGTGGGCACCGTGACCGTGGCCTCGCTGCTGCTCACGATGCTGCCCGGCGGGGTACTGGCCGACCGGACCGAACGCCGCCGGCTGATGCGCCGCTGCGACCTGGGCAGCCTCGCCGTGGTCACCGCCCTGGTCGTCGCGGTGCTCGCCGGCCGGGTGCCGCTCCCGCTGGTGCTGCTGGTGGCCGGCGCGGGCGCGGTGATCGGCGGGGTGTACGGCCCCGCCGCCTCGGCCCTGGTGCGCTCGGTCGTGCCTCCGGCCGACATGGGTACCGCCACCGCCCGGCTCCAGGCCCGCTCCTCCACCGCCCGGCTGATCGGCCCGCTGGTGGGCGGCGCGCTCTTCGGGCTCCACCCGGTGCTGCCGTTCGTGGCCGAGGCCGCCGGGCTGCTGGCCTCGGCGGTCTGTGTCTCCCTGGTCCGTACCCGGTCGGAGCCGGCGGTGCGGTCCGGCCCGGTGTTCAGCCGCCGCGAACTCACCGCCGGGCTGGTGTTCCTGTGGCGGCTGCCGTATCTCCGTACCGTGCTGCTGGTCTTCGGGCTCGGCATGAACTTCGCCTTCGGCGCCCTCACCTTCACCGCGCTGACCGTCTTCTCGGACGGCGGGCGCTCCGGACTGGGCAGCGGGCTCGTGGTGGCCTGCACCTCGGCCGGCACCCTGGCCGGCGCGCTGCTGGCGCCCCGGCTCCACCCGGAGCTGCACGGCCGGCCGCTCATCACCGCCACCTGCTGGACCTGCGCGGCCACCGCCGGGGTGCTGGCCGTGGTCCGGCTGCCGCTGGTGGCGGGGGCGCTGTGCGCGCTCTGCATGTGCCTGGCGACGGTGGCCAGCATCGGCTTCCTCACCACTCTGCTGGTGGTCACCCCCGGCGACCGGGTCGGCCGGGTGCAGAGCGCGGCCGGGTTCCTCTCCTCACTGGTCCAGCCGCTCGGCCCACTGGCCGGCGGCGCCCTGCTCACCGCCCTCGGGCCCGGTGGGGCCTTCACCGCCCTGGGCGCGGTGCTGGCGCTCTCGGCCGCCGTGGTCACCCTCGCCCCCTCCGCGCGCGGCCCGGTGTCCCCGCCGGACGTCCAGGCGCCGGCAGCGGACGTCCCCGCCTCCGGCCCGTCCGGCGGGGCGGAGGCGGTGGACGTCCCCGCGCCGGCGGCGGACCCCACGGGAGCGGGAGCCTCCGCGACCGGCGCGACGGCCCCGCTGGACGGCTCCCGCCCCTCCGGCGGCGATCCCGTCCGCCCCGCCCCCGGACCCCGTCCCTGACCGGACCCCGGCCCGGTCGACCGGCTCCCGGCCCGTCGACCGGGCCCCGGCCCGTCCCGTACACCCCCACCCGGGGCCGTCCCGCGCCCGTACCCCCGAACGCGCACGGCCCCGGGCGAGCAGATGAGGAGAGACCGTGCCCCGCCTCCAGGAGACCCAGCTCCACTGTCTGGCCGACCGCAGGTACTACGAGGCCCCGGCCCGGCTCCGGGACGAGGCCACCCGGTACCCCCTGGACCGCGCCGAGCCGCCGGACGGCTGGGTCCGGGCGGGCGCCGGGCTCTGGACCTCGCTGATCCCCGCCGGTGTCGTCCCGCCCGAACAGGGCTGGAAGATCCATGTCTCCACCGTGCCCGCCGGGGCCGGCCGCACCCTGGAGATCACCGCCCGGCTCTGCCGCGAGCACCGGGTGCCGTTCAAGTTCCTCCGCAGCGAGCAGGCCCTGCGCCTCATGTCGGACAAACATATGAAGCGGAGCGGCAGCGGCAAGTTCCTCACCCTCTACCCGCCGGACGAGCCCTCCTTCCTGCGGCTCGCCGAGGCACTGGCCGTCGCGCTGAAGGGCCGCCCCGGCCCGTACATCCTCAGCGACCTGCGCATCGGGAGCGCCCCGGTCTTCGTCCGGTACGGGGCCTTCCGGGCGCTGTGGTGCCGGGACGAGCACGGCGCCACCGTGCCCGCCCTGCGCCACCCGGACGGCCGGCTGGTCCCCGACACCCGGGACGTGGTGTTCCGGTTGCCCGCGTGGGTGAAGGTCCCGGCGGAGCTGCGGCCGCACCTCGCGGCCCGGGCCGCCGCCCGCGACGACGGCTTCCCGTACACCGTGGAGCGGGCGCTCCAGTTCTCCAACGCCGGCGGCATCTACCTCGCCCGCCACCGGGAGACCGGGCGGCGGGTGGTGCTGCGCGAGGCCCGGCCGCACAGCGGGCTGGACCGGGCCGGCGACGACGCCGTCACCCGGCTGCACCGGGAGCACCGCGCGCTGACCCGGCTCGCCGGGCTCGACTGCGTACCCGCCGTCCACGGGGTGCGCCGGGTGTGGGAACACCACTTCCTGGTCGAGGAGTACATCGAGGGCACCACCCTCCTGGAAGAGCTCGTCACCCGGTACGCCATGGTGCACGGCGATCGGTCCCCGGCCGAACTCGCCGCCTATGGCGCCTGGGTGGCCGGGGTGACCGAGCGGCTGCGGCGGGCGCTGGACGCGATCCACGCCCGGGGGCTGCGCTTCGGCGACCTCCATCCGTCCAATGTCATGGTGCGGCCGGACGGCTCCCTCGTCCTGGTCGACTTCGAGTACGCCACCGACCTGGACGACCCCGCCACCCCGCTGGCGGGCGCCCCCGGGATGCAGGCCCCGGCCGGCACCCCGGGCGCCGCGGCCGACCGGTACGCGCTCCGGGCGCTCTGGCTGCATCTGCTGATACCGCTGACCGAGATGGCCCACCACGACCGGGACAAGGCCCGCACCCTGGAGCGCTGGGCCCGCGCCCGCTTCGGCCTCGGCCCCGACGCCGGCCCGCCCCGGCCTGCCCTCCCCGGTCCCGGTTCGACGGACGAGGGCGGTACGGGCGAGGCCACCGTGGCCCGGTTGTTCGGCGGGCCGGTCCCGGACTGGGCCGGCCTCCGGCGGGGACTGCTCGCCGGAATACGGGCCGGGGCGACGCCGGAGCGGACCGACCGGCTCTTCCCCGGGGACCCGGCCGGCTTCGGCAGCGGGGGAGTCTGCGCGGCGCACGGCGCGGCCGGGGTGCTGCACGCGCTGCGCCGTACCGGCGCCGAGGTGGCCCCCGAGTGGGTGGAGTGGCTCTCCGGCGCGGCCCTGCGGCGCGACCCCGCCCGGCCCGGCGGACTGTACGACGGGCTGCCCGGCGCCGCGCTGGTGCTGGACGCCCTCGGCCGCCGGGCCACCGCACGGGAGCTGCTGGACCGCGCCCTGGCCGCGCCCCCGGCCCCCTCCGCCGATCTGCTCACCGGCCGGGCCGGTACGGCGCTGGCCGCCCTGCGCCTCGCCACCTCCGCCTCCTCTGCCTCCACCACCTCCCCCTCCGTCTCCGCCACCGCCGCTGCCGGTGGGGCGGCCGCCCGGCCCGGCGCCACCCGGCCCGATCCCGCCCTGCTGGAGTACGCCCTGCGCACCGCCCGGGAGCTCGACGCCCTGGTCCGGGGCGACCGGCCGGCCGGGCTCACCGCACCCGCCTCGGCCGGGCTGCTGCGCGGGCTGAGCGGTGTCGCCCTGCTCCACCTCGAACTCCTCGCCCACACCGGTGAGTCCTGGCTGCTGGACGCCGCCGGCGCCGCCCTGCGCCGGGACGCGGCACACTGCGCCCCGGGCCCCGGCGGCACCGTCCAGGTCCGGGACGGCAGGCGGCATCTGCTCTATCTCGACCAGGGCAGCGGCGGCTTCGCCCTGGTGGCACGGGAGTATCTGGCCCACCGCCCGGACGCCGAGCTGGCCGGGCTGCTGCCGGGTGTCCGCCGGGGCTGCGGGCTGGAGTTCGTCCGGGAGCCGGGCCTGGTCACCGGCCGCGCCGGGCTGCTCGCCGCCGCCCACGCGCTGGACGCGCCGGACGCCGGTGCTCCGCAGGCCGGTGCTCCGCGCCCCGACGTGCTGGCCTCCGCGCGGAACCTGGCCTGGCACCTGGTGGCCGACGGGGACCGGCTGCTGGTGCCCGGCGCCGGGCTGCTGCGCTTCTCCGCCGACCTGGCCACCGGTGCCGCCGGGGTGCTGCTGTCCCTGCACACCCTGGCCGCCGCCCCGGGCGCGTACGGCCCGGGCGAACTGCTGCGGCTGCTGACCCTCGGCTGACGCCCGGGGCGGCGGCCACCCGGCCGCCGCCCCACGGCCGCTCACCGGCCGGCCGGGGCCCGGCCCCCACCGGCCCGTACGGTGTCCCCTCAGCGGCTCGCCCCGGCAACCACCGAGCCGGCCCCGGCTACCACCGGTCCGGCCCCGGCCCCCACCGGCCCGGCCCCCTCCGCCACGGCTCCGGCGGCGGCCCGCTCCAGAGCGAACAGCCTCACCATCCGGGGCAGTTCATAGAGCGCGGCATGCGCCGTCACCTCACCGCCCGGCGAGGTCACCGCCCCGGCGTCGATCAGCGCTTCCACCGCGCGCACCGCCTCCCGCTCCCCGCACCCCAGCGCCAGCGCCGCGTCCGGCAGGGCGAACGGACCCTCCGGCACCCGCCCGGCCAGCCGCTCCAGGTCCCGGCCGCGCGCGGGCGGCAGATCGCGCCAGCCGTGCGCCAGCCGCTCCCGTACCGACACGTCCCCGGCCACCAGTTCGTCCAGCGCCCCGGCCGGATCGGCCAGCCGCTCCGCGAACTCGGCCAGCGGCAGATGGCGCAGCACCGCCAGCCGCATCCCGCTCACCCGGACCGCCAGCGGCAGCAGCCCGCACGCCTCCGCCACCCGCAGCGCCGCCGCCCGGTCGGCGCGCACCCGGCCGGGCCCGAGCAGCCGCTCCAGCAGCGCCAGCGCCTCCGCCGGGGCCAGCGGAGGCACCGCCATCCGCTCCACCGGCGCCAGCCCCGGCAACTGGCCGCGCGCGGTCAGCACCGTACGGCCCAGGCCACTGCCCGGCAGCAGCGCCCGGACCGCGCGCTCGTCCGGTACGTCGTCCAGCACCACCAGCGCCCGGTGCCCGGCGAGCCAGTGGCGCCAGCCCTCGGCTCCCTCCGACGCCCGGCCGCCGGACTCCGCCCCGGCCAGCCGGCCCAGCTCCGCCAGCACCTCCGCCCGGGGCCGGGGCTCCCCGGCCGCGTCCCGCATCCGGACGACGCACCGCCCGTCCGGGAACCGGTCGCCCAGCCGCCGGGCCGCCCGCACCGCCAGCGCCGTCTTGCCCGACCCGGCCGGCCCCGACACCGCCACCGTCCCACCGCCGTCGGCCTCCAGCGCCGCCAGCAGCTCCCGCAGCGGTTCGCCGTGCCCGGTGAAGTCGGCCAGATCCGGCGGGAGTTCCGGCCGGCGCCCGGCCGCCGGAGCCGCCTCCGGGCGGAGCGCCTGCCGGTGCCCGCCGTCGCCCGCCAGCAGCGCCCGGTACCGCCCGGCCATCGCCCCGCCCGGCTCCAGACCCAACTCCCGTGCCAGCAGCCGCCGGTAGTCGTCGTACACGGCCAGCGCCTCCGCCTGCCGGCCGGACTGGTGCAGCGCCGACATCAGCGCGGTCTGCAGTCGTTCCCGCAGCGGGTGCCGCTCCGCCAGCTCCCGCAGCCCCTCCACCACGACCGCCGCGCGGCCCACCGCCGTCTCGGCCTCCGCCCAGTCCTCGTGGACGGTCAGACACCGGTTCTCCAGCCGCTCCGCCTCCGCCCCCAGCGACGGCGACTGCCGCAGCCCGTGCAGCGGCGGCCCCTGCCACAGGTCCAGGGCCTCGCGCAACAGCGGGGCGGCCGCCCGGGGTTCGAGCCCGTCGGCCGCCCGGGCCAGTCTTCGGAAGCGCAGCACGTCGAGCTCCTCCTCGGCCACCCGCAGCAGATAGCCGCCACAGTCGTGGACCAGCCGTTCCCGGCCCGGCACCCGGCCGGCCGGCGGGCCGAGCAGGGTGCGCAGCGCGCTCATGTACACCTGGAGGTTCTTGCGCGCCGTACGAGGCGGTTCGTCCGGCCAGACCGCGTCGGTGAGCGTCTCCACCGGCACCGGGGCGTTCGGCCGGGTGAGCAGCGTCGCCAGCACCACCCGCTGTTTGTACGGGCCCGGACAGAGCGGGGTGCCGCCCCGGTGGGCCGAGAGCGGCCCGAGGACCGAGAGCCGGAGCGGACCGGACGCCGGCACGGGCGGGAGCGAACGGGACATGGGCGGCCTCCGGGGGAGAGGAGCGGCGAACAGCCGTACGCGGGAGCGGAGATACCAGCGCCGGTACGAGAACCGGTGCTGCTGCTCCGATGGTTCGGCCGCGCGGGCCGCCGCGCATCGGTGCCGGACCCGTATGTTCGGCCGCGCGCCCCCATTCCGCGCCGCCGGGCCCGTACATTTCCTGCCGCCGCCCGCGCCCCCGGCCGCCGCGCCCCCATGTTGCCGCCCCCGCGCCCGCCCGGCCCCCGCGAGGCGCCCGCCGCCCGGACCCGCCGGGCCCACCGGCACCAACCGGCCCCCGGCCCCTTGACATCGGGCCCACCGCATCGGGTGCACCGGGCCCCCGCCCCCGCCGGACCGCTCAGCCGGCCTCGGCCGCGCACTCCGCCGAGAAGTCGCAGAGCGCCGAACGGTCCGGCCGCCCGGTCTTGTTCAGCAGGCTGGCCATGTGCTTCTCCACCGTGCGCGGCGAGATGGAGAGCCGCCGGGCGATCTGCTGGTTCCCCGGCCGCTCCGCGAGCAGCACGAACACCTCGTACTCCCGGGGCGTCACCCCGCTGGTGCGCAGGGACACCGGGATCCGGTCCCGGCCGTCGCGCCGCTGCGGCACACTCGCCCCGGCCCGCCGCAGCGCGGCCCGGCAGGCGGCGGCCACCGGCCGGACACCGGCGCCGTGGAAGTACTCCTCGGCCGTCCGCAGCCACCCCACCGGCTCGCCCCAGCCGTCCGCCAGCCCCGCCTCCGCTGCCAGCCGCAGCGCCAGATGCCGGACCACCGGGAACGGTCCCGCGGCCCGCTGTGCCTCCGCCAGCGCCCGTGCCGCGCCGCCCGGATCGCCCTCCCGGCCCCGCAGCACCGCGTCCGCCACCCCCAGGAACGACCGGTTCCAGGCCAGCCCGGCCCCCGGTGCCTCCGCCACCGCCGCGTACTCCTCCCGGCCCGCCGCCCCGGACAGCACCCGCAGCAGCGGACGCAACCCCCAGCGCCCGCCGAGGTAGTAGAGACTGGGGTGCGCCGACTCCCACTCCAGCGCCGCGTCCAGCTCGGCCAGCGCCCGCGCCCGGTCCTCCTCCAGCAGCGCCCCCACCGCCCGGCACAGCCCCCGCTCCAGCGGCACCAGCGGGGACTCGTCGCCGCCCGCCCGGCGCAGCCGCGCCAGTGCCGCGTCCCGCTCCCGGCGGTGCCCCCGGTGGGCCGCCAGGGTGGCGTCGGCCAGGAGCAGATAGCGGTGCGCCCCGAGGTTGCGCACCCGGGCGCTCGCCTCCACCGAGCCGTCCACGATCTCCCGCGCCCGCTCCCACCGCCCGCACAGCACGGCGTTCATCGCCAGCAGCCCGTCCACGGTCTGGGTCAGCGCCAGCGCCCCCACCTCCCGCGCCGCCGCCCGCGCCGTCTCCAGCCGGGCCGAGTCCCCGGTCCGCATGAACGCGTTGGCCCCCAGCCGGATCAGCGCCTCCACCCGCCACACCGGCAGCCGGTGCTGTTCCGCGATGGCCAGCATCCGCTCCAGACAGGCGTCCGCCTCGTCGAAGCCGTGCTCCCGCTCCAGCAGGGCGAGCAACTGCCACGCCTGGCAGGCCACCACCGGCAGCCCCTGCGCCCCGGCCACCTCCGCCGCCCGCCGGGCCCGTTCCCCGGCCGCCGCCCGCCGGGCCCGCTCGCCCGCCGCTGCCTCGTCCCGGGCCGTGTCCCGCCCTCCGCCGGCACCGTCGTCGCCCCGGTCCGGGAGCAGCGCCAGATGGCCCTCCACCACATCGAGCGCCGCCTCCTGACCGGGCAGCGGCGCCGGTCCCAGCAGGGCGCGGGCCGCGGCGATCTGCCGGGCCGCCTCCTCCCGCTGCTCGGCCATCACCGCCGCCCAGGCGATCCGGGTGTGCGCCCGCGCCCGCTCCCCGGCTGCCGCGGACCGCACCGGCACCGGCGGCAGCTCCCGGGCCAGGGCGAACGCCGTGTCCAGCCGGCCCGCCTCGGCCTGCGCCACCGCCAGCGAGGCGGTGACCCCGGCCCGGTCGCCGTCGGCGGCCAGCCCCCGGGCCCGCTCCAGCACCACCGCCGCCGAGCCGGACGCCCCGGCGGCCAGCAGCCGGTCCCCGGCCCGGGCGAACTGCCGTGCCGCCGCCGCCCGGTCGCCCGAGGCCAGCAGCAGCGCGCCCAGCAACTGCGGCCCGTCATCGGCCGGTTCACCGCCCGCCTCCTCGACGGCCCGCACCGCGCGCCGGGCCAGCGCCGCCCGCTCGGCCGGCAGCAGCGAGGCGAGCAGCGCCTCCGCCGTCAGGGCGTGCCGGAAGGCGTACCGGTCGGGCGCGGCACCGTCGGGCGCGATGATCCCCGCCTCGGTCGCCGACCGCAGATGGGCGAAGAGCGCCCGGTCCGCGAAGCCCGTCACGGTCTGGAGCACGGTCACCGAGAACCGGCCGCCCAGGGTCGCCGCCGTCAGCAGCACCTCCCGCACCGGCTCGTCGCACCGCTCCAGCCGGCGCGCCCAGCTGCGCACCACATCGGTGGGCACCGAGGGCCCCGGCCCGGCCGCGCACTCGGTGTACTCCCAGCCGCCACCGGTGCGTCTCAGCCGGCCCGTCTCCAGCAGATCCGCGAGCAACACCTCGACCAGATACGGGTTTCCGCCCGCGCGGCCGGCCAGCCCGCCGAGCGCGGCCTCCGGTATGCCGCCGGGCTCCGCCTCCAGACAGGCGGCGGCCATCTCCCGGACCCGCGCCTCCCCGAGCGGCGCCAGCTCCCGGACCACGGCGGTGCCGCGCCGCTCCGCCGACCGGGCCAGCTCCAGCGCCGGCCCCGGCTCCGGCCGTAAGGTGCCCACCAGCAGGATCGGCAGGTCCGCCACATTGTCGGCCACGTACTCGACGACCGCGATCGTCTCGGTGTCCGAGTCGTGCAGGTCCTCCAGCAGGATCACACAGCCCCGCTCCCGGCCCAGCACCGACAGCAGCCGCAGCAGCGCCTCCGCCAGCTCCACCACCGACTCCGGGTAGCCGGGCGCCCCGGTCTCCCGCCGCCACTCCGGCACCAGCCGGGCCAACGCGGGGCGGTACGGGTCGAGTTCGGGGTCGGTCGGGGTGCCGGCCGCCCGGAATCGCGACGCCAGTGCCTCCGCCAGCGGCCGGAACGGCACCACCAGACCGGTCGAGGTGGCCCGCCCGCGCAGCACCGGCACCTCGGCGGCGTAGGCGCGGAAGGCGCACTCGGCGGCCAGCCGCGACTTGCCTATCCCGGCCTCGCCGAGCAGAAAGACGGCGCGCCCCGCACGCCGTCCCGCGGCGTCCAGGGCGCTGCCCAGCAGGTCGATCTCGTCGTCCCGCCCCACGATGACCGATGACGTCGCACGCATGGGCGCAGGCTACTGGAGCGCCCGGCGGTGCGGCAGGGCCCGAAGGGCCCCCGGCCGCCGTGTGGTTGATCCGGCGATCCGGCGATCCGGCGGGATCACGCGCGTCCGGCGGGACCCCGTGTCCTCGCACCGGACCACGGGAGAAGGGCCGTCCGAACCGGGGGAGCCGGTCAGACGGGGATGGTCATGGTGGTGTACGGCACGTCGTGGCTGTATCCGGCGGTGCCGTCGGAGGCGCTGAGCAGCCGGCTGCGCAGCCCCAGGGCGCCGCCGAGCGCCAGCGTCACCCGGCCCGCCGGGTGCTCGGGAGCGGTCTCCTCGGCGGCGGCCGGTGCGACGTACATGGCCGGTTCGCTGATCTGCATGGTCCCTGCCTCATCGGGTGGTGGGATGGACGGTGAAGGAACGATACGGAAACGGTGCGGATCCGAGCGGTACGCGGTACGGGTCCGGCGGTGGGCGGTACGGGTCCGGCGGCGGGCGCCCGTCAGGGCGGTGCCTGCCCGGTGACGGGGGCCGGGAGCCGGGCCGCACCCGGGTCCGGGCGCGGCGGCGGAGCCGTACGGGACACCCCGCCGGGCCCCGGAGCGGTGCCCGCCGGCGTGAGCGGGCCGGGGGCCCCGGCCGGACCGAGCAGCAGCACCGACGGCACCCGGTCCGGGAACCCGGCCCGCAGCAGTCCGAGGCCGGTCCCGGCCAGCCCGGTCAGCAGCCCCGGGTGCGGAACCCCGCCCGGGGTGCCGCAGCGCGGCCCGGCCTCCTCGGCCGCCGCCAGCAGCGCCCCCGCCCGGCGCACCCAGTACGGCCGCGCCTCCGGCAGGGCACCGTGCCCGAGCAGCTCCAGCACCCCGGCCTCCCCGTGGCAGAGGCTGTCGTCCGGCGCCGGACCGCCCCGGCAGAGCGCGGCGGTGGTACGGCGGGCCCAGGCCGCCAGCTCCGGATCGGCCAGCGCCGCCGGGCTGTCCGCGATCGCCAGCGCCACCCCGGTACGGCCCCGGCACCAGGAACCGGTCCGGTCCAGGTCCGGTGAACCGGCCGCCGACCGCAGCGCCGCCAGCCCCGCGTCCCGGTGCCGGGCGCTCCCGGCCGCCGCCGCGTAGCGCAGCAGCGCCCAGCCGATCCCGGCCGCGCCCTCCGCGAACCCCGGCTCCCCGGCCGGGCCCGCCGCCAGCAACCGGTCGGCGCACTCCCCGGCCGCCCGCCACCACTCGGTCCGGCCCTCCGCCCGGCAGGCGGCGGTCAGCACCGCGAGGCCCCCGGCCGTACCGGCCCGGACGCCGTGCTCGCCCTCGGCCAGGGCGGCCGCGCCGGCCAGCCGCAGCGCCGGCCCGGCCAGCTCGGCGGTCCGCGAGTCGTCCAGCAGCCGGGCCACCCCGGCCAGCGCGTACGCGATGCCGCCCAGCCCGGCGAACGCCCCGGACCCGACCGCCGTCACGTCCGCCGGCCGCTCGTGCAGCGCGTCCAGCAGCCCGGCGACCGGCGCCAGGGCCGCCCCGGCCCCCTCCGCGTACCGCTCCGCCCCGGTGAGCGCGGCCAGTTGGGCGAGGAAGAGCGCCGGTCCCGGATAGCCGCCCGCGAGGTCGCCGGCCATCGGGCCGACCCGCCACCAGCGCTCACCGAGCAGTTCGAGCCCGATCCAGTTGGTCCGGCCGCCGTTCCGGTACGCCCCCGCCAGCAGCCGGTCGCCCACCGAACGGGCCGCCGACAGCAGCCGTTCCGGCTCCGGCGCGGCATCCGCCGTCCGGGTCCGCCGGGCACCGGCCGGCCGGTGCGCGGGCTCGGGCGAGGCGCCGGCCATGGCCGCCCGGATGAGCCACTCCTGGTCCTGGCGGTCCACCGTGTCCAGCGCCGCCACCTTCGCCGCCGCCCGCGCCAGCCCGCTCTCCGCGAGCCCCGGCAGTCCGCTCCCGACGAGCCCCGGCACATCGCCTTCCGCGCGTGCGGGCAGCCCGGACCCGCCCGGAAGACCACCGGCCCCCGAGCCCCACAGCCGTGTCCCGCCCGGCCGGGTGGTGAAGAGCGGCACATCACCGGCCCAGAGCTGGGCCGTCTCGTCGTCCTCCAGGCCCGGGAACCCGGCCGCGCCCAACTCCCCGGTGCGCAGCGCCCCGAAGACCTCCTGCCGGGCGGCGGCCTCGCGCAGCAGATCGGGATGGGTCGACTCGTCCAGCAGCGTGCTGTAGATCCAGGTCGGCCGGGCCACCACCCGCACCTCGTCCCCGGCGAACAGCTCAAGCAGCCCGCCCGGGCCCAGCAGTTCCTCCCGGGCCCCGGCGAGCGCGGTGTACGCCGCCCGGAACCCCTCGCAGAGCGCGTCCGTGTACGCCGCCGGGGAGACGCTCCGGCCGTCCAGCCGGGGGCGGTTGGCCGACTCCGCGAACCGCCCGGGCCGCCGCACCAGCCGCATCCGGTCGGTGCCCGCGTCCGCCCAGTCCGCCCGCGCCACCGGCGAGACCGCCGCCCGCCCGCCGCCCGCCGCCGACATGTCCAGCGCGCTGTCGTCCCCCACCAGCAGCTGCGGCAGCAGCCCGACCCGGTGCACCGAGGCATGGAGGGCCGCCGCCGCCGGATCCCCGGGCCCGGTGGCGGAGGGCGGTGGGGGGAACGGCGGATGGAACAGCGTCTCCACGTCCACCAGCACCGGGTGCTCACCGCAGGCGATCAGGTTCTCGTGGTGCAGATCGGTGCCGTCCAGTACGTGCAGCAGCGCCAGCAGCGCTCCCTGCCGCCGGTAGAACACCGCCACCCGCGCCGCCGAGGCGCAGGGCCGGGCCGCCATGAACTCCGTCCAGCCGTACGCCCCCCGGTCCAGCACCGCCGGGGTGCGCAGCTCCGGCACCCCGGGCAGCTTGCCGAACCAGGAGACCAGCTCGTTGAAGTGCCGGTGCGCGGCGAGCGGCCGGGGCTTGTAGACCAGCCGGGAGCCGTCCGCGAACCGCAGCAGCATCACACTCCGGCCGTCGCGGTGGCCGTCCCCCGCGCCCGCGACCACCGAGACCAGCCGCCCCGGGCTCCGGCCGCCCGCACCGGACGGACCGCCCGGCAGCGCCGGCCGGTCGGCGGCCAGCCTGCGGAGCATCTCCGCCAGCGCGGCGACGGCGTCGACGGCCGCCCGGCCGAGCAGCCGGCCCAGCACCGGATAGCCGCCCAGCAGCGCCGCGAGCCCCGCCCGGCCCCCGGTGCGCCGCAGAAAGTCCCGGAACCGCGCCCGGGTGTCCGTACCGCCCAGCAGCCCCGCCGCGCCGGCCCGGTGCAGCTCCAGCACCAGGGTGCGGGCCGCGAGAGCGGCCAGCCGCCGCCCGAGCCGCCGCTCGAAACCGTCCCGGACCGCCAGTACGTCGACCAGCTCGCGCACCTCGTCGGGGAGGTCCCGGGCCAGCCGGTCCCCCGCGCCGGCCGTCAGGGGGGCGAGCAGCCGTACGAAACCGGTCAGGCCGGGGTGCTCCTCCTCGGGGACCACGGCCTCCTCGGGCGCCGACGCCACCGTCTCCCGGACGAAGGCGGCCCAGTCCGGCTCGGCGCCGGCCGGCTCGCCGGGCAGCAGTGCCGGTGTCCACCACCGCCCGGCGAGCCCGTGGCACCCGCTCCCGGCCGTTCCGCCGGGAGCCGCCGCGCGCGGACCCGGGCCCGGCCGGACGGGCTCCGCGCGATCGCCCGCCGGACGCTCCCCGCCTGCCGTGTCCGCCGCCGCCATCGCACCTCCTCCGTCCCGCCGGTACCGGTCCGAGCCGGCCGGCCACGCCGCTCATCATGGCGCCTCCACCGGGCGGCGGGCATGGGGGAGTGGCCCCCATGTTCCGCCCGGCGCACCCACCCCGGGGCGCGCTCCCGGCGCGCCGCCCCCGAAGATCCCCGGGCGCCCCCGGCCGCCGTCCCTGTACCCGAGGACTCCGGCCGTCGTCCCCGTGTCCCCGAAGATCTTCGGCAGCCGCCCCTCGGGGCCCCGGCCGTCGTCACCGCCGCCACCGGGCGCGCCCGCCTCGCCCCGCAGCCGGCTGTCGCCCCCGCAGCCGTCCCGTCCGCCGTCCCCGTCCCCCTCCCGAAGGCCCCCGGCCGCCGTTCCCGTCCCCGGAAAGCCCCGGCCGTCCCCGTTCCCGAAGATCCCTGGCCGCCTCCTCCCGGGGCCCTGGCCCTCGCCCCCGTGGCGGCAGGGCCCGCCGTCGGTCCGGCCCGCCCCGGCTCCGGCGGCCGGTTCCGCTCGCCGCCCGTACCCCCGTGGCATGCGCTCCGCCCGCCGGGGCACCCGCTTCCCCGTCCGACGCCCGGCCTCCTCGGCCCCCTTTCCCCCGACGCCCCCGCCCCCGGACCGACCGGGTCCACCGGACCGACCGGACCGGCGCCCGGGGCCGACCGGCCCTCCCCGGCGGGGACCGGACCCGGCATGCTGATCACCACACGGCCCCGTCCCCCCGACCGGGCCCCATCCCGTACGGAGGCAGACCCATGACCCGCGCCGTGGCAGTCGGAGTGGACGGATCGCCGGAGAGCCTGGCGGCGGCCGACTGGGCCGCGCACGAGGCGGCCCTGCGGGGCGTACCGCTGCGCGTCGTGCACGCCTGGTCCTGGCAGCCGCTGGACGTCCCCGTGGTCCAGGACCGCGAGGCCGAGGCGGAGTCGGCCCGCGCGGTGCTGGCGGAGGCCGCGGCCCGGGTGGGCGGCCGGCACCCCGGTCTCGACGTCACCACCGAGCTGCTCGCCGACGCGGTCGTGCCCGGCCTGCTCGCCGAGGCCGGGCGCTCCGAGGTGCTGGCCCTCGGCACCCGGGGCCACGGCGCCCTGATGGGCTTCCTGCTCGGCTCGTACGGCCAGCAGGTGATCGCCGGCGCCACCCGGCCGGTGGTCTCGGTCCGCGCCCGCGACGGCGGCACCACCGTCCCGGCGGAGGGCGAGATCCTGGTCGGCCAGCAGGGTTCCCCCGAGGACAGCGCGGCGGTGCTGGGCTTCGCCTTCGCGGAGGCGGCGGCCCGGGGCGCCGGCGTCCGCGCGGTACGGGCCTGGAGCCTGCCGCCGCTGTACGCCTGGAGCCCCGGCTCGCTGGCGCTGGCCGACGAGGCGGGCGGCCTGGAACCCTTCGAGCGCAAGGCGCTGCGGGCGGCGCTGGCGCCCTGGCGGGAGCGGTACCCGGACGTGCCGGTGACCGAGCACGTGGAGATCGGCAGCGCGGGACAGGTGCTGCTCTCCGTGGTGGCCCGGGCCCAGCTCCTGGTGGTCGGCCGCCGGGTCCGCCGGGTGCCCGCCGGCGCCCGGGTCGGTTCGGTGGCGCATGCCGCGCTGCACCACGCCCCCTGCCCGGTCGCCGTCGTCCCGCACCCGGCCTGACCCCTCCGGGACCGGGTCCCTCTCCGGCCCGGTCCCGCTTCTGCTGCCGGCCCGGACCCGTCCCCGCCCGCCCTCTTCCGGCCCCGGGCCGCTTCCGGGGCGGGTCCCGGCCCGGGCCTCTTCCGTCCCGCCCCCGCTCCGGCCCGGCCCCCTTCCCGCTCCCCTTCCCCGCCCGCCCGACCGCCTTCCCGCTTCCCGCCCGGGTCCGTTTCCGCCTCCCGTCCCCGCCCGACCGCCCTCCGGCCGGGGCCCTTTCAGGTCTTCGGGGGCCCGCCCCGTCCCCGACCTGCCGGGCCGTCCGCGAGCCCGCCGCCCGGGTCGATAGTGTGGACCCCGGGCCGGTCGCCGACGGGAAAGGGATGTGTGTGGGCGTGGAGCAGCCGTTGTCACGGATGCCTCAGATGCGGTTGGACGAGCTGCTGGAGGAGTTGCAGGCACGGATCAACGCGGCGCGCGGTACCCGGGACCGGGTACACAGCCTGCTGGAGGCCGTGGTCTCGGTCGGCCGTGAGCTGGACCTCTCGCAGGTGCTGCGGCGGATCGTGGAGGCCGGGGCGCAACTCGTGGACGCCCAGTACGGGGCGCTGGGGGTGATCGGCCCGGACGGCCGGAGCCTGTCGCAGTTCCTCACCTCGGGCCTGACCGAGGAGCAGATCGCCAGGATCGGCCCGCTGCCGGCCGGCCACGGCCTGCTGGGCGAGCTGATCCGGCACCCGGAACCACTGCGCCTCTCGGACCTGGGCAAGCACACCGCCTCGTACGGCTTCCCGGCCCATCACCCCCCGATGCGCACCTTCCTCGGGGTACCGATCCGGGTGCGCGACGAGGTGTTCGGCAACCTCTACCTCACCGACAAGCGGGGCGGCCTCGACTTCGACGCGGAGGACGAGTCGGTCATCACCACCCTCGCCGTCGCG
This sequence comes from Streptomyces pyxinae, assembly GCF_024756275.1. Classification (GTDB taxonomy): domain Bacteria; phylum Actinomycetota; class Actinomycetes; order Streptomycetales; family Streptomycetaceae; genus Streptomyces; species Streptomyces pyxinae. The sequence goes on along the minus strand of NZ_JANUGQ010000010.1, from coordinate 41,327 downwards.
GCCGGCGTGGCGATCGACAACGCCCGGCTCTACGAGAGTTCCCAGCGCCAGCAGCGGTGGCTCACGGCGAGCACCGAGATCACCAACAGCCTCTTCTCCGGTGACGCCCGCCGCGATGTGCTGGCGCTGATCGCCCGCCGGGCCCGGGAGATCACCTCGGCCCGGCTGGCCGATGTCACCGTGCCGGTGCCGGGCACCGGCGACCTGGTGGTCGAACTGGCGGTCGGCGCGGACGACTCCCTGGACGGCCTGGTGCTCCCGGTGCAGGGCACCCTCTCCGGCGCGGCCAGGACCTCGGGCTCCCCGGTCACCTCCGTCTGTCTCTCCCGGGACGACCGCTTCCCGGCGGACCCGCGCCGTGAGCAGGACCTGGGGCCGGCCGTCGCGGTCCCGCTGGGCACGGCCGGCGAGGGCCAGGGCGTGCTGCTGCTGGCCCGGGACGCGGACCAGCCGGTCTTCACCGAGAGCGAGCTGGAATCACTGCTCTCCTTCGCCGGGCAGGCGGCGCTGGCCCTGGAGCTGTCCCAGCGGCGGCGCGACGCCGAGCAGCTGGCACTGCTGGAGGACCGCGACCGGATTGCCCGGGACCTGCACGACCTGGCGATCCAGCGGCTGTTCGCCACCGGCATGACGCTGCAGAGCGCCGCCCGGCTGGTCGAGCACGCGGGCGCGGCGGAACGGGTGAGCCGGGCCGTGGACGACCTGGACGAGACCATCAAGATCATCCGGTCGACGATCTTCGGCCTCCGGGCCCGGGAGGACTCCGCCGCCCCCAGTCTGCGGGCCCGCGCCGCCCGGGCGGTGGGCGAGGCCGGTACGGCGCTGGGCTTCCCGCCCCGGCTCAGCATGGAGGGCCTGCTCGACACCGATGTGCCGGCCGAGGTGGCCGACCATCTGGTCGCGGTCCTGGGCGAGCTGCTCAGCAACGCCGCCCGCCACGCCCACGCCACCCGGGTGGAGGTCGCCCTGCGGGCCACCCCCGGGGAGGTGACACTGACCGTCACCGACAACGGCCGGGGCGTACCGGAGGGCGGCCGGCGCAGCGGCCTGCGCAACCTGGCCGAACGGGCCCAGCAGGTGGGCGGCACCTTCGGGATCGGGGCGCCCGACGGCGGCGGCAGCCGCTTCGTCTGGACCGCGCCGCTCCCCGCGGCGTCCTGACCCACCGCTCCGGCCCGCTGTACGGTCCCGCTGTCCGTCCCGCCACTCCGGCCTGCCGTACGGGTCCCGCCGGCCGGTCCTGTGCCGCGACCCGGTGGCCCGGCCCGGGTCCCGGGCGGCGGGACCGACTCGGCGCCGCTCCGGCGGGGCGTCGGCACCGGTCCCGTACGGCCTCCGCCTGCCTCGGCCGGAAACCGTCACCAGGTCCGGACGGATGATGAGGGCCGCCGCCAGGGGCCGGTCACCGAGGGCCGGAGCGTTCTTCGGCGCCGCTCCGGGGCGACCGGGCCCACCGCCGGCCGGATGCGGCCGGGCGGTGGGCCGTGGCGGCGGCCGGTCCGCCCGTCACGCGTAACTGCACGGGACGTCGCGGTCGACGCCCAGCGCGCGCAGCACCCGGCCCGGCCACCTGGGCACCCGGCACAGCCGCAGCCGGGTGCCCGAGCGCGCGCAGCGCCGGTGAAGCCGGACGAAGAGATCGGCGCCCGAGCTGTCGCAGAAGGTCACGGCGGTCATGTCCACCAGCAACTCGTCTCCCGAGTCCTCGGTGAGCAGCCGGTCGAGCGCCGGCTCCAGCCAGCCGACGGTCTCGATGTCGAGCTCCCCCGCCAGGGCGACCGCGACGGTGGCGCCGTCCGGTCGTTCGGCGGTCAGCGAGAGCGGAGTACGGGACATGGCAGCCTCCACGGGGTCGTACGGCCCGCCGGTGTCTCGCCGGGCGAGTCCGGCCGGACGGTGGAGAGCGGACAGGACGCTCGGTGCCGGCCGTGCGACGCCCGGCCGTCCACCCACCCCATCAGGAGCCGGGACCCACCGGGAGGTCCGCAAGGCCCCGGGACGGGGCCGAAGGTCCCGACCACCCGCCGCCCGAGGCGTGCCCGCTGCCCGCTGCCCGGAGCCGCACCCGCACGGCCCCCCGGGGCCCGGTGCCGTACGCGCACGGCCGCGCGAGGTCAGGGGGCCTATAGGTCCGGTCCACCCGTCCTCCGTCCGTCGCGATCTCCGGCACACCGGAAGCGAACTCGCCCCCCGGGAAACGGCTTCGCGGTCCGCCCCGACCGCGCGGCCCCCCGGGTCCTCCGCGCGATCCCGGAGCCGGACGAGGCCCGCCGCGGCCTGAGTGGGCGTATGGCGGGCTTCAACGGCTCACTCACCGGCCGGAGTCGGGTGAGATGACGGGCAACCACCCTGTCTGCCGGGGCCGTTCCGCTGGTGATCTGTTCCTCCGGGGCGCCGGGCGGTCCCGGCGAGCGGGGTGGGCGGACCATCGGGCCTCCCCGCGCGGGACGCCGGTCGCCCTGAAGGCGGTCCGGCGGCGGCGGTACGCCGACGACCCGGCTCCGGGAGCGGTCGCGGCGCGGGGCCGGGATCGCCCGGCGGGTGGGCGGCCCCTGGATGGTGCCGCCGGCGGCCGCCGGGCCGCCCGGCTCACGCCCCGGCCACCAGCATCCCGCCCGTCGCCAGCATGGTCGCGGCCACCAGGCCGTCCAGCACCCGCCATGCCTTCGGACGGGAGAGCAGCCCGCTCAGCAGCCGGGCGCCGTATCCGAGTGCCGAGAACCAGAGGAGGCTGGCGAGCGCGGCGCCCACCCCGAACACCCAGCGCCCCGGGCCGTGGTCCGAGGCCACCGAGCCGAGCAACAGCACGGTGTCCAGGTAGACATGGGGGTTGAGCCAGGTCATGGCGAGACAGCTGAGCACCGCCGCCCGGCCCGAGCCCGAGGCGGCGCCCCGGCCGTCCAGGGCCGCCGCCCCGGCCGCCGGGCGCAGGGCCCGCCGCGCCGCCAGCAGGCCGTAACAGAGCAGGAAGGCGCCGCCCGCCAGCCCGACCGCCGTCAGCGCGGCGGGCCACGCGGTGACCACGGCCCCGACCCCCGCCACCCCCAGGGCGATGAGGGCCGCGTCCGACACGGCGCAGATCGTCACGACCCACAGGACGGCGTGCCGGTGCGCTCCCTGGCGCAGCACGAAGGCGTTCTGCGCCCCGATGGCGACGATGAGGGAGAGTCCGGTGCCGAAGCCGGCCAGGGCCGTGGTGAGGATGCCGTAGGTCATGCGGACGACGGTAGGGAGCCGCCGCAAAACAGTACAGCTAAAGATTCTTACGTATCATTAGCGGCTGTGATGGACGAGCTGCCCCTGGACCAGGTCAGGACCCTGCTCGCCGTGGTGGACGAAGGCACCTTCGACGCCGCGGCGGCCGCCCTGCATGTCACGCCCTCCGCGGTGAGCCAGCGGGTCAAGGCCCTGGAACAGCGCACCGGCCGGGTGCTGGTCACCCGGACGAAACCGGTGCGCCCCACCGAATCCGGCCGGATCGTCGTACGGTTCGCCCGGCAACTGGCCCGGCTGGAGCGGGACGCCCGCGCCGAACTGGGCCTCGACGACGCCCGGGGCCCGGCCCGGCTGCCCATCGCGGTGAACGCCGACTCGCTCGCCACCTGGCTGCTGCCCGCGCTGACCCGGGTGCCGCAGGACCCGCCGATCTGTCTGGAGCTGCGCCGCGAGGACGAGGCCCATACGACGGCACTGCTGCGGGAGGGCCAGGTGATGGCGGCGGTGACCTCGTCCCCGGACCCGGTGGCGGGCTGCACGGTGCGCCGCCTCGGACTGGCCCGCTATCTCCCGGTGGCGAGCCCCGCCTTCACGGCCCGGCATCTGACCGGGTCCCCGGACCAGGATCTGCGGGACGCCCCGGTGATCGTCTTCGACCGGCGCGACGACCTCCAGGACGCCTTTGTACGCTCCCTCTCCGGCGGTGCCTCGGGGGCGAGCCGGGTGCGCCACTGCGTGCCCACCTCGGAGGGGTTCGCGGACTCGGTGGTGGCCGGTCTCGGCTGGGGTCTGGTACCGGAGCCGCAGGCCCGGCCCCTGTTGCGCGCCGGCGCCCTGGTGCCGCTCGCCGAGGCGCGGCCGGTGGACGTCCCGCTCTTCTGGCAGCAGTGGAAGCTGGACTCGCCGGCGCTGGCCACGGTCGCCCGGGTGGTCACCGAGGCCGCCGCCCGGGCCCTCCGCGAGCCGGGGACGGCCGGCTGAGGAGCCGATGGCGGGAGTGCCGGCGGCGCTGGCTACCGTAGCGCCATGATCAACGCCGAGGATGTCCGCCGCATCGCCCTGTCCCTCCCCGAGACCGTGGAGAAGGAGGCATGGCGCATGCCCACCTTCCGGGTGGCCGGGAAGATGTACATCACCGTCCCCGACGACCAGACCTCGTTCGCGGTGCGCTGTCCCCGGCACGAACGGGCCGAACTGATCGCCGCCGAGCCGGAGAAGTTCTGGGTGCCGCCGCACGAGGCCGCCTCGGCGTGGGTGCGGGTACGGCTCGCCGCGCTGGAGGACCTCACCGAGCTCCGCGACATCCTGGTCGACTCCTGGTGCCAGGCCGCCCCGGACCGGCTCACCGAGGCCCACCCCGGGCTGCGCCCCGGGTCCCCGGCGGCGGACTGACCTCCCGGCCGGTCCCGGAGGAGCGCGGACCGGTTGCGCGAATGATCTTCGGCTGCGTACTGTCCCGCACGGACGTCGTACGGCCTCTCCCGGGGCCGCCCGTTCCCGCCTTCTCCCTCCGAGCGGGCCCGCGCCGTCCCGCAGGGTGGCGCTCGCGCCACCGCCACGGGGTCAGAGAGTGAGCACACCGATGCAGCCGACGTTCGTCCTGGTTCACGGAGCCTTCGCGAGCTCCTTCTCCTTCGCGCCCCTCCAGGCCGAACTCGGCCTGCTCGGACACCGTTCGGTCGCCGTCGACCTGCCGGGACACGGCTTCGGGGCGAGCTGTCCGCGCGCGTACCAGGCGCCGCAGAACCTCGAAGAGTTCGCCGGCGCACCCGGCTCCATCAAGGGGGTCACGCTCGCCGACAACGCGAACCACCTGATCGGAATCCTCGAACGGGCCAAGGACAACGGCCCGGTGATCCTGGTGTCGCACAGCCGTGGCGGCATCACGGCCACCGCCGCGGCCAACACCCGGCCGGACCTGATCGACCGCATCGTCTACGTCTCGTCCTGGTGCCCGGTCACCCTGGACGTGGGCGACTACTACGCCGAGCCGGAGATGGCCACGGTGGACACTGCCGCCCTGGCCTTGGCGCTGGCCGGGAATCCGGGCGAACTCGGCCTGCTCCGCGTCAACTTCCGCACCGCGGACGCCACCGCCCTCGCCGCCTTCAAGGCGGCCTTTCTCGCGGACGGCACCGACGACGAGTTCCTGGTCCTCCTCAACTCCTTCCAGCCCGACGAGAACCTGGACACCGGCACCTCCGCCGACCGGGCGCAGGCGGCGACCTGGGGACGCGTCCCGAAGACCTATGTGCGGCTGGCCGACGACGCGAGCCTGCCCCTCGCCCTGCAGGACCGGCTGATCCGGGAGGGCGACGCGCTGACGCCGGACAACCCCTACGACGTCCGCACCCTTCCGGGCAGCCATCTGAAGTGGCTGCTCGACCCCGCTCCGGCGGCCCGGCTCCTGGGCGAACTCGCCGCGCTCACGGCCCGGTCCGCCTGATCCCGGGCGGAGCGGCGCCACCCCGGAAGGCGCCCGGGGGGAAGCCGCCACCCATCCCCTTCGAAGCGATTCCCTTCGAAGGGCCGCGGGGCCGCGGGGGTCGCGGGGACGCGAGAGGCCACGGGGCGGGGCCGTCGCCGCAACGGCTGTCAGTGGCTCCTGACAGGATCCCGGGCATGCGACCTCTGCTCCTCGCCGACATAGAACACGCCGTACGCGCCAGCTGGAGCGCCGAGACATGCACGCCCGAGTTCCGGGCGCGCTGGACCGGGGACAACCCGGCCCGGGACCAGTGCGGGGTGACCGCGCTGGTTCTGGGCGATCTGCTGGGCGGCGCGCTGATGCGCGGCGAGGTCCATGTCGGCGGAGTGCGCGTCGACTTCCACTGGTGGAACCGCCTGGAGCCGGGGATCGAGATCGACCTCACCCGGGAGCAGTTCGCACCGGAGGAGACCGTCACCGAGGGCGTCGTCGTCCCCCGCCCGCCCGTCACCGAGCTGCGCCGGCTGCGCGAGGAGTACGAACTCCTGCGCACCCGCGTCCTGGAGAAGCTCGGGCTGCCGAACACCCCGGTGCGGTGAGGCCGGCCCGGCACCGGACGGGCTGCGGGCGCCCGGGACGGCCACCGCCGCCCCCGCGCACCGGTGAGGAGGCGAGCCGCCCCTGGCTCCGCCGCACGGCTGAGGAGGCGGGCCGCCCGGCCGCCCCCGGCCCGGCGGCGGAAGGCCGGGGGCACCCCACGGCGGGGGCCGGTCCATCTCACGCCGAAGGCCCAGGGCGTCCGACGCCCACTCAGGGGCGGGGACTGGATCCCACCCGGGGCCCCTGATGGTCCCGGCGCCGCCCGGGGCCCCGGCACCGCCCATGGTTTCCGGGCTCGCGGGGCGCCGCCCGGGTCGGGCCCGGGCGGCGCCCCGCCCACTCGCCGGATCCGCCTCACCCACCATCCGCCGTGGTGAGCCCGCCCCATGGCCGGCGGGCCGCTCCGGGCCGGTCCCCCGGCCCGGCGGCGGTCGGCCCGGCCCATGCGCCGGACCCCCTCCTCACCCGCGCCCCGCCGCGCTGAGCCCGTCCCGCAGCCGGCGGGCCTGCGCCGCGAACCGGGAGGAACCGGTCCGCCCGGCCGCCGCGTCGAGTCCGGCCGGTACCGGTCCGGTGGCACCGCACCGTTCGACGCAGTCGGCGGCCACCGCCAGCAGCTCGCCCGCCCCACTCGGCACGGAGCCGGGCTTCTCGCCCTGTCCGGCCCCGCCCTGTCCGGCCCCGCCCTGTCCGGCTCCGCCCTGTCCGGCCCCGCCCTCCACCGGCAGCAGGGCCGGCAGCGCGGGAGCGAGCACCGCCCAGGTGGTGGCACAGGCGCCGGTGGCCGCCGCCGTACGCGCCGCGTCGGCCAGCCGGTTCGGCTTGACGGTGCCCATCCCGATCAGCTCGGCCAGGTCCCGGCCGACCCGAGCGGCGTCCAGCTCGCCCCGGGCCGCCAGCACCAGCAGCGCGTCGACCGCCGCGAGCCGGTCCTCCGGGTGCCGGGCGCCCAGTCCGGTGGCGACCGCCAGATGCAGCACCGGGCCGGCCTCGCCGCCGAGTTCGGCCAGCCGGGGCAGCTCCGCGCAGGCACCGCGCTCCCCGGACACGGCGCAGGCGGTGAACCCGGGCAGCGCCCAGGCGGCCTGGAGCTCGCGGTCCTCGGGCAGTACCGCGCCGCGCAGACCGTCCAGCGAGTCCCAGTGCCAGCAGCGCTCCGTGAGGCCCGTGTGGGCGCGGCCCAGCGTATGGAAGGCCGGCGGGAACTCCCGCAGCGGCAGCAGCCGTTCACGGGTGGCCACCACGACGCGGCGTACCCCCGCGCGGGCCCGCCCCCACAGGTGGCCGGGCCGGTGCGGTGCGGGTTCCTCGACCCGGCGCTCCAGCCGGTCCGCCGCGTCCCCGGGAGCGACGAGCCACCGCGCCAGCCGGTCGCCCGCCGGGCTGCCGGCCGCCGCGGCCAGGGAGGCGGCGGCCGGGTCGCGCCGCACCCGCAGCAGCGCCTGCGCGAAGTCGGCGGGGGCCGGCTCCAGGCCCAGACGGTGATAGGCGGCGAGCCGCCCGGCCAGCTCCTCCGGCTCGATGGCACCCGTCTCCCAGCTGGGCGTGGCGAGCAGGAACGGCGGCGGAGCGGTCCGCACCCGGTGCGCGACCTCGTACAGCCGCGCCCTGAGCACCCGCTCCAGCGCCTCGTGCGGGCAGTCCCGGCGGCTGCCCTCCGCGATGTCACCGGTCAGGTCGGCCGGCCGCACCCGGCGCAGGACCGCGGCGGCCACCAGCTCCAGCCAGCCAAGGCGACCGGGGTCCACCCGCCCGTGCTCGTCCCGCTCCCAGCGCCACCCGGTGGCGAGCACTGGCTCCAGCGCCTCGGCCAGCGCCGCCCGGTCGCGGTGCGCGTGCCGCACCAGCCCGTCGAGCGCGACCTCGAACCCGGCGGGGTCCGGCCGCCGGGCCCGTACCAGCGCGGCCACCAGCTCCACCGTCTCGGCGACCGTCTCCGGCGCGGGACACAGGCGGCGCGGCACCGGTGCGGGTGGCAGTGTCTCCTCGTACGGCTCCCCGGCGGTAGGGGAGAGGTCCGCACCGAACAGGGCCGCGGCGGCCGGCTGGTGCGCCGGGCTCAACAGGGCCGCTTGCCCGGCCAGTTCCTCCCGCAGCGCGTCGTCCCCGGGCCGGAGATGGCGGGTGACCAGCGCCAGCGCGCGTTCCTGGAGGGCGGTGTCCCCGTGGCCGAAGGCACCGGCCACGGCGGGCAGCAGCACCTGCCGGGCGCCGGGGTCGCGCCGCAGAGCCTTGCCCAACAGCACCAGTTGCGCGCGGACCAGCTTCTTCTCCGGGCGGAACAGCACCGCGTCGGACAGCTCCGCCAGCCGCTCGGCGGTCAGCTCGCCGGCCTCCCAGAGGCGGGTCGCCACCTGCTGGGCCTCGGCCGCCACCGGGGACGGGGCGTCGGCGGCCAGCGCGATCCAGTCGGCCAGGTGCCGCCGCTCCTCCTGCGGTGTGAGTTCCAGCTTCCGGAGAACGGCGGTGAAGACGCGCAGCTGTTGCGGCCGGCCGCCGCGCAGCAGCCGGGCGAGGGTGCTCCGGACCAGCGCGGGCCGCTCCAGGGTGCCGTCCCCGGCGAGCCGGGCGAGCGCCGCCGGCCAGTGCTGCGGCCGCTCCGGGTCGCCGAACCGGACGAGCGCGTCAGCGGGCTCGACGGTCTCGAACAGCCGCGCCACCAGCTCCCGGACGGCGGGTTCCGCGCGCAGCGCGTCGTCGAGCCGCACCCGGTCCCGGTCGCCGTATCCCAGCGCGACCATGGCCGTCGCCCAGCCGCGGACGAACGCATCGGTGGTGGGAACCGGGCAGCCGGCCAGCCGGACCAGCCCCCTGATCAGTGGATAGTCCTCCTCGGCGGTGCTCGCCCGGTTCGCCAGCCGGTGCGCCAGATCGCCCAGCCAGGCCGGGTCGCGGTCGGCGTAGAGGGCGAGCAGCCGCTCGGTGGGCAGCCCTTCCCAGTCCCGCAGTTCACGCGCCCCCAGCCAACTGGCCGACGCGGCGGCACCGGTGTGGCAGACCGCGCCGGCGAGCACCAGGGCGACCCGCATGTTCTCGCGCTCTTCCCACCGGTTCCAGCCCAGGGCACGGAACTCCTTGCGGAGACCGGGGAGTTCACGGGCCAGATCGCACCGCTGGGCCGGGGTGAGCCGGGCGGCCAGCGCGGGCACCGCCTGGTGGCGGCCGGCCCGGATCGCAGCGGCGACATACCCGGCCACGCCGTGGGAGACCCCGGACACGGTGCCGTCGCCGGGGGTGTCGGGGGCGCCGGCCGGGCCCGTGGCGACCGTGGCGTCGGCGGGGTGGCCGATGGCCAGGGCGCGGGCGGGGCCGGCGATGAGGGCCGCCTCGGCGCCGGTGGCGGTGTTGGTGTCGGCGGTCCGGCTCATCGGGTGGCTCCGGCGGTGGCGGCGGTCGGGGCGACGGGAGCGCCGGCGGCGCGCCGCGCGATACGGACGGCGAGCGCGTGCTTGCACGGGCCCCGCCGGCCCCGGTACTCGGCCCACCAGAGGCAGGTGCAACTCAGGACGGAGCCCGCCGACTCGCGGACCTGGTAGCGCTGTTCGCCGGAGACCACCTGCGCGAGGCCGCCGCCGCCCAGCGTCACGGCACCCTCCGCCACCAGGGCGCGGGCGGCGGTGAGCCGCGGGTTGTGGCGCTCGGCGCGCCCGGCGTCGTACGGCAGCTCGCGATGGAAATAGGCCGCGTCGGCCATGTCGTAACCGACCCGGCCGGCCGTGCCCAGCCGGGCCAGCGCGGCGCGCACCCGGGCGACGCCCAGGCCGGACTGCCCGGCCAGGTCGGCGGGGTCGATCCGGGGCTCCCAGGCGAGCAGGACGGACACCAGCTCCGCGTCCCCGGCCGCCTCGTCGGTGGCCAGCGCCTCCAGCACCCCGCCCTCGCCGGAGAACCCGCGAGCGGGGTCCGGCGACAGGGTCAGTGTGAGCCGCATCCCGGGCAGGGACACCTCCCAGGCGCTGGAGGTGGCCGCCCCGTCGGGCACGGCGGGCCCGTACACCCGCAGTCCGGTGGCGTGCCGCAGCACCCGCTGGAGCGCGGCCAGCCGCTCCGGGCCCGGCAGGCAGACGGCGCCGGGGACGGGGCGGGTGGTGGGGCGCAGCGTACGGCCGGCCGCCACCACCCACATCGGGCCGCGCGCCGACGCGGAGCCGGCGGCGGTACGCGGCAGCGAGCGCAGGAAGCGCACCGCCTCGGCCGCGTCCAGTTCGGCGCGCAGGTCGAAGCCGGCGCAGACCACCTGGGACTCGGCGAAGCCGCGCAGCCAGCGATCGGGCAGCGGCACCTTCTTCTCCACCACCGGGCCGTCCAGGGTGGCGACCGCCAACTCGTCCGGACCGACCCGCAGATGCATCGGGTCGTCACCGCCGAGCCGTGACAGGGCCTCGCGCAGCGGGTTGTTGACGTCGACATTGGTGGTGCCGTGCCCGGTACCGGCGCCGTCCAGGCCCTCCGGGAGAATGTCGAGGCGGGCGTAGACCCCGCAGCATCCCGAGAACGACTCGAAGCGCAGCCGGTCGCCGTTGCCCGTGACGACCGGATCCAGCGAGGAGCGCAGGGTGCGCTGGTAGTAGCGCGTGCCGGCCACGTCCGCGACGGCCAGCAGCGCGCGGGCGGCCGCCCCGGGAGAGGTCAGGAACCCGGCGAAGAAGGCCGGATGGGCCTCCGCCCCGACCGGTGTCGACCCGCCCGCGGTCTCCAGACCGAGAGCGGCGCCACCGGCCTCGGTGACCAGGGCGGAAGGGCGTGCGTAGGCGTATGCCTGAACGGATCGGCTCATGGTCGGCACGCTAGACGCCACCACTGACAACGTCCCCGGATCCGTGTTTTCACGACGGCCGTTGGCCACCGGCGGCACCGGCCGGGCCGTGGACCGGACCCCGGGAAACGGTCGCGACGCGCGGTGGCGCGGCGCACCACGGCACCGCGCCACCCCGGGAGACCGGACGGAAGGTCAGGCGCCGCTCTGGACGGGCCCGATGAGAGTGCCGGCGGCGACCGCCAGCCTGCCCTCGGCGAAGGACGTGCCGGGAATGTCGCCGCCCGGGGCCCGGAGCGTGAAGGACACCTCGTCCGCGGGGACGCTCCGGGCGTTGTTGGGAACCTGGATGTCGAAGTGCACGGGATGCCCGGGCCCGAAGACCACCTTGGTCCGCTGGTCGCCGTAGTGGCCCGCGGTGACCCGGCTCTGCGAACCGCGGTACGAGAAGTGGACGCCGGCCGGGGAGCCGGCGAGGTCGCACGCCTCGTATCCGCGCGGCGCGGTCAGGGTGACGCGGTAGTGGTGGTGCCCGGCGCTGCCGGGCGCGTCGGTGATCTTCGCGGTGTGGTTGGCCGGACGGCACGCGGATGGGGCGCCGCCGCTCCGCGCGGGCGCGGCCTGCGCGGTGCCCGCCCCCGCGGCACACAGCAGCGCGGCGGCGAGAACGGCGGCGCTCTTCCGGGTGGTACGCATGAACACTCCTAGCCTTGCTTGGCCTTGCTCACTATTGCCTGGCTCGACGGTCCGTCGGAGCGGGTGCCCCGCCAGAATCATGGTCAGTACACCTTTGCCCTGCCGCTACGGGGAAATGCCGTGGATACCCCATACGGCCGGATCTCCTCGCCCCCGCCCCCGGACCGCGGCCGGCCTGTTACCGTGCCGCACCCGACCACCGGAGCCCACCTCTCTCCACCCCTCCCCGGCCTGCCCCGGCGCACCGCGCGACAGGCCCGGCGACCGGGCGAGTCCGGCCCCGGCCCCATGGCGCGCCACGGGAATCGGCGGTCCACGGCGGGCGCGGCCGTACGTTTCACGCCAGACTCGGCAGCATGCGTCCGGGAGATCGAACCCGCGTCCCGCGCCTGCCTCCTCCAGGTGAAACCGCCGGGTGGTGTCATAGGGCGGCACGGACCGGGGAATGTCTGTCTCGGCGGGCCCGGTTCAACCGGCGCGGCTCCCGCCCGGAGTGGTTTCGCAATAGCTTTCCAGCAGGGCCCGCTGCGCCGAATTCATCAGATGGGGCCTCCGGCGTGCCGGGCTCCAGCAGCCGGACAGGACGTACGCCTCGGCGAAGGGTGTTTTCTCCTCGCCGACGATTCCGTGCAACTCGACAGACGACGGCCGGATCCGCAGAACTCGGAGGGATACGCGCAGCGGCGCGGACTGCCAACGGACGAGCCGGTAGTAGCGAATGCGCTGGCGCAGCGTGAGGTGGATCGTCTGGGGCGCGTCCGGCGCCCCGGGGGCCGGCGATTCCGCGAGTTCTCTGACCAGGGCGCCTCGCGCCTCCTCGACATAAGCGGCGATCGTGGCGTCGCCGACCACTCCGAAGGCGTTCACGTCGGACCAGCGAACTTCCACGTGGTGAATGAACGCTTTGTGGTGAATGAACGCTTTCACGGATGTTTCCCCTTCTCGCGTCCTGGGGCCGGTTTTCCCGAACTACCCCTGTTCTGCGGCGGTTATCCCTTTCCCATGACGTAGGTGCGGAGGACTTGTGGCTGTGGCAGATGGCGAACCGGTCCGCGCGGCGGTGCGTGAACTGGCGCTGTTTCTCGGGACGAGTGTGGAGGACCCCGGATTTCTGGCCGACCCGAACCGGTGCCTGACACCCGCGATGCGCGCCCGGTCCGTGCACCGGCTGCCCGGCGGTGCCCTGGCCGTCCTGGGACACGCCGCCTGCGCCGAGGTGCTGGGCGACGCGCGGTTCGGCCATGGCGCCGGCGAGCTGTACGAGACCTCTCTGCTCGGGCTGCCGGCGCGGTCCTTCCTCCAGCTCGACGCCCCCGCGCACACCCGGCTGCGGGGGCAGGTCGCGCGGTACTTCAGCGGACGCCGGGTGCGGGTGCTGGCCGAGCGCGTCACCCGGCACAGCCGTGAGCTGGTCCATGGGTGCCCGGACGGCCCCGGCGACTTCGTCGCCGGCGTCGCCGAGCCCTTGGCGATGGCGGTCATGAGCGAGGTGCTGGGGGTGCCCGACCAGGAGCGGAAGGCCTTCCGGCGCGATGCCCGGCTGGTCGTCCAGGGTCTCGACCATCCGGCCCGCGTTCTCGACGAACCGGCCGTCGCCCGGGCCCGCTTCCGGCTGGTGCGGTTCTTCCACCGCCAGGCCGCCCGGCCCCGTGGGCCGGCGGAGCAGGACGGTCTGCTGAGCACTCTGCTGCGCCCGCCGGACGGTCCTCCGGCCGACATCCGCGAGGCCGTGACCACCTGTGGTCTGCTGCTGAGCGCCGGGTACGACACCACGGTCAGTCTGCTCTCGCACGCGGTGGCGCAGCTGAGCGGCGACCGTTCCGGGCGGCTGTGGGCGCTGGCCCGCGACCCGGCGCTGGTGGACGCGGTGGTGGAGGAGGTGCTGCGGCTCCACTCTCCCGTGCAGGTCGCTCCCCGCGCCGCGCTGTGCGATGTGGTGCTGCGGGGCGTCCCGGCGGCGCGCGGCACCGTTGTGCTGCCCCTGCTGGCCGCGGCCAACCGCGACCCGGACGTCTTCGATGCCCCGCACGCCTTCCGGCCCCGGCGCCATCTGCCGAGGGACGGTGGGAGCCGGGCGGCACGCCACCTGGCTCTCGGGGCCGGCGCGCACTTCTGTCTGGGAGCGGCCCTGGCCCGGCTGACCGCGCGTACCGCCCTGTCGGTCCTGGCCGGGCGGCCGCCGCGGCTGCGCGAGGCGCCGCGCGACTACCAGAACAACGTCGTCGTACGCGGTCTGCGCCGCCTGCCGGTCGACTGGCCCCCGCGCCGGACGGCGACCGCCCCCCACCCGTCGTCCGGTGACCCGGCCCCGGCCGAAGACACCGCACCGGGCGGGGGCGCGGCCCCGACCTGTCCGGTCCTCCACCCCCGAGGAGCAGCACATGACCAGTAACCTCTTCCCGCACCTGGTGAGCGAGTTGGAGCGGGTCTTCGACGTCGAGCCCGGAGCCGCCACCCCCGACACGACCATCGAAGCGCTGGGACTGGACTCCCTGGCGCTGCTGGAGCTGGTGACCCGCTACGAGGACGAGCGGGGTGTCGAACTGCCGGAGGCCGCCGAGGCGGAGCTCGGCACCTCCTCCACTCTCGCCGACATCTGCGCGGTCCTCGAACGGGCCCAGTCGCCGGTGGGGAAGTCCGGCCCGTCCGGCGAAGGAGCGCACTCGTGAGCCGGGCCGCGGCGGTGACCGGGATGGGGCTGCTGACCCCGGCCGGTACCGGCGCCCGGGCCCTGTGGGAGTGTCTGTGCCGGGCCGAGTCGACCGCGGCCCACGACCCCGCCCTGGCCGGGATGCCCGTCGACTTCTCCTGCCGGGTACCGGACTTCGACCCGGCGGGCCTCAGGAACATCGCGTGGCGCACCAACCGGTTCATCCAACTGGCGGTGGCGGCGGCCCGCATGGCGGTCACCGACTCCGGACTGGCCCCCGGCGGGTGGGACGCCCCGCGCGTCGGTGTCGTCATGGGCGTCGGCACCGCCGGCATGGAGCACTGGCCCGGTGAGGCGGAGAAGCTTCTGCACGGCAGGCTGCGTGCCGTGTCCCCGCTCGCTCTCCCGCGCTCCATCCCCAACATGGCAGCCGGTGAGATCGCTCTCGACCTGGGTGTCACCGGCCCCAACCTGTCCGTCTCCACCGCCTGCGCCTCCGGTGCCACGGCCCTGGGTGTCGCCAAGGACCTGCTGGCCAGCGGCCGCTGCGACGTGGTCCTGGCCGGCGGGGCCGAATCACCCCGCGCGTCACAGATGGCCGCCGTGTGTTTCGCCCGGATGTCCGTCCTCTCCCGAGGCCGCCACGGTCCCTCGGGAGCCTCCCGTCCCTTCGACGCGGACCGCGACGGGTTCGTGCTGGGAGAGGGGGCGGCGGTGCTGGTCCTGGAGAGCGCCGAACACGCCCGGGGCCGCCGGGCCGCCGTACGGGCCTGGCTGTCCGGCTACGGCGCCTCCGCCGACGCCCACCACCCCACCACCCCCGACCCCCGGGGCGGCGGCGCCTCCGCCGCGATCGGCGCCGCCCTGGCCGAAGCCGGCCTGCGCCCCTGCGACATCGACCACGTCAACGCGCACGGTTCCTCCACCGAGCTCAACGACCTGTACGAGGCCCGGGCCCTGTGCCGGATCTTCGCCGAGCCGCCACCGGTCACCGCCAACAAGGGGTCCCTGGGACACGGGATCGGTGCCGCCGGAGCCATCGAGGCGGCCTGCGCCGTGCTGACTCTCCAGCACCAACTGCTGCCGCCCGTCGCCAACTTCACGCGCCTCGATCCGCGCATCGACCTCGATGTCGTCGCCGGCACACCCCGGAGGCGGACCGTGCGGGCGGTCCTGAGCAACTCCTTCGGTTTCGGCGGCCAGAACGCCGCACTCGTCCTCACCCGGGCCTGATCCACGCGCCCGGCCGCCGGCCCCGCGAACCGTACTTGCCGCCGGCCGTCGGCCCCGTACCGGGCTCCGGTCCGGCCGCCGGCCGCCCGCCCAGCCCAGCCAAGGAGCACGCCATGTGTGGAATCACCGGATGGGTCGACCACGAGCAGGACCTGACCACCCCGGCGGCGCGCGCGGCCCTGACCACCATGACCGCCACCCTGGCCGGCCGCGGCCCGGACGCCGAGGGCCTGTGGACCGGCCCGCACGCCGCGCTGGGCCACCGGCGCCTGGTCGTCATCGACCCGCCGGGCGGCGGCCAGCCGAAGAGCGCCACCGAGAACGGCCGCACCCTGGCCGTCCTGGTCCACAGCGGAGAGGTCTACAACTACCGCGAACTGCGGTACGAACTCCAGGGCCGCGGCCACCGGTTCGAAAGCGCCGGCGACACCGAGGTCGTTCTGCGCGCCTACCTCGAATGGGGGCCGGCCTTCGCCACCCGCCTCAACGGCATGTACGCCCTGGCGGTGTGGGACGCGCGCAGCGAGCGACTGCTGCTGGTGCGCGACCGCCTGGGCGTCAAACCCCTCTACTACCACCCGACCGGTACCGGCGTGCTCTTCGCCTCCGAACCCAAGGCGCTGCTCGCCCACCCGGCCGTCGACGCGGCGGTGGGCACCGACGGACTGCGGGAACTGCTGTCCCTGACCGGGACCCCCGGCCACGCCGTCTACAGCGGAATGCGCGAAGTCCGTCCCGGCCACGTCCTCACGGCCGGCCGCCAGGGCATCAGCGAGAGCCGCTACTGGCAGCTGCGGGCCCATGAGCACACCGACGACCTGAAGACCACCGTCTCCACGGTGCGCGGCATGCTGGAAACCGTCCTGGCCCGCCAGACCGTCGCGGACGTGCCACTCTGCTCCCTGCTCTCGGGCGGCCTGGACTCCAGCGCCATCACCGCCCTGGCCGCCCGCCGGCCGGGCCGTGCGCGGCTGCGTTCCTTCTCCGTCGCCTTCGACCACCACGAGCGGGACTTCACCCCCGACCTGATGCATGTCGAGTCCGACCGCCCCTACGCCCGGGCCCTGGCCGGTCATGTGGGCACCGACCACACCGACATCGCCCTGGCCACTCCCGGCCTGATGAACCAGGCCAACCGCCGTGCCGCGCTGCACGCCCGTGATCTGCCCTCCGGCCTCGGGGACTTCGACATCTCCGCGCTGCTGCTCTTCCGGGCCGTACGCGCCCACGCCACCGTGGCCCTGTCCGGCGAGGGCGCCGACGAACTCTTCGGCGGCTACTTCTGGTTCCACGACCCGCGGACCGCCCGGGCCGACACCTTTCCCTGGCTCGCGGCCATGGACGTCTACACACAGGCGGGCCTCGGTGACGCGCCCCTCTCCACCCGTCTGCTGGATCCCGCCCTGGTCGGCGCGCTCGACCTGCCGGCCTACCGGCGCGACCGCTACCGGCAGGCGCTGGCCGGGGTGGCGCACCCGGGCCGGACCGACGCCCTGGAACACCGCATGCGGGAGGTCGGCCATCTGCACCTGACGCGCTTCCTCCCACTGCTGCTCGACCGCAAGGACCGCATGAGCATGGCCACCGGCCTCGAAGTGCGCGTCCCCTTTTGCGACCACGAACTCGTCCAGTACGTCTTCGGCGCCCCCTGGAGCATGAAGACCTCCGACGGGCGGGAGAAGAGCCTGCTGCGCGCCGCCGTGGCCGACCTGCTGCCCGAGGCCGTCCTCCGGCGCCCCAAGAACCCCTATCCCACCGTCCGGGACCCCCGGTACACCCGTGCCCTGCGCACCGCTCTCACCGAGCTCGCCCACGACCGCGCGGCGCCCGTGCACACCGTGCTGGACCGGGCCGCCGTCCGCCGGGCCCTCGCGCCCGGGACCGATGCCAAGGACATGCGCTACGCCGCCGAACTCGTCCTGGACCTCAACACCTGGCTCACGGACTACCGCGTACGGCTGGACCTCTCCTGACCGCCGGCCGGGGGCGGGGAAGAGTCCGCCCCGCCCCCGGCCGGCTCAGGTGGCCGGTCCGCTCACACTCCTCCCGGGGCTCCGCCCGGGAGCGGGCAGGCCGCCCGGGTGTGGTCGTAGGTGGCCGTCGCGCGGGAGTGGGCCCACTGCGGGGCGAGCAGCGCGTCCGCGAGCTGGGCCGCCGCCGCCGGGCTCTCCACGATGTAGCCGTAGTCCTGCAGCCAGGACGGGTAGAGGTTCTTCGACCCGAGGTAGAAGGCCGACCCGTCCACGGAGACGAGTTTGTGGTGCTGGGCGTAGGGGTGGCCGTCGGCCCAGGTGGCACTGCCGGAGTGCCGGGCGGTGGCGAGTTGCAGGGTGGCGCACATCACCGCTTCGGCCCGCGGCACACTCTTGGTGGTGAGGGCCAGGCGGTTGCGCAGGGCGTCGCTGATCTCCTTGAGGGAGGTGATCTGCGAGTAGCCGCCGCTGCCGATCGCCCCGCGGTTGGCGGGGTCGCTGACCACGATGCGCACCTTCACCCCGGCCGCCATCCTGGCCGCGAGTGTGTCGTACAGGCGGACGTCGTAGCGCGGCAGTGGGGGACAGGTGGCGTGGAGATCCTGCTGGGAGATCTCGATGTGACTCCGCGCGCTGCCGACGAGTGCCCGGAGGGCGCTCTCCTCGGGGTTGACGGTGTCGTAGTCGCGGTCGGTGTTGGTGTGGTCGTGCAGCCCGACCAGACAGGTGGTGTCGGACGCGGGGGCCGTCGTGGACAGGGCCGGCCGGTACGACGAGGAGGGGTCGGCGCTCTGCACCCCGACTCCCAGTCCGCCCACGGCGATCACGGGAACGTTCCCGGTCGCGGCGAGCGGGGGGAGGGCCTTCTCCAGCGAGGCCAGGCAGCCGGCGCCGGGGGAGGCGGCGAACCAGACTTCGGTGACGCGGTGGGCGCGTTCGCAGGTCCAGGACCACAGCCGGTCGAGATAGCGGCTCGCCGAGCGGGCCGCGGGGCCGCTCAGCGCCAGGTCGGCGTCGGAGACGGGGTGGGTGGTGGTGAGGTAGTCGTTCTTCCAGCCGTTGATGCCGCCGGTGATCACCGACTGGCCGTCCACCACGAGGAGTTTGGAGTGGTTCCAGGACAGACCGGTCTTCGAGGTCGTCATCGTCGCGACATTCAGTGTCACACTGCCGGCGGCCTCACCGAGCCCGGCCCGCAGCTGGTCGCGGTAGGCCGAGGGCAGCACGTTCAGGTGGTAGATCGGCGCGGCCCCCGCCAGGACGCGCACCGAGAGTCTGTGGCCCGCGGCGACCGACTGCTTCAGCCCCGCGACGATCGCGTCCTGGAACGCCCCGTCCGGGAAGGGCGCCAGCGTGGATATGTCGACGCTGGTGGTGGCGCGGGAGATGTTCTCGGTCATCCTGGCCAGCAGCTGCCGGCTGCCGGGGCGGTCGGCGCAGCCGGCGTCCCCCCAGCACCCCGGTGTCTGCAACAGCCAGTCGGACGCGCCCCCGCCACCGGTGTCCAGCGCGTTGCCGCCGGTGCGCTCCCAGACCTGACCCTCCAGACCCGGGGAGACGTCCCGCAGGACGCTCTCGACGGCGTCCAGATGCGGCGCCGGTTCCGGCACCGGGGCCTGGACCGGCGGCGCCGGGGGCAGAGCCGCCGCCGGAGCGGCGGGCAGCGCCGGGCCGATCAGCGCGCACAGCGCAGCGGCGGTCGCGAGACGGCGTAAACGGCCGAACCGGGGAGAAGTCATGGTCCCTGTCCTTGTCGGTCGGGGTCGGTGGTCGGAAGTCGGAGGCCGAAGACCTCACGAAATCCGCAGGCGTCCCTGCGGACACCCACGGATGATCATGAGAATCTACCAACCCGGACCCACCACCCCGCTCCCCCGGGGACCACTCCCGCGCCCGGCGCCCCTCCCGGCGGGCGCGACTCAGGACACGACGGCGATACGGGCGGCCACGCAGGGGTCCTCGTTGCGGTACCCGAGGCGGGTGTAGAGGCGTTCGGCCGGGGCGTTGTGAGTGAGCTGCCACAGCGTGCAGAAGCCGTACCGGCGTACGGCGGTACGGGTCAGCCAGGCGGTCAGCGCGGCGCCCAGTCCCTGGCCGCGCAGCGCGGCGTCGGTGGCGACGGACGCCATCAGCGGAGCGCCGCTGTCCCGCAGGCTGCTCAGGGCGCCGCAGGCCACCAGCCGTCCGTCGGCGCCGTCGCGGATCCCGGCCCAGAGGCTGACGTCATGGGAACCGGGGCCGGTCGAGTGGGCCGGGCTGTGCCTCCCGAGAAAGGCGCGGAGCTCCTCGTGGTGGGACCCGTCGAGCGCGGTCACCCGCTCCTCGCCCCGCTGGACGGCCGGCTCCTCCAGGGTCCAGCGGAAGACCCACTCGACGGCGTCGGTCACCGGCAGATGCCTGGCGACCAGGGAGTCGGTGCCACCGGGGCCGGTGAACTCCCGTACGGTGCCGGGCAGTCCGTGCGCGGCGCGCAGCACGAGTCCGGCGGCGGCGTGCGGAGCGCCGACGCTCCACAGATGACCGCGCGCGCCGTCGAGCCAGGCGGCGGCACCGTCGGCGGACCAGCTGTACCGGTCGGCCGGGCGGTGCCGCGCGGCACCGAAGCGCAGCAGGGCGGAGCCGGTGCGCGACTCCAGGCCCTGGTCGAAGAGGCCGGCGGTCGGGGGAAGGAGCGTCGTTGCCTGCATCACTCTCTGAGAGGGGAAGGAAGGGACGGGCGGGCTCTGAGAGGGGAAGGAAGGGACGGGCGGGCTCTGAGAGGGGAAGGACGGGACGGGCGGGCTCTGAGAGGGGAAGGACGGGCGGAAGCAAGGTGACGACCGGTCACACGCGCGGGCGCGGACGGTACGTCCGGGGCGCGGACGGTAGGACAAGGGTGGGGCAGGGCCGCGCCTGCCGGGCGCACCACTGTCGCACACCGCCCCCGCCCCGGCGCAAACGCGCGGGGGCGGGGGCGGTGATGGCCACGGCGGGGGTGCCTCAGGCCATCGGGGTGTCCAGCACCGCCTTGCGGTGGCTGAAGGTCTCCAGCGAGTAGTGGCCGTGGTAACGGCCCATGCCGCTCTCCCCGACACCGCCGAACGGGAGGTCGGGAACGGTCAGATGCGCCACGGGCAGGCCGAAGGTGAGACCGCCCGAGGACGTCTCGGCGGTCAGGCGCTGACGCGTGGTGTCCGACTCGGTGAAGGCGTACAGGGCCAGCGGCTTGTCGCGCTCGCGGATGAAGGCGATGGCCGCGTCGAGGTCCGCCACCTCGACCAGGGGCAGGATCGGCCCGAAGATCTCCTCCCGCATCACGGGCGAGTCCGCCGCCACCCCGGCCAGCACGGTCGGGGCGATGTAGCGCGTGTCCCGCTGGTGCGTGCCACCGGTGACCGTGCGGCCCGAGCCGAGCAGTCCCGCCAGCCGGTCGAAGTGCCGCTCATTGACGATCCGCCCGTACTCCGGGCAGGCCGCCGGGTCCTCCCCGTACAACTCGCGCACCGCCGATGCCAGTTCCTTCTCCAGCGCGCGGGCCGTCTCGGGGTCGGTCAGGACGTAGTCGGGGGCGACGCAGGTCTGGCCGGCGTTCATGAACTTCGTCGCGGCCAGCCGGGCCGCCACCACCGCCAGGTCGGTGTCCCGGTCCACGAACGCGGGTGACTTGCCGCCCAGCTCCAGGGTCACCGGCGTGAGGTGCTCGGCGGCGGCCCGCATCACGATCCGGCCGACCGTGCCGTTGCCGGTGTAGAAGATGTGGTCGAAGCGCTGCTCCAGCAGGGCGGTGGTCTCGGGCACCGCGCCCTCCACCACGGCCACCGCGTCGGCGTCGAGGTAGCGCGGCAGCAGGTCCGCGAGGGCGCGTGAGGTGGCCGGCGCCAGTTCGCTGGGCTTGGCCACCACGCAGTTGCCGGCCGCCAGCGCGCCCACCACCGGGGCCAGCAGCAGCTGCACCGGGTAATTCCACGGGGCGATCACCAGGACCACACCGAGCGGGTCCAGCACGGTGTGGGCGACGGAGCCGCCCAGCCGCTCCGGCACGGCCGCCGGCCGCGGCCGCAGCCACTCGTCCAGGTGCTCCAGGGTGTGGTCGATCTCCCGGATGGTGAAGTCGATCTCGGTGCGGTACGCCTCCGCCCGGCCCTTGCCGAGATCGGCGCGCAGGGCGGCGGCCAGGTCGTCCCCGCGCTCGGTCAGCATGCCGCGCAGGGCTTCCAGCTGCCCGGTGCGCCAGGACACCGTCCTGGTGCGCCCGGTACCGAAAACGGCACGCAGCCGGGCGACGACATCGGCGGGGGAGGGGTGGTTCGTCATGGTGTCTGCTCCAGGGAAGGGGCGGGCCTCACGGTCTTCCGGCCGGCGGATCGAGACCCGTTCGGTGCATATAGCAACTATATCCGTCCGGATATTCCGCCCCACCGGGGTGTCGTCGCGATGCGGCGCCGGGGCCGGCCGGGTGGTGGTCAGGTCACCAGGCGCAGTGAGGTGGCCGCGATGCCCAGGCGTACGCTCTGCCCCCAGGTCAGCTCCAGGGCGTCGGCCTCCATCCCGTCCCCGAAGGCCACGATCCGGTCCGACTCGACGGTCAGCCGCAGCTCCTGCCCCCGTTCCAGTCCGCCGGCGGTCCTCGATGTGCCGGTCGCGGGAGAGGGCCAGGCCTCGCGGACGAACCACAGGAGGCGTGGGTCGCACGGCGCGGGCAGCGGAGTGGTGCTGTGGCGCTCCAGCCACAGGGAGCGGAGCCAGCCGGTGGCGCCGGTGCCGGTGCCGACCAGTATTCCGGAGGAGGCCTGGGCCTCGCCCGGGCCGCTCCCGCCGTCGGCGTCCAGACGATAGCGGGCCGTCTGGTGACCGGGCGGGCCCAGATAGATCTCGTTCAGCGCGAGGAGGCGCTGGCTGTCGTCGGCGACGGCCTGGACCATGGTCAGTTCCTCCGCCCGGCCCCCGGCGGCGGTCGCGGCGCGCAGCAGGGCGGCCGTGTCGGCCGGACGATGGCGGACCAGTACGCCCGGGTTGCGCCCGGGGTCGGTGTCGACGCCCACCACCGGCTGCCCGGAGAGGTACTTGGCGGTGTTGGCGACCAGCCCGTCCTGGCCGACCACGACCACGACGTCCTGCGGGGCGAACAGAAAGCGGTCCAGGTCCGCCCGCTCCACCCGGGAGCTGCGCCAGGTGAGCGGCACCGCCGCCGCCACGTCCCGCAGCGCCCGCCGGTTGCGGTCGTGGCGGCGGACCACCTCGTCGATCGTGCGGCCCCGGGTGGAGAGGAAGAACGCGGCCTGCCCGTGTGTTCCGTGCCGGGCGAGGAGTTCCTCGTACTCGGTCCTGCGGTGTACGAGCACGGCCCGCGGGGCCAGGCTCACGCGTCCGCCCCACCGTGCGGGCGCCCGAGCCGGGTGAGGAGCCCGGTGAGGACGTCGGGGGAGAGGGTGACGCTCTCGATCCGCGGCAGGTTCTCCGCCAGGTGGGCCGCCGCCAGGGCGTGCAGCGTGGCCGGGTCGGCCTCGCCGTGCACCCGCAGCCAGGCCGCCTGGGCCTCGGCGCGCGCGGTACCCGTCTCGCGCGCCGCTTCGGCTTCCGCGCGGGCCAGGCGGACCTTGCGGGCCGCCTCGGCCTCGGTCCGTACACCGTCGGCCGCCGCCTGCTCCTCGGCCTCGCGGCGGGTGTTGGTGCCGCGCTGGTCGACCAACTGCTCTTCGCGGCGCGCCAGTTCGATCTGGCTGGCCAGCTCGTTCTCGGCGATGGCGCGCTCCCGCTCGACGGCGACGGCCCGCCGTTCGTAGGTGGCCCGGTCCGCCTCCTGCTGGATCTGCTCGCGGGCCGGGGTGCGCAGGGCACGCTCCACCTCGGCCTCGGGGCGGATCGCGACGACGCGCACGGCCACCACGTCGATGCCGGTGGCCGGCAGCCGGGGCTCGGCGGCCAGGCCGGTGGCGACCCGCTCCCGTACGGCGGCGACGCCGTCCACCAGGGCGGTGGCCAGCGGGGTGCGGGCCAGCACGTCCAGCGTGTGCTGCTGGGCGGTCTCGGTGAGGAGGGTGGCGATCTGTTCCAGGGGCGCGCCGCGCCAGCTCCCGGTGTCGGGGTCCACGGAGAAGTCGAGCCGGTCCGCCGCCTGGGCCGGGTCGCTGATCCGGTAGGTGACGGTGGCCTGCACGGTGACGTCCTGGAAGTCGGCCGTACGGGCGTGGAAGGCCATGGCCAGTTCCCGGTCGTCGACCGGCACCTCGGAGAGCGCCGCCGACAGCGACCGGTACCAGAAGCTGAGGCCCCGGCCGTCATGGGTGAGCCGGCCGCGCTTGTGGTGGCGGATGTGGGCGGTGGGCGCGGAGCGCAGATGGCGCCAGCCGAAGCGCCGGGTGATGTCGGCCATGGTGGATCCCCTCGATGTCGTCACCGCGACGATAAGGGCGCCACCTGCATATCGTCAAGGGGACGAAAAGGGAGCGGGCGGCGCCCGCGGGCCTCCGCCGCCCGGCGGCGCCGAAGGGGCGGCCCCGTCGCCGCCACCGCACTTCCGCGACCGCCGCGGGGGGTCGTCCGCCCCGCAGACTCTGCTCGGCATCGGCATCGGCATCGGCATCGGCTTCTACTTCGCCGTCGACATGGCCCTGGCGACCGAAGTCCTGCCCAGCTCCGACGATCTGGGCAAGGACCTCGGTGTCATCAACAGCGCCGACGTCCTGCCGCAGTCCATCGGCCCCGCGCTCGCCCCTCTCCTCCTCGCCATCGGCCGAGGACACAACTGCACCGCCCTCTACCTGTTCACCATGGCCGTCGGCCTGCTGGCGCTCCTCACCGTCACCCGCATCAAGAAGGTCCGCTGACCCCGTCCGGAAGGACCCCCGATGATCTACGAGAACGCGTATCTGTACATCACCTCGGGCCGCGAGGAGCAGTTCGAACAAGCGCTGCGCGCCGCCGCGCCGATACTCGAGTCGGCCGAGGGATGCCGCTCGGTCGAGCTTCACCGCGACGTCGAGACGCCCGGCGCCTACCTCCTGCGGGTCGGCTGGGCGTCCCTCGAACACCATGTGGAGATGTTCCCCAGGAGCGAGCAGGCACCCCGTTTCGCCGAGGCGATAGAACACTTCTTCGCCAAAGCGCTGGAACTGCGGCATTTCGCGGCCGACCCCGTGGGAACGCCCGGCTCGCCCGGCTCAGGGGGACAGGCGCCGGCACCGACCCCATGAAGGCGCCTGACGACTACCCGACGGCCTCCTCCCGGCGGCCGGCCCGACCGGGCTCCGGCAGGCAACTGGCCCGGAGGCGGCGGGCGGTGCGGTCGGCGCCATCGACCACGGCCCCTCGGTTCGCCGTGGGTCCGGGGCCACCGGGATCCCGGCCACCCGGCCTCAGGCGCCGCGCTCATGAGAGCACGGCACCTCGGGCGACTGGGACTCCTGTCCGTTCAGCGAGGGACGGGACTCACTTCTCAGGCGGCGCCGGCCTTCACGGCGTCCGCGGCGCCGGTCGCCCTGGCGGCGGCCGGTCGCGGCTCGCGGAGGAGCGGGACCGTCGCGCACGCGGCCAGGAGGGAGGCCGCGGCGAGCGCGTACCAGCCGTGCCGGAACGCGGCGACAGCGTGTCCGGGGGCCGGGGTGTCGAGGATGCCGACCAGGATCGCGACGCCGAGGACCGCGCCGATCTGGCGGCCCATCGAGGTGATGGCCGAGCCGGTGGCGAAGCGGGCCGGCGGCAGGGCGGCCGCCGACGCCCCGGTCAGGACCGGGAGTGTCATGCCGACGCCGAGGCCGGTCAGCACCATGCCGGGCAGGAGCGAGGCCGCGTAGGCCGAGCCGGTGCCGAGTGTCGCGGCCCACCACAGGGTGCCGGCCGCGAACACGACGGATCCCGCCAGCGCGGCGCGGCCCGCACCCCATCTGGCGACGGCGGGCCCGAGCAGCAACGCGACCGCCGGCACCAGCAGGGGTCCCGGCGCGATGGCGAGGCCGGTGCGCAGAGCCGAATAGCCCCACACGCCCTGGCACCACAGCACCGCGCCGAGCAGCATTCCGGCGAACGCGACGGTGAACAGCGTCAGGGCGGCCGCGGCGGAGGCGAACGCCGGAACACGCAGCAGCGGCAGCTCGACGATCGGCACCGGGTGACGGGCCGAACGCAGGACGAACCAGGCGCCGAGCAGCACCGCGGCAGCCAGGCCGCCCACGGTGCCGGCGCTCGTCCACCCCCAGTCGGGAGCCTTGACCAGGCCCAGCGCGAGCGTCGCGATCGAACCGGTGAGCAGGACGGCGCCGAACAGGTCGGGCAGCGGGCTCTTCGGCGTCCCGACGCGTCCGGGCGACGGCAGCACCTTGACACCGAGCGCGAACGCCGCGATCCCCACCGGCACGTTGACGAGGAACACCCAGCGCCATCCGGCCTCGACCAGCAGCCCGCCGGCCACCGGCCCGAGCCCGGCGGCGATCCCGCCGAGCGACGCCCAGGCCCGCACCGCTCCGGCGCGCCGCTCGGGTGCCGTCGTGTCGAGCAGCAGCGCGAGCGACGTCGGCATCACCAGCGCGGCGCCGGCGGCCTGCACGAGCCGCGCCGCGACCAGTGTCCCGACGTTCGGAGCGAGTGCGCAGCCGACCGAGGCGAGGGTGAACACCGCCAGTCCGGCCAGGAAGACGGGCTTGTGGCCGGAGCGGTCCGCGACGCGGCCGGCGACCACGAGGAGCGCCGCGAAAACGATCGCGTAGCCGTTGAGTACCCAGGAGAGGGAGCCGAGATCGCTGCCGCCGAACGAGCGGCCCATCGCCGGGAGAGCCACGTTGACGATGAAGAGGTCGAGGTTCGACATGAAGACCGCGGCCGCGACCGTCGCGAACACGGCTCGGGACGCTCTGTGTGGGTTTGAAATTCCAACTCTCATGGACCGGAGGCTAGCCGTGTGGGTTTGAAAACACAACGGACGCGAGGGATGATGGAGATGTGACCCCGAACCCGAAGCAGGGCGAGAAGTCGGTTCCGCACCCCGAGGTGCCCGCCCGGCCGTGCTCCGTGGCCGCCGCGCTGCACCTGGTCGGCGAACGCTGGGCCCTTCTGGCGATCCGTGAGATCTTCTACGGCAACCAGCGCTTCGACCGGATCGTCCGCAACACAGGCGCCCCCCGCGACCGCCTCGCCGCCAGACTGCGCGCCCTGGAAGAGGCGGGCGTGGTCGAGCGCCGCGCCTACAGCGAGCGCCCACCGCGCTTCGAATACCACCTCACGGAGGCCGGCCGCGATCTCGCACCGGTCCTGCACGCGCTGCTGACCTGGGGTGATCGCTGGGCGGTGGACACTCCGCCGGTCGTCTTCCGCCACCGCGGCGGGCCCGGCGCCGAGCACGACCTCGATCTGGCGTCGTCGACGTGCCGGACCTGCGGTGAGGAGGTCGGGCCGGAAGGTCTCACGATCGAGGTGCGGGCGCCCGGATGGGATCGGGCCGGGCCGGTCGAAGACTCCTGAACTCGGCAGCGATCAGGAGGGCAAGGGGTGCCTTCGGGCCGTCGTCCCCGAGCCGGCCGGGCGGGCCGCCGTGTCGTACGACGCGGGCTCCGGCCGGCCGGCCATGTGCCCGGAGCCGTCGGTCCGGGCGGCGAAGGCCCGGCTGGAGCGGACCGGCGTGGATCCGGTGGAGTCGGCCGGCCGCTGGCGGCATCTGCTCGCCTGAGCGGCCCCCGGCCGACGGCGGGCATCGACCGCCGGGGCCGGATCGGAAGCAGGGGGCCGAGGAACGGAGCGCCGGCGGACATCGCGATCCAGCGTCTGATCCGCGCGTATCCCGGTCTCCACCCGGCTTTCCCCCGGGCGGCCGAGACGAGTGCCCCGCCGGACTGATGCCGGACCCCGCCGGTTCCTCGATCCGGGCTCCCGCGCGCCGGCGGACGTGCCGGGGCGCGAGCGGCCGGGGCCCCGCGCCTTCGTCGGCCGCCCCCGCGCCGGCGGGGGGCGGCCCTGCGGCCACGGTGGAGCACCGGCCGTTCTCGATGGGCGCGCGGCCCCAGGCGGCAGTTGCGTACTTCAGGCCTGGTCCCGAGCCGGAACCTCAGCGGTTGGTCAGAGCGCGGTCCAAGAGAGGGAGCAGACGGTCCCAGTGGCGCTGCAGCCCGGAGGCGCTGAAAGCGTCGGTGTCGGACATGGTGAAGCCATGGATCGTGCCGGGGTAGATCTCGGAGGTGTGGCTGACACCCGCGGCACTGAGAGCCTGGTTGAGCTCGCCGAGGGCCTCGGTCGTCATGTCGCCCTCGGCGTGGCCGAGGTGGACTTGGGCGGTGAGTCCGGAGAACAGGCCGGGCCCATCGGCGCCCACGGGGCCGTGGAATGCGGCGACGGCGGCCACCTGGCCGGGGTGGGCGGCGGCGGTGCGCATCGCCAGGAGACCGCCGATGCAGTAGCCCGTCACCGCGACCGGGCCGGCGCCGACCTCGGGCTGGGCGGTGAGGAACCTGACGTAGGCGTCGGCGTCGCTCAGAACACGGTCGGCGGTGTGCGCCTCGATCAACGGCATCAGCCGGGCGAAGATCGCGGGTCGGGCCTCTTCTCCGATGTGCCCGGGCAGCTCGATCACCGGTGCCGGGCCGTGCCGGTAGAAGAGGTTGGGGACGAGCACGTAGTACCCGTGCCCGGCCAGTTCGAGGGCCATCTCCCGCAGCACGGGCCGGATGCCGAAGCCGTCCGCGTACATCAGCACCCCCGGGTGCCGTTCGCCACGGTCGGGGAAGGCGGCGAACGCGTCGGCCCGGCCGTCCGCGGTGGGGATCCGCAGTGTCCTGGTGGGCATGAACTCTCCTGTCGTGGTTGATGTGTCGAGCCTGTGATCAACCCGAAGGAGGCGGAGCCCGCGCGGCCGCGCGGGATCCCCGATCGAACGGCGGGCCCGCAGTGGCCCGTTCGGCGCTCAGGGCAGCACCGGGTCGCCCATCCGTGTGTGGCGCGATGCCGTCCCGGTAGTCATCCTCACAATGTAGTCCACAGCCTGATCATCTGGTGCGACAAACTGACCGCAAGCGACGGGCCTGGGGCCGTGACCGGCGAGATGGTCACCGAGCCGGCCGGGGGAGTCCCGGTCGTCGGCACCCCACTGAGCCGGCGGTGCGACCCGGCCGCGCCCCCGGCCGGGCCGGGAACAAGGCGCGGGCCCCCGCCTGCGCGGGTACCGCCCGGTCACTCCCGGCCGGAAAGAGGAGCGCGCAGCTCCACACGGAGCCGGATGGACGCGTCGATGGGCAGCCCGAACTTCGCATGACGCAGCTCCGCCGCACGCGCGGCGATGAGGTCGAGGTCGTGCAACTGGCGCCGCAGCTCAGCGATCAGTGCCTCGTCCGGGTCGGGAGGGTCCTGCTCCTCCTGCTCGGTGAGGTACTCACGATGCTGGTCGACGGCGTCCACGGCCCGGCTGCTCGCCCAGACGGCGAAGTCCGCGCACCCGAAGAGATACGCATGCGCTGCGAACAGAACCGCGGCCGCGGCGGCCTCGTCCGCGTCGTCGGGCCCGTCCTGGCCGTCGTTGTGGCAGTAGTCGCTGAGCATGTACTCGGCCACACCCCGGTTGACGGCGGCGAACGCCGTCGAATCGCCCAGGGCGCCCTCCCGGACCGAGTTCAGGAGCGGACGCAGCCCCGTGGTGAACGGTGCCTGTTCGTCCTCAGGCAGGGCCTCGCGCCGGCTCATCAGCCGCTCCGCGACGCCGGCCGCGAAAACGCTCCGCTCACTGGACGACGCGGCCTCCAGGCGCCCCTTCACCAGCGTCGAGAGTTCCTGCCAAGCACCCATTCGAGCCACCCCCGAGTCGAGATCCCAGTGTGCTCACGCCCGCCCCGGGGATCATCCCACCCACCGCTGACAACGCCTTGGGCGGTCCTCCGGCGAGCGGCGAGCCGGCTCTCGACACCAAAGAGGCGGGCCCGTCCGCACCACGCCTGTCAGGGACACGGACCGGCAGCGCCAGACCACCGGACCACTCGCCCGCGTCCCGTCCCTCCGCTGCCCAGAACACTTCCGGAACCAGCGGCACCCCCGGCCCTTCCGCCCCGAACCGGGCAACCACCGAACCGGGCAACTACCGGGCCGGGGCGGCGGGGGCCGGGGTCGGGAGGAGTTCTTCCACACGGGCGAGGGATCCGGCGCGCGGAGCGGCGGCCGGCCGAGGCGGGCCTCCGCCGGCTTCGGCCGCGCCCGACGCCTCGCCGCGCCCGACGCCTCGCGGGCCCGCCGGCAAGCGCCCTTCCGCCGTCCGTACAGTCTTCGACCTCGTCACCGCCGGACGCCCGCGAGCGGACGCACTGAACGGGTCCGACGCCGGCCGGCAACGGACCCGTCCGCCCAAGGAGCGGAACGGTCCGCGCGTGGGGGACGAGGACGACGCCCCAGGAGCGGGGCCGCGCCGCTGGTCGGCGGAGGTCATCCGGGACAGGATCCTGCGGGCGGTCCCGGCCGGCTGCCGGAATGCGTCCCCGTCGGTCCCGGTGGACGTGTCGCCGGGCGCCTGCCGGCCGGCACGGCCAGGAGGGCGACGGCGGCGACGGCAGTGGCCAGCGCGAAGGCCGCCGCGTAGTGCGAAGTGCCGATCAGGGCCCCGGCGAGCGGCGGAGTCAGCGAGGCGATCAGGTTCTGACCGGTGTTCTGGACGCCCAGTGCGCGGCCGGCCCAGTGGGGCCCGGCCAGCTCCGCCGTGGAGGTGAAGGACAGGCCGTTGGTGCTGCCGGCCAGACCGCAGGCGACGACCAGGACGACGGCGGCGGGCCATGAGGGCCAGTGGGCGCAGAGCGCGAGCAGGGCTGTCAGCGCGGCGGTCGCTGTCGCCAGTCGACGCATCGGGCGCAGACGGCTGCCGACGCGGTCGGACCATGTGCCCGCCCCGATCCGGGCCATCGCCCCCAGCAGTTGGCCCAGCGCCATCAGCCGGCCGGCGCCGGCCGGGCTCCAGCCCAGCGCGTCGATCAGGAAGACCAGGCCGAAGGCGCTGATGGTGAACTGCGGCCAGACCAGCAGGGCGCTGGCACCGTGGATGCGCCACAGGGCCGGTGTCCGGTACGGGGACGCCGGTTTGCCGGTGAAGGCGTTGGTGGCGGGCCTCGCGGGCCGCGGCGGATCGCTGACGTACAGCGCCACCGCGAGGGCGACGGCGCCGGTCAGGACGGTGGTGAAGAGCAACACGCCCCGCACCCCCCACCGGTCGGCGAGAAGCGGGACGGACAGGGCGGCGATGCCCATGCCCAGCGGGGTGGAGGTCTGCCGCACGCCCATGGCCAGACCGCGCCGGCGATGGTCGAACCAGCCCATCACGACGCGACCGCTGGCCGCGTACACCGACGCGCCCGCGGCGCCGGCCAGGAAGAACGTGACACCCAGCGGCATCGGTCCATGGACGAAGACGCCCGCGAGCAGGGCGAGGGCCGACAGGGTCAGTCCGCTCAAGAGCACGACGCGTTCCCCGTAGTGGTCGGCTGCGGCTCCCCAGGCGACGAGGGCGACGACCAGACCGAGGGTGGGCGCGGCGATGACTCCGCCGGCCTGTGCGAGCGAGAGGTGATCCTCCGTCCTCAGCGCCGGAACCAGGTACGGGACGCCGTAGACGAAGACGCACGCGGCGGTCTGCGCCGTGGTGCCGAGCGCGAGCATCAGCCAGCGCTTGCGGCCGATGTCCATGGTGGCCGGGGGCTCTATGTCTTCCTGCATGGTCGGCTGCCTTCGTCCCGTCGCGGATGCCTCGGCGCAGTGGTGTCCGGCCCGCTGTTCAGCCAGTGCCCGGAGGCTCCCGCCCCCCTGCGTCATGCCCCGGAGCTTAGGACGGATTCCCTGATGCTGGTCAAAATGTGATACGCATTGTCTCTCATGGTGAGACATCGTTCGGAGTGATGGAGACGGCCCCCCCCCGCGTGGGCCCGGCCGGAGTCCGCCCGGGGCGGTGGCCGGGTCTGCGTGGGGCGAAGGGGAGCCGGGGCGTGGTGTGCTCGGTCGGTCGGGCTGACGGGACCCGAGCGGAGCCGGCCGGCCGGACAGCACGTCGTCTCCTGGCCGCCCGGCCGCCCGGCCCGGAGACCGGAACCGGCCCGAGCGGCACGGCGAACACGAGGCTCACCGTGACCGTCGGATCCGGCCGGCCCCCACCGGCGACCTGCACCCTCACCGTCCAGCAGGGACGACGAAGGGGAGGCCGCCTGTCGGGGTGGCCTCCCCGCTCTGCCGGGGAGGCCGCGTGGCGCGGCCTCCCCGGACCCGTCCCACGGATCAGAAGGCGAGGGTGAAGGCGTCGAGGGTGCCGGTGTCGAACCGGTAGACGTCTCGCACCCGCAGCGTCCAGGTGCCGTTCGCGGGCTCCGTCGAGGCGTCCACGGTGTAGGTGGTGTGGATGCCCGAGGACGAACCGACGCCGCCGGCCTTCCTCAGGATGAAGACGGCGCCGCTCGGGCCGACCAGTTCGACCGCCAGGTCGGCGGTGTGGCTGTGGCTGATGTCCACCTTCACCGGCAGTGCCGCCGGCGCCTTGCCCTCGCAGCCCTCCTGGGTGACCGAACGGGAGACCGCCTCCCCGGCGTCGGGGATGGCCACCGGAGTGGTGTTCGACTTCGCACCGCACTTCGCGGGCGGGGTGCCGCCGCCGATGAACGACACGTTGAGCAGCTTGTTGGGCGAGTTGCTCCCGGCGTTCTTGATCGCCCCGTCGGTGGCACCCCCGACCAACGCGTTCCGTGTCGCCTGCGGAGTGGCTCCGGGGTTGGCCGCCAGGTAGAGCGCGGCCGCGCCGGCCACGTGCGGCGTGGCCATCGACGTACCGCTCATGTTCGACGTACTGCCGTTGTTGAGCCCGAGCGAGGTGATGTTGTTGCCCGGGGCGAAGAGGTCGGTGCAGCGGCCGTAGTTCGAGAAGGACGCGCGAGTGTCCGTGTTGTCGGAGGCGTTGACCGTGATGGCCTCCGGTACGCGCGCCGGGCTGGTGCCGCAGGCGTCGGTGCCGCTGTTACCGGAGGCCACCGCGTAGACGACGCCGGCCGCGACGGACCGCTTGAGCGCCTCGTCCCCGACCCCGACCTGGTCCATGGTCAGGCTCATGTTCGCCACGGCGGGCTTGACGGCGTTGGCCGTCACCCACTCGATGGCGTCCACCGTCGCGGAGTCCGGTCCGGTGCCCTGGCAGGTCCCGCCGATGACCTTCAGGGCGACGAGCTTCGCCTTCTTGGCCACGCCGTAAGTCCGGCTGCCGATCGTGCCCGTGACGTGCGTGCCGTGGCCGAAGCAGTCGGAGCCGCCGCTGCCGACGAAGTCCTTGCCGATCGAGGCCCGCCCTTCGTACTCGGGGTTGTCCGGCTTGATCCCGCTGTCGAGGACATAGGCGGTGACGCCCCCACCGGTGTTCGGGTAGGTGTAGGACTTGTTCAGGGGCAGGGCCTTCTGGTCGATGCGGTCCAGCCCCCACGTCGGGTTGGACTGCGTACCGGCGGCACGCGTGGTGCCGTCTTCGTAGACGGCGGCCACCGCGGGATCGGCCGCCAGCCGCCGCGCCTGCTGCCCGGTCAGGCTCCGCGCGGAGAAGCCGCGCAGCGCCCGGCTGTAGGTCGAGCGGACCTCACCGCCGTAGCGCCGGGCGAGGGCCGAGGACTCGGCGATCGCCCCGGCGTCCTTGAGCACCACGATGTACTGCTCGCCGTAGTGCTCCCGGGCCGGGATCACGGTTCCTTCGGGCCGGGCCGCGACGGCCGGCGCCTCAAGGCCGAGTCCGAGGCCGAGGGATATCGTCGCGGCCGCGACGAGGAGTCTGCGCATGCTCTTGCTCCACCTGTCCGCTCAGAGGGATCACGGCGCGGGATCCGCGCCGCGGACGGTGGACGCTCGCCACCGACGGCTCACTGTCGGGCGCGGCTCGCCAGGTGAACAAGCGGGGTATCGATCCGTAGTGTCACCCGACCAATGCGGCCGGCCACCTTCCGGAGCGGTCGCGCGGGTTCCGCTCGCCGCGGGGCCGATCTAGACTCCGGTCCACTCGGGCCGGACGGGCCGGACGGCGCGGCGGCGGGCTCGGCGGACCGGATCGGGGGCTGACGATGGGTTCCAGGATCGTGGCCGGAACCGGCTCGCCGGTCCTCGTCGGCCGGGCCGCGGAGCTGGACGCACTGGTGTCGGCCGCGCAGTCCCCGCCCGCCGTGCTCCTCCTCGAAGGCGAGGCGGGAGTCGGCAAGACACGGCTGATCGAAGAGTTCCTGGCGCGCCCCGAACTGGCCGGGCACCGCGTCCTCGCGGGACGCTGCCAGGCGTCGCGGGAGCCGTTCCCGTACGGTGTCGTCGTCGAAGCCCTGCTGAGCGCGGAGAACCGGCTGCCGGCCGCGGTGCGGCACAGCCCCCTGTTCGGCGTCCTGGGCCGCCACTTGCCGGAACTCGTACCGCAGCTGCCGCCGCCGCCCGAACCCGCCGGTGACAGCCGCGGCGAGGCGCACCGTCTCTTCCGCGCCGTACGCCGGCTGCTCGCCCTGCTCGGTCCGCTGGTGCTGGTGGCGGAGGATCTGCAGTGGGCCGACGACGGCTCCCGGCGTCTGCTGCGGTATCTCATGAGTGACCCGCCGCCGCAAACGGTGGTACTGGTGACGTACCGGCCGGAAGAGTCGCCCGGCGGCACGCCACTGGGCCGCGCGCACCGGCCGGCGCCGGGCCGGACGAGTATCCGCGTCCGGCTCGACCCGCTGGACGCCGGTGACGTGCGGCGTTTGGCGGCGGCGCTGCTCGGGGAGCCGGATGTGTCCGCGGAGTTCGCGGCCTCGCTGCACCGGTGCACGGCCGGTGTACCGCTGCTCGTGGCGGAGACCGTGGACGCGCTGCGCGACACGGGGGAGGTCGCCTCGGCGGATGAGGCGGCGGCGCGAAGGCTGCTCGACGCCGCCGGAGTGCCCGCCTCGTCGCGGGAGATGGCGGCCGAACGCCTCGGGGCGCTTTCACCGGCCGCCCGGCGGGTCACCGAGGCCGCGGCGGTACTGGCGGAGCCCGTGCCGGCCGGCGTGCTCGCCGCCGTCGCCGGTCTGGACGCCGCGCGGGGCGGGCGCGCGCTGGACCTCGCCCTGGAACGGGCCGCACTGATCGAGACCGCCGGATTCTGCTACGGCTTCCGGCACGACCTCGCACAGCGGGCGGTTTACGGGACGATTCCGGGGCCGCGCCGGCAGGAGATGCACCGCCGGGCGGTGCGCGCACTGCTCGGGCAGCGGCCCGAACCCTGGGCGCGGCTCTCCGAGCACAGCCGCAGGGCGGGCGACCCGGCCGGCGCCCTGCGGTTCGGCGAGGCCGCCGCCGACCGGGCGATCGACGCCGGCGACCCGGCCACCGCGATCGGGCTGCTGCAGGCCCTGCTGGCAGCGCCGGACCTCGGCCTCGCGACCTCCGATGTGGACCGGCTGGCGGCGAAGCTCGGCGCCGTGGCCGCCAACGGCGTCTCCCAGACCGAGGTGCTCGGCACCCTGGAGGGCCTGCTCGCCGACGGCCGCCTCTCCCCGGCACTGGCCGCCGAGATCCGGCTCGGACTCGGACTGCTGCTGGTCCGGCAGGCCGACGGACTCGAGGCCGCGCGCGTGGAGATCGAGGTGGCGCTCACCGGTCTCGGACACCGGCCGGACCTCGCGGCGCGGGGCATGGCGGTCCTCGCCCTGCCCTTCATCGGTGCGACACCGCTGCGTACGCATCTGCCGTGGCTCGACCGGGTGGAGGCCCTCATCAGCGCCACGGACGATCCACGGCTGCGGCTGACACTGACGGCCAACAACCTCTGCTCCCGGCTGCACACCGGCGATCGCGGTGCCTGGGCGGTGCTCGACGACCTGCCGGCGGACGCCGGCACACCCGAGGAACGGCGCCAGCTGGCCCGGCTCTACTGCAACGCCGCCGACGCGGGCGCCTGGACCGGGCACCACCGCTGGGCCCGCAGCCTGCTGCGGCGCGGCTCGCGGCTCGCGGCCGGCTCCGGAAGCCCGTACGTGGTGAGCACCGCGAGAACGACCGGCATGCACGTCGACTGGCTGGAGGGCGCCTGGAACGGCTTGGAGCAGCGTGCGACGGCGCTGCGGGAGGAGTACCGGGACCTGCTGCCGGTGGCCAGTGAACTGTCCCTGGTTCTCGGCCTGCTCGCGGCGGCCCGGGGCGCCTGGGAGCGCGCCGCCGGGTACTGGGCGGCGACCGGAGTACACCAGGCGGACAACGCGGTCACGCCGGTGGCGATCGCCGCGCACGGCGGGATGGCCGGCGTGCTGCTGGCCCAGGACGCCGCCGGGCCGGCGGCCGCCGAAGCCGATCGGGGCCTGGAACTGCTGCGGACCAAGGGAGTCTGGGCCTGGGCGGGTGACCTCATCCCGGTGGCGGCCGAGGCGTACTGCCGGGCCGGCCGCCCCGCCTCGGCGCACGCGCTGCTCGCCGAGCTGGACCGGGAGACCAGCGCCTTGGCCGCGCCGATGGCCCGCGCCGCCCTGGCACACGCCCGGGGGATCGTCATGGCCCACGAGGGCGAACCGGAGGCGGCCGCCCGGTCCTTCGAGCAGGCCCGGGCACAGTACGAGCGGCTCCCCGCGCCGTACCCGGCGGCCCTGACGGCCGAACGCCTGTCGCACTGCCGCCTCGATCAGGGTGACACCGAGGCAGCGGGCGCCCTCGGTGTCCTGGCTGATGCCTTCGCCGCGCTGGGGGCGCCCCGGGACGCCGCCCGCTGCCGCCACGCCTTCCGCTCCACGGGCGCCGTCACCCCGTCCCGGCGGGGCCGCCGCGGCTACGGGGACGAACTGTCCCCCCGCGAACACGACGTGGCCCGCCTGCTCGCGGACGGGCACACCAACCGCGAGATCGGAGAGGCACTGTTCCTGTCGGTGCGGACCGTGGAGCAGCATGTGGCGAACGTCCTGCGCAAGCTGCGGGTTCGCTCGCGCACGGAGGTCGTCGCCATCGCGCCGCGCGATCGGCCTCGGCCCGTACCCGACGAGGCGTGATGAGTGACCGCGGCGACGGACTCCGGCGCCGCCCCGCCCGCCCCCCGAAAGCCCGGGGTCGCGCACTCCGGGGGAGCGTTGCCGGTCATGGCCGGGCCTGGCCGGGTCGGTCCGGCCCTGGACCAAGTCCGGTTCGATGAGCGAGCGGTCCCGGACGGTCGGCGCGGTGCGCCCCGGGCTGCCGCCGGTATCGCGGCGGCGTTCGGGCGGGAGCCGGACGCGTATGCGCTGGAGGAGCTGTCCGGGCCGGTGGACCGGTGGACACCGGTAGCCCGGTCGTCGAGGCGGCCGCCGCCACGGTCCGCTCCTGGTGGGGGCTGGCGCCTTCGGCCCGGATGAGGTGTTCCCGGCGCTGACGGGGGGCCTGGACCGGTGCCGGGTGCCCGGCCTATCGGCTGCCGAAGTCGGGAAGCGTGATCGAGCCGTCCTCGGCGAGGGGGAACCCGGAGTTGTGCGCGATCTCCCAGGCGTGGCCTTCCGGGTCGGTGAAGGTGCTGGAGTAGAACCCGATGGCGTTGACGGCCGCGGGTCTGGTGACGGTCCCGCCGGCCCGCTCCGCCACCGCGAGCAGGGCATCGACCTCCGCCTCGGACCGCACGTTGTGTGCCAGGGCGATCCCGCCGTAACCGGTCGCCGGTCCGGGCTCCAGACCGCAGTCCTCCGCGAGTTCGTCCCGATCCCACAGGACGAGCCCCAGGCCGCCCGCCTGGAAGAAGACAGTTCCCTCGACTTCTTGCCCCTGCCAGCCCAGAGCTTCGTAGAAGCCCTTGGCGCGAGCGAGATCGCGGACTCCTGGCGTGACCAGAGTGATGCGCTGTTCCATGCGGTCACGGTAGTCCGCCCAGAGGGCCCGGCTGCGGACAGTGGGCCCGGCCGGTTCCCGCCCGAAGCCGGAACCGGCCAGGCGACGCGGGGCGCCCGGGCAGCGGTTCGCTCATGCGAAACCGAAGCGACACGCCGGTACAGGCGCAGGGCGCGGAAGGCTGTGAGCCGCTCGGGTCGGGTATGGCGCTCGGCCGGGCCACGACCGGGCGCGGCATGGTCATGGCCCCGAGCCGCAGGCGCCTCGCCGTGAGAGCGGTGGGCGGCCGTCGCCCAGGAGCCGGCCGTGCACGTCCCGGCTCGGTCGGCCATGACGCAGGCACCGGCTGGCTCACCGTGTGCCCGCAGTGGTCGGCCTGGGCGGTGAAAACGCGCCTGGAGCAAGCCCGAGTCGGTACGGTCGTCGACGAGCCGGCCGACCGTACGAGTCGTCCGCGCCCTGCGGATTCCGGCGCCCGGCCCGGTCCCGATGCCCAGCCGGCCGACGCCGGCCCGGCGTCCGCCACCGCGCCCACCGGGCCGGCGCTCACCCGCGCCGCTGCGCCGCAGAGCCAGAAGCAGCGGTAGACGTCCAGGTACGTCTGCCCGGACCGCGTACCCGTACCAGCCCGGCCGCCGCCTCTCCCGCCCACGCCGCCCGCCGCGTTGCCACCTTCGCTTGCGGGGATCAGGACCAAGTGGGCCTTCAGCACCGTCAACTCCTCGGCCGCGTACCGTCGCCGGTGCCAGGCCGATAGTCTGACCGACATAAGAGACGGCATCGTGTGGATAGGCGCGCACCACCACAGCCCTTCACCGGCCGTGCCCGGCATGCCCGGCGGCATCTCGCCGACCCTGGCCCGGGGCGTGGATACGGATGAGTTTCTCATCAGCCTGGGTGCCGACCTGGACGAGCTGGCCGCGCGCGTCCCGTGCATGCCCTCCCTTCACCTCAACCGTGCCATGTACGGCACGTGTGGTGAGTGGACGTACGTGCTGGAGGACTGGGGCATGGCAACCTGGGTGACCGGCTACCAGGGCAAGGTCGAGTCGATGCTCCCCGGCCAGGGCGAAGAGATCCTGTGCCTGACGGCCAACCGTTCCAGCCCCCCGGCCCTGATCATCCACGCGGTCGATACCTGCGCGTACCGGTCTGACTTCGGTACCGACACCGGGCAGGGCTCGGCTCTCGATGCTTCCCTCAGCGCCGCGGGCGCGGTGTACCCGTCGATGCCCGAGGCCAGCGAGGCAGAGGTCGCCGCGTACTTCAAGGAGCACGGTGAGCGCCTGCCCGAGCCGGTCTTCACCGCCGTGGGCGCCTACACGGGCGTGGCCGTCGACCGGGACGCCGCGAAAGCCGGCGACCTTCCCGGCGTCCTCATCGCCCGGCCTGACCACTCCGCGTGGACCAGACCGGCCCCTGCCCTGATCGCAGGGCGGGGGCCGACGCCGCTGAGACCGGAGAGCCTACCTCGCGGCCGGCTTGCAGATCACCGGCTGACCGCCGTCGGTGCCGTACGCGCAGGTGCCACCGTCGTCCATCCACGTGTCCAGCCAGTACGGATCCTTGTCCATGATCCGCATGTCCCGCATGAACGTCGCGAAGTGGTCGCCTATGGACTCCCCGGTGCCGTTCAGCGAGAACAGGTGGACCATGCTGCCGAGCTTCTTCGCGTAGGTGCCGATGCACGCCGCACCCGTCAGTGTGGTCCCGCCCGGGAGCAGAGCGGGGTTCAGACCCCCCTCAGCGGACGACACGCCGCCGCTGTTGTAGGAGGTGCCGAACGCGAACTCGTCACAGTGCAGCGCGTCGGCCGCGTCCACCAGGGCGGAGGCGTCCAGCGACCACTGGTAGCCGGTCATGAACTGTCCGACGGGCTCCCACCGGTCGGGTATGGATGAGCTGGCCGGGCGGTTCTCGGCGGGATCGAGGCGGTGCTCCGGATCTGCCTCCTGATCTGGAGCGGCTGCTGGTGGTGGAGCTCTGCCTGGAGCTGTCCCTGACCCGGGTGAGGGAGGAGATCACCCGCCGGCAGGCCGAGGCCGCAGCCGCCGCTGTGGCCGCTGCGCGCCCGGCCGCCCGGCCGGAGCCGGCGCCCGGGTACCGGCTGGAGCGGCTGCGGGACGCCGCCCGGACCCCGGTCCGGATCCACCGGGCCGACCGACTGAACGACTTCCCCCCTGAGCGGCACGTGCCCCAGCCCGTGTGCCACCGCATCGAACTCGCCCAAGGCTTCGGCGGCGAACTCCCGATGTGACCCGAAGTCCGCCACATCATGCGCTACCCGCGCCTGCCCACGGTCCTCGCCGCCCACTGCCCCCCACCCACTGCGGCGGCCGGCTCCCCACCCACTGTGGCAGTCGCTGAACTTGGCAGGGTGGCCAGAGGGACTTCGACCGTTGTGAAGCGGAAGCGCTGTGCTGGCTCCCGCCATCGCGCTGGCTGGAGGCGCGGCATCCGGTTCACCCTGTAGGAGCGCGAACCGGGGCTCGGCGGCATGAGCGAGGCCCCTGTGGCCGGAGGGCCCGCTACTCGACCCTGGGGGCCACGCGGCTGGTCATGAGGGCACTGAAGTGCCGCTCCTGGTCTTGCTCGAGGAAGGTGATCGAGCTGGTCGCGTGTCCGTCGGCGCCGATGAGCACGAAGAGGTCCGGACCGAGCGGGCGGATCTCGTGCCGTGCCGTCACGGGTGTGGCGCCGGCCAGCCGGGCCATGGTCACGCTCTCGTTCCGGGGCTCGTTGGTCAGCCACAGCCGGCCTTCACCGTCGCGCGTGACCTCGAGCAGGGACTGCCGGGTGGAGTACCGTCCCAAAAACGGCCTTGGGTCGGCCACGCGGACCTCGACGCCGGGCGTGGGAAGGGAGGCAGCGGCCGGCATGCCGGCCAGTTCGGTGAGGACCAAGTCCAGCAGGTGTCGGGCGACTTTCGCTCCGGTG
Organism: Streptomyces pyxinae; assembly: GCF_024756275.1. Lineage (GTDB taxonomy): Bacteria > Actinomycetota > Actinomycetes > Streptomycetales > Streptomycetaceae > Streptomyces > Streptomyces pyxinae. Next base: position 1,116 of record NZ_JANUGQ010000010.1, on the reverse strand, counting down.
TCCGCATTGGTCAGAACGACTGCGGCGAGGTTCTGGTCAGGGACGATGAGGAGCATGGTGGCCACGCCGGGACAGCCGCCACCGTGTTCGGCGACTTCTGGTTGCGGTAGGTGCCACCCCAGTCCCTGATGCGTCGGGGCAACCGATGATTGACGGTGCCGGACTTGTGGTTGCAGCGTGAGGGCCACCGAAGGCTCGGAAAGTATCCGAACGCCGTTCGCCGACGCGCCGGAGAGGAAAAGGTTCCCCAGCCGCACGAGACCACGGGCGGACATGGCCAGCTGATTGCCGGCGGCCGGGTTCGACGGGGGCATCAGGGCCCAGTGCCGCGCCGGGATCAGTGGGCCGGATGGTGTGGGACGCACATGCCCGATCGCCGTCCGAAACGCCAAGGCCTGGTCCGCCGAGAAGGCCAGTTCGTCGATGCCCAGCGGCTCGGCAAGGTGATGCCTGAGGGCTTGCTCATAGGTAGTGCCGCGCAGAACTTCGACGAGTCGGCCCAGGGTGCCGAAACCAGCGTTGCAGTAGGAGAAGCGTTGCCCCGGACGGCTGTGCTGCGGCGCCAGGGCCACCAGATCGCGTACGAACCGGTCGAGGGCGTCGGGGCCCGAGGTGGTGGGTTGCCACAAGTCGCCCTCGAAACCGCCAGTGTGTGTCAGGAGATGACGGACCGTGACTTTCTCACTCGCTGCCGGGTCGGTAGTACGGAACTCGGGCAGGTAGGTCCCGATGGGCTGATCGAGCTGTACGAGACCCTCGTCGACGAGTTGCATGACCAAGGCGGTGGTGAAGATCTTAGTGATGGACTGGATCTGGAAAAGGGAGTCGGGCGTGACGGCAATCCGAGTCCGTGTGTTGAGCACCCCGCAGGTGGCCTCCACGGAGTGACCACCAGACGACAGGGCGACCGACACTCCAGGCACTTCGTGCGTGTCGGACAGGCGGGACAGTTCCGTCTCCAGCCAGGTCTGCAGGCATTGCGGCTTCACCATGTCCTCCTTGGTTGATAAGCGGATCACGCCCCCTGATCGGGCGTGGCCGAGTCCAGTGTGGGGCCGGCCGGGAGAGAGGCCCTGGCAGGTCCGGCCGGTCGGCGCCCCGGCTCGCACCGAAACG
>NZ_JANUGQ010000001.1 GCF_024756275.1 Streptomyces pyxinae | reverse complement strand
CACCGAGCGTGGGGAGGCGGCGGGGTGGCGGGTGGGGTTCGGGGGAGGGCGGCTCCGGGGCGATGACGGTCCGGGCGGGGATGGCACGAGCCTAGAGACTCGCCACGCCGAGCGGGAGAGGGCCGCCGAGGCGCCCCGGACCGGGGCGTGCGCCCCCGGGCCCGTACCGGGGGCGGCGCGACCGGTGTGCGCCCCGGCGGACGGCCCGGAGCGTCCGTGTCGTGCGCCCCCGGGTGCCCGTGCGCCCCCGGTCGGGCGGGCGTGCGGCCACCCGATGGCCGTACGGCTTCCCGGCCCGGTGGTGTAAGCCCCTGCTGTCCCCCTGGGCCGGGCCGGGGCGTACTCGTTCCCGTCCCGTTCCCGCCCCGGCGGGGCTCCTCGGCGGCTCCTCAGACGTACTCGGTCGGGATCACCGGCTCGCCGCGCGAGAGCTGGAGGGCCGACATGGGCAGGGCGGCCCGGGCGGCGATATGGCGGTCGCGGGCGGCCTCCAGCGGCTCCCGGCCGACCACCTCGCCGTTCTTGACCAGCTGGACCAGCAGCCCGCGGTCGGCCAGTTCCTCCGGTACCGGGCCGGTGCCGACGACCTCGGCTTCGGCGACCCCGTACGCGTCCAGCCGGCGGGCCGCCCACTTGCGGCCGCCGCGCGAGGACTTCGCGCCCATGGACTTCTTGGCGACCGGGACCAGCGGGGCGTCCTGGTCCGCCGAGCCGGCGCGGGCGACCAGCTTGTAGACCATGGAGCAGGTCGGGTGGCCGCTGCCGGTGACCAGCTGGGTGCCCACCCCGTACGCGTCCACCGGCGCCGCCGCCAGCGAGGCGATGGCGTACTCGTCCAGGTCCGAGGTCACCACGATCCGGGTGTCCCGCGCCCCCAGCTCGTCCAGTTGCTGCCGCACCCGGTGGGCGACCAGCAGCAGGTCGCCGGAGTCGATGCGGACCGCGCCCAGCTCCGGGCCCGCGATCTCCACGGCGGCCCGCACCGCCTCGGCCACGTCGTAGGTGTCGACCAGCAGGGTCGTTCCCCGGCCCAGCGAGTCCACCTGGGCCCGGAAGGCGTCCCGCTCGGTGTCGTGGAGCAGCGTGAAGGCATGGGCGGAGGTGCCGACGGTCGGGATGTGGTAGCGGAAGCCCGCCGCCAGGTCGGAGGTGGAGTCGAAACCGCCCACGTACGCGGCCCGGGCCGAGGCCACCGCGGCCAGCTCATGGGTGCGCCGGGCGCCCATCTCGATCAGCCGCCGGCCGCCCGCCGCCGACGACATCCGGGAGGCGGCGGCCGCGATGGCCGAGTCATGGTTCAGGATCGACAGGACCACGGTCTCCAGGAGCACGCACTCCGCGAAGGAGCCCTCGACCCGGAGCACCGGGGAGCCGGGGAAGTACACCTCGCCCTCCGGGTAGCCCCAGACGTCACCCCGGAAGCGGTAGCCGGCCAGCCAGTCCAGGGTCTCCGGGTCCGCGATCTCGCGCTCCCGCAGCCACTCCAGGACGCCCTGGTCGAAGCGGAAGTTCTCGACGGCGTCCAGGACCCGTCCGGTGCCGGCCACCACGCCGTACCGCCGCCCCTCGGGCAGCCGGCGGGTGAAGACCTCGAAGACCGAGCGCCGGTCGGCCGTCCCGCCGCGCAGCGCGGCCCGCAGCATGGTCAGTTCGTACTGGTCGGTGAAGAGCGCGGTCGACGGCACGTCCACCGGCAGCCCGAGATCCACAGCGTTCATGGCGCAGATGCTACCCCTAATTTCGTCAAGTTGACGATTTCTCGGTCCGGGGCGGGTCCGGCGAGCCCGGTGCCGGGCTCCGCGCCGGGTCCCGGCCGGCTCGGCGGCCTGGTCGGGCGGGGGTCGGAGAGGGGGCCGTTTGTGCGGTGCGGGGGCCCAAGTGGCAGCATGGACCGAGTGAGTGTTGCTCCCACAGAGATCGAACGCACCGAGTCCGCCCCCGAGGGTTTCGCCGTCGTGGAGCCCGACGTTCCGTGGGTGACGATCGTGCACAACGACCCGGTCAACCTCATGAGCTATGTCACCTACGTCTTCCAGGCGTACTTCGGCTACTCCAAGGACAAGGCGCACAAGCTGATGCTCGACGTGCACCACAAGGGCAGGGCGGTCGTCTCCAGCGGCACCCGCGAGGAGATGGAGCGGGACGTGCAGGCGATGCACGGCTACGGGCTCTGGGCCACGCTCTCCCAGGACCGCAACGGATGAGCGGCCACTTCGAGCCCGTGCCCGGTGGCGGCGCGCGTGTGCCGCTGGACGAGGTCGAGATCGCGATCCTCCGGTCGCTCGCCGTGCAGCTCCTCGAACTGATCGGTCCCGGCGACGAGCCGGCCAAGGGTGAGGACCCGCTGGCGGCGCTCTTCCGCGACGGCCCCAGCGAGCCGCCGTCCGACCCGGCGCTGGCCCGGCTCTTCCCGGACGCGTACAGCAACGCGGACGAGGAGCTGCGCGCCGCCTCGGCCGAGTTCCGCCGCTTCACCGAGAACGATCTGCGCACCCGGAAGCGCGAGGACGCGCTCGCGGTGGTGCGGAACCTCGACGCGCTGGCCGTGGTGGACGGCGCCGGCGCGGTCCTGGAGCTCACCCGGGACGACTCCCGCCGCTGGCTGGGCGCGCTCAACGACCTGCGGCTGACCATCGGCACCCGGCTGGAGGTCAGCGACGAGGACGGCGGCGAGGAGCTCTACCGGCTGCCCGACTCCGATCCGCGCAAGCCGATGGTGATGGCGTACCTCTGGCTGGGCGCGCTCCAGGAGACCCTGGTCGAGACGCTGCTGGGCTGACCCCGGCGGCCCCGGTGGGGTCAGCCGGAGCACCCCGGGCCTGCTGCGGGAGGGACCCCGGTGGATGCCGGCGGAGCGGCCCGGGCGGATGCCGCCGGGTGAGTCCGCGAACGCCGCCGGAGCGACCCCGGCGGGCGCTGCCGAAGCGACCCCGGCAGGCACCGCCGGAGCGACTGCGGTGTGCTCCCGGGTCGCCGTGAAGGGCGGTACGCGCGGTGATCGGGTGTTCGCTCAGCGGACACTCAAATCCGTATAACGATCGGATTACCAGGAAGCCCCATTGTGTGGGGATAGCGCACCTTCTGTCCGCTTTTCCTTGTGTGGTGCGTCACATCCTTGCCCTTCGATCAGTGTTGCGAGCGTGATACATCTTCACGACCGCCCGGTGACGCCACCCCTGTCAGCCGGGTGCGCTGGGGCCGGCAGACCGCCGGTGGCACTCCATCCATATCCGGGGGGATCAGGACCTGATCCGCTGTTCCGCGCAGAGCTGCGCGCGACGCGGATCAGCGTGGAGAAAGGCGCATCACCATGACCTCAGTGCAGGTCGACTCAGAGCACGACGGCAGTGGGGCCGCGGAAACCGCGTCCGGCGAGGGCGAGGGGTATCAGCGAGGTCTCGGGGCCCGCCAGATCCAGATGATCGCGATCGGCGGAGCCATCGGCACCGGGCTCTTCCTCGGCGCGGGCAAGGCCATCTCCAAGGCCGGCCCGAGCCTCATCCTGGCCTATGCCATCGCGGGCCTGGTCATCTTCTTCATCATGCGGGCGCTGGGCGAGCTGCTCATGTACCGCCCGGTCTCCGGCTCCTTCTCGGAGTACGCCCGCGAGTTCATCGGCCCGTTCGCCGGCTTCGTCACCGGCTGGACGTACTGGCTCTTCTGGGTCGTCACCGGCATCACCGAGGTCACCGCGGCCGCCACCTACATGACGTACTGGTGGGACATTCCGCAGTGGGTCTCGGCACTGGTCTTCACGGTCATCCTGTACGCCGCCAACCTGATCTCCGTGAAGCTCTTTGGTGAGCTGGAGTTCTGGTTCTCCATGGTCAAGGTCACCGCCATCATCGGCATGATCCTGATCTGCGCCGGCATCCTCACCATCGGCTTCTCCGACGCCGGTGACACCGCCTCGGTGACCATGCTCTGGTCCGAGGGCGGCTTCTTCCCCAAGGGCATCGGCGGCACGCTGATGACCCTTCAGATCGTGATGTTCGCCTTCCTCGCGGTCGAGCTGGTCGGTGTCACCGCGGGCGAGTCCAAGGACCCCAAGACCACGCTGCCCAAGGCGATCAACACCGTGCCCTGGCGGATCGCGGTCTTCTACGTCGGCGCCCTGATCATGATCCTCTCCGTGGTGCCGTGGACCGAGTTCCAGCCCGGCGTCTCGCCGTTCGTCGCGGCCTTCGAGAAGATGGGCCTCGGCGTCGGCGCCGCGATCGTGAACTTCGTGGTGCTCACCGCCGCGCTCTCCTCCTGCAACTCCGGCATGTACTCCACCGGCCGGATGCTGCGCGACCTGGCGCTCAACGGCCAGGGCCCCAAGGCGTTCACCAAGCTGACCAAGTCCGGCACCCCGCTCATCGGCACCACGGTCTCCGCCGCGCTGATGCTGGTCGGCGTCTGGATCAACTACCAGTGGCCCGGTGACGCCTTCAACAAGGTCGTCTCCTTCGCCACCATCTCCGGCATGTGGGCCTGGATCATGATCCTGGTCGCCCAGATCCGGTACCGCGCCAAGGCCGACCGGGGCGAGCTGCCGCAGTCGGAGTTCAAGGCCCCCGGCGCCCCGTACACCAGCTGGTTCGCCCTGCTCTTCATCTTCATGGTGATCGTGATGATGGGCATCGACCAGGACGCCCGGGTCTCGCTCTACTGCGCCCCGCTCTGGGCGCTGATCATGGGCGTCTCCTACCTGGTCCTGAAGAAGCGCAACCCGGAGGGCGCCGCCTTCAAGCGCTGACGGCGACGGGCGCGACGGGCGCGACCGCCCCGCTGTCCGGCATGCGGGCCCATCCGTACCACTCCTCGGTACGGATGGGCCCGTCTGCTTATCCTGATCCGCATGCTGACCATCACCCGGGTCCTGTACGACCAGATCGTGGCGCACGCCCGCGCCGACCATCCGGACGAGGCGTGCGGCGTCGTGGCGGGGCCGGCCGGCTCGGACCGCCCGGAGCGCTTCGTCCCGATGCTCAACGCGGCCCGGTCGCCCACCTTCTACGAGTTCGACTCGGCGGATCTGCTGAAGCTCTACCGCGAGCTGGACGACCGGGACGAGGAACCGGTCGTCATCTACCACTCGCACACCGCCACCGAGGCGTACCCGTCCCGTACCGATGTCGGCTACGCCAACGAGCCCGGCGCCCACTACGTCCTGGTCTCCACCGCCGACGCCGACGACGCCGGACCGTTCCAGTTCCGCTCGTACCGGATCGTGGACGGGGTCGTCACCGAGGAGGAGATACACGTCGTGGAGGCGTACTGATCCCGCTGATCCCTCCGGCGCGCGCCCGCCGTCCGTGGTCCCGCCGGCCGCGGTCCCGCCGTCCACGGCCCCTCCGCCCTTCCTCGACCGGTCGCGGCCTCCCTTTGTCCGGATCGCGGTCGAGGCCGTCCCGGTATCCGAGATCGGGGGCCGGATCGCGGACCGGGAATCGTTACGATGACCGCATGGTTTCACCGGACGTGCCGGAGATGGACGAAGAGGCGCCGGGCGGCGTGCTGCTCGTCGCGCGGCTCCATGTGGACCTCTGCCGGCTGGCCGCCGCGCTCTGTCCACCGCGCGGCGCCGCCTGACGCCCCGGGTCCCGCACCCCGGGACCGCCGTCCGGGCCCGGTGCGACCCGCCGCCGGCCGTTCCGGCCCACCGGGCACCGACCGGGCGCCCGCGCGTACCGTACGCCCCGCACATCAGTGCGCCGGCCCGGTCGGCGGGCGCCGCACGCACCGCCGTCCCGCACCCGCCCCGCACCCCGCCGTCCCGCACCTCCGACCGACCGTCACCCGACCGTCCGTCCCGCCTCCCGCCCGACAGGAGCCCACGCCATGGCCATCGAGGTCCGCATCCCGACCATCCTCCGCACCTACACCGACGGCGCCAAGGCCGTCGAGGGCAGCGGGGAGACGCTCGCCGAGCTCTTCGCCGACCTGGAGACCCGGCACACCGGCATCCGGGAGCGGATCGTCGACGGCGACCAGCTCCGCCGGTTCGTCAACGTCTACCTCAACGACGAGGACGTCCGCTTCCTGGACGGCATCTCCACCAAGCTCTCCGACGGCGACAGCGTCACCATCCTTCCGGCCGTGGCCGGCGGAATGCGCTGAGCGGCGCGCATGCGTTACGAGAGCCCGCTCGCCGCGGTCGGCGACACCCCGCTGGTCCGCCTGCCGCGCCTGTCGCCCTCGGCCGAGGTGCGCGTCTGGGCCAAGCTGGAGGACCGCAACCCGACCGGTTCGGTCAAGGACCGCCCCGCGCTCCATATGATCGAGCGGGCCGAGCGGGACGGCCGGCTCACCCCCGGGTGCACCATCCTGGAGCCCACCAGCGGCAACACCGGCATCTCGCTGGCGATGGCCGCGAAGCTCAAGGGCTACCGGATGGTCTGCGTGATGCCCGAGAACACCTCTCGGGAGCGGCGGGAGCTGCTCGCCATGTGGGGCGCGGAGATCATTCCGTCCCCGGCGGCGGGCGGCTCCAACACCGCCGTCCGGGTGGCCAAGGAGCTGGCCGCCGAGAATCCGTCCTGGGTGATGCTCTACCAGTACGGCAACCCGGACAACGCGGGCGCCCACTACGCCACCACCGGCCCGGAGATCCTCGCCGACCTGCCCACGATCACCCACTTCGTGGCCGGGCTCGGCACCACCGGCACCCTGATGGGCGTCGGACGCTATCTGCGCGAACACCGGCCCGGGGTGCGGATCGTGGCCGCCGAGCCGCGCTACGACGACCTGGTCTACGGGCTGCGCAACCTGGACGAGGGCTTCGTGCCGGAGCTGTACGACGCCTCCGTGCTGACCGGCCGGTTCTCGGTGGGCTCGGCCGACGCGGTGGCCCGTACCCGGGAGCTGCTCCAGCAGGAGGGCATCTTCGCGGGCGTCTCGACCGGCGCCGCGCTGCACGCCGCGATCGGCGTCGGGAAGAAGGCGGTGAAGGCGGGGGAGAGCGCCGACATCGTGTTCGTGGTGGCGGACGGCGGCTGGAAGTACCTCTCCACCGGCGTCTACACGGCCGCCACCACCGAGGAGGCCGTCAAGGCCCTGCACGGCCAGCTCTGGGCCTGACCCGCCCGCCGGGTCGGCCCGGGAGCCGACCCCGGCCGGCCGGGCTCCAGGTTCTGGGGTGGGCCGGGAACCGGTCCGACCCCGCCGGATCGGTCCGGGCCGTCGCCGCCCGGTCGGTTCCGGACCGACCCGTACGACCGGTTCCGGGCATGACCTCGTGCCGTGCGGCCGCTCCCGGTGTCCGGTCCCGGGCGGCCGGCTCCGGGGGCTGATCCCGCAGGGCCCGCTGGACCAGGTTCCGGCTGGACCTGGTTCTGGGGCGGGCCCGCAGCGGGGCCCGGTCCCGGGGCGGGCCGTGCCGCCATGCCGCAGGACCGGGCGGGCCCCCGCCGTGCGGCCGGCCGGGTCTGTTCTCGGGGCCGGCCCAGTCGGCCGGGCCCCGCCCGTGGGTCGGCGCGGGCCCGTCCGGGGCTGTCTCCGGGGGCTGGCCACCCCGCGCCGGTCACCCCGCCCCGGCCATCCCGCGCCGGTCCGGCTCGCGCCCGTACCGCCCGGGCCCGTGGCGCCGGTCCACCCGCTTACGGGCACGGGCACGGACCCGGCCGGCTCCCGGCTGCCCGAGGGCCGCCCCGCGACCCGGCCGGCCTCCGGTCCGGCGTCCGCCGGGCCCGGATGGCCGGTCCCGCCCGCCCGCGGGTGCGACGCGGGTCCGCGTGCCGTCGGGGGGACAGGCGGCGGATCAGCGGGACAGGTGGCGGACCCGCTCCCAGACCTCCGGGCCCGCGGTGCCTGCGCGGCGGCGGAAGTCCCCGAGCGGTACGTCCCTGAGCTCGTCCGTCTCCAGGAAGCTCGGCCGCTCCCGGGCGTCGCCGACCGCTCCGGGCGGAAGGGCGATGACCCCCGGGCGCCCGTCGTGGTGCTTGCTGGTGATCTTGACGACGCAGGCCCGGCCGCCCCGCACCGCCAGCACCAGACAGGGCCGGTCCTTGCCGCCCGGGCCGTCCTCGTACGGGACCAGCGCCCACCAGATCTCGCCCGGCCGGGGGCGCGCGCCGGTCCCGCGCGCCGTCCCGGTCCCGGCCGGGCGGCCCGGCGGCCGGGTGCGCCCGGCCGGCCGGCGCCTCCGGGCCGGTGGCCGGCCGCCGCGCCCGAGGCCGTCGACGAGGGTCACCAGGAACGCGAGCAGTACCACGGCGCCGAGCGCCCACCACCAGAACGTGTCCATGCGCCGGACGCTACACAACACCCGCGCGCCCCCCGAACCGGTGACAGCGCAGGTGAGTTCCTTCACAACGCGCCACTGTGGAGGAGCGACGGGCGCTCACGCACCGTACGCTCGACGGATCGCACGACCTCCCCTGCCAGCGCCTTCACGGCTTCCTTCCTCGGAGGTTCACGCTCCATGAAGCTCACCGTCGTCGGCTGCTCGGGGTCGTTCCCGTCCGCGGAATCGGCCTGTTCGAGCTACCTCGTAGAAGCCGACGGCTTCCGGCTGCTCCTCGACATGGGCAACGGCGCCCTGGGCGAGCTGCAGCGCCACTGCGGTCTGTACGACCTCGACGCGATCTTCCTGAGCCATCTCCACGCCGACCACTGCATCGACATGTGCGGCTACTTCGTCGCGCGGTACTACCGCCACGACGGCGGCCGCGCCCCCGCGCTCCCGGTGTACGCGCCCGAGGGTGCCGAGCAGCGGCTGACCACGGCGTACGACGACGTCCCGTCCGAGAAGGCGATGAGCGAGGTCTTCGACTTCCGGACCCTCACCCCCGGCCCGGACGCCTTCGAGATCGGCCCGTTCCGGGTGCGTACCGCTCCCGTGGAGCACCCGGTCGAGGCGTACGGCATCCGGATCGAGCACGGCGGCGGCTCGCTCACCTACTCCGGCGACACCGGGGTCTGCGACGCGCTGGACGCGCTGGCCGACTCGACCGGCCTCTTCCTCTGCGAGGCGTCCTTCACCCACGGCAAGGAGGACATCCCGGGGCTGCACCTCAACGGCCGGGAGGCCGGTATCCACGCCGCCCGGGCCCGGGCCCGCCGGCTGGTGCTCACCCACATCCCGCCCTGGACCGACGGCGAGCGCAATCTCGCCGATGCCCGCGCCGTCTTCGACGGCCCGGTGGAACTGGCCCGCCCGGGCGCGGTCTACCAGCTCTGAGCCCCCCCGCTCGGTGCCCGGCGCCCGGCGGCACGGTGCCCGGGGGCATGCCGCCCCGGGTACGGCGACCAGGACACGGCGAAGGCCCCGGAACCGTCGTACGGGACGTACGTACGGGTCCGGGGCCCGGTGCTCTCAGGCGGCGGCGCCGCCCGGGCTCACGCCTTGGTGAGGTCCTCGACCTCCTCCTCGGGCTCCCGGCCCGGGGTCGGCAGGTCGAACTTGACGATGGCGAAGCGGAAGACCGTGTAGTAGATCGCCGCGAAGACCAGGCCGATCGGAATGATCATCCACGGCTTGGTGGCGAGGTTCCAGTTGAGCAGGTAGTCGATCAGACCACCCGAGAAGTTGAAGCCCGCGTGGACGCCCAGGCCCCAGGTCAGCCCCATCGAGATCGCGGTCAGGATCGCGTGCAGCACGTACAGCAGCGGCGCGATGAACATGAAGGAGAACTCGATCGGCTCGGTCACACCGGTGACGAACGAGGTCAGGGCCAGCGAGATCATCATGCCCATCACGGCCTTGCGGCGCTCCGGGCGGGCGGTGTGCGCGATGGCCAGCGCGGCGGCCGGCAGACCGAACATCATGATCGGGAAGAAGCCGGCCTGGAACATACCGGCGGACGGGTCGCCGTTCAGGAAGCGGGTGATGTCACCGTGCACGACCTCGCCGGCGGCGTTGGTGAAGTCACCGATCTGGAACCAGGCGACGGTGTTGACGAACTGGTGCATGCCGACCGGGATCAGCGCCCGGTTGATACCGCCGAAGAGTCCGGCGCCGACAGAGCCGAGACCGGTCATCCACGTACCGAAGTCGCTGATGACCTCACCGATCGGCTCCCAGACCAGACCGAAGAAGACGCCCACGACCAGGCCGACGAAGGCCATGATGATCGGCACCAGCCGGCGGCCGTTGAAGAAGCCGAGCCAGTCCACCAGCTTGGTCCGGTAGTACCGCTGCCACAGCACCGCGGCGAGCAGACCCATGATGATGCCGCCGAGCACCCCGGGGTTGTTGTACTTGGCGGGGTCGTCCTCGCCCGCCTTGATGACGGCCTCGGCGACCGGGAACGCCTCCAGCACCTTGTTGTAGACGAGGAAGCCGACGAGGGCGGCCAGCGCGGTGGAGCCGTCCGCCTTCTTGGCGAAGCCGATCGCCACGCCTATGCAGAACAGCAGCGGCAGGTTGCCGAGGATGGCGCTGCCGGAGTTGGCGAAGACGGCGGCGACCTTGTCCCAGCCCAGTCCGTCCTTGCCGAAGACGTCGTCGGCGCCGAGGCGGACCATGATGCCGGCGGCCGGCAGGACCGCGACGGGCAGCTGAAGGCTGCGCCCCACCTTCTGCAGACCCTGAAGCAGCCCGTGGCTCCACTTCTTCGTGGGCGCCGCCGGAGCGGTGGCCGTACTCATAACACTTCCTCCAGTGGGCAAGGCGCCGCCCGGGGACAGGGAAGGAAAGCGGGGGACGGCGGCGTCTCAGGAAACATGGCGTGGCCATGTGGTCTACACCAATGTGTGGTGTAGACCAGTTTTAGCATGGTGGGCTATAGATAAGGAACCTTCAAATTCGTGACCTCGCATCCACGCATTGTGGACGCTCCGTGATCATGAATGAACATATGAAGAGGCTCCCGGACCGAGCGGTCCGGGAGCCTCTTCCCGCTGTATGTGTTGGTCTGTCCCGGGCAAGTGGGGCCGGCGGAGCCGCACTCGTCCGTGTCCGGGGATCAGGTCACGGTTTGGTCGCGTCGCGCTCGGTAGCCGTCGATTCCTCGGCCGGCTCGCGTCCCGGGGTGGGGAGGTCCAGCCGGGTGATCAGCAGCCGGAAGAGCGTGTAGTAGACGACGGCGAAGCAGAGGCCGATCGGAATGATCAGCCAGGGCCGGGTGTCCAGGTGCCAGTTGACCACGTAGTCGATCAGCCCGCCCGAGAAGCTGAAGCCCGCGTGCACCCCGAGCGCCCAGGTGATCGCCATGGAGGCGCCGGTCAGGACCGCGTGCAGTCCGTAGAGCAGCGGCGCCGCGAACATGAAGGAGAACTCCAGTGGTTCGGTGACCCCGGTGACGAAGGAGGTGAGGGCGACCGAGACCATCAGCCCGGTCACCTCCTTGCGCCGCTCGCGCCGGGCGCAGTGCGCGATGGCCAGCGCGGCGGCCGGAAGGCCGAACATCATGATCGGGAAGAACCCGGACATGAACTGCCCGGCCGTCGGGTCCCCGGCGAAGAACCGGGTCAGGTCGCCCTGCGCCACCGTGCCGTCCGCCTTGGTGTACTCGCCCGCCTGGAACCAGAAGAACGTGTTCAGGAACTGGTGCATGCCGATCGGGATCAGCAGCCGGTTGGCCAGTCCGAAGATGCCGGTGCCCCAGGCGCCCAGCTCGATCAACTGCTTGGCGAACCAGGTCAGCGCGTCGCCCACCGGCTCCCAGAGCAGTCCGAAGAGCACCCCGAGAACCACGCAGAGGAACGCCATCTGGATCGGCACCAGCCGGCGGCCGTTGAAGAAGCCCAGCCAGTCCACCAGCCTGGTCCGGTGGTAGCGCTGCCAGACCACCGCCGTCAGCAGCCCGATCAGAATGCCGCCCAGCACCCCGGGGTTCTGCGGTACGCCCTCCGGGACGTCGGCCGTCACCGTGCCGGCGCGCGGAAACGCGGTCAGCACGTTGTGGTAGACGAGGAAGCCGACCACCGCCGCCAGCGCGGTGGAGCCGTCCGCCTTCTTGGCGAAGCCGATCGCCATCCCGATGCAGAAGAGCAGCGGCAGCCCGAACGCCCCGTCCAGGATCGCCGTGCCGCCGGTCATCAGCACCTTGGACGTCCGGTCCCAGAAGGGTCCGTGCAGATACGCGGCGAAGAGATTGCCGAGGCTGACCAGCAGTCCGGCCGCCGGCAGCACCGCCACCGGGAGCTGGAGGCTCCGGCCGGCCTTCTGGAGACCCTGGAAGATCCCGCTCCGGCGCGACCTGCCCGGCGCTGCCGCTCCCTCGGTGCTCATCGGCGGCCTCCGTCAGTCGTTCGGGCTTCGTCAGTCGTTCGGGTGCCGCACGTCGTGCGGGCGCCGCCGGTCGTGCGGGCCTCGTCCGGTCGTCCCGGACGTACTGGTGTAGACCACTTGCGGTACGCTCCCGGAAACCCGGCCGTCGGGCGGGGAACCGGTGATCGCCATCCTTCGGGACGGAGCCGTACCGCGCTCGTACAGCTGGGCCAACCGTGAGCTACCGTGACATCGCGGACCCGGCTCGTGGTGCCCTGCCCGCCCCGTGCTCGCGCGGGGCACGCACCCGGGCGGGCGGCGCGGTGGGCGGCAGCCCCGTGCGGAACTGCTTCAGGAACAGGGAGACACACATGGCCAGCAAGGCTGAGAAGATCGTCGCCGGGCTCGGTGGCATCGACAACATCGAAGAGGTCGAGGGCTGCATCACCCGCCTGCGCACCGAGGTCGTCAACCCTGAGCTGGTCGACGAGGCCGCCCTGAAGGCCGCCGGCGCCCACGGCGTCGTCAAGATGGGTACCGCCATCCAGGTCGTCATCGGCACCGACGCCGACCCCATCGCGGCCGACATCGAAGACATGATGTGAGCTCGCGTCAGCTGAGGTGAGCCACCCCCGGGGAGCCCCGGGCCGACCGCCGGCCGGCCCGGGGCTCCGCGTACGCCCATTAGGCTCCTCCCATGTCTCGAATCGACGGCCGCACCCCCGAACAGCTCCGCCCGGTCACCATCGAACGCGGATGGAGCAAGCACGCCGAGGGCTCCGTCCTCATCTCCTTCGGCGACACCAAGGTCTTCTGCACCGCCTCCGTCACCGAGGGCGTGCCGCGCTGGCGCAAGGGCAGCGGCGAGGGCTGGGTCACCGGCGAGTACTCGATGCTGCCCCGCTCCACCAACACCCGCGGCGACCGCGAGTCCGTGCGCGGCAAGATCGGCGGCCGTACGCACGAGATCTCCCGCCTCATCGGCCGCTCGCTCCGCGCGGTCATCGACTTCAAGGCCCTCGGTGAGAACACCGTCGTGCTCGACTGCGACGTCCTCCAGGCCGACGGCGGCACCCGTACCGCCGCCATCACCGGCGCCTATGTCGCGCTGGCCGACGCGGTCGCCTGGGCCCAGCGCAACAAGCTGGTCAAGGCCGGCCGCAAGCCGCTCACCGGCACCGTCTCCGCCGTCTCGGTCGGCATCGTGGACGGCACCCCGCTGCTCGACCTCTGCTACGAGGAGGACGTGCGCGCCGAGACCGACATGAACGTCGTCTGCACCGGTGACGGCCGCTTCGTGGAGGTCCAGGGCACCGCCGAGGCCGAGCCCTTCGACCGCAAGGAGCTCAACGCCCTGCTCGACCTCGCCACCGGCGGCTGCGCCGACCTGGCCGCCCTCCAGCGGGAGGCCCTGGAAGGGACGCTGTAGCGGAGGCACCCGGGCGGGGGTGGCCGGAACACCCGGCCGGGGGCGGTCGGGGGCGAGGCGCCGGACGGGCCGCCCGGAGGCCCCGCGGCCGGTAGGGCCGTCCCGGCCCGGCGCCGGGTACGGCCCTCCGGCGCGGCAACCACCCGGGGCCCGGGGGCGTCTGCACCGGTACGGACGCGCGTGCCCACGGGGCGTCCGCCCGTCCGGACCGGGAGGACCCCGTCATGCGCCGCCGTGCCCGCCGTACCGCCGCCACCCTCGTCGCCGTCACCGCCGTGCTCGCCCTGGGCGGGACCGCCGGCTGCGCGACGCTCGACCGGGCGATGGACTGCGTCAAGACCGCCGACGCCATCGCCACCAGCGTCGACCGGCTCTCCACGGCCGTCTCCACCGCCACCGACGACCCGACCCGACTGGCTCAGTCGCTCGATGACATCGACCAGGAGCTGAACACCCTCAAGAACAGCACCGGGGACGCCGATCTCGCCAAGGCGGTGGAGGACCTCCGGACGGCCGTCACCAACGTCCGCACCGCCGCCGACCAGGGGGACACGACCCCCGACATCTCCGGGGTCACCGGCGCCGCCGCCGAGATCACCAAGGTCTGCGCCCCGTAGCGCCCCCGGCCCGTCCGGGTCAGGCGGGGCCACCGTGCTCCGGGGGCCCACGCGTGTCCGCACCCGGGCGGGGCCCGCGCGTGTCCGCACCCGGGCGGGGCCCGCGCGTGTCCGCACCCGGGCGGGGCCCGTGCGTGTCCGCACCCGGGCGGGGCGCGGTCGCGCGTGCCCGGGATACTGGGGATCATGACCCGCCTGATTCTCGCCACCCGCAACGCCGGAAAGATCACCGAACTGCGCGCCATCCTGGCCGACGCCGGGCTCGACCATGAACTCGTCGGCGCGGACGCCTATCCCGAGATCCCGGACGTCAAGGAGACCGGGGTCACCTTCGCGGAGAACGCCCTGCTCAAGGCGCACGCCCTGGCCCAAGCCACCGGGCTGCCCGCCGTCGCCGACGACTCCGGGCTCTGCGTCGACGTGCTCGGCGGGGCACCCGGCATCTTCTCGGCCCGCTGGTCCGGCACCCATGGCGACGACCCGGCCAACCTGGAGCTGCTGCTCGCCCAGCTGGGCGACATCGCCCCCGAGCACCGCGCCGCGCACTTCGCCTGCGCGGCCGCCCTCGCGCTGCCGGACGGCACCGAGCGGGTGGTGGAGGGCCGGCTGCGCGGCACCCTGCGCACCGCCCCGGCCGGCACCGGCGGCTTCGGCTACGACCCGATCCTCCAGCCCGAGGGCGAGACCCGGACCTGCGCCGAGCTGAGCGCGGCCGAGAAGAACGCCATCAGCCACCGGGGCCAGGCGTTCCGCGCCCTGGTCCCGGTCCTCCGCGAGGTGCTGGCCGGCTGATCACCCGCCGACCGACGGACCGGCGCCACACGCCGGTGGACGTACGCGAGGAGGGCCGCCCCCGGTCACCGGGGGCGGCCCTCCTCGTATCGCGTGGTGCGGCCGGAGGGACTCGAACCCTCACGGGTGTTACCCCACTGGGACCTAAACCCAGCGTGACTGCCAGTTCCACCACGGCCGCGCGCGTCCCCATCGTAGTGGGCGCCCCGAGCCGCCGGACCGCCCCTGCCGTTTCCCGCTCAGCGCACTTTCCCGCGCAGCGCTTTCCCGCCCGGGACGACCTCGCTCAGAACTTCGGCTCGGCGGTCTGCGCCTGCACCAGCTCGGCCGCCTCCTCCGGGGTGCCGACCGACGGCGGCGAGCCCGCCAGCGGCTGCCGGGCCGTCTCCTTCATGCAGAGCACCGTGACGACCCCGATCAGCGCCGCCCCCATCGAGTAGTAGGCGGGCATCAGCCGGGTGCCGGTCACGCTGATCAGCGCGGTGACCACCAGCGGAGCCGTACCGCCGAAGAGCGAGGTCGAGATGTTGTAGCCGACCGAGAGGGAGCCGTACCGCACCTGGGTCGGGAAGAGCGCGGGCAGCGCCGCCGACATGGTGGCCAGCAGGCAGACCAGCGACAGCCCGAGCAGCAGCGCGCCGCAGGTGATGGGCACGAAGCCGTCGATCCCGATCAGCAGGAAGGCCGGCACCGACAGGAAGAGGAAGCCGAGCATGCCCGCCATCAGCAGCGGCTTCCGGCCGAACCGGTCGTTGAGCCTGCCGACCTGATTGATGATCGCCATCAGGACGACCATCACCACGAGCAACACCAGCAGCCCATGGGTGGCGCTGTAGCCCAGCTCGTCGGAGAGATAGGTCGGGAGGTAGGTCAGCACCAGATAGACATTGACGTTGTACGCGCCCACCAGGGCGATGCACAGCACCAGGGTCCGCCAGTAGTCGCGGAAGATCCTCGTCAGATCGCCCTTGGCCGTGGTCTCCACCGAGTCGGCCGCCTCGGCCGCGCCCTCGGACTCCAGCTTCTGGAAGGCGGGCGTCTCGTCCAGCCGCATCCGCAGATAGAGGCCGACCAGACCCAGCGGCCCGGCCACCAGGAACGGCAGCCGCCAGCCCCAGGACTCCATGGTGTCGTCACCCAGCCAGGCGGTGAGCACGGTCACCAGACCGGCGGCGCCCACATAGCCGCCCAGGGTGCCGAACTCCAGGAAGCTCGCGAAGAATCCGCGCCGCTTGTCGGGGGCGTACTCCGCGATGAACGTCGAGGCGCCGCCGTACTCACCGCCGGTCGAGAAGCCCTGCACCAGCCGGAAGAAGATCAGCAGCGCCGGCGCCCAGTAGCCGATGGAGGCGTACGAGGGGATCAGCCCGATCGCGAAGGTGCCGACCGCCATGAGGATCATGGTGAGCGCGAGCACCTTCTTGCGGCCCACCTTGTCACCCATCGGGCCGAACACCACACCGCCCAGCGGGCGGACCAGGAAGGCCACGGCGAAGGTCGCGAAGGAGGAGAGCAGCTGCGCCGTGTCGTTCCCGGAGGGGAAGAAGACATGGCCGATGGTGACGGCGAGGTAGCTGTAGATCCCGAAGTCGAACCACTCCATGGCATTGCCGAGTGCCGCCGCCTTCACGGCCCGCTTGACCGCCGCCTCGTCCGTGACGGTGATGTCCGTCCGCCGCAGCTTCGGGTTCTTGCGCCGGTGGATCGCCCGGAAGAGTCCGGGGTGCCGTCTGACCGCCGCCGGATCGGCGGTCTGCTGCTGCTCCTGCCCGGTGGCCGCCATGAGACGCGTTTCCTTTCCCTGGGGTCCTGGGCCTGTCCGCCCGGATTCCAAGGGGCGCTTCTGCTCAGTCGCCGTGGCGACAAACCGGGGCCCCGGCAAGTGGGACCTCGGTCACATTCGTGTCCTGTGTCACATGGGGCACACGTGTCACACGCACCAAGACGGCCGAACAGACGGAACCGGGCAGCCGGACGGACGGGCAGCCGGACGCCCGGATGCCCGGATGCCCGGACAGCCGTCCGACCGGAAGGCCGGACAGCCGAGCGGCCGGACGCGGGGCCCGGGTTCAGATGCCCAGGTCCTTGATGATCTTGGCGACATGGCCGGTGGCCTTGACGTTGTAGAGCGCCCGCTCGACCTTGCCCTCCTCGTCCACGACGACGGTGGAGCGGATGACGCCGGTCACCGTCTTCCCGTACAGCTTCTTCTCGCCGAAGGCGCCGTACGCCTCCAGCACCGCCTTGGACGGGTCGCCGACCAGCGTCACCCTCAGGTTCTCCTGCTCCCGGAACTTCGCCAGCTTCTCCGGCTTGTCCGGCGACACCCCGATCACCTCGTACCCGGCGCCCGCCAGCAGCTCCAGGTTGTCGGTGAAGTCGCACGCCTGCTTGGTGCAGCCGGGTGTCAGTGCGGCCGGGTAGAAGTAGACGATGACCTTGCGGCCCCGGTGATCCGCGAGCGAGACGTCCTTGCCGTCCGCGTCGGGCAGGGTGAAGGCGGGGGCGGTGTCGCCGGGCTGCAGTCGCTCGCTCATGGGCTCTCCGAATTCTGGGACGTGCCGGGGGACGGCACGGCGGACGTTCCGTGGGGCTCCCGGCGCCGGGCCGGGCGGGTGCTCCCCGGATCCGCCGGGCCGGATGCTTCCCGGAGCCGCCGGGGCGGGCATTCTCCGGGTTCCCCCGAGCCTAATGGGGGTCTCGGACAGTCCCCGGGCCATCGAGCTGACAGACTGTGCGCAGACATGACCGGACCAGATCACGGAGGCAGCGCGGTGTCGGACGCCAGGACCCCTGCGCAGATCGAGGCGGACATCGTCCGCCGGCGCGAGCAGCTCGCCGTCACGCTCGACGAGATCGGCGTACGGCTCCACCCCAGCACGATCATCGGAGACGCCAAGGCCAAGGTCGCCTCGACCGTGGACCACACCGCCGGCCGCGCCTTCGTCGCCGTGAACCGCGCGGTGACCAGTGCGAAGTCGCGCTTCACCGACGAGGACGGCGCCCCCCGGCTGGACCGGGTGCTGCCGGTGGCCCTGCTGGCGGTCGGCGTGGTCGGCCTGCTCGTCACCACCGGCCGCAAGACCGAGAAGTCCAAGGCGGCCGCGATCAGGACCGCCGGCCGCAAGCGCAAGCGCTGAGCCGCTCGCGCCGGCCGGGTGCGAGCGCCGGGTGCGAGCGCCGGGTGCGACGACCGGCCCCGCCCCGGCCCCGGCCCCGGCCCGGCCCCGGCGCCGGTGCGCCGGGCGCCCGGCCCCGCCCCGGCTTCCCCGGAGCGGCGCGGGGGCGGGTAAATTTCCGGCGTGAGCGAGAACACCCACGACAAGCTGCCCATCCGGATGCTGCACGACCGGGTTCTGGTCCGCAACGACATCCCCGAGGGGGAACGCCGCTCGGGCGGCGGCATCCTGATCCCGGCGACCGCCGCCGTCGGCCGCCGGCTGGCCTGGGCCGAGGTGGTCGCGGTCGGGCAGAACGTACGGACCGTGGAGCCCGGTGACCGGGTGCTGTACGACCCCGAGGACCTCGCCGAGGTCGAGGTGCGGGGCGTCGCCTACGTCCTGATGCGCGAGCGCGATCTGCACGCGGTGGCGGCCGACCGGTTCGAGGGCTCGGAGGACTCCACCGGCCTCTACCTCTGATACCTCTGCCCCCTCTGACTCCCTCTGGCCCGTCGGGGCCGCCGCCCCGGATGCCCCCGGGCCCCTTCCCCGCTTCCGGCGTTTCGGCTCCCGGGCCGCCGCCGGGGGCGGGCCGCCGCCGTCCCGGTGTCACCGGGGGCGGGTACCCTGGCCGGACCCCGACGAGACGCGCCGTACCGGGTCACGCAAAGACGACGCACACCGTATGTCTCCGTGTCCCGTGTTCTGGAGGTGCCGTCATGGCGTGGGTTCTGCTGATAGCCGCCGGTCTGCTGGAGGTGGCCTGGTCGGTGGGGATGAAGTTCACCGACGGGTTCACCCGGCTCTGGCCGAGCGTGGGCACGGGCGCCGGGATCGTGGCGAGCATGCTGCTGCTGTCGTACGCCGCCCGTACGCTGCCGATCGGTACGGCCTACGGCGTCTGGGTCGGCATCGGCGCGGCCGGGGCGGCGGTGGTCGGCATGGTCGCCCTGGGGGAGCCCGCGACGGCCGCCCGGATCTTCTTCGTCTGTCTGCTGCTGGTCGCGGTGGTGGGCCTCAAGGCCACCTCGGGGCACTGATCCGGCCGTCCCCGCACACCACCCGTCCCCGCACACCACCGCGGCGCCCGCTCCGGCCCCCGGTGCCGCGGCGGGGCACCGACCCGGCCGCCCCCGCCCGGGCCCCGGGACCGCCCGGTGTCATCTCCCGAGGGCGGCTGCCCCGGCCCGGAGGATGTCCCCGATCGCATCGACGGCCTCGGCCGGAGCGCTGTCCCGGGCCGGGGGGCCACCGTCGGCCGGCCCGGTGCCACCGGCCGGAGCGGTCTCCCCGGGGCCGGCCGCGCTCCCGGCCGGTCGTGCGACGGCCGGTCGGGTCCCGGCGGGCAGTGCCGCCCCGGAACCCGTACCGCCGTGCGTCCCGGGAGGCCGGTACGTCCCGGCCGGGCCACCGGTGGCCGTCCCGCCGGGACCGGCGCCCGGGCCCATGCCCGGCCCGGTGTCCCCGGCGCCCGTGTCGCCCGCATCCGGATCCTGGTGCCCGCCCCCGCCGATGTCGCCCGGGACACCGGTGGTGGTGCCGGTGCCGCCGTCCGGGTCGGGCGCGGGCTGCTCCCGGCCGGTGTCCGGGCCCGGCACCTGACCGTCGCCCGGCGCCGTGGGGGCGCCGCCGCCGTCCTCCGGGCGCCCGGGGCCGGGGGTACGGCTCCGCTGCCCGTCGCCCGGCTGCCGGTCACCGTCCGGGACGGGCGAGTCGGTGGCGCCGGGGGAGGACCGGGGGTGCGGCTCCTCCGCCGGGCCGGCGCCCTCGGCCAGGACCAGGTCGAAGTGGCGTACCGGGCTCCCCGCCAGCGCGTCCCGGGTGTACTGGCCCCAGATCCGCGCGGGTTCGCCGCCGCCGTTGATCCGGGCGGCGCCCAGCGCCCCGTACAGCGGCCGCTGGGCACCCGTCTTCGGGTCCTGCCCCAGCACCGCCACCACCGTGGCCAGGTCGGGCGTGTAGCCGGCGAACCAGGCGGCCCGGTCCTCCTCGGCCGTACCGGTCTTGCCCGCGGCGGGCCGCCCGGCCGACCGCGCCGCGGTGCCGGTGCCGGCCTGGACCACGCTCTGGAGCATGGAGGTGGTGGTGTCGGCCGCCTGCCTGCTGACCGCCTGCCGCTCCGCCCGGCCGGTCAGCGCCCGTACCGAGCCGTCCTTCTCGACCTTCTCCACCAGCGTGTACCGGCCGTGTCGCCCGTGGTTGGCGAGGGTCGCGTACGCCTCCGCCATGTCCAGCACGCTCGCCGTCGCCGTGCCCAGCGCCACCGAGGGGGTCGCGGTGAGATCCGGGGTGGTGGCGGGGAGACCGAGCGCCACGGCGGTGGACCGGGCCCGCGCCGGTCCGACGTCCACGGCGAGCTGGGCGTAGACCGCATTCACCGACTTGTCGGTGGCCTCCCGTACGGTGATCGGTCCGTAGCTCCGGCCGTCCTCGTTGGCCGGGGCGTACGGGGTGCCGCTCCAGCCCTGCACCGGGCGCTTGTTGGTCCCGTCGTACACCGTGTTGGGGGTGATCGGCTCGCCGCCCCGGGTGGCGGCCCCGGAGTCCACGGCGGCGGCGAAGACGAACGGCTTGAAGGTGGAGCCGACCTGGTAGTCGCGGCGGGTCGCGTTGTTGACGTACTGCCGGGTGTAGTCGACCCCGCCGTACAGCGCCACCACCCGCCCGGTCGCCGGCTCCACCGAGGCGGCGCCGACCCGGACGTTCCGGTCCGCCGCGCTCGTGGCGTCGAGCCGGTCGGTCACCTGCTGGGTCACCGCCCTGACCAGCGACTCCTGCTTCACGCGGTCCAGGGTGGTCGTGATCCGGTAGCCGCCGGCCGCCAGGGTCCGCTCGTCCACGAGGCCCTCGCCGGTGAGGTAGTCCTCGACGGCGCCCAGCAGATAGCCGCGCTGACCGGAGAGACTGTCCGCGGGCACCGCCTTGCCGGGCGCCGGGAAGCGGGTGGCGGCGCGTTCGGCCGGCTCCAGCCACTGCTCCTTGACCATGGCGTCCAGCACGTAGTTCCAGCGGGCCAGCGCCCGGGGGCGGTTCTGCGGATGCGCCACGATGTCGTACGCGCTGGGGGCGTTGAGCAGCGAGGCGAGATACGCGCCCCGCCCGGCGGCCTGCCCGTCCACCTCCCGCCCGGCGGCCTGCCCGGCCGTGTCCCGTCCGGTGGCCCGGCCGCCCGTGTCCCGTCCGGTGGTCTGTTCGCCCAGCCGCTGGACGTCGGTGCCGTAGTAGGCGCGGGCGGCGGCCTGGATGCCGTACGCGTTGCGCCCGTAGTAACTGGTGTTCAGGTACCCCTCGAAGATCTCGTCCTTGGACTTCTCCCGGCCGAGCTTCAGGGCGATGAAGAACTCCTTCACCTTGCGGGTGAGGGTCCGCTCCTGGCCCAGGTAGTAGTTCTTGACGTACTGCTGGGTGATGGTGGAACCGCCCTGGGTGCCCTTCCCGGTGACGGTGTTCCAGGCGGCGCGCGCCATCGCTCCCGGGTCGACGGCCGGCGTGGTGTAGAAGTCCCGGTCCTCGGCGGCGAGCACCGCGTGCCGGACGGCCGCCGGGATCTCGGCCAGCGGCACGTTCTCCCGGTTGACCGCCCCGGACTGGGCGATGGGGGTGCCGTCGCGGTAGAGGTACACATTGGACTGGGCGGTGGCGGCGGCGTTGGCGGGCGGGATCCCGACCAGGTGGTAGCCGGCGACGAACCCCCCGGCCACCAGCAGCACTCCCAGGAACAGGGCCCCGAGCACCATCCGCCAGGTCGGCAGCAGCCGCCGCCAGCCGGTCCGCCGCTGCCGCCGCCTCGCCTTCCGCTCCGCACGGCGCTCCTGGCGGCGGGTGCGGCGCGGGGCGGAGCCGGAGGGCGCCCCGTCCGGCGTCGGATCGCGTGGATCCCAGCCGGGCCGGGAGGACTTGTCGCGCATGTTCTCCGCCCCAATCAGTAACAAAAGGGATGATTCGCACATCAGGCCCCATACTGCACCGCACTCCGCCGTGTCCCCGGCAACGGCGCATCCCGGCCCCGCCCGAACCCGGCCGGGTCCGACCCCGCTCGGCCCGGCTCGCCCCCACGCGCGGTCCGCACTCTTCACGCTCCCCGGGCGCTCCCATTGCCTCCGCGCATCCCCACGCGCTTCCGCCGCAGCCCACGACGCCCCCACCGGGCCCGAAAAGCGGTCGCGCGGTCGGCCCGGCCCGGCTACGCTCGGCGGCTTTGCCGGACCGGGGCCGGCCGGCCGTCGGAGAGGCCACCGATGAGCAGGGGCCGCCCATGACCAGGGGCCGCCCATGACCAGGGGCCGCCCATGACCAGGGAAAGGGCGACGATGCGGTGATGTGGCTCTACGCGGCCGTGGCGGCGGGCGGCTTCCGGCGGCACGCCACCTACCGGATGGCCACCGTGGCGGGGATGTTCACCAACACCGTCTTCGGCTTCATCCTGGCGTACACCTATGTCGCCCTCTGGGACGAACGTCCCCATCTCGGCGGCTACGACATGTCCGAGGCGCTCACCTACGTCTGGATCGGCCAGGCGCTGCTGGCCACCACCGGACTGATGGGCAGCAGCTTCGAGGAGGAGCTGATCGAGCGGATCAAGACCGGCGACATCGCGGTCGATCTCTACCGCCCCGCCGACCTCCAGCTCTGGTGGCTCGCGGCGGTCTACGGCCGGGCCGCCTTCCAGCTGCTGGCCCGGGGCGTGGTGCCGATGGCGGTCGGCTCGCTCGCCTTCGAGCTGGCGCTGCCCCGGAACCCGCTCACCTGGGCGGCGTTCCTGCTCTCGGTGGCGCTCGGGGTGCTGGTCAACTTCGCCATCGGCTATCTGGTGGCGCTCAGCGCCTTCTGGCTGCTGGACGGGGCCGGGGTGGTCCAGGTGGCCTGGCTGTCCGGCCTCTTCTTCTCCGGGATGCTGCTGCCGCTCACCGTCTTTCCGGGCACGCTCGGTGAGGTGGCCCGGGCACTGCCCTGGTCATCGGCGCTCCAGGTGCCGGCCGATGTCTTCCTGGAGCGGCGGACCGGCGCGCGATTGGCGGAGGCGTACGCCTTCCAGGCCGGCTGGGCGCTGGTGCTGCTGGCGGGGGGCCGGGTGCTCCAGGCCGTGGCGACCCGCCGGGTGGTGGTCCAGGGTGGCTGACGGGCTGCGCGCCTACGCGCTGATCGCCGCGATGTGGGTGCGGTCCACGATGACGTACCGCTTCTCCTTCGCGATGACCCTGCTGTCGAACTTCGTCACGACCGGTCTCGACTTCGTCGTCATCCTGCTGATGTTCGGTCATGTCCGGGGCCTGGGCGGCTTCTCCTTCGCCGAGGTCGCCTTCCTCTACGGGACGACCAGCACCTCCTTCGGGCTGGCCGATCTGCTGCTCGGGCAGGTGTCGCGGCTGGGCCGCCGGGTCCGGGACGGCACCCTGGACACGCTGCTGGTCCGGCCGGCGCCGGTGCTGGCCCAGGTGGCGGCCGACCGGTTCGCGCTGCGGCGGCTCGGGCGGATCACCCAGGGGCTGGTCGTGCTGGTCTGGTCGCTGGCGCTGCTGGACGTGGCCTGGACGCTGCCGAAGGTGCTGCTGGTGCCGGTGATGGTGGTGACCGGCGGCGTGCTGTTCGGCTCGGTCATGGTGGCCGGGGCGGCGTTCCAGATCTGGGCGCAGGACGGCGCCGAGGTGGTCAACGCCTTCACCTACGGCGGCAACACCCTGCTCCAGTACCCGCCCAGCGTCTTCGCCGGTGAACTGGTGCGCGGGGTCGTCTATGTGGTCCCGCTGGCCTTCGTCAACTGGGTGCCCGCCCTGTACGTCCTGGGCCGCGCCGCCCCGGCCGGGCTGCCCGCCTGGTCGGCTTTTCTCTCCCCGCTGGTCGCGGCGGCGCTGTGCGTTCCGGCGGCCCTGTTCTGGCGGGCGGGCCTCCGCGCGTACCGCTCCACCGGAAGCTGACCCCGCCCACCCCGCCCTCGCCGCCATCCCCGCCTCCATCTCCATCCGCATCCGTCCCCCCCCCACCCGACAGGGAGCCGAGCACCCCATGGACGACGAGCACCCGGACGGCACACCACCGAGCGGCCGGCCTCCCCTCATCCACCTCCACCAGGTCGAGAAGGTCTTCGAGGTACGCCGCGGAGCGGGTCTGCTGCGACGCGAGAAACACCAGGTCCGCGCGGTCGACGGCATCAGCTTCCAGGTCGGGCGCGGCGAGATGGTCGGCTACATCGGCCCCAACGGCGCCGGAAAGTCAACCACCATCAAGATGCTGACCGGCATCCTCACCCCCAGCGCCGGCCGGCTGCGGGTCGCCGGCATCGACCCGTCCCGCGAGCGGACCCGGCTGGCGAGCCGGATCGGGGTCGTCTTCGGGCAGCGTACGACCCTCTGGTGGGACCTTCCGCTGCGCGACTCCTACCGGCTGGTCCACCGGATGTACCGGGTCCCGGACGCCCGCTTCCGGGAGAACCTGGACCGCTGTGTGGAGCTGCTCGACCTGGGCGCCCTGCTGGACGTGCCGGTCCGCCAGCTGTCGCTGGGCCAGCGGATGCGCGGTGACATCGCCGCGGCCCTGCTGCACGACCCCGAGGTGCTGTACCTGGACGAGCCCACGATCGGTCTGGACGTGGTGTCCAAGGCCCGGGTCCGGGGCTTTCTGCGCGACCTGAACGCCGAGCGCGGCACCACGGTGCTGCTCACCACCCACGACCTGACCGACATCGAGCAGCTCTGCTCACGGGTGATGGTCATCGACCACGGGCGCCTGATGTACGACGGGCCCCTGAGCGGCCTCCACGAGGTGGGCGAGAGCGAGCGGACCCTCGTGGTCGACCTGGAGCGCGAGCTGCCGCCGATCGTCCTGGACGGCGCCCGTACGGTACGGGTCGAGGGCCCGCGCCAGTGGCTGGTCTTCCCGGCCGCCCGGTCGGCCGCCCCACTGGTGGCCCGGCTGGCGGCGGAGTACCCGCTGGTGGACCTGTCGGTGCGGGAGCCCGACATCGAGGCGGTGATCGCCCGGATGTACGGCGAGGGACAGGCGCCCGTCCCCGGAGCCGCCGACGGCCCGGCCGGTCCCGGGGAGGCCGCCGTCACCGGCGGGGAAACCCCGGCGCGCCGACCTGACTAACCTTGTTCGCATGACGAGCGAACTGCCCGAGATGCGGGCGTCGGACGCGGAACGCGAGCGGATCGCCGAGCGGCTGCGGGACGGCCTCGCCGAGGGCCGGCTGGACATGCCGGAGTTCGAACAGCGGCTGGAGGCCGCCTACGCGGCCCGCACCCGTGGTGAGCTGGAGCCGCTCGTCCGCGACCTTCCGGAGACGGAGACGACCGCTCCGGCCCCCGGGGCGTACCCGGCCCGTTCCGGTCTGGTCGGCGGTCCGGCCACCTCGCGCGGCGCCTTCGCCTTCTGGGGCGGCTTCGGGCGGCGCGGCACATGGACGGTGGCCCGGGACTTCAAGGCGGTCGTCCTCCAGGCGGGCGGCGAGATCGACCTGCGCGACGCCCGGTTCGAGGCCGGGCACACCGTGATCCGGTGCTTCGCCGTGATGGGCGGCATCCAGGTGACCGTACCGCCGGACCTGGACGTCGAGGTGCGCGGCTTCGGCCTGATGGGCGGCTTCGACGACCGGGGCTCGGGCGAGGGCGCCCCGGGTTCGCCGCGTGTCACGATCACCGGCTTCGCCCTGATGGGCGGCGTCGGCGTGGTCCGCAAGCGCCGAAAGAGCGACAAGCGGCCGGCCAAACGATCCGGCGAGCGTCCCGGTGAACGCCCCGGCAAGGAGCTCACCGACTGACCCCGCCCCGGGGAGCCGCCGGGAAACCCGTCCCGGGAACTCGGTGTGCGCCCCGGGAGTCCGTGAGACACGGGGACAGAGGGACAGGTGGATAACCGGACACCGGACATCAAGCGCCGGAGATCGGACACCGGACGGCCGGCGCGGGTACCGGACAGGGGTGGCACCGGACCCCGACCAGCGGGCCCGGAGCACCGGACACCGATCACCAGGCATCGGACTCCGGACTCCGGACAACAGACCACCACCACGAACGACGGGGACGACGACCCCGGGGCAGGCGGACGGGTGAAGCGCATGAACCGTACGAGCACGACCGACGAACCGGCGGCGCCCGCCGGCGGGCCCGCCCCGCGCCGACCCGGCCCGTCCGCGCCCGCCGCCTTCTCCTACACCCCCGCCGACGAGGAGAAGCGCCGGGGCGTACGCCGGATGAAGGCCACCGCCACCGGTCTGCTCCTCCTGGTGGCGCTCATCTACGTCCTCGCCACCTGGGCGCGGAACTCCGGGATCACCGGCTGGCCCGGCTATGTCGCCGCGGCGGCGGAGGCGGGCATGGTGGGCGCGCTGGCGGACTGGTTCGCCGTCACCGCCCTCTTCCGCCGGCCGCTGGGCCTGCCGATCCCGCACACCGCGATCATCCCGACCAAGAAGGACCAGCTCGGGGCCTCCCTCGGGGACTTCGTGGGCGAGAACTTCCTCTCCACCGGTGTCGTACGCACCCGGCTCGGCGCCCTCGCCGTCGGCCGCCGGGTCGGCGCCTGGCTCGCCGAGCCCGCCCACGCCGACCGGGTCACCGCCGAGCTCTCCACCGCCCTGCGCGGCGCGCTCACGGTGCTCCGCGACCGGGACGTCCAGGCGGTCGTCGGAGAGGCGGTCACCCGCCGGGCCGAGGCCGCGGAGATCGCGCCCGGCCTGGGCAAGACCCTTCAGAAGGTCGTCTCCGACGGCGCCCACCACCGGGCCGTCGACCTCGTCTGCGCCCGCGCCCACGACTGGCTGGAGACCCACTCCGGCTTCGTGATGGACGCCGTCCAGGGCGGGGCGCCCGGCTGGACGCCCCGGTTCGTCGACAAGAAGGTGGGGGAGCGGGTCTACAAGGAGCTGCTGCGCTTCGTCACCGAGATGCGGGACATGCCCGGTCACCCGGCGCGCGGCGCCCTGGACCGCTTCCTCTCGGACTTCGCCGCCGATCTCCAGGGCGACACCGACACCCGCGCCCGGGTGGAACGCCTCAAGTCGGAGCTGGTGGCCCGGCCGGAAGTCCAGGACATCATCGCCTCGGCCTGGTCCTCGGTCCGCGCCATGATCCTCTCGGCCGCCGAGGACGAGCGGAGCGAGCTGCGCCGGCGTGCCCGCGCCTCCCTGATCCGCCTCGGCACCCGCCTGGCCACCGACGCCCGGCTCCAGGCGAAGGCCGACGGCTGGCTGGAGGACGCCGCGGCCTACGTGGTCTCGACGTACCGCACCGAGATCACCTCGCTGATCACCGACACGGTGGCCGGCTGGGACGCCGATCAGACCTCCCGGAAGATCGAGGCCCACATCGGCCGCGACCTCCAGTTCATCCGGATCAACGGCACCGTCGTCGGCGCCCTGGCCGGTCTGCTGATCTACACCCTGTCGCACGCCCTCGGCGGCGCGTGAGCCGGGCGGGCACCCGGTCCCCGCCCGGCCGGGCGCCCACCCGCCTCGGGGGAGGCGTCCTTCGTACGTACGGCCCCGCCGCCCCGTTCAGCGGCGATCGGCGCCTAGCGCTTCTTCCGGTCCACCGCCCACGAGGCCGCCGCCATCGCGCCCGCCACCGAGAACACCGCGGGCCAGGCCCCGACCTTCTTGGCCAGCGGATGCGACCCGGCGAAGGCCGCCACATACGCCGCGCTCAGCCCTGCCGCCGCCCCGTTCCCGCTGTTCCTCCGCCACTCCCGCGCGGCCACCGCCCCCGCCGCCGCCAGCGCCACCCCGCCGAGCGGCCGCTGCTTCGTCCACCGCGCCACCGCGTACCCTCCGACCAGTCCACTGGCCGCCACCACCGCCGCCGGAACCCGCACCATCACCGCACCCGCCCTTCTTCCGCCACTTGTCCGTCAGCCCGAGGCTAACGCGACCGCCCCGCACGCCTGCGCCGCCCCCGAACCCCGACGAGCACGCAGAGAACGAGGGTGGTCGTCGCGATCACCCAGAACAGAACCTGGTCCGACAGCTCCTGGTAGAGCGAGTCGGGCAGCAGTACGCCGAGGACAACCGGTACGACCAGGCCCGCCACCATGCCGCTCAAACAGACGATCAACATCCATCGCAGAGTCCGTGACTGCGCCGAGTTCAACGGGCCGTCGGCCATGAGACCCCCTCTTCACTTGGTGATGTAGTGGCACTGGGAGGCACGCTTCTTGCCTCCCGCGTGGAAGTCCGCACATGCCTTGCCGTAGTGCTTCAACGTCCGCCTGGTCTTGTCGACACGGCCGATCGAGCCGAGCCAGTCGCACCGGTAGTGGGCCTTCCCCCTGCTGACCTGGTAGGCGCGTCCATTGCTGTCCACGTACCGCCAGTCGATGCGCCAGTTGCACCACTTGCCGCCCGCTGTGTCACCGCCGGCGACATCCTGCACCGATGCCTCCTGCCGCGTGATCCGCTTCCCCGAACCCTGGATGTAGTGGCCCAGCGTGGTCACCGGCGCGCAGACGTTCTGTCCCCGGAACTCGTAACAGACGCCCACCACCTTCGCGTACCCCACCGCGCTCGCCGCCGCCGGCTCCGCCGTCATGGCGATCAGCCCGCCGGCTGCCAGGACCGTCTGGACGCACTTCACAACTCGGTTCAACAGGGGCTCCGTTGCTCGCACAGGACCGTGACGTGCTCCAAGATCCCAGCGCACCGAGACGCAGAAAGCTTACTGTGACGTACTCGTTACAGCAGGTAGTCACTGAGGGTGATGCAGAACCCTTCCTGCCATCACTTGGTAACAGCGGCCCCGCCCACGCGTACGTACCGCCCCCGCGAGACAGACTCCCTCGTGCTCCCCACCCCCGAAACGCTCGCGGCCGACCCGCTGGTCACCGCCCAGGACGGTGTCGCGACCGTTCACCAGCTGATGGACCTGGGCTGTGCCGCCTCGGTCATCGCCACCCACTGCCGCCCGGCCGGCCCTTGGCGGCGACTGCTGCCCCGGGTGATCCTGCTCCGGACCGAGCCGCCCACCCTCCGCCAGCGCCTGCGCGGAGCCCTCCTCTACGCCGGCCCCGACGCCCTCCTCACCGGCCCGGCCGCCCTCGCCCTGCACCAGGGCACCCTGCCCACCGACCTCCCCCATGTCGACGTCCTGGTCTCCACCGACCGCGCCCCCCGCACCCATGCCTACGTCCGCGTCCACCGCACCCACCGCCCGGTGCCGCGCGTGGCGGTGGAGGGCTTGGCGTGTGCGCGCCTGCTTGGGTGAGCCCCTCGCCCAAGCAGGCGCGGTGGAAATACGTCTGGACTCGGCCTTAATTGATAGCCAGCGAACGACTGGTTGGGTATTTCTGAGGATGAATTCGTTACCGGACGAGCATGCGTATGACTACCCATGAGTGGATGTCATCCACGAGCCTCTTGTAGGTTGCGACGTTGAGTTGCCCTCCCCTATAGCTATGGCCGTGCGCGACCTTGTTCCGCACGGCCATAAGCGCACCCAGTGAGTTCCGGCGCTCATCTGCCGAAAGGAAATCGTCTAGGTCCGTCTTCCAAGGATCCCCAAACCGTCCAATCAGTTTTTCCAAAGCGTCTGGAGTCAGGTTTGGGGCTTTCTTGTAAAAAGACATGGCAAAATTCTTAGCCGGTCCTCCAGTCGCACTGGAGACGAAGCCGCTTATTGCCTCGAACATCAACTGTTCAAGGTAGCCAGACAGACGGATGCACATGTACTTGTGCAGATCCTCCTGCAAAGGAATGTCTACTGCAGTCAAGCCTGCCCTGTATCGATTGTACGAGGAGTCCAGTTCTGACTTCATGGAAAGAACCCGAGTGCGGGCGCTACTCCGATTCGTTGGCAAGAGGTTCCCCTTGAAATGCCTTACTAGCCAAGGAAATGCGCGCACTTACCTGCTCGGTGTGAGAGGTGCTTTCGGATACCGCATCTTGATACTTAGAGTTGGCGAGAAGACGGCTCAGTGCTGCGTCAACCTGCGGAGCTGTAATCTCGTGGCCGCAGTTCAGAGCGAACATGAGTCCCACTAGAACTGCGTCTGTGTGGGCGGCATTTACTTGGGTGCCTCGAATTCTAAGTGCCTCGCGCCCGCGAGCCTCATCGAGAAGCCGGACTGCCGACGTGAAAGTTTCCTTGATTACTTCCGCGTTGTGAGGAAGTTGATCCTGATTGATTTCAAGATAGTCATTAAGGAATCGTGCCATCGGAGGGCGGAATACGTGAGAACCTCGCGCAGTAGGCGCGAGTGAGATCGCACGGAGAATTAGCTCATGATCTTTCAAGTCTCGATTATGAGGGCCGAAGAGGTTTCGCCAGTTTGGATTCTGGTTCAAGTCGCGCACAAAGTTTACGGTTGCGCCCGCGTACAAGGCGACGCGGATCTGCTGCGGCTTCAGGTTAGTTCCACCGCTGTTAATTCTTTCAAAAAGAGAATAAACGCCTCGCTTACCCTCTGCCCCCTTTGGGACGACGATAGTTGCTTGAATGAAAGTATTATCGAAGAGGCGCTGTGAGGTAGGTTCCAGATTTTGGTATGTGTGTCCCTTGAACTCGTCTCCTACATATCTCAACGCGAACCTGCTGAGGCCGCGGGTTGACCGGTATTGTCCTGTCTTGAATGCTTGAAGCGTAGTGAGGCGCTGCTGACCGTCAAGGATTAGGTATCGTCGATCCTGTAGTTCCACAAGGAAGATTCCAGGGACAGGGTAACCAAGCAGGATAGATTCGATAAATCTGTCCATCTGCTTCTTTTTCCAGACGAGACCTCGCTGGAAACCCTCGAATCCTGCGATATCATCCGCTGCAAGCGGTTCAAAAGTGGGGATTATGAAGGTTCCGTTGTCCAATCGCTTGACTAGGCCGTCCACGTCGAAGTCCGCCCCGAAGTACCGGAGAGCGTCGTCTGCTCGAATCGGCTCCCGATCGATTTCCTCGCCTTCAAAATCCAGAACGTCTGATTCGGTAGGGACTTGACTCTCTTCAGGATCCTCGGACTCCGGAGTTGCCTCGATCACAGGGCCTGCGCTGTCTGCCATGGCGCAAGACTAGCTGGGGGCTGGTCAGCCCGGGGGCAGATCGCGAAAGTTGATAGCCCCGTGATGCGAGGGATCACTTGCCGTCAAAGCCGGCCCGGCCGGAGGGGGGACTGCCAGCGTTGCTGCTGGCCGAAGGGGCGTCGACGTCAGGACAAGGGAACGACGGGAACACCGACGGATCTGCGAGGTGGGCCACCGATGAGGGCTTTGCCCTGGTGGCGGCCGCGGTAGGGCCCAAGCCGGGGCGAGATGAGGAACCGTTGACTGCTTAGGCTGTGGGGACATGCGAGAACGGAAGCTGCTCTGACGCGAGCATGTGCCGACGCCCTGGCGCGGCGGTGACGCGACGGCTCCGCCCACTGTAGGCTCTAGCGCGTCGCGTAGAGTGTGTTACCTCTGGTGACTGACGTCCGGGTGTTGCGCGAGAGCAGCCTGTGGGCTGCTGTCAGTGGTGAGTGCGAGACTTGCGCGTCCGAGTCACGCCGCACCTGGAGGAGCCAATGGAAGCCGACCGCAAGCTGACCTCAATTGAGATCTGTGCGGGTGCCGGTGGCCAAGCCGTGGGGCTTCACCGAGCTGGCTTCCGGCACCTCGCTCTTGTTGAGATCGACAAGCATGCTGCCGCCACCCTGCGCCACAATGTGCAGAATCGGCCGGAGTGGCAATGGGAGAAAGAGCATTGCCTCATCCGGGAAGGCGACGTCAAGGAATTCCGTCCTCTGGATGAGGTTCTGGTTGCACCGGGCGTTCTCCCGGATAATGAAGAATCCTCGATGGGTGATGGTGGACGCGGGGAGGATTCGGGGAAAAGGAGTATCAGGCCCGGTGACCTTGATCTCCTCGCTGGTGGAGTCCCTTGCCCGCCTTTCTCATCTGCGGGGCTCCAGCTTGGCCGGGAAGATGAGCGAGATCTCTTCCCTCGAATGCTCGACCTTGTGGAAGAGCTTAAGCCCCGTGCGGTTATGATCGAAAATGTCCGAGGGCTTGTCGAGCCGGGACATAAGTTTCTCTATTATCGCAATCACATCAAGAACCGGCTCCGCAAGGCCGGATATGTGATTTGCGGCTGGCGAGTGCTTGAAGCGAGGGACTACGGAGTGCCCCAGCTCCGACCTCGTGCGATCCTGGTCGCCATCCGTGAAGACCAGTACCGGGGGTTCGACTGGCCCGAGCCCCGGGGGAGGGTCGAAACTGTTTATGAAGTTCTGGAGCCTTCGATGAAGAGGCGTCTCGGGGGTTCGGACTCTCCCCGGTTCAAGAAGTGGGAGGAGAGGGCGCGGCTCGGCGGCGTGGCGCCCACCCTGGTCGGGGGGTCCAAAAGGCATGGTGGTGCAGACCTGGGTCCCACCCGTGCGAAGAAGGCTTGGGGCGAGCTCGGCGTAGACGCCATGGGCGTTGCTAATGACGAAGCGGATATGGTGGACCCGGGGCGCGACCTGGGTGACCTGAAAACAGGCCCCAAGTTGACTGTCGACCAGGCCAAGCTCATTCAGGGATTTCCTGATGACTGGAATTTCGTCGGCGGAGGAAAGACGGCCCGCTACCGACAGGTGGGGAATGCCTTCCCGCCACCTGTCGCCGAGGCGGTGGGCGAGAGCATCAGGGAAGCGCTCTCCCGGACCGGGCCAGTGTGGGAGGACCCGAGTCCGGACTTCGAGCCTGAGGATGACCCGTCACTCGTCGCTGCGGAGCTTCCCCTCCAGGAGACGGTTCCGACGCTCGAGGACGACGCTGAGAACAGTGCTCGCGCACTGCTCAGCTGACTCGTGCTCCCAGAAGCGGAGCACGGTCCAGCCGGCCTCGGCCAGGCGGCGGTCGGTGTCACGGTCGCGGGCCATGTTGCCCGCGACCTTCTCTGACCAGTAGCCGGAGTTCGTCCGGGGCGCTATGTAGTGCTCGGGGCAGCCGTGCCAATAGCAACCGTCCACGAAGACCGCGACCTTGGTGGGCCTGAAGACGATGTCCGCTGTCCGGCGCAGGCCGGGCAGCGGTTTGGCGGCCACGCGGTAGCGGAGGCCCTGCGCGTGCAGCATCTGGCGGAGCGTGCGTTCTGGCTTGGTGTCCCGGCTGCGAATGGCCTGCATGTTGCGGCGCCGCGCGGCTGAGGACGCCCACGATCCTGCGGGCGGCTGCCACTCGTCTGACATAGCGATTCCTGCTTCAGGGGGCCTAGCGGGGCGGAAGGACAGGTGCTGCTGCGGGTGTTGGCTCGGTGCATTCGACGGCTACCCAGAGGGAGCCTCCGATCTCGGCGGCCGGGCGGGTTTCGCCTTCCGGCAGCGCTGGAGCTACCCGGAAGCTCACGAATTCACCGCGCTGCGGAACGGGGCCGCCGAGCGCCTGGGCGACAGCCCGATGGCTCGCTGCCTCGCCGGTGATGATGATTCCCTCGGGGCGGAGGGCTGGCCGGGCCCGGGACCTCCCCCCGTCGTCCCGCACGCGTGCCATGTAGTCCGACTGCTGGGCGAGTGTCCGGATGACATTGCGGTCGATCCGCTTCTGGAGGACTTTCCGGAATAGTTCATTTACCCGCTGCTGGCCGGAAGGCTTGGAGAGGATTTCCGTTCGCCGCTCGCTGTCGAGATGCAGCAGCAGGTTTTCCTTCAAAGGCTGCCGGTACCAGATCCACGTCACCATCGTGTGGTGCTGCCGCGTCAGCCTGAATTTCCCGTCCCGGTTTCCCCGCTTGGTGACTTTCCCGCTCATGGTCAGCTTCTGCTTGTCCGCGCGCAGCAATCCCGCGCTCCAGATCTTCTTGTGATCGTCTGCCCACACGACCAGGCAGATCTCTCCCAGTGCCTCTGGGGGGATCATCCAGCCGTATTCGGTCTGTGAGAACTTGCAGTCTACCTCTATACCCTCGATAAGGTAGTCCAGGTCATCTCCGCTGGCCAGTCCGAATTCCCGCAGCAGGTTGATCTCTACGAGTGTCCCTGCATGGGTCTTTTCGGTCTTGTGCAGATCGTTCCAGTCATAACGGCCCGTGTTCTCTCCGTCGAGTAGCTGATCGATGGTGCGGCGGAGTATCTGGGCGAAGCGGCTCCCGTCCGGATCCTTCGTCATGAAGTACTGGCGGACCAACTGCACCTGTGGATCGCCATGATCCGTCTGGAAGAGGTCCTGGGAATCGAACAGGGTCAACTCGCTTGCTCCTCCGCGATGGGGCGCACTGCCCTTAAGAGACGACTGAGAGAAGCATAGGAAAGGTCCCCGGTGCGCTGTGGCAGCAGCCCCTGCCCACCGGGGGCCTGAAGCGGGCCGGTCAGCTTTCGCAGCCGGTGCCGTCGCCGTCGCGGTCGAGGTGGGGGCCGTAGCCGGGGTCGCCGCGGTGGACGGGGGCGGCGCCGGCGGCTCGGGCGGCGGAGCAGTTCTTGTAGTAGGTGGAGGAGGCGTCGGAGCCGCTGTCGTCCGAGGTGGTGTAGTCCTCGGCCGGGGCCTCGTGGGTGGTGGTGACGGTCGTGGTGGCGCGGACGGTCCTGGTGACGGTGGGCGCGGGTGCCGCGGCCGGGGTGGAGGTGACCGTGACGGCGGGGGCCGGGCGCGGGGTGGCGGTGACGGTGGCCGTCGCTGTGGCGGTCACCGTGGCCGCGGGGGCGGCCTTGGCGGTGGAGGCCGAGGACTCGTTGGTCAGGGCGCCGCAGCCGGAGCCGATGAGGAGGAGCAGCAGGCCGCCCGCCCAGACCCGCTTCATCTTGTGCAGCGGGCGCGGGGCGGGCGGCTGGGCGTAGGCGTTGGTCATGGGTCCCCCTCAGGGCGCGTGACAGCAGGCGCGTGACAGCGGTGTGGGGGGTGCGGACGAATGTACTCCGGTGAGGGAGGGGGTGTGAGGGGTTTGGGAGAAGTGGGGGAGAGGAGGGTGGGGGAGTGGGGGGCGGGTGCGTTGAACCGGGTCGGTCAGGGGGTGCCGTGGCACTGGGCGTAGGGGCGGTCCGAGCCGCACCAGCAGGGGGCGGTGCGGAGCGGGGGCCAGGGGGTCGCCCGGCCACGCGCGGCGAGGGTCGTGGCGTACTGGGGGAGCAGGGTCGGGTTGGCCGGCGAGGCGGCCTCGGAGGCGGCGAAGGCCTCGTACGACGGCACCGTGCCACGGACGACGCCCAGGTTCGGGGTGCCGGCGGCCGCCAGTTCGCGCAGCGCGGCCTCGATGCCGGCCAGGTGCTCCGCGTGCGTCGGGTACTCGGACTCCAGCTCCGGGTACGCGGCCAGCAGCTCGGCCAGCTCACCGGTCGGCCAGAGCAGCAGCGCCACCGGGAACGGCCGCGACAACGCCGTCCGGTAGGTGCCCAGTTCGCTGCGGAGCCGGGTGATCTCGGCGGCCAGTTCGGCCGGGTCCGACGAGCCGAGCGCCCAGACCCGCTTCGGGTCGTGGAGCTCGTCCAGCGGCACCGTGCCCCGGTGCAGCCGGTCGGCCAGCACGTCGTGGTCGTCGTGGCCCAGGCCCAGCAGGCGGCGCACCCGGTGCCGCCCGGCCAGCAACGACTGGGCCGGGTACGGCACCTCGTCGTCCGCCGAGGGCACCAGCGCCTCGACGGCACGGCTGAACACCTCCTGGGCGGCCTCCAGTTCGTCGTGCGCCTCCAGGGCCTCGGCGGCGACCTGCCAGGCACCCGCGTCGGCCGGGGGCAGCGCCCGGATGCCGTCCAGGATGGCCCGGGCCTCGGCCTCGTGGCCGTACTCCCACAGGTTCGCGGCCTTGAGCGCCTTGATCAGTTGCGGGTTCTCGGGCGAGCCGGAGAGCAGGTCGTCGTAGAGGACGGTCGCCCGGGGGCGGTCGCCCGCCAGCTCCAGATGGGCGGCGGCCCGGAGCAGCAGCGGCTCCCGGTCGCCCGGGTACTGCCCCGCGGTGCGCAACAGGCGCTCGGTCTCCGCGACATGATCAGGGCCGTGATCAGGGCCGTGGTCGGGGTTGTGATCAGGACCGTGGTCGGGGCCGTGCTCGGGGCCTTTGCCGGGCCCGTGCTCAGGACCGTTGCCGGGCCGGTGGCCGGGATCGCCACCGGGTCCGTGGCCGGGCCCGCGGCCCGGGCCGCGAACCGGACCCCGGCCGGCTCCGCGACCGAAACCGTCGGCGGCTCCGCGTCCGGGACCGCGATCCGGGCGGTGATCCGGGCCGTGGTCCATGCTGTGATCGGCAGGGGTGTCGGGGCGCATGCGCAATACCGTACTGCTGTGCGTGCGCGTTAGGGTCCGGTCGTGATCAGACAAAGGTCCCGTTTGTGGTGGCTCCTCGTCCCGTTCGTGCTCTTCGCCGGGGCCCTGCCGCTGGTGAACCGGGTGGAGCCGGTGATCGGCGGAGTGCCGTTCCTGTTTCTCTGGCTGTTCGGGGCGACGGTGGTCACCCCGGTCGCCGTGGGGCTCGCCCACCGGGGCCGCCGCGCGGGCGGAAGGCCGGGCGGCAAGCGATGAACGGGGTGGTCGCGACCTCCGTGGTGGGGGTCTTCCTGGCCGGCGCCGTGCTGGTGGGGCTGCTGGCGGTGCGTGGCCGGGGCGGCGGCACCGGCGGGCTGGCCGAGTGGTCGGTGGGCGGCCGGAGCCTGGGCGCGGTCTTCATCTGGGTGCTGATGGCCGGCGAGGGCTACACCAGTTCCAGCTATCTCGGCGCCGCCGGCTGGGGCTACAACTACGGCGCTCCGGTGCTCTATGTGGTCGCCTACATGTCCTGCGGCTACGCGGTCGGGTATGTCGTCGGGCCGCTGCTCTGGGGGTACGCCCGCCGCCACGGGCTGGTCGGGATCACCGACATGGTGGCCCACCGGTACGGGCGGCCCTGGCTGGGCGCGGCGGTCGCGGTGCTGGCGACCGTCTTCCTGCTGCCGTACATCCAGCTCCAGATCACCGGCATGGGCGTGGTGCTGGCCACCGTCTCCTACGGGGCGGTCGGGCTCGACACCGCGTACTTCCTCGCCTTCCTGGTCACCACGGCGTTCGTGGTGGTCAGCGGGCTGCGCGGCAGCGCCTGGGTGTCGGCGCTCAAGGACGCCCTGGTGGTGCTGACCCTGGCCTTCCTCGCGGTCTACGTCCCGGTGCACTACTTCGGCGGGTACGGGGAGTTCCTCGGCCGGCTGGTCGCCGAGAAGCCGGACCGGCTGACCCTGCCCGGCCACGGCGGCCAGTACGGCACCGCCTGGTTCGCCTCGACGACGGTGCTGAACGCGCTGACCGTCGTCATCTTCCCGACCACCGTCGCCGGTTACCTCGGCGCCCGCTCCGCCGACGCGTTGCGCCGCAACGCCATCTGGCTGCCCGCCTACAACGTGCTGCTCTTCGTGCCGATGCTGCTCGGGCTGGCGGCGGCGTTCGTGGTGCCGGGGCTCACCGGCGCCGACTCCAACCTCGCGCTCTTCCGGCTGGTCACGGACTCGCTGCCGGCCTGGGCGGTCGGGCTGATCGGAGTGGCGGCGGCGCTCTCCTCGATCGTGCCCATGGCCGTGTTCATGCTGGTCATCGGCACCATGTGGGGGAGGAGCGTGCTCTCCCTGGTGCCCCGGCTGCGGCACCGCGAGAAGGGCGCGGCGCAGCTGGTGGTCGTGGTGGCCGGCGGACTGGCGCTGATCATGACCTATGCGGCGCCCACCACCCTGGTGCGGCTCTCGCTGGTCTCGTACGAGGGGATGGCCCAGTTCCTGCCCATGCTGCTGCTCGGCCTGGTCTGGCGGCGGCTCACCCTGGCCGGCGCGGTGAGCGGCCTGGTGGCCGGAGTGGCCCTGGTGTGCGGGCTGGTCTTCACCGGGCGCGACCCGGTGTGGGGCGTCAACGCGGGGGTGGTCGCGCTGGCACTCAACCTGGCCGTCGCGCTGGCCGTCACCCGGGCCGGTCCGCGCGACCGTGACGAACGTTCCGACGAGGAGGTGCTCGCCCGGAATCCCGAGGAGTATCGGGAACCCGAGGAGTATGTTGAGCGTCCATCAGGGCAGACGGGAATCACTCGTCGGGGTTCTTGTCGAGGGACCGGTGAGGCGGCCCGCAAGGACCCGGACGGTGGCCGGTGCGGCCCCCCGTGACCCGGGGGGCCGGAGCGAGGGAGAGGAGGCAGGCGATGGTGAAGCTGTTGAGGTCCACCGGGCCGGTGCTGCTGCTGCTCGCCGGCCTGTTGCTGATCGACGGCAGCCCCCTGTCCACCGCCTTCGCGCTCGCCGCGACCGCCGCCGCCGGCGCCGCGCTCGTCGCCTGCGCCCTGGTCAGTGCCCGTACGATCCCGGTGGTGCCGCCGCAGCGCGTGCGCACGGCCATCCGTGACCGGGAGCAACGCACGGCCTTCCTGCCCCAGCGCGATCCGGACGCCTCCGGTCGCCGCCGTCCCCGAGCCCCCGGACGGCCGCTTCCGACGGCCGCGTAGGGGCCCCGCGTCCGGACGTTCGCCGTCCCCGGACGCGAGATCTCCACTGATCGCCCGCTTGCCCGCCCGCCCGTTCGCCCCCTTGCCCGCAGGGCTCCCGGGGCGCTTGGGGGACTTGGGGCTTCTCCGGGCTTTCCCAGGGCGTGCCGCCCGCGCAGGCCCGGTGCCTCCGTGTGGCCCCGCGCCGTCCGTCGTGTGTCGACCCGCAGTTCGTCACTCCCCGAGACGTACGCCCTGTCGGGCACGCCCCGTCGCGCATGCCCCGTCGGGCACGCCCGCCGCGCCCGCACCCGCGCCCTCGCGCACGCCCGGTCGCGTACGTCGCGTCGCCTACGACGAGACCCCCGGAGGGCTCAGCCATGTCCGTTTTCGCCTCCCTCTTGGAGCAGCTCTCCGCGCTGCTCCAGCCGTTCTTCCCGGCCTCCGCCACCGCCGCCGCCATCGTGCTGTTCACCGCGCTGGTCCGGCTCGCCCTGCTGCCGCTCTCCCGGGCCGCCGCGCGCGGCCAGCGGGCCCGCGCCCGGCTGGCGCCGCGCATGGCGGAGCTGCGGAAGCGGCACGCCAAGGACCCCGAGCGACTGGCGCGGGAGGTGCGGAAGCTGCATGTCGACGAGGGGGTGTCGCCCTTCGCGGGGGTGCTGCCGAGTCTGCTCCAGGTTCCCGCGTTCCTGCTGATGTTCCACCTGTTCGGCGGCGGGCGGACGAGCGGGCACCAGCTGCTGGGTGCGCCGCTCGGCGGCCGGTGGGCGGACGCGCTCGGGGACGGCGGGCCCCTCGGCGCGGCCGGCCTGGTCTACCTGGGGCTCTTCGCGCTGGTGGCGGCTGTGGCGACGTACTCGTACCGGCGCGCCAAGCGGGAGCTGGCGGACCTCCCGGTGGCCGGGATGCCGGGTGCCCGGTTCATGCCGCTGCTGTCGTTCGGGACGCTCGTCACGGTGGCCGTGGTGCCGCTGGCGGCGGCGCTGTACGTGGTGACCAGCACCACCTGGACCGCCGCCGAGCGCGCGGTGCTGTACCGGAAGCCCCGCGGCGAGCCCGGCGCGCCCGGGGTCACCGGCGAGCCCGGCGGGCCCGGGACCCCCGGTGATCCCGGCAAGGCGGCTACCGCCCGGTAAGGGTCCACTGGGTGAACCGGGTCTTGCGGGGGGCGGGGCGGCCCCTGGAGGATCGGCCGATCCTCCGATGGCCGCACCCCATCGGCCGGAGCTCCACTCCGACCACAGGGAGAAGACCATGAAGCTGCTGCGTGTCGGGCCCGCGGGGGCCGAACGTCCCGCGCTGCTCGATCCGGACGGGACGCTGCGGGACCTCTCCGCGCTCGTCCCGGACATCGACGGGCCGTTGCTCTCGGACGCCTCCGCCCTCGACCGGATCCGGGCGGCCGCCGCGGCCCGGGTGCTGCCCGCGCTGGACGCCACCGGGCTGCGGATCGGGCCGCCGGTCGGCCGGATCGGCAAGGTGGTGTGCGTGGGGCTGAACTACCACGGCCACGCAGCTGAGTTTGGGGCTCCGGTCCCGTCCGAACCGGTGCTGTTCCTCAAGGCGGCGGACACCGTGGTGGGGCCGGACGACACCGTGCTGGTGCCGCGCGGCAGCCGGAAGACCGACTGGGAGGCCGAGCTGGCGGTGGTGATCGGCCGGACCGCCCGCTATCTGGAGTCGGCCGGGAGCGCGCTCGCGCACATCGCCGGGTACGCGCTGGCGCACGACGTCTCCGAGCGGGAGTTCCAGAACGAGCGCGGTGGCACCTGGGACAAGGGCAAGAACTGCGAGACCTTCAACCCGCTGGGGCCCTGGCTGGTCACCGCCGACGAGGTGCCCGACCCGCAGGCGCTGGAGCTGCGGCTCTGGGTGAACGGCGAGCCGATGCAGCACGGCCACACCTCGGACCAGATCTTCCCGGTGGCCGAAGTGGTGCGCTACATCAGCCAGTTCATGACCCTCCACCCCGGTGACATCATCAACACCGGCACCCCGGGCGGCGTCGCCCAGGGCCGGCCCGAACCCCGGCCGTATCTGCGCGCCGGGGACGTGGTCGAGCTGGAGATCCCCGGACTGGGCCGCCAGCGCCAGGAGTTGAAGGCCGCCTAGCCGGCGACCGGGACCCGCCCCGGCCCCGAGCCGCCCGGACCGGAGCGCGGGTCGTCCCCGGTGGTCGGGTGCCGGCCCCGGGGCCGTCCGGACCGGAGCGCGGCCCGACCCCGGTGGTCGGGTGCCGGCTCCGGGTCGTTTGGGCCGGAGTGGGGCCCGACCCCGGCGGTCCGGTGCCGGCCCCGTGTCCCGCTCCGGAGTGAAGCCGTACGGCTCCGAGGGGCGTCCTCCCCGCCCTCGGAGCCGTACCGCCGGGCACCCTGCCGACGCCCGCCCAAGACCGCCCCGCGCCACCGAACGCGGGCCCGGCGGGCCCGGGGGGCCCGGGGGCCACCCGGAGCCACCCCGGGTCACCCGGCCAGGAAACGCTCCAGGGCCTCCACCACCAGGGCGTGGTCGGCCAGTTGGGGCAGGCCCGAGACGGTGACCGCGCCGATGACACCCGCGCCCGCCACGGTGAGCGGGAACGAGCCGCCGTG
This sequence comes from Streptomyces pyxinae, assembly GCF_024756275.1. Lineage (GTDB taxonomy): Bacteria > Actinomycetota > Actinomycetes > Streptomycetales > Streptomycetaceae > Streptomyces > Streptomyces pyxinae. The sequence goes on along the minus strand of NZ_JANUGQ010000001.1, from coordinate 701,820 downwards.
CGCCGCATAGGTGTCCGGGTCCAGCCGGGAACCCTCCTCGAAGGTGCGGCCCTTGGCCCGGAAGCGCGCGCCGACCAGCAGCGAACTCTCGCCGTACCGCTCCACCACCCGGCGCTTCCGGTCGATCCAGGCGTCGTTGTCGGCGCTGGAGCCGGGCAGGGCGCAGTGGAACAGCTGCTGGGCGCCCCGCCGGATGTCCACCGCCACCGGCGCACCGCGCTCCCGGGCCAGCTCCACCAGCAGCGAGCCGAGCGCCCAGGCGTCCTCGTGGGTGAAGCGGGGGAGCGCCAATCGAGCCTGCTGTGCCTCCAGTTCGGGCACCGAGGGCTCCGTCGGGAGGGGTCGGGCGGCCGTCACAGCGTCACCGCCACACCCTCGCGGGCCGAGCGGCGCGCGGCCTCCAGGACGTCCAGCGCGGCGGCGGCCTCCAGCGCGGTCACCGGCGGGGGCGTGCCGTCCCGGAGCGCGGCGGCCACGGCGGCGTAGTAGGCGGGATAGTCACCCGGCAGCGTGGGCACCGCACGGCCGCCGCCGGTCAGCGGCGACTCGCCCGCGCCGAGGTGGCCCCACAGCGACTCGTCCTCCACGCCCCAGGGGGATCCGGGCGCCGGGCGCTCGCCGCTCCGGAGCGCCGCCTCCTGCGGGTCCAGACCGTACTTGACGTAGCCGGCGCGCGAGCCGAGCACCCGGAAACGCGGCCCCAGTTGGGCGGCGGTGGCACTCACATACAGATGCGAGCGCACCCCGCCCGCGTGGGTGATCGCCAGGAAGGTGTCGTCGTCGGCCTCGGCGCCCGGGCGGCGCACGTCCGACTCCGCGTAGACCCGCACCGCCGGGCCGAACAGCACCAGCGCCTGGTCCACCACATGGCTGCCGAGGTCGTAGAGGAGACCGCCGATCTCCTCGGGCGCGCCCGACTCCCGCCAGCCGCCCTTGGGTTGCGGCCGCCACCGCTCGAACCGGGACTCGAAGCGCTGGACCTCGCCCAGCTCGCCCCGCTCGACCAGCTGCCGCAGGGTGCGGAAGTCGTTGTCCCAGCGGCGGTTCTGGAAGACCGAGAGCAGCAGCCCGCGCTCCTCGGCGAGCGCCGCCAGCTCGCGGGCCTCGGCGGCCGTGCCGGCCAGTGGCTTGTCCACGACCACCGGAAGGCCGGCCTTCAGGGCGGCGGTGGCGAGCGGGACATGGGTCTTGTTGGGGGAGGCCAGGACCACCAGGTCGAGTTCGTCCGCCCGGTCCCACAACTCCTCGGGCGCGTCCGCGAACCGCGCACCCGGGTGCTCGGTGCCGGCCTGCTCCCGGCGCTCGGGACTGGCGGTGACCACGGTGTCCAGGGTCAGGCCCGCGGTGGCGGCGATCAGCGGGGCGTGGAAGACCGAGCCCGCCAGGCCGAACCCGACCAGGCCGACCCGGAGATCGCCCCTGGTGTCGGCAGGAGCGGCGTCGGCGGTATGGGGTGAGGGAGAGGTACCGGTATGCATGTCCGCCACTTAAGCAACGCTGTTGCGTTAGTGCAAGCGGGCACCGACACTGGGATGGTGAACAGCTCCTCCGGACCCGCCTCCGCCGCCGGCCGTCCCTTCGCCTCCCGCCCCGGCCGACCGGGCGGCAACCTGCCGGCCCTGCGCAGTCACAACACCGCGCTCGTCCTCGGTCTGCTGCGGAGCGCGGGCCCGGGCGGGATCAGCCGGCGGGAGCTGGCCGGGGCCACCGGGCTCACCCCGCAGGCGGTCAGCAAGATCACCGCCCGGCTGCGGGACGAGGGGCTGGCCGCCGAGGCCGGGCGCCGCGCCTCCACCGGCGGGAAGCCCCCGACGCTGCTCCGGCTGGTCCCGGAGGCCGCCCACGCGGTGGGACTGCACCTGGACCGGGACGAGCTGACGGCGGTGCTGGTCGATCTGGCCGGGACGCCGGTCGCCGCCCGGTCCGCGCCGCTCGACCTGGGCGCCGGACCGGCCGAGGTGACGAACGCCCTGGTGACGGCGGTGACGGAGATGGTGACGGCGGTCGGGCCCGGGACGGCGACGGGGGTGGAAGCCCGGGCGGCGCTGGTCCGGGGCGGCCGGGTGCTGGGGGTGGGCGTGGCCATGCCGGGGCCGCTGGACCACACGGCGGGGGTGCCGCACCGGGTGACCGGCTACCCCGAGTGGGACGGGTTCCCGCTGCGGGCGACCCTGACCGAGCGGCTCGGGCTGCCCGTGGTGCTGGACAAGGACACCAACGCGGCCGCGCTGGGCCTGGCGCTGCGCGGCGGGGCGGCGGACTCGTTCGCCTATCTGCATCTGGGTACGGGCCTGGGCGCGGGACTGGTGCTGGACGGGGTGCTGCACCGGGGGGCGCGGACCGGGGCGGGCGAGTTCGGCCACCAGACCGTCCAACTCGACGGGCCGCGCTGCTCCTGCGGCGGACGCGGCTGTCTGGAGGCCCTCTGCCTGGGTGCGGTGGCGCGCGGCGACCGGGCGGGGGCGGCCCGGGTGCTCGGCGCGGGCGCGGCCAATCTGGTGAGCCTGCTCGACATCGACCGGGTGCTGCTGGGCGGCCGGGTGGTGGCGGCCGACGCCGGGACCTTCGTACGCGGAGTGGCCGCCGTCCTCGACGACCGGGCCCGCCGGAGCGGCGCCGCCCCGGTCCCGGTCGCCCTGGCGGACGAGGCGCCGCACCCGGTGGCCGAGGGGGCGGCCCAGCTGATCCTGGCCCCGGTCTTCGGGCAGTAGGGCCCGTGGCCGCCCGGTCCCACCCCGCGCCGTCCACGGGAGCCGTCCACCGGGGTCGTCCACGGGAGCCGTCCACCGGGGTCGTCCACGGAAGGCGTCCACCGGAGTCGTCCAGGGGGCCGTCCACCGGGGTCGTCCACGGGAGCCCTCCACCGGAGCCGTCCCCACCGGGGTCGTCCACCGGAGGCATCCATCGGACCCGTCCAGGGGGCCGCGCGTCCACCGGCCCCGTCCGCCGGGCTCACCCGCCTCGGGGGTGTTCATCAGACCGTCGGCTGATCGGGTGGACTTATGGGGCCGTACGAGGGAGAGCGCGGCCCGGCGTGCGATGGCGAGCGTCCGCCGGGGGAGGCTCTCGGCGCACGACTGTCCCCGCCTGCTCCGGCAAAGGTGCTCCATGCGTCTGCGTACCGCCCTCGCCACCGCGGCCACCGCCACCGCCGCCCTCCTCGCGCCCCTCGGCCCGGCCGGCGCCGCGCACGGAACCCCCGGAGACGCACCGCGCACCGGCCAGAACCGCCCGCCGGCCGTCGTGGCCGTGCCGGAGCGGGAGCCCGCCTGCGGCGATGTCGCCGCGACCACCTTCCCCATCGGCACCCGGATCACCGGCGGCCCCGACAGCTATCAGCCCGGCGGCGGCTTCCGCACCTGGCGCGTGGAGCTCACCAACACCACCGCCCAGCCCTGCCGCAACATCCACCCCGTGGTCGTGCTCACCGACCGGGACCGCTCCCTCCGCCCGGCCCAGATCCAGCTGGAGTTCCAGCCCCTGGCGGAGGGCTCCCGGCCGGAGGACTCCAGGACGGAGGGGGACAGGACGGAGGGGCCCGGGACGGAGAGCTCCCGCTCCCGGCCGGTCACCTTCGAGCAGACCGACCGCAATGAACTGGTCGGGGTCCTGGACGACGGGCTGCCCGGCTTCACGGTCCCCGCGCACGGCACGGTCACCGTCCCGGTGCGGCTCGCCTTCACCTCGGACGCCCGGCCGGACGAGGTCACCGCCGCCGCCGCGATCGTCCAGCGCCGGGGGCGGGACGGGGACTGGGTGGGGGAATCGGACGCGTACCGCTTCGTCCTCGCGGACGGCGACCCGGTCGACGAGACCGCCGGGGAACTGCCGCGAACCGGCCGCGATCTGGTGGCCATCGGGGTCGGCGCCGCCGCCGTCGTCCTGCTCGGCGCCGGCGCCCTGCTGCTCGCCGCCCGGCTGCGCGGCCGCAAGGACTGACCGCCGGCCGGCACGGACCCGCACAGACCGGCCCGGGCACAGACCGGCCCGGGCACAGACCGGCCCGGGCACAGACCGGCCCGGGCACAGACCGGCCCGGGCACAGACCGGCCCGGGCACAGACCGGCCCGGGCACAGACCGGCCCGGGCACAGACCGGCCCGGGCACAGACCGGCACCTGCCGCGCGGCTCGCTCAGGCGGGGCCCGGGGCATTCCCGGCCATCCGACATACCGCGTTCACCCGCCCGTACGGGTATGTCTGCCACCATCCGACACGTGGACGTTTCGATCGGTCAGCCGCCCGGCGCGCCCGTCCGTTCCGGCATCCCGGAGCACGGACGCGTCCCGAAGTACTACACGGTCAAGGCCAGGGTCGCCGCGCTCATCGAGGAACTGGGGGAGGGCAGCCCGCTGCCCGCCGAACGGGAACTGGCCGTCCGGTACGCGGTCTCCCGCGAGACCCTCCGGCAGGCCCTGCGGGAACTGCTGCTGGAGGGGCGGCTGCGGCGGAAGGGCCGGGGCACCGTGGTGGCCGGCCCCCGGCTGAAGCAGCCGCTCTCCCTGGCCGGCCACGCCGAGGGGCCCCGCAGGCCGGGCGCCCCGGCCGGCCGCGCCCTGGTCGCGCTGGAGCGGTTCCCGTGCCCGGAGGCGCTCGCCCCGGAGCTCGGCACCCGGGCCGGGGAGCCGGTCTGGCACCTGGAGCGGGTGCTGCTCGCGAGCGACGAGCGGGCCGGTCTCGAGAGCACCTATGTCGCCGTGGACCGGGCTCCGGAGCTGGACACCGACTTCGACCCGGGCGCGTCCCTCCACTCGTATCTGCGCGAACGGCGGGGTGTCGGCCTCGGGGAGGCGGAGGAGCGGATCGAGACGGTGCTGGCCACTCCGCGCGAGGCACTGCTCATCGGCACCTCGCCCGCGCTGCCGATGCTGCTGCTCCACCGGCTCTCCCGGGACAGCCACGGCCGTCCGCTGGAACGGTCGCGCACCCTCTACCGGGGCGACCGCTTCAGCTTCACCACCCGCCTCGCCGGACTCGCGGGCTGACCGGGCCGCAACGGGCCGGGCGCGGTCGGTAGATCGGCAGGGTCGGAATCCGGCCGTCCTGACTCAGGGCCTGTCGTTCGGATCTTGCTGGGCTCCCGACGCTCCCCCAGCTTCGCCGGGAGGTGCCCCCAGGGCACCGCACTCCCCCAGACTTCGTCCGGGGGAGTTGTCGTCGGTCGCCGCTGCTCCGCAGGGACCCTCCCCCAGCCTTCGGCCGGGAGGTGCCCCCATCCTCCGCCTTGCGATGCCTCCCCTCGGCCCTGGGGGCCTGGGGATGCCCCATGGCACCAGCCGCCGCTCACTCATCCAGCCTGATCCAAACGAAAGACCCTAGGCTGGGGGCCGTCGCCACAGCGCTGTCGCGGCGCCCCCTGTACGCGCGTACGCACCGGTACGCACGACCTGTACGGCAGGAGTATCCGCCCCATGGCAGAGCGCAAGCCGATCGAATCCTGGCTCACCGACATGGACGGCGTCCTCATTCACGAGGGCGTGCCCATCCCCGGCGCCGACGCCTTTCTCAAGCGGCTGCGCGACCGCGAGCGGCCGTTCCTGGTGCTCACCAACAATTCCATCTACACCGCCCGCGACCTGCACGCCCGGCTCTCCTGGATGGGGCTCGACGTGCCGGCCGGGAACATCTGGACCTCCGCCCTCGCCACCGCGCAGTTCCTGGACGACCAGCGGCCCGGCGGCACCGCCTATGTGATCGGGGAGGCGGGGCTGACGACGGCGCTGCACGACATCGGGTACGTCCTCACCGACCAGAACCCGGACTACGTGGTGCTCGGTGAGACCCGGACCTACAGCTTCGAGGCGCTCACCAGGGCGATCCGGCTGATCAACGAGGGGGCCAGGTTCATCTGCACCAACCCGGACAACACCGGCCCGTCCACCGAGGGACCGCTCCCCGCCACCGGCTCGGTGGCCGCGCTGATCACCAAGGCCACCGGCCGGGACCCGTACTTCGCGGGCAAGCCCAACCCGCTGATGATGCGCACCGGGCTCAACGCCATCGGCGCCCACTCCGAGACCAGCGCCATGATCGGTGACCGGATGGACACCGATGTGCTCGCCGGTCTGGAGGCCGGCATGGAGACCTTCCTGGTGCTGACCGGCTCCACCACCCCGGCGGACGTCGAGCGCTACCCGTTCCGGCCCTCCACGGTGGTGGACTCCATCGCGGATCTGGTCGAGCGCGTCTGAGCGGAGCCGTACGGCTCCGAGGAGCGGGCAGGGCCGTTCGGGGGAGCGCCGGCGGCTCGGATGCGGCGGGTCGGCGCAGGTCAGCGCCGTGCCGGGCGGCACTGCGGCGAATGGCCGTCCACAGCGGATGCGAAAAGCGGCAATCGGGGTGAATCTTCCTCATGGGAGGTTCACGATGCGTTCAGGACTGCTTGCTTTCCGTGCCGCCGGTGCGGCCGCCGTACTGGTGCTCGGGCCGGCCGCCGGAGCGGTGTACGCCGGTGAGGACGAGGGCCACGCCAAGGTCCGGGCCACCGTCTATCCGGCCGTCGCCGCGCCCGGCGGGGACGTGGACGTCCAGGTCCACGGCTGCAAGGGCAAGCACGGGGTGGCCACGTCCAAGGCGTTCGTGGCCGACGCCAAGCTGTCGTCCGGCCGGGAGGGCAAGGATCGGCCGCTGTACGGCGACACCACGGTCGCCTCCGGCCTGGCCGCCGGCACCTATCCGGTGAGCGTGCACTGCGACGGCCGCACCCACCACGAGGCGGGCACCGTCCAGGTCGCCGCCAAGCCGTCGGGCGCCCCGACCGTGCCCGGCGTGCCGGCCGTGCCGGTCCCGTCCGCCGTCCCCACCGCTCCCGTCAAGGCGGGTGGTGGCGGCACCGCGGCCACCCTCGCCGCCGACGAGCGGGGCCCCGGCACCCCGCACACGGTGATCGGACTGGTTCTCGCCGGGGTGGCCGCCGTCGCCGTGGCCTATCGCTCCGCCCGCAGTCGGCGCCGTTCGGACACGGACTGACCGTGGCCTCCGGTACCGGTGCCGGTGCGGCCGCCGCCGACGGCGAAGCGCCCGGCCGCGGCCGGCTGATCACCGGGGTGGCCTGGGCCGCCCTGTTGCTGGCGCTCTGGCTCTGGGGCAAGGGTGGGGGAGCGGGCCCGGCCGGCCTCTCCGATCCCGCCACCGGGGATGTGGCCGCCGTCGGCCGTCCGCTCGGTGCCCGGCTGCCGCCGCCCCTCGCACCCGTCGAGGGGGCCGTCCCCGAGCGGGTGGCGATCCCGTCGATCGGCGTCGGCGCACCGGTCGTCCCCCGGGGGCTCGACCAGGACGGTGCCGTCGACCCGCCGCCGTACGAGCGGCCCGGCACGGTCGGCTGGTACGGCTCCGGCACCCGGCCCGGCGCGGCGGGCGCCGCGCTCCTCGTGGGCCATGTCGACACCACCACCGAGCCCGCCGTCTTCTACGGGCTCAGCTCCGTGCGTCCCGGCGCCCGGGTGGAGGTCGGCGGCGCGGACGGCTCGGTGCGCGAGTTCACCGTGGACGATGTGCGGGTCTTCGCCCGGGACGAGTTCGAGCCCGAGAAGGTCTACGGCCCCCGGGCCGCCGGCCGGGCCGAGCTGCGCCTGATCACCTGCGGCGGCACCTTCGACCGGGCGGCCGGCCACTACACGGCGAACGTGGTGGTCTCCGCCTATCTGACCGGCACCCGCCCGGCCCCGTCCGGCCGCTGACCCCCGAAGCGGCAGCGCGGTGCGACGGCGACAGCGGCACGACGGCGATGGCGCGATGGCGTGGCGGCACGGTGGCGACAACGGTATACGAGCGAGGCCCCTCACCTGCTGGTGAGGGGCCTCGCTCGTGTCGTGCGCCGCCAGGGACTCGAACCCCGGACCCGCTGATTAAGAGTCAGCTGCTCTAACCAACTGAGCTAGCGGCGCCTGCTGACAAGGAAAACCTTACAGGGTCTCCGGGGGTGCTCCCGACCGCCCGGGTCGCCACCCGGGCGGTCGATCCCTCCGCCCCTCGGCCTGTCGGATGGTCGTTTTTTACTTTTCAGCCGTCAAGATGCCTTTTATTCGCTCTCTTGGCGCGTTCTCGCCCCTGCGGGCCTCCCAGCGCGACCCTGACACATGTGGAGGGGATCACAGATGACCGGTCCGGTTTTCGAGGAGTACGAGCCCGCCGCCGACTGCTCCTGTGCGGGCTGCGCCCGGCAGCGGCGTGAGCTGGCCCTCGGCAGGCCCGCGCGGGCGGGCGGCCACCCGGCGGCCCGCGGGGCCCGGCGGGTGCTCGTCCTGATGACGGCGGCGGGGGTGGTGCTCGGCGCCGGCGGAGGCGGCGGGGGCGCCGCCCGGGCCGCCACCCGTCCGGCCGACCCGCCGCCCCCGGCGGCCGACCCGTACCACGAAATGCCCGCCCAGCAGGGGGACGGCGCAGGGAGCGGTACGGATGACAACATCGGCCATCTGTCACCCGCGCCCGCGACCACCCCCGCACCCGCCCCCGCATGGGCCGACCCGTACGACCCGCCGGGCGCGGACGACGGGACCGACGGCGACGACCCGCCCGGCGCGGACGACGACGGCTCCACCCCGCAGGGCGGCACCGGCCCGCTGCACGGCCGGCCGGGGTCCGGGCCGGTGCCCGGGCACGGCTCCGCCCCGTCCCACGCGCTGCGGAAACTGACCCGGGCCGAGATCATCGAGCGGGCCAAGACCTGGCTGGCCGCGAAGGTGCCGTACTCGATGACCTCGTACTGGACCGACGGCTACCGCCAGGACTGCTCCGGCTATGTCTCGATGGCGTGGGCGCTCCCCGGCAACGAGTGGACCGGCTCCCTCGACCGCTTCGGCACCCGGATCGAACGCGCGGCGCTCGAACCCGGCGACATCCTGCTCTTCCACAACCCGGCCGACCCGACCACGGGCTCCCATGTGACGATCTTCGGCGGCTGGGTCGACGCCACCCATGCCCAGTACTACGCGTACGAGCAGGTCAAGCCGCACACCCGGTACCAGGCCACGCCCATGGCGTACTGGAGCAACTCCGACCGCTATGTGGCCTACCGCTACCAGGGCCTGAGCGCCGGTGCCGCCGGGGCGCCCGCGACCGGTGCCACCGCCGGCTCCGCCGACGCCTACCCGGGCGCGGCCGCCTTCGGCCCGGGTGCCAACAACGCCCATGTCGCCAGGCTCGGCCGGATGCTGGTGCAGCGCGGCGGGGCGCGGTTCTACGCCTCCGGGCCCGGACCGCTGTGGAGCGAGGCGGACCGCCTGGCGACCCAGGCGTTCCAGCGGGCCCAGGGCTGGACCGGGGCGGAGGCGGACGGGCTGCCGGGCCCGGACACCTGGCGGCTGCTGGTCACCGGCACGGGCCGGGACATCCAGGGCGTGACGGGGGCCGCGACCGGGAGCACGACGGGGATCGTGGCCAACGGCGTGACCGGGGCGGTGGCCGGGGGCGCCACCGGCCACCCGGGCCCGCAGGCGTCGGCGCCCCCCTACCCGGGGCGCGGCTACTTCCGGCCCGGCCAGGTGAACGAGCACGTCGAGCGGTTGGGCCGGCGGCTGGTGGAACGCGGGTTCGGCGCCCATTACCCGAACGGTCCCGGCCGGGCCTGGACCGAGGCCGACCGGCGCGGTGTCGAGGCGTTCCAGCGGGCCCAGGGCTGGCGGGGCGGCGCGGCCGACGGCTACCCGGGGCCGGAGACCTGGCGGCGGCTGTTCCGGTGACCGGCCGGCCGGGAGGACCCGGACGGGACCAGGAGGAGCGGGGCGGGAGCCGGGGAGCGATGAGACGCGTGGACGGGAGACGGAAGGCGGGGGACGCGGGGAGCGATCTGGCGCGTGGGCGGGGGACGGAGGACGGGGAGCGGGGAGCGATGAGACGCGTGGACGGGGGACGAGAGGCGGGGAGCGATGAGGCGCGTGGACGGGAGAGGGAGACGGCGGCGATGGACGACACGGTGACCCCGAGCGGTGCGGCCTCCCCGGCGGATCCCCCACCTCCCGGCGGCCCCGCCCCCGCCGCCCCGGCCGGTGACCGGCCGGCCCCCCGGCCCGCCCCCGGCACCACCGCCTCCGCCGAGCCGGTGACGGCTCCCGGCGACGCCGGTACGGGACCCGGTACCGACGGCGAGGGCGGCCGGGCGGCCGGTCGGCGGGTCCCGGTGATCGGCAACGAGACGACCGGCCCCATCCCGGTCCATCTGCTCTTCCGGGACGACGACCAGCACCCCGCCGCAGGGGCCGTACCGGGTACCCGGCCGTGGGAGGCGGCGCGGCCCCGGGAGAGCGGCCGGGGGCGGGTGGCGGTGCCGCGCCGTGCGGTGCCGAGGGCGGCCCGGCCGACGGTGGCCGCTCCGGCCCCGGTACGCCCCGGGCCCGCGCCCGACCCGGCCCTCGTCGAGCGGCCCGGTACCGCGCTGCCCGGCTCGGCCGGGGTGGCCGCCGGGGTGCTCGGGCTCGCCGGCTGCGCGGCCGTGCTGTGGTGGACGGGCGTGGTGCCCGAGGAGGTCACCGTCATGCTGGGCCTGTCCTCACCGCCGTACCACGGCATCCCGCTCGCCCGCTGGGTGCTGCTGACCACCGGGGTGCTGGTGATGCTGATCGCCTTCGGCGGCCTGGGGCGCGGCCGGGTCGGGCACGCCTGGGTGCTCACCCTCTTCGGGGACTACCGGGGCACCGTGCGCCGGACCGGTCTGATGTGGGTGAGCCCGCTGCTGCTGCGCCGCCGGGTCGACGTACGGCTCCGGCACTGGCGCAGCGAGCCGCTGCCCGCCGTCGACGCCCGGGGGACCGCGCTCCGGGTGGTGGCCCTGGTGGTGTGGCGGCTCCGGGACACCGTCCGGGCGGTGCTGGGGGTGGCGGACCACGAGCGGTACCTGCGGGAACAGGTGGAGGCGGCACTCGCCCGGGTGCTCTCCCAGTTGCCCGCCGACGCCTTCCGGGAGGACACCCCGACGCTCCGGGACGCCGAGGCGGTGGGGGCGGCGCTCACCCGGATGCTCGCGGCGGAGTGCGCCCCGGTCGGGATCGACGTCTTCTCGGCGCAGCCCACCCGGATCGAGTACGCCCCCGAGCTGGCGGCCGCGATGCGCCGGCGCCGGATCGCCGCGATCGAGGCGGAGCACCGGGACACCGTCCTCACCTCCGTGGTGGACGCCGTGGACGGCATGGTCCACCGGCTGACCACGCGTGGTCTGGTCGAGCTGGACGACTACGACCGCAAGACGCTGGTCAAGGATCTGACGGTCGCCCTCTGCGCGGGTCGCGCCGGTCCGGTGGAAGGCCCGTGATTGGTATGGACATGTTCAACCGGCATCCATACATTGGGACTTGGTCTAGACCGGAGCTCGGTGGTCCCCGCCGTGGTTCCCGCAGTCCCCGCATATGCGCAGCCGTCCCCGAACCCCACCCGCGACAGCCCCGCCCCAGTCCCGCACTCGTGCCCCCGTCCCCGTACCGGCCCGTCGTCGCCGATCCCCACAACGTCCCCCCGGCGGCACGGGCCACCCCTCTCGCGGGCACCCGCCTTCCCCATTTCCCCACCACCCCCACCTCCCCACCACCCCCACGTTTCCCAGGAGCGACAGCATGCGAAAGAAGATAGGCGCGACCCTGGTGGCCCTCGGAGTCGCCGGGGCCACCCTCTTCGCCACCGGCAGCGCCAGCAGCCACGGCTACACCGATCTGCCCATCAGCCGCCAGAAGCTCTGTGCCAACGGCACGGTGACGGGCTGCGGCAACATCCAGTGGGAGCCCCAGTCGGTCGAGGGGCTCAAGGGCTTCCCCGCCGCCGGGCCCGCCGACGGCAAGATCTGCTCGGGCGGCCACAGCGAGTTCGCCCAGCTCGACGACCCCCGCAACGGCGGCTGGCCGGCCACCCGGGTGACCGGCGGCCAGAGCTACACCTTCCGGTGGCAGTTCACCGCCCGGCACGCCACCAGCGACTTCCGGTACTACATCACCAAGAACGGCTGGAACCCCAGCCAGCCGCTGACCCGGGCCGCGCTGGACCCGCAGCCCTTCCTGACCATCCCCTACGGCGGGAAGCAGCCACCGGCGACCCTCTCCCACCAGGGCACGATCCCCGCCGGGAAGTCCGGCAAGCACCTGATCCTCGCCGTCTGGACGGTCGCGGACACGGCCAACGCCTTCTACGCCTGCTCCGACGTGCAGTTCTGAGACCGGCCCCCGGGCCCTCGCGCCCCCGGGGCGGTGAGCCGCCGCCCCGGCGCGTGTGCCGGTTCCGCCGGCCGGTGCGCGCACGAAGAAGCCCCCCGCTTGCGCGAGGGGCTTCTTCCGTCGGTGCGCCGCCAGGGACTCGAACCCCGGACCCGCTGATTAAGAGTCAGCTGCTCTAACCAACTGAGCTAGCGGCGCCTGCTGACAGAGTTAATAATACCTGGTGCCCGGGGGTGCTCCTGACCACCCGCCGCCCCGGCGCGAGACCGGCACAATCACGGGGCGTCCGGTGCGGCGGCCGGGCTCACAGGGCGAGCGAGAGCACGACCGGGGCGGCCCCGCGGTTCAGGGTGTCGGCGGCCGACCGGAGCCGGTGGGCGTGCTCGATCGGCATCGACAGCGCCAGGCAGCCGACCGCCGAGCCGGCGGTGAGCGGCACCGCCGCGCAGACCGTACCCACCGCGTACTCCTGGAGGTCCAGCACCGGGACGGTCGGCGGCTGGCTGTCCAGCTTGGAGAAGAGCACCCGCTCGCTGGTGATCGTCCGCGAGGTGAGCCGGGCGATCTTGTGGCGGGAGATGTGGTCGCGGCGCCCGTTCAGATCGAGCTGGGTCAGCAGGCACTTGCCGACCGCGCTGGCGTGGGCCGCCGAGCGGAAGTCGACCCACTCATTGACCTTCGGCGCCTGCGGTCCGTCGGCCATCTGGGTGATCTTCACCTCGCCGTCGATGTACCGGCTGATGTAGACCGCCGCACCCACCGAGTCACGCAGCTCGGTGAGGGTCTCCTGGAGCTTGCTCTGGAGCGCCTCCCGGCGGGTGACGCCCGAGCCCAGCAGGATCAGCGAATCCCCGACCGTGTAGGCGCCGTCGGCGATCTGCTCGACATATCCCTCGCGGCGCAGCATCAGCAGCATGGAGCGCAGATGGGCGGTCGGCAGCCCGGTCTCGCGCGCGATCTGCGTGTCGTCCACTCCGCCCGCGTGACGCGAGATCGTTTCAAGCACGCGCAAGGCGTACTGCACCGAGTGGAACGGCGCGGTCGGCTCGGGCTTCAGCGCCACGGTTCCCCCCTACCAGATCGTGACCGGAGGCTTCCGTACCACGATAGCCGCCAAGGGTCGTTTCCGGATGGCTTGTTGGCAAGAATGATGCGCTCCCCGGGCGCTCGGTGGGCCGTCGCGCGCCGGTACGCGGCTCCGGCATATGCCGTACGGGCTTTTCCGGGGTTCCCGTCCCCCGGGCCCCCGGGGCCCTCGCCGCCGCCCGGCTGTCCGGATCCCGAGGGGGCCACCCGGGGTGCCGGAGGCCCGCCGGAGGACTAGGGGCGGTTCCGAGGGGGCAGCCGTCACGGTGACCGAACACCTCAGACGCCCCGGACACTCCAGGGACAATCCGAGGACAGGAGGAGCGCAGATGACGACCGTCGGACTGCTCTACCCCGGGCACTCCGCAGCCGAGGACGACTATCCGCGCATGGAGACGCTGCTCAACGGCGTCAATGTGCCGATCGTCCACACCCGGCCCGGCCAGGACGTCCTCGCCGCGGAGGGCGGACTCGCGGCCGGCACCGAGGAGCTGCGGCTGTCCGGTGCCGAGGCGGTCGTCTGGGCCGACACCGACGGCTCGGCCACGCACGGCTGGGAGGGCGGCCAGGAGCGGATCCGCGCCCTCGCGCTGGCGGCCGGGCTCCCCGCGTCCAGCACCGCCTTCGGCTTCGTCCACGCGGTACGGGAGCTGGGCGCGGGCCGGGTCGCGGTGGCATCCGGCCAGTCGCCGGAGGAGCTGGTGCGGTTCACCCGCTTCCTGGCGGAGGCCGGCGTACGGGTGCTCGAACCGGCCGGGACGACCGGCACCGTCGGCGCCGTGGTCCCGCCCCCGGAGGCCGAGGAGCCCCGGGACGTGGTGGAGCTGGTCCGCGCGTCCGACCACCCGGAGGCCGAGGTGGTCCTGGTCCCGGACACCGCGCTGTCCACGGTCGCCCTCCTCCCGGAGCTGGAGGCCGCGATCGGCAAGCCGGTGCTCACCGCCAACCAGGTGACCCTCTGGGAGGGTCTGCGACTGGCCGAACGCCGGGGCGCCTGGTCCACCGAGCTGGGCGCCCTCTTCGCCCGCAAGGAGTAGCAGCCGAACGGGTGTCCGAGACCCGTCGGCGGGGATCCCCCCGGGAGCCCCGTGGAACGACCACGGACGCTCCCCGGGGCCCCCGTAAACGGCCGCCGGCGGGCCCCCGGGCCCCTGGCTTCCGGGCCCCTGGCCCCCGGGGAGCCCTCCGGAGGCCAGCCGCCGGGCGCGGCCATCGGGCAAGCCCCGGGATTCCCGGCCGGGCTACCCCGGGCGCCACCACCGGTCAGCCCCCGGGCGCGGCCACCGGTCAGCCCCCGGGGCCCCGCCGGACGGCCCCGGGCACCACCCCTGGTCAACCCCCGGGCGAGGCCACCGGTCAACCCCCCGGGCGAGGCCGTCGGACCAGCCCCGGGGGCACCCGCCGGACAGCCGGAGGCGCCACCACCGCACAGCCTCGGGCACCATCACCGGTCAGCCTCCGGGCGCGGCCACCGGCCAACCCCCGGGCACCCGCCGGACAGCCGGAGGCGCCACCACCGCACAGGCCCCGGGGGCCACCACCGAACGCCCACCCCTCCGGCGCGATCATCGGCGCGATCATCGCGCCGCGCAGCCTCCGGGCGCGCCCACAGTCTCCGAGGCAGGAGTCTCCGAGGCGGGGGTCTCCGAGATACAGCCTCCGGGAATAACCGGAGACGCCCTCCTGTTACCCCTGCGTACCGCACGAGTCCGCAGTTTCCGCGCAGGAGGATCGACCACCGGTGAGCGACGACGCGATTCGGGCCACGGCGAGCGGAAACGCGCCCGTGCCCCTCTCCGTACTGGACCTGGTCACCGTCGGCCGGGGCGGCACCGCCCGAGCGGCGCTCGACACGAGCGTGGCGCTCGCGCGGCTGGCCGAGCGGCGCGGCTACCACCGGCACTGGGTGGCCGAGCACCACTCGATGCCCGGGGTCGCCTCCTCCTCGCCGGCCGTGATCCTGGCCCACCTCGCCGCCCACACCCGGCGCATCCGGCTCGGGTCCGGCGGGGTGATGCTGCCCAATCACGCCCCGCTGGTGATCGCCGAGCAGTTCGGCACCCTGGAGGCGCTCGCCCCCGGCCGGGTCGACCTCGGTCTCGGCCGGGCGCCCGGCACCGACGGGGCGACCGCCGCCGCGCTGCGCCGGACCGACCGGCTCTCCGAGGGCGCCGACGAGTTCCCGCGCCAACTGGCCGAGCTGGTCCGGTTCCTGGACGACGACTTCCCGGACGGCCACCCGTACGCCCGGATCCACGCCGTGCCCGGCCCGGTGCAGGGCCCGCCCGGCCGGCCGTCCGTCTGGCTGCTCGGCTCCTCCGGCTTCAGCGCCCGGCTCGCGGGCTCGCTCGGGCTGCCGTTCGCCTTCGCCCACCACTTCTCGGCCCGCAACACCATTCCGGCGCTCGACCTCTACCGCTCGTCCTTCCGCCCCTCGGCCGTCCTGGCCGAGCCGTACGCCCTGATCGGGGTCGCCGCCCTCGCCGCCGACGACGCCCGGGAGGCCCGCCGCCAGGTCCTGACCGGAGCCCTCGCCATGCTCCGGCTGCGCACCGGCCGCGCCGGTCTCATTCCGACCCCGGAGGAGGCGGAGTCGTACGGATACGCCCCGGCCGAGCGCGAGTTCATCGACGGCTGGCTGGCCGACATCGTGCACGGCACCCCGGACGAGGTGCGCTCCGGTCTGGACGACCTCCAGAAGCGCACCGGCGCCGACGAGCTGATGCTCACCGCCAATGTGCACAGCGGCGAGGCCCGGCTGCGCAGCCACACCCTGATCGCGGACGCCTACGGCCTCCCGGGCACCGATCCGGACACCGGCACGGGCGCCCCCGCCCCGGTCCGGTAGCGCCGCGGCGCTCCGAATACCCCCGCTCCCCGCAACCGTTCGATCACCCGTCTCCCCTCGTAGCAGAATGACCGCCGAAGAGGGGAGAGCGCACCATGGCGTGGGACGAGTGGGAACAGCTCAAGTCGGCCGCCGGCGAACGGCAGTCGACGCGAATGCGGCTGAACCGGGTGCCCGACGAGACCGGCGACGGCAAGAGCCTGGCCACCAACCCCCAGGGCGACCTCAAGGTCTCCAACCAGCATCTCTCCCGGATCGGTGACCAGGCCTTCGAGCTCTGCAACCGGTTGTGGCGGGAGGGCCGGGTGGCCGAGCGCACCACCGACTCGGCCGGCACCGACCTGGCCGCCCAGGGCTTCGAGCTGGGCGGCGCGCTGACCCAGGTCTCCCTCAGCTGGTCGTCCTCGCTCGCGGACCTCATGGACGCCTGCGCGCAGATCTCCAACCACATGGACTACACCAAGAACGCGCACGCCGGCGACGAGGTCTTCATCGAACGGCAGATGAGCGGTATCGCCGCGCTGGACGCCGGGTTTGACGAGCGGGCCGGCGCGCCCGGCGGGCACAACACGGTGTACGACGCCAAGAAGGCGGCCGAGTAATGGACTTCGACACGCTCCTGCACGCCAAGTTCACCGCGCTCGACGCCGCGTCGACCGACTGGGACACCCTGGTCAAGAACCTCGAACGGCTGGAGAAGGCCGCCGACGACGGGCTGCGGGCGACGGCCGACAAGGCCGACTGGCAGGGAGTGAACTCGGCCGTCGGCCGGAAGTTCATCGGGAAGACGGTCGGTGAGTTCACCGACGCCCACACCCAGGCCACCTCCATCCGGAACATCGTCCGCGACACCCTCGGAGAGCTGAAAGGCTTCAAGGGCCAGCTCGACGACGCCCTCTCACGCGCCCGGGACCGCCACATCTCCGTGCTGCCGTCGGGCGCCGGTTTCCTGGTCCGGGCCGCCGAGGGCGCGGCCGGCGAGGACGTCGAGCAGAGCGAGGTCGACGGCGTCCGCGAGGAGGTGCAGCGCATCCTCGACCAGGCCGCCGAGAGCGACAGCACCGCGGCGAAGGTGCTGCGGGCCCTGGTGGAGCAGGCCGACAAGGGCTTCGGGGACGCGTCCTACCGGGACCGGGACCAGGCGGCCGACGCCATGGCGAAGGCCGGACAGCTCGCCGCCCTGGCCAGGAAGAACCCGGGCGACCTGACGGAGGCGGAGTTCGACACCCTCCTCCAGGGTCTGACCACCTACCACGACGACGATCTCTTCGCGGTCACCTTCGCCCACGACCTCGGTGCCCAGGGGGTCCTGGACTTCTGGGCGAAGGTGAACGACCCGAACAGCCGGGACTTCCCCGCCGACGGCAAGCGCGTCGACCACTACGAGGAGCTCCAGAAGAACCTGGGCCTGACCCTCGCCAACGCCACCCAGAGCGCCGGCCCGGACATGTCCCGGTGGAAACTGGACATGCTCCAGGCCGTCGAGAAGCCCGTGGGCGGCTCGGGCGGGTTGTCCGGCTATGTCGCGATGAGCAACCTCATGCGCTGGGGCGACTACGAGGACGACTTCCTCACCCGCTACGGCAACGGAATGGCGGCCAGGGAGCAGGAGGGCGTCCGCAACGGACTGCGCCCCGAGCAGATCTGGGGCTACCGCGGCGGCGGCATGTGGCCCCATCTGAACACCACCGGCACGGACTCCGGCTTCGACCCGATGACCGGCTACATGAAGGCGCTCTCCAACAGCCCGGACGCCGCCACCGCGTTCTTCAACTCCGAGTTCGTCGGAGAGGACGACGACGGCAAGGAGAAGAAGGGCACCAACTTCCAGTACCTCTTCGAGGACCGGGAGTGGGTGGCGGACCAGGACTCCGACGGCGAGGAGAGCATCTCGGGCAAGAACTACCTCGCCGCCGCGCTGGAGGCGGCGACCACCGGCCACCCGGCGGGCGAGCTGCCGACCCGCGAGACCCTCGCGCACTCGGCGGAGCAGGCCAAGCTGTACGAGGCCGTCGTCCACTCCGTCTCCCGCGAGCCCTCCCGGCTGACCGACCACGGCTACATGTCCGACAGCCTCGGCCAGATGTCCGCCGAGTACATGGCGGACATCCACCGGTCGTTCCGGGCGGGCTCGGCCGATGAGAGCGGGCTCTTCCCGGTGGCCGGCGCCGTCGCCCGCTTCAGCGAGGAGGACATCACCCGTTTCCTGTACACCGTGGGGCAGAACCCCGAGGGTTACGCGGCCCTCACCATCGGCCAGCACGCCTATACGGCAGCCACCATGGAGTACCAGTTCGCGCACCCCGACGCGTTCATCCGCGACCCGAAGTTCTCGCCCACGGAAAACCTGGAGGTCGGCATCAAGCACACCGCGACGGTCGCCGGTGAGATCCAGGGGACTCTTGGCGCCGGCCGCGCCTACGCCGCCGAGCTGGACGCGGGCAACAAGGACGCCAAGTTCAACGACGCCATCACCAAGGCCGGCGAGTGGGGTCAGAGCATCGTGGGGATGGGCATCGGCGCCGCCACCGCGACGGCCACCGGTCCGGGAGGCGCGATCGCCGGCACCGTCGCGGAGACGGTGGCGGGCGAGGTCATCGGCAGCCTCACCGAGGGCCTGATGCGCGACAACACGGAGAAGGTCATCTACCGCAACGGCGAAGAGATCAACGGCACTCGCGAGTCGACCTACACACTGGTCGAAGACGCTGCTCGCCGGGCGGGCGAGAAGTCCGGATCCCCGTCGCCGCACATCGTGGACCAGGTCGCCGCCGGCGCCGAGGCCGGTTTCAACAACGCCAAGACCAACGTCTCCGATTTCATGCGGGGCGAAGGCGTTCCCTCGGAGCTGGAGAAGGACAAGTAGGCGCCATGACGTCAGTGTCAGTGAAGAAGCGCATCGCCCTCGCTGTTGCCGCGGCCGCGGTGCTCATCGCCGGGTGGGGTGTGGTGAGTTACGCGACCGGTGCCCCGCCCTTCGGCGGGCGCGGGACGATCGGGGCCAAGGACGTCTGCGAGTCGCTCGGCGACCCCGAGGAGGCGGCCGGTCTCCTTAACCGACTGCTGCCGGACTCCTCCGAGTACTCCTTCAGCGACCATCTCACCGCCTCACCCCGTACCGGCCATGACACCAACTTCGACACCTCGTGCTTCATTAACGGGGACGACGGCCGGCTGATGAGTGTGCGCACCGAGCTGAGGGCCGGGGAGACACTCGACCAGTGGCAGACGGAGGTCCGGGAGAACTACGACGAGCCGGAGCGGAACGTGAAGGCGTTCGACGCCGGTCGGCGGGCCTTCAGCGGCAGAAGACTCGCGGCGATCAACTCCGCGTGCGTGCCCGAGGATGAAATCCCGTTCGGGCCCTATCGGTTGAGCACCACGGTGGCGCTGCAGTACACGGTGCCGGACGACCGGGTCGCGGATCTGCGGCGCCTCGCTGAGCTCGCCGCCGAGAAGGCGCACGGCGACGCCCGCTGCGCTGTGGCGGCGGAGGGCGGCTCCGCCCGCTGACCCCGCCGGTCCGCGCGCCGGTGGGCCTGCCTCACCCCCCGCTCAGCAGCTCCGTGATGCGTTCCGGGGCCACCGCGCGGGAGTAGAGCCAGCCCTGCCCGGTGTCGCAGCCGATCCGGCGCAGGCGGGCGGCCTGGCCGGAGGTCTCGACGCACTCGGCGGTGACGGTGAGGCCCAGGCGGTGGGCGAGCTGGACGAGGGCCTCCACGATCACCTCGTCGGCCGGGTTGGGATGGTCGCCGTCCTCGTAGCGGAAGCCGCGCACGAAGGAGCCGTCCAGTTTGAGGACGGAGACCGGGAGGCGGCTCAGGTAGGCGAGGTTCGAGTAACCGGTGCCGAAGTCGTCGATGGCGATCCGCACGCCCATGTCGCTGAGGGCCTGGAGGGCCTGGAGCGGCCGGCCGGCCGAGCCCATCACGGCCGACTCGGTCAGTTCCAGTTGCAGCAGCCGGGGCGGCAGCCCGGTCTCGGTGAGGATCGCGTCCACGTCCGCGACGAGATCGGAGTCCCACACCTGCCGCACGGCGACATTGACGCTGACGAAGAGCGGCCGGCCGCCGGGGTGGTCGCGCTGCCACGCGCGGGCCTGGCGGCAGGCGGTGCGCAGCACCCAGCGGCCCAACTGGACGATGGAGCCGTCCTCTTCAGCGATCCCGATGAACCGATTCGGCGGCAGCGGACCGAACTGCGGGTGGTTCCAGCGGACCAGCGCCTCGACGCCGTGCACCGCGCCGTCCGCCATGCCCACCAGCGGCTGGTACTCCAGGACGAATTCGCCCCGCTCGACGGCCGGACGGAGGCTGGAGGCCAGCGCCTGGCGGGTCATCCGGTGGGCGTTGCGCTCCGGGTCGAAGAGCGTCCAGCGGGCCTTGCCGTCGGCCTTCGCCCAGTACAGCGTGGTGTCGGCGGCCTGCATCAGCCCGGTCGCGGTGGTGCCGGCCGCCGCCCGCTCCACCACGCCGATGGAGGCGGAGACCGAGAGCCGCTGCCCGGCCAGGTCGAACGGCCGCTGCACGGCGGCGAGTACGGTCCGGGCGAGGGCCGCCAGCTGGTCGGTGCCGGCGGAGTCCTCCACCAGGATGGCGAACTCGTCGCCGCCGAGCCGGGCCACCAGGTGCCCGCCGCCCTCTTCGGCGCCGGCCTCGGCGCACTCGGTCAGCCGGGCGGCCACGGCGCTCAGCAGGGTGTCACCGACCCGGTGTCCGAGGGTGTCGTTGACGGCCTTGAAGCCGTCGAGGTCCAGGTAGCAGAGCCCGATCCGCCCTGATCCGCCATGGTCGTAGGACAGGTTGTCCAGCGCGGCGGTCAACCGCTCGAAGAACAGCGCCCGGTTGGGGAGGTGGGTCAGCGGGTCGTGCATCTGGAGGTGGCGCAACCGCGCCTGGAGTTCATGCCGTTCGGTGATGTCAGCGACCGAGAGCAGGACCCGGGGGCTCTCCGGCACGGGCGCCACGGTGACCTCGGCCCAGACCGCCCGGCCGTCGGTGTGCTTGAGCCGCCGGGTGCAGCGGAAGCGGGAACGCCGCCCGAGCAGCACCTCCCGGTACGCGTGCGAGGCCCGGCCGTCGGCGTCCAGCTCCATCAGGTCGGCGGCCGGGCGGTCGCGGAGGGCGGCGGCGTCGGTGCCGAGCAGTGCGGCGAGCGCGTCATTGGCGGTGACCACCAGCCCGTCGGGGTTGACGACGGCCATGGCGAGCTGGGCGACGTTGAAGGCGGCCCGGTAGTCGTGCGCCTCGGCGGAGAAGGGGGAGTAGGCGGAGGGGGGAGCGGTGGGGGCGGGGGCGGTACCGGGAGCGGTACCGGTGGTGCTCCGGGTGGGGGCGGCGGGCGGGCCACCCATGGCGGCGGGCGGGCCACCCATGGGGGCGGCGGACGGCCCGCCCATCGGGCCCATGGCGGTGTCGCCCGCCCCCGGTGACGGCGGCGGTTGCGGGGGCGGGCCACCGGGGGGAGGTGGCGCGGTGCCGTCGGCGGGCGGGAGGTCGCCGACGGCCCGGGCGTCGGCCGGGGAGAGGCGAACCATCCCCGTGGCGTGACGCTGGGTGATCGCTGTGTGGTCGGTGCCGGGCGGTGCGCCGGCTTTGGTTCCCGGTCCTTCGAAGGTTCCGCTCACTGCTGGCTCCGTTGCAGGGCAGTTGTGACGTACAGATCTGGCCGGGATGGTCAGCCCAGGAAGTAGGCCGATCATAGAGGCAGTCGCCTTGACCGTTCCAGCGCCGCCGCCATTCGGGACGGTTCCCCGGTGGGCGCGGGGGGCCGTCCCGATCGTGGCCGATCGTTTCTGCGCAGGTCTGGCGGGGTGCGGTGCACCGCTGATCATTAGTGACTGTACGTGAGGAGAGTGACAGCCGCGAAGGGGTCCGGCCTTCACTCGTGTGGGGCACTGGAACAGGGCGAAAGGCGACAAAACGTCACAGGGTGGTGGGACGCCCCGCATCCCGCACCCGGAGGTCGACGTGGAGGGTTCCCAGCCACCCGAAGGAGGGCGACTGCCGGGCCTGCGCTCCACGGCGGCCGGCCTCTTCGCGCTGGCCGCGATCGCCGCCACGGGCCTCGCGACCGGCCCCGCCGCCGGGGTGCCGACCCGGGAACCCTGCGCCCTGCCCCGTACCGGCGCCCACCACTCCCTCGGGCTCGACAGCTGGGACGGCGCCTACCCGCGGCCCACCCGCGCGCTGGACGCGGTGATGGTCTTCCTCTCCTTCCCGGACTCCGCGCCGCGCCTGCCCACCGCCGACCTGGCCGCCGACCACTTCCCGGCCACCAGCCAGTACTTCGCGCGCGCCTCCTACGGCCGCTTCTCGCTGCGGCCCCATGTACGGCCCGGGTGGGTGCGGATGCCGCGCCCCTCCACCGCGTACGCCATACGGCGCGACTGGGAGCCGGACCGGCGCATCACCTATCTGCGTGACGCGGTCGCCGCCGCCGATCCGGTGGTCGACTTCTCCCGGTACGACATCGTCTACCTGGTCGCGGACCCGGACGCGCCCGGCGTGGACTCGGACGCCACCAAGGTCGTCAACCTGGAACGGCCGCTGCGCGCCGACGGCACGCGGATCAACCGGGTGGTCACGCTCTTCGAGCGCCACCCGCCGGACCGCAATGTGCTCGCCCACGAGACCGGGCACGTCTTCGACCTGCCGGACCTCTACCACCGGCCCGCCGACGGCAAGGGCGACTGGGACACCTATGTGGGTGACTGGGACGTCATGGGCAGCCAGTTCGCGCTGGCGCCCGAACTCTTCGGCTGGCACAAGTGGAAGCTGGGCTGGCTCGACCGCCGCCAGATCCGCTGCGTACGGGCGTCCGAGGGCGGCTTCGTCACCCTGGAGCCGCTCTCCGCCGCGCCGCGGCCGGGCGCGTCGGCCGGGACCCGGCTGGCGGTGGTCAGGACCGGCCCCCGCACGGCGCTCGCCATCGAGGCGCGCGGAGCCACCGGCAACGACCGGACCACCTGTACGGAGGGGGTGCTGATCTACCGGGTACGCGCCGAGGCCGCCTCGGGCGGCGGCCCGGTCGAGGTGGTCGACGCCCACCCGGGCACCGCCGCCTGCCAGGGCCGCTCGGTCTACCCACCGCTGGCGGACGCGCCCCTGGGGGTGGGGGAGACCTTCACGGTGCGGGGCGAGGGCGTCCGGGTGGCGGTCGCGGACCGGACCGCCGCCGGGGGCTGGACGGTACGGATCTCCCCGGAGCCCGCGCCCGGGGCCGATCCGGGGGACGGCGCCTGAGCCGGTCACGGCACCCCGGGCCGCCCCACCCCGGGCCCCGCATCCCGCCTCGCGCGGCCCCGCCTCCGGGGGACCGCCCCGCCCCGGGCTCGGCGGAGAAACGAAGAAGCCCCCCGCTTGCGCGAGGGGCTTCTTCCGTCGGTGCGCCGCCAGGGACTCGAACCCCGGACCCGCTGATTAAGAGTCAGCTGCTCTAACCAACTGAGCTAGCGGCGCCTGCTGACGTCGTAGACCTTAGCATCCTGGTCGGCGGGAGAAAAATCCGATACCCGTACCCGTGGCACCGGTGAGCGTACGGGCCGCCCGCACACACGCCCACAGCAGTACCTCGGGCCCCGGCAGCCACGGGTGGCGGGTGTCCGGGGCGACCACCCAGCGCGGGGCGCCCGGGGCGCCGGGCAGCAGCGGGGGCACCGTCACCGCGTCACCAATGCCGTGGCAGAGCGGCGGCGGGACGGCCTCGCCCCACTCCTCCCAGTGGAGCAGCGCGGGCAGCCGCTGGGCGGTGCCGGCGGCGGCGAAGAGCAGCATGCGGCCCCGGTGGACGGCGACCGGCCCGGATCCTGGCCCCTCGGACCAGAGCCGGTCGAGCACCCGGCGACCGAAGACCGACTCCAGGTTGACCACGTCGAAGGCCATGCCGCAGGGCAGCGCGGCGGGCGCGGCGGGGCGGGCGTCCCAGAGGGCGAGCGTGGCGCGCGGGCGCGGGGCGGCCGAGACCAGCCAGTCGGCCCCGGCGGCGGTGACCTGGGCGGTACGACGGCTGTCCTCCTCGGCCAGCAGGGCCAGGGCGCCGGTCCGCTGCTCACGGGCCCCGCCGCCCCCGCCGTCCCCGCTGTCCCCGAGGGTGCCGGGACGGTCGTCCGGCTCGGCGTAGGCGTGCGCGTGAGCGGTGTCCAGCGGGGTGTCGTCTCGCAGCCAGGTACTCATGACAACCAGGTGTACCGGCTGTGACGTTTCGGCTGCTTCTGGTTACCGAAAACCGGGACACGGCGCGTCGCGCGGGGGTATCTTGCGCCCCGCATATGCCGATCGATTACCCGATCATCTGTTCGCGAGGTATCTGTTCAGGAGGCGGAGCCCGGTCGAGCGCCGGAGGGCGGCTCAGTCGTCCCCGTCGCGCCCGCCGTCGCGGAGCAGGTCCCGGCCGAACTCGACCATCTTCTTGGCGTAGTCCTCGGTCCACTCGGCGCGCTCCCCGATCTCGGCGTCGGTGAGCCGGTCGAACCGGCGCGGGTCGGCCAGCTGGGCCGCCGCGATGGCCTGGAACTCCACCGCCCGGTCGGTCGCCGCGCGGAACGCCAGCGTCAGCTCGGTGGACCGGGTGAGCAGTTCACGGGGGTCCTCGATGGACTCCAGGTCGAAGAAGTGCTCGGGGTCGCCGGCGGCCTCCGCGGGCTCGAAGAGCAGGGGCGCCGGCCTGAGCCGCCGCTGCTCGTTCCGCTCGGTTTCCGCCATGTGCCCGTCTCCTTCGTACGTCCGCGCTCGGCTGCGTCCGGCTGGGCCGTCCGTGCCCGACCCTGCTTCGCGGGCCACCCCCCATTCTCCCGCGCCCCGCAAGGGGGCCGCCCGCCAGTGGTGGCAGGACTCGTACACCCGTACGGAACCGTACGGAACCGGTGGCTCGGGGCGGCCCGGAGCAGGGCCGTGCGGGGGAGGCACGGGCCGTGTCGGCCACGTATCGGCCCCGTAGCGCGTACGGCGGTGACCGCTAGGCCGGCTCGGCCGCCGCCGCCGCGCCGGCCACCTCGGGGGCCGCGTCCGCGACCACCCCCGGGTCCGCCTCCGCCGAACGCGGCCGGGGCACGGAAGGACCGGCGGGCGCGGGTGAGAGACCGGCCACGGAAGGACCGGCGGGCGCGGACGACAGACCGGCCACGGAAGGGCCGGCAGGGGCGGGCGTCAGACCGGCCACGGAAGGGCCGGCGGGCGCGGGTGACAGACCGGGCACGGAAAGACCACCGGACCGGACACCGCCGGACGGCACATCGGCGGACGGGACACCGTCGGACGGCACGCCGCCGGACGAGGCACCGGCGGACGTGCCGCTCGTTCCCGGGGCACCCGCCCCCGGCGCACCCGCCTCCGGCACGCCGCCCGGGGCGGCCGGCGGGCGGTGCCGGCCGGCCGCGGCGGCGGCCAGCCGGCCCAGTGCCTCGGCCTTCTGGCACGGATGGGCGCCCAGCGCGGTCTGCCGGGCCACGATCGACCGCTCGGTGCGCATCAGGCGCCACCCGCGTCGCAGCAGCACCGGCACCGACTTGCGGCCCTCGCGCAGGTCCCGCACCAGCCGGCGGCGGAAGGTGGTGGCGGGCCGGCCGCGCAGACAGAGCGCGTCGGCCAGGAGGCCCAGCTCCTGGCACCGGGCCACGATGTCGGCGGCGAAGATGCCCTCGGCGACGAAGAGCGGGGTGCGGGCGATGTCGAACGCGTCCCGGCCGGTCCGGCTGCTGGTGGCGATGTCGTACACCGGCACCGCAGTCCGCCCCGTGGCGCACAGCTCCGCGATGGCGGCCACCGCCGCGTCCGCGTCCCAGGAGAGCGGCGAGTCCCAGTCGACGTCGGTGCTGCCCGGCACGAGCGGCAGCGTGGGGTCGCCGGCCTCCTTGTAGAAGTCGTCCAGTCGCAGGACGGGCAGGCCGGTACGGGCCGCGAGCGAGGACTTGCCGGAGCCGGAGGGACCCGTGAGCAGGACGACACGGGTCGGAAGGGGATGCGCACTCACGGGACACCAGTGTGAGGCATTGCCCCGGTCGGGGGACCCCTCGGGGCACTCGTTGGTATCGAGCGTCACATGTCAAATACGCTGCGTCCCGGACTCGTCACCTCGCGGCCCCCTCTCGGCGGGGAACACGAAGCCGGGCAGGGGCGCGGGACGCGCAGGACCACAGGACCGACAGTTGGGAACTCCCATGGCACCCATGGCACGACGTACGCCGCGCTCACTGCTGAAGGCCGGGCTCACCCTCACGGCACTCGGGGCCGCGTTCGGCGCCACCGGCGGGACCGCCCAGGCCGCGCCGCGGAACCTGGACGTGCTGGCGGCGGTACAGGGCGCGCTGGAGGGCGGGGTGGCGGTGGTGCCGTCGGCCGTGAAGACCGTACGGGAGATCAGGATCAACCCGCTGGCCGGCACGGGTACGGACCCGCTGAGCAACGGCGTCGGCACCCAGGTCGCGGACTTCCCGGCGTTCAACACCACCTCGGTGACCGGCACCCTGACCAGTCCCGGGACGCTCCCGCTCGTGGGCCCGCTGCTCGGCGGCTGACCGCCCGTCCCGCCCGACGCCCCGGATACGAGAAGGGCCCCGCCGCCCCCGGACGGAGGGGCGACGGGGCCGTTCACGCCGTTCGGCACACACCGGCGCACGTCAGCGCACGCAGGCGCGAGCCGGTACACGGGTCAGCACCCGACCGGCGCGCCGATCAGTACACCGGGCACCGATCAGACCGATCAGTACGCCGGGCACCGATCAGACCGGTCAGACCGATCAGTGCGCCGGACACCGGTCAGGACGGTCAGACCGGTCAGTACGCCGTACCCGAGGCGCCCAGGGAGCCCGTCGGGTGCCAGACGGTCTTGGTCTCCAGGAACGCGGTCAGCCGGTGCGTACCCGGGTCGGCGGTGAAGTCCGCGTCCGCCGGGCCCGGGCGCAGCACGCGCTTCAGGTTGTCGGCGGCGGCGATCTCCAGCTCCTTGGCGAGCTCGGGGCCCGCCCCGGTCAGGTCCAGCGCGTTGACGTCCTGGTGCGCGGCGAGCGGGGCGCCCAGCTCGGCGGCCTTGCCGGACAGCACGTTGACCACCCCGCCCGGCAGGTCGGAGGTGGCCAGCACCTCGCCGAGGGCCAGCGCGGGCAGCGGGGACCGCTCGGAGGCGATGACCACGGCGGTGTTGCCGGTGGCGATCACCGGGGCGATCACCGAGACCAGGCCCAGGAACGACGACTCCTGGGGGGCCACGATCGCGACCACGCCGGTCGGCTCGGGCGTCGACAGGTTGAAGAACGGTCCGGCGACCGGGTTGCCGCCGCCCACCACCTGGCCGATCTTGTCGGTCCAGCCTGCGTACCAGACCCAGCGGTCCACGGCGGCCTCGACCTGCGCGGCGGCGGCCGACTTGGAGAGCCCCTCGGCGTGCGCCACCTCGTGGGCGAACTGGTTCCGCCGGCCCTCCAGCATCTCCGCGACCCGGTAGAGGACCTGGCCCCGGTTGTACGCGGTGGCGCCGGACCAGCCGCCGAACGCCTTGCGCGCCGCGACGACCGCGTCCCGGGCGTCCTTGCGGGACGACAGCGGGACATTGGCCAGCCAGGTGCCCTTGTGGTCCGTCACTTCGTACACCCGGCCGCTCTCACTGCGGGGGAACTTCCCCCCGACGTACAGCTTGTAGGTCTTGAGGACGCTCAGACGAGAAGACTCAGACATCGAGGTACGCCTCCAGGCCGTGGCGGCCGCCCTCGCGGCCGAAGCCCGACTCCTTGTAACCGCCGAACGGCGAGGTCGGGTCGAACTTGTTGAACGTGTTGGCCCAGACGACACCCGCGCGCAGCTTGTTCGCGACGGCGAGCATCCGGGAACCCTTCTCGGTCCAGATGCCGGCCGACAGGCCGTACTGGCTGTTGTTGGCCTTGGCGACGGCCTCGTCCGGGGTGCGGAAGGACAGCACCGACAGGACCGGGCCGAAGATCTCGTCCCGGGCGACGGTGTGCGCCTGGGTGACGTTGGTGAACAGCGTCGGCGCGAACCAGTAACCGGCGGACGGCAGTTCGCACGCGGGGGACCAGCGCTCGGCGCCCTCGGCCTCGCCGGTGTCCGCGAGCGCGGTGATCCGGGCGAGCTGCTCGGCGGAGTTGATCGCGCCGATGTCGGTGTTCTTGTCCAGCGGGTCGCCCAGCCGCAGGGTGGTGAGCCGGCGCTTGAGCGCGTCCAGCAGCTCGTCCTGGATGGACTCCTGGACCAGCAGCCGGGAGCCGGCGCAGCAGACCTGGCCCTGGTTGAAGAAGATGCCGCTGACGATGCCCTCGACCGCCTGGTCGATCGGTGCGTCGTCGAAGACGATGTTGGCGCCCTTGCCGCCCAGCTCCAGGGTGAGCTTCTTGCGGGTGCCGGCGACCGTGCGGGCGATCTCCTTGCCGACGGCGGTCGAGCCGGTGAAGGCGACCTTGTCGATCCCCTCGTGGCCGACCAGCGCGGCGCCCACGTCCCCGTATCCGGGAAGGATGTTGACGACACCCTTCGGCAGTCCCGCCTGGCGGCAGATGTCCGCGAAGAACAGGGCGGAGAGCGGGGTGGTCTCGGCCGGCTTCAGCACCACGGTGTTGCCGGTGGCCAGCGCCGGGGCGATCTTCCACGCCAGCATCAGCAGCGGGAAGTTCCACGGGATGACCTGGCCGGCCACGCCCAGCGGACGCGGGTTCGCGCCGTATCCGGCGTGGTCCAGCTTGTCGGCCCAGCCCGCGTAGTAGAAGAAGTGCGCCGCGACCAGCGGCAGGTCGACGTCCCGGGTCTCCTTGATCGGCTTGCCGTTGTCCAGGGTCTCCAGGACGGCCAGCTCGCGGGAGCGCTCCTGGACGAGCCGGGCGATCCGGAACAGGTACTTGGCCCGCTCGGCGCCGGGCAGTGCCGACCACTTCTCGAACGCCTTGCGGGCGGCGGCCACCGCGCGGTCCACGTCCTCGGCGCCCGCGCGGGCGACCTCGGAGAGCACCTCCTCGGTGGACGGGGAGACGGTCTTGAAGACCTGGCCGTCGGCGGCGTCGGTGAACTCGCCGTCGATGAAGAGCCCGTACGACGGCTTGATGTCGACGACCGCGCGGGACTCGGGCGCGGGCGCGTACTCGAATGCGGATGCCATGGTGATCAGTCCACCGTCACATAGTCGGGGCCGGAGTAACGTCCGGTGGCCAGCTTCTGCCGCTGCATGAGCAGGTCGTTGAGCAGGCTCGACGCGCCGAACCTGAACCAGTGGTTGTCCAGCCAGTCGGCACCGGCCGTCTCGTTCACCAGCACCAGGAACTTGATCGCGTCCTTGGTGGAGCGGATGCCGCCGGCCGGCTTCACACCGATCTGGATGCCGGTCTGGGCGCGGAAGTCGCGGACCGCCTCCAGCATGAGCAGGGTGTTGGCCGGGGTGGCGTTGACGGCCACCTTGCCGGTGGAGGTCTTGATGAAGTCCGCCCCGCCCAGCATCCCGAGCCAGGAGGCGCGGCGGATGTTGTCGTACGTGGAGAGCTCGCCGGTCTCGAAGATGACCTTCAGCCGGGCGGCGCCCGAGGCCTCCTTCACGGCCGTGATCTCCTCGTGGACCTTCAGGTAGTGACCGGCGAGGAAGGCCCCGCGGTCGATCACCATGTCGATCTCGTCCGCCCCGGCGGCGACGGCGTCGCGCACGTCCGCCAGCTTCACGTCGAGCGCGGCCCGGCCGGCCGGGAAGGCGGTCGCCACCGAGGCGACCTTCACGTCCGTGCCCGCCAGGCCGGCCTTGGCGGTGGCCACCATGTCGGGGTAGACGCAGACCGCGGCGGTACGGGGAGTGGTGCGGTCGGTCGGATCGGGGTTGACGGCCTTGGCGGCGAGCGCCCGGACCTTGCCCGGGGTGTCCGCGCCTTCCAGGGTCGTCAGGTCGATCATGGAGATGGCCAGGTCGATGGCGTACGCCTTGGCCGTGGTCTTGATCGAGCGGGTACCGAGAGACGCGGCGCGCGCTTCGAGACCGACGGGGTCGACACCGGGCAGCCCGTGCAGGAAGCGCCGCAGTGTGCTGTCGGACGCGGTCACGTCAGCGAATGCGTTGGCAGTAGTGGGCATGGTCACCAGGGGAGCATATCTACGCGCGTAGCTTCCTGTACACCCCCGCCCGAACACAGAACGGCAACGGTCCGGACCCGACCCGAAAACCGCCCCCGGGGCCCCGGCCTCGACCCCGCACGTACGGCCCCGCCCGGCCGCCGACCCTTGACGGCGGCCGGGCGGGGGGGTGGGCCCCTCCGGGCGGCGGGATCCGTTGTCGCTGCCCGGAGGGGTGTCAGTGGGCCCGCTGCCACCAGTGGCGGCGGGCGGGGGCGGGGAGGTGGAGGGGGCGGATGGTGAGGGTGTAGCGGCAGTCGGTGTCGGGGACCGTGACGGTCAGGGGTACGCCGGCCTTGAGGTGGGCGCGGGCGGCGCGCTGGTCGGCCGGGTCGGCGGCCCAGACGCGGAGTTCGGCGGGGCAGTCGGGGACCGGGGTGACCGGTTGGCGCATGGCCTCGGTGACCCAGGCGGCACACGCGGGGTCGGGGTCGAGGCGGTCGGCTATGCGGCGGGCCTCGCCGCGGAGCCAGCGCAGGGCCAGGACCGGGGAGAGGGTCTGCCAGGTGCCGAGGACGTACCGGACGACCCGGCCCGTGCTGTAGACCGGGCCCTCGGCGGCGACCTCGCACCAGTAGATGGCCGGCTCCGCACTCGTCGTGTCCGTGTCCGGGTTCATGTGGGTGGCAGCCGGGACAGCATCGCCGCCGCCGCGCGCTCGATCTCCCGGCGTCTGGCGGGTGGGGTGCACCACCAGCGGACCGCCATCCGCAGCCGCGCCCGGTAGTGGTGGAGGTGGCTGCGGAGGTCGTCCGCCCGGAGCCGCAGGGTCTCCCAACGGCTGGGCGGTGGGCCGGAGTCCGGGGCCGGGTCCGTGAAGATCCGTGCCAGGAGGTCGATGTCGTTCTCCTGGCAGTACGCGGCGAGGTTGGCGGCCAGCACGGCGCGGACGCGGGCCCGGCGGCGCAGGGGCCGTAAGCGGTGGCGGGTCACAGCACCTCACCCCGCGAACGGGCGTTGGCGCGGGCCGTCTTGGCCCTTATGCGCTGCTCCGGGTTGGCCGGCCGTACGTCGGCGGGGTCGGCGGTCCACTCGACCCCGCCACCCATCGGCCGCAGGAACCAGCGCCCGCACTCCTCGCCCCGGAACTCACCGACCCGATCGCGGACCAGGTCCACCATGAGGGTTCCGGGAAGCGGGAGTTGCGGGGGCTCGGGTACTCCATCCGGGTAATCGTCCGCACACATAAGCCCACTCCTCTCCGTAGTGATTTCACTACCGGGAGCACTCAGGTTGGACTACGGTCGGACCGTCTTCAACTTGCGTTGGGTGCTCGGAGAGTGAGGTGGTCGCAGGTGAACCGCAAGGAGTTGGAGCCCGAGGAATCGCCCCAGGCGCGCTTCGGGGCGAAGTTGCGCGAGGCCAGGGACGCGCAGGGCCTGACCCAGGACCAGGTGGGTACCAAGGGAGGCTGTTCGGGGACGCATATTTCCGCCGTGGAAACTGGTCGTCGGCCTCCTACTCTGCGTTTCGCTCGCAAAATGGACCGGGCGCTCGGCACCGGGACCAAGTTCCAGCAGATGAGCAAGGGCGTCCGCTACGCGACCCTCATCGAAGGGCTTCCGGGGTTCCTGGAGCGCGAGGCCAAGGCGGCGGAGATCCGGCTGTACGAGGTCGGTGTCATCCCGGGACTGCTCCAGATCCGGGAGTACGCGCTGGAGCTGGCGGAGAGCGCCGTCAGGCGGAAGACGATCACCCCTGAGCAGGCGGAGGAGCGCATAAGGCTGGTGGAGCAGCGGCAGGCCAGCCTGGAGCGGACCCCGCCCCCGCTGATCTCGGCGGTGCTGGACGAGAGCTGTCTGCGCCGACCGGTCGGCAGCCCGGCCGTGATGCGGAAGCAGTACGACCGGCTGCTGGAGTTCGCCGCGCTGCCCAACACGGTGCTCCAGGTGGCCCCGTTCGGGATGGGAGCCGATCGCCCGTTTGACTTGCCGGTCACCTTGCTGACGATGCCGGACCGCTCGTTGGCGTCGTACGCCGAGTCCGCGCACCGAGGCCATCTCGAACGAGACAGTGACTTCATCGTGCCGCTGCTGACGGACTACCATCAGTTGCAGGCCAATGCGCTCTCCCAGTCCGAATCCGTGGCATTGATCAAAGAGTTGCGAAAGGGCACCACGTGAACACCGAATCCCCCCGCTGGTTCAAGTCCTCGTACAGCAACAACGGCGGCCAGTGCGTCGAGGTGGCCGCCAACCTGGTCGCGACGCACGGCGTGGTCCCGGTCCGGGACTCCAAGGACTTGAGCCGGCCGTCCCTGGCGGTCTCCGCCGGCGCCTGGGCCTCCTTCGTCGGCATGGTGCGCGGCTGACGTTTCGGCCTGCTGAGCCCCCGCCGTTCCCCTTTCGGGAGTGGCGGGGGCTTTCGCGTCCTACCATCGGCCACAGACCGGGGCGCTCACTCGGACGGCCCCGGTGCCGGCGCTCGACCAGTCGCGAAAGGGCATCCCGTGAAGAACGCATCCCCCCGCTGGTTCACGTCCTCCTACAGCGAGAACGGTGGCGTCTGCGTCGAGGTGGCCACCAACCTCGCCGCCTCGCACGGCACGGTCCCGGTCCGGGACAGCAAGACCCCGACCGGCCCCTCCCTCGCCGTCTCCGCCGAAGCCTGGACGACCTTCGTCGCCATGACCCGCCACTGACCGCCCCGGTGCGACCGGTCCCCGCCACTCCTCCGGGGGTGGCGGGGACCGAGCACGGTCGGTGCCTCGCCGGGGGTCCGGGGCGGGGCCGGCCGCCGGCGCCGGTCCGGGTTGCCGGGAGGGGGTGGGAGGGGGTGAGGCAGAATCGGGGGCATGACGAGTGGCCGCCCGGATTCCAGTCCCGACGAGCCGGCCGAGCCGGCCGAGCCGGTGTACGCCGACCGGTCCTACCGGTCGGTGCCCGGCATGGTGGGCGGCGGGCTGATGCTCGCGCTGGCCTGCTGGTTCGCGGTGGACGGGCTGATCCGGGGGTCGGGGCGGACGCCCTGGCTGGCGCTGGCCGGGCTGCTGCTGGTGGTGCCGCTCGTGGTGGCCTTCACCTTCCGGCCGGCCGTCTTCGCCAACGACGACCGGCTGCGGGTGCGCAACCCGTTCCGGGACATCGTGCTGCCGTGGGCCCGGGTGGCCGACGTACGGGCCGGGTACTCCAGCGAGGTGCTGCTGCGGGACGGCAGCAAGTTCCAGCTGTGGGCCGTCCCGGTCTCGCTGCGCCAGCGCAAGCGGGCCGCCCGGCTCCAGGCGCGAGCCTCCCAGGACGACCCGCACGGCCGGACCCCGGTCACCGCCGACGTGACCGACGTCCAGGCCCGTACGGCCCAGGCGGACCGGACCATCACCGAGCTGCGGGACCTGGCCGAGCGGAATGCCGACCGCCCGGGCGCGCAGGGGACCGTACGGGTGCGCTGGGCGTACGAGATCCTCGGCCCGGCCCTCGCCGGTGGCCTGCTTCTCGTGGTGCTGCTCGCGCTCGGCTGAGCGGCGGGACCCCACGGGCCGGGCGGCTCTACGGCGGTCCCGTCCAGACGAGCAGCATGCAGCCGCCCGCCCAGGCCGACACCAGCGCCGCCGCGCCCAGCACCAGCAGCGCCACCGGTGGCCGGGCGCGGCTCACCGCCACCGCGACCGGCAGCAGCAGCGGGAAGCCGGGCAGCAGGAAGCGGGCGCGCGGGAAGTAGACCCCACCACTGCCCAGCACCACCAGCAGCAGCGCCCCGCAGAAGACCAGCAGGGCGAGCGGCTGCCGGTCGGCCAGACAGAGCAGATACAGCGCCACCGACCCGGCCAGCACCACCGACACCAGCACCAGGAAGAGCTGCGGGGTCCGGTCGTACAGCAGCAGCTCGCGGAGGTTCCGCAGGGTGACGGCGCCGCCGTCCCACTGGTTGCGCCAGAGCCGCTGCACCGCGAAGTAGCCGTCCCAGCGTCCCAGCCGCGCGCCCACCCAGCCGGTGTAGCCGAGCCAGCCGAGCGGCGCGGTCAGCGCGGCCAGCAGCGGCCCCCGCCGGGCGGTCCCGCCGGGTGCCCGGTACGCCGCGACCAGTCCGGCCGCCGCGACCGCCGCCGCCACCGCGATCCCGGTCGGCCGGGTGAGCCCCGCCGCCACCGCGAGCCCGGCCGCCCACCCCCAGCGCCTCGCCAGCACCGCGTAGAGCGCCCAGGCGGCCAGCGCGGTGAACAGCGACTCGGTGTACGCCATCCACTGGACCGCGCCGACCGGCGACGCGCCCCACAGCACCGCGAGCGCCGTCCCGGCGCGCCGGCCGCAGAGCCGGTCGCCCACCGCGAAGATCCCCCAGGCGGCGGCGAGCGAGCACCCCACGGCCAGCACCAGCGCCACCGCGCCGGGCGACCCGGGCGACCCGGGCGACCCGGGCGACCCGGGCGACCCGGGCGATCCGAGAGACCCGGGCGTCACCGCCGAGGCCGCCCTGATCAGCGCCGGGTAGAGGGGGAAGAACGCCAGATTGTTGGCGTCCAGCGCGGTGCCCAGCCGGTCGGTGTAGCCGTGGGCCGCGATGTCCAGGTACCAGCGCGAGTCCCAGGTGCCCGCCAGCACCGGGCGCAGCCCATGGCCCTTGAGGTGCGCCCAGCGGGCCAGCACCAGCAGCCCGGACAGCCGCACCGCCAGGTACCCGAGCAGTGCGGGAGCGGCGTACCGGAGGGACCGCGCGGGCCGCTTCCGCCCGGGCGGGCCGCCCGCCGGCGCGGGTCGCCGGGAGGCGGGGACGGCGGGCCGGTCGGTGATCACCGAGGGCATGGGACGCTCCGGGGACTCGGCTGCGGTACGGGTGCCGGAACCCGGGACCCCGGGCCCCGGCACCCGCCTTCACCCTCCCGGCGCGTCCCCGCCGCCCACCGGAACGCTGCGGCGGACGGCGTACGGATTCACCCGGCCGGAGCATGTCCGGGCCCGTGCCTGGGCGGGTGTCGAGTGACAACTGTGGACAGCTGTCAGCCGACGACTGTCAGCCGACGACTGTCAGCCGACCGTACGGCGGTCAGCCGAAGGTCCGGCGATAGGTGACCGGGCTGACGCCCGTCGTGCGCTTGAACCGGTCCCGGAAGGCGGTCGCGGAACCGAAGCCGACCTGGGCGCCGATGCGCTCCACCGAGTGATCGGTGGTCTCCAGCAGATGCTGGGCCTGCCGCAC
Organism: Streptomyces pyxinae; assembly: GCF_024756275.1. Lineage (GTDB taxonomy): Bacteria > Actinomycetota > Actinomycetes > Streptomycetales > Streptomycetaceae > Streptomyces > Streptomyces pyxinae. Next base: position 666,530 of record NZ_JANUGQ010000001.1, on the reverse strand, counting down.
CCGCGCCCGGTGCAGCCACTGGAGCGGGGTGGTGCCGGTCTGCTCGCGGAAGCGGCGCATCAGCGTGCGGGTGCTGGTCCCGGCGTGCGCGGCGATCTCGGCGAGGGAGAGCTCCCGGGCCAGGTTCTCGCGCAGCCAGTCGAGCAGCGGTTCCAGGGCGGACCCGGCCGGGGCGGGGGAGTGGTCGTGGACGATGAACTGCGCCTGGCCGCCCTCGCGTTCCAGCGGCATCACGGACAGCCGGGCGGAGTCGGCGGCCACGGCGGAGCCGTAGTCCCGGCGGACCATGTGCAGACAGAGATCGAGCCCGGCCGCCGCGCCGGCGGATGTCAGAATCTGTCCGTTGTCGACGTACAGCACGTCCGGATCGACCTCCACCGCCGGGTAGGCGGCGGCCAGCTGGTCGGCGGCGATCCAGTGGGTGGTGGCCCGCAGTCCGTCCAGCAGCCCGGCCTCGGCCAGCACGAAGGTGCCGACGCAGATGGAGGCGATCCGGGTGCCCCGGGCGGCGGCGGCCCGCAGCTCCTCCCGTACGGCCGCAGGCAGCGGCGGCACCGGGGCGGTCGTGCCCGGCACGATCACCGTGTCCGCGTCCCGCAGTCCCTCCAGACCCCACGGCGCCCGCAGTGCGAACGCGCCCGCCGCCACCTCGGGCCGCTCGGCGCACACCCGGATCCGGTAACCGGGCCGGCCGTCGGGGAGCCGGGCGCGCGAGAAGGTCTCGATCGGGGTGGCGAGATCGAAGGGGATCACCTGGTCGAGAGCGAGGACGGCGACGGTGTGCATGGCCAGAACGTATCCGGCCGCCGACCGCTCGCCAACCCGCCTGAGCGGCCGGAACGCCCGGCATCGCGGTGCGTCGCCCGCCTGTCACTATCCCGTTGAAAGCTGGCGATCCTGCCACTGGGCGGGCGGCCGTCCGGCGCCTACCGTCGTCCCCGGACCGGCCCCTCGGTTCCCGCCGCCCCGGGGTCCGTACGTCCGCCGCACCGCATCCGCGAGCACCCGTACGCCCCGCGTACGCCACTGGAGGGACCCGTATGCCGCACATCCAGATCGTCCTCTTCGACGGCTTCGACCCGCTCGACGTCGTCGCCCCCTACGAGGTCTTCCACGCGGGCGGCGCCGCCACCGGCGGGGCGGTGACCGTGGAGCTGGTCTCCGCCGAGGGGCCCCGGGAGGTGCCCAGCGGTTCCGGGCCCCTGACGCTGCGGGCCACCGCCGCGCTCGACCCGGCCCGCGCCGATCTGGTGCTGGTCCCCGGCGCCTCCGGCCGGCTCGGTGAGCCCGAGGAGGGTGAAGAGGCGGGGGAGTACCTCTCCGTACGGCTCCGCCGCGCCGTGGAGACGGAGCTGTCGGCCCTGCTCGGGGCGGCGATGGCGGACCCCGGCACCACGGTCGCCACGGTCTGCGGCGGCTCGGTGATCCTGGCGTACGCCGGGCTGCTGAAGGGCCGGTACGCCACCACCCACCATCTGTCCGCCGACGATCTCCCGGCCGCCGGGGCCCACTCCGTACGGGCCAGGGTGGTGGACGACGGCGACCTGGTCACCGGCGCCGGGGTGACCTCCGGGCTCGACCTGGCCCTGCATCTGCTGGAGCGGGAGTCCGGCCCCCGGATCGCCCACGCCGTCGAGGAGCTGTTCGCCCATGAGCGCCGGGGCATCGTCTGGCGCGCGGCCGGTCCCGAGGCGCGGCTGTGAACAAGCTGCTGCTCTCGCTCCATGTGGTGGCGGCGATCCTGGCGGTCGGGCCGGTCGCGGTCGCGGCCAGCATGTTCCCGGCCGCGCTCCGCCGGGCGGGGGAGGACCCGGGCGCCTCCGCCACCACCCTGCGGCTGCTCCACCGGATCTGCCGGGTCTACGCGTACCTCGGCCTCGCCGTCCCGCTCCTCGGCCTGGCCACGGCGAGCGGCATGGGGGTGCTCGGGGACACCTGGCTGATCGTCTCCATGGCGCTGACCGCCCTCGCCGCCGCGCTGCTCGCCTTCCGCATCCTGCCCGCCCAGGCGCTGGCCCTGGCGACCGCCGGTGCGCCGGGCGCGGAGGCCGCCGGTGCGCCGGGCGCGGGGGGTGGTGAGGGGGCCGCCACAGTCGCCGGGGGAGCTGAGGGGGCCGTCGCGGGGGGAGCCGCCAGCGCCGGGAGCCCCGGCCCCGCGAGCTCCGGGCCCGCCGACCCCGGGCCTGGAAGCCCCGGCCGCGCGAGCCTCGGGCCCGGGAGCCCCGGCCCCGCGGCCGCCGACGAGGCCCCGGGCTCCGCCGAGGCTCCGGACCGCCGCCGGACGGCGAGCCCCGGGCCCGGGAGCCCCGGCCGCGCCGACCCCGGGCCTGGAAGCCTCGGCTCCGCGAGCCCCGTCGCGACCCCGGCCGCCGACGAGGCCCCGGGCCGCCTGGCGGCGAGCCGGCTGGCCATGCTGACCGGCGTCTTCAACCTGCTCTGGGCCGCCGTCACCGTACTGATGATCGTCCGCCCCGGCTCGACCACCGGAGCCTGACCGTGGAACCTGCGAACCCCCGGGAACCCCTGCCACTGCTCCGCGTCGCCGCGGCCACCGAGCTGGTCTCCCTCGCCCTGCTGCCGGCCAACCTGTGCACCGTCCATCTCCCGGCCCTGGCCACCCTGTTGGGCCCGCTGCACGGCTGTGCCTACCTGGTCGCCGTCGCCGCCGTCCGGCGCCATGACCGCGCCTCGCTCCCCGTCCGGCTGCTCGCCCTCCTCCCGGGCGCCGGCGGCCTCCTGGCCCTCCGCCGCCTGGACCGGGCCGCCGCCGCGACCGCCTGAACCGGCCGGGAGCGGCCCGGTACCCGTACGGGCCCGGTACGGGTACGGGCCCGCCGGGAGGAGGTCCTCCTGACGGGCCCGTACGAGAAGCGAGCTGCCCGGGGTCAGATTCCGGCGGCTGCCGCCAGGTCGCGCTTGAGGGCGGTGAGGACGCCGGTGGCGCGGGCGCGGGCGTCGGCCAGCCCGTCCCGGGAGGCGACCGGGACGACGACCTCCAGATAGCACTTGAGCTTGGGCTCGGTGCCGCTGGGGCGGACGATGACCCGGGCCCGGTAGTCGCCCGCCAGGTGGTAGCGGAGGCCGTCGGTGGGCGGGAGCGCGGCCGTGCCCTTGGTCAGGTCCTCGGCGCTCGCCACGGTCAGCCCGGCCAGCTCGGCCGGCGGCTGCTCGCGGAGCCGGGCCATGGCGTCCGCGATGACGCTCAGGTCCTCGACGCGTACCGAGAGCTGGTCGGTGGCGTGCAGGCCGTGGGTGACGGCCAGCTCGTCCAGCAGGTCGGAGAGGGTACGGCCCTGCTCCTTCAGCTCCGAGGCCAGCTCCGTGACGAGCAGCGCGGCCGTCACGCCGTCCTTGTCGCGTACGCCCTCGGGGTCGACGCAGTAGCCGAGCGCCTCCTCGTAGCCGTACCGCAGACCGTCCACCCGGGCGATCCACTTGAAGCCGGTCAGGGTCTCCTCGTACCCGGCCCCGGCCGCCTCCGCGATGCGGCCGAGGAGCGAGGAGGAGACGATCGACTCCGCGAAGACCCCGGTCGCGCCCTTGCGCACCAGGTGCGCGGCGAGCAGCGCGCCCACCTCGTCGCCGCGCAGCATCCGCCAGCCGCCCCCGGCCGCCGGGTCGGGCACGGCCACGGCGCAGCGGTCGGCGTCCGGGTCGTTGGCGATCACGATGTCCGGCCGGGCCTCGCGCGCGGTGGCGAAGGCCAGGTCCATGGCGCCGGGCTCCTCCGGGTTGGGGAAGGCCACGGTCGGGAAGGCCGGGTCCGGCTCGGCCTGCTCGGCCACCAGCACCGGGGCGGGGAAGCCGGCCCGCTCGAAGGCGGCCAGCACCACGTCCTTGCCGACCCCGTGCATGGCCGTGTAGACCACCTTCGCGGTGCGCGGCGAACCGGCGGCGAGCACGGCGTCGGTGCGCTCCAGATACGCCTGGAGCACCTCGTCGCCCAGGGTCTCCCAGCCGCTCTCCGGGCGGTCCACCCCGGCCAGCGGGCCGACCGCGTCGATCTCGGCCGCGATCTCGCCGTCGGCGGGCGGCACGATCTGGGAGCCGTCGCCCAGATAGACCTTGTAGCCGTTGTCGCGCGGCGGGTTGTGGCTGGCGGTGACCTCCACACCGGCGACGGCGCCCAGATGCCGTATGGCGAAGGCCAGTACGGGCGTCGGCAGCGGGCGGGGCAGCACGGCGGCCCGCAGCCCGGCGCCGGTCATCACGGCGGCGGTGTCCCGGGCGAAGTCGGCCGACTTGTAGCGGGCGTCGTAGCCAATGACCACCAGTCCGCCGGCCTGGCCCTTGGCCCTGAGGTAGCCGGCGAGCCCGGCGGCGGCCCGGATCACCACGGACCGGTTCATCCGCATCGGCCCGGCGCCCAGCTCGCCACGGAGCCCGGCGGTGCCGAACTGCAGCGTGCCGGCGAAGCGGGCGGCCAGCTCGGCCGTCCCCTCGGCGCCCTGTGCCGACTCGATCAGCCGGGCCAGTTCCTCGCGGGTCTCCGGGTCCGGGTCCTCGGCGAGCCACGCCTGGGCCCGCGCGATCAGCTCCTGCGCCACGGTGTTGTGCCTCTCAGGTCAGATGGGGGGTGGGACGGGGCTCGTACGCGGGGACTCCCCCGTACGAGCCCGTACGGGCGACATCCGTGCACGGATCCGGTACGGGGTCCCGTACCCGGGTTCCGTACCCGGGTCCCGTGCTCGGGTTCCGTGCCCGGGGGAGGGTGCGGGCCTCCGTACGCGCCCGGTCCTGCGGCGGCCGGGCGCGAACGGGAGCGGGCGGGGCCGCTCAGAGGCGGTTGAGCACCTTGGTGAGCAGCTCGCCCATCCGGGCCGCCGAGTCACGGCCGGCCTGGAGGACCTCCTCGTGGTTGAGCGGCTCGCCCGAGAGGCCGGCCGCCAGGTTGGTGACCAGGGAGATGCCGAGCACCTCGGCACCCGCCTCACGGGCCGCGATGGCCTCCAGGACGGTGGACATGCCGACCAGGTCGCCGCCGAGCACCCGGACCATGTTGATCTCGGCCGGGGTCTCGTAGTGCGGGCCGGGGAACTGGACGTAGACGCCCTCCTCCAGGGTGGCGTCCACCTCCTTGCAGAGCGCCCGCAGCCGCGGCGAGTAGAGGTCGGTGAGGTCCACGAAGTTGGCGCCGACGATCGGGGAGGCGGCCGTCAGATTCAGGTGGTCGCTGATCAGCACCGGCTGACCGGGGCGCATGCCCTCGCGCAGCCCGCCGCAGCCGTTGGTCAGGACGACGGTCTTGCAGCCGGCCGCCACGGCGGTGCGCACCCCGTGGGCGACGGCGGCGACGCCCCGGCCCTCGTAGAAGTGGGTACGGCCCAGGAAGACCAGCGCGCGCTTCTCACCGATCCGGTACGAGCGGATCTTGCCCCCGTGGCCCTCCACGGCCGGCGGCGGGAAGCCGGGCAGCTCGGTCACCGGGAACTCGGCCTCGGGCGTCCCCAGCGCGTCGGCGGCCGGAGCCCAGCCGGAGCCCATCACCAGGGCGACGTCGTGGGTCTCGGCGCCGGTCAGCTCGCGCAGGCGCGCGGCGGCCTCGTCGGCGGCGGCGTGGGGATCGGCAATAGCGTTCAAGAGTCTCTCGCCTCGCGAAGGTCACCCGGCCGTCTCTGCCGGGGGTCCGGGCGGCGTCCCGGAAGAGTGCAGTACGCACCCGAGCCTAGCGCTCCTTCGCCTACGCGCGTAGATGGCGGCGCGGACGGACACGGGATCGTTGTCTTGTCGTTTCCCACGACGTCGCGTCGTCTCCCGCGACCGGGTGGCTGCCGGGGGGACTCCGTCGCCCCGGGGGCCGGCCGCTGCCCCGGGGGCCTGCCGCGCCGGTGGGCTCGGGAGGCAGTCGCGCCGGTGGGATCGGTGGTGGCCCGGTGACCTCGTGGCCAGGCCCCGGTCCCCGTGGTCCGGCTGGACTCCGTGGCCCGGCTGGACTCCGTGGTCCAGTGGGCCCTGTTCGGTCCCCCGGGAGGGTGAATCGCGGGTGTGGCTCCCTTCTCCGGCCCGGGTGCGGGTAGCCGCTCCCGGACGTGAGGAGGCGACTGCATGATGTTGACCCTGCACTCGGAGGATGCCTCGACGGCCGATGCCCGGGCGCTGACCGGGGAGTACGTGAGTGAGCACTGCCCCGCCGCCGACCTGGAGGGTGTGCGGCTGGTGGTCGGAGAGCTGGTCGGTGAGGCCGAGCGGAACAGCGGCGGCTGGCGGCTGGCCGTATGGGCCGAGCGGGAGCTGGTACGCGTACGCATCGAAGGCGCGGACGGCACGGACGGCACGGAGGACGCGGAGAACGCGGACCGACCGGAGGGGCCGCAGGGGTCCGGGAGCGCCGCCCGGTCGCGGCCGCGCGGCGGGGGAGCCGGGGTCCCCGGGCTCCGGCTGGCGCTGTGCAGTGCCGACCGGCTGACCTTCTCGGCCGCCCCGGACGGCAGGCGGCTGGACGCGGTCTGGGAGTACCCGGCCGAGGCCGGCCCCCGGCGCGGCACGGAGCACCCGTCCGGCGCCCGCGCCCCGGCCCCCGGCCCCGTACGGACGCTCATCCCGCGCCCCCGGCGGCGGTGAGGAGCCCGGGCGGCGGCGCGGGCGCCCGGGTACCCCTGCCGGGGGCCTGAGCCGGGCCGGGCGGGGCACCCGTACCGCAGGGCTGCACGGAGGAGGTGCCGGAGTGGCGGTACGGAGGCGGGCCGGCCGGCCGGGCGTCCCCGGGGCGCATCGGGCACGCGAGGCGTACCGGACGTACGCGGCCGGTGCCGTGGCGGTGGCGGCTTCGGCGGTCGCCGGGGCGCGGGCGGTGGACCCGGACAGCGACTGGTACCGCTCCCTGGACAAGCCGCCATGGCAGCCGCCGCCCCCGGTGTTCGGGCTGGTGTGGACGCCGCTGTACGCGAGCATCGCCTGGGCGGCCGGCCATGCGCTGCTCCGGGCCCGGCCGCCGGGCGAGCGGCGGTCCCTGGGTGCCGCGCTCGCGGTGAACCTGGCGCTCGACACCGCCTGGAACCACCTCTTCTTCGGGCGCCGCAGCATCCGGGCCGGGCTGCTCGGGACCCTGCTGCTCGACCTGAGCAACGTGCAGCTGATCCGGCGTACCGCGCGCTCCGACCGGACGGCGGCCCGGGCCCTGGTGCCGTACGCCCTCTGGTGCGCCTTCGCCACCGCCCTCAACGCCGACCTGGCCGCCCGGAACCGCGCCGGGGCCCGGACCCGGGCGACCTGCGGCAGGGTGTCCTGACCGGACTAGTCCAGTGCCCCGGCCACCGCTTCGGCGAAGGCGCGGACGCGGGCGTTCTCGCGGTCGGCGCGCCAGACCAGGCCGAGGGCGGACTCGGGGAGGCCGGTGACGGGGACATAGGCGACGTCGCGGCGGTGGTGGTACTCGGTGGTCGGGTGGCAGAGCAGCATCACGCCCCGGTTGGCGGCCACCAGGGACAGGCCCTCCTGGAGGGTGCCGACCGCGGGGCCCGGGGGGACCGGGGCGCCGGAGGGGGTACGGGTGGGGGCCTGGACCTCGCGCCAGTACTCCGGCGCCGGGGCGGCCACCCCGACGAGCGGTGAGCCGGCCAGCTCCTCGGCGTCCACCACCGGCCGGCCGGCGAACGGATGGCGGCGGGAGACCGCCAGATACTGCGGCTGGCGGGAGAAGACCGGACCGAGCACCAGCGCCGGCTCCTCGACCGGCAGCAGCACCACGGCGGTGTCCACCTCGTCCCGGTGCAGCGGGCCGAAGGGATCGGAGAGCGGCAACTCGGTGATCCGGGTGGCGCATTCGGGATACCGCTCCTCGAACTCCCCGACCACATCCATGAATCCGTAGCCGAACACACCCTGGAAGCCGATCCGCAGCGGGCCGCTGACCCCGAGGGCCGCCGCGCGGGCGTTCTCGACGGTGGCGCGCAGGGCGGTGTAGGCAGGGCGCAGGGCGCCGAGGAAGTCCGCGCCGAGCGGGGTCAGTTGGACCCGTCGGCTGGTACGGTCCACCAGCCGGGCGCCGATGCGCTGTTCCAGGGCGCGGATCAGCTGGCTCACCCGGCCCTGGGAGACGTACAGCCGCTGTCCGGTCCGCCCGAAGTGCAGTTCCTCCGCCAGGACCAGGAAGCACTCCAGCTCCCGGATCTCCACGGTGCCCGCCGGTGTGTGCTCCCCGCCGGTGGTGCGGGGGGTGCCGGCGGCGGTGCGGGTGATCCCGGCGGTGGTGCCGGCGGTGGTGCCGGTGGTGGTGCGGACGGTGCCGGCGGTGCCGGTGGTCTCCGGGCCGGTGACTGCCATGGTGGTGCCCCTCCCCAGTGGCGGGTCCCGCGCCGGCCGTACGCGCGGTCACGCCGTCGTTCGATTAGCTCACCTCATGGAAGCATGAGAACTTCGCGCTTGTTCCCGTCCGGGCCCCGGAGTTGGCTTGAGCCATGGCAAAAGTTGACGACCTGTCCGTACAGGCGCCCGCGCCGGGGAGATCCGCGAGGAGCGGGTGGCCCGCGGTGGTGGCCGTGGCGGCCGGCACCTTCACCGTGGTCACGTCGGAGATGCTGCCGGTGGGCCTGCTCACACCGATCAGCGGCTCGCTCCGGGTGAGCGAGGGCACCGCCGGACTGACGCTGACCGTCACCGGTCTGGTCGGCGCCTTCTCCGCGCCGCTGGTCACCTCGGCGGTGGGCCGGATCGACCGGCGGCTGGTGCTCTGTTCCCTGATGGTGCTGCTGGCGGCGGCCAATGTGCTGGCCGCCTGGTCGCCCAACTTCGCGGTCATGATGGTGGCCCGGGTGCTGATCGGCATCGGCATGGGCGGCGTCTGGTCGCTCGCGGGCGGTCTGGGGATGCGGCTGGTTCCGGCCAAGTCCGCCGGACCGGCGACCTCCATGATCTTCAGCGGTATCGCCATCGCCTCGGTGCTCGGTGTGCCGGCCGGCGCGTACATCGGTGAACTGGCGGGCTGGCGCGAGGCGTTCCTCGCCGTGGCCGGTCTTGCGCTGGTGGTCACCGCCGCCATGGCCGTACTGCTGCCTCCGCTGCCCGCCGAGGAGGCGGTCGCGCTGGGCGGGGTGATGCGGCTGTTCGGCAACGCCCGGGTGGCCACCGGACTCGCGGTGGTGGCCCTGCTGGTGACCGGCCACTTCGCCGCGTACACCTATGTCCGGCCGATCCTGGAGGACGTCTCCGGGGTCGGGGCCTCGATGATCGGCACCCTGCTGCTGGTGTACGGAATCGCCGGCATCGCGGGCAACTTCCTGGTCGGCGCCCGGGTGGGCCGGTCGGTGCGCGGGACCCTGCTCCTCCTCAGCGCGGCGCTGGCCGCCTCGGTGCTGCTGGTCCCGCTGCTCGGGCTGTCCGTGGCGGGCGCCGCGATCCTGCTGGTGGTGTGGGGCCTGGCCTACGGCGGTGTGTCGGTGAGCACCCAGACCTGGCTGGCGCTGGCCGCCCCGCAGGCCCGGGAGGGCGTGACCTCCCTGTTCGTGGGCGTGTTCAACGGGGCCATCGCGCTGGGCGCCTTCGCGGGCGGCCGGGTCGTGGACGGCTTCGGCACCCGGTCGGTGCTGTGGCTGGGCGGCGCGCTGGCGCTGGGTGCCCTGCTGGTCACCGCGCTCGGGCGGGTGCCCTCGGTGGCCGCCACGCCGCCCGCCGGTGCCGCGCCCGCCGGTTCCGGGGGTGGCTCCGGGGGCTGAGCCGGGGGCCGGGCCGGGCGGCCGGGCTCCGATACCCGGAGATCCCCGGCCGCCGGTCGGCGGCCCCCTTCGAACCCGAACCTGTAGTCGAACCCCCCGCCGTCGGGCCGGCCGTGTGCCGGCCCGATCGACCGGCCGGCGAACCGGCCGGTCCGGCCCGGTGGCCGTTACTCCCCCGTCGGCCACCGGGCCGCTCCCCCCTGCCCTGCCGGCGCGTCGGCCTGACCTGCGAACGGCTCCCGGCACCTGCCGGACGGCGGCCCGGTGTGCTGTCACTCGCGACACGGGGTATCTGTCAAATTATGGCTGGAACTTTACGTGTTTATGCACATTTAAAATTAACTCTTGCCTCGTGCACCCCTTGCTGTGAATGAATGGTCATCGTTCAGTCCATTGAGACGCCACCGAGACGCGGTTGAGGCGTGACTCGGGCGCGACCACGTGACCGTGGGAACCAGGGGGAGGAACGCGGGTATGGGAACGTCCGGCACAGTGACCGCCGCCGGGGGGCGGCGGAATCCGGCAACCTACGTGCGGGAGTTGACGCACCGGCACGGGCCGACTCTCGACCGGGCCCGGGAGACCGTGCGCACCCGGGCGCACTGGTCGCCCTACCCGGAGGACACCGACGCCTACGGCCCCGGTGCCGCGGCCGGCGCCCGGGCCGCCCTCGCGGCGCTGCGCGGACAGGTCCTCGACCTCGGCCAGCCGGGGCGGGACGGCCTCGTCGGGCCGGCCCCCGCCGACGGCGGCGAGCGGTCGCCGTACGGACCCGAACTGGCGATCGCCTACCCGCACCACGACCCCGACACGCTGCTCCCGGCCATGCGGGAGGCCATGCCGGCGTGGCGGGAGGCGGGGGTGACGGCACGGGCCGCCGTCTGCGCGGAGATCCTGGCCCGGATCAACGCCGCCTCGCACGAGTTCGCCCTCGCCGCCGAGCACACCAGCGGCCACAACCCGGTCATGGCCTTCCACGCCGGAGCCGTACACGCCCAGGACCGGGGACTCGAAGCCGTGGCTCAGGCAGTGGAGGAACAGACCCGGCTGCCCGGCTCCTTCGTGTGGAGCAAACCGATGCCGGACGGCGAACCCTTCGTGCTGGACAAGACGTTCACCCTCCGGCCGCGCGGAGTGTCGCTGTTGATCGGCAACAGCGTCTTCCCCGCGTGGAACGGCTATCCGGGTCTGTTCGCCTCGCTGGCGACCGGCAACCCCGTCCTGGTCAAACCGCACCCGCGTGCCGTGCTGCCGCTGGCACTGACCGTACGCACCGCCCGGGAGGTGCTGGCCGAGGCCGGCTTCGACCCCAATCTGGTGTGCCTGGCTCCGGAACGGCCCGGCGAGGGACTGGCCCGCCGGCTCGCGGTCCACCCCGACGTACGGATCGTGGACTACGCGGGCACCACCGCCTTCGGTGACTGGCTGCGCCGAAATGCCACCCAGGCGAGGGTGTTCACCAGCACCTCGGCCGTCAACAGCCTGCTGGTCGAATCCACCGACGACTACCGGGGCATGCTGGCCAATCTGGCCTTCGGGCTCGCCCTCTACAGCGGTCAGCTCTGCACCAGCCCGCAGAATCTGCTGATCCCCCGGGACGGCATCGCCACCGACGCGGGGCACAAGTCCTTCCGCCAGGTGGTGGCGGACCTCGGCGGCGCGCTGGCGGAGCTGCTCGCGGACGATGCCGCCGCGGTCTCCGTCCTCGGCGCCCTGCTCTCGCCCGAGGTGCTGGCCCGAGTGGAGAAGGCCGCGTCGGGCGCGCTCGGAGAGGTGGCCGTGGCCCCGCGCGCCGTCGCCCACCCCGACCACCCGGACGCGGTGGTGCGCACCCCCGCCGTGGTGGTGCTGGACGCCGCCCGCCCGGAGGACCTGGCCACCTTGTCCGCCGAATGGCTGGGCCCGGTGCACTTCGCGGTCGCCGTGGACTCGGCCGCCGCGGGTGTCGAGCTGCTGGCGTGTACCGCCCGGGAGCGGGGCGCCCTCTCGGCCGGCGCCTGGACCACCTCCCCGGAGGTCGAGGCGGCGCTGGAGGCCGCCTGCGCGGAGGCCGGGGTCATGCTCTCCTTCAATCTGATGGGGCAGTGGTACATCACCCAGTCCGCCGTCTACTCCGACCTGCACGGCACGGGCATGAACCCGGCGGCCGGCGCGGTCTACTGTGACGCCGCCTTTGTGACGGGCCGGTTCCACACCGTGGGAGTCCGCCGCCACCGCGCCTCGGGCTGAGCCCGCCGCCCGGCGGGATCCCGGGTAGCGGGCCCGGCGACTTGCCGGGGGACTCCGGCAGGTCGGCAGTGAACCTTGGTGGGGTGGTCCGGCGGGGTGGTGGGCCGGTGGGCCGGTGGGCCGGCACGTGGCCGTGGTGCCGGTCGGCCGTGGTAGGGGTCGGCCGTGGTGCGTGGCCGCCGGTCCGCCGGGTTGCCGTACTGCGGGATCGCTTTCGACGGTTTCGGCCGGCCGATGTCTGCTGATGTCCGTCGGTTTCCGCCGGTGCCCGCGGGGCCCGTGGGGTCCGTGGATGTCTGCCGGTGCCCGCGGGGCCTGTGGGGTCCGTGGGTGTCTGCCGGGCGTTCTCGCCGGGTGGCTGCCCCGATCCCCGTTCCGGTCCTCCTGCCGACCTTCGTCCCGGCCCGCGTACCGGCTCTTGTCCGGCGCTCGTCCGGTCCCTGCTCCGGCCTCTCTCCGTCCCGTTCCGCTGGTCGCTCGTGTGCTGCCGCTCGCTCCTCCGTCAGCCCTTCTCGCTCTTCTCGCTGCTCGCTCCTCCGTGATTGTCCTGTCCCCTTCGGCCTGACCCTTCAGGGAGTGCACCCGTATGCTCTCGACACTCGCTCCTCCTCGCGATACCCCGCTGCGCGGCCGCCGGTGCGAACTGGACCGGCTGGGCGCCGTGTTGGACGCCACCCGCCGGGGCGGTACGGCCCTGATCGTGGTCGAGGCCCCGCCGGGCTACGGCAAGACCCAGTTGCTGCGCGCCGCCATGGAGCTGGCCGAGCGGCTGGGCTACGCCGTGGCCGGGCCGGCCGGTGCCCGCCCGGTTTCCCGCGCCGCCGCCGGGCTCCGGGGGGCCGGGGCGTCCGGGCGCCGGGGGCCGACCGGTGCCGCCCATCGCGTCCCGGGCGAGCCGGTGCTCGTGGTGCTGGACGAGTTCCAGCATCTGGACCCGGGGGCCGGTGCCGTCGGCGGGCCGTTCGCCCGGTACGGCGTCCACCGCGACCGGGTGGTCTGGCTGGCGGCGCGCCGTACCGACACCGGCCAGGACCGGCGCGGCGCCCTGCTGTCGGACCCGCGCCGCCGGTACGAGCGCCTGGTGCTGGGCCCGCTCGGGCCGGTCGCCGCGCTGCAACTGGCGGCGGACGTACTGGGGGTGCCGCCCGGGCCCGCGGTGGCCCGGCTGGTGGAGCGGGCCGGCGGCCATCCCCGGATGCTCACCGAACTGCTGATCGGCATGCGGGAGGAGGGCACCATCCGCACCGACGGCGCCGAGGCCGAACTGACCGGCGCCCGGCTGCCGGACCGCGTGCGGGCCCGGGTGCGCGCGACGCTCGGCCAGTACTCCCGGGAGTGCCGGCAGTTTCTGAGCGTGGCGGCCGTGCTGGGCGCCGAGGTGGAGTACACCGAGCTGTCCGCCATGCTGGGCCGCCCGCTCTCCGCGCTGCTGCCGGTCATGGAGGAGGCGTGCGCCACGGGGGTCGTACGGCACTCCGCCGACCGGCTCGTCTTCCACAGCGCCCTGATGCGCCACGCCGTCCAGGAGGTGGTGCCGGACGCGCTCAAGCGGGTGCTGCACCAGGAGGTCGCCCTGCTGCGCGCGCCCGGCGCCGCCCGGCCGGGCCCGCACGCCCCGGCGGACCTCCGGGAGCCGGGCGGCGAGGGCGCCCCCTGGGCCGTCGCGGCACCCGCGTACGGCCCGGGTGCGGTGCCCGGGTACGGCCCCGGGGCGGCGGACGGGTACGGCCCCGGCCCCTGGGACGCCCAGCGCTTCGGCGGCGCCCGGCCGGTGACGGAGCCGAGTTCGGCGGGCCGGCCGGGCCCAGCGGACGCGGTAGGAGCGGGAGTGGAGCCGGTACCCCGGGACCCGGTGCGCCAGGGGAACGGCGAGAGACCCGGCGACGGGGGAGCGGCGGCAGCGGAGGCGTACCCGGGCGTCGTACCGGCGGAGAGCGCGGCCCCGCCCCGGGGTCCCCGGCTCAGCGGGCAGCAGCGGGAGCTGGTGCTGCTGGTCTCCGAGGGGCTGACCAACCGCCAGATGGCCACCCGGCTGGGGCTCTCTCCGCACACGGTGAACTACCACCTGCGCCGGCTCTTCAAGGGCTACGGGGTGAACTCGCGTATCGACCTGCTCCGGGCGGTCGCGGAACACCACCGCCCGCCGGCCGGCGCCCCCGCCGTCCCGGGCGCCGGTCCGGGGAGCCGCCCCGGCGCCCCGCTCGCCCCCGCCCTGCTGGCCCCGCTCGCCTCTCCCCCCGCCCCCACCGCCGCGGCCCCCGCGCCCGCCGCCCCCGCACCCCGCGCCCCCGCCGGCCCGGCGACTCCCGCTGCCCCGTTACCCCCGTCCGCCACCGGCCGCCGGCCCGTTCCGCGCGGCCGGCGCCGCCGCCCCTGAGCCGTTCCCTTGCCCTGAAGAGCCCGAAGACCTCGGAGGCCGTCACGACCACCAGGACCGTCAAGGCCGTCAAGGCCGTTGAAACCGTCAAGGGCTCAAGGGCGGCGAAGTCACCAAAGCCGTCAAGCCGTCAAGCCGTCAAGAACTCAAGACCGAAAAGACCGTGAGGACACGCAGATGGAGAGGGACAGATGAACGCGCTGGACATCCCGACCACTTGGCCCGCCCAGGCGCCCGCCCCCGAGCGGCGGACCGGCTGGCTCCGGGACGCCTTCGCCGCCGAACCCGACGACGGCAAGTCGCCCGCGCTGGAGGGCGACGCCCGTTGTGACGTGTGCGTGGTCGGCGGCGGTTACACCGGTCTGTGGACCGCCCTGGAGATTCTGCGCCGGGCCCCCGGCACCGACATCGTGCTGATCGACGCCGATGTCTGCGGCGGCGGTGCCAGCGGCGCCAACGCCGGTTATCTGATGCCGATGTGGGCCCGGTTCAGCAGCCTGGTCGCCATCAGCGACCTCACGGAGGCGCGCCGGCTGGGCGAGGCGTCCGAACGCGCCGTGGACGAGATCCTGGACTTCGTCGACGAGCACGGCATCGATGCCGAGTACCGGCGCGGTCCCTGGCTCTGGGCGGCCTCGTCCGAGGCCCAGCGCGGGGCCTGGAACTCCACCCTGGAAGACCTGGCGCGGGCCGGGGTGGAGCCGCTGCGCGAGCTGAGCCCGGACGAGACGCGCCGGGCGGTCGGCACCCCGTCCCACCACGGCGGGGTGGCCGACCCGCACTGTGCCACCCTGCAACCCGCCAAACTGGTGCGCGGTATGCGGCGGGTGGCGCTGGAGCAGGGCGTACGGATCCATGAGCACACCCCGCTCACCGGGCTCCGCCGGGAGAACGGCGCCACCCTGGCGGTGACCCCGCGCGCCACGGTCCGCGCCGACCGGGTGGTGCTGGCGATCAACGCCTGGGCGGGCCAACTGGAGGAATTGGCCGACCGGATGGTCACGGTGGCCAGCGACACGGTGCTGACGGTGCCGGTGCCGGACCGGCTCGCCGCGATCGGCTGGCGGGACGCCACCTCGGTCTGCGACGCCCGCAAGCGGCTGAACTACTACCGCACCACCGCCGACGGCCGGCTGGTCTTCGGCAAGGGCGGGGTCGGCCTGGCCCCCGGCAACTCGGGCGCGAGCACCATGTGGGGCGGCGCCCTGCGCCCCGGCGAGGTGCGCCGCCAGTTCCTGCGCCTCTTCCCGGAGCTGCGGGACGTGCCGGTGGACACGATGTGGACCGCGCCGGTCGAGTACGCGGTGACCTCGGTGCCGTTCGCCGGCCGACTGCGCTCGGTGCCGGGCGTCTGCTACGCCACCGGCTACTCCGGTGACGGCGTGGGCCCCTCCAAACTGATGGCCAAGGTACTGGCCTCGCTGGTGCTGGGCACCGACGACGAGTGGTCCGGGTCGGCCTTCGCCCGTACCCCGGGCGGCGCGATACCGGGCGAGCCGGTACGGTACGCCGGCTCCCGGGCGGCCCTCGCGGCGCTGCGGGCGGTGGAGGAGCGGGAGGACCGGGGCGCGTTCGTGCCGGGCCCGGTGAAGCGGCTGGTCTCCCTGGACCCGTCCGTCTTCCGCCGCTGAGGCGGCACCCGCACCGGGACCGGCGGCCGGCCCGCTCCGGGCCCCCGAGGGGAGCGGGCCGACCCCGTCGTACCGCCGTACGGTCCGCGCCGTACGTCCCGGGACGGGCGGACTCCCGCCGTACGGTCCCGCCACGCGGTCCGGGGCGTACGGCGGCCATCCGTCCCGGGGCGGCCCGCACGTCCGGGCGGGTGCGGCTACTCGTTCGAGTAGCGGGGCCGGGCATACCGCAGTGAAACCGACGGAACGCCCACCGGGGCGGCCGGGCGCCCGGTTAGCGTGCGCGGATGACGACCTCTCAGTACAGCTCGCCCGCCCCGCTGGTCCTGGGCTCGGGTCCGGCCCTGGTCCTGGCGCACGGCGCCGGCAGCGACGTGCGGGACAGCTACGGCCCCGTCCTGGACGAGCTGGCCCGTCGGCACACGGTCATCGGCCCGGACTATCCCGGCTCCGGCGACACCCCGCTCCCGGACGCCCCGCTGTCCCTGGACGCGCTGGCCGACCAGGTGGTGGCGGCCGGGGTACGGGCGGGCGCGGAGACCTTCGCCGTGTCGGGCTTCTCGATGGGGACGACCGTCGCCGTCCGGGCGGCGGTACGGCACCCCGAGCGAGTGACCGCCCTCGTCCTGTCCTCCGGCTTCGCCCGGCCCAACGCCCGGCTGCGGCTGGTCGTCGACGTCTGGCGGGCGCTCGGCCGGACGGACGACAGCCGGACGCTGGCCGCCTATCTCTCCCTGGTGGTCGGCGGCGCCAGCTGGCTGGACGAGCGCTCCCCGGAGGAACTGGAGGAGCAGCTCGCCCTCTTCGCGGCCGGTCTGCCGCCGGGGACGGACCGGCAGCTGGACCTCTTCACCACCATCGATGTGACGGGGGACCTGGCGGCGATCCGGGTGCCCACGCTGGTGGTCTCGCCGCTGGAGGACGTCCTGACCACCCCGGCCCACTCCCGGGAACTGGCCGACGGCATCCCCGGCGCCGAGCTGGCCACCCTGGACTGCGGTCACGCCATCGCGGCGGAACGACCGGACGCCTGGGCCGCGTTGATCACGGACTTTCTGGCACGCACCGCCGCGGCCGCCCCCCGCCCGGCCGTGCACGCCACCCCCTGACCGCACCCGCGCACACACACCGGCCCGTCCGGCGGGGAGACCGTCGGACGGGCCGGTGTGTGCGGGGGTCCAGGTGCTCCGGGGGGCGGGGGACGGGCGGCCCCGACCGCCCCCCGGAGGCCGTCAGTCGGTCAGCCGGTCAGCGGGCGGAGGTACCGGTCCAGCAGCGGGTCCGGCAGCAGCCGGGCCAGCACCGCCAGCCTGCGGACATCGGCGCCCACCCGGTAGCGGGCCCGGGGCCGCGTCTCGGTGAGCGCGCGGGCCACGGCGCGGGCCATGTCCTCCGGGGTGGTCCGGCTCTCCTCGGCACCCCGCTCGTTGGCGGCCAGGAACTGTTCGAACCGGGCCCGGTAGAGGGCGGCCACCTGGCTGTCGGTGTGGCTCAGCGCCTCCCGGGCCACCTCGCCCACCTTGCCCCAGATCGGCGTCTTGATGGCGCCCGGCTGCACGACGCTCACCGACACCCCGAAGCCGCGCAGCTCGCGGCGGAGCACATCGCTCAGCGCCTCCTTGGCGTACTGGGCGGAGGCGTACGCGCCCAGATAGGGGAGCGCCACCGTGCCCAGGCCGGAGGTCACATTGACGATCCGGCCCCGGGAGCGCCGCAGTTGGGGCAGGAACGCCTGGGTGACGGCGAGCTGGCCCACCACATTGGTCTCCAGCTGCCAGCGCAGCCGGTCCGCCGGTACGCACTCCAGCGGCGCCGACACGCACACGCCGGCGTTGTTGACCAGGCCCCACAGGGCCCGGCCGGCGCCCAGCCGCTCGGCGACGCGCTCGGCCGCCGCGCCGACGGACTCCGCGTCGGTGACGTCGATCCGTACCGCCTCGACCCGGCCGTACGCGGCCGCCCCGGCGAGCTCCTCGCCGTCGGCCTCCCGGCGCACCCCGGCGAACACCTCGAAGCCGGCCCGCTCCAGATGGAGCGCGGCGGCCCGGCCGAGCCCGGTGGAGGCCCCGGTGACCAGCACCGCGCGGCCGTACGGGACGGGCGCGGCGGTCCGGGGGCCGGCCGCCGGGGCGGTCCGGGCGCCGGAGTCCGGTGCTGCTGCCGTCGGCACACTCGTGGTGCTGCTCGTGCTGCTCGTGCTGCTCGTGCTGCTCGTGCCGCTCATCGGACCCCCTCCGCCACCGAACCCGAACCCGAACCCGCCACCGAACCCGCGAGCGCGGCCGAACCCGCGAGCGCGGCCGGTCCTGCGGGCGGCTCCGGGGTGAAGGTGAGCGCCTGTTCCAGGGTGGCGGTCAGCTTCCGGTCCGGCATGAAGCGGAAGTAGGCGTCCCGCACCGGGCGGCGCACCGGGTTCTCCGACTGCTCGAAGTCGCTGACCGAGCGGGAGGAGGCCACCATCGCCCGGGTACGCTCGCGGCGCTCGTCCTCGTACGCCCGCAGCGCCGCCGGGATGTCGGTGGCGTCCCGCAGCCGGCGGGCGAGCACGGCCGCGTCCTCGATCGCCATCCCCGACCCCTGGCCCAGGCTGGTGAGCATCGGGTGCGCGGCGTCGCCCAGCAGGGTGACCGGGCCGCTGCCCCAGCGCTCCAGGAAGACCCGGTCGCGCGAGGGCACCGCCAGGATGTCCCGCTCCGGGGTGACGGCGATGGCCCGCTCCACCTCCTCGGCCCAGCCGGCGAAGGCCCGCGCCACCTCGTCCTTGCCGCCCCGCCAGTTGTGCGAGCGGGCGGCCGGCATGTTCTTCGTGCCCCACCAGTAGAGGAGGCCGTCGCCCATGTCCACCAGCCCGAAGCGCTGGCCGCTGCCCCAGTAGTGGGTGACCGAGCCGGGGGTGAAGCGCGGGTGGCTGAACGGCGTCAGGGCGAGCCAGACGATGTAGCCGCTGTCCCGGGAGTGCTCCGGGCCGACCAACTGGCGCCGGATCGCTGACTGGAAGCCGTCCGCCCCGATCAGCACGTCCCCCTCGGCCTCCCGGCCGCCGGTGAACCGTACGGTGACCCGGCCGGTGGCGGGGTCGGTGGTGAAGTCCTGGGCGGCGGAGCCCAGATGGACCGGTATCCCCTCGGCGGCCTCCAGCAGGGCCTGCTGAAGGGTGGACCGGGTGATCAGCACACTGGGCACCCCCAGCCGGCGGATGATCGAGGGGAACGGGAACTCCCTGATCAGCCGGCCGCGAGCGGTGCGGACGTGGTACGACTCCAGCACCTGACCGCGCTTCTCCAGGCCCAGGTCGAGCCCGATGGACCGCAGCGCCCCGATGGCGTTGCTCATCACCGAGAGCCCGGACCCGGCGGCCCGCAACTCGGTCGCCCGCTCGTGGACTTCGACCTGCCAGCCGGCGTCCCGCAGCGCGGCGGCCGCGGTCAGGCCGCCGATACCGGCCCCGACGACCAGGGCCTTGCGGCCACCCACCCGGCCCCCGCCGGCTCCGGTGCCGCTCCGGTGTCCGGCGCTTCCGTGCCCGCCGGGCCCGGTGCCGCTCCCGCGTCTGCCGCCCCCGTACCCGTCGGGCCCGGTGCCGCTTCCGGTCCCGCTCCCGTGTCCACCGCTCCCGCCGGGTTCCGTGCTCCCGCTCATGCCGCGCCCCTCGCCTTCGCTCTCCGCCGCTCCTGCTGCTCCCACTGCTTCCGCCGCCATCCCGCTCACTCCGCGATCAGTCCGGCGACGACCTCGACGACATGCGCGATATGCGGTTCCTCCATGATCGTCAAATGGTCGCCGGGCACGTCGATCACGGTCAGCTCGCCGCTGGTGCGCTCCCGCCAGCCGTTGGTGGGGTCGCGGTGCATCGACTGGATGGCGGTGTGCATGGTGTCCAGCACCTCGGGCAGCGGCTCGGTGGCGTGGATGAGCACCAGGTCCTGGTCCACCACCTCGGGCCGGTAGGCGAACGCCGCCCGCCAGTTGGCCTCGTACACCTGGAACAGCCGGTGCACGACCGCCCCGGTGGCGCCGGCCGGCAGCACCCCCTCGTCCACCGCGAGCTGCGCGATGAAGTCGAACTTCTCCTCCAGCGTTGTGAGTTCCGCCGGGATCACCTCCTCCGGCGAGTCACCGCCGCGCCGCAGCCAGAGCAGCTCCCAGAAGAACCAGCTCAGCAGCGCGTCGTCGCTGGTGCGCAGCCGGCGGCCCGGGTTGAGCGCGGTGGTGTCCAGCAGCACCAGCCGCCGCACCTCCTGCCCCTGAGCCCGCAGTTGCCGGGCCATCTCGAAGGAGACGAACCCGCCGAAGGACCAGCCGCCGATCAGATACGGTCCCTCCGGCTGCACCTCGCGGATGCGCGCCACATAACTGGCCGCGATCTCCTCGACGCTCCTCAGCGGCTCGGTGCCCGCGTCCACGCCCGCCGCCTGGAGGGCGTAGAACGGTCGGTCGTCCGGGAGATGGGCGGCGAACCGCACATAGCAGAGGACATTGCCGCCCATCGGGTGGACGAAGAACAGCGGGCGCTCGGTGCCGCCGGTGCGGATCGGCACCAGCGGGTCGAAGCCGGCGACCGCGCCGCCGCCCCGCAGCCGGGCCGCCAGCTCCGCGACCGTGGGCGCGGCGACGAACTCCGAGAGCGGCACCGCCGTTCCGTACCGCTGCTCGATCAGCACCACCAGCCGCATCGCGGTCAGCGAGGTGGCACCCAGCTCGAAGATGTTGTCGTGCACGCCGAGTCCGGGCACGCCCAGCAGCTCGCGCAGGATCTCCGTGAGCGCCTTCTCGTACGCGTCCCGGGGTGCCGTGGTCTCCCCGGAGCCGGTGGTGGCGGTGAGCGGCAGCTCGCGCAGTGACCTGTCGTCGCGCTTGCCGCTGGGGGTGAGCGGCAGCGCGTCCACCCACTGGAAGTGCGAGGGCACCAGGTAGTCCGGGAGCACCGAGCGGAGCTGCTTGACCAGTTGGGGCAGCTCGGTCCGGTCCGGGTCACCGACCAGGAAGGCGGCGAGGAACGAGTCGTTGCCATCCCGGCGCCGGGCGACCACCGCCGCCTCCGCGAGCCCCGGGTGGTCGGCGGCGAACCGGGTGATGGCCAGCTCGACCTCGGCCGGCTCCACCCGGTAACCCCGCACCTTCACCTGGGAGTCAGAGCGCCCGGTGCACACCACGGAGCCGTCCGGCAGGACGTACCCGAGGTCGCCGGTGCGGTAGAGCCGCTCGCCGGGCGCGCCGCCGGGCCGGGCCACGAACCGCTCGTCGGTGAGGTCCGGGCGGCCCGCGTAGCCGAGCGCCAGGCAGGCACCGCCCAGGTGGAGTTCACCGGTCACCCCGGGTGGCACCGGCCGCATCCGGGAGTCCAGCACCAGCACTTCGGCCCCGTCGACCGGGACGCCGATCGGCGGCAGCGGCGGGAAGGCCGCCGGGTCCCCGGTCATGGTGTGCCGGGTCACCACATGGGACTCGGTGGGCCCGTACTGGTTCTCCAGGATCACCCCGGGCAGCGCGGCGCAGAGCGCGCGGATCTCGTCGGTGATCCGCAACTGCTCGCCGGAGGAGAGGATCGCCTTGAGCGAGCCGGGCACGGTGCCGAGCGCCTGTGCGGTCTCCGCGAGCTGCTGGAGGGCGACGTACGGCAGATAGAGCCGTTCCACCCGCTCCCGGTCGAGCAGCCGCAGCAGCGCGGGGAGGTCGCGGCGCTGCTCCTCGGAGAGCAGCAGCAGGGTGCCGCCGCCGCAGAGGGTGGAGAAGATCTCCTGGAAGGAGACGTCGAAGCTCGTCGGCGCGTACTGGACGGTGACCCCGCCCACCACACCGCTGGGCTCACCGTTCTGCCAGGCGACCAGATTGGCCAGCGCCCGGTGCGGCATCTCCACGCCCTTGGGCGCCCCGGTGGAGCCGGAGGTGAAGAGCAGATACGCCACGGACTCCGGATCCAGTGCCGCCGGCAGCCCGCCCTCGGCGGCCCCGGACCCGGTGGCTCCGGTCCCGGTGGCTCCGGGGGCTCCGGTGGTCACGGACCCGGCGGCCCCTGTGCCGGGGCCTTCGTCGAGCAGGGCGGCGGCCGGGACGACCGGGGCCCCGTCGGCGCCGCCGAGCCGCTGGGCGGTGTGCGCCGCGTCGGTCTCGTCGGTGGCATGGGTGACCACGGCCACCGGGGCGGCCTGGGCCAGCATGGCCGCGATCCGCTCGCGCGGATAGGCGGTGTCCAGCGGCACGGTGGCGGCGCCCGCCTTCAGTACGCCGAGGAGGACGGCGATCGTCTCCGGCGAGCGCTCCATGGCGATGCCCACCCGGGCGCCGGGACCCGCGCCGAGCCCGGCCAGCCGCCGGGCGGCCCGGTCGGCCGCGTCCGCCAGCTCGGCGTAGCTCCAGCGCCGGTCGCCGTGGACCAGCGCGACCGCCCCGGGGGTACGGGCGGCCCGCTCCTCGAAGGCGCGCACCACGTCCGGCGCCGGGCGGGCCGCCGGGACCGGGCCCAGGGGTGCGGCGAGGAAGCCGAAGTCCACCGGCTCGGCGGCGTGTTGGACGACTCGCTCCAGGATGCCGGTGAAGGCCCGCCCGTACAGCTCGGCCTGGTCCTCGGTGAACAGCCTTCCCTGGTAGTCCATGCGCAGCCAGATCCCGTCGCCGTCGGGCTCGGTGACCGCGTTGACCAGGAGCGCGAAGTTGGTCTCCTCCCAGGTGCGGAAGTCCAGCGAGGTGATGCCGGGCAGCGCGAACACCTCGGCCAGCTGGCGGAAGTGGATGTAGTTGAACGCCGTGTCCAGCACGCCGTGGCCCAGGTCCTCCTGGATGGCGCTGAGCGGATAGCGGCGGTACGGGTGGCTCTCCTGCTCCTGGCGGAACGCCTCCCGGACGGCCCCCAGCCAGCTCTCCGGGGTGCCGGTCACCCGGACCGGCATGGTGTTGAGGAAGAGCCCGGCGGCCCGCTCGGCGCCCTCCCGCTCCGGTCGGCCGTGCGTGACCAGACCGGTGACCAGGTCGTCCTGGCCGGAGAACATCCGCAGGGTCAGCAGATGGGCGGTGAACAGCACGGACTTCACCGGCAGCGTGTGGTCCCGGGAGAACTGCCGTACGGCGTCCACCAGTTCGCCGGACAGATCCACCCGGCGGGTGATCTGCTCCCCGCTGCCGGGCGCCTCGTGCGGCCGGAAGCCGGCCGGCTGGAGCTGCGGCGCCCCGGCGAGGTAGCCGGTCCAGTGCTCCCGGGCCTCCGCCGACTCCAGCACCCGCCGCTCGGCCAGCACATGGTGGGCGGCCATGGCCACCGGGGCGTCCGGCACGGCGCCGATCGGCTCGCCCAGCAGGTGCGCGTAGTCCTGGAGGAGTTCGCGCATCAGGGTGGCGACACTGCCGCCGTCCAGGATGGCGTGGTGGAAGCTGAGCACCAACTCCACGCTCTCGGGCAGCACATGGGCGCGCAGATGGTGGAGCGGCGCCTGCTCGAAGACGTACCGGTGGTGGCGGCGCTCCTCGATGTGCGCCGCGATGGCCCGCTCGGCCTCCTCCGCCGGGGTGCCCCGCAGGTCCCTGATCTCCAGGGCGCCTTCGACCGTGTCGTCCACGATCTGGAGCGGCTCGGCGTGACCGCCGAGGTCGAAGGAGGAGCGCAGCGCCGGGTGGCGGGCGACCAGCAGCCGGTGGGCGGTGGTGAACGCCTCCGGATCCCAGCCGGCGAAGGCGAAGCTGTAGCGGAACACGTCCCGGTAGACGCCCGAGTCCGGCTCGACCCGGCTGTGGAAGAGCAGCCCCAGCTGGAGCCGGTTGGCCGGCCAGGCGTCCCGGTGGCCTTCGAGCCGGGCCCGGTCCACCCCGGAGACCAGGGCGAACGGCTCCGGGTCGGGGCTCTCCGGCCCGGCCTCACCGGCGGTGGTGAGCGGCGCCAGGGCGGCGACGGTGGGGTTGCGTACGAGATCGCTGAGGTCGAACCGGTAGCCGCGCCGCTCGGCCAGGGCGCGCACCCGCAGCATCAGGATGGAGTCGCCGCCGAGCGCGAAGTAGTCGTCGTCCACGCCGACCTGGTCCGCGCCGAGCACCTCGGACCAGACGGCGGCGAGGGCGGCCTCGGCGGCGTTCCTCGGCCCGGTGTGCTCGCGCCGGACGGGCGCCGCCGCCACCGGGTCCGGCAGGGCGCGCCGGTCGGCCTTGCCGTTGGGGGTCAGCGGCACGGCCGGGATGCGTATGAAGACCGCCGGGATCATGAACTCCGGGAGCGAGCGGGCGAGTTCCGCGCGGAGCGCCACCGGGTCGTGCTCCTCGCCGGCGACCCGCGGGACGTAGTAGCCGATCAGCCGGGTGCCCCGGTCGGTGCTGTGGTGGTCCACCACCACCGCGTCGCGGATGCCGTCCAGCGACGCCAGGGCGTTCTGCACCTCGCCCAACTCGACCCGGTTGCCCCGGATCTTCACCTGGCCGTCGATCCGGCCCAGGTACTCGATCTCGCCGCCGGCCAGCAGCCGGGCCAGATCACCGGTGCGGTAGAGCCGGCCGCCGGGGGCGAACGGATCCTCGGTGAACTTCTCGGCGGTCAGCTCCGGCCGCTCCAGATAGCCGCGCGCCACCTGGACCCCACCGACGCACAACTCGCCGGGTATCCCGACCGGCTGCGGCTCGCCGTACGGATCCAGCACCCGCAGCGCGGTGTTGGCGACCGGCGCCCCGATCGGCACCCGGCGCACCGGCCGCCCGGGCACGGTGGGGCAGTCGTGGTACGACACGTCCACGGTGGCCTCGGTGGGCCCGTACAGATTGGTCAGCCCCGGGGCGTCCGGCAGCCCGCCCAGCACCCGGGCGAACTGTTCCACCCGGGCGGCCGGCAGCGCCTCGCCGCTGCAGAACACCCGCCGCAGGCTCGCCGCCCGCGCCACCAGCCCGGGCTCCGCCTCCAGCAGGTCCAGGAACGGCCCCAGCATCGACGGCACGAAGTGCAGCACGCTCACCCGGCGTTCGGCGACGGTGTCGAGCAGGGTGCGCGGGTCCCGCTCGCCGCCCACCGGCAGCAGGGCGAGACCGGCGCCCTCCACCGCCCACCAGAACAGCTCCCACACCGACACGTCGAAGGAGACCGGTGTCTTCTGGAGCAGGGTGTCCCCGTCGCCCACCGGATACCGCTGCTGCATCCAGGCCAGCCGGTTGATCACCGAGTGGTGCTCGACCATGACGCCCTTGGGCCGCCCGGTGGAGCCCGAGGTGTAGATGACGTACGCCAGGTCCCGGGGCCCGGCCACCGGATCCGGCCGGTCGGTGGGCCCCTCGGCCACCAGCCGCTCGGTGTCCAGCACCGGCACCCCGGCCGGCACGTCCGGCTCCGGCGCCCCGGGGCCGGTCAGCACCGCCCGGGCCCGGCTGTCCTGGAGCAGGAAGGCGATCCGCTCGGCCGGGTAGCCGGGGTCCACCGGCACATAGGCGGCCCCCGACTTCAGCACGCCCAGCAGCGCCGGCACGGTGAGCGGCCCGCGCTCCAGCAGCACCGCCACCCGGTCGCCGGCCGTGACCCCCTCGGCCCGCAGCGCGTGGGCGACCCGGTTGGCGCGCGCCTCCAGCTCCGCGAAGGTCAGCGTCCCGCCGTCGGCGGCGGTCACCGCCACCCGGTCCGGGGTGCGCGCGGCCTGCTCCTCGATCAGCCCGTGCAGGGTGGCGTCCGAGCGGTACGCGGCCTCCGGCCCCTGCTGCGCCCGGGCCAGCCCGGCCCGCTCGGCGGCGGTGAGCACCGGCAGCTCCAGGGCGGGCCGCTCCGGCTCGTCCAGACCGGCCCGGACCAGGGTCGCCAGCTGGCCGGCGACCGCCTCGATGGGGAAGTCGGCGTCGAAGACGTCGGTCGCGTAGTCCAGCTCGACGCGCAGCTCAGCGTCGTCGGTGGTGTCGGTGGTGTCGGTGTTATCCGCGTGATCCGCGCGATCCGCGTCGGCTGTGTCGGCCGTTTCATTTTCCTCGCCGAACGCGCGGATCAGCACCGAGAGCGCGTCCTGCTCGTGCACCGGGGCCGTGATCACGGTGTCCCGTCCGGCCCCGGGCAGCGCCGCCGGCCGGGGGTAACGCAGATAGGAGACGACCACGTCGAACAACTGCCGGGAGCCCGCCGTCCCGGCCGGCAGATCGCGCAGTACGTCCCCGAGCGCCAGCCGCTCGTGCGCCCGTACCGCGCCCGTACGCTCCCGTACCAGCCCGGCCAGCTCCCGCAGGGTGGCACCCTCGGACACCGGTACTCGCAGCGGCAGGTTGTTGGCGAACTGCCCGGCGGTGGCGCGCTCGGCGTCGGTGACCCGGTTGAGGAACGGCACGCCGAGGACGATCTCCTCCGAGCGGTGCACCCGGGCCAGATAGGTCGCGAAGACGGCGGTGAGGTACGCGAACGGGGACGAGCCGCCGGCCCGGATCCGGGCGACCAGATCCTTGCCGAGCGTGAAGGTGTGGTGCCCGCGCCGGGCGGCGGCGTCGGCCGGCCGCTCGGGGGAGCGCGGGAAGAGCACCGGGACCACCCCGTCGAGCGCCGCCCGGTGGAACGCCCGCGCCGCCTCCCGCTCCGGCGACCCCTGATAGGCCGCGTCGGCGGCGGCGAACTCCCGGTAGGAGGGTGCCCGGGATGCCTCTTCCGGCGCGGGGCCCGCGCCCGGGACCAGCCGGGCGTACTCGGCCCAGGTGTCGCGGCTGACCTGGTTGAGCGTCCAGGCGTCCACGATCAGGTGGTGGGCGTTGAGGTGGAGGTGCAGCACCCCGGCGCTCTCCCGGACCACCGCCGCCCGGAAGAGCGGGGCCCCGAGCAGCGGGAACGGCCGGGTGAACGACTCCTCCCGCCATGCCTCCCAGGCCCGCTCCGGCTCGGCCTCCCCGGACAGATCCACCCAGGCCACGGCCTCGCCGGGACCGCTGTCACCGGCGGTCCCGCCGGCGCCTCCACCGGCGGGGCCGTCCGTGGTCCGGGTCGTGGTCCACGTCGTGGTCTCGTCGGCGGTCCACTGGTACGGGACGCCGTCCCGCTCCCCGAACCGCAGCCGGAACACGTCATGCCGGGCCAGCGCCCGGCCGAGCGCCGTCCGGAGCGCGGCGGCGTCCACCGGGCCGGTGGTCCGCTCGTCGATCACGACATTGAACTGAGGACTGTTCGGCGTCTGGAATTCGACCGCCCAGATATCACGCTGGTACGACGTGAGCGGAAAATCGCGGCGTGCAGCCACAGCGATCCCTTTCTCTTTTCCGTGCAGGCGAAAAGTTTTACGAGGACGGATTCCGGACACCGGCAACCGGAAATGGAATTGCCTGTTCACGATAGGTGCGCGTGCCGTCACTCAGCCACTGCCTGCTCGGGTAGCCCGCCCTACTCGGATGAGTGGCCGATGAGTGGTACCACTGCTCCCAGCAGCCCTTTCCTGCCCTCGCCGCGCCGTTTTCCGTCTTCGCCCGGCGCCCTTGCCGAACGAAAAGCGGCCGTTGTCGGACAGCGCGGTGATCGCCTTCTGTGAGGGGCGCCACACGGGAAGGGTGGCGAATGCAATTTCACCCGGGCCTCACCCGAGTCTCGCCCGGCTCTCACCCGGATCTCGCCGGGTCCTCGCCCGGCTCTCATTCGGGTCTCACCCGGATCGCGCCCGGTTCCCGTGCGGCACTGACGCGACGGCGGCGCACGGGAATTCCGCCGCGTTTCCCTCAGCCGTCGGCCGCCCCGGGCCCGGACCTCGCGCCCCGGCCCCCGGCCCGCGTCCGGGCAGCGAAAAGCCCGTCCCTCCGCGCGGGAGGGACGGGCCGGAATCCTTCGCCGGGACCCGAAAGGCCCCGGGGGCTCAGCAGGGGCGCTTGCGGAGCTCCATCACATAGTCGTGCGGGGCGCCCGCCGAGTCGGCCGCGTCCGCGATCTCGCCCAGATAGCGGGCGGAGGGCAGCCCGCCCTCGTAGCCGTTGAGCACGTACACCCAGGCGGGCTCCTCGCCGTCCAGGGTGTGCACTCGTACCCGCATCCGGCGGTAGATGTCGAGCCCGACACCCTCCCAGCGGTCCATCGAGTCCTCGTCCATCGGCGCGATGTCGTACAGCGCGACGAACACCTGGGAGCGCGGGGCCTCCACGATGGTGGCCAGCGCCCCCTCCCAGCCCATCTGCTCGCCCCCGAAGGTCAGCCGCCAGCCGTTCAGCCAGCCGGTGCCGCGCAGCGGGGAGTGCGGGGCGCGGCGGGTCATCAGCCGCGCGTCGAGGTTGCCGGCGTACGCGGCGTAGAGCGACATGTGGTCGAGGGTACGGGAGCCGTCCGGGTGGGCGCTGTCCGGATGCCGCCGGTCCATCGCCCCGGCGGGCGGGCGGGGACCGCTCGCGGGGGCGGGCGGGGCGGCTGTCCGTGGCCGAAGAGGGACGTTCCGCCATGCGGCCCCCCGAGGGCGAAACCGTTCCGGCCGTGCGGGACAATGGAGTACGTACTCCAACCATCGGGGAGACCCCCCGAGCCCCCGGCTCACCCGGTCCGAGGGGCTGCCGTGACGAGAGCGCGAGGCGTAACCCCAGTGACCCGGATCGTGATCATCGGTGGCGGACCCGGCGGATACGAGGCGGCCCTCGCGGGCGCCCAGCTCGGCGCGGAGGTGACCGTCGTCGACTGCGACGGCCTCGGCGGGGCGTCCGTCCTGACCGACTGCGTGCCCTCGAAGACCCTCATCGCCACGGCCGAGGTGATGACCACCTTCGACTCCTCCTACGAGGAGCTGGGCATCATCGTCGCCGACGACACCCCGCACATCGAGCAGGCCGCCCGGGTGGTCGGGGTCGATCTCGGCAAGGTCAACCGCCGGGTCAAGCGCCTCGCGCTGGCGCAGTCCCACGACATCACCGCCTCGGTCACCCGGGCCGGCGCCCGGGTGGTGCGCGGCCGGGGCCGGCTCGACGGCACCCAGGCGGCGGACGGCTCCCGGCAGGTGGTGGTCACCGCCGCCGACGGCTCGGAGGAGGTGCTGGTCGCGGACGCGGTGCTGATCGCCACCGGCGGCCACCCGCGCGAGATCCCGGACGCCCTGCCGGACGGCGAGCGGATCCTGAACTGGACCCAGGTGTATGACCTGGACGAGCTGCCCGAGGAGCTGATCGTGGTCGGCTCCGGCGTCACCGGCGCCGAGTTCGCCGGGGCGTACCAGGCGCTGGGCTCCCGGGTGACCCTGGTCTCCTCGCGCGACCGGGTGCTGCCCGGCGAGGACCCGGACGCGGCCGCCGTCCTGGAGGACGTGTTCCGGCGCCGGGGCATGAACGTGATGGCCCGCTCCCGCGCCCAGTCCGCCAAGCGGGTGGGCGACCGGGTGGAGGTCACCCTCGCGGACGGCCGGGTGATCAGCGGTACGCACTGCCTGATGGCGGTCGGCGCGATCCCGAACACCGCCGGCATGGGCCTTGAGGAGGCGGGCGTGCGGCTCAAGGACTCCGGCCACATCTGGACCGACAAGGTCTCCCGCACCTCGGCCCCCGGGATCTACGCGGCCGGTGACGTCACCGGGATCTTCGCGCTCGCCTCGGTGGCGGCCATGCAGGGCCGGATCGCCATGTACCACTTCCTGGGCGGCGCGGTGACCCCGCTCAATCTGCGGACCGTCTCCGCCAATGTCTTCACCGACCCGGAGATCGCGACCGTCGGCTACACCCAGGCCGACGTGGACGCGGGCCGGATCGACGCCAAGGCGGTGAAGCTGCCGCTGCTGCGCAACCCGCGCGCCAAGATGCAGGGCATCCGGGACGGTTTCGTCAAGATCTTCTGCCGCCCGGGCACCGGGATCGTGGTCGGCGGCTGTGTCGTGGCGCCCCGGGCCAGCGAGCTCATCCACCCCATTTCGCTCGCCGTCGACAACAATCTGACGGTGGAGCAAATCGCGAACGCGTTCACCGTGTACCCGTCGCTTTCCGGCTCGATCGCCGAGGTGGCCCGCCAGCTCCAGTCCCGCAACACCGACCCGGAGATCTGACCGCCCGCCCGGCGGCCGCCCCTCGCGCAGGCAACTCCCGCTCCCGTCCCGGGGGTTGCCCGCCCCACCGGGAGGCCCCGGGCGCACCGCCCGCCCCCGGGCCGATCGCCCTCCGCCCCCGGGCGGGTGGCAATGGTCGCGCATATACCACTTCGCGGTCCCGGCTGTTCGCACATTCTCTTAATGGACGCATATTGCTGCAAACGGTCCGCGCCGGTCGACACCTGGCGTTACTGTCAGTTCCGTGTTCGCTGCAGAACGTCGTCAACTGATTCTCGAAATGGTGCGCGCCAATGGAGCGGTCTCGCTCCGGGAGCTCGCCCGTGTCGTCCAGACCTCCGAAGTGACCGTACGGCGTGATGTGCGGGCACTGGAGGCCGAAGGACTCCTCGACCGCCGGCACGGCGGCGCGGTCCTCCCGGGCGGGTACGCCCGGGAGACCGGACTTCAGAAGGCCCATCTCGCGACCGCCGAGAAGGCCGCCATCGCCGATCTGGCGGCCGGTCTCGTGGAGGAGGGCGAGGCCGTCGTCGTCGGCGCCGGCACGACCACCCAGGAGCTGGCCCGCCGGCTGGCCCGGATCCCCGGGCTGACGGTCGTCACCAACTCCCTGCTGGTCGCCCAGGCGCTGGCGCACGCCAACCGGGTGGAGGTCGTCATGACCGGCGGCACCCTGCGCGGCTCCAACTACGCCCTGGTCGGCAGTGGGGCCGAGCAGTCGCTCCAGGGGCTCCGGGTCTCCCGCGCCTTCCTCTCCGGCAGCGGCCTCACCGCCGAGCGCGGGCTCTCCACCTCCAACATGCTCTCCGCCAGCGTCGACCGGGCGCTGATCCAGACGGCGGGCGAGGTCGTGGTGCTGGCCGACCACACCAAGCTGGGCACCGACACGATGTTCCAGACCGTGCCGACCGACCGGATCACCCGGCTGGTCACCAACGAGCCGTCCGGCCACGACGACCGCGTCGTCGCCGAGCTCCAGGCCCTGGCCGACCAGGGCGTCCAACTGGCGCTGGCCGGCTCCGACACCCCCCTGGACCTCACCTCGGGCCGGCCGCCCCGCCGGGACGTCCCCCTCCCCGGCCAGCGCGGCACCCGCCGCCCCGCCCCGGCGCTCCGCCGCACCCCCACCCCCGCACCCCCCGACCCCGACCGCCCCGCCCGAGTGGCCGACCTCCGCCGCCGCTGACCCCCGGCGCCCGGACACCCGGACCGGGAGGGGGCGTCCGTCCTGGGCCTTTCGGCAGGCCCTTTGACGCCGATGCCTGGCCCTTCGCTCGGTGACCACCCCTACCAGTCGGTCAGGTCCACGAAAGAATCACAGTGCGGGTCGTCGGGGGCGGGCCGGTGGCGCCCCTCTTCTTCGATCAGAGAGGGAATGGAGGCGGTCAGCGCGGTGAGCGCACCGGTCAGGCGAATGTCGACGCCGATGAGAGAGAGGTGGCCCGGGCGCCGCACATAGAGGCGCATGAGGCCGTTGCCCTTCATCAAGAAGCCGATCAGAAGGGGGTTGTCGTCGTCCCCAGGGTCGGACAGGGCGCGAAGGGCATTGAGCGCCTGACCCTGTTCAGGCTCGGGGGTCGGTGAGATCTGTTGCGGGCGGAGGCGAATGAGGGTCATTCCGAGCGCTTCGCCGATGTCGTCACTGCTGTACAGCTGGGTCCCCGACAACACTGTGCGAAGGATGCCTGGAATGTCGGCAGGTGCCACGGTGTCGTAAGGGATTTCGTAGAGGAACGTGTCGCCACCCTCGCTTTCTCCGGCGTGGACGGCGATCCGAACGGCACCATGGGCCGGCAGGACGCCGCGCAACTGGCAGCCTTCGGCGAGAGGGCCGTTGAGGTAGTACAGCAGCAGGCGGCTGATGGCTGCCTGCTGCTGCCGGTCTTCGGAGGGGGTCACTGGTTCATCCAGGCGGGGCACTTGTTGTTCGGCTGGTTGCGGCAGAAAGCATTGACGACACCGATCGTCTGCCCCCGGCCGGCGTCGTACTTCTTGTCCTTGGTGTAGCGGGAGTACTGAACGATGACGATGAAGCGGGCCTGCTCGGGCTTGCCACCCGTCTTGACGGCAACGCCGTCGTATTCGAGCCGCCCGTGGTGGTCGCCGCGGTCGACCTTACCGCCGACGGCGGCATTGACGATCTTGCAGACGCGGATGTTGTGCCGGTGGGTGAAGTGATTCCAGCCGAGATGGGCGTCCCCGTATCGGGTGACTATATGCCGCCCCTCGGGATCAGTGGACTCGCAGCGTACGGTCTTGTTCCAGGTCGCCGCAGAAACTGCCTGAGCCACGGGTGCGGTGCTGAACAGGAATGTCGTGACGGTGAGCGCCGTGACTCCCAGCCCGGTGAATTTCCTCATCGTCGCCGGGACTTCAACGAGCCTTCATCGATCGATGTTGTCGCTGTTGTCTTCATGTCGGCCGACTGGTTCATAGGCTCTCCACCCTCCGTGCCGTCACTGTGCGTCCCTGAGACGCTACTCCGCTCCGCTAGGGGTGATGGTCACTCACCCGAGTGAAAGATCCACTCCTGCCTGGGCGGAGCACATCATTCTTGGATCGTCGTGACGCGTTACCCGATCGGAGACCAGTGGGAGGCGGGGGCATGGGGATGTGGCAGGACAGCCTGAAGCGTGCGGGGGACGAGACCGGCTACCGGGGGCCGAACGTCGTGCGGACCATCGGCGGCGTCGGGGAGGCGCTCCGGGTGGACCGGCGGGCGGAGTTCTATCAGGACGTGCTCAGGGTCAGCACGGGCGATGAATTCGACGGGGTGCTCAACCTGTGGTGGCCGCAGGCCGTCATCGACGTGGCCGAGGACCCCCAGGCGGCCGAGGACTTCGCCGATCTCGCTCTGGCTCACTACTCGATGGCGTGCGGCGCCCGACCGACCCGGTACACGCATGAGGAGGTCATGCGGATGGTGGGGGAGGAGACCGGCACCCTGGGCTGAGCCGGCCGCTGCCGAGGGGGTCCGGTCCGGTCAGGGGTGGAGGCCACGGTAGGTGAGGGTGAGGAGGCGGTCGGCGAGGCGGGGGTCGTCGGGGTGCTGCTCGGCGGCGAGGGCGATGGCGTTGGTGAGCTGCATGAGGTCACCGATCGGGACGCCCTCGCGGACGGCTCCCTCGGTCACCGCGCGGTCCAGCAGCCGGGAACCGGCCTCGCGGAGCGGGTCGTTGCAGCGGGTCAGGGCCGAACTGGGGTCGGCCGAGGCGGACATGAGGGCGCGGGCCAGGCCCCGGTACTCACCGGCGTGGGCGATGACGGCCCGCAGCCAGGTGACCAGCGCCTCGCAGGCGGGGTCGGCGTCGGCCAACTCGCGGGAGTACGCCAGCAGTGAGCCCAGCGCGTCCTGGAAGACCGCGCTCATCAGGGCCTGGCGGTTCGGGAAATGGCGGTACAGGGTGCCGATTCCGACCCCCGCGCGCCGGGCGATGTCCTCCAGCGAGGCGTCCGTGCCGTGCTCGGCGAAGGCGGTACGCGCCTCGGCGAGCAGCCGCTCGTAGTTGCGCCGGGCGTCCGCCCGCATGGCCCGTCCGCCGCACGGTGCCGTACCGGTCGTGTCGGTCGTACCGGCCGTGTCGGTCCCGTCGGTCCTGTCGGCCGTGTCGGTCGTACCGGCCGTACTGTCCGTGGTGCGCTTCGCCGTGTCGGCCGCGCTGGTCGTCATGGCGCCGTCCTCCTGCCCTCCGCCTGACTCCAGGATGCCACCGGTGGGGCGTACGCGTGGGGCCCGCCGGTCGAACGGCCGGCGGGCCCCAGGACACGCGGTGGGTCAGTCCTTGATCTCGCAGATCGCCGCGCCCGAGGTGACCGAGGCGCCGACCTGCGCGGACAGGCCCTTGACGGTGCCGGCGCGGTGGGCGTTGAGGGGCTGCTCCATCTTCATGGCCTCCAGGACCACGATGAGCTCGCCCTCCTTGACCTCCTGGCCCTCCTCGACGGCCACCTTGACGATGGTGCCCTGCATCGGGGAGGCGAGGGTGTCGCCGGAGACCGCCGAGCCGGACTTCTTGGCGGCGCGGCGCTTGGGCTTGGCGCCGGCGGCCAGGCCGGTCCGGGCCAGGCTCATGCCCAGCGAGGAGGGCAGCGAGACCTCCAGGCGCTTGCCGCCGACCTCGACCACCACGGTCTCCCGGCCGGTCTCCTCCTCCGCCTCGGCGTCGGCGGGCGCGGCGAAGGGCTTGATCTCGTTGACGAACTCGGTCTCGATCCACCGGGTGTGGATACGGAACGGGTCGGCGGTGAAGGCGGGGTCCGTCACGACGGCCCGGTGGAACGGGATGGCGGTGGCCATGCCCTCCACGGTGAACTCCGCCAGGGCCCGGGACGCCCGCTGGAGGGCCTGCTCACGGGTGGCGCCGCTGACGATCAACTTGGCGAGCAGCGAGTCCCAGGCCGGGCCGATGACCGAGCCGGACTCCACACCCGCGTCCAGCCGGACACCGGGACCGGACGGCGGGGAGAAGGTGGTGACGGTGCCGGGGGCGGGCAGGAAGTTGCGGCCCGGGTCCTCGCCGTTGATGCGGAACTCGAAGGAGTGGCCGCGCACCGGCGGGTCGTCGTAGCCCAGCTCCTCGCCGTCCGCGATCCGGAACATCTCCCGGACCAGGTCGATGCCGGTGACCTCCTCGGTGACCGGGTGCTCCACCTGCAGACGGGTGTTGACCTCCAGGAAGGAGATCGTGCCGTCGTTGCCGACCAGGAACTCCACCGTGCCGGCGCCGACGTAGCCGGCCTCCTTGAGGATGGCCTTGGAGGCGGCGTACAGCTGCGCGTTCTGCTCGGCGGAGAGGAACGGCGCCGGGGCCTCCTCGACCAGCTTCTGGTGCCGGCGCTGGAGGGAGCAGTCACGGGTGGAGACGACGACCACGTTGCCGTGCTGGTCGGCCAGGCACTGGGTCTCCACATGGCGCGGCTTGTCGAGGTAGCGCTCCACGAAGCACTCGCCCCGGCCGAAGGCGGCGACCGCCTCGCGGACGGCGGAGTCGTACAGCTCCGGGACCTCTTCGAGGGTGCGGGCGACCTTCAGCCCGCGACCGCCGCCACCGAAGGCCGCCTTGATGGCGATCGGCAGACCGTGCTGCTCCGCGAAGGCCACGACCTCCTCGGCGCCCGACACCGGGTCGGGGGTGCCGGCCACCAGGGGAGCGCCGGCCCGCTGGGCGATGTGACGGGCCGCCACCTTGTCGCCGAGGTCGCGGATGGCGTGCGGCGGCGGGCCGATCCAGGTCAGCCCGGCGTCGAGGACGGCCTGGGCGAACTCGGCGTTCTCGGAGAGGAAGCCGTAGCCGGGGTGGACGGCGTCGGCACCGGAGTCGGCCGCGGCCTGGAGCACCTTGGCGATGTCCAGATAGCTGGCCGCCGGGGTGTCACCGCCCAGGGCGAACGCCTCGTCGGCCGCGCGGACGTGCAGAGCGTCCCGGTCCGGGTCGGCGTAGACGGCCACGCTCCCGATCCCGGCGTCCCGGCAGGCCCGGGCGACGCGGACAGCGATTTCGCCACGGTTGGCGATGAGCACCTTGCGCACGATGGCTCCCTCCTTGAAACAAGCTGAGTTTAGGGACTGCCGACACGGCTTCTCGACCCGTCCCCATGGGTGAGCTTGCCCACACGGAGCGTGAGTCGGAACGGACCCGAGTCGGGAAAACCCTTGTCGCGCCACGTTACGCAGGGCTTCTCATCGGAACAGTAACCCGCCGGTGTGGCCCAGGTCTCTGTTAGGCGACCCAGCGGACGTTCCTGTTTCTTTGTGGAGTCCCTACGAACGGGGGAGTGTTTCTTTGCGGCGTTGCCGCGCCCGTCCGCATGGCCGCCGCGCCCTTGCCCGGACGATTACCCCTGAGTAGCGTTCCGGCTGTCGTCCGTACCACCGGTAACAGCGGGCGGCGGCGTACTGATGACGGCAGGCAGGGGGCGGACCGTGGTGGCGCGCAGACCGATAGCTCTGGCGGCCGGGATCCTGCTGCTCGCGGAGGCGGCCGGGCTCCTCTTCGTCCACGCGGTGCTCGCCTCGGTGGTGACCAACCAGAACATGTCGTTCGGCGGCTTCGACCCGGGGCTGACGGCCGACGCCACCTGGGCGATGGGCGGGGTCTTCGCCGCCGCGCTGGCCTGCTGCGCGGCGCTGCTGGTGCTCATGGCCGTACGGGACCGGGTGCCCGGCCGGCCCACCCGGATCGCCCTGGTCGCCTGCGCCATCGCGCACGGGGTGCTGGGCGCGCTGGCGGTCGGGCTGGTGGGGTGGACGGCGTTCGGGTTCCTGATGGTGGTGCTGGGGCTGATCGTGGGCTCACTGCTGCTGTACGCCCCCGATCCCGCCGCCCCGGCGCCCGGCTGAGACCCCCGGTGAAGGAGAACCCTGGCGGACGAGACCCCGGCGGGCGAGACCCGGCCGGAGGTCGCGCCGGCGGGGTCAGCCGGCGGCGGGCGTCCAGAGGTCGGTGATCCGGACGTCCAGCTCGCCCAGGAGCCGGCGCAGCAGCGGCAGGGAGAGCCCGATGACATTGCCCGGGTCCCCGTCGATGCCGTCCACGAACGGCGCCGAACGGCCGTCCAGGGTGAACGCGCCCGCCACGTGCAGCGGCTCGCCGCTCGCCACATAGGCGGCGATCTCGGCGTCGGTCGGCTCCCCGAACCGGACCAGGGTGGAGGCGGTGGCGGAGACCCGCCGGCCGGCCGCCGTGTCATGCACGCAGTGCCCGGTACGGAGTACGCCCGAGCGGCCGCGCATCGCCTTCCAGCGGGCGGTGGCCTCCTCGGCGTCGGCGGGCTTGCCGAGCGCCTGGCCGTCCAGCTCCAGCACCGAGTCGCAGCCGATCACCAGCGCGCCCGCCACCTGGGGCAGCGCGGCCACCGTCGCCGCCTTGGCCTCGGCCAGCGCGAGGGCCAGTTCGGCCGGGCCGGGCGCGGTGACGGCATCCTCGTCCACCCCGCTGACCAGCACCTCGGGGGCGAGTCCGGCCTGTCGCAGCAGGCCCAGGCGGGCGGGGGAGGCGGAGGCGAGCACCAGTCGGCGGGGCCCGGCGGTCGGCTGAGCAGTCATGGAGGTCATCGTACGGAAAGGGGGACGGGCACCGGACGGCGCCGGACGGACCCGGGCGCGGGCCGGGCGGGGCGCCGGAGGGGCGGTGCGGGCCGGGCGAGGCCGGACGGGTCGGGGGACGGGCCTGATGGGGCGGGGCGCCGGAGGGGCCGGTGCGGGCCGGACGGGCCGGGTGCCCGCCGCCGACGGCCGGGGCCCCGGGGGTGACCGCAGGCCCGGGGGAGCGGGGCCCGGGGGTGGGAGCGCGCGCACGGGTACGGGCCACCCGCCGGTCGGCGCGGGCCCCGCGTACGTGCGTGAGCCGACGGTCGTCACAGGGCCGCGTACGAGCACGACCCCCGGTCGGCGCAGGGCCGCGAACCGGCGCGAGCCGCCGGTCGGCACAGGGGTGTGTACGAGCGAGCACGACCGCCGGTCGGCACAAGGCCGCGTACGGGTGCGGCCCCCGGTCGGCGCAGGACCGCGCACGGATACGAGCCGCCGGTCGGCGCAGGGCCCGCGTACGGGTATGGGTACGGCCTCCGGGCGGGGCGGGGCGGCCTACGGGCGCGGGCCCCGCTCAGCGCAGGCCCGCGACGAGCATCCCGAGCAGCATGGCGAGCGCCAGCAGCACGCCCGCGCGGCGCAGCTTGGCCTGCATGTCCCGTATGTCGGGGGGTGGTTCGTCGTCGGGATCGGACCAGAGCATCCCTCGATCCTCCTGCCCGGGCCGGGCGCCGCGCCTGAGTACGCGTACTCACTCGGGCGCGACGGCCGGCCACCGGGCGCGCACGGGGGCGGGTCCGGCGGGGCAGGAGGGGGTGGCGGGACGGGCCGGGACTACCGGGGCCAGGCGGACCGGACCCAGGACCGGGGGCCCGGGCGAGGGGACCGGCCGGCCGCGATCCGCGCCGGGTCGGACCAGCCCTGGGGCACCCGTACCGGACCGGAGCCGGCGGTCACCGACGCCGCGGCGCGGGCCCGTACCACCGCCAGCGCGGCGGCCAGCTCCTCCGGGGTCGGATTGCCCCGTACCACTTTGATCATCGCGGACCCTCCTCGGAACTCGGAACTCGCAACCGTGTCACGGGTGACGGAGCGGACTAGAGCGGGATGTTGCCGTGCTTCTTCGGCGGCAGGTTCTCCCGCTTCGTCCGCAGCTGGCGCAGTCCTCTCACCACGTGTGCCCGGGTGTCCGACGGCATCACCACCGCGTCGATGTAGCCGCGCTCGGCCGCCGTGTACGGGTTGAGGAGCGTGTCCTCGTACTCCTGCACCAGCCGGGCCCGGGTCGCCTCCTGCTCGTCGGCGCCCCCGGTCTCCCCGGCGGCCGCGATGGTGCGGCGGTGCAGGATGTTCACGGCGCCCTGCGCGCCCATCACCGCGATCTGGGCGGTCGGCCAGGCCAGGTTCAGATCGGCGCCCAGGTGCTTGGAGCCCATCACGTCGTAGGCCCCGCCGAACGCCTTGCGGGTGATCACCGTGATCAGCGGCACCGTGGCCTCGGCGTACGCGTAGATCAGCTTGGCGCCGCGGCGGATGATCCCGCCGTACTCCTGGTCCACGCCGGGCAGGAAGCCGGGCACGTCCACGAAGGTCAGCACCGGGATGTTGAAGGCGTCGCAGGTGCGGACGAACCGGGCCGCCTTCTCCGAGGCGTTGATGTCCAGGCAGCCCGCGAACTGCATCGGCTGATTGGCGACCACACCGACCGGGAAGCCCTCGACCCGCCCGAAACCGGTCACGATGTTCGGCGCGAACAGCCCCTGGGTCTCCAGGAACTCGCCGTCGTCCAGGACGTGTTCGATGATCGTGTGGACGTCGTACGGCTGGTTGGCGGAGTCCGGGACGAGGACGTCCAGCTCCCGGTCCTCGTCGGTGAGCGCCAGATCCGCCTCCTCCGGGAAGGCGGGCGGCTCGGAGAGGTTGTTCGACGGCAGGTACGAGAGCAGCGACTTGACGTACTCGATCGCGTCCTTCTCGTCGCCCGCCAGGTGGTGGGCCACGCCCGAAGTGGCGTTGTGGGTGCGGGCGCCGCCCAGTTCCTCGAAGCCCACGTCCTCGCCGGTGACCGTCTTGATGACATCGGGGCCGGTGATGAACATGTGCGAGGTCTGGTCCACCATCACCGTGAAGTCGGTGATGGCCGGCGAGTACACCGCGCCGCCGGCGCAGGGCCCGACCACCAGACTGATCTGCGGAATCACCCCGGAGGCATGGGTGTTGCGGCGGAAGATCTCGCCGTACATGCCCAGCGCGCTGACGCCCTCCTGGATACGGGCGCCGCCGGAGTCGTTGATGCCGATGACCGGACAGCCGGTCTTCAGCGCGAAGTCCATCACCTTGATGATCTTCTGGCCGTAGACCTCGCCGAGCGCGCCGCCGAAGACCGTGAAGTCCTGCGAGAAGACGGCCACCGGGCGGCCGTCCACCGTGCCGTAGCCGGTGACCACGCCATCGCCGTACGGCCGGTTCGCCTCCAGGCCGAAGGCGGTGGAGCGGTGTCGGGCGAACTCGTCCAGCTCCACGAACGAGTCCTCGTCCAGCAGCAGCGCGATGCGCTCGCGCGCCGTCAGCTTGCCCTTCGCGTGCTGCTTCTCCACAGCGCGCGCCGATCCCGCGTGCGTCGCCTCCTCGATACGGCGCCGCAAATCAGCGATCTTGCCCGCGGTGGTGTGAATGTCGATCTGCGGATCCTGGTTCGGGTCCTGGGGCTCTGCCGGCTCGGACATGGGGGATGCGGCTCCCTGCCTGGTCACGGGTGCTGGGCTACTGCGCCGTAGCGTATCGGCGCGGATACCGTTCGGCAGTGCGGTGTTCAACACACCTACGCTGGCTTGCATGATGGCCTCAGATGACTTTCCGGCCGCCGGACCCTTCCCTTCCGGTGACCGACCGGGTGGTTCCGGTGACCGACCGGGTGGGTCCGGTGGCGGACCGGGCCGGTCCGGCCGTGGCTCCGCGCCCGGTGGCTCCGCGCCCGGTGGCTCCGCGTCCGGCGCGGGCGGGCGCTGGACGGACCTGGAGCGGCCCCCGCTGAACACCACCGCGCTGCGGCGCGCGCTGATCCGGCCCGGCTCGCTCTGGACCTCGCTGGACGTGGTCGCCGCGACGGGCTCGACCAACAGCGACCTGGCCGCCCGGGCCGCGCGGTCCGCCGGGGCCGACGCGCTGCCCGAGGGCGCCGTGCTGATCGCGGAGGAGCAGACGGCCGGGCGCGGCCGGCTGGACCGCGCCTGGTCGGCGCCCGCCCGCTCCGGGCTGTTCCTCTCGGTGCTGCTGCGGCCCCGGGTGCCGGCCGCCCGGCTGCCCTGGCTGCCGCTGCTCACCGGGGTCGCCGCCGCCACCGGGCTGGCCCGCTCGGCCGGGGTGGACGTGAGCCTCAAGTGGCCCAATGACCTGCTGGTGACCGTCGGCGGCGAGGAGCGCAAGACCGGCGGCATCCTCGCCGAGCGGGCCGGGGACGACGCGGTCGTGGTGGGCCTGGGCATCAATGTGTCCCTGCGGAAGGACGAGCTGCCGGTGGAGACGGCCGGCTCGCTGGCGCTGGCCGACGCCGTGTCCACCGACCGCGACCCGCTGCTGCGGGCCGTACTGCGCTCGCTGGAGGAGTGGTACGGGCGGTGGACGGCCGCCGACGGGGACAGCGCGGCCTCGGGGCTCCAGGAGGCGTACGCGGCCGGGTGCGCCACGCTCGGCCGTACGGTACGGGCCGAACTGCCCGGCGACCGGGCGCTCACCGGCGAGGCGGTGGCGCTCGACGGCTTCGGCCGCCTGGTGATCCGGACCGCCGACGGCACCCGCGAGGCGGTCGGCGCGGGCGACATCGTGCACCTGCGGCGGGTGGAGGACTGAGGCCGGGGCCGCCGCCGGGGCCGGCCGGTGGTCGCCCGCCCGGACCGGCTGGTGGTCGCCCGCCCGGACCGGCCGGTGGTCGTCGCCCGGACCGGCCGCTGTCGCCGCCCGCCCGGTGGTCGCCGGGAGGCCGTACGGGCCCCGGAAGGTCGTACGGCCCCGGGGTGGTCGTACGGGCCCCGGGGTGGCCCCGGGCAGGGGTCAAGGGGCGGCGGCCGGGGTGGCCCTGGGCAAGGGTCGGGCAGGGATCGGGTGCGGGGGCCGGGGTGGCCCGGGGTGGCGGAAAGCGCTGGTCCGGACGTGCCGGGAGGCTCTCCCGGACGTGAGCCAGCGCACACCTGCCGTATCGTTGAGGCGATCCACCGACAGATCGGCAGGGCAGTGCGCAGGGAACGGGCAGGAGGCGGCCGGTGACCGTCGACGACGCGAACTCGGGCGGGTCGAGCGGGGCCGAGTATCCCACCCCCCACCATGTCGTCGACCACACGGCGGAGCCGACCGACGACCCTCTGGCGATCCGGCTCGAACAGCTCATCCTCGGTGCCGACCGGCGCTACACCCCCTTCCAGGCGGCCCGCACCGCCGGAGTCTCCATGGATCTGGCCTCCCGGTTCTGGCGGGCCATGGGCTTCGCCGACATCGGGCAGGCCAAGGCGCTGACCGAGGCGGACGTGCTGGCGTTGCGGCGGCTGGCGGGCCTGGTCGAGGCCGGACTGCTCAGCGAGCCCATGGCCGTACAGGTGGCGCGGTCCACCGGGCAGACCACCGCCCGGCTGGCCGAGTGGCAGATCGATTCCTTCCTGGAGGGGCTGACCGAGCCGCCCGAGCCCGGGATGACCCGGACCGAGGTCACCTATCCGCTGGTCGAGCTGTTGCTGCCGGAGCTCCAGGAGTTCCTGGTGTACGTCTGGCGGCGGCAGCTGGCGGCCGCCACCGGCCGGGTGGTGCAGGCCGCCGACGACGAGGAGATGGTGGACCGGCGGCTCGCGGTCGGCTTCGCGGACCTGGTCGGCTTCACCCGGCTGACCCGCCGGCTGGAGGAAGAGGAGCTGGGCGAGCTGGTGGAGGCGTTCGAGACGACCTCCGCCGACCTGGTCGCGGCGCACGGCGGCCGGCTGATCAAGACGCTCGGTGACGAGGTCCTGTACGTGGCGGACGACTCGGGCACGGCGGCGGAGATCGCGCTGCGCCTCATCGACACCCTGCGTCATGACGAGACGATGCCGGCCCTGCGCGTGGGTATCGCCTTCGGCACCGTCACCACCCGGATGGGTGATGTATTCGGGACGACGGTGAACCTGGCCAGCCGGCTCACCTCGATAGCGCAGAAGGACACCGTGCTGGTGGACGGGGCATTCGCGGAGGAGCTGACCCGGAGCGGCGAGGCGCCGGTCTCGGAGGCACAGGTGGCCGAGGAGACGGCGCGCGCCGAGAAGGAGGGCGAGCCCCCGCCGGTGTACCGCTTCGCGCTCCAGCCGATGTGGCAGCGTCCGGTCCGTGGCCTGGGCGTCATCGAACCCTGGCAGCTGCGGCGCCGGGAGGCGTGAGACCCCGGTGAGGGACTGCCGGAGGGGCGGCGACCGGCCGCCCCGCGGCCCGGCGGCCCGAACCGGCCCTGCCCGGCGGTCCGGCGGTCCGATTCGGGTCTGTCCGGAGGCCCGGCGGCCCGAACCGGGTCTGCCCGGTGGTCCGGCGGCCGGGGCCGGGGTTTGCCCAGCGGTCCGCCCGGTGGTCCGGTCGGCCTTCCGTCGCCGGGCGGTCGGCGCCTACGATCCCGATAACGATCGTTAACGCGTCCGCGTGCGCGCACGGCCGGTCATCCGGGTGCGCACACGTGCCGCCGGCCGGGAGGGTTCACGCATGTCCGAGCAGCGCTTCGGGGAGTTCGTCGCGGTACGGCGCCACGGGGAGGGGCACATCGCCGAGCTGGTGCTCGACCGGCCGAAGGCGATGAACGCCGTCTCCACCGCGATGGCCGAGTCCCTCGCCGCCGCCTGCGCCGCGCTCGGCGCCGACCGGTCGGTCCGGGTGACGGTGCTGACCTCCTCGAACGACCGGGCCTTCTGCGTGGGCGCCGACCTCAAGGAGCGGAACTCCTTCAGCGACGCCGAGCTGCTGCGCCAGCGCCCCACCACGCGCGGCGCCTACACCGGGGTGCTGGAGCTGCCGATGCCGGTCATCGCCGCCGTGCACGGCTTCGCGCTGGGCGGCGGCTTCGAGCTGGCGCTCGCCGCCGATCTGATCGTGGCCGACGCCACGGCCGTGGTGGGGCTGCCCGAGGTCTCGGTGGGCGTCATCCCCGGTGGCGGCGGTACGCAGCTGCTGCCGCGCCGGGTCGGGGCGGCGCGCGCGGCCGAGCTGGTCTTCTCGGCGCGCCGGGTGCCGGCCGACGAGGCGGCGCGGCTGGGCCTGGTGGACCAGCTGGTGGAGGCGGACGCCCGGGCGGCGGCGCTGGAGCTGGCCGGGCGG
The DNA here is from genome assembly GCF_024756275.1 of Streptomyces pyxinae. Classification (GTDB taxonomy): domain Bacteria; phylum Actinomycetota; class Actinomycetes; order Streptomycetales; family Streptomycetaceae; genus Streptomyces; species Streptomyces pyxinae. Next base: position 623,382 of record NZ_JANUGQ010000001.1, on the reverse strand, counting down.
ATCGCGGCCAACTCGCCGGTGGGGCTGCGCGCCGCCAAGCGGGCCCTCCGGCTGGGCCAGGGACTGGACCTGCGGGCCGGTCTCGAGGTGGAGGACGCCGCATGGCGGACGGTCGCCTTCTCCGGCGACCGGGCCGAGGGGGTGGCCGCGTTCAACGAGAAGCGCCCGCCGGAGTGGCCGGGGGAGTGAGGTCCCGTACCTCTCCCGGCCGGTCGCGGGGTGCGGGGCTGGGACTCGGGCGCGCGGATACGGAAGGGCGCCCGCGCACTTCCGCGCTCCCGGGCTCTTCCGCGTACGCTCGGAGACTCCGGATACTCGTGAGTACTCCCGTGCACTCACGGGTGAAAAGTCGGGGAAGCTCCCTAAGCTTGAGGAATGGGAGAGGATGTCCGGCTGCGAGCCGTGGTGACACTGGCGCAGGCCATGGCGTCCGCGCACACCCCGCGAGAGTCCTGGCGGGCGGCGGCGCTGGGCGCGCGGGACGCGCTCGGCGGCTCCTTCGCGGCGCTCTCGCTCTGGGAGCGGGACCTCGGCCGGCTGCGGGTGCTGGTCAACGTCGGGGAGCGGGCGCCGGACGAGGAGGAGTTCCCGGAGGCGGAGACGTATCCGGTGCACCAGTTCTCGGAGATCACCGAGTTTCTGCACGAGCGCTGGGCCGCCGGAGGCGGCGAGCCGCACGCCTGGGTGGAGACGGCGGACGGCCCCGGCCCCGGTGCGCGCGGCTACGGCCACCAGCGGGTCGCGGCCCTGCGCCGCCGGGGGCGCGGGTGCTGTGTGGTGGCGCCGATCGTGCTGCACGGGCTGGCCTGGGGCGAGCTGTATGTGGCGCGGCCGGCCGGGGCGCCGGTCTTCGGCCGGGAGGACGCCGACTTCGCCGGGGTCCTGGCCTCGGTGGCGGCGGCCGGGCTGGCCCAGACCGAGCGGCTGGAGGAGGTCAGGAAGCTGGCCTTCACCGACCCGCTCACCGGGCTCGCCAACCGGCGGGCGGTGGACATGCGGCTGGACGAGGCGGTGGAGCGCCACCGGGCCGACGGCACCGTCGTCTCCCTGGTCGTCTGCGATCTGAACGGTCTGAAGCGGGTCAACGACACCCTCGGCCACGCGGTGGGCGACCGGCTCCTCGAACGGTTCGGCTCGGTGCTCTCCTGCTGCGGGGCGATGCTGCCGGGGGCACTGGTCGCGCGGCTGGGCGGCGACGAGTTCTGCCTGCTCGCCGTGGGGCCGGAGGCGGACGAGGTGGTGGCCGCCGCGGACGAGCTGTGCCGGCGGGCCGGCGGGCTGGAGCTGGGCGAGGGGGTGGCCTGCGGGATCGCCTCGACCGGCGACCCGATCGGCCCCGTCCGCTCGGCGCGGCGGCTGTTCCGGCTGGCCGACGCGGCGCAGTACCGGGCCAAGGCCGCGCGGTTGCCGAAGCCGGTGGTGGCGGGCCGGGACGGCGGGGTGCTCCGCCTCGCCGACGCGCCCCCGGCCACCGCCCGGGACCGCCGCAGCTTCCGGGACGCCCCGCCCGCTGTGTGACGCGGGTCCGCACAGGGTCTGACATCGGTCCGCGCAGGGTCATGACACCGGCCCGCGCAGGGTCTGACACCGGCCCGGAGGCGGGCAGGGCTGGGCTTCCGGAAGCGGACCGGGCTCGGTCCGGTGTCCGGCCCGGCGGCGAGTGGGGCTCGGTCCGGCGTCCGGCCGGGCGGCGATCTGCCGCCGCCCCGCACGGGGCTGACGCCGGCCGGCCCGCAGCTTGACGCCGACCGCCCGCCAGTCCGACGCCCGGCCTGGCCGCCTGGCCGCCTGGCCGCCGGACCTCCGAGCCGCCTGGCCTCCGCTCGGCCGGTCGCCCGGTCGGCCGGTCGCCGCCCGGACGTCCGAGCGACCGGGAAACTGGTGTACGGCGACCTCGTGACAGGTTCGAATTCAGTCCGTACGCTGCTGAATATGAGTATGCAGCAGACCGTCGTGGTGGGACCGTCCGGCACCACCGCCCAGGACGTCATCGCCGTGGCCCGCCACAACGCGCGGGTCGAGCTCTCGCAGGACGCCGTCGCCGCCCTCGCCCGCGCCCGGGAGACCGTCGACGCCCTCGCCGCCAAGCCCGAGCCCGTCTACGGCGTCTCGACCGGCTTCGGCGCGCTCGCCTCCCGCCACATCGGCCATGAGCTGCGCACCCAGCTCCAGCGGAACATCGTGCGCTCGCACGCCGCCGGCATGGGCAAGCCGGTCGAGCGCGAGGTGGTCCGGGCGCTGATGTTCCTGCGGCTCAAGACCGTCGCCTCCGGCCATACCGGCGTCCGGCCCGAGGTCGCCCAGACCATGGCCGATGTGCTCAACGCCGGCATCACCCCGCAGGTGCACGAGTACGGTTCGCTCGGCTGCTCCGGCGACCTGGCGCCGCTCAGCCACTGCGCCCTGGCTCTGATGGGCGAGGGCGACGCCGAGGGCCCCGACGGCACCGTGCGCCCGGCGGGCGAGCTGCTGGCCGAGCACGGGATCGTCCCGGTGGAGCTGCGCGAGAAGGAGGGCCTGGCCCTCCTCAACGGCACCGACGGCATGCTCGGCATGCTGATCATGGCGCTGGCCGACCTGGACCGGCTCTACACCTCCGCCGACATCTCCGCCGCCCTCACCCTGGAGGCCCTGCTCGGCAGCGAGAAGGTGCTCGCGCCCGAGCTGCACGCCATCCGGCCGCACCCCGGTCAGGCGGCCGCCGCCGCCAACATGCTGGCCGTGCTGGCGGGCTCCGAGCTGACCGGTCACTTCCAGGAGGAGGCCGCCCCCCGGGTCCAGGACGCCTACTCGGTGCGGTGCGCCCCGCAGGTGGCGGGCGCCGGGCGGGACACCCTCGCCCACGCCCGGCTGGTGGCCGAGCGGGAGCTGGCCGCCGCCGTGGACAACCCGGTGGTGCTGCCGGACGGCCGGGTGGAGTCGAACGGCAACTTCCACGGCGCCCCGGTCGCGTACGTCCTCGACTTCCTGGCCATCGCCGCCGCCGACCTGGCCTCCATCGCCGAGCGCCGCACCGACCGCCTCCTCGACAAGAACCGCTCGCACGGGCTGCCGGCCTTCCTGGCCGACGACGCCGGGGTGGACTCCGGGCTGATGATCGCCCAGTACACCCAGGCCGCGCTCGTCAGCGAGCTGAAGCGGCTGGCGGTCCCGGCCTCCGCCGACTCCATCCCGTCCTCCGCCATGCAGGAGGACCATGTGTCGATGGGCTGGTCCGCCGCCCGCAAGCTGCGCACCGCCGTCGAGAACCTCAACCGGGTGATCGCGGTGGAACTGTACGCCGCCACCCGCGCCATAGAGCTGCGCCACGGCCTGTCGGCCGCCCCCGCCTCCCGCGCGGCCGTCGAGGCGCTGCGCGCGGCCGGGGTGCAGGGGCCCGGCCCCGACCGGTTCCTCGCCCCCGACCTGGACGCCGCCGACGCCTTCGTACGGGCCGGGAAGCTGGTCGAGGCGGTCGAGAAGGTCACCGGCCCGCTGGCCTGACCGCCGGATACCCGGGCCCGGTACCGCTGCCGGTACCGGGCCCGCCCAGGGGGCGCCCGCCGCTCAGTGCGCGGCCGGCGCCCCCTTGCGTACCGCGAAGGCCACCAGACCGGCGCCCATGCCGAGGAAGGCGGTGCCGCCGATCAGATACGGGGCGGTGTCCACGGCACCGGTGTCGGCCAGCACCGGTCCGGCGGCGGCGGTGTCGTCGTCATCGGCGGGGCCGGCATCGTCTGCCGACACGGCGCCGTCGGCCGACAGGGCGCCGTTCGCCGGCGTGTCCGGCGTGTCCGGCGTGCGCGCCGACACGTCCGAGGCCCGGTGCGCGGCGGAACCGGAATCGGCACGGGAACCGGCACCGGCGGCATCCGTCACGGCCGTCCGGGCCCGGTCGGGAGTGCCGCCCGCGGGCGCCTCGTCGGTGGCGTTGGCCGAGGGTACGAACCAGAGCGCGCAGAGCAGGGTGCCTGCGGCGGTGGCGGTGAGAAGGGGTCGTCGAGCGACGGACACAGATTCATATCCCCTTGGAGAACGGGAAATTGGTGTGTACGCCGATGCTAATGAACTCAGCGGGTCGCGGGAAAGTCGCGGGCGGGCAGCACCTTACGCTCCGTCATATGAGCCCTTCTGAAACATCACGGTATGTACGACTCCGCGCCGAGCTGGTGGTGGAGATCACCGACCCCGCCGCGCTCAGCCGGGCCGCCCTGGAGCAGGTCGAAGCGGAACCGGCGGAGGAGGAGTACGCACGGGACCAGGCGCGGGCGGCGGTGCGCGAGGACGCGGCGGAGGCGCTGGCCTATCTGGTCGACCCGTCCGAGCTGGTGGCCGGCGTCCCCGGGGTGGAGCTGGCCCGGGCCTCCTGGGGCAGCGAGACGGCCGGCGCCGATCCGTTCGCGGACGCCGACGACGCCGTCTGGGAGCTCGACCCCTTCGGCGACGCGGAGACCGTCGACGGCGACGGCGACTACGGCGACTACTTCGACGAGGAGCCGTACGACGAGATCGACGACGAGGTGGACGACGAGACGGACGGGGAGGTGGACGGGGAGACGGCCGGCGGGACGGACGCCGAAGCGGACGACGAGGCGGACGACGGCTCGTACGGTGGGACGGGGGGCGGCGACGGCTCCGGCGGCTCCGGCCGTCCCGGGTACGGCCACCCCGGCGGCGGCCCCCGGACGTAGTCCCGGCCGCGGCGGGCCCCGTACCGCCTCCGCGGGTTCCGGAGCGGCCCCGGAACACCACGGGGCCGAAACCGGCCGGTTCCCCGGCGGCTGCCCGGGAACCGGTACGGAGGAGGACGCGTCCGTCAGTGGTGTTGCCCACATCGTCCGCGTAAGCGGAACCGAGTGGGTAGCGATCCGTGTTGTTCTGGATGTTGGCAGAAATAGGCGACGATGGAGAAGCGTGTGATGACGGACAGTAAGCGGCGCAGGGGTCTCGCGGCCGCGTCCGCACTGCTCGGCGGCGTACTGGTGCTCACGGCCTGCAACGGCGGTGACGATGCCGACGCCGGTGGCGCCGACGGTACGCAGAAGTCACAGGCTCAGGTGGACGCCGCCGCCGAGAAGCAGACCTCGAAGGCCCGAATAACGATCTCCCCGAAGAACGGGGCGACCGACGCCGGCATCAACAACGATGCCAAGGTGACCGTCAGCGACGGCACGCTCACCCAGGTGACCATGACCGGCCCGGACGGCAAGACCGTCAAGGGCGAGCTGGCCGCCGACGGCAAGAGCTGGAAGCCCGGCGAGCAGCTGGACCGGGCCACGGTCTACAAGATCGCCGCCGGTGCCAAGGACTCCGAGGGCCGCGAGGCGCACGAGAACTCCTCCTTCACCACCGTCTCCGAGGCCAACAGCTTCATCGGCAACTTCACCCCCGAGAACGGCTCCACCGTCGGCGTCGGGATGCCGGTGTCGATCAACTTCAACAAGGCGATCACCAACCGCAAGGCCGTCCAGGCCGGCATCACGGTCTCGTCCAGCAGCGGCCAGGAGGTCGTCGGCCACTGGTTCAACGGCCAGCGGCTGGACTTCCGCCCCGAGAAGTACTGGACCGAGAACTCGACCGTCACCATGAAGCTGAACCTGGACGGGGTGGAGGGCGCGGACGGCGTCCGAGGCGTCCAGCAGAAGACCGTCACCTTCAAGATCGGCCGCAACCAGGTCTCGACGGTCGATGTGAACACCAAGACCATGACGGTCACGCACAACGGTGAGACGGTCAAGTCGATCCCGATCTCGGCCGGCTCCCCGGACAACCCGACCTACAACGGTCAGATGGTGATCTCCGAGAAGTTCAAGGAGACCCGGATGAACGGCGCCACCGTCGGCTTCACGGACGACGACGGCAAGGGCGAGTACGACATCAAGGACGTGCCGCACGCCATGCGGCTGTCCACCTCGGGCACCTTCATCCACGGCAACTACTGGGGTCCGGACTCGATCTTCGGCTCCAGCAACACCAGCCACGGCTGTGTGGGCCTGAACGACGTCAAGGGCGCCGGCGACTCGGGCCAGCCCGCCGCCTGGTTCTTCGACAACTCGATCGTCGGTGACGTGGTCGTGGTCAAGAACAGCAAGGACAAGACCGTCCAGCCGGACAACGGCCTGAACGGCTGGAACATGAAGTGGGCCGACTGGAAGGCCGGCTCCGCCGTCTGACGCCCCCGCCGGCCGGGCGGGCACGGCCGACACGGCCGACATGGGCTCCGCAGGCTCTCAAGGCGGCGGCCTCCCACCCCGGGAGGCCGCCGCCTTCGTCGTACGCGCTCCGCGTGGCCGTCCTCGTCGTGCGTGCTCCGCGTGGCCGCCTTCGTCGTGCGTGCTCCGCGTGGCCGCCTTCGTCGTGCGTGCTCCGCGTGGCCGTCTTTCTCGTACGCACTCGTATGCGCTCCGTGTGGCCGTCCTCGTCGTACGTGCTCCACGGAGCCGCCGCTGTCGTACGCGCTCCGTGTCCGTCACTCCGGCGGGTCCATTACCCCGGAGGTCATCGACCGCCCGGCGCCCACCGGCCAGGATGAGGCCACCACCGGATCCCCGGCCCCGCCCGGGCCGCCCGGCGGTCCACCCGAATCCTCACGGAGGCCCCTCATGCCCGCCTACGCCCTCGGTAATTTGCGCCCGCCCGCCGGCACCGATGTGCCCGAGGAGGTGCTCACCTACATGGAGCGCGTCCAGGCCACCCTGGGCCCCTTCGGCGGGACCTTCCTGGTCCACGGAGCGCCCGAGCGGGAGGTCCGGGAGGGCGCGTGGCCGTCCGTCCTGGTGATCATCGGCTTCCCGTCCCTGGACGCGGCCCGCGCCTGGTACGACTCCGAGGCCTACCAGGCGCTGATCCCGCTGCGCACCCGGCACATGGCGGGCGACGTCCTCCTCGTCGACGGCCTCCCGCCCGGCTACGACCCCGCCACCACCGCCGCCCGCATCCGCACCGCCCAGTCGGCCACCCTCTCCACCCCCACCACCGCCTGACCCTCACGAGCCGCCCCCGGAGGTTCACCCCGCCGCCGGCCCCCGCGAGGTTCAGGCCCGGACCGGTGCCATTCCCGGCATGCTCTCGTGGCGCTCCCGGGCCACGGCCGAGAGAAGCTCCCGCAACTCGTGCCGGCTGCGGCCCCGGGTCTTGACGGCATGGCAGTTGGGGCAGAGCGCGACCATCCGGCTCGGGTGGTCGCGCCCGCCGCTCGCTATCCCGTCCACATGGTCCACCTCCAGGATCGGCTCTCCCCGGTCCGTACGGTCCCCGGGCTGCCCGGCGCAGCCGGGGTTCTCGCACCGGCCGCCCGAGCGCACCAGCACCGCCCGGCGGGCCTGGGCCAGCCGTATCGGGTCCCGTACCAGCCGCTCCCTGCGCTGCCCACGGGTCGCGGACTCCCGGCTCTCCACGAGCGCGCACCAGCGCTGGTACTGGGCGGCCAGGGTGGCGGGGTCCTCCGGCGCGGGGCTCGCGGGGCTCCCGGGAACACTTCCTCCGTCATCGGCCACCGTCGCGACGGTGAGACCGACGTCCGCCAGCAGCGGAGTCGCGTCCAGGCCGGTGAAGAACCGGTCCGTGATCGCCCCGATCACGGCGGTCCTGGCCTCGCCCGAGGCCCGCATCAGCTCGTGCACCGGGGTGGCCAGGCCGCCGTCCGGGGAGTTCTGGGCGAACCACTGCCGCAGCTTGCCGTCCCCGTGCGCCGTCGGAACCTCGGCCCGATGGCCCCGCAGCGTCCACAGCCCGGCCCGGTGCAGGGCCAGCACCGGATAGTCGGGACGCGGCCGTTCGCCGCGCAGCCCGTGGCGCTCCAGCAGCGCTCGCAGCGCGGCTTCCGTCTCCCGCCACGGCAGCAGCCGCGGCTCGCCGCGCAGCGCCCGGCCGATCGCCCACAGCAGCGTGATCGGCTGGTAGAGCTGTGGCCGTGACGAGGCCGTGTTGACCCGCAGCGCCCGTATCCGGCCGACCAGCGCCGTCCCGTCACCCCCTGCGGCAGGGTGGCCCCCCGTCTCTCCGTCATCCGTCGTCACCATGCCCGAAACCGTAGCCGGGCCCACTGACAGACCCCGCCGGCCCGGACCGGAACGGCGGAGCCGCCCGCGCGGCACGTGAGTGCGCGCGGGCGGCTCCGGGGGTGTCGGGGATTCGTGAGACGCCCGGGGTTCGCCGGAAGGCGCCGGGGCCCGGAAGGCGCCCGGGGATCCGGAAGGTGGCGGGGGTCCGGGAGACACCCGGGTCCCGGTGTTACTTCACCACCCTGATCAGCTTGTGGTTGGCGAACTCCTCCATGCCGTACTTGCCCAGCTCACGGCCGAAGCCGGAGCGCTTGACGCCGCCGAAGGGCAGCTCGGCGGCGGTGCCGGAGGGGGCATTGACGAAGACCATGCCGGTCTCCAGGCGCTGGGCGACCCGGTGGGCCTGTGCCTCGTCGTCGCTCTGCACCGAGGCGCTGAGGCCGTAGGGGCTGTTGTTGGCGAACTCGACCGCCTCGTCCTCCGAGCCGGCGCGGTAGATCACCGCCACCGGGCCGAACAACTCCTCCTTGTAGGCGCGCATCTCGGGGGTGACATCGGTCAGCACGGTGGGCTCGTACCAGGCGCCCGGGCGGTCCATGCGCTTGCCGCCGGTGAGCACGGTGGCGCCCTTGGCGACGGCGTCCTCGACCTGCTCGGCCAGCGACTGGACGGCCTTCTCCGAGGAGAGCGGCCCCATGAAGGTCTCCGGGTCGGTCGGGTCGCCCGGGACCACGGAGCGCACGGCCTCGGTGAACTTCTCCACGAAGGCGTCGTAGTGCTCGTCCAGGGCGATGATCCGCTTGGCCGCGTTGCACGCCTGGCCGGCGTTGCCCAGCCGGCCGCTGAAGGCGTGCTTCACCACGCGCCGCAGGTCGGTGGCACCGAGCACCAGGAACGGGTCGGAGCCGCCCAGCTCCAGAACGACCTTCTTGAGGTTGCGCCCGGCCGTCTCGGCGACGGCGGCGCCGGCCCGCTCCGAGCCGGTGAGCGAGACGCCCTGGACGCGCTCGTCCGCGATCAGGTCGGCTATCTGGTCGTCGGTGGCGAAGATGTTGACGTACGCCCCGTCCGGCAGCCCGGCGTCCTGGAAGATCCGCTCCATCTCCAGCGCCGACTGCGGGCACTGCGGGGCGTGCTTCAGCAGGATCGTGTTGCCGAGCATCAGGTTGGGCGCGGCGAACCGGGCGACCTGGTAGTAGGGGAAGTTCCACGGCATGATCCCGAGCAGCGTGCCGACCGCCTGCTTGCGGATGACGGCCCGGCCGCCGGCGACGACCTCCAGCTCCTCGTCCGCCAGGAAGCCCGGGCCCTTGTCGGCGTAGTAGCGGTAGATCGAGATCACGGTGTCGATCTCGCCCCGGGCCTGCTTGACCGGCTTGCCCATCTCCTGGGTGATGATCGCCGCCAGCTCGTCCTTGCGCTGCTCGTACAGGTCCGCCACCCGGTTCAGCGCGGCCGCCCGCTCGGCGGGCTCGCTGCCGCGCCAGCCCAGGTACGCCTGGTGAGCGCGCCCGGCCGCCCGGTCCAGCTCCGCGTCGGTCGCGGTCGGGAACTCCTTGACGCTCTCGCCGGTGGCGGGGTTGACAATGCGGTAGGCCGACATGCGGGCACTCCATTCCGGCGAGCCGCCCGGTCCGCCCGGCCGGTGCCGGGCGCGGCGGTCTCGTCACTCGCTGAGGTGTGTCTGAGGTCTGTCTTCGGTCTGTGGGGGCTGTCCGGGGTCCCTCGGTGGTCTTCTGGGGCTGCGGGCCCCTGGGGTCCTGCGGGCGGCTCCGCCCGCGTATAGTCCGGCGCGCCGTCTCCCGGCGCCACCGGGCCCGTGCGTTTCCCGCCGGTCCGGCCGGAAACGCCCACGTCCGGGCGGGTACCCCGACGGCTAGGTGTAAATCGCACCTATGCCGATCGCCGGTGGTGGGGGCGAGTCCGCGTACTCAGACGCGTCCGCTCCGGGCGGACCAGGCTGACCGGCGGAAGCGAAGTCCCCGGCGACGAGCAGCCCCCGAAGGGCTTCGTCCGCTGTCCCGAGGGCAAGGAACCCCAGGTCGCCGGCGACCCATGGGACGAGTACCGCAGCACGGTGGTGGTCGACGAACACGGCAAGATCGTCAAGGGCGACCCGCCGAAGTGACCGCGCCCGCACCGCTGGTCGGCGGGTGCGGGCACGCGCGGGGGCGCCGCTCACCGGGCGTGGCCGGGGAACGGCGCCCCTGTGTGGTCGGCGGTGCGGGCGCCGGGATAGCGGGGGATGCCGGGAGAAGAGGGGTCAGCCCTGGGCGCGGGCGACGCCGATGGGGCAGGAGACGCCGGTGCCGCCGATGCCGCAGTAGCCGTCCGGGTTCTTGTCCAGGTACTGCTGGTGGTACGACTCGGCCGGGTAGAAGGGGCGGCCGTCGGCGGGGGCGATCTCGGTGGTGATGGCGCCGTGGCCGGAATCGGTCAGCACCCGCTGGTAGGCGGCGCGGGAGGCGTCGGCCTCGGCGGCCTGGGCGGGGGAGTGGGTGTAGACCGCCGAGCGGTACTGGGTGCCCACGTCGTTGCCCTGGCGGAAGCCCTGGGTCGGGTCGTGCGCCTCCCAGAAGACCTTGAGCAGGGTGGTGTACGGGACGACCGCGGGGTCGTAGACCACCCGGACCGCCTCGGTGTGGCCGGTCAGCCCCGAGCACACCTCCTCATAGGTGGGGTTCGGGGTGTGGCCGCCCTGGTAGCCGACGAGGGTCGTCCAGACGCCGGGGGTCTGCCAGAACTTCCGCTCCGCGCCCCAGAAGCAGCCGAGGCCGAAGTCCGCGACCGCCAGACCCTCGGGGTACGGCCCGGCCGGGGAGTTGCCCAGAACGGTGTGCCGGCCGGGGGCGGTGAAGCCGGGGGTCTCGCGGCCGGGGAGGGCCTGGTCGGGCGTGGGGAGCACGGGGGTGCGGCCGAACAGCATGTACTCGGTCTCCTTCTCGGACACGGAACGCGGGACGCGGGCCCGTCGGCGGAATTCCATGGTGCGGGCGGACAGGAGGGGAACGCCTCGGGCGGACGCGGAATTCCGGTACCCGCACCCCGGCGCGCGCCGTCCGGCGCCGTTCTCCGGCAACCGGCGCCCGTCCTCGGCGTACCGCCCGGTACCCGCGCCCCGACGCCTCCTCGGTACTCGTCCTCGGCGTACCGCCCGGTACCCGCACGCCTGGTGCCCGTCCGGCGTCTCCGGTGCTCACCAGGGTGCCGCCGCGCTCGTCGACGCGCTCCAGCCACTCCAGGCACAGGAAACGGCCCAGGTAGCCGCCGGCGCCGGCCAGCAGCACGGTCCGGGCCTCGGGCAGCGGACCGGCCGGCCCGCCGGCCTTCACGATGATCCCCGCGACGGTCTCCGCGCCGAGGAACGCGTCCGGCCGCTCCGCCTCGTGACGGGCCCCGCCCGCGGCGGCTCCCGCTCATGGCGGCCCGCACTCCGCAGCGTTCCGCGGCCACCCCGCGACGGCCCGCCGCACCCCGGGGCGGCTCCCCGGGACGGTCTCCTCAGTGCGGCAGGGTCGCCGGGGTGCCGCCGTTGGCCTCGTAGCCGGCGACGGCCAGCGCCCGGTATATCGCGTACCGCGCCGCCGGGTCCTCGCTCAGGGTCCAGGGCAGCGCCCCCACATGGCCGTCCACCCGCACGAGCTGGTGCATCGCCTCGGCCCAGCGCTCGGCGCCCACCAGGAAGTGCACCAGCAGATGGCGGACGTGGGCGAGCATCGGGTCGTCCGGCCGGGCCGAGTGCACCGCGTGGAGCGCGCCGTCCATGGCCTTCGACACCACGGCCGTCCGGTAGAAGTCCCGCACCATGGTGATGTCGTCCAGGTGCTCCCAGAGCGCGAACAGCGGCAGCGCGGCCAGCAGCGAGCCCCGGGGCGCCCGGGCGGCGGCCGACTGCGCGAACCGGTCGGCGTCCTGCCGGGAGCCGTGCCACTTCTCGCACCAGTAGTGGAGGGCGGCCAGATGGGCGCCCATGTGCTCCGGCGCCCGGTCGATGATCTTGGCCCACATCTGGTCGAACTGCTCATGGCCGTATCCGAGGCCGCGCGCCACGGCCAGCTCCACGATGTACGGCACCGGGTCGCCCGGCGCCAGCAGCGCGGCCTCGCCGCAGACCGTACGGGCCTCCTCCAGGATGATCCGGAAGTCGTCCCGCCCGGCCGACGAGGACCTCCACGCCTGTTGCACCAGGAACTCGGCGTGCACCGCCGCCCCGCCCGCGTCCTTCGGCGCCTCGGCTCGCCAGGCCCGCAGCCAGGCCCCGCCCGCGCCCGGCCGGTCCCGCAGCTCCAGCGAGGCGGCGCCCGCGAACGCCTGCACCCGCTGCCAGCGCAGCTCGCCCTCCTTGGGCGTGCCCGCCAGCAGCTGGGCGGCGGCCCGCCACTCCTGGGTGTGCTGCACCACGTCCAGCACGTCCAGCAGATCCTGGTCCGGCCCCGGCATCCGTACGTCCAGCCGCTCCTGGCGCACGAAGCCGTACGCCTCGGGGTCGGCGGCGTCCGGCGAGCCGGGGGCGGCCAGCCGGATGCCGCCGCGGCGGCGCAGCACCCAGGGCACCACGATCACGCCGAGCATCCCGAGGACGAGCAGAAACCAGAGGAACGTCTCCATACCGCCTATTGAACCGGACGGCACCGACACCCCCGCCGCCCGACTACTCTCGGCCTCATGACCGACGAGCACCTTCACCAGAACTTCGAGACCCGCGCCATCCACGCGGGCAACACGGCCGACCCGCTGACCGGCGCCGTCGTCCCGCCGATCTACCAGGTCTCCACCTACAAGCAGGACGGCGTGGGCGGGCTGCGCGGTGGCTACGAGTACAGCCGCAGCGCCAACCCGACCCGGACCGCCCTGGAGGAGAACCTCGCGGCCCTGGAGGGCGGCCGGCGCGGCCTCGCCTTCGCCTCCGGGCTCGCCGCCGAGGACTGCCTGCTGCGGGCGCTGCTGGTCCCGGGCGACCACGTGGTCATCCCGAACGACGCCTACGGCGGCACCTTCCGGCTGTTCGCCAAGGTCGCCGCCCGCTGGGGTGTGGAGTGGTCGGTCGCCGACACCTCCGACCCGGCGGCGGTGCGGGCCGCGCTCACCGACCGTACGAAGGCGATCTGGGTCGAGACCCCGTCCAACCCGCTGCTCGGTATCACCGACATCGCGGCGCTGGCCGACGTGGCGCGCTCGGCGGGCGTGAAGCTGGTGGTGGACAACACCTTCGCCAGCCCCTACCTCCAGCAGCCGCTGGCGCTCGGCGCGGACGTGGTCGTGCACTCGCTCACCAAGTACATGGGCGGCCACTCCGACGTGGTCGGCGGCGCGCTGGTCACCGCCGACGAGGCGCTCGGCGAGGAGCTGGCCTTCCACCAGAACGCCATGGGCGCGGTGGCCGGGCCCTTCGACTCCTGGATCGTGCTGCGCGGCATCAAGACGCTGGCCGTCCGGATGGACCGGCACAGCCAGAACGCGGCCCGGATCGCGGAGATGCTGTCCGCCCACCCCAAGGTGACCCAGGTCCTCTACCCGGGCCTCCCGGAGCACCCGGGCCACGAGGTCGCCGCCAAGCAGATGAAGGACTTCGGCGGCATGGTCTCCTTCCGGGTGGCCGGCGGCGAGGAGGCGGCGGTCGCCGTCTGCGACCGGGCGAAGCTCTTCACCCTGGGCGAGTCGCTGGGCGGCGTGGAGTCGCTGATCGAGCACCCGGGCCGGATGACCCACGCCAGCGTGGCGGGCTCGCTCCTGGAGGTCCCCGGCGACCTGGTGCGCCTGTCGGTCGGCATCGAGAACGTCGACGACCTGCTGGCCGACCTCCGCCAGGCCCTCGGCTGAACCGACGCGCCCGCCTGTACGCCTGTACCTCTGTACGGCGATACGCCCGTACGGCGAATTGGTGGTACGGCGGATCGCTTGTACGCCCGTACGGTGATAGGCCCGTACGGCGAGACGGCGAGACGGCAGGACAGCGGCGGAGCCGGGCGCGGTACGGTGCCCGGCCCCGCCGCCCGTACTCGGCACCCGTGTCCCGCCGCCCGTACTCGGCACCTGTGTCCCGGCGGCCGCCGTCCGTACATGGGCACCCGTCCGCCGCCGTCTCAGCCGCCGGTGAAGACCGGGGACACGTCCAGCGGCGGCCGGTGCCAGGGCTCGGTGGCCGCCGCCCAGACGGCGAAGGCCACGGCGACCGCGACCAGCAGCAGCCAGAGCAGCCGGCGCAGCGCCCTGGTGCGGTGCCGCAGCCGGGTGCCCCGGGCCACCGCTCCGGGCAGTACGTCCGGCGGCAGCCGCAGCCCCGGCGGGGCGAGCAGCCGCCGGACCTCCTCCTCCCGGCGCTCCCGGCCGTTCACCGGGCCACCGGTCGCCGGGCGGTCGCCCGGCCCCGCGTGGCCGGGCGACCCGGGGGCGCGGGGCCGGTGAGCAGCGTGACCGCCCGGGTGCAATGGGCCCGCACCCGGTGCTCGGACAGGCCGAGCAGCGCGGCGGTCTGTTCCTCGGGCACCCCCTCGTACAGCCGCAGCACCACGACCAGCCGCTCACGCGGGGTGAGCCGGGAGAGCACCCCGCCGCGCGGCCGGTGATGGCGCCAGGCGGACCGGGCGAACCTGGCGACCAGCTCCCGGCGGCTGTGGTCGTACGGATCCTCGCCGCGCAGCTCGTCCCAGCGCGCGTACGTCACCGCCAGCGCGGCGGTCAGCAGGGCGCGGGCGCGCGGATCACGGCCGGGCGGCTCGGTGGTGAGCAGGGCGGCGGCATGCCCGAGCCGGCCGGCCGCTCCGGCGACGAACGCCTCGAAGCCCTGGCCGCGCCGTACGCCTGCCGCCCGCCGCCGTACGTCCACCCGCTCATCGCAGACCAGGGAGGCGGCCGGGGTCAAGACTCCGGCACCCACCGGTGGGCCGGACGGCTCCGGGAGGACCGGACTGCCGGGCTCAGCTGGCCGGGCCGGCCTCCGGGTCGGCGGGCGGCAGACCGGCCTGGCGGGCCGAGAGCGCCGAGTTGAACCGGGTGAGCAGGGTGCAGAACGACTCCCGCTCGGTCTGCGTCCAGCCGTCCGTGACCTGCGCCATCAGCGCCCGGCGCGAGGTGCGGACCTCTTCCAGCCGGGCCAGGCCGCGGGGCGACAGCTGGAGCACGACCGCGCGGCCGTCCTCCGGGTGCGAGGTGCGCTTGACCAGGCCGGTGTCGACCAACGGCGCCACCTGACGGGTCACCGTGGAAGAGTCGATACCCATGCCGGCCGCGAGCGCCTTGACACCCATCGGCCCTTCCTGGTCGAGCCGGTTGAGCAGCAGATACGCGGCGCGGTCCATGGAGTTGCGGAGCTGTCCCGTACCGCCGAGGCGGGTCTGCTCGGCCCGCCGGGCGAAGACGGCCACCTGGTGCTGGAGGGCATCGAGGAGACCGGGGTCGAGATCAGTCGTCATGTCCTGAGATGTGGGCATGGCTGCGGTGGCTCTCTCGTGCGGTGGTCGGTTGGTGGGGGACAGAGTACGCGGACTCGTGCGGCTCCGTACCGGCGCTGCGCAAACGTGATGAGACGCGAGCCGAACGTGATGAGACATGAGGAGATGCGAGG
Source organism: Streptomyces pyxinae (assembly GCF_024756275.1). GTDB lineage: Bacteria > Actinomycetota > Actinomycetes > Streptomycetales > Streptomycetaceae > Streptomyces > Streptomyces pyxinae. The sequence goes on along the minus strand of NZ_JANUGQ010000001.1, from coordinate 607,836 downwards.
TCTTCGCACGGAATCGACACCCGGCCCGCCACCGGCCCACGCCCGGCCCGTAGCCCATCCGCATCCGACCCATGACCGGTCCGCGTCGGGCCCACGACCGGCCCACCACCGACCACGCCCGGCCCGCGGCCCGCCCGCGACCGGTCGGAGAGTGGCTGCCGGAGAACGGCTCCCGGGGCCGGGCCACCCGGTCGCGGCGAGCTGCGAGACTTGCGGACATGAGCTTCCGCCTGCCCGAGCCCGCGCACCCGGTCATCCTGGACGACGTCCGGGGTGCCCAGAAAATGCTCGCGGGGGTGGCCAGGGCGACCCCGCTGGAGGGCAGCCGGCATCTGTCCTCACTGGTCGGCGGTCCCGTCCTGGTCAAGTGCGAGAACCTCCAGCGGACCGGCTCGTTCAAGCTGCGCGGCGCGTATGTACGGATCTCCTGCCTGCGGCCCGAGGAGCGGGCGGCCGGGGTGGTGGCGGCCTCGGCCGGCAACCACGCGCAGGGCGTCGCGCTCGCCTCCTCGCTGCTCGGGGTGCGGTCCACCGTCTTCATGCCGGTCGGCGCCCCGCTGCCCAAGGTGGCCGCGACCCGGGAGTACGGCGCCGATGTGCGGCTGCACGGAACCGTGGTGGACGAGACGCTGGCCGCCGCGCAGGAGTACGCGGACCGGACCGGGGCGGTCTTCATCCACCCCTTCGACCACCCGGACGTCATCGCTGGCCAGGGCACGGTCGGCCTGGAGATCCTGGAGCAGTGCCCGGAGGTCCGGACCATTGTCGTCGGCATCGGCGGCGGCGGTCTGGCGGCCGGGATCGCGGTGGCGGTCAAGGCGCTCCGGCCGGATGTGCGGATCGTCGGTGTGCAGGCGGAGAGCGCCGCCGCCTATCCGCCCTCGCTGGCGGCGGGCCGCCCGGTGGGCGTGGAGTGCGCGGCGACCATGGCCGACGGGATCAAGGTCGGCCGCCCCGGTGACGTACCGTTTCCGCTGATCGCGGAGCTGGTGGACGAGGTGCGTACGGTCACCGAGGACGAGCTCTCGGCGGCGCTGCTGCTCTGTCTGGAGCGGGCCAAGCTGGTGGTGGAGCCGGCCGGGGCGAGCCCGGTGGCCGCGCTGCTGAGCGATCCCGGGGCCTTCGCCGGCCGGGGGGCCGAGCCGGGGCCGGTGGTGGCGGTGCTCTCCGGCGGCAATGTCGATCCGTTGCTGATGCAGCGCATCCTGCGTCACGGCATGGCGGCGGCGGGCCGCTATCTGAGTCTCCGGGTACGGCTCACCGACCGGCCGGGCGCGCTGGCGACGCTGCTCGGGGTGCTCTCGGTGGCCGACGCCAATGTGCTGGATGTGGCCCATGTGCGGACCGACCCCCGGCTGGGGCTGGCCGAGGTCGAGGTGGAGCTCCAGCTGGAGACCAAGGGGCCCGAGCACTGCGGGCAGGTCGCGGCGGATCTGCGAGCGGCCGGTTACACGGTGGTCACCTCCTGATCTGCCGGGGCCGGGCGGCGGAGCCGGTGGCCCGGGAGAGGTACGGGAGTGGCCAGGGAGCGGCAGGGGGCAACGCGGACCGGATCACCTAAAGAGCGGGCGCTCCCGGCCCGCACGCGGCAAGCTGAGGTCTGGAGACGTACGGCCCCGGAGCCGTACGGACGTCCGTCCCGGGGGCTCGGTGACGACCCCGCCGTCCGGGGCGGCAGCCCGTAACCCGCCCACTCGGGAGAACTGTTATGCCAGGCGCCATCCACGCCGAAGGTCTGGTGAAGACCTTCGGAGACGTCAGGGCACTCGACGGCGTCGACCTCGATGTGCCCGAAGGAACGGTCCTGGGGCTCCTCGGCCCCAACGGCGCGGGCAAGACGACCGCCGTGCGCGTCCTCACCACCCTGCTGCGGCCGGACAGCGGCACGGCGACGGTCGCGGGCATCGACGTACTGAAGGAACCGGACGCCGTGCGCCGGTCCATCGGTCTCTCCGGCCAGTTCGCGGCGGTGGACGAATACCTCACCGGCCGGGAGAACCTCCGGATGGTGGGGCGGCTCTACCAGATGCCCGCCCGCGCGGCCAAGATCCGGGCGGGTGAACTGCTGGAGCGGTTCCACCTGGCCGATGCCGCCGACCGCCCGGCCAAGACGTACTCCGGCGGCATGCGCCGGCGGCTCGACCTCGCCGCCGCGCTGGTGGTCGCGCCGCCGGTGATGTTCATGGACGAGCCGACCACCGGGCTGGACCCGCGCAACCGGCAGCAGCTGTGGGAGGTCATCCAGGAGCTGGTGGCCGGCGGTACGACGCTGCTGCTGACCACCCAGTACCTGGAGGAGGCCGACCATCTGGCCCATGAGATCTGCGTCGTGGACCAGGGCCGGGTCATCGCACGCGGCACTTCCGACCAGCTCAAGGCCCGGACCGGTGGCGAGCGGGTGGAGGTGGTGGTGCGCGAGCGGGACACGATCGCCCCGGCCCGCGGCGTGCTGGCCGGCTTCGGCAAGGGCGAGGTCACGGTGGACGAGCACGTCCGCCGGCTGACCGTACCGGTGGCGGGCGGCGCCCGGCTGCTGGCCGAGATCATCCGGGAGCTGGACGTCCGGGGCGTCGAGATCGACGACGTGGCCCTGCGCCGGCCGACCCTGGACGACGTCTTCATCTCGCTCACCGGCCACGCGGCCGAGACCGAGCCGGGGGCCGGAACCGCAGCCGGGCCCCGGGCGGGGACCGGCGGCGGGAGCGGAGGCGGCGGCCCCCAGGGTCCCAGCGATCCGAATGATTCAAAGGATTCGAATGATTCGAAGGATCCGCAGAGTTCGGGGAAGGAGAGTGTGAAATGAGCACCCTCACCGGCACCGCCCCGCCGTCCCTGGCCCCCGTGCCGCGTGGCGGAATCCGTCAGTCGGTCGCGGACTCGCTCGTGGTCGCCCAGCGGAATTTGATCAGAATGACCCGCATCCCCGAAATGGTGATTTTCGGGCTTATCCAGCCGATCATGTTCGTGGTGCTGTTCAGCTATGTCTTCGGCGGCTCGCTCCAGATCGGCGCCTCCACCTCGCCCGCCGTCTACCGCGAGTTCCTGATGGCCGGGATCTTCGCCCAGACCGTCACCTTCGCCACGGCCGGCGCGGGTGCGGGCATCGCCGACGACATGCACCGGGGCCTGATCGACCGGTTCCGCTCGCTGCCCATGGCGCGCGGGGCGGTGCTCACCGGCCGTACGCTCGCGGACCTGGTGCAGACGGCGCTCACCATGGTGGTGCTGGCGGTGGTCGCCCTGCTGGTGGGCTGGCGCGTGCACGAGGGCGTCCCCAAGGCGCTCGGCGCCTTCGCGCTGTTGCTTCTGCTGGGGTACGCCTTCTCCTGGATCGGGGCGCTGATCGGCCTCTCGGTGCGCACCCCGGAGGCGGCCACCTCGGGCGGGCTGATCTGGCTCTTCCCGGTCACCTTCATCTCGAACGCCTTTGTGGACGCCTCCCGGATGGCCTCCTGGCTGCGGCCCGTCGCGGAGTGGAACCCGTTCAGCGCCACCGTCCAGGCGTGCCGGGAGCTCTTCGGCAACCCGGGCGTCTCCGCGTCCGGGGCCTGGCCGATGCAGCACCCGGTGTGGGCGTCCGTCATCTGGTCGGTGCTGATCATCGCGGTCTTCCGCACCCTGGCGGTCCGCAGGTACCGCTCGGCCACGGTCTGACGGCCCGGCGCCGGGGGAGGCCCCGTACACCGGGGCCCCCTATGCCGGGGCGGTCCCGTACGCCAGGGTCCACGTATGCCGGGGCGGGGCGTCCAGATGGTGGCCCCTGTGATGACCTTGCCGCCGGGGTCCCCGTACGCCGGGGCGGTCCCGTACGTCTGGGTCCCCGTACGCCGGGGCGGTCCCGTACGTCTGGGTCCCCGTACGCCGGGGCGGTCCCGTACGTCTGGGTCCCCGTACGCCGGGAGGCCGGGCGCTCGGTGAGCACCCGGCCTCCGGGGGTCGTCGTCGCGGGGGCCGGGGATGCCCGGCCCCGGCGGAGCTCAGCCCTGGTAGGGCTTGGCGTCGAGGATGCGTACCGACGCCTTCTTGCCGTTGGGCAGCTCGTACTCCGCGTCCTCGCCGACCTTCTTGCCGTTGACGCCGCCGCCCAGCGGGGACTGCGGCGAGTACGTCTCGATGTCGGAGCTGGCGTACTCCCGGGAGGCGAGCAGGAACTCCAGGGTGTCGTCCTCGTCGCCGTCGAACGCGATGGTGACCACCATGCCCGGGGCGACCACACCGCTCTCCGCCGGAGCCTCACCGACCTTGGCGTGCTCCAGGAGCTGGGTCAGCTGGCGGACCCGGAGCTCCTGCTTGCCCTGCTCCTCCTTGGCCGCGTGGTACCCGCCGTTCTCCCGCAGGTCGCCCTCCTCGCGCGCCGCCGCGATCTTGGCGGCGATCTCGGTTCGCGCGGGACCAGACAGGTACTCCAGCTCGGCCCTGAGCTGGTTGTACGCCTCCTGGGTGAGCCAGGTGACGTTCTCGCTGGTCTGGGTCACAGGTGCTCCTCGTAGGTACTGGAAATACAAAGCATCGCCCTACCCAGAAGGATTGTCCTCCCTGGATGGGCGAAACCACGAGCCTAACAATTTTGCGGGTGAAGGGGGAGGATATACGTCACTTCCCGGGCATCGCCGCAGGTCGGAGCCGTCCCGGCGGCGGCCCGCCGGCGGAGCGGCCGGCCGGCGCGGCGACCCCGTCGGTCGGCTGGTCCGCCGTCAGTCCGCCGTGCAGTCGACCAGCTCGGCGCTGGCGGCTCGGGCGGTGGTGCGGACGGTGACGACCTGGTCGATCCGGTCCCGCCGCTGGTCGAAGCGGACGTCCTTGCGGCCGACCTCGGCGCCGTCGGCGGACCGGGAGCGGAGGGTGCAGTAGCCGGTGGCCGAGGAGTCCTTCCGGACCTCCAGGTGGACCTGGACCTCGTCGTCGCCGGTGACGGCGAACTTGATCACCTCGCCGCTGAGCCGCTGGCCCGCCACGTAGTCGTAACCGAACCAGCCGACGAGCGCGAGCAGCCCGGCGCCGAGCACCGCCCCGACGATCCGCAGGGTGCGGTCGGCGCGCTGGTCGGCGGTGCGACCGTACCGGCCCTCGGGGAGCTGGTCCCGTACCGCGTCCATCGTCAGTCCCTTCCCGCCGGCCGCCGCCGGTGTACGTGCCGTCCGGCGACCCGGCCGGTCATCGCCCGGTCTCCGCCGGTCACCCGCCGGTCTCCCCGGCCGCCGCCCGGTCTCCCCGGCCGCCGCCCGGTCTCCCCGGCCGTCGTCCGGTCACCACCGGCCGTCGTCCGGTCGCCGTCCGGCCGTCGTTCGGATGTCGCCCGGGGGGCGTACATACAACGTATGGGTGTTCGTACGCCCGACGACGGAATTATCCGACCGCCTATTCCGTCACTATAGAAGCCGCCGGCCCGCCGCCCGACCCCGCCCCGGAGTGATGCCCGTGGGGGCGCCGCACGCGGTGGCCCCACCTCGTTCCGCCCGCCGGGACGTCGTATCAGGACATCACGACCGAATCACTGAGGACCGAGCCTTGACCGAGCAGTTGCGACTGATGGCCGTGCACGCGCACCCCGACGACGAGTCGAGCAAGGGTGCCGCGACGATGGCGAAGTATGTGTCCGAGGGGGTGGACGTGCTGGTCGTCACCTGCACGGGGGGCGAGCGCGGCTCCATCCTCAACCCCAAGCTCCAGGGCGACGCCTATATCGAGGCGAACATCCACGAGGTGCGCCGCAAGGAGATGGACGAGGCGCGCGAGATCCTCGGCGTCCGCCAGGAGTGGCTCGGCTTCGTGGACTCCGGGCTCCCCGAGGGCGACCCGCTGCCGCCGCTCCCGCAGGGCTGCTTCGCCCTGGAGGACGTGGACGAGGCGGCCGGCCGGCTGGTCCGGTCGATCCGCGCGTTCCGGCCGCAGGTGATCACCACGTACGACGAGAACGGCGGCTACCCGCACCCCGACCACATCATGACCCACAAGATCACGATGGTGGCCTTCGAGGGCGCGACCGACACCGTGAAGTACCCGGAGGAGGAGTTCGGGCCGGTCTGGCAGCCGCAGAAGCTCTACTACAACCAGGGCTTCAACCGCCCGCGCACCGTCGCCCTGCACGAGGCCCTGCTCGCCCGCGGCCTGGAGTCGCCCTACGGGGAGTGGCTCAAGCGCTGGGCGGAGTTCGAGCGCGCCGAGCGCACCCTGACCACCCATGTCCCGTGCGCCGACTTCTTCGAGATCCGGGACAAGGCGCTGATCGCGCACGCCACCCAGATCGATCCGGACGGCGGCTGGTTCCGGGTGCCGATGGAGATCCAGAAGGAGGTGTGGCCCACCGAGGAGTACGAGCTGGCGAAGTCTCTGGTGGACACTTCCCTCCCCGAGGACGACCTCTTCGCGGGCATCCGCGACAATGTCTGATATGAGCGCACACCTCGACCTCGCACTGACGCAGCTCGCCCCGCTCGCCAAGGACCTCGACCAGAACAAGGTGACGCCGGGCGTGCTCGGCTTCATCGTCTTCGCCGCGATGGCGGTGGGCGTGTGGATGCTGATGAAGTCGATGAACCGGCACATGGGCCGGGTCTCCTTCGACGAGACCCCGAACCCCACCCCCTCCACCCCCACCAAGGACGCCCCCTCCGGCTCCTGACCCCGGCCCCCGCCCCGGCCGCCACCCCGGCGACCGGGGCCCGGGCCGGTGATCTCGGCGACCGGCGCCACCCCCTCCACCGCTCCCGCGTGCACCTCTCCCTCCCGGTACACGCGCCCTGCCGGGCAGCGGTCGGTGAGCGATACATCATGGGGCCGTACGCCGAAGTTCGCGCGGTCGCATGTATGGCGGGGTCGGACATCGACGCCCCGGCCTCACACATCTCGGATGACGACGCGATCGCCGCACAGCTTCGACCAGTCGTCACGGTCGGAGGTCAGCACGACGACGGGCGGCGTGGAGCGGAGGCCAGTGCCGCGACCATTTGTGACTGCGCAGTCCACCAGGCCATAGGCCGGCATCCTCGCCAGCCGATTGTGCCGCTCGGACGCGCCGGGGCGTCGGGTGATCGCCCCGTCCACGATTTCGATGCCCGCGCACTGCTCCTCGCTCCAGGAGTCGTACCGTCCGCCGGTCACCGGAGCGTGCGTCCCCGCGCTGCTCGGTGGCCCGATACGCGCGGCCCGGCGCAGCGGTCGCGGAAGCCAGAGCCCCGGCCTGAAATGGCCACCCCGGAAGGTATAGCTATCGCTATACTCGTTGGGTGGATGGGGAGTGGGAGATCTTCCTGGTCGACGAGGTGCGCGACTGGATCGACAGCCTTGATGCCCCGACGCATGCCCGCGTGGTGCGATCGTTGGACGCCCTGGCCGAAGGCGGGCCCGGCCTCGGCCGCCCCCTGGTGGACACCATTAACGGCTCATGCCTGGCCAACCTGAAGGAACTTCGGCCGGGTACAGTGCGCATTCTGTTTGCGTTCGATCCCTGGCGGTCGACCATTTTGCTTGTCGCCGGCGACAAATCAGGGCGCTGGAACGAGTGGTACCGCGAGGCGATTCCGCTGGCCGAGTCCAGGTACGAGACTTACCTCAAGGAGCGGGCCGAGGGAGAGGAAGGACTGTCATGAGCGGCTACACACGCTGGCGGGACATCCGCGCCGAACACGTCGCCCGCGCGGGGGGAGAGGAGGCGGTCCGGGCGGGCAAGGAGGAGTTGCTCGCCCAAGTCACCGGGCGGAAGCTGGCTGAGCTGCGCCGGGCCCGCGGCCTCACCCAGCAGCAGGTCGCAGACCGGATGGGCGTGTCCAAAGGGCGTGTTTCGCAGATCGAGCGCGGCCACCTCTCGGGCCAGGATGTGCTTGCTCGGTTCGCCACAGCCCTGGGAGGCCGCCTGCATCAGGCCATCTATTTTGACGACGGGGACATCGCCGCCATTGGCTGAGCCGTGGTCCTGCTCACCCGGCGTGCGAGCGGACAGCGGGTGGTTCTCCGCGATCGGGGCTACTGGCCCGGCAAGACCCGATAAGGGCATTCGGTCGGCACGCCTTCCACGACGGCCGCTCCCTGCCGTAGGCCGCCTCGCGCTCCTCCGTGAGGCGGTGCCGCACGCCGCCACGCAGGGCCCGCGATCGGACTCCGGCCGCCTCTTCCGATATAGGGAGAGGGTTTGTGAGGGAGCGAGGGCTTGCGGTGCTCCGCGTACTCCGAGGTCGACATGGCGGGGGAGCCCTCTCGACCCGTCGCGAGAACAGCAGGCGGGACTGATGGAGCGGCGGTTCGTAGGGGGTGAGGAGCGGAATTCCCGCCTGTAGGCGTCCGGCATTTGGTTGGGTGGGCGTCGTGTCCCTCTCGAACGGTGAATTCCGCCTGCCAGTCGACGTCCGTCCGATCTGGGGGAAGCTGGGCAACGGTTCCCGGCCGCACCCCCTCATCTGTCATGCGCTGGACACCGCGGAAGTGGCGTACCAGTTGTTCGACCTATGCCTTGGGCCCTATCTCAAGAACCGTCTGGAAGCGGCGCTGGAGCCGCTCGGGGACGCGCGGGAGTGGGCCGCGAGGCTGGCGGGACTGCACGACCTGGGCAAGTGTTCACCCACCTTCCAGGGGGTGAGGGCGGACGTCGCCAAGACGCTGCTGCCAGAGTCCGATCACGCTGCCATCGACCGGTTGCGGGAAGGCCCGAGGAGTTCCGGGGCGCGGACGGATGTGGCGCACGGGCTGATCAGCGCGCTGTACGTACGGAAACTGCTGGTGAAGTGGGGCGCCTCGGCGGAGACTGCCGAATCCATCGGGGTCGTGCTTGGCGCTCACCACGGGTACGTTCCGGGCCCGGCCGATCTTCGGCAGGTCTCCTACAAGCGCGGTGCGATCGGAGGGGAGACCTGGGCCACCCGTGTGGAGGCGCTGGCCGACGAGTTGTGCAGGTTGCGTCGCACCTCGGAAGGTGAGCCGAGTGCGGCCGACTGGGCGCGGGTGACGATGGACGGGCCTGCGGAACTGGCCCTCGCGGCGCTCACCTCGGTCAGTGACTGGGTCGCGTCCGATCGGAAGGAGGTGGCCCACGCCGGTGCGGGCGTCGACATGACCGCGTATGCCGCCGGAGTGGCAGCGACCGAGCAGCCGAAGGTCAAGTCCTTGGGGTGGGAGGCGTGCACGGTACCCGAGGACACTTCCTTCGGATCGTTGTTCCCCCAGAGTTCCGAACGGCGCGACCTCCAGACCCGGCTGGAACAATTGGTTGCCGGTGAGCGAGGACTCGGGGTGTTCCTGTTGTCCGCGCCGACCGGTGAGGGCAAAACGAAGGCTGCCTTGCAGGCTGCGGCTTGCATGATCCGTCTGCATCATCTGCGGGGGTTCCACGTGGCCATGCCGACCAGGGCGAGCGGTAACCAGGCGTACGAGGTTGCCGCCGAACTGCTGAGGCTGTGGGATGGACACGCAATGGGTCGGCTAAAGCTGTTCCACGGCGCCGCGGGCGAGTACCTGGACCGGCGGTCCGCCGCCGGTCCGCCACCGTTGTGTCCCGAGTGCGTCGCGGAGGACGGCGGCTCCGGGGCATCGGAGCAGTTCGGGTGCGACAGTGACGCGCAGGCGAAGGCTCAGCTGTCCTCCAAGGCCGATCACCTGAATCCGCTGGTGGTGAGCACTGTCGATCAGGTGTTGAAGGCTGCCGTTCGCTCGGGGCACGTCTTCGTGCGACTGGCGGGGCTCTCGGGCAAGGTGATCATCTTCGATGAGGTGCACGGCTACGACGTGCACTCGGGGGTTCTGTTCGAGACCTTGTTGTACCGATTGGGCGGGCTGCGGACACCGGTGGTGCTCCTGTCCGCGACCCTGTCGACTCGCCAGCAGCACGCCTTGGTGAACAGCTGGCGGGCGGGAGCCCTGGGGCTGTCGGTGGGGGAGCTGCCGGAACCCGAAGTCCCGGGGACGGCCGCCTATCCGCGGATCCTTTCCGCCGATGTCTCCGTCGGGGGCACGGTGTCCGCGGTGGGCGTCACCGCCGCCCCCGTCAACCGTGACCGGCTGGTCCAGCTGCACTGGGTGGATCGGCAAGACGTCGTGGAACTCGCCTTGCGGGAGGCGCGTCGGGGTCGGAACGTCGCGATCGTGCACAACCTCGTCGGGGAGGCGGAGAGGGACTGGGAGTCGCTGCGGAGGGCGGTGGGGGACGTGGCCGGGCAGACCGTGGTGACGGAGTTGATTCACGGGCGGCTCGGTCCGGCGGAGCGGCTCGCGGTGGAAGGACGCCTGCGCGCCCGCTTCGGGCCGCGGGGTTCGATGACCGCAGCGGCTGGGAGCGGGGGATCGGTCGTGATCGGCACCATGGTCCTGGAGAGCAGTCTCGACCTGGACTTCGACCTGATGATCAGCGCGGTGGCGCCGATCGACAGCCTGATCCAGAGGATGGGACGGATCGGGCGGCACCGGGTGGGCGCCGAACGGCCTGAAATCCGGTTCGTCCTCATCCGGGTGCCGGAGCCGCGCTCAGGACGGAAGGCGGTCAATTTCGGTTACGCCGTGAACGTGTACGACGAGGCGATCCTTCTTCGCACGTTGGCGGTGCTGAGGGAGCGGGACGTGATCCGATGCCCCGACGAGGTACAGGAATTACTCGACAGGGTGTACGACGACGGCGAGGAACTGCGTTCCCCGCTCGGATGGCAGGAGCAGTGGGAACGTGCGGCGGCCCGGGCAGAGAGGGGCACGCCGAAGGCGGGTCGCGAGGCCCTGATGGCCCGCATCCCCATGTCACCGGGTACGAGATGGGGTCTGCGGACCCTCACGGAATTCGGTCGTGCTGGTACCGGCACACGTCAGAGCGGCCATAGAGCCGACCGGGACCGCAGGGCCTGACCGAACTCCACGGCCGGGGCGGTAGGTCATTTTCGGACAAGCTCGCTGCCTCTTGGCCGAATGTGCGCGAGATGGCCGCGATTTCTTGAGGAACGTGTGCGCGGTGCGCCGGGATTCGCTTCACTGATCCCGCGCCGCAGTTCCAGAAGACGGAGGGGTCGAGTGACGTTCGATTTGTTGCGCGAACCCTGGCTTCCAGTGCTTCCGCTCGATTCCGACCACATCACCCACGTGAGTCTGGTCGACCTCGTCCTCAACGCGCACCGTCACCGCCGCCTCGTCGGCAGCAGCCCGACGATGACGGCGGCGCTGCACCGGCTCGTGCTGGCCCTCCTACACCGGGCGTTCACCCCCGATGACGACGACTGGGACGAGCTGTGGATGGCCGACCCAGCACATCTGCTCGACGAGGAAGACGAGTTCCGACGTCGGCTCGATCGCTATGTGGAGCGCACGGAGTCCCGGTTCGATCTGTTCGATGCCCACCGGCCGTTCCTGCAGTGCCCGGATCTCGCGAGGCGTCCCTCGTGGAATCCCGCCAAGGATGCCGAACCGCACCAGAGCACCGCCGTCCTCGTCGCGCCGTGGGCCACCGGCAACAACCGCACCCTTTTCGACCACACCACCGCCACCGAACGGCCGGAACTGTCACCAGCCGAGGCCGCGCGCTGGCTGGTCACGTTGCAGGCGTACGACACCGGTGGGCAGAAGACTGGATACGAGAAGAGCCCGGCCTCTTCACAGACCTCTCTGGGCAACTACTTCGGATGCGCCCTCCTGGAGGGGGATACGCTCCGCAGGACCCTTCTGCTCAACCTCGTCGCGTACCGGCCCGACGAAGGGCGTCCGACCGGTACCGGCCCTGCGGATCGGCCCGCCTGGGAGGACGACGAGGTGCACCGGCCCGATCCGGGCCCGCCGCGTCCCCCTCTGGGGCTCACCGACGCCTTGACCTGGCCGTCGCGGCGGGTGCTGCTCTTCCGCGGCCGGGAGGCCGCGGGGGCTTCGGTCGTGGGTGTGCTGCGCACTCCGGGGACCCGTCTCGACGGTGACTTGTCCCAGGACGTGGAACCCATGGCTGCCTTCCGTGAACGGTGGATCTCGGATTCCAAGCCGGCTCGCACCGTGCCCGTTCGGCTGGAGGGGATACGCGGCGTGTGGCAGTACACGCAGGAGTTGTTGTTGCCGGAGGTCGCGCGCTGGAGCCGCTCCGGCCGTAAGTACCAGGGCAAGGCGGGGGAGAAGAAGCTCGCGTCGAAGAACAAGCTCGTTCCCTCACTGGTTCCCGGAGCCGAACCCGCCCGGTTGCGACCTCTCGCGGTGTCCAGGGTGGACGGTTCGCACGTCATCCCCGACTCGACGGTGTTCACGCTGCGGGTCTTCGGACAGGAGTTGGGGAAGAACGGCGGGAACATCGTCGCGTGGTACGAGGAGGAGGTTCCGGCCCCCGTCGCCCTGATGCGGGCTCGTGATCGCCGTATCGGGTACGTCATCGGAGAAGCCGTCGCCTATGCCGACAACCTCCGTGACGCCCTGCGCGTGATGGAGACGACCTACCGCCAGAGTTTCGCCCCTCCGTCCTCCGGCCGTCGCGGAAAACCGTCTGCGGCCTTGCGGCGCACGGCTCTGGAAATCGACTTCTGGCCGAGGGTGGCTGAGCCCTTCAACGAACTCGTTCGGCGTCTCGGCGTCTCGGTGGGTTCGGACGCCGAGATCGAACAGGCCGCGACCGAATGGGCGGACGTCGTTCACGGCACTGCGGGCCGGGCCGCTCGACGCTGGGCGGAGGACGTCGGACGACGGGACCGGGAGCTTTTGGCGGCCGGTGAGAGCTACACGGACTACCTCCGTGCCGCCACGTGGCTCCGCGACCGTCACCGCGAGAACCTCGCCCAGTACACGGAGGTCTCATGAGCTGTCGAACACGGATGACGAGAATCGACGCGAGGAGGAGCGCCCGATGACGGTACGGACCGAAGCCCGTGAGGAACGGCGGACTCGGCGTGACGCGTTCGTCTCCCACCTGCACTCCCTCGCGACGGCGCGGGAATCGGACGCCACGCATCTGGTGGCCCGAGGGCGTGCGGAGCTCGCCGTGCTGCGCCGGGGCTTCAGCGGCGGGCGACATCAGGCGCAGGCGTACGGGATCGTCGTCCCGTACGGCCCGCCGGAAGAGGAGCAGGGCGTCTGGCTGCTGGTGAGTGGTCTCTTCGCCCTGCACCCCCTGCCCCGCTCGCTGGGCGGACCACACGCACCGACCCTCGCCCGTTCCCTCGGGGCTCTCGCACGGGCGAAGGGGAGTTCGGTCGAGCGCCGCTTCACCGAACTCGTTTCCGTGGAGGGCGCGGCCCTGGAACACCAGGTGCGCCAGGCTGTGCGACTCCTGCGTGGCAGCCACACGCCGTTGAACTACGGACGGCTCCTCGACGATCTCGTCGTGCTCCTCTCGACGGACCAGACGGATCACCGGGTGAAGGAGCGGCAACGCGTGCGACTGCGCTGGATCAGCGACTATCACCATCACCCGGTCGACCGGCCCCGGAGGGCGGACGACGAGCCGGGCGGCGACCCTGGCACCCCGCTCGACCAGGCCCTTGATTCGACCACCCAGGATGACGAATGATCATTGAGCTCCACCTGCTCCAGTCCTTCCCGGTCAGCAACCTCAACCGGGACGACATCGGACAGCCGAAGACAGTGCGGTTCGGCGGGGTCACCCGGGCCCGGATCTCCAGCCAGTCGCTGAAACGGGCGGCACGTGAGCTCTTCACCTCACACGGCCTGGAAACGGGTGACATCGGGCGGCGGACGAAGCAACTGCCGGAACGGGCCGGCATTCTCCTCGCTGAGCGCGGCAAGTGCGAGGTGGGCAGGGCGCAGCTGGTGGCCCAAGAGGCGCTGGCGGCGTTCGGATTCGGGGTGACCGAGGACCGGGGGCGGTCCGAGTACCTGTTGTACGTGGGACCGGCCGCCGTGGAGCATCTCGCGGACTACTGCGAGAAGCACTGGGACATCCTGGAAAAGGCGCTGGAAAAGGAGGAGAAGCGCAAGGCGGACGCGAAGAAGGCGTCACGGACCAAGGTCAAGCCGACGCAGAAGGAGCTCATTGAAGCGCGGAAGGTCTTCGACTCCTCCCGGGTCGCCGACATCGCGCTCTTCGGCCGGATGATCGCCGACAACCAGGACTTCTCCGTGATCTCCGCCAGCCAGGTCGCCCACAGCATCTCCACCCACGCCGTGGCCAACGAGTTCGACTTCTACACGGCCATGGACGACATGCGTCCGGCCGAGGAGCCCGCCGCGGACATGATGGGCACCATCGACTACAACGCGGCTTGCCACTACCGCTACGCCAACCTGGACACCGACCGTCTGCTCCGCAACCTCTTCGGTGAGGAATCGGTGCCCCCGGAGGAACTCTCCGCCGAGGACAAGGCGCTCTTGGTCCGCAGTGTCCGAGCCTGGCTTCGGGCCTTCGTCCACGCCGTCCCGCGCGGCAAGCAGAACTCCATGGCCGCGCCGACGGTCCCCGACGTCCTGTTGGGAGTCGCACGCACGGACGGGGCGTGGAGCCTCGCTAACGCGTTCCTCTCGCCCATCGGCGACGTTGCAGACCTGATGGACACGTCCGCCCGGCGCATGGCGGGTTACTTCGATCAGATCCGTGACTTCTATGGGGACGAGGAGCTGCGCGGTGTGCACTACGGCTCCCTCGATCCGAGCGGAGGGCTCGCCGACCGTCAACCACGTGGTTGTCAGGAGGCGAAGGGCATCGATGCCTTCGTCGAGGGGCTCATCGGCTCGGCCGGTCTTTGAGGAGCGGTGCGGTGACGTCCACCCTGATCCTGTGCCTCGACGCTCCCATGCAGTCCTGGGGCGTCTCCTCCCGCTTCGACCGCCGGGACACGGCCCGTGAACCGACGAAGTCCGGCATCGTCGGTCTGCTCGCGTCGGCCCTCGGCGTGGCGAGGGACGACGACGATCGCGTTCGGGAACTCGCCACACTGTCGATGGGCGTTCGGGTGGACCGCGAAGGCGAGCTGGAACGCGACTTCCACACCGTTTCCAACGTACCCAACACCGAAGGCGGTGCGGGAGCCACCGTCGTCAGCGAGCGGTTCTACCTGTCAGGGGCGCTCTTCCTCGTGGTTCTCGAAGGAGCGGACGAGGAGGTGCGTGGCCTGTACCGGGCCCTGAGACGTCCTCGATGGCCCCTGTTCCTCGGCCGCAAGGCATTCCCGCCCGGTACTCCCGTCGTACACCCGGACGAGAGCCGTGCGGTACACGACGGTCACGTGGACGACGTGCTGGAGGGCCATCCCTGGCTGGAGACACGTCCAGCGCGGCTGCGCCGTGCACGCGAGCGCCTGGACGCGGGTACACCGCTGCACCTGCGGACCGTGCGCGACACCGTGCCCGTGTTCGTAGGAGCCGAGTTGCGCCACGACCACCCGATCTCATTCTCGGCACGGCGGCGGCACGGAACGCGCGCGGTACGTGTCGGTCACGTCCCTCTGACCGCTCCGATGCTCCCACGACAGCCGGAGGCCACCTCGATGTCCGAACAGGTGGGAACAGTATGAGCCTCTGGCTGACCCGGTTGACCCCCGATCTGCGCAGAGGGGACGTGTTGAACGACCTGAATGACGCCCACTTGATGCACCGCCGCGTCATGTCCCTCTTCCCCGACCGCCTCTCCGACACCCCCCCGCAGCGACGTGGGTGCCCTCTACCGGACGGAGCCCGTGCGAGACGCGGTACAGGTCCTCGTGCAGAGTCACGTGCAGCCCGAGATCGGACGCCTGCCCGAGGGATACGCCGAGACGGGGGTGCTGCACCTGAAGTCGTACCTCGACACGCTCGCGGGGGGCATGCGGGTGCGCTATCGGATCGCTGCCAATCCTTCGAAACAGTTGGCCGTTCCCTCGGCGGGAGGCGGCCGGGTCGGGCAGCGGGTGGCCCTGCACGGGGAGGCCGCCGAGGAGTGGTGGAGGTTGCGAGCGGCCAAGGCGGGGCTCCGTCTCCAGTCCGGGCTCGTGACCCCCCGGCATCCGCTCGTCAGCCGACTCCGCGCACGCGCGGGCCTCCGATTTCACCTCGCACAGTTCGACGGGGAGGCGGAGATCCACGACGTGTCCGCCCTGCGGCGAGCCATGCGGGAGGGAATCGGAAGAGGCAAGTCCTACGGCTGCGGGCTGTTGAGCATCCTGCCGATTCGGCAACCCACCAGTGAGCCCGCCGACCACGGACGCCCCTCCCACCTGACCGCGGCACGCCGTTCCTGACTGGCGGGTGGGGTGAAGCGGACGGGGGCATAGGTTGGGGGGATGCCGAATCGACTCGTGGGGGAGACCTCCCCCTATCTGTTGCAGCATGCCGACAACCCCGTCGACTGGTGGCCCTGGTCGCCGGAGGCGTTTGCGGAGGCGCGGGAGCGGGGGGTGCCGGTGCTGCTGAGTGTGGGGTACAGCAGTTGTCACTGGTGTCATGTGATGGCGCACGAGTCGTTCGAGGACGAGGCCACGGCGGCGTATCTCAATGAGCACTTCGTGGCGGTCAAGGTGGACCGCGAGGAGCGGCCGGACGTGGACGCCGTGTACATGGAGGCGGTGCAGGCGGCCACCGGGCACGGGGGATGGCCGATGACGGTCTTTCTGACGCCGGACGCGGAGCCGTTCTACTTCGGTACGTACTTTCCGCCGGAGCCCCGGCACGGGATGCCGTCCTTCTCGCAGGTGCTCCAGGGGGTCGCCGGGGCCTGGGCGGAGCGGCGGGACGAGGTCGGGGAGGTCGCGGGGAGCATTGTGCGCGAGCTGGCCGGGCGGTCGCTGGCGGGCGGGGGCGCGGGGGAGCTGCCGGGGGAGCAGGAGGCGGGGCAGGCGCTGCTGGCGCTGACCCGGGAGTACGACACCCGGCACGGCGGGTTCGGCGGGGCGCCCAAGTTCCCGCCGACCCTGGTGATCGAGTTCCTGCTGCGCCACGGTGCCAGGGCCGGGGCCGAGGGGGCGCTCCAGATGGCCGCCGACACCTGCGAGGCGATGGCGCGGGGCGGGATCTACGACCAGCTCGGTGGCGGCTTCGCCCGGTACTCCGTGGACCGGGAGTGGGTGGTGCCGCACTTCGAGAAGATGCTGTCGGACAACGCGCTGCTCTGCCGGGTCTACACGCATCTGTGGCGGGCCACCGGGAGCGACCTGGCGCGGCGGGTGGCGCTGGAGACCGCCGACTTCATGGTCCGTGAACTGCGCACCCCCGAGGGCGGCTTCGCCTCCGCGCTGGACGCCGACTCGGACGACGGCACGGGCCGGCACGTGGAGGGCGCGTACTACGTGTGGACGCCCGGCCGGCTGCGGGAGGTGCTGGGCGAGGAGGACGCGGCGTACGCGGCCCACTACTTCGGTGTCACCGAGGAGGGCACCTTCGAGGAGGGCGCCTCGGTGCTCCAGCTGCCCCAGGGCGCCGGGCCGGTGGACGCCGAGCGGATCGCGTCCGTCCGCCGCCGGCTGCTCGCCGCCCGGGAGGAGCGGCCCCGCCCCGGCCGGGACGACAAGATCGTCGCCGCCTGGAACGGTCTGGCCGTCGCGGCGCTCGCCGAGGCCGGTGCCTGCTTCGGCCGGCCCGACCTGATCGAGCGCGCCACCGAGGCGGCCGATCTGCTGGTCCGGGTCCACCTGGACGACAACGCCCGGCTCACCCGTACCTCCCGGGACGGCCGGGCGGGCGCCAACGCCGGGGTCCTGGAGGACTACGGGGACGTGGCCGAGGGCTTCCTGGCGCTCGCCGCGGTGACCGGGGAGGGTGCCTGGCTGGAGTTCGCCGGATTCCTGCTGGACCTGGTGCTGGACCGGTTCACCGGCGAGGGCGGGGCGCTGTACGACACCGCCCATGACGCCGAGCCGCTGATCCGCCGCCCCCAGGACCCCACCGACAACGCGGCCCCCTCCGGCTGGACCGCCGCCGCCGGGGCGCTGCTCTCCTACGCCGCGCACACCGGCTCGGAGGCGCACCGCACCGCCGCCGAGGGGGCGCTCGGGGTGGTCAAGGCGCTCGGGCCGCGGGCGCCCCGGTTCATCGGCTGGGGGCTGGCCGTCGCGGAGGCGCTGCTGGACGGGCCCCGCGAGGTGGCCGTGGTGGGCGCCCCGGACGACCCGGCCGCCCGGGAGCTGCACCGGGCCGCGCTGCTGGGTGCCGCGCCGGGGGCGGTGGTGGCCTTCGGGGAGCCGGGGGGCGAGGAGTTCCCGCTGCTCGCGGACCGGCCGCTGGTGGACGGCCGCCCGGCCGCGTACGTCTGCCGCCACTTCGCCTGCGAGGCACCCGTGACGGAGCCGGCCGAGCTGTCCCGGGGGCTGGCCGGCGGCCGACCCGACGCGTGAGCCGACCCGACGGGTGAGCCGATCGACGGGTGAGCCGACCCGACGGGTGAGCCGGCCCGACGGGTGAGCCGAGCCGGGTACCCGTGAAATCCGCGTACCCGTGAAAGGGGACGCGCGGGGCGCGGTGGCCTGGGCGGCCGCCGCGCCCCGCGCGTACCGCGACCGGCCGGCGGGGGGAGAGAGATCAGGAGTGCTGGTAGGCCACCAGCGAGATGCCGACGTAGTGCACGACGAAGGCCGCCAGGGTCAGGGTGTGGAACACCTCGTGGAAGCCGAACCAGCTGGGTGACGGGTTCGGCCGCTTGAAGCCGTAGACCATGCCGCCCAGGCTGTAGAGCACCCCGCCCACGATCACCAGGACCAGCACCGCGATGCCGCCGGTGCGCATGAAGTCGGGCAGGAAGAAGACCGCCGCCCACCCCATGGCGATGTAGCAGGGGGTGTAGAGCCAGCGCGGCGCGCCGACCCAGAAGACCCGGAACGCGATCCCCGCGACCGCCGCCGCCCAGACCGCCCACAGCAGCACCCGGCCGGTGGCGTCCGGCAGGAGCAGCAGGGTGAGCGGGGTGTACGTACCGGCGATGATCAGGAAGATGTTGGCGTGGTCCAGTCGGCGCAGCACCGCCGTGGCGCGCGGCCCCCAGGTGCCCCGGTGGTAGAGGGCGCTCACCCCGAAGAGCAGGCACGCCGTCAGGACATAGATGGCGCAGGCCAGACGGCCGCGCGCGGAGTCGGCCAGCGCGGTGAGGACGATTCCGGCGATCAGCACCGCGGGGAACATGCCCGCGTGCAACCAGCCGCGCAGCCTCGGCTTCACCGGCGGGGGATCTATCTCGGTCACTTCGGACACGACGGCAGTCATGCCGGAATGCTACCTACGGTCTCGTAGGTACGGATATCGCGCGCGGGCGGAGTGCGAGGGCGGCGGGCCGGTGGGGCCACGTGGGTGACCGGGTGAAGGGTTGCGCGGGCGGGGGCGGCGGGTGTTTCGCCGGGCTTGAGTGGCGATGCTCACGTGAGAGGCCCTCTGGACAGATGGGCGCCCTACCATGATGATCAGATGAGTGCGGTCGGCACCGGATGAGCGCCGAGGGAACAAGCAGTGAAGCATCCGGGTCGCGGCCCCCACGGGGCAGACAAACCAAAACCCTCACCGGAGGAGCAATCGTGGCGCGCGGTAATGCGGCTCCCACTGTCCCCACCACCCCTGGCCCCGCCCCCACCGGCCACCGGGAACTCGTCGCCTGGGTGGACGAGATCGCGGCGATCACCCAGCCGGACGACGTCGTCTGGTGCGACGGCTCCGAGGCCGAGTACGAGCGGCTGAGCGAGGAGCTGGTCGCCAAGGGCACGTTCCGCAGGCTCGACCCGACCTCGCGCCCCCACTCGTACTACGCCGCCTCCGACCCGTCCGACGTGGCGCGCGTCGAGGACCGGACCTTCATCTGCTCCGAGCGGGAGGAGGACGCCGGCCCGACCAACCACTGGAAGGCCCCCGCCGAGATGCGCGACATCTTCACGGGTGAACAGGGCATCTTCCGGGGCGCGATGCGCGGCCGCACCATGTACGTCGTCCCCTTCTGCATGGGCCCGCTCGGCTCGCCGCTCTCCGCGATCGGTGTCGAGATCACCGACTCCGCGTACGTCGCCGTCTCCATGCGCACCATGACCCGGATGGGGCAGCCGGTCCTGGACGAGCTCGGCACCGACGGCTTCTTCGTCCGCGCCGTCCACACCCTGGGCGCCCCGCTGGCCGAGGGCGAGGCCGATGTGCCGTGGCCCTGCAACTCCACCAAGTACATTTCGCACTTCCCGGAGTCCCGCGAGATCTGGTCGTACGGCTCCGGCTACGGCGGCAACGCGCTGCTCGGCAAGAAGTGTTACGCCCTGCGCATCGCCTCCGTGATGGCCCGGGACGAGGGCTGGCTCGCGGAGCACATGCTCATCCTCAAGCTCACCCCGCCGCAGGGCGAGGCGAAGTACGTCGCGGCGGCCTTCCCGTCGGCCTGCGGCAAGACCAACCTCGCCATGCTGGAGCCGACCGTCTCCGGCTGGACGGTCGAGACCATCGGTGACGACATCGCCTGGATGCGGTTCGGCGAGGACGGCCGGCTGTACGCGATCAACCCCGAGGCCGGCTTCTTCGGCGTCGCCCCCGGCACCGGCGAGCACACCAACGCCAACGCCATGAAGACCCTCTGGGGCAACGCGGTCTTCACCAATGTCGCGCTCACCGACGACAACGACGTCTGGTGGGAGGGCATGACCGAGGAGACCCCGGCGCACCTCACCGACTGGAAGGGCAACGACTGGACTCCGGAGTCGGGGACTCCGGCCGCCCACCCCAACGCCCGCTTCACGGTGCCCGCCTCGCAGTGCCCGATCATCGCGCCCGAGTGGGAGGATCCGAAGGGCGTGCCGATCTCGGCCATCCTCTTCGGTGGCCGCCGTGCCTCGGCCGTACCGCTGGTGACCGAGTCCTTCACCTGGCAGCACGGCGTCTTCCTCGGCGCCAATGTCGCCTCCGAGAAGACCGCCGCCGCCGAGGGCAAGGTCGGTGAGCTGCGCCGCGACCCGTTCGCCATGCTGCCGTTCTGCGGCTACAACATGGGCGACTACATGGCCCACTGGATCAAGGTCGGCCAGGGCGCGGACCGGGCGAAGCTGCCCCGGATCTACTACGTCAACTGGTTCCGCAAGAACGACGCGGGGAAGTTCGTCTGGCCGGGCTTCGGTGAGAACAGCCGGGTCCTGAAGTGGATCGTGGAGCGCCTGGACGGCAGGGCGGAGGGGGTGGAGACCCCGATCGGCATCCTGCCGACCCGCGAGGCGCTCGACACCGACGGCCTCGACCTGCCCGAGCGGGACCTGGACTTCCTGCTGAAGGTGGACACCGAGGTCTGGCGCGAGGAGGCCGCCCTCATCCCGGACCACCTCAACACCTTCGGCGACCACACGCCGAAGGAGCTGTGGGACGAGTACCGGGCGCTGGTGGAGCGGCTGGGCTGACGCCCGGATTCCCGGAGGTCCGGGGGCCTGGAGGCGGGTGCCTTGAGGGCGCCCCTCCGGCCCGGAGCCTCACGGGTACCCGCGCGAGGACTCGCGGCCGGCCGACCGACACGCCCTGACCTGTGCGTCATCCCGGCCGGCCGCGTGCACACGGAAGGCCCCCGGTGCGGACGACAACGGTGTCGTCCGCACCGGGGGCCTTCGGCCTGTCCGGGACCGTGCCGGGTGCGCCGGGGCCTTCGGCCGGTCCGGGACCGTGCCGGGTGCCGAGACCTTCGGCCGGTCCGGTCCGGTCCGTGCCGGGCCTTCCGCCTGCCCTGACCTTGGGCGGTCCCGGGACGTGCGGCGGGCGGGCCCGGGCCATGGACGGGCGGGCCCGGAGTGGCTGGCGCCCGGTCCGCGCGCCTCCGCGGGCGCGGACCGGGGCCGATCAGAGGGCGCCGACCGGACGGAGCGTGTCCAGTGCGGCGGCGTGCGCGTCCATGCGCTCGGCGGCCAGGATCGCCGCGGCCGTGTCGGCGCGGGAGGCGGCGACCACCAGGGCGCGGCCGGCCAGCGTATGGGCGCGGTGGTGCAGAGCGGCGGGGCCGGCGCCGCTGAGGCCGGCGTGCCGCACCGGCGGGGTGCCGCGCAGCCGGGCCACCTGCCGGGCGATGCGCTCGGCGGCCGGATCGTCGCCCAGCTCGTCGGTGACGGCGAGCAGCGCGCCGAGGTGGCCGGCGAGCTGGATGTCCAGCTCCTCCTCGCGCGAGCGGTGGGGGTAGCGGTCGTGGTCGTCGGCCATCCGGTGGACCGACTTGGTGCGGATCGGTTCGTACATGCGGGACGGCCTCCTTCTCGTACCGGAGGCCATCCTACATTGGATTCAGTCTAAAGTTGAGTCGATCCCCAAACTGGGTTTCGGGGTGGCGGCCGGCTCCGGGACGATGGGCCGGGCGGGGGCCGGACGCCCCGGGGTCCCGGGGCGGGGTCAGTGCTGGCTGTAGCCGTCCAGGAAGGTGCCGATCCGGGTCACCGCGTCCGTGAGGTCCTTGGCGTTCGGCAGGGTGACGATCCGGAAGTGGTCCGGCTCGTGCCAGTTGAAGCCGGTGCCGTGGACCACCATGATCTTCTCCGCCCGCAGCAGGTCCAGGACCATCTGCCGGTCGTCCTTGATCTTGTAGACCGCCGGGTCCAGCCGGGGGAAGAGGTAGAGGGCGCCCTTCGGCTTCACGCAGGAGACGCCCGGGATCTGCGTCAGCAGGTCGTACGCGGCGTCCCGCTGCTCCAGCAGCCGGCCGCCGGGCCGCACCAGATCCTCGATGGACTGCCGGCCCTGCAGGGCGGCGGCGATGGCGTGCTGGGCGGGCATATTGGCGCACAGTCGCATGTTCGCCAGGATGGTGAGCCCCTCGATGTACGAGGAGGCGTGCGCCTTGGGGCCGCAGACCGCCAGCCAGCCGCTGCGGTAGCCGGCCACCCGGTAGTTCTTCGACATGCCGTTGAAGGTGAGCACCAGCAGGTCGGGGGCGATCGCGGCGGTCGGCGTATGGGTCGTACCGTCGTACAGGATCTTGTCGTAGATCTCGTCCGAGCAGACCATCAGATTGTGGCGTCGGGCGATCTCGGTGAGCCCGCGCAGCATCTCGTCGTCGTACACCGCACCCGTGGGATTGTTCGGGTTGATGATGACGATGGCCTTGGTACGGTCGGTGACCTTGCGCTCGATGTCCGCCAGGTCCGGCATCCAGTCGGCCTGCTCGTCGCAGCGGTAGTGCACCGCGGTGCCGCCCGCGAGCGCGACCGAGGCGGTCCACAGCGGATAGTCGGGGGCCGGGACCAGCACCTCGTCGCCGTCGTCCAGCAGCGCCTGCATCGACATCTGGATCAGCTCGGAGACGCCGTTGCCCAGGTAGATGTCCTCGACGGAGAGCGGGATGCCCTTGGTCTCGTAGTGGCTCATCACCGCCCGCCGGCCCGCCAGCAGACCCTTCGCGTCCCCGTAGCCGTGGGCGTCGCCCACATTCCGCAGGACATCCTCCAGGATGGCGGGAGGGCACTCGAAACCGAAGGCGGCGGGGTTGCCGGTGTTCAGCTTGAGGATGCGATGCCCCGCTGCCTCCAGCCGCATCGCCTCCTCCAGCACCGGGCCGCGGATTTCGTAACAGACGTTGGCGAGCTTCGTCGACTGGATCACCTGCATGTCGCGAGCTTACGGCCGCCCCTGCCGGCGCGCCTCGTGTTTTGTGCCACGCCGGCCCCGGCGGAGGGTGGGGGAGCGGTGGGCGGCATCGTCCGGCTGCCGGACCCTGGCGCGGACGGGGCGGCCGGGGACATGATCGCCGCATGGCGACGACTCCCGTTCCCCCGCCCGACCCGGTACCCGCCGCCCTGCCGGACCTCCCGGACGGCGTTCCGGAGGGTTTTCCGGACGGTGCCCCGGCCGGCGGGCGCTTCGCGGGGTACGGCGTGCTCGTCACCGGCGGCGCACGGGGCATCGGCGCCGCCATCGCCGCCCGGCTCACCGCCGAGGGGGCCCGGGTGCTGCTGGCGGACCTGGACGAGGCGTGCGCCCGCGAGACCGCCGCCGCCCTCCCCGGCGCGGTCGGCCTGCACTGCGACGTACGGGACCGGGCGTCGGTCGAGGCGGCGGTGGCGTACGCCGTGGCGGGCTTCGGCCGGCTGGACCTGCTGGTCAACAACGCGTTCTCGTGCACCCGCGACCGGCGCCGGTTCGAGGACGAGCCGGACGAGACCTGGGAGCGGGACCTGGACACCACGCTGGGCGGCGCCTTCCGGTGCTCCCGCGCCGCCCTGCCCCACCTGGCCGACTCGGGGCGGGGCGTGATCGTCAACATCGGCTCGGTCAACGGCCTCCAGGACTTCGGCAGCCACGCCTACAGCGCGGCCAAGGCCGGACTCGCCTCGCTGACCCGCACTCTGGCCGGCCACGGGGCGCCGCGCGGCGTACGGGTGAACCAGGTCGACCCCGGCACCATCCGCACCCGGAACTGGGCGGAGCGCGAACGGGAGCTGGCCGTGCTGGCGGACCGGGTCTATCCGCTCGGCCGGGTGGGTGAACCGGAGGACGTGGCGGCGGCGGTCGCCTTTCTGGCGTCCCGGGACGCCGCCTGGATCACCGGCACCTCGCTCCGGGTGGACGGCGGGCTGCTGGCCGTGCACAGCGGCTTCGCGGCGGCGGTCGGGTCCTGGCGGACGGAGGCCGGCGATGAGGGTGGGGACAGGAGCTGACGGGAGTGGTGGCGGTGGTGAAGAGGGGGGCGGGGGCGGGCTGAGGCGAAGGGGGTGGTGTAGGGGTACGGGACGGAGCCCGGGGGTGCGGATTGGGGCGGGCGCGGGGGCGGCGGATAGGTTGGCCGGTCATGTGGGCATGGAGCGCTGGTGGGTACCGCCGGATGGGTACGGCGGGGGCCGTCGCGGTCGCCGTGGGCGGCTGGGGCGCCGGGACACTGCCCGCCCGGGACCCCTGGGGCCTCTGGGTGCCGCACGGCACCGCCCTCACGGTGGCCGCCGCCGGGCTCGCGTACCTCGGGCTCACCGTGCTGCTCGTCGCCTGGTGGCGGTACGGCCGCACCGGCGCCGCCGCCCGGCACGCCCGGACCACCCTGGTGTGCTGGACGGCCCCGCTGCTGGTCGCCCCGCCGCTGTACAGCGCCGATGTGTACAGCTACATCGCCCAGGGCGCGATGGTCCTGGAGGGGCACGACGTGTACGGCGCGGGCCCCTCGGTCCTCGACCCGGACGGTCTCGGCGGGGCCGCCGCGGCGAGTGTCGGCGGGCACTGGACGGACACTCCGGCGCCGTACGGGCCGGTCTTCCTGCTGCTCGCGGAGGGCGTCACCCGGCTGACCGGCGGGACGATCGTGCCCGCCGTGCTCGGCCTCCGGCTGGTCGCGGTGGCCGCGCTGGCGCTGATCGTCTGGGCGTTGCGGCGGCTGGCCCGGCGGCTCGGCACCGACGAGGGCGGGGCGCTCTGGCTGGGGGCGCTCAATCCGCTGCTGCTGACGCATGTGGTGGGCGGCATCCACAACGACGGTCTGATGATCGGGCTGCTCCTGGCCGGAATGGTGCTCGCCGGACGGGGCCGGTGGATCGCCGGGGCCGCGCTGGTGGGGCTCGCCATGATGGTCAAGTCCCCGGCGGCGGTCGCCCTGCCGTTCATCGGGGTGCTCGCCGGACGGGCGGCCCCGGAACGCCCGCTCGCCCGCCGGGTGGCGCTGGGGCTGCTGGGGCCCGGCCTGGTGGCGGGTGCGGTGGCCGGCGCGGCGACGCTGCTGGCCGGCACCGGCTTCGGCTGGCTGCGCACCCAGAGCGTGGCCGGCTCCATCCATACCGCGCTCTCGGCCGTCAGCGATCTGGGCCTGGGACTCGGACAACTGGCCCGGCTGCTGCTCGGCACCGATGCGGAGCCGGTGAAGTCGGCCGTCCAGTCGCTGGGCCTGGCGGCGGCCCTGGTGGTGATCGCCCTGCTGGCGCTGCGGTCGGCGCGCGGCCGGCTGGACCCGGTCCACGGTCTGGGGCTGGCCCTGCTGGCGCTGGTCGCGCTCTCCCCGATGGTCCAGCCCTGGTATCTGCTCTGGGGCCTGACCGTGGTGGCCGCCACCGCCTGGGACGGCCGGTGCGGGCGGCTGCTCGCCGTGCTGTCGGCGGGGCTCGGCTATGTGACCCAGCCGTCCGGTCACACCCCGGCGTACGGCTTCGCCCTGGCCGCGCTCGGCTGTCTGCTGGCCGCGCTGCTGGTACGCCGGGAGGGCGCGGCGACGGACGGTGCCCGGGTGCCGGGCCCCCGCCGCCCGGTGCCCGACCGGGCGGACGCCCGGACCTGAGCCGCCGGGGGCGCCGGGAGCTCGCGGCCGGGCGGCGCTGTCGGGGCCACCGGGGCTGTCGGGGTGCCCCCAGGGCCGCCGGGGCCATCGGTTGTCGCCGGGGCTGTCGGAGGCCGGCGGCCGGAGCGGCGGCCGGAGCGGGAGCCGGCGAGCGGCGCTGTCAGTGGTCGCCGTTACATTCTGTGACGACGACACCTGGGTCGTCCTCTGCTCCAGGAGTGGTGCCGTGCTGCCTTCTGCCCCGTCCCCCGCTTCCCGGCCTCCCGTTCTCCCGTCTCCCGCCGGGCCGTCGTCCCCGGCCGACGCTCCCGTGCCGCCGCTGCCGGTGGCGGTCGAGGGCGCCGCGCCGTTCGGGATCCGGTTCGCCCTGGTGGACGGGGTGGGACGGCTGGTCAGGGAGCCGGATCTGACGGCGGTCGGGGCCTTCGCCGGGGACGGGCCGGCCGGTCCCCTCGCGCCCGCCGCCGACACCGAGGGGCGGTGGGGGTATCTGGACCGGGCCGGGCGGTGGGTGGCACCGCCGGTCTGGCAGTACGCCCATCCGCTGGACGACCACGGCCGTGGACGGTTCCAGCAGGGCGGGCGCTGGGGGTACATCGACGCGGCCGGGGTGCCCGTGATATCGGCGCGATTCACCGAGACGGCGGTATTCAGGCACGGCCTGGCGGTGGTACGCACCGAGGACGGGCCCGGCTGGATCGACCCCTCGGGCGCTCCGGCGCTCTCCGGGCCGTACGCCGCCGTGGGCCGGTTCAGCGCCTGCGGGCTCGCCGGTGTCCGGCTGGCCTCCACCGGGAAGTGCGGCTATGTGGACCGGTCGGGGCGCCTGGTGGTGCCGGCCCGTTTCGACGGCGTCCGGCCCTTCGGTCCGGACGGCCTCGCCGGGGCGCGGACGGGCGAGCTGTGGGGGCTGATCGACCGGGCCGGCGCGTGGGTGGAGAAGCCCCGTTTCCACCGGCTCACGGCGTACCGCGCCCACGGGCTGGCGTGGTTCCTGGAGGCGCCGGCCGGCGGGTACCGCGAGGGCTGGCTCGACGGGCGGGGGCGGGTGATGGTCGACTCCGACGGCCGCGACGTCTCCGAGGCCGTGGGGTGCGGGCTGATACGGGTGCGGTCCGGCTCGGTGTACGGCTTCGCGGACACCACCGGGGCCTCGGTGATCACTCCCGGGTACGCCTACGCCGACGACTTCGACGCCTGCGGGGCCACGCTGGTCCGCGACGAGGCCCAGGACGTCCCCTGGGGGGTGCTGCGCCCGGACGGCACCTGCCTGCCCATGGACCACCGGGAGCCGCTCACCGACCGGGAGGGCTGGCCGGTGGGCTTCGACAACGGCCGGGGCACCTGCCCCTTCCTGGACCACGACGGCTCCGTCGTCCGGGTGGGCCCGGACGGGCGGGAGATCTGCCGGGTGGAGCCGGCCGCGCCTGACGGCTCCGCGCTCCGCATCCGGGACGCCTCGGGCGCCGTCGTCTGGCGGGGCGGGGCGGCGCCGGGCACCTTCGCGCCGCCGGAGCCGTTCCTCGCCCCCGGGCGGGAGGAGTACACCGACCGCCCGGAGGCATGGGACGGCGATCCGGCGGATCTGGTGGACGGGCTGCTCGCCGAACCGGCCCGGGTCTTCCTGCCCCGCTCGCTGATCTTCGACAGCGAGGACGACGTGTACGAGCTGTCCGAGGCGGACGCCTACGACCTGGAGCACCACAGCTGGTTCGGGGCGATGCTGACGCCGGCCAGCTATTACGTCTCCGAGCAGCGCTGGGGCGCCTTCGACTACCTGTCCGAGTGGGTCACCGAGGGTTTCCACGCGCTGACGGACGAGCTGGTGGCGCCGCTCACCGCCCGGTTCGGCGAGCCGGAGGAGGACCGGGGGTATCTGCGGTACGGAGACGGCAGCCGGTCCTGGTCCTGGCGGGTGGACGGCCGGACGGTGCTGCTCCAGTGGTACTGGCAGTGCGGTGACGGTGACTTCGAGAACCAGATCTGGCTGGCGGCGCTCGATCTTCCGGAGGACCGCTGAGCGGAGGACCGCTGAGTGGAGCCTTTCGGGCCGGGGGTTGCTGAGTGGGGGACTGACGCGCGGGGATCCCGGGGCCCTGTGGCGAGGGCGAGTCAGGGGGCCTTACTTACGGCTGGGGGGGGCGGCCGTACCGGCGCGAAGACACGAAGACGCGAAGACGCGGAAACGCGAGACGGGGGAGGTCGACGTGGTGGCGGAGAAGCGGGGCGACGGGCGGGCCGGTCGCGACACCGGGGGCGGCGGGCACAGCCAGGGCTCCGCGCGGACGGCTCGGACGCGGGACGGCCGGGAGCTGTTCTACCGGGAGCTGGCCGGGCCGGTCGGTGGCGGCGGCGCCGGTGGCGACACGGCCGAGCCGGGGTGACCGTGGTCTTCGAGGGCGGGCTCGCGGCGCCGCTCGCCTGCGCCGCGCCGCTCCAGACGGCGGTGGGCCGGTACGCGCGAGCGGTGGCCTACGACCGCAGCGGGCTCGGCCGCCGCCCCGGCGCCCCGCCCGCCGCCCCGGCGCCCCGCCCGCCGGCCCGGCTGGCCGAGGACCTGGGCGATCTGCTGGACCAGCTCGGGCCGGACCCGTATCTGCTGGTCGGGCACAGCTGGGGCGGGCCGGTGGTGCGGCTGGCCGCCGGGGCGCGGCCCGGGCGGATCGCCGGGCTGGTCCTGGTGGACCCCACGGACGAGGCGTGCGAGCTGGTGTTCGCCTCGGCCACCCGGTGGGCGGAGCGGGTGGGACAGCTCGTCAGCGCCTGGCCGGCCCGGCTCGGACTGCTGGCCTTCGCCTGCCGGGGCCTGCTCGCCGCGCTGCCGCCCGACGCGGCCGCCGATATGCGGGAGTGGGGGTTCACGGTCGCCGCCATGCGTACCCGGGCGGCCGAACTGGGCTCGGCGGTGCCGGATCTGCGGGCCCTTCAGGCGGCGCCGCCCGAGCTGGGGGAGACACCTGTCACGGTCGTCTCGGCCGGTCGTACCTCGCCCGGCATGGGGGAGCGGGTCCGGGCGGCGGTCACCGCCGCGCACGCCCACCGGGCGGCCCGGGTCCCCGCACGGCCGCCATGCCGTCGCGGCGGACGACGACCACATGATGGCGGGCGGCGGGGTGGCGGTGGTCGTCACCGAGGTGCTCCGGCTGCTGGGGGTGGAGCACCCGGCCGGGCCCCCGAATGCGGCGGAGCCAGTGGGTCCGGTGAGCCGGCTGACCGGTGGGCCTCGCGAATCCGGCGGACCCCGCGAACCCGGCTGACCCGGTGGGCCTCGCGAACCCGGCGGAACCGGCGAACCCGGGAGCCGACCGCCCGCTCTGAGCCGCCGTCCCCCGAGTGTCGTCCGTTCACCTCGGCCTGCCGGTCGGGGCCGGCCTATCGAGGGACGAGGGACGGGGGCGCCCGGCGGCCCGGGGGTACGGTCGGTCAGGAGCGGGGCGTCCGCCGGTCCAAGCCCGGCGCCGGCCGGGTTCCCGCTCGTCAGGGGCGGGGCCGGCCCGGCCAGGGGGTGCGGCGGACGGCGCGGCCGGCCAGGACGTCGGTGCGGCGGCCGTCCCGGACCACGAACCGGCCGTCGATCAGGACGTGCGGGATACCCACCGGCAGGGTGCGCGGGGCCGCGAAGGTGGCGCCCGCCGCGACCGTCTCCGGGTCGAAGAGCACCAGATCGGCCCGGTACCCCTCGCGCACCAGCCCCCGGTCCGGCAGCCGCAGCCGGGCGGCCGGGCGGCCGGTCAGCCGGGCGACCGCCCCCTCCAGGGTCAGTACGCCCAACTCCCTGGCGTACCGGCCCAGATAGTGCGGGAAGGTGCCATGGGCGCGGGGGTGCGGTTTGGCGCCCTGGAGGATGCCGTCGGAGCCGCCGGTGTGGGCCGGGTGCCGCATCACCGCCCGGACGTTCTCCTCGTGGCCCACATGCTGGAGGATCGTCGTACCGAGCCGGTCGGCGATCAGCAGCCGGCGGGCGGTGGTCCACGGGCTCTCGCCGCGTGCCGCCGCCGACTCCCGCACCGTACGGCCCACATGGGAGCCGAGCGCCGGGTCGGTCACCCCGGAGATCTCGATGGTGTCCCACTCGACCGGCACCCCGTGGCAGCCGTCCGAGCCGGTCTCCTCCAGCGCCACCCGGACGCGCTCGGCGGTGGCCCCGTCGCGCAGCCGGGCCAGCACCGCGTCCGGGCCGCCCGCGCCGGCCCAGCCCGGCAGCAGCGCGGCCAGCGTGGTGCAGCCGGGGGTGTACGGATAGCTGTCCAGGGTGATGTCGGCGCCCGCCGCCAGCGCCTCGTCCAGCAGCGCCAGCAGCTCGGGCGCCCGGCCCCGGTTGACACCGAAGTTCAGGGTGGCGTGGGCCAGATGGAGGGCGCAGCCGGCCGCCCGGGTGAGGGCCACCATCTCCTCGTACGCCCGGAGCGCGCCCGCGCCGTACGAGCGGTGGTGCGGGCAGTAGTAGCCGCCGTACCGGGCCACCACCCGGCACAGCTCGGTGAGTTCGGCGTCGTCCGCGTACATCCCCGGGGTGTAGGTCAGCCCCGAGGAGAGGCCCACCGCGCCCTGCTCCAGGCCCTCCGCGACCAGCCGCCGCATCCGGTCCAGCTCGGCGGCGGAGGCCGGGCGGTCCTCCCAGCCGACGGCGTGTGCCCGGACCGTGCCCTGCGGCACCAGATAGGCGGCGTTCACCGCGATGCCCCGGCCGCCGAAGCCCCGGTCCAGCCGGTCCAGGTACTCGCCCACCGTCCGCCAGTCGAAGTCCACCGAGTCGTCCCCGGGCCCGCCGCCGTTCCAGCCCGCGACGGCGCCGCGCACCCGGTCCAGGGTGGCGTCGTCCACCGGGGCGTACGACAGCCCGTCCTGGCCCAGCACTTCGAGGGTCACGCCCTGGGCCGCCTTGGCCTCGTGCGCCGGGTCGCGCAGCAGGGCGAGGTCGCTGTGGGCGTGCATGTCGATGAAGCCGGGGGAGAGGGCGAGCCCGTCGCCGTCCAGCGTCGTCCCGCCGGCCAGGGAGCGTTCGCCCGCCCGGCGGATCGCCGCGATCCTCCCCCCGGCCAGGCCCACATCGGCCCGGTAGGAGGGGCCGCCGGTGCCGTCGACGACCCGTACACCGCAGAGGACCAGTTCCATCGCCTCACCCCTGGAAGAAGGCGCGCACGCCCCCCGGAAGCCCGGGAAGCACGCCCCGGAAGCCCCGGAAGCCCTAGAAGAAGGTGCGCACGAAGTCGGTGACCGTGCCGTCCGCCGTCACCAGCGGGATCAGCTGCCACTTGTCGAAGGAGGTGCAGGGATGGGAGAGCCCCAGGCCCACCCAGTCGCCCACCTCCAGCTCCGCGCCCTCCGCCGTGGCGAGCCAGGCGTGCTGGTCGGACAGCTTGGTCACGGTGATCCCGGTCGCCGGGCGCTCCGCCCCGTCCCGCGCCGAGCGCACCACCTGGGCGCTCGGCAGATGGAGGTCGTACGCCGCGTCCCGCTTGCCCGCGTTGACGAACGCCTGCTCCCCGGTCGGCCGGGACACCACCTGCGACCAGAGCCGGAAGGCGGGCCGCAGCGCGCCCTCCCCGGGCACCCGGTTGAACGGGGTCAGCTCGCGGTAGTGGCCCTCGTCGTGGGAGACGTACGCCCCCGAGCGCAGCAGCTTCAGCACCGGCCGGGACAGTTCCGGCAGCTCGGCGAAGACCTCGGCCACCGTGTCGAACCAGGCGCTGCCGCCCGCGCTCACCACGATCTCGTCCAGCTCGGGACCGAACGCCCCCGACCGGTCCAGGGTGACGGCGAGTTCGGTGAGCCGGTGCAGCCAGGCGCGTACCGCCTCGGGCGTGGCGTCCGGCACCTCGCCCTCGTACCCGGCGACCCCCGCCAGCCGCAGGCTCCGCGCCCCGGCCACCGCCCCGGCGACGGCCAGGCAGTCGGCCTCGGTGCGGGCACCGGTCCTGGCTCCCTCGCCGGTGCCCAGCTCGATCACCACCTCCACCGGCCGGTCCGCACCGGCGGCGGTCAGCGCCCGGTCCATCAGCTCCACGCCCCGCACCGAGTCCACATAGGCGAGGAACCGGAACTCCGGGTCGGCGGCCAGCTCGGCGGCGAGCCAGCGCAGCGCCGCCTCGTCCACCAGCTCATTGGCGAGGAAGATCCGCCGCACTCCGAAGGCCCGGCAGACCCGCGCCTGATGGGGCACCGCCACCGTGATGCCCCAGGCCCCGTGGGCGAGCTGCCGCTCGAAGAGGACCGGGGCCATCGAGGTCTTGCCGTGCGGGGCGAAGGCCAGGCCGTGGCGGTCGGCGTAGGTCTCCAGCAGCCGCAGATTGTGGTCGAGGGCCTCGGCGGAGAGGGCGAGCACGGGGGTGGTGAAGCCGCCGGTGAAGAGGTTCCGCCGCTGGGCGGCCAGCCGGCCGACGGTCAGCCCTTCGGCGTCCGGCGGCAGTCCCTTGAAGCGGTGGTCGATCCGTTCGTCCGCCAGCCGGAGTACCCGTTCGTCCGCCGCGCGGTCCGGACGAGTGCCCTCGTCGGGGCTCCCATGGGGCTGGTCGTGGTCGGTGGCCATCGCGCTCCCTCTCCGGCCGTGGCGCCGTGCGGTGTCGCCGTGCCGGGTCACCGGCACATTCGCACGCTCTGCTGACGGGCGAGACATCGTATGCGTTGCGTACTGTGCAACAGTCGTTGCGTGTATCGCTCGCTGCTGTCTAGCATCCGGGTCGTCGCCGGGTCAACGGATCCGGGACCGGCGCGACCGGTGAGGAGCCCCGAGTGACCGGAGCAGCGGCCGAGCGGCCCGCCGTACCGGGGGTCGCGGCGGACCACGACGTCCCCCGGCCAGGGACGGGCCACGCCGCCGGGCCCGGGACGGCGGCCCGGCCGGGTGCGGGCGCCCCTGCCGGGGAGGCGGTGGAGGTGGTCTGCCTCGGGGAGTCCATGATCACCTTTCTGCCGGCGCGCCCCGGCCGGCTCGCGGACGTGCCCGTCTTCACCCGGGCCATCGGCGGCGCCGAGTCCAATGTCGCCTGCGCCCTGGCCGCCGCCGGACACCGGGTGCGCTGGGTGAGCCGGGTGGGTGCCGACGGGTTCGGTGACCACCTGGTGGCGGCCGTCGCCGGGTACGGCGTGGACACCGGTGCCGTACGGCGGGACCCGGACCGGCCGACCGGGGTGTACTTCCGCACGGCCACCGACCGGGCCGACGGCGCCCATGAAGTCCTCTACTACCGGGCCGGCTCCGCCGCGTCCGCGATGTCCCCGGCCACGGTCGGGTACGACGCGCTGCTGGGCGCCCGGGTGCTCCATCTCTCGGGCATCACCGCCGCCCTCTCCGACGGCTGCCTCGCCCTGCTGCGGGACCTCACCGCCCGGCGCCCCGGCCGGCCGCTGCTCTCCTTCGACGTCAACCACCGGCCGGGGCTCTGGCGGACTCCGGACGGCCCCGGGGTGCTGCTGGAGCTGGCCCGGGGCGCCGACCTGGTCTTCGTGGGCGAGGACGAGGCGGAGACCGCCTGGGGGCTGCGCGGCCCGGACGCCGTGCGGGCCGCGCTCCCGGAGCCGGCCGCCCTGGTGGTGAAGCGGGGCGCCGAGGGCGCGACGCTCTTTCTCCGGGCGCCGCTGGGCCAGGGGGCCGGCTCCCTCACCGGGAGCGCCCGGCACCGGGACTCCGGGGCCCCGGCCGCCGACCGCCGGTACGCCGAGCCCGCGCCGCGCGTGGCGGTGGTCGCCCCGGTGGGCGCCGGGGACGCGTTCGCGGCCGGGTTCCTCTCCGCGACCCTGCGCGGCCTGGACCCCCGGGCCCGGCTCCGGCACGGCCACCTCATGGCCGCCGCCGCCCTCACCGTCCCCGGCGACCTCGCCGCGCCGCCGGGCCGGGACCGGGCCGACCGGCTCGCCGCCCTGCCCGGCGCCGACTGGGCCGCACTGCGCCTCGCCCCCGGCTGGACGGGGAACGACCAGGAGGTACCTACGTCATGAGCCAGACCGTCGACCGCGCGCTGAGCATCCTGCCGCTGCTCGCGCAGGGCCCGGCCGACCTGGGGCAGGTGGCCGAGCGGCTCGGGGTGCACAAGTCCACCGCGCTCCGGCTGCTCCGCACCCTGCACGCGCACGGCCTGGTCCACCGCCAGCAGGACCAGCGCTACCGCCTCGGCGCCCGCCTCTTCGCGCTCGCCCAGGAGGCGGTGGAGAGCCTGGACGTCCGGGAGATCGCCCACCCCCATCTCGTACGGCTGGGCGAGCGGACCGGTCACACCGTCCACCTCGCCGTGCGGGAGGAGGGCGAGGTGCTCTACATCGACAAGGTGGAGAGCCGCTACCCGGTCCGGATGTACTCGCGGATCGGCAAGCCGGTCGCCATCACGGTCGCCGCCGTCGCCAAGCTGCTCCTGGCCGATCTCCCCGAACCCGAGCGCCGGTCCTTCGCCGAGCGGCTCGACTACCCGGCCTACACGCCCCGTTCGACGCCGGACGCCGCCGCCTTCCTCAAGGAGCTGGCGACCGTACGCGCCCAGGGCTGGGCCACCGACCTCGGCGGCCATGAGGAGTCCATCAACTGTGTGGCCGCGCCCATTCGGGGGGCCGACGGCCGGGTGGTGGCCGCCATGTCCGTCTCCGCGCCCAATGTGGTGATCGGCACCGAGGAGTTGCTCGCCCTGCTCCCGCTGGTGCGCCGCACCGCCGAGGCGGTCAGCCGTGAGTACTCCGGCGCCCCGCCGGCCGCCTGACGTCCACCACCGTTCCGCACCACGAGAAAGGCCAGGTCACCACCGACATGACCGAGCAGACCGGAAAGACCGAGCAGGTCGAGCAGACCGGGAGGACCGAGCAGACCGGGAAGACCGAGCAGACCGAACGGGCCGGGAAGAAGCTCGGGTCGAGCGAGAAGATCGCGCTCACCCCGGCCACCCACACCGCCCCGCCCGCGAAGTTCTCGCACGGCGTCCGGAAGGGCAACATCCTCCAAGTCGCGGGCCAGGTCGGCTTTCTGCCCGCCGAGCCGGGGAAGCCGCCGGTGCCCGCCGGGCCGACGCTCCGGGAGCAGACCCTCCGGACCTTCGCCAATGTCGAGGCCATCCTGCGGGAGGGCGGGGCGAGTTGGGACGACGTGCTGATGATCCGGGTCTATCTCACCGAGGTGGAGCACTTCGCGGAGATGAACGAGATCTACAACGCCTACTTCGCGGATCTCACCGTCGCCCCCGCCGCCCGCACCACCGTCTATGTCGGGCTGCCGCCGGGGCTGCTCATCGAGATCGACGCCCTCGCCGTCCTGGACTGAGCGGGCGGGGCGAGGCCGCGTTGTGCCGGGCCGGGCGGCGGCCGGGCGAGCGGAGGTGGAGCGAGCGGCGGCGGGGCGCGGTACGGACGTCCGCCGTGCCGCGCCCCGCCCACCGCCCCGCCCACCGGCCCGTCCATGGGCCCGTCCACCGGCTCACGGGCCTGCCTGCCGACCGAAGTTCAGGAGCAGTACTGCTGCTCCTTGCCGATCGATCGGTACATGCAGTCCGCGTTCTCCAGCAGCTGGAGCACCGCGTCCCGGTTCCGGGCGGTCTCCCGCTCGATCACCTCGTCGGGCGGGTAGAAGCCGCCCCCGCCGGCGCCGGTCGGGTACATCTCGAAGGTGTACGCGAAGACCTTCTGGTTGCCCCACAGCCAGTCGTCGATCGACCCGTCGGTGACATACAGATCGCTCGACTGCTGCGGCGTGTAACCGTTGCTGGCCGCCATCTTGCGGCCGACCGTGGCGAAGGCGTCCCGATCGTCGGCGGTCAGGCCGGGCGCGGTGTCGTCGTAGGTGTAGCCGTAGGGCCAGAGCACCAGTTCGCTGTACGTGTGGAAGTCGATGGCCGCCTTGATCTGCTGCTTCCCGCCGACCACCCGGGAGCGCGTGAAGTCGGCGACCACCTTCACCTCGGGTGCCGACTCGGCGGCCCGGCCGCGGTACGTCTCCGAGCCGGTCGAGCCCGATGAGCCGCCGCAGCAGCCCCACTTGAAGGCCCAGTTGCGGTTGAGGTCCGTACCGACGTTGGACGAGCCGGAGTTGGGCTGCCGGTTCTTCCGCCAGCTGCGGTACGAGCCGCCGGCGATGTCGTACTCGCCGCCGTCCGGGTTGAGGTCGGGCACGATCCAGATCTCGCGGTTGTTCACCATGTTGGTGATCCGGGCGTCGGAGCCGTAGCCGGCGCCGAACTCCCGCAGCAGATAGAGCGCCATCTCGACGGTGAGGTGCTCACGGGCGTGCTGGTGGTGGGTGAAGAGGATCTCGGGTTCGTTCTCGTCGGTGGCCACGTTGTCGCTGACCTTGACGGCGATGATGTCCCGGCCCTGGTAGCTCTTGCCGATGACCCGCTTGCTCATCAGGTTCGGGTACTGCCGGATGCGCTGGTCGATCTCCGCGTTCATCTCGGCGTAGTTGTGGTAGCGCGAGTCGGCGGACGGGAAGTCCATCGGCTGGACGGCCTCCCCCTTGATCCGCCGGTCCGGGGGCGCGGGCAGGGCCTTGAGCTGATGGCCCCGGGCCCGCAGCCGGGCGGCCTGCTCGGCGTCGGCGCTGACCACGACCGAGTGCTCGTGCACCTCGTCGATGGCGACACCGGTGGCGGTGAGGGCGGTGCGTTCGGCGGGGGTGGCCGGGCCGTGGATCTCGTACTGCCGGACCACCTCCTCCGTGGAGGCGGTGGGCGCCGACGGCGGGCCGCCGGGCGCGGCGGTGGCGAGCGGCGCCGCGAGGGCCAGCGCCAGCACCGCCGTGAGGGCGGCGGTCCGGCTCGCGCGCGGGCCGAGCTTCCCGCGGATGCGAAGTCGCATGCTGTCTCCTGAGTGGGGGGTACGGGGGGTGTCCCCGTGCGAGGCATGGTGCGACTGTGGCGTGGGCACGTCAAGGTCGCAGTTCGGTCACCCCGGTCCCCGCACCTGTTCCCCGTGGCGGTCTTGCGCGATCACCCGGTACCGGATTTGGTGGCCGTGCGGTCACGGCCGGCCCGCCCCGGGCGCCGGGAGCGGACCAGGTCCTGTCTGACAAAGAGCGTCGTCCGCCCGAAGGGCGTCGGCACCCAGGCGACATTTGTCAGACAGGGCCTAGGGCCGGGGTCCGGCCATGGGCAGGGCACGGGGTACGACCGGAGGGCGGCGGTACGGCATGGCGGAGAGCGCGGAGCGGCAGGCGGTGGCGGGCCCGGCGGAGAGCGCGGACGGGCGGACGGCGGCGGGCCCGGCGGCGGCCGGCGCGCCACCACGCGGGGCGGGCTGGCGGCACATCGGCCCCGGCATCGTCGTCGCGGCCACCGGGGTCGGCGCGGGCGACCTGGTGGCCACCCTGATCGCGGGCAGCCGGTTCGGCTACACGCTCCTCTGGGCGGCCGTCATCGGCTGCCTGGTCAAGATCTCGCTGGCCGAGGCGGCCGGGCGCTGGCACCTGGCCACCGGACGTACCCTGTTCGACGGCTGGCGCAGCCTCGGCCCCTGGACCAGCGTCTACTTCATCGGCTACGTCGCCATCTGGGGCTTCGTCTACGGCGCCGCCGCCATGTCCTCCAGCGCGCTGCCGCTGGGCGCGCTCTTCCCGGACGTCATGGACCTGCGGTGGTGGGGCGTGCTGTGCGGGCTGGTGGGGCTGGTCTTCGTCTGGTTCAACCGGTACGCGGTGTTCGAGAAGGTCATGACCGTGCTGGTGGGCGTCATGTTCGTGGTCACGGTCTATCTGGCCGTCCGGGTGGCCCCGCACCTCGGCCCGGCGCTCGCCGGTCTGGTGCCCGTCCTGCCGGACGGCTCGCTGGTCTACACCCTGGGCCTGATCGGCGGCGTCGGCGGCACGATCACCCTGGCGGCGTACGGCTACTGGGTCAACGCCAAGGGCTGGACCGACGCCGGGTGGATGCGGGTGATGCGCCTGGACAACCGGGTCGCCTATGTCACCACCGGCGTCTTCGTGGTGGCGATGCTCTTCGTCGGCGCGGAGCTGCTGCACTCCTCGGGCGTGGCGCTGGCCAAGGGCGACCGGGGGCTGCTGTCGCTCAGCGACATCCTGGCCGAGCGGTACGGGACGGCGACCGCCAAGCTCTTCCTGGTCGGCTTCTTCGCCACCTCCTTCACCTCGCTGATCGGGGTCTGGCAGGGGGTGAGCCTGATGTTCGCGGACTTCGTGGCCAACTTCCGCGCCCGGGCCGCCGCCGGGACTCCGGACCTGGATCTGGACCTGGCTCCGGCGACGGCTCCGGTGGCGGGTGACCCGCGATCGGCTACGGCTCCGGCGGTGGAGGGCCCGGTGGCGGGTGACCCGGGCCGCCCGGACCCGGTCATGGCCGGGGCGGCGGGCCCGGCGGCGGATCACCCGGGCTCGGGCCCGGGGCCGGACGGCGGGGTGGCGGTGGCCTCGGGGGCCCGGGAGCGGTCGCTGCCGTTCCGGGCGTACCTCCTCTGGCTCACCTTCCCGCCGATCAGCCTGCTCTTCCTGGACGAGCCGTTCGGGCTGGTGATCGTGTACGGGGTGATCGGCGCCTTCTTCATGCCGTTCCTGGCGCTGACCCTGGTCTGGCTGCTCAACTCCTCCCGTACGCCCCGTGAGTGGCGCAACGGGTGGCTGAGCAATGGAATGCTCGTCCTGGCAGGCGTGCTCTTCGTCGTCCTCTGCGTCCAGCAGGTCCGCGAACTGCCCTGGTAGCGGGGCCGGAGACGGGCCCCGCCACCAGGGGCTGTCACGGCAGGTCGTGGACGTGCGGTCCGACCGTGCCCGACCAGGTGTTGCCGGCGGTGGCGTCCCAGTTGGTGGACCAGGCCATCGCGCCGCGCAGCGCCGGGTAGGTCTTCGACGGCTTGAACGCACCGCAGTTGGTGCCCCGGGCCAGGCAGTCCAGCGCGTTGTTCACCACCGAGGGCGGTACGTAGCCGCTGCCGGCGCCCCGGCCGGAGGCGGGTACGCCCAGGCCGACCTGGGAGGCGTCGAGACCGCCCTCCAGCTGGACGCAGGCGAGCGCGGTGAGGAAGTCCACCGAGCCCTGCGAGTAGACCTTGCCGTCGCAGCCCAGCATCGAACCGCTGTTGTAGTACTGAGTGTTGACCACCGTGAGAATGTCCTTCACGGCGAGGGCGGTCTTGAAGTACTCGGTCCCGGTGGACTGCATGTCGATCGTCTGCGGTGCCATGGTCAGCACCAGGCCGGAGCCGGCCTTGGCCGCGAGCCCGCGCAGCGCCCTGGCCAGATAGGTGGAGTTGATCCCGTGCTCCAGGTCGATGTCCACCCCGCTGAAGCCGTACTCCCGCATCAGCGCCCAGGCGCTGTCCGCGAAGGCGGTGGCGGAGGTGTCGCTGTTGATCGTGACATTGCCCTTCTCCCCGCCCACCGAGAGGATCACCGACACACCGGCGGCCTTCTTGGCGGCGATGTCGGCCTTGAAGTCGGCCACCGAGGCATAGCCCACGGCCGGGTCCAGAGTGAAGGAGATCTGGCCGGGCACCGCCGTGGAGTCCGCGAAGGAGACGGCGACGATGTCGTACTGGGCCGGCACGTCCCGCAGCTTCTGGACGGTGGCGCCGTTGTCGAAGTTCTGCCAGTAGCCGGTGACCGCGTGCCGGGGCACGGCCGGGTTCGGGCCGGGGCCCGGGCCGGGCGAGCCGGGAGCGGTCCGGGCGGTCACGGTGGCCGAACGGGCCGACTCACCGGCCGCGTTGGCGGCGGTGAC
Source organism: Streptomyces pyxinae (assembly GCF_024756275.1). Classification (GTDB taxonomy): domain Bacteria; phylum Actinomycetota; class Actinomycetes; order Streptomycetales; family Streptomycetaceae; genus Streptomyces; species Streptomyces pyxinae. The sequence continues at coordinate 568,170 of NZ_JANUGQ010000001.1, read as the reverse complement.
CTGGAAGCCGTACGCGGTGTCGGCGGCCAGCCCGGTCACGGTGGCCGAGGTGCCGCTCACCGACTGGACCCGGGCGCCGTCCCGGTACACGTGGTAGCCGGTGGCCCCGTTCACCGCGCTCCAGTTCAGCGTCACCGACGAGGAGGTCGCTCCGCCGGCCGTCAGCCCGGCCGGGGCGGCGGGCACGGCGGGGCCGGGGTCGGAGCCGCCGCCCCCGTCGGGCCCGAAGACGGAGAGGTCGTCGACGACGTACGGGGCCTGCCCGTACCAGCCGTGGGTGTAGACGGTGACCGAGGTCGTGGCCGCCCCGGTGGTGAACCGTGTCGTCAGTTGCTGCCAGCCGCCGGAGCCGGGCGACCAGGTGGACACATCGGTCGTCCCGGTGCCGGTCGCGCCCAGGTAGGCGTACCCGCCCTGGGTCCAGGCGCTGAGCGTGTAGCTGGAGTCGGGCTTCACCCGGACGACCTGGGCGCAGCGGGCGTTGTCCTGTCCGGCGGGCGTCCCGCGCAGCGCGCCGGTCCCGGTGCGCACCGGCGCCTGCGTGACCGCGCCGCCCGTGCCGCAGGACCAGTCGCTCAGCCCGGACTCGAACCCGGCGTTCCTGGCCACGTTCAGGTCGGCCGCCTGCTCGGCCACCTGCTCGGTCGCCTGGGCGGCGCCACTCCGGTGGGCCGCTCCGGGACCGGCCGCCGGCTCGGCCGCCAGCGCGCCGCCGGTCCCGCCGGCCAGCCCGAGCCCGGCGCCCAGCGCGAGCGCCAGCGCGCCGGGAAGCCACCTGCTCCTGGTGGGGGACGAACTGCCTCTGGTGCGGTCCATGTGCTGCCTCCGGTGGGGGCGGATGGGGTGGGAACGGAGCGGGGGGTGGGGGGTGAGGTGGGGGTTTTCGCTGCGCCGAATTTGGTCCAGACCAATAGGCTTGTCAACCCCTGGCGGGAGTCGCGGTGTTGCCGGGCGGGACGAACCGTGTCCCGTACGGCGGGATCCGGTAAGGGACGACCTGTTCGATATCGCGCCCGCTCTGCACCGGTTTGCCGCTGATTGGCGTTCGCGCCGGAACCCGGCTTGAAAAGACGGGTGTTCTCCCATCCGGAAGTCGTGGATACAGTGCTCATGCAACAGCACTGCGTAACGAACGATCTGCGGCCGCCGGGTGCCCGGTGGCTGGAGCGGACGGGAATCCATACGTGCCGACAGCCATTGCGGTCACCAGTGCTGATCTGGTGTTACCGCCCAGCGACCGCCAGACCCCGGCTGCCGCGGTGCTCCCCGGGGCGCGTGACCAGTCGCTGGACTCGGCGGTCGACCACATGCAGGCCCTGCTGGAGCAGCGCGATCATGTCATCGTCGTCCACTCCGCGGCGGTGGCGGCCGAGGAGGAGCGGCGGCTGCGCATGGTCCGCGCCGTGCTGGAGAGCGACCGTATCGCGCTGCTGAGCCTGGATCTGCCGCCCCTCGGGGTGGCGGTCGTCGTCCGGCAGCTCCGCCAGCTGGCGGGGTGCGATTTCAGCCCCGGTGTGCTGGCCTCGGCGGGCCGGCTGCTGGCGCACTATGTGTACACCGGCGCCGTGCTCGGCTCGGTGGCGAAGCTCGACCGGATCCCCGTCGGGCTGAAGGCCCATGTCAAGGGCTGGCTGCCGGGTGCCCGGTTCGCCGTACTCGCCGGGCCGGAACCGCGGTTGGCCGAAATCGGCCAGGGCGCGGACGTACCGCCGGGCCCGGGGTTCGCCACCCGGCTGCTCGTCGCCCGGGGCCGGCTCGGCAGCGACTGGCCCGAGACGGTGCTCGCCCCCGCCTGGCAGGTGACGGGCGCCGTGGAGGAGGTGCCGCTGCCCGCCGGCTCGGCACGGTGGTGGGGCACCACCGGACTGGTCGAGTTCGCCGCCCATCTGCCGGACGTCTCGGTGCTCTACCAACTGGTCGCGTCGGTCCGGCGGGAGAACTGCCACTGGTGCGGGTTGGAGCTGATCGGCGACCGCTGCGGCTTCTGTTCCGCACCCCTGCGCCCGGTCTCGGCGCCGCCGGGCCCGGCCCCCGGGACCGTACGCCCGGACTCCGCGACCGTGCGCCAGGGCCCGTCGCGTCCCCGTCCGTCCCGGTCCCTCTCCCGCCCGTCCCCGTGACCACCCGTCCCGGCAACCGCCCGCCCCCGTGACCGCCCGTCCCGATCCTTCTTCCGCCCGATCCTTCTTCTTGCCCGTTCCCGTAACTGCCCGTTCTCGTAACTGCCCGTTCCCGTAACTGACCGTCCCGGTAACTGATCGAGGTTGTACGGCCATGAACTCCCGCCAGCGCCGCGGCGTCATACTCCTTCTGCTGTCGGTTCTCTGCGCCTTCGCGGCGTTCGCCGGAGTGCTGTCGGTCATCGGTGACGTGAACTCCAAGGTCGGCCCCGAGGTGACGGCATACCGGGTCAAGAGCGATGTGGCGCCCTACACCGCCCTGGGCACCGGGCAGTTCGAGAAGATCTCGATGCCGGAGCGCTGGCTGCCCCGCACCGCCGTCACCGACCTCTCCGGAATCAGCGGCAAGATCGCCGTCACCCGGCTCCGCGCGGGCTCGCTCCTCCAGGACGACATGGTCGTCCAGCGGCCGGCCCTCCGCCCCGGGGAGCAGGAGATCGCCATCATGATCGACGCCGCCACCGGGGTGGCCGGGAAGATCACTCCCGGGGCGACGGTGAACATCTACGCCACCTTCGCGGGCGACCGGGAGAAGCAGGCCGCCCGGTCCCCGCAGTCCCGGGTCATCGTCTCGCACGCCCGGGTTCTGGACGTCGGCAGGCTCACGGCGCTGGAGCCCGACCGGGAGAGCAGGTCCGGCCGGGCCACCGAGGCCGTCCCCATCACCTTCGCGCTCGGCACCCTGGACACCCAGCGGGTGGCCTACGCCGAGTCCTTCGCGGAGCACGTGCGCCTCGCCCTCGTCGCCCCCGGCAGCACCACCCCGGTCCCCCCGGCGGACCGCACCTACACCCTCGACAAGGACAAGTGAGGACGGGGATGACCACACGAATCCTCCCGGCGGTCGGGGACGCCGACGCGGCCCGGTCCGTCATCACCCTCCTCAGCCAGCTCCCCGCCACCGAACCGGCCGCCCCGGTGGGCGACTCGACCCAACTGGTCGACACGCTCGCGCGGTTGGCGGCCGACTCCCTCGACGAACTCCCCGAGGTCGTGCTGGTGCACGAGCGCATCGGGCCGGTCCCCGCGCTGGAGCTGATCCGCGAGGTGGCGCTCCGCTTCCCGGCCGTCGGGGTCGTGCTGATCACCGGGGACGCCGGCCCCGGGCTGTTCTCGGCGGCCATGGACGCGGGCGCCCGGGGCCTGGTCACCCTGCCGCTCGGATACGAGGAGCTGGCCCATCGGGTCCAGGCCGCCGCCCAGTGGGCCGCCGGGGTCCGCCGCCATCTCGGCGGGGGCGCCGAACTGGTCGCGGGACCGGGCGGCACGGTCGTCACGGTCACCGGCGCCAAGGGCGGTGTCGGCACCACCCTCACGGCCGTCCACCTGGCGCTGGCCGCCGCGGCGTCGGGCCGGAACACGGCGCTGGTGGACCTGGACCTCCAGGCCGGCGACGTGGCGTCGTACCTGGATGTGCAGTTCCGCCGCTCGCTGGCCGATCTGGCCGCCATCACCGACATCTCGCCCCGGGTCCTGGCGGACGCCGTCTTCGGTCATGAGTCGGGGCTCGCCCTGCTGCTGGCCCCGGCCGAGGGGGAGCGGGGCGAGGAGGTCACCGACCGCTCGGCGCGCGGGATCGTCGGCGCCCTGCGCTCCCGCTACGAACTGGTGGTGGTGGACTGCGGCAGCCAGATGCACGGGGCCAACGCCGCCGCCATCGAGATGGCGGACGTCGCGCTGCTGGTCACCACCCCGGACGTGGTGGCGGTGCGCGGGGCGAAGCGGGTCGTACGGCTCTGGGACCGGCTCCAGATCCGGAAGGCCGAGGAGACGGTCACGGTGGTGAACCGGTACGGCCGGGGCACCGAGATCCAGCCCGCCCTGATCCGGCGGATCACCGGCACCCGGGTGGCCGGTACGACGGTCCCCGCCGCCTTCAAGGAGCTTCAGCGGGTGGTGGACACCGGCCGCCTCCATGAGCTCGACGCCCGGAGCACGGTGAAGCATGCCCTCTGGGCGCTGGCCGCCGAACTGGAGCTGGTGAAGCCGGCCGAACCGGCCGCCCGGGGAGCCAGGGGCGGCGGGCTCCGGGGCGACCGGGGGGCGATCGGCCGTCAGCGCCGCCGCCGCGGGGCCGGCACCGGCCCCCGTACCGAGGGAGCTGGTTGAACGATGAGCACGGTGGGGGCGGGGTCGCGGACCGGGGCCTGCGCGTCCGGCGAGGCCGCCCGGGCCCGCCGGAACGGCCGGACTGGCCGGAGCCGTTGGTTGCCCGGAGGCCGCTGGGCGGACCGGGGCCGGGACCGGAATCAGCGGACGTCCGGGACCCGCTGGGCGGACCAGGATCGGAACCGGTGTTCGCGCGGGGCCTGCTGGGCGGGCCGGAAACAGCGGGTGTCAGGTGCCCGGCGGGCGCCCGGGACCCGCTGGGCGGGCCGTGACCGGGGGCAGACGGCCATCGAGTTCGTGGGCGTGACGCCGCTGATCCTGCTGCTGCTGGTCGCGATCTGGCAGTGCGTACTGATCGGCTACACCTTCAGCCTGGCGGGCAACGCGGCCGACGCGGGCGCCCGGGCCGGCGCGGGCGACGGCGGGGACGGGGCCTGCGCGGCGGCGGCCCGCGAGGACCTGCCCGGCGCCTGGGCCGGACGGGCCGGCTACGGCTGCGGCTCCGGCGGCGGGCCGGGGATGTACGGCGCGACCATCACGCTCAATGTGCCGGTGCTGGTGCCCGGCGTCCTGGACTTCCCGCTCGCCGTGCACGGCCGGGCGGCCGCGGTGAAGGAGGACCGGCCATGAGCGCGCCCCCGCAGACGGAACCCACCCCCGGGTCCCGGACCCGCCACGCCCCCGACCGTGCCGGGTGGCCGGCCCCCGGCCGTGACCGGACCGGTTATCGCCACGGGCTCCGGAACCCCGACCGGCCCCGGGCCCGGCACCGCGACCCGAACGGGACCCGCGCCCGGCACCGCGACCTGCACGACCGCAGCCCCGACCGGGCCGGGCGGGCGGCCTCCGACCGGGGCCAGGTGGCCATCGAGTACCTGGGCTTCCTCCCGCTGCTGCTCCTGGTCGGCCTGCTGGCCATCCAGCTCGGCGCGGCCGCGTACGCCGCCAACCAGGCGGGCACCGGCGCCCGGGCGGCCGCCCGGATGGCCGCCACCGACCGGCCGGAGACCAGCCCCGAGCAGGCCGGGCGGAGCGCCATGGGCGGCTGGTTCGCCCGGAACAGCGACTTCTCCCCGAGCGAGGGCGCCAGGGATGTGACGTACACCGCGCGCGTCCGGATCCCCGTCATCGTGCCCGGCCTGGACTGGGGCCCGGTCGAGCGGAGCGCCACCATGCCCCTGCCGAGCCGGTGAGCCCCCGCCCGCCCCGCGACAGCCGGCAGCGCCCCGCAGCGGAAGCAGGAGGAGCCGTATGAGTCTGCGGTCACGTATCACCGCCCCCGAGGAGAGCGCGGGCGGCGCCGAGGACGGCCATCTCGTCGCCACCTACCGGGCCAAGCTCCTGGAGGAGATCGACCTCGCCGAGATGTCCTCGCTGGCCGCGGCCGAGCGCCGGGCCCGGCTGGAACGGGTGCTCGGCCATCTCATCAGCCGCGAGGGCCCGGTCCTCTCCACGCTCGAACGCGCCCAGCTCATCCGGCGGGTGGTGGACGAGGCACTCGGACTCGGCATCCTGGAACCGCTGTTGGAGGACGCCTCCATCACCGAGATCATGGTCAACGGGCCGGACCAGATCTTCGTCGAGCGGGGCGGCCGGGTGGAGCGGCTCCCGCTGCGCTTCGGCTCGCACGAGCAGCTGATGCAGACCATCGAGCGGATCGTCTCCACCGTCAACCGGCGGGTGGACGAGGCGAATCCGATGGTGGACGCGCGGCTGCCCAGCGGGGAACGGGTCAATGTGATCATCCCGCCGCTGGCGCTCTCCGGGGCCACCCTCACCATCCGCCGCTTCCCCCGGGCGTTCACCCTCCAGGAGATGATCACCGTCGGGTCGCTGGACGAGCAGATGCTCTTCCTGCTCTCCGGGCTCGTCCAGGCCAGGTTCAACATCATTGTCTCGGGCGCCACCGGCACCGGGAAGACGACCCTGCTCAACGCGCTCTCCGGTTTCATCCCGGACGACCAGCGGATCATCACCATCGAGGACTCCGCCGAACTCCAGCTCCAGCAGAGCCATGTGATCCGGCTGGAGTCCCGGCCGGCCAATGTCGAGGGCAAGGGCCGGATCACCATCCGCGACCTGGTCCGCAACTCCCTCCGGATGCGCCCCGACCGGATCGTGGTGGGCGAGGTCCGGGGCGGCGAGTCGCTGGACATGCTCCAGGCCATGTCCACCGGCCACGACGGCTCGCTCGCCACGGTGCACGCCAACAGCGCCGAGGACGCGCTGATGCGGCTCCAGACGCTGGCGTCGATGTCCGAGGTGAACGTCCCCTTCGAGGCGCTGCACGACCAGATCAACAGCGCCGTGGACATCATCGTCCAGCTGACCCGGCACCCGGACGGCTCCCGCCGGGTCACCGAGATCGTCTGCCTGGAGTCCCACGGCCGGGACGCCTACCGGATCGTCTCGCTGGTCCGCTTCGACGCCCTGCCGCCGGCCGCCGACGGCCGGGTGCACGGACGGTTCCAGTACTTCCCGCTGCCGCGCCGGCTGGCCGAGCGCCTCTATCTGGCGGGCCAGCCGGTGCCGCAGGCGTTCGGAGTCGCCGCCGACGACCACCAGCTCTACATGCGAGAGGCCCGATAGGTAGCCCCCGATGTCCCAGACGTCCTCCCTCACCCTGCCCACCCTCGGCATCGCGCTGCTCGCCTGTCTTCTCGGCGTCCTGGGGCTGCGGGCCTACGCCAGGGGCCGGGCCGAGCACCAGGAGCTGGTGGACCGGCTCGCCCGGGCCGAGCTGCCGCCCGCACCCGGGCACCGCCGCCGGTTCCGCCGGCTCGACCGGTGGCTCCGCACCACCCGGGCGGGCCGCCGGATCGAGCGCAAGCTCGCCGCGACCGGACTGACGGTCACCCCCGGTGAGTTCACGGTCGGCGCGCTGGTCTGCGCGGCCGGCCTCTGGGTGCTCGCCGCGTCGCTGCTGGCGTCCTTCTTCGGACCGGTCGCCGCGCTCGCCGGGCTCTGGGGCGCCCATACGTTCCTCAACTGGCAGCGGGCCAAGCGCACCGAGCGTTTCATCAACCAACTGCCCGAGCTGTCCCGGATCCTGGCCAACGCCACCCAGGCCGGCCTGGCGCTGCGCACCGCGCTCTCCATGGCCGCCGAGGAACTGGAGGACCCGGCCGGCGAGGAACTGGCCCGGGTGGCCCGCCGACTGGCGGTGGGGGAGTCCCTGGAGGACGCGCTGGCGGAGCTGACCGAGCGGCTGCCGTCCCGCGAACTCGTCGTCCTGGTCACCACGCTGGTCCTCTCCAACCGGGCCGGCGGTACGGTCGTCAGCTCCCTGCGCAACCTCACCGAGACGCTGGAGGAGCGGAAGGAGACCCGCCGCGAGGTCCGCACCCAGCTCTCCCAGGTGACGGTCACCGCCTACGCCGTACCGGTCTTCGGATTCGGCGCCATGCTGCTGATGAACGCGGTGATGCCCGGGGCGCTGGACCGGATGACCGGCGCCGGCGTCGGGCAGGCGGCGGTGGTGGTCGCGCTCGTGCTGTACGCGGTCGGCTTCGTGGTGATCCGCCGGCTGTCCCGGATCGACGTCTGAGCGGGCCCGAAAGGGCTCGGAGGACTTGGAGGACTTGAGAATGGGACTGCTGCTGGCCGCCGTCGTCGGTCTCGCGGTGTACGGGGCGCTGCACGGCGTCCGGATGTACCGGGCCGACGTCCGGCTCCCCGACGACCTGGCGCTCGCCCTGGAGGTGGGGTCGACCCGGACCGGGGCCGTGGGCTCGGCCGTGGACCGCCTGGGCATGCGCTGGGCCCCGCTGGTGCTGCGGATGATGGGCCCCCGGGCGGTGGCCCGCAAGCGCCGCCGGATCGACCTGGCGGGCAACCCGGCCGGACTCACCATCGACCGGTACGCCGCCCGCCGCGCCGTCTACGGGGCGCTCGGCCTCTTCGGGGCCCTCACCACCGTGCTGCGCGGGCAGGTGATCCTCACCCTGCTGCTGCTCGCCTTCGGGTTCTTCTGGGTGGAGGTCGGCATCTGGTCCGCGATCCGGGTGCGCAAGGACCACATCGAACGCACCCTGCCCGACTTCCTGGACGTCCTCGCGGTGGTCGTCTCGGCCGGCCTCGGCTTCCGGCAGGCGCTGGAGCGGGTGGCCGAGAAGTACCAGGGCCCCTGGGCGGACGAACTCCGTATCACCCTGCGCCAGATGGACATGGGCATGAGCCGCCGGCAGGCGTTCGAGGAGCTGCGCAGGCGCAATGACTCCGAGCAGGTGGCGATGTTCGTCACCGCCCTCCAGCAGGGGGAGGAGCTGGGTGCCCCGATCGTCGACACGCTCATCCAGATCGCCAACGACATGCGCCGCACCGACGCCCAGAACGCCCGCCGCAAGGCCGCCAGGGCGGTGCCGAAGGCCACCTTCGCCGTGACGACCTTCCTGCTGCCGGGCACCCTGGTACTGCTGACCGCCGGTTTCGTCTACGGCGCCGATGTGGACTTCGGCTTCCTGACCGGCGGTTGAGCACCCGGGCCACACGAGGACTCGCGAGGCCCGAGCCACGACAACCCGCGAGATCCGCGAGACCCGGCAGGTGCGAGGGAGGAGGAACCGGCCATGGGATTCAGGGCGTTGAGAGGGTTACGGTCGCCACGGCCGCGCGGCGGACCGGCCACCGGAATCTCCGGTGCCGCCGGAGCCACGCCCGAACCTTCCGGATCTTCCGGGCTCCCCGGAGCCGCCGGGACCGGCAGGGGGCCCGGGCCCGGAGACCGCCCCGGAGACCGCCCGGGGGTCGCCCTCCAGGTCAACGCCCTCCAGGCGCTCTGCCGCCAGGTGTTCGGCCTCCGGCTGGCCATGATCGGCATGGCGACCCCGTTCGCCGTGGACGGCGCCGCCGACGGCCTGGCGAAGTGGCTGGTCGGTGCCGCCGTCCTGGTCACCTTCATGGTCTCGTACGCCCTCTTCCGGGACTGGGAGCGCTTCGGGCCGCTGCTGCTGCGCCACCCCTGGCTGCTGGGTGTCGACACCGCCTTCGGCGCCCTGCTCCTGGTCACGGCCACCCCGGAGTCCACCCTCGCCTATGTCACCGTCTGTACGCCGCTGCTGGCCGGGCTGATCCGGGGCTGGCGGGTGGCCGCGGTCTTCGCCGCCCTCCAGACGCTGATCGTCTTCGGTGTGTACGCCGCCGATCCGAAGCTGTCGGCCGGTGACGCCACGGCCCTGCTGCTCCCCGGCTTCTGTGTCATCACCGGCGCGCTCGGCGTCACCCTGCGCAATCTGCTGCTCCGGTTCGGCCGGGCGAGCCAGGCGCTCACCGAGACCCGCGCCCGGCTCGCGGTGAACGAGGCCGTCGAGGCGGAACGGCGGCGGCTGGCCCGGGAGATGCACGACTCGGTGGCCAAGACGCTGTACGGGCTCGCGCTCGCGGCCGACGGCCTCGCCCACTCGGCGTCCCGCACCGATCCGGCCACCGTCGGACGCCAGGCCGAACTGGTCGCCCGGTCCGCCCGGCGCGCGGCGGCCGAGGCCCGGGAGCTGCTCTCCGACCTCCGCCGGTCGTCCGGGCTGACCCACGGCGACGACCTGGCCGGCGAACTCCTCGCCATGGCGGAGGACTTCGAGCAGCGGTACGGCCTGCCGACGGCGTTCCGCCGGACCGGTGACCGGGCCGCGCCGCCGGTACCCCGGCCCGTGGCCCGGCAGTTGCTGGCCATCGCGGCGGAGGCCCTGGAGAACGCGGGCCGGCACGCCCGGTGCACGGCCGTCGAGGTCGCCCTCGGGGTGCTGGACGGCGACCTCCGGCTGAGCGTGCGCGACGACGGACGGGGGCTTCCGGCTGGCACCACCCTCGAAACCCTCGCCGACACCGGGCACTTCGGGCTGGTCGGCATGGTGGAGCGGGCCGCCTCGATCGGCGCCCGGATCGACATCGGCCGGGGCCGCTCCCCGACCGGGGCGGCCGGGACGACCGGCCTGACCGCCATGGCCGGGGCGACCGGGACGGAGGTACGCGTGGAGCTTCCCGTCGCCGCGCTGCGTGCCGCTCCGCCGCGCGCCCCGGCCGTCGCCCGGGGGCCCGCCGGGCCCCGGCCGTCCGCGGGCGCCTCCCGGCCGCGCTGAGCCCGTCACCGTCCGTCCGGTCGAGTCCGGTGGAACGCGTACCGCCCACCCCGGAGACCCGGAGACCCGGAGAACAGAGAGGAGGCCACGGATGCCCGCCGACCGCACCCGTGTGCCGCACCCCGGAACCGGGGCGCCCGAAGCCGCCCCGCCGGGTCCCCCGGGCGCCCAGGGCCCCCCGGCCCTCCCCGCCGGGCCGGTGCCGGAGCCCCCGGAGCCGCTGCGGGTCGTGGTGGCCGACGACAACCCCGTCGTACGGGCCGGCCTCACCGCCCTGCTGGACGGGCGGGACGGCATCCGGGTGGTGGCCGAGGCGGCCGACGGACGCCGGGCCTGCGAGGCGGCGCTGCGCCACCGTCCGGACCTGGTGCTGCTCGACGTCCGGATGCCCGGGGTCGACGGACTGTCCGCCCTGCCGCACCTGGTGGGGATCTCGGCGGTGCTGATGCTCACCTACAGCGGGGAGAGCGAGATCGTGCGCGAGGCCCTCCGGCGGGGCGCCGGGGGGTACTTGGTGCACGGGGAGTTCACCGCCGACCGGCTCGTCCAGGCCGTCCGTGATCTCTGCGCGGGCCGGGCCCACTTCACGGTCACCGCCGCCGACGCCCTGCTCCGGCACGTACGCGAGGAGGTCCGGGCCGACGGGGGCGCCGCCGGCCCGGAGTCCGCCGGCCCGGAGTCCGCCGGCCCGGAGTCCGAGGGTCCGGAGGCCGGGGGTCCGACGGCCGGCCGGTCCCCGGGACGACCTGGGGGGCTTTCGCGAATGCAACCGACTGTGGCACAGTCTTCACCATCACCGGTGACCCGACGGGTCGTCAACAAGCCTGTGTACGGCCTGAGTTCACGGGAGGTGGAGGTCATGGACCTGATCGCGTCCGGGATGAGCAACCAGCAGATCGCCGCCACCTGCTTCATCAGCGAGAAGACCGTGAAGAACCACATCAACCGGATCTTCGGCAAGTTGCACAGCGGAAGCCGCAGCGAGGCCATCGCCCGGTGGATCGGTACGGCTCCGTCCCCGCCGCCCGGGTCCGTGGGGGAGGCCGGCCATGGGTGAGCTCCTGAGCGGGCGCACGGGCGAGCGGGCCGCCGGGCGCGGGGGAGCCGCGGGGCGAGGCGCCGGAGCCGGGGGACACGCCGTACTTTGGGCCCCCCGTTGGGCCCAGGGGCCCTTCGGCGCGCGTCCCCGCCGGACGTACCTTTCCCGGGTCTCCGAGGGCCCCGGCGGAGTGCGGAGCGGTACCGCCGGGTGGCACTTCGGGGGCTTACCCGTCGTCCGGCCGCCGGCCGGCCGCACCCCGGAGGGGAACACCATGTCGAAGATCACCCTGGCCACCGCCGTCCGCGTCCACGGCTGGGCCCGTACCGCCCTGACGAAGATCCACGACCGGGGCGACCGCGGCCAGACGGCCTTCGAGTACCTCGGCATCATCCTGGTGGTCGTCGCGATCATCGGCGGCATGGTGGCCTCCGGCATCGGCAGCGCCATCACCGCCCGGATCACCGGCCTCGTCAACAGCATCACGGCCGGCTGATGACCAGGGCGCGCCGCGACGAGCGAGGGCAGGCTTTCCCCGTCTATGTGATGACGGTGGCGGGCCTGCTCTTTCTCGCGTTGGTCTTCTTTGCAGTCGGCAAGGCTTCGGCCACCCGCAACGGGGCGCAGAGCGCGGCCGACGCCGCCGCGCTGGGCGCCGCCCAGGAGGCCCGTGCGCTGATGGGCCCGCTCTTCTTCGCGGCGCTCGCCCTGCCCGACGGCCTGGACGGCTACTTCCGGGGCGCCCACTTCACCGGCGACACCTGCGGCGAGGCCCAGCGGCTGGCCGGGCTCAACCGCTCGGACGTGGTGGCGGGTTCATGCTCCTGGGACAGCGGCGTCCGGCGGGACGAGGTCACCGTCGAGGTGCGCACCCGCTACACGGTCGGTGACTCGGTGCTCCCCGGCACCGAGCAGCGGCACGCCACGGCGGGTGCCACCGCGGCCGTCGAGTTCCGCTGCGACTGGCAGCCGGCCCCCGGGGAACCGGACGGAGGGGCCGCCTCCGGCGGCCCGAGCGGCGGCACGGCCGGGACGAGCGGTGGTACGGGCGCCACCGGGGGAGCGAACGGCGGCGCGGGGGGAACGGGCGGGGACACCGGGAGCACGGAGGGCGGCGGTGAGCGCCCGGACACCCCCGAGGCACCCGGTCCCGTCACCTTCCGGTGCGACGGCTCGGACCCCTTCTCCCTCGATCCCGCCCAGCCGTTCGACCCGGACGTCTGGGCCGAACTCGGCAAGGAACTCTTCGGCGTGCGTCTGGTCGATTGAGCCGGCAGCAGCGAACAACCAGAATCAGAAAAGGAAACCGGATCCCCATGAGCATGCGGCGCACCACCCTCCGAAGTCCGGCCGCGGCCGTCGCCCTGACGGCCGTGCTGTCCCTCGCCGTCGCGGGCTGTGGAGCGGACGACGGCGGAGGCCGGAAGGCCGGCGCCTCCTCGTCCGCCGACGGGGCCGGTGACGGAGCCGGTGACGGCAAGGCCGGGACCCCGGACGCCGCGGGCCAGGGCAGCCCCGGGCCCGCGGTGACGCTGGCCGAGGTCCGGGGACAGGGTCAGGTGGTGCTCGTCATCAACCAGGTGGAGCGGGACTCCGGAGGCTTCGTCACGGTGAGCGGGGTCATCCGCAACGACGGCGACCAGGTACGGAACACCGGGGGCTGGGCCGGTTCGGAGAGCGCCGTGGTGGCGGCCAACCCCAACTCCGTGGCGGGCGCCTCGCTGGTCGACCCGGCCGGGCGCAAGCGCTACTACGTCCTCCGGGACACCGACGGCCGCTGCCTGTGCACCACGGGGATCACCCCGCTCCAGGCCGGTACGTCGACGCCGGTGTTCATGCAGTTCCCGGCCCCGCCGAACGGCACCACCGAGGTCGACTTCACGCTGCCGACCTTCGACACCGCCTCGATCAAGATCTCCGGGTGAGGCCGGCGATGACCCGGATGCCTCGCTCCACCACCCGCCGGGGGCCGGTGCCGCCCGCCGGCACGTGCCTCGCGGCGGCCGTACTGCTGACCGGTGCCGCGCTGTTCGGCGCCGGGCCCGTCGCGGCCGACGGCGGCCCGAGCGTGCCGCCCGGCACCGAGGCCTCGGCGGTGCCGCCCGTACAGGTGGACGGCCGCGACCCCGATCTGAAGATGCCCGACGGCGGGACCCTCGCCGCCCCCAAGGTGCTGGACCTCGTCCAGGTCGTGGAGGACAAGGGCGGCGAGGAGCGCCGGGAGGACACCAATGTGCAGGTGAAGCTGGCGCTCCAGGCCGAGGTGCTGTTCGGCAGGGACAGCGCGGTGCTCGGCGGCGAGGCCACCGCCCGGATCGCCGGGATCGCGGCCGAGATCCGGCGGCAGGGGTCCCAGCGGGTGCGGATCTTCGGCTTCACCGACAACCTCGGCACCTCGGCCCACGGCGATGTGCTGTCCAAGCAGCGGGCGGCGGCCGTGCACGGCGTGCTGTCCAAGCAACTGCCGGGGCTCAACTACGAGATCCGGGGCTACGGCGAGCAGTACCCGATCGCGGACAACGCCACCGAGGAGGGCCGGAAGAAGAACCGGCGGGTGGAGGTGTCCTTCCCGCGCACGGACGGCGGCTCCGCGAGCTGACACCGACGGGCTCCCGGCGGCTCACCCCGGCCCGCCCCGCCGGCTGACACCGGCGGGCCCCTGGCGACGCACACCGGCCCCGGGGCCGCCCGGCCCGGGGCCCCGGGGGTCGCTCCCGAGGGCCGCCCCCGGCGGCGTCGCTCAGGGGCCGATCGTCAGCCGGGTGCCGGGGCGGACGCCCCAGCGGGCCAGGGCGCCCGCCTCGGCCTCCAGCACATGGCGGGCACGGAGCCGGGGGAGTCCCAGCCGGCCCGGCGGCATGGTCCGGACGGCGAGAACGGCCAGCCGCCGGTCCAGATAGGCCACATCGATGGCGAACCGCATCCGGAAGGTGTGCACGCTCGCGCACGGCGTCAGCAGCAGCGCGCCCGTCACCCCGTCCCGGCCCAGCAGCCCCCGGGCGCGGGTCCGGTAGGAGGCGGCGATCTCCAGCGGCACTCGCGCGTCCGGCCGGTCCGGCACCGTCAGGGTGGCCGCCCCGTCCCGCCACTTCCCCGCCCCCGTGCCCGGGCCTGTGCTCCTGCCCCTGCTCCTGCCCCTGCCGTCCCTGTCCTTCCCCATGGCCCGACCGTACCGCCGCCGGGCCCCGCACCGGCCGGCTTCACCGCCTTCGCTGCCTTCACCGCCTTCACGGGCTTCGCCGTACGGGTCCGAGGCCGCCGGACCGGGCCTCCCCACCGGGCCCCTCACCGGCCCCGGGCCGGTTGTCGGCGGGTACCGACATAATCGACCGCATGTCCCAGCTCCTGGACCGGAAAGCCCGGAGAGGCCGAGAATCCCGGAACGCGCAGAACACCTTGATCGACCGGAATGACCGTGCGGTACCGCCCGCCGGCCGGGGTGCCGTCGCGGGGCGCGGTGCCCTGGTCGCGCTGGCCGGATACGCGGCGGTCCGCCTGGTGGGTCTGCTGGCGCTCGCCGTCGCCGCCGTGCCGGCCGGCGAGGACGCGTGGCACCGGCTCACCGGCCGCTGGGACGCGGTCTGGTACGCCCGGATCGCCGAGCACGGATACGGGTACCAGGCCACCCTGCCGGACGGGGCGGTCCACTCCGACCTGGCCTTCTTCCCGCTGCTGCCCGCCCTGGAGCGGGGCCTGTCGGCGGTGCTGCCGCTGACGGCCGGTGAGGCGGGGCTGCTGGTCTCCTGGACAGCGGCGCTGGGGGCCGCCTGGGGGATGTACGCGGTCGGGACGCTGGTCGCCGGGCGGCGGGCGGGGGTGCTGCTGGCCGTGCTCTGGGGCGGGTATCCGACGGCGTTCGTCCAGTCCATGGCGTACACCGAGACGCTCTTCACCGCCTTCGCCGCCTGGTCGCTCTACGCGGTGCTGCGCGACCGGTGGATCCTGGCGGGCGCCCTCTGCGCGGTGGCCGGGCTCACCCGTCCGTCGGCCGTCGCGCTGATTGCCGCGCTCGGTGTGACGGCGGTGGTGCGGGCGGTGCGGGAGCGCCGGGCCGGGCTCCGGATGGTCGCGGGGGTGCTGCTCGCCCCGCTGGGCTGGCTCGGATACGTGGTGTTCGTGGCGGTCCGCCGGTCCAGCCCCACCGCGTACTTCGAGATCCAGGCCGCCTGGGGCAACAGCGTCGACGGGGGAGTCGCCCTCGCCCGTTTCATCTGGGCCAATCTGACCGGTCCGGCGCCGCTCGCCGGAGTCGGGCTGCTCGCCGCGCTGGCGCTGGTCGGCTGGGTGTGCCTGCTCTGCGTCCGGCAGCGCCAGCCGCTCCCGGTGCTGGTGTACACGCTGACGCTGGTGGTGGTCTCGCTGATCGGCGCCGCCTACTTCGGCTCCCGGCCCCGGCTGATGATGCCCGCCTTCCCGCTGCTGCTTCCGGCGGCGGTGGCGCTGGCCCGGCTCCGGGACCGGCGCACGGCGCTGGTGCTGGCCCCGCTGGCGGTCGCCTCGGGGGTCTACGGGGCGCTGACCCTGCTCGGCTCCGGCCCGCCGTAGCCGAGCGGGACCGGCGCCTGGCCGGCCCGCCGTAGCGCCCGCCCGGGGCCGGTCCGCTGGGTCCCGCCCGCCCGGGCCGCGTCCGGCTGAGCCGCGTCCGGCTGGGTCACCGTCCGGGCCGCGCCCGGGTCGTGTCCGTCCGAGCCGCGCCCCGTCCGGGCCCCGTCCGGTTGGGTCCCGTCTTTCCGGGCCGCGCCCGCCCGGGCTCCGTCCGGCCGAGCCGCGTCCGGGGCCTGCCCGGGTTACGTCCGGCCAGGTCCCGCCGCCCGGGCCGCGTCCGCCGGAGCCGCTTCCGTGCGGGCTCTGTCGGTCCGGGTCGTCCCGGTGAGCCGCGTCCGACCGGGCTCCGTCCGCCCAGGCCCCGTCCTCCCGGGCCGCATTCGGCCGGGCCGTCGTCCGTCCGGGCTCCGGCCACCGGGCCGCGCCGCCCAGGCCCCGTCTGCCTCGGGCTGGGTCCGACTGGGGCGCCGTCCGCCCGGGCCGCGCCCGCCCGGACAGTCGTCCGCCCGGGCCCCGGGCCCCGCTCGTCCGGGTCGTGTCCGGCTGGGTCCCGGCCTGGGTCCGTGGGCCCATGACCTGCGCGGCGGGCCGCCCTAGGGTCGGCGCGTGTACGCGTTGCTGATCGCCGCCGCCACCCTCTGGGGCGCCGCCACCGGGTCGCTGCTGCCGCGTGCCGCCTACCGGCTGGCCGTCGAGCCGGAGGAGCCGTGGCGGGACAGCTGCCCGGCCGGGCACCCCTTCACCGGTCCGGCCGGCGGCTGGCTCGGCGCCGGCCGGTGCGGAGCCTGTGCCGGGGCGGGCCCCGCCGGCCCGGGCACCCCGGGCGCCCGTACGGCACCGGTGGTGACCGCGCTGGTCTGCGCGGCCCTCGCCGCCGCCACCGGGCCGCGCCCGGAGCTGGCCGGATGGCTGGCGGCGGCGCCGGTCGCGGTGCTGCTGGCGCTGGTCGACGCCCGGGTCCACCGGCTGCCGGACCGGCTGACCCTGCCGCTCGCCGCCGGGACGGCCGTACTGCTCGGCGCCGCGGCCCTGCTGCCGGGCCACCGGGGCTCCTGGACCACCGCCCTGCTCGGCGGGCTGGTCCTGGGCGCCGGCTACGGCGTGCTGTTCCTGGTCAACCCGGCCGGCCTGGGCTTCGGGGACGTGAAGCTCGCCCTCGGCCTGGGCGTCGCGCTCGGCTGGTACGGCTGGGGCGTGCTCTTCCTCGGCGCGTTCGCGGGCTTCGTCCTCGGCGCGGTGTACGGGCTGGCGCTGATCCTGCTGCGCCGCGCGAGCCGCCGGAGCGCCATCCCCTTCGGCCCCTTCATGCTCGGCGGCACCCTGGCCGCCCTGCTCCTCGCCGCCCTCGCGGCGAACCCCTGACGGCCTCCGGGCCCGGGGATCCCCGATGACCCGCACCACGCTCCCGGCCTCACCGGGCCCGGCGTTCCACCCGCCTAGCATTCCGGCGTATGCGGACATTCCCTGACACTGTGCACCGGGATCCGGCCGACGCCGTCCTCCCCGCCCCCGCCGGAGAACCGACCGCCTGCCGCCCGGCCGCCGCCCTGCTCCCCTGGGCCTGGGCGGCGGGCCTGTTCGCGCTCTACGCCACGGTCGCCGTGCGCCGCCATGCCCTGCTCCGCACCACCGGCTACGACCTGGGCATCTTCGAGCAGGCGGTCCGTGCCTACGCCGAGCTGCGGGCGCCGGTCGTCCCGCTGCGCGGTGAGAACTTCAACCTGCTGGGCGACCACTTCCACCCGCTGCTCGCCGTACTCGCCCCGTTCTACCGGCTCTGGCCGTCCCCGCTCTGTCTGCTCGTCGCCCAGTCCGCGCTGCTGGCCCTCGCCGTGGTGCCGCTCGCCCGCTGGGCGGCCCGCGCGCTGGGGCCGCGCTCCGCCCATGCCGTCGCCGCCGGCTACGGGCTGAGCTGGGGCGTCGCCTCGGCCGCCGCCTTCGACTTCCACGAGGTCGCGCTGGCCGTGCCGCTGCTCGCCTGGTCCCTCGCGGCGCTCGGCGCCCGGCGCTGGGGCCCCGCCGTCGCCTGGGCGGCGCCCCTGCTGCTGGTCAAGGAGGACCTGGGGCTCACCCTCGCCGCCGTCGGCGCGTACATCGCCGTCAAGGGCCCCCGCAGGCTCGGCCTCCTCACCGTCGCGGCCGGGCTCGGCGGCTCGCTGGCCGAGATCGAACTGCTGCTCCCCGCCTTCAACCCGGGCGGCGGCTACGCGCACGGCGACAACCTCGGCGAGGGGTACGGCTCCCTGCTCGGCACGCTGGCGCACGCCCCGCTCGACGCGCTGCGCCCGGAGGTCAAGGCGACCACCCTGGTGCTGGTCTTCGCCCCGTCCGCGTTGCTCGCCCTGCGCTCCCCGCTCGCGCTGATCGCCCTGCCGACCCTCACCTGGCGGATGTTCTCGGCCAACGGCTTCCACTGGGGCACCGCCTTCCACTACAGCGCGGTGCTGATGCCCGTCGTCCTCGCCGGGCTGATCGACGCGCTCACCCCCTGGCGCCGCGCCGGCGGTCCGGCCGCCGCCCGGCACGTCCGGGCCTCGCTCGCCACCGTGCTCGGGGTCACCCTGGTGCTGCTGCCGTCCTTCCCGCTGGCCCAGCTCGCCCAGCGGGCCACCTGGCGGACCACCCCGCACATCCAGGCCGCCCGGGCCCTGCTCGCCCGGATCCCGGACGGGGCGACGGTGGCCGCCTCCAACCGGCTGGCCCCCCAGCTCACCGCGCGCTGCACCGTGGTGATCTTCCCGACCTTCCCGGTGGCGGGCAGGCTCTACGAGTACGACCGGAAGCGGCTGCCGCCGCCGACCGCCGAGTGGATCGTCCACGACCGCCGCGCGCCCGAGGCATGGCCGTACCGCACCGGGCACTGGCCCTATCCGCCGCAGCAGCAGGAGGCCGAACTCGCCGCCGCCCGGCGGTCGTACGGCTACACCCTGGTGGCCGAGCGGGACGGGATCACCCTGCTCCGGCACGGCTGACCGCCCGGGGCCGACCCGGGCCGCCCGGTACCGCTCGGGACCGCCCGGCTCACGCGGCTCACCCCGGCTCGCACCGGCTCACCCGGTCCCGTCCGGGCCGCCCGCCCCCGGCGCCGGCCGCCCGGTTTCCGCGCCGGCGGACGCGGGCCGCCGAAGGAGTACCGCCGGGGCGTCAACCGGGCGCACTTCCGCAAGGGTGACGCACCGGAGTGGCGAAAGAGGGCCGGGTGACCGCTCCTGCCCGGCCACGCGGCCGTCCGTACTGGGGATTTCCGACTCCAGCGAGTCATCGCGGCCTGTCGTGGCACCCGCCGGCCCTTACGAAGGGTTATGGTGGAAACCCCCCCTCGGGCCGGTCCGTATCCCCCCCCACGGACCGGCCCGTTTCTCTTTCCCGGCCCGGCCCGCCTCCGGGGTCCGCCCCCGCCGCCCTCGCCGGCCGCGGCAGACACCGGCGCACTCCGTCACCCGACCGCCCCCGGCGAACCCCGGCCGCCCCCCCCGCGCGATCCCGGCCGCCCGGCGCGAGCTCCGGCGGCCCCGATGAGACCCCGAGCGGCGCGGGCGGACAGGCGTAAGCACGTACCACATACACACATAGACACACACGTACGAGCCCGTCTCCGCCGCCCCCCACGGCCCGGAGGGAGGCGGAGCCGGTCCCGGCGGAGACACCAGGGAGCCCCGGCCCGGGTGGGGGGCGGCGGGCGGTCCCGGACCACCGCGCGGGCACCGGCGGCGCGCCACGGCGCCGGGGCGCTCGCCGGCCGCACGGTATGAGGGGGTATCAGGCGGGTGGCCCTCCTTATCACGGAGCTGTGACAGACCGGGTTGGGTGGCTGTGACCCCCGCCCAGTAATGTGGCGGACTCGGGAACCCCATGGCGAGCCGAGGCCGAGAGCCGTGCCGCCTTCCCCCGGGCCGACGCCGTACCTCCCGACTCCGGGACGGATGGGCGGGCCCCCGGGCGGCCCGGGGAAGCCCCGGGACCCCAGAAAAATCGAGAGGTGAGAATCGGTGAACTTGCGCGACCTGGTGTACCGGCTCTACGCACACCGGGTGGAGGGCCGCCTCGACCACGATCAGGTGCCCAAGCACATCGGCGTCATCCTCGACGGCAACCGGCGCTGGGCCAAGGCGTCCGGCGGCACGCCCGAGCAGGGGCACCAGGCCGGGGCGAGCAAGATCCAGGAGCTGCTGGGCTGGTGCGCCGAGACGGATGTCGAGGTCGTCACCCTCTGGATGCTCTCCACCGACAACCTCAACCGCCCCGAGGAGCAGCTGGTCCCGCTCCTCGGCATCATCGAGGGCGCCGTACGGGCGCTCGCCGCCGACGGCCGCTGGCGCGTCCACCATGTGGGTGGCCTCGATCTGCTGCCCGCCCGCACCCAGACCGTGCTGAAGGAGGCCGCACAGGCCACCCGGAACAACACGGGCATACTCGTCAACGTGGCCGTCGGTTACGGCGGCCGGCAGGAGATCGCGGACGCGGTGCGCTCGCTGCTCCTGGAGCACGCGGCGAAGGGCACGAGCTTCGAGGAGCTGGCCGAGGTCGTCGACATCGACCTGATCGCGGAGCACCTCTACACCCGGGGCCAGCCCGACCCGGACCTGGTGATCCGCACCAGCGGGGAGCAGCGGCTCTCGGGCTTCATGCTCTGGCAGAGCGCCCACTCCGAGTACTACTTCTGCGAGGTCCACTGGCCGGCCTTCCGCAAGGTCGACTTCCTGCGGGCGCTGCGCGACTACGCCGCCCGCCACCGCCGCTACGGCACCTGACCGCGCCGCCCGGGAGCCCGGCATCCCGGCCCCGACCCCGGGGCCGCCCGGGTCTCCGGTAACCCGGCCCCCGGCCCCGCGGTCGCCGGTAACCCCGGCCCTCCGGCAACCCGGCCCCGCGGTCGCCGGGAAGCCGGCACCCGGTCCCGAGGTCGCCGGCGCCCGGTCGCCCGGCCCCGGTCGCCCGGAGCGGCGATCCGTCGCCCGATCCGGTGGTTTGCGGACCGCCTTCCGCGGCCACCCGTACCCCAACACCCGGCCTCACCCGGACGGCGCAGCCGCGCGGTTCGGGCCCGGCCGGGGGCCGCCCCGCCTCACCCGCGGGGCCGCCCCCGGGCCGTACCGGCCGGCCCCGGGGCCGTATCACCGCCCCGCCCTGGTGGCACCCGCTCCGGCCCCCGGTCCTACCGCCGCCGGCCACCGGGAGTTCACGCCGGTCACCCGGCGTTCACCGACGCGTCGTCATATGCCATGGCATGGCCCCGCGCGTTGGAGGGAATATCCCTCCCTGAGTGAGCGGCAGGAGCCCGCCCACCCAGGGAGGCCCTTTGCACCAGGACCACCGCCGTGCGAACCGTGCCGTCCGCGCACGGACGACGCCGGGGACCGCCCGCCGGTCCGGGCGTCGTGGCCCGCTTCCTGGCCCATCCCCCCGCGGCGCCCGGCGCGCCGCCGTCGCACCCCGACCTGATCCGAGGGGGTACGTCCTTCCGTGGTGACCAGCACAAAGCGCCGTATGTCCGACAGGCGCACCTATGTTCTCGACACCAGCGTCCTGCTGGCCGATCCCAACGCCGTGTCCCGCTTCGACGAGCACGAGGTCGTGCTCCCGATCGTGGTCGTCACGGAACTGGAGGCCAAGCGGCACCATCCCGAACTCGGCTATTTCGCCCGGCAGGCGCTACGCCTGCTGGACGACCTCCGGGTCCGGTTCGGCCGTCTCGACGTCCCGCTGCCCGTCGGGGAGCTCGGCGGGACCCTGCGCGTGGAGCTCAACCACTCGGACGCCAGCGTGCTGCCGGCCGGCTACCGCCTCGGTGACAACGACGCGCGGATCCTCGCCGTCGCCCGCAACCTCCAGGCCGAGGGGTACGACGTCACCGTCGTCTCCAAGGACCTGCCGCTGCGCATCAAGGCGTCCTCCGTCGGCCTGCTGGCCGAGGAGTACCGCGCGGAGCTCGCCATCACCGACTCCGGCTGGACCGGTATGACCGAGCTGCCGCTGACGGCCGAGCAGATCGACCTGCTGTACGCCGAGGAGATCCTGCGGGTCCCGGAGGCCGACGGCCTGCCGGTGCACACCGGTCTGGTGCTCCAGTCCGAGCGCGGCAAGGCGCTCGGCCGGGTCACGCCCGAAGGAACGGTACGCCTGGTCCGCGGCGACCGGGAGGCGTTCGGCATCCGGGGGCGCAGCGCCGAGCAGCGCATCGCGCTCGACCTGCTCCTCGACCCGGAGGTCGGCATCGTCTCGCTGGGCGGCCGGGCCGGCACCGGCAAGTCGGCGCTGGCCCTCTGCGCCGGTCTGGAAGCGGTGCTGGAGCGGCGTCAGCATCAGAAGGTGATGGTCTTCCGGCCGCTGTACGCGGTGGGCGGGCAGGAGCTGGGCTATCTGCCGGGCACCGAGGCCGAGAAGATGAACCCCTGGGCGCAGGCGGTCTTCGACACGCTCTCGGCGGTGGCCGGCCGCGAGGTCATCGACGAGGTGCTGGGCAGAGGCATGCTGGAGGTCCTGCCGCTCACCCACATCCGGGGCCGCTCGCTCCACGACGCCTTCGTCATCGTGGACGAGGCCCAGTCGCTGGAGCGGAACGTCCTGCTGACCGTGCTGTCCCGGATCGGGGCGAACTCCCGGGTGGTCCTCACCCATGACGTGGCCCAGCGGGACAACCTGCGGGTCGGCCGGTACGACGGAGTCGTCGCCGTCGTGGAGAAGCTGAAGGGGCATCCGCTCTTCGCGCATGTCACCCTCGCCCGGTCGGAGCGCTCCCAGATCGCCGCCCTGGTGACCGAGATGCTGGAGGACGTCCAGATCTGACCCACCGCCCGGACGTCCGGCGTCCGGAATCCCGGAGACCCGGAGACCCGGAGAACCCGGAGAACAAGGACCGCGCGCACCGTCCGGTGTGCGCGGTCCGGCATGTCCGGCATATCCGGCGGACCCGGCGGGTGTTCGCCGGTTCCGGTGGCCCCAACGGCCCCAACGGCCCCAACGGCCCCAACGGCCCCAACAATCCCGGTGGTCCCGGTGGTCCCGGTGGTCCCGGTGGTCCCGGTGGTCCCGGTGGTCCCGGTGGTCCCGGTGGTCCCGGTGGTCCCGGTGGTCGCCACGGCCGCGACACGCCGACCGGGGACGGTCGGGGGGCGGAGCGGGAGGTGCCGGGCCCGGCGCGGGCTCCGTGGAGGGGACGTAACGGGGCAAGCTCGAAGTACCGGGCCGTTCGGGAAGTCTCCTCCGATGTCCCGGAGTTGAGGGCTCCGGACAAAGCCCGAGAGCTTATCCGGACGGCGGCCGAGCGCGCATCGGATTCCCCGAAACTGGCGGGACGAACGAGGTGTGAGCTTTCACACCCGGTGAAGAATTGCCTTGCGCCGCCCGGTTCCGGCAAAGTCTTGCTTCCGTCAGGCCCCGCGTACGGCACACCCGCATCCCGAGGCACGCCCATGGGCGCGTCCGAGGGGAGCGGACCCCACAACTCAAGACCTGTCAGCCGTACGCCGCCCGCAGCACCACGCGGCGCTCCCGCAGGGGAGCAGCCCACCGGGCCCGCGTCCCCCGTGACCCAGCAGTGGGGGGACCTGTGCCAAGGGGCACGATCGCGCCCGCGAGGTCACCTAAGCGGGCGACGCTGGAAGGAAACCGTGTGAGCCGGATCTCGGTCCGGGGGTTCGCAGTGGCTTCGGCCACCGCGGTCACCACCGTCGGCGCCGTCGTGGGCGTCGCCTCGGGCAGCACTCAGGTGCCCGACGACAACTTCGAGGCCGCCGCGGCCGACACCACTCTCCTGGCGGACGTTCCCCTCGGACAGCAGGCAGGGGTACAGGTCTCGTCCCTGACCCAGCAGGCCGACGCGCAGGCCGCCGCCGCCGACTCCGCCGCCCAGAAGTCCGCCGAGGAGGCCGCCCGCCTCCAGGCCGCCAAGGACGCGACGGCGAAGAAGGAAGCCGCCGACGCCGAGGCCAAGGAGAAGGCGGAGAAGGAGGCCAAGGAGAAGGCCGAGCGCGAGAAGAAGGAAGAGGAGCGCGCCAGCCGGTCCGCGACCCGTTCCGCCTCCGAGTTCGCGCCGCAGTCCTCCTACTCGGTCTCCGATGTGCAGGCGATGGCCCGCCAGATGGTGCCGGGCGACCAGTTCCAGTGCTTCAGCAACATCGTGAACCACGAGTCCACCTGGAACTACCGGGCGACCAACGCCTCCTCCGGCGCGTACGGCCTGGTCCAGGCGCTGCCCGGATCCAAGATGGCCTCGGCGGGTGCCGACTGGCGCAGCAACCCGGCCACCCAGATCAAGTGGGGCCTCAACTACATGAACGAGCGCTACGGCAGCCCCTGCGGCGCCTGGAGCTTCTGGCAGGCCAACAGCTGGTACTAGCGGCCCCCGGCCTTCCCCGGCCGACCGGTCCGCACGGTTTCCCGGAGCCCCCCACCGTCCGACGGTGGGGGGCTCCGGCCGTGTACCGTCGTGAATTCGCCATCCCGGGCTCCGGGGCGGCGGCGGTGCTGTCGAGGTCCCGGGACTTCCGGGGAGCGGCGGGGGAAGAGGGAAGAGCATGACGAAGATGCCAGGGTGGCTCGACCGGCTGGGTGCCCGACTCACTCATATGGGGCAGCGGCTGGAGGAGCGCCGGGCGCGCAAGGAGGCCGAGGAGAGCGAGGACCTCACGGCCGACCCCTCCGGTCCGGCCGGTCCCGCCGTCCCGGCCGAGCCGCCGCCCGGGGTGGAGAGCGTCCCCGCGCCCCCCTCGTACGCGCCCGCCGTCGCCGCCCGGCCCGATCCGGTGGCCGCCGTCCCCTGGGGCATGCGGGTCGCCGCCGAGGCGAGCTGGCGGCTGCTGGTCCTGGCCGGCACGCTCTGGGTGCTGATGAAGGTGATCAGCGCCGTCCAACTGGTGATCCTCGCCTTTGTCTCGGCGCTGCTGATCACGGCGCTGCTCCAGCCGACGGTGGCCCGGCTCAAGCGGACGGGGCTGCCCCGGGGGCTCGCCACCGCCGTCACCGCGATCCTCGGCTTCGCGGTGCTCGGGCTGGTCGGGTGGTTCGTGGTCTGGCAGGTGATGGACAACCTCGACACCCTCTCCGCCCGGGTGCGGGACGGCATCGAGGAACTCAAGCAGTGGCTGCTGGACAGCCCGTTCCATGTCACCGAGTCGCAGATCAACGACATCGCCTCCAATCTCAGCGAGACGATCGGCACCAACACCGAGGAGATCACCTCCGCCGGGCTCACCGGGGTGACGGTCATCGTCGAGATCATGACCGGGATACTGCTGGCGATGTTCTCCACGCTCTTCCTGCTGTACGACGGCAGGAAGGTCTGGCAGTGGGTCCTCGGCCTGGTGCCGGCCGCCGCGCGGCCGGGTGTCGCCGGCGCGGGACCGCGCGCCTGGCGCACCCTCACCGCCTATGTGCGCGGCACGGTGATCGTCGCGCTGATCGACGCCATCTTCATCGGTCTCGGCATCTACTTCCTCGATGTCCCGATGGCCGTGCCGCTCGCCGTCTTCATCTTCCTGTTCGCCTTCATCCCGCTGGTCGGCGCGGTCGTCTCGGGTGCCCTCGCGGTGGTCGTCGCCCTGGTCACCCAGGGCGTGTTCACCGCGCTGATGGTGCTGGTGGTGGTGCTGGCCGTGCAGCAGATCGAGGGGCATGTGCTCCAGCCCTTCATCCTGGGCCGGGCGGTACGGGTCCACCCGCTCGCCGTGGTCCTCGCGGTGGCGGCGGGCGGTCTGGTGGCGGGCATCGGCGGCGCGGTGGTCGCGGTGCCGCTGGTCGCGGTCACCAACACGGTGGTCGGCTACCTCCGCGCGTACAGCCAGGAGCAGGCGCTCCGCAATCTGCCGAAGCCGCACGGGGCGACGGCGCACGCCACGGCGCCCACGCCGCCGCCGGGCGTCCCGGGTGACCCCGAGTGATATCCGAGCCCGAACTGGTCGGCGGCGCCCCCGAGGAGGACCCGGCGCCGGACCGCCGGCCGGCCGGGGCGCCCGGGTCAGGGCGGTTCGAGCCGGAGGCGCCCGGGACCGGGCGGTCGGGGCCGGAGGTGCCCGGGCCCCGGCGATCCGGGCCGGAGCCGGGCGGGCCGGAGCGGGGCGGGCCGATCGCCGGACCGCCCCCGCCCCCGGCCGGGCCGCCGGACCGCCGCCCCGGCCGGCGCCCCTGGCTGTGGGCGCTGGGTGGGGCCGCGCTCGCCTCGGCGCTCTGGGCGGGCGCCTTTCTCCGGTACGTCCCCCAGGACCATCCGGACCAGGACGGCTACCGGTCCGCCGACGGTGAACTCTGCGCCCTGGCCGAGCTGCGGTCGCTGAGCCTGGCCCTCGGCCGCAAACGGAGCACCTCCGGCGCGGAGGACACCAGGCACGAGGCGCTGGACCAGAGCTACTGCTCCCGGTCGTACGCGCGGAGCGGCGACGGGTCGCCGTCGGCCCCGACGGCACCGTCCTACTCCGTCGACCTCTACTACGAGCTCCACAAGCGCACCGACCCGGCACCGGAGTTCGAGCCGCGGCTCATCAAGGGACCTTTCGCCGCCGAGCCGGAGTGGTCGCCGCTCGCGGGCCTCGGCGACCGGGCCTTCTTCCGGGCACAGGAGGGCCGGGCGGAACTCTTCGTGCTGGACGGGCCGGCCGTGCTGGAGCTGACCGTCAGCCAGGAGATGGCCTACGACGCCAAGGGCGAGCCCCTGCTCGGGGACCAGCGGGACCTGGCACCCCTCCGCCCCGACATGGTCACGGACCTCCGCACCCTGATGACCCGCCTGCGCACCTGACGCTTGCCGGCCGGGCGGTCGGCACCGGACTGCCCCGGGGGGTTCGTCCGGCGAGGAGAAGCGCTGTGCCCCTCATGTCTGCCGTGATGCCCGTGGAGAACTCGGCAGCCACTCTCCGCCCCGACCGCGACGGTTGTGTGAAGGCTGTCAGGGCTGGATCACGCTGGGGTCTCGTTCCCCAGGCGGCTCAGTGCTCGCATCGCCTCGCGCTCTACACGTGAGAGATCGCCAAGGACCGAGCCGGCCTGGACGAGGCACTGCGCGTCGCCCGATTCACCAGCCTTCTTGATCAGTGCCGCCACTTCCGTCCACAGGATGGCCGCCTCGGTGTACAGCGTGTGGCCGGTGCGCAGATGACCGCTGCTGAACAGATCGGCGCATTCGGCGAGGAAGTCGCGGTAGAGGTTGCGGAACAGAGCGCCGCCGGTGCCGGCCTTCTCCATCAGCAGGGCGGCCCGTGGCAGGTCCCGCTGTGAGTCGTCGGTGCGCTGGAGCCATGTGCGTACCAGTTTGCCGGCCTTCTCGATGCCGCGGTGGCCCAGGTTGGCGATCGGCGGGTTGAGAAAGGCATCGGCGCAGGCGGTGATGGCGGGGACGATCTGCGCATGTGGGGCGGGCAGGTTTTCGGGGGCGGTGAGAGTGAAGGACCGGTGCCTGGCGGTCATCGGGCCTCGGGCGGCCCTGGCCTGGGCGAGGCTGGTCAGGCTCGTGGAGACCGCTCCGCCTTGCTGGTCGGTGTCCACCAGGTAGGCCTTGTGATCGTCGTAGCCGTACATGGCGACGACGTGCCCACCGAAGTGGATCTTCGAGTCGAAGTAGTCCAGGTAGTAGCTGTCGAGCTGGAGTCCGACGGGGTGACCGGCGTCAATGGAGGTCACCGCGGTGTCCCATGCCCTGCGCGGGGACGAGGTCTCCTGGATCAGGAGTTCCAGCCCGAGCCTGGGGGCCAGGTTGCGGGTCAGGCCGAAGGGCTTGACCCGTCCCCCGAGAAAGGGGAAGTCCATGTTCTTGCTGTCCCAGTAGATGAAGGACAGACCGGAGCCGAGGCCGAACAGCATGGGCTCGGACAGATCAAGTCCCTGGTGTCGCAGCAACACCCCCAGGGCCGTCGTCTCGCAGTGCTGCGTGCCGCGGGCATCGATGTCTGGGACCGTGGTCATGCCGTGCTCTCCTGGACGGGGATGACCAGTCGGGTCATCAGTTCTTCTTGCGGTGTCTCCGCCGGTCCGACGAGATACGCCTCGCGTACGGGGGCTCGCGGGCGTAGTCCGCGCTCATGGATGGCGGCGAAGAGCGCGTTGTAGGCCAAGGGAAGTTGCCCGTAGGACCCGAGGTGCGTGGTCTCGGCAACGAGTCCACCGGGCAGCACCTCGAATTCCGGGCCGGGCACGCCTTCCCCCTGCGGGGTCTGCGCTCCGACGGCGACCTCCATCCGCTCTTCCAGGTCCAGCGGGTACAGCCCCCACAGCGGCGGCTCCCATGCGATTGCCCTCGTGCCGAGCAGGGGCAGGAGCCGGCCCATACACTCCTCGACCCCCGCTCCGATCCCTGCGGGAGAGCAGACCGCCCGCACCACCGCCAGCCGTCGCTCCGGCTCCCTGCCGAGCCTCACCTCATAGCCGGGCAGGCCGCCCTCTGCCAGCCGCTCCAGCATCTCCAGCCGGGCCTGGTATCGGCTGATCCGTTCGGCCAGCCGGTCCCGCTCGGCACGCAGGATCCCTGCCCTGCGCTCGGGCCCGGCAGCCAGTGCCTGGGCGATCACGGCCAGGGGAAGATCCATCTCGCGCAGCAGGGCGATGGTCAGGGCATCACGCGCCTGTTCGGGTGCGTAATAGCGGTAGCCAGAGCCGGAGTCCACGCGGACGGGAGCCAGCAGCCCCGTGTCGTCGTAGTGTCGTAGCTGCTTCACGCTGAGGCGACACAGGCGAGCGAAGCGCCCGATGGTGAGAAGTGCGTCTTGCACGCCCTCATGCGGGACCCTCCCACCGTGGGAGAGTCCAGCGCTGAGCCAATGGGCCGGCTCAAGGACGCCCTATTCGCCGCCGTCGTTTCGACTGTGTGGGCACAGTCCCCGGCAGGGCACCGTGGGGTGATGCCGAACCGGTGGCAAGGACGGTGTCGCCCTCCTCGTCCGATCCTGCACGAGGCGGCGCCGTGGCGTCGAGGAATGTGCCGGAACGTGCCGGCCGCGCCGGGGCCGGTCTCGCGCGGCCGGGGGCTCGGCGCGGATGCCTCGGGGGGACGGAAAGAGCGGTGGGGGTCGCCGGCGTGGTGCCGGTGACCCCCACCGCTCTTGGTTCCCGGGCCCGAGGGGGCCGGGCTCCTGGTTCCGGGGGGACTACTCCGCGAGGACGGCCTCGGCGTCGACCGTGGCGCCGACCGCCTGGATCACCGCGGCGATCTTGACGGCCTCCTGGATCGCCTCGCGCTCCACGCCGGCCTTGCGCAGCACCTGCTCGTGCGAGTCGAGGCACATGCCGCAGCCGTTGATCGCGGAGACCGCGAGCGACCACAGCTCGAAGTCGACCTTCTCGACGCCCGGGTTGCCGATGACGTTCATCCGCAGACCGGCCCGCAGGTTGCCGTACTCCGGGTCGGAGAGGAGGTGGCGGGTCCGGTAGAAGACGTTGTTCATCGCCATGATCGCGGCGGCGGCCTTGGCGGCCTGGTACGCCTCGGGCGAGAGGTTCGCCTTCGCCTCGGGCTCCAGCTCGCGCAGCACCTTCGGCGACCGGGAGGCGATCGCGCACGCCAGGACCGTGCCCCACAGCTGCTGCTGCGGGAGGTCGCTGTTGCCGATGACCGAGCCCAGGTTGAGCTTCAGGTCCTTGGCGTAGTCCGGGACGGCGGACTTCAGCTCATCGAGGGCCATGGTCACTCACCGGCCAGCAGCGCGACCGGGTCGAGGGTCTCGTCGCCGCTCTTCCAGTTGCACGGGCACAGCTCGTCGGTCTGCAGGGCGTCCAGCACCCGCAGGACCTCCTTGGGGTTACGGCCGACGGAGCCGGCGGTCACCATGGTGAACTGGATCTCGTTGTTCGGGTCCACGATGAAGACGGCGCGCTGGGCGAAGCCGTCGGCACCCTCGACGCCGCACTCGCGCATCAGGTCGTGCTTCGAGTCGGCGAGCATCGGGAAGGGCAGGTCACGCAGGTCGGCGTGGTCCTTGCGCCAGGCGTGGTGCACGAACTCGGAGTCGCCCGAGGCGCCGAGGATCTGGGCGTCGCGGTCGGCGAACTCGTCGTTCAGCTTGCCGAAGGCGGCGATCTCGGTGGGGCAGACGAAGGTGAAGTCCTTCGGCCAGAAGAACACCACGCGCCACTTGCCCTCGTAGGACTTGTGGTTGATCTGCTCGAACTCCTTGCCGCTCTCCAGCGACACACAGGCGGTCAGGTCGTATGTGGGGAACTGGTCACCGACAGTGAGCACGCGCTCTCCTTGCAGAAGGGAGGTCCGGTCAAGATCTCCCATTGGGGGTTGGACAGCGCCCATCGTGGCACGGAGTGCATTGATCAGTGAAATAGCTAGACTGGCTCGCGTTGATTGGCCAGGCTTATCAGTCGATCATCGCCATGGACGGTCGTGACCGACGACGGGAGGAACGGTGTCCCCGTACACCCAGTACAACGGCAAGCAGCCCAGCCTCGCCCAGCTCCGGGCCTTCGCCGCGGTGGCCGAGCATCTGCACTTCCGGGACGCCGCCGCGGCCATCGGGATGAGCCAGCCGGCCCTCTCGGGCGCGGTTTCGGCGCTCGAAGAGGCACTCGGTGTCCAGCTGGTCGAGCGTACGACACGCAAGGTGCTGCTCTCGCCCGCCGGTGAGCGGGTGGCCGCCCGGACCCGGGCGGTGCTGGAGGCGGTGGGGGAGTTGCTGGAGGAGGCCGAGGCCGCCCGGGCGCCCTTCACCGGGGTGCTGCGCCTCGGGGTGATCCCGACCGTGGCGCCCTATCTGCTGCCCGCCGTGCTGCGCCTGGTCCGGGACCGCTATCCCGCGCTGGACCTCCAGGTGCACGAGGAGCAGACCGCCTCGCTGCTGGAGGGGCTCGCCGCCGGACGGCTGGACCTGCTGCTGCTCGCGGTGCCGCTCGGGATGCCGGGCGTCACCGAACTGCCCCTCTTCGAGGAGGACTTCGTCCTGGTCCTGCCGGGCGACCACGAGCTGGCCGGGCGGCAGGACATTCCGCGCGAGGCGCTGCGGGAGCTGCCGCTGCTGCTGCTCGACGAGGGGCACTGCCTGCGCGACCAGGCACTGGACATCTGCCGGGAGGCGGGGCGCGCGGAGGGCGCCCCGGTCACCACGACGGCGGCCGGGCTCGCCACGCTGGTCCAGCTGGTGGCGGGCGGCCTCGGCGCCACCCTGCTGCCGCGCACCGCCGTGCGGGTGGAGACCGGGCGCGACCCCGGACTGATGACCGGCCGCTTCGCCGACCCGGCGCCCTCCCGCCGGATCGCGCTGGCCATGCGGACCGGGGCGGCCCGCCAGGCGGAGTTCACCGCACTGGCCGCCGCCCTGCGGGAGGCGCTGGCGGAACTGCCGGTCACGCCGGTGTCCGGGTAGCGGCCGCGCCGGGGGGGGCGTACCGCCGTCGTACCGGGGGTGTACCGGTGGCGTACGGGCTGTGCCGCCGTACCCGCTTATGTGCGTGCCGGGCCCGGGACGCGTACGCCCCGGGCCCGGCACGTACACCCGGACCCGGATCGCGTACGCCCCCGGGGCTCGGGTCTCAGGCGTCGCCGCCGCGCGCCCCGGGCGGGCCGCCACCGGGGCCGGCCCCGTGCGGCGGGGCGTCCGGCCGTTCGGGCCGGGCCGGTCCGGGCGGGGGCTCCCGGCCCGTGCCCGGCGCGGGGCCCGGCGGGAGGCCCGGCCCGGGACCCGGTGCGGAGCCCGGTGCGGGGCGGCCCCGCGGGTCGGCCCGGGGCGGCTCCCCGGCCTTGGGGGGCCGGCCGCGCCGGGGGAGCGGGCCGGGGGCCGAGGACAGCCGCCCGGCGTCGGTGAGCGCCTTGCGCAGCAGGAACTCGATCTGCGCGTTGGCGCTGCGCAGCTCGTCGGACGCCCAGCGGGCCAGCGCCTCGTGGACCACCGGGTCCAGGCGCAGCAACACCTGCTTGCGCGGCCGTTGTTCGGTCACTGGTACAGGGTGCCCGTGTTCAGCACCGGCTGGGCCGCGCGGTCGCCGCAGAGCACCACCATCAGGTTGGAGACCATCGCGGCCTTGCGCTCCGAGTCCAGCTCCACGATCTCCCGCTCGGTGAGCCGCTCCAGCGCCGCCTCGACCATCCCGACCGCGCCGTCCACGATCTGCCGGCGGGCGGCCACCACCGCGCCCGCCTGCTGCCGCTGGAGCATCGCGGAGGCGATCTCCGGGGCGTAGGCGAGGTGCGTGAAGCGGGACTCGATGATGTGCACACCGGCCGCCTCCACCCGGGCGTGCAGTTCGGCGGCGAGCTTCTCGGTGATCTCCTCGGCGTTGCCGCGCAGCGACAGACCGCCCTCCTCGTGGGCGTCGTACGGGTACTCGATCGCGATGTGCCGGACGGCCGCCTCGGTCTGGGTGGAGACGAACTCCAGGAAGTCGTCCACCTCGAACCTGGCCTGGGCGGTGTCCTCCACCCGCCAGACGACCACCGCGGCCAGCTCGATCGGGTTGCCGTAGGCGTCGTTCACCTTCAGTACGGCGGTCTCGTGGTTGCGCACCCGGGTCGAGATCTTCTCCCGCGAGGTGAAGGGGTTGACCCAGCGCAGCCCGTCCTCCCGGATGGTGCCCCGGTAGCGGCCGAAGAGCTGGACCACCCGCG
This sequence comes from Streptomyces pyxinae, assembly GCF_024756275.1. Taxonomy (GTDB): domain Bacteria; phylum Actinomycetota; class Actinomycetes; order Streptomycetales; family Streptomycetaceae; genus Streptomyces; species Streptomyces pyxinae. The sequence goes on along the minus strand of NZ_JANUGQ010000001.1, from coordinate 535,695 downwards.
CCTCGCCCGGCGCCACCATGTTCAGTCCGCACATGGCGAGGAAGGCGGCCAGGCCGATGAGGATCCCGGCCACGATGAGGCCGGCCTTGACGCCCGTCGCGGAGGCGGCGGCGCCCGCGAGCACCAGGCCGATTCCGGCCGCCAGACCCACCAGGCCGAGCAGCAGCGCCAGTCCGCCGCTGATGCTCTGCGCAGCGAATTCCGTCACACGCGGCTTCGGCATGTCGGGCGTGTCCGGCGCGTCGGTGGATGTGTTCGTGCTGGTCGTGGACATGGAGCACCCCGTCATTCCCCGGGCGGCCGCGGTCCGGCCGCCTCTAGCAAAGTGATATCACTTTAACTCCTCCCGCAACCTCACGCACCCCTGAGGAGTCGGTTCATTCGGGGGTGGGTGCTGATTGTCACGTCCGGAAAGAGTCGATCCGACGGCCTTTGTCGACCCTGGCGGTGCTACTTTGCTGAGCTGATCTGGCCGTACGGCAATCCGGTCGTACGGAGAGACGGCAATCCGACGGACTGGCTGACTGACCGGCTGACCGGCCGAACCACGATCGCGTTCCATGAACACGAGCCACGACCACGAGTACGAGCACGAGTGCGGGCGCGTACGAGACTGACGAGCGGAGCGACGGAGCGATGGGCCGAGCGGAAGCGCGACGGGCCCGGCAGCGCGATGCGCGCCGGGCGGACAGAGAGGGCACGGGCATACGCCGCTTCTTCACCTGGAAGAAGCTGCTGGGCGCCTTCTTCGGCCTCTGCCTGCTCGCCATGGGCACCTTCTACGTGATCTACCTGATGGTGCCGGTCCCCACGGCCAACGCCCAGGCGACCATGCAGAGCAACGTCTACCGGTACGCCAACGGCAAGATCCTCGCCCGCACCGGTGAGGTCAACCGGGAGATCATCGCCCTCGACAAGATCCCGAAGCCCGTACAGCACACCTTCGTCGCGGCCGAGAACAAGTCCTTCTACGAGGACAACGGCGTGGACTTCAAGGGCACCGCCCGAGGGGTGTTCAACACCCTCGCCGGCCGGGGCAAGCAGGGCGGCTCGACCATCACCCAGCAGTACGTCAAGAACTACTACCTGGACCAGAGCCAGACGGCCACCCGCAAGCTCAAGGAACTGGTGATCTCGCTCAAGGTCGACCAGCGGATGAGCAAGAACGAGATCCTCGCCGGCTACATCAACACCAGCTACTACGGCCGGAACGCGTACGGCATCCAGGCCGCCGCCCAGGCGTACTACGGCGTCGACGCGGAGAAGCTGAACGTGGCCCAGGGCGCCTACCTGGCCGCGCTGCTCCAGGCCCCCACCCAGTACGACTGGACCACCGCCTCGCCCACCAGCCGCAAGCTGGTCGCCCAGCGCTGGAACTACGTACTGGACAACATGGTCGGGGAGGGCTGGCTCGACCGCGGCGAGCGGGCCGGGCTGAAGTTCCCGGTGCCGCACAAGCCGAAGCCCGCGCCCGGCATGGACGGCCAGACCGGCTATCTGGTCGAGGCGGCGAAGAAGGAGCTCCAGCAGCAGGGCGTCAGCGAGGCCGACATCGACGCCGGAGGCTGGGACATCACCCTCAGCATCGACGAGAAGCGGCAGAAGGAGCTGACCGAGGCGGTCGACAAGGAGCTGGAGGACCGGCTCGACCGCAAGAAGAACAAGGTCGACGCCACCGTGCAGGCGGGCGCCACCTCCGTCGACCCGAAGACCGGCCGGGTGGTCGCGATGTACGGCGGCGCCGGTGCCACCCAGCACTACGTCTCCAACGCCACCCGCCGCGACTACCAGCCGGCCTCCACCTTCAAGCCGCTGGTCTTCGCCTCCGCCCTGGAGAACGAGTCGACCACCCAGGACGGCCGCCGGATAGGCATCAACACCTCCTACGACGGCACCAGCCAGCGCCCGGTCAAGGGCATCGACGCCCACTTCGCCCCGCAGAACGAGGACGATGTGAGCTACGGCCCGATCAGCGTCCAGGAGGCCACCAACAAGTCGGTCAACTCCGTCTACGCCCAGATGCTGGTGGACGTCGGCGCGGAGAAGGCCAAGAAGACCGCGCTGTCGCTCGGCCTGAAGGACGGCGAGGGCTTCGGCACCGGGCCCGCGATGTCACTGGGCACCATGAACGCCTCCACCTGGGACATGGCCGGGGCGTACGCCACCCTGGACAACCACGGCAAGAAGGTCACCCCGAGCATCGTGAGGTCCGCCGAGCACAAGGACCGGGTGCCCCAGCTCCGCGACCCGGTCGGGGACCAGGCCGTCAGCCGGGACACCGCCGACGCCGTCACCAAGGTGCTCACCGGCGTGGTGGCCGAGGGTTCCGGCCGGGCCGCCGCCTCCTCGTCGTACCAGGCGGCCGGGAAGACCGGCACCTCGGAGAACAACAAGTCGGCCTGGTTCGCCGGGTACACGCCGGAGCTCACCACCGTGGTGGCGCTCTTCGGCGAGGGCCCCAAGGGCGAGCAGGTCAGCCTCACCGGCACCGCCAACTCCGGCCGGGCCAACGGCGGTGGCTTCCCGGCCCGGATCTGGGCCGACTACACCGAGGACGCGGTGGGCTCCGGCGGGGAGTTCGACCTGGAGGTCCCGGACAGCGCCTGGGGCCAGGCCGCGCGCGGCCCGGAGGAGCCGTCCGAGGGCTCCGCGTCGACCTCGCCGTCACCCAGCCGCAGCAGTGACAAGCCGGACACCTCGCCCAGCCCCTCGGTGTCGCACAGCCCCTCGCCGAGCCGGACCACCACCAGCCCGAGCCACAGCCCGAGCACGCCGTCCAGCCCGAGTCACTCGCCGTCCTCCCCGTCGCCCAGCCACTCGGACCCCGACCCGGGCGGTCCCGGCGGTGACACGGGCGACCCGGGCGAGGACGACGGCGGAACCGCCGGCAAGCCCGGCAAGCCGGGGCTGCTGCAGCCGCAGCCGTAGCCGTACGGCACCGGGGCGGCCGTTCCCGGGGCCGTACGGCGACTGGGCCGGGCACGGCGCCCGGAGGACCGTCTCCGGAGCCGTACGGCGTCCGGAAGCCGTGACGGGCCCGGAGGTACGCCCCCGGAGCCCGTACGGCGCCCGGGAGGGCCGTGACCGGAGCCGTACGACGCCTGCCGCGGCACCGGCCGGAACGCCGGCCGGGCAGCGGAACGGGGCCGGACCCACCGAAGGGTCCGGCCCCGTCTTCGTACCATCCCGTCGTCGTACGGCTCCGGCCGCGTACGCCCCGGCCTCCCGTACGCCCCGGGCTCCTGGAGGCCGGGGTCTTCCGCACGTCCCGGTCTCCCGGAGGCCCCGGTCTCCGGGGTGCCCCGGTCTCCCGCCCCGCCCGCGCCCGTCCCTCAGACCCGGGTGGGCAGCTCGAACCAGACCACCTTGCCGGTGGAGAGCCGGGTCGCGCCCCACCGCCGGGCCAGCCGGTTGACCAGGAAGAGCCCGCGCCCGCCCTCGTCGGTGTCCCGGGCGCGGCGCTGCCGGGGCAGCTGGGGCGAGTCGTCGCCGACCTCGCAGCGCAGCACGTCGGTACGGAGCAGCCGCAGGGTGACCGGGCGCTCCGCGTACCGGACCGCGTTGGTGACGACCTCGCTGATCAGCAGCTCCACGCTGTCGGTCAGCTCCTCCAGGTTCCAGCGGGCCAGCGCCCGGCGGGCCAGCCTGCGGGCCCGGCCCGGGGCCGCGTCCTCCGGTTCCAGGAACCAGTAGGCGACGTCGCTCGGCGCGATCCCGTCGAACCGGGCGGCCAGCAGCGCGATGTCGTCGTCGCGGTCCCCCGGGCCCAGCATGTCCAGCACGTCGTCGCAGAGCGCCTCCAGCGGCGGCGAGTGGTCCGGGCCGGTCAGCTGGGCGGTGGTGGCCAGCCGCTCGCGCAGCTGCTCTATCCCGGTCCACACGTCCCGCAGCCGCGACTCCACCAGGCCGTCGGTGTAGAGCAGCAGGGTGGCGCCGGCCGGGGCGTCCAGCTCGACCGCCTCGAAGTCCACGCCGCCCACCCCGATCGGCGCGCCCGGCGGCACCCGCAGCACCTCGGCCCGGCCGCCGAGGTGGAGGAGGATCGGTGGCGGGTGGCCCGCGTTGGCGATGGTGATCCGGTGCGACACCGGGTCGTAGACCGCGTACAGGCAGGTCGCCATCCGGTTCTCGCCCAGCCGCTGGGCCTGCTCGTCCAGGTGGTGCAGCACCTCCTGGGGCGGCAGATCGAGACTGGCCAGGGTCTGCGCGGTGGTGCGCAGCTGGCCCATGATGGCGGCCGAGGTCATCGAGTGGCCCATCACATCGCCCACCACCAGGGCGACCCGGCTGCCGGGCAGCGGCACCGCGTCGTACCAGTCGCCGCCGACCCGGGCGGTCTCGGCGGCCGGGAGATAGCGCACGGCGAGCCGGACCCCGGTCGGCTGCGGCAGATTCTCCGGCAGCATGGTGCGCTGGAGCTCGTCCGCGATGTACGCCTCCCGCCCGTAGAGCACCGCCTTGTCGATGCCGAGCGCGGTGTGGGTGGCCAGCTGGGCGGCGACCAGCAGGTCGTTGGGCTCGAACGGCGGCCGGTCCGGACGGCGCAGGAAGACGGCCGCGCCGATCACCCGCCGCCGGCCGCGCAGCGGGGCGAGAATGGCCCGGTGCCCGGACGGCACCGCGCGGCCGTCCCCGAGCAGCTCGGGCAGCGCCGCGCGGGCCGCCGCCGAGTCTCCGAAGACCGGGCGCACCCCGCGCAGCACCTCGGCGAGCGCGCCGCCGGGCCGCACCTCGCACAACTCGGCCGCCGGCCCCGGCTCGCTCTCCAGGCCGAGCACCGGGCCGACCGTGCCGAAGTCCGCCTCGGGGCCGCCGGGGGCGGCGGCCGGCGCGGTGTCGGGGGTCATTAAACGCAGCCGGTCGGTCCGGCGCAGCCGCAGCACGAACGGCGCCACCGGCCGCTCGTCGCCCACTGGCAGCGGGTCGCGGAGGTAGACCAGGATGGCGTCGGAGAAGGTCGGCACGGTGGCCCGGCAGAGGCCCAGCACGATCTCGTCCAGGTCTATGCCCCGGGCGATCCGCCGGGTGGCCGCGCCCACGAAACGCAGCCGGTCGCCCTCCCGCCGGGCCGTCCCGGCCGGTTCCTGCGGCCCGGGCCCGGACTGCGCCGGTACGGCTCCGAGGGGACCGGGCGCCCCGGCCTGACCGGGCGGACCGGCCGGTGCCCCGGCGGTCCCGCCGTCACCGGTCGCCGCGCCGGGCGCTCCACCGGTCGCCGCGACCGGTTCGGCTCCGGGGCCGGCTGCCGCCGCCGGCCGTCCCGCGTCGCGCCGGCCCCCACCCGGGCCGGGACCCGGCGCGGGCGCGGGAGCGCCCGGCACGGCGGGCGCCGGGGGCGCCTCCTGCCGCGGCCTGGTGCGCTCCTGCGGCCGGGCAGCGAGGGGCTGCCGGCCATCGTGGGAGGTGGGATGCTCCGTCACGCGTGGGATTCCGTCCGTCCGGGCCGGTGGGGCGAGGCGATCGCTCTGTCAGGCGCTATACCCGCTCCGGGGCCGGCTTTGACAAAGGATGAGGGATTCGGGCACACATCGGACACCGCCCAACCCCTTTCCTGATGACTTACGGTCAGTTCGTTTTCCGTGCTCAGTGCTGGTCGGTCACAGGATGGCCACATGGTGCGGGTCGTCTCGCGGACCCCCGGCGGCCGGCGGGCGCCGGGCGTCCGGTTCTCCGGTCTCCGGGAAGCGTCTTCCGGGAAGGACGGGGGCGATCCTACGGTCGCGCCCCGGGGACACTTCAAGGGTCTCACGGAGCAGGCCGTTCCGGGGCCCGATCCCAGTCGGCGGGCAGCGACGGCACCGGCCAGCCCGGGTCCGGCCGCCACCGCTCCCAGCCGTCGGCGAACGGTGAGCCCCACGCCCGTACGACCTCCAGCGCCGCTTCCCCGGCGGCCCGCACCCGGCGGGCCCGGGCGGGATCGACCAGGCCGTCGGCCCGGGCCTGGGCGAACTCGTCCTCGTCCAGCCAGCGCCAGCTGCGGTCCGGGGCCACCGAGATGTCCAGGAAGTGGTCGAGCGAGTCCACACCGCCCGGCCAACGGACCCCCGGCTCCTCCAGATTGACGTACCAGTTGCGGAACTCCCAGCCCGCGGCCCAGAACAGCCACACCGACCAGGGCTCCCCGGGGCGCGCCAGCTTCAGCACCCCGGTGCCGGTCCAGCGGGTGCGCAGGGTGGTGCGGGGCGCCGTGTAGCGGGTGGGGAGCGGCTCCAGATGGACCGGGGTGCCGTCGGCCAGCACGGGCTTGACGCACTCGGTGCCGGGCGCCATCCAGACCGCGAGCAGCTCCTCGGTGTCCTGGACGACGGTGACCGGGCGGCAGATGTGGAACCCGCCGCCGGCGTTGTCCCGGTACCGCCAGAGGATCGGGGTGCCGGGCGCCCAGCGTCCGGCCGCCCCCGTCGCCGTCGGCGTTCGTCCGGCACTCCCGGCTGCTGCTGCTGCCGCTGCCGCTGCTGCCGCCGCCGCCGTCCGGCCGGCCGTCCCCGTCCCCGCTGCCGTCCGTCCGGCTGTCCCCGCCTGCCGCCCCGGCGCCTCCGGCGACTGTCCCGGCACCTCCGGCGCGCGGCCGGTCCGTCCGGTGCCCGGCCGCGCTGCCGGGACGCCGGGGTCCGCCCGTACGGCCCCCGCCTCGGTGCCGTACGCGCCCGGTCCGGTCCGGTCCGTGCGCGGATCCGGCCGGTCCGTGCGCGAATCCGGGCGCCGCGCGCCCGAGTTGTTGCGTTCGGCGCCCGGATCCGCCGCCCGCGCGCCCGAGTCGGTCCGTTCCGCGCCCGCGCGCGGCGGTGCGCCGACCGGTGCGGGCGCGCGCCCGGTGCCCTTTCCGCTGCTCCCCGTGGTCCCGGCTGTCATGCGCAGATCTTAGGTCGCCCCCGGCCGGCGCCGCCGCGACGCGGGTCACGGGGCCGGGGAGGGCCGGGCCGTACCGGCCACCGGAGCCCGTACAGGGCCCCGTACCGGCCACCGGAGCCGTACAGGGGGCCGTGCACCGGCCACCGGAGCCGTACAGGGGCCGTGCACCGGCCACCGGAGCCGTACAGGGGCCGTGCACCGGCCACCGGAGCCGTACCCCGGCGGGGGCAACGGCGCCGGGGCCAGGGGGTGCCGGGGTGCGGCCGGGATCAGGGCCGGGTCATCCGCAGCACGTCGAGCGCCTCGTCCAGCTGCTCCAGCGTCAGGTCGCCGCGCTCCACATAGCCGCCGTCCAGAACCACTTCGCGGATGGTCCGCCGCTCGGCCAGCGACTTCTTGGCGACCTTCGCCGCCTCCTCGTAGCCGATGTACTTGTTGAGCGGGGTGACGACGGACGGCGAGGACTCGGCGTACTCCCGGGCCCGCTCCGCGTTGGCGGTGATGCCGTCCACCGTGCGGTCGGCCAGCAGCCGGGCGGCGTTGGCCAGCAGCCGGACCGACTCCAGCAGGTTCTTGGCGATGACCGGCAGCATCACGTTCAGCTCGAAGTTGCCCGCCGCGCCCGCCACCGCGACCGTGGTGTCGTTTCCGGTCACCTGGGCGGCCACCATCAGCACCGCCTCCGGGATGACCGGGTTGACCTTGCCCGGCATGATCGAGGAACCGGGCTGCAGGTCCGGCAGGTTGATCTCGGCGAGACCGGTGCGCGGGCCCGAGGACATCCAGCGCAGATCGTTGGCGATCTTCGTCAGCGAGACCGCGATGGTGCGCAGCTGGCCGGAGGTCTCGACCAGCCCGTCCCGCGCGCCCTGCGCCTCGAAGTGGTCGCGCGCCTCGGTCAGCGGCAGTCCGGTGGTCCGGGCCACCTCCGCGATGACGGCGGCCGAGAAACCGGGCGGGGTGTTGATGCCGGTGCCCACCGCCGTGCCGCCGAGCGGCAGTTCCGCGAGCCGGGGGAGCGAGGCGCGCAGCCGCTCCACGCCGTACCGGATCTGCGCCGCGTAACCGCCGAACTCCTGGCCCAGGGTGACCGGGGTGGCGTCCATCAGATGGGTGCGCCCGGACTTCACCACCTCGGCGAACTCGGCCGACTTCCGCTCCAGCGACCCGGCCAGGTGCTCCAGGGCCGGCACCAGGTCACCGGTGACGGCGGCGGTGGCGGCGATGTGGATGGAGGACGGGAAGACGTCGTTGGAGGACTGCGAGGCGTTCACATGGTCGTTGGGGTGGACGGCGCCCGGCTTCCCCAGCCGCTCCCCGGCCAGCGTGGCCAGCACCTCATTGGTGTTCATGTTGGACGAGGTGCCCGAACCGGTCTGGAAGACGTCGACCGGGAAGTGGTCGTCCCAGCGCCCCTCGGCCACCTCGGCCGCCGCCTCCTGGACGGCCTCGGCCACCTCCTTGTCGAGCACGCCCAGCTCGGCGTTGACCTTGGCGGCGGCGGCCTTGATCCGGGCCAGGGCCTCGATGTGGGCGCGCTCCAGCCGCTGCCCGGAGACCGGGAAGTTCTCCACCGCCCGCTGGGTCTGGGCCCGCCACTTGGCGTGTGCCGGAACCCGCACCTCGCCCATGGAGTCGTGCTCGATCCGGAACTCGCTCGTGTCGCTCATGTTCGTCCAAACCTCCTGGCAGCTGGAGCACTTGTCTTGTTCGGGCCGTTCCCAAGCGCCGTACCGGCCAGTAAATACCGTGGGTAACCCCACCTTTCAGGAGGCGCAATGACGCGCACCAGAACCAGGCCGCGCCGGATGGCCGCGGCCGTGGCCGTGCTCGCCGCGGCGCTCGCCGGGACGGCTGCCGCCACCGTACCCGCGACCGCCGCCGGAACCGCGCCGGCCACCGGCGTCCCGGTCACCTCGGCCGTCGCGACCGCCCCCGGCGCCGCGCGGTCCGCCGCCCGCACCGCCGCCACCCCGCTGCCGCCGGAGCTGGAGGCGATCCGGGCCGCCGAGGCCACCGCGCTCTACGGGAGCCCGGCCGAGCGGCCGCTCGCCGAGCGGAAGACCGGCCTGATATCGCTGGGCGACAGCGAGATTTCGGGCGAGGGCGTCGGCAGCTACGACCCGGCCACCAACCGCCCCGGCAACTGGTGCCACCGCTCGCCCCAGGCCGCCGTCCACCGCACCGGGATCCCCGCCGACGTCACGTACAACGTCGCCTGCTCCGGTGCGAACAGCGCCAACATCCGGATCGGCGGGACGAAGCAGTACGCCGACGAGCTGGTCCAGAGCGACAACCTCGCCGTCAAGGCGCGCAACACCCGGATCAAGCTGGTGCTGCTGGTCGCCGGGGCCAACGACGACCTCCAGTTCGGCCCGGTGATGACCGACTGCGTGATCCGCTACCTCACCCTCCAGGGCCCCTGCGAGCCCAAGTACGCGGGCGGCTGGCAGGCCCGGGTCGACGCCCTGGTCCCCAAGATCGAGGGCACCCTGCGCGATCTGCGGACCGTGATGCGGGACGCCGGATACGCCGACGGCGACTACCGGCTCGTCCTGATGAGCTACCCCAGCCCGATCGGCCCCGACTTCCGCGACAACCCGAAGTTCCCCGGCAAGCTGATCTGCGGCGGCATGGGCTACGACTCCGACACCGTCTGGGGCCGGGACACCGCCGTGCCCGCCTTCGAGCGCGGGCTGCGCCGGGCGGCGGCCGGCGCCGGGGCGGCCTACCTCGACAACTCCCGGCTCTTCCACGGCCGCGAGGTGTGCCAGGAGCAGCCCTGGGCGCGCGGGCTCTACGTCGACGTGACCAAGCCGGGGCTGCCGGACGAGAACTCGGTCCGCCAGTCCTTCCACCCGAACGCCGGCGGCCACGGCGCCTTCGCCTCCTGCCTGACCCAGCTGTACGACTCCGGGCTGACCGAGGGCAGTTGCGCCGACCCCGCCACCACCGGCTCCCCGGTCCTGGTGCCGGGCGCCTGGGACGACCGGTTCGCGCCCCTGCGCAACGCCGCCACCGGGAGCTGCCTGGACGTGACCGGCGCGGTGAGCCGGAACGGCACGGCGGTCGGCGGCTGGGCCTGCCAGGGCGGCCGGAACCAGGGCTGGTGGTACGACACCGCCCGGCAGACGCTGATCACCGAACTCACCCATGACCGCTGCCTGGACGTGCCGGGCGCGAAGTACGAACCGGGCGCCGCGCTCGTCGTGTGGAAGTGCTCCGGCGCGGCCAACCAGCGCTTCGTCCGGGACGCCGGCACCCTGCGCCCCGCCGCCGCGACCGGCCTCTGCGTCACGCTGGCCGCCGCCCAGGACCCGGCCCGCCTCCGCCCCTGCGACGGCACCCCGGCCCAGCGGTTCGCCTGACCGCGCCGCGCCGCCGGGCCTCCCGGCTCGGGGCGTCATCGGCGGCGGGCGGCTCCGGGGCCCGGCGCGCCGAGCCCCGGACCGTCGGCCAAGGCCCTGGGACCGGGCGCCAGGGTCGTCAGCCGGGCCCCGGGTTCGGGCCGCCCATCCGGACGGCCGGGGCCCGGGCCCACCAGGGATCAGCCGGACCCGGTCCCCGCCCGGCGGGGGTCAGCCGAGTCCCGGGCCCCGGACCGGGATGGAGGTGAAGGTGGGGGCGGGCGCCGGGTCCTGGAAGAAGTCGTTGCCCTTGTCGTCCACCACGATGAACGCCGGGAAGTCCTCGACCTCGATCTTCCAGACCGCCTCCATGCCGAGCTCCGGGTACTCCAGGACCTCGACCTTCTTGATGCAGTCCTGCGCCAGCCGGGCGGCCGGACCGCCGATCGAGCCCAGGTAGAAGCCGCCGTGCGCCCCGCAGGCGTCGGTGACCTGCTGGGAGCGGTTGCCCTTGGCCAGCATGACCTTGGAGCCGCCCGCCGCCTGGAACTGCTCGACGTACGAGTCCATCCGCCCGGCCGTGGTCGGGCCGAAGGAACCGGAGGCGTACCCCTCGGGCGTCTTGGCCGGGCCCGCGTAGTAGACCGGGTGGTCCTTGAGGTAGCCCGGCATCTCCTCGCCCGCGTCCAGCCGCTCCTTGATCTTGGCGTGCGCGATGTCCCGCGCCACCACCAGCGGGCCGCTCAGCGAGAGCCGGGTCTTGACCGGGTGCCGGGTCAGCTCGGCGAGGATCTCGTCCATCGGCCGGTTGAGGTCGATCCGCACCACGTCCCCGGCCGCCTCGCCCCCGCCGCCCTGCTCCAGCTGCTCGTCGGTGGTGTCGGGCAGGAAGCGCGCCGGGTCGGTCTCCAGCTGCTCCAGGAAGACGCCCTCGGCGGTGATCTTCGCGACGGCCTGGCGGTCGGCCGAGCAGGAGACGGCGATCGCCACCGGCAGCGAGGCGCCGTGCCGGGGGAGCCGCACCACCCGGACGTCGTGGCAGAAGTACTTACCGCCGAACTGGGCGCCGATACCGATCCTCTGGGTCAGCTCGAAGACCTTCTTCTCCAGCTCCTCGTCCCGGAAGCCGTGGCCCAGCTCCGAGCCCTGGCCCGGCAGTGCGTCCAGGTAGTGGGCGGAGGCGTACTTCGCGGTCTTCAGCGCGAACTCGGCGCTGGTGCCGCCGACCACGATCGCCAGGTGGTACGGCGGGCAGGCGGCCGTACCGAGCGAGCGGATCTTCTCCTCCAGGAACTTCATCAGCGAGGCCTCGTTGAGGACCGCCTTGGTCTCCTGGTACAGGAACGACTTGTTGGCCGAGCCGCCGCCCTTGGCCATGAACAGGAACTTGTACGCGCCGCCGTCGGTGGCGTACAGCTCGATCTGGGCCGGCAGGTTGGTGCCGGTGTTCTTCTCCTCCCACATGGTGAGCGGAGCCATCTGCGAGTAGCGCAGGTTGAGCCGGGTGTACGCGTCGTGGATGCCCCGGGAGAGCGCCTTCTCGTCCTCGCCGGAGGTCAGCACGTGCTGCCCGCGCTTGCCCATGACGATCGCGGTGCCGGTGTCCTGGCACATCGGGAGCACCCCGGCGGCGGCGATGTTGGCGTTCTTCAGCAGGTCGAGCGCGACGAACTTGTCGTTGGACGACGCCTCCGGGTCGTCGATGATCCGCCGCAGCTGCGCCAGGTGGGCCGGGCGCAGATAGTGCTGGATGTCGTGGATCGCCTCGGCCGCCAGGGTCCGCAGCGCCTCCGGCTCGACCTGGAGGAACGTACGGCCGCCGGCCTCGAAGGTGGAGACGCCCTCGGCGGTCACCAGCCGGTAGGGCGTGGTGTCCTCCCCCAGGGGGAGCAGATCGGTGTACGCGAACTCAGGCTGGGACGGACGGGACTCAGCGGGCATGACGGTCAATCCTCACGGGCCGGACAGCGGCACCGCCCCCTTTGGCGGCGCGTTCCCCAGCGTAGAACGGGCGCTTTCGCCCATCCGGGTAAGGTCAGGCTCACTTGTCGCCCACCGGGTCCGTGCGGTATGTCCCGCCGCGCGGTACGCCCGGGACGGCCGGGTTCCACCCGGTTCGGCGTGGTTCTCCGGCCCGGTTCGAGAGCGCGCCCCGGCCGGTCCGGCGCCCTCCCGGCCCGGTCACACTGCCCCGGGCGGCCGGCCCGGACCGATCCGTCCTGGTTCTCCGGCGCGGTTCTGCGATACGCCCCCGTCGACCGGCCCCGACCACGGGGTATGCCTCCGTCGGCCGGGTCCGGTTCCACGGCCGGTCCCGGCGGTACACCCCCGGCGGCCGGCCGTGGGCGGCTTCTCTGGCCGGGTTCCTCACCCGCCCCGGCTGTACCGCCGGGGTCTTCCGGCCGGGCCCGGTTCGGCGGCCGGTCCGGCTCCGTTTCCCGGCCCGGTCCGGCGCCCGGCCCGGTCTCCGGTACTGCTCCGCCGGCGGCACCTTCCGTCCATGTGCTCCGTGCGCCGTCGTACGGCTCCGTCGCCGGCCGGCGAGGCGGCCGGCGAGGCAGAGGGCGGATGGGTGCGACTGGGCCATGGGACGGGGGGCGCGGGCGCGAAGGGCCGCCGTACGTCCCCTGGTCGCGATCTATCGCGTTTCGCTAGGCTGCTTCCGTGGACCTCGAAAAGCAGCCTCCGCACTCCGCCGCCCCCGCAGGGCCCGGCGGCTCCCTCCGGGCCTCGGACGCCGACCGGGATCGCGTCGCGGACATCCTGCGGGACGCCCTGGCCGAGGGGCGGCTCGACGCGCAGGAGCACGGGGAGCGGATCGACGCCGTGTACCGCGCCAAGACCGTGGGGGAGCTCGAACCCCTCGTCCGGGACCTCCCCGCCGCCGCTCCGGCCCGCGAGCCCGGGCCCCAGCGGTGGAACCTGCCCGAGGGGACGGGGGAGCCGGCCGAGAAGCTGGTCGCCGTCTTCTCCGCCACCACCCGGAAGGGCCGCTGGCGGATCGGCCGCAGGACCCACGCCTTCTCGCTCTTCGGCAGCGTCGAGATCGATCTCACCGAGGCGCTCTTCACCCAGCGCCTGACCACCATCAGCGCCACCTCCGTCTTCGGCAGCGTGGACATCCGGGTCCCGGAGAACATCTCGCTGCGCGGCAACGGCACCGGGGTCTTCGGCAGCTTCGACGTGCGGAACCTGGAGGCCGCCGACCCGGAGGCGCCGGTGGTGGTGGTCAACGGCTGGGCGGTCTTCGGCAGCGTCGACGCCCGCCCCCGGCGCGGCAAGCTCATCGCGGACCTGCACGCCCGGATGCGCAAGCACCTCGGCGGCTGAACCACCGCTCCGCCCGGCGCACTTGACCCCGGGGGGCCCTCCGGGGCGCGGGGGACGGCGCCGGAGCCGGGCGCGCGGTCGATTTCCGGCCACCCGCGCCCCCGCGCACCGGGACGCGGGGCCACGCACGGCATAGGCGCACGCACAGCGGGTAAGGCTTGCTGCATCGCCTCTCGCTCACTCGCGAAGCCGTCGTCAGGAGTAGACCGTGCTGCAACTGCCGCATCAGCCCCTCCAGGCCGCCGCCGCACCGGCCCAGCGCGTCCCCCCGCGCGAGGACCAGGACGGGCCCTGGCACACGGAAGCGGTCTGCCGCCGGGACGAAGCGGGGTTGTTCTTCGCCCCCTCCAAGGAGCCGACGGCCGCCCGGCTGGCGCGGGAAGAGGCCGCCAAGCGGGTCTGCGCCCGCTGCCCGGTCATGATCGAGTGCCGCGAGCACGCGCTGCTCCAGCCGGAGCCGTACGGGGTCTGGGGCGGCCTCACGGCGGCCGAGCGCCGGGTGGTGCTCGCCCGGCGGCGGCGCCGGGAGGTGGAGCTGAAGAAGGCGGCCTCGTCGGGCGCCCAGATAGCGGCGGCCGGCTGACGACCCGGGCACCGCCCGCCTGACCGCTCGACCGACCCGCCGGACCCATCTGTCGGGCGAACCCGCCGGACCGATCCGTACGCGGGTACGGGGCGGTCGCCTCGCGGGACGGCCGGGTACGGGACGGCCACTCGCCGAACGGCCGATCACGGAACAGCCGATCACACGGAAGGGGCGCCCCGCCACGGCAGGCGGGGCGCCCCTTCCGTTTCCGTGCCACCGCCCGGGCCGCGCGCCGGGCAGCCGGCTGACCGGCCGTCCGGACCTCCCGGGTCGCGCGCCGGGCGTCGGGCGAACGGCGTGACCGCCCGGACCGCCCGCAGGATCGTTCCTGCTCAGCGGCGGCCCGGGTGCGGACGCTACTTCGCCCGGTCGAAGTCGATCTTGCTGTAGGCGCGCAGCTTGGACAGCCGGTGCGTGGAGTCGATCTGCCGGATGGTGCCGGACTTCGAGCGCATCACCAGCGACTGGGTGGTCGCGGTCTCGGCGCGGTACCGGACCCCGCGCAGCAGCTCGCCGTCGGTGATGCCGGTGGCGACGAAGAACACGTTCTCGCCACCGACCAGGTCGTTGGTGGAGAGCACCCGGTCCAGGTCGTGGCCCGCCTCGATCGCCCGGTTGCGCTCGTCCTCGTCCTTGGGCCACAGCTTGCCCTGGATCACGCCGCCCAGGCACTTGATCGCACAGGCGCTGATGATGCCCTCGGGCGTACCGCCGATGCCCATCAGCAGATCGACGCCGGTGCCCTCGCGGACGGCCATGATCGAGCCGGCCACGTCGCCGTCGGAGATGAACTTGATGCGGGCGCCGGTCTCCCGGATCTCCTTGACGATCCCCTCGTGGCGGGGGCGGTCCAGGATCACCACGGTCACGTCCTCCGGGGAGGAGTGCTTCGCCTTGGCCACCCGGCGGATGTTCACCGCCACCGGGGCGTTGATGTCCACGTAGTCGGCGGCCTCCGGGCCGGTGACCAGCTTGTCCATGTAGAAGACGGCCGAGGGGTCGAACATGGTGCCCCGGTCGGCGGCCGCCAGTACGGCGATGGCGTTCGGCATGCCCTTGGCGTTGAGCGTGGTGCCGTCGATCGGGTCCACGGCGATGTCCACCTCGGCCCCGGTGCCGTCACCGATGCGCTCGCCGTTGTAGAGCATGGGCGCCTCGTCCTTCTCGCCCTCGCCGATGACGACCACGCCGTTCATCGAGACGGTCGAGACGAGCGTGCGCATGGCGTTCACCGCCGCGCCGTCGGCGCCGTTCTTGTCGCCCCGGCCGACCCAACGGCCGGCTGCCATGGCGGCGGCCTCGGTGACCCGTACCAGCTCCAGGGCGAGGTTGCGGTCGGGGGCCTCCGGCGAGACCTCGAGTTCGGACGGGAGGTGGTGCTCGGTCATCGAGGCGCACCTTTCTGTACGGCGACGGCCGTGGTGATGAGGGTGCTGACGACTCTATCGGTACGTCGACATATTGAGCAGAGGGGCCCACGGATGAGCAGGGGGCCCTGATGCGACCATAGGGACGTGGCAGGTATGCGAGGCAAGCAGACAGTGCGCGGGATGTTCCAGTCGATGGCGGTCATCTGCGCCGCGGCCGGCGTGATCTATCTCTTCGTCCCGCACGACGACACGGCGGACCCGATCAAGCCGGTGGACTACCGGGTGGAGCTGCTGACGGCCCAGCGCGCCGCCCCGTACCCGGTGGTCGCCCCGGAGGGCCTCCCCGGCGAGTGGACGCCGACCTCGGTCTCGTACAAGCGCCGGAGCGGTGACGCCTGGCACCTCGGATTCCTCACCCCGGAGCGCCAGTACGTGGCGGTGGAGCAGTCCACGGCGGCCCCGGCCAAGTACATCGCCCGGGTCACCCACGAGGCGGCCGACACCGGGAAGACCCGGCAGGTGGGCGGACGCGCCTGGCAGCACTTCGAGGGCTCGAAGTACGACGCCCTGGTGCTCCGGGAGAACGGCGTCACCACCGTGGTGACCGGCACCGCGTCGGCCGACCGGCTCGCCGAGATGGCGGCGGCGCTGGAGACCGGGAAGCCGTCCCCGGCCGCCTCTCCGGCGGCCCCGGCGGCCCCGGTGTCCTCGGCCTTCCCGGCTCCCGCAGCTTCCGCCGGGCTGTGACCCCGGCCCACGCCGGGCGGTGATCCGGGCCCCTGGCCCCCGGTCCTGGCCCCGGCTCCGCACGACACGGATACGCATGACGACGGCCCCGGACACCGAGGGGGGCTGGGTGTCCGGGGCCGCCGGTCCATGGGGTCCGCCCGGCCGGGCGGACCGGGTCAGACGGTCTTGATCACGTCGTCGTAGGCGAGCCGCGGGCTGCGCGGGAACCAGGCGTTCTCGGCCGGGCGGCCGATGTTGACGACCATCAGGGGGGTGTGGTCGCCGTCCAGGAACTCCTTCTGCAGGCCCGCCGGGTCGAAGCCGGTCATCGGGCCGGCGGCCAGGCCGGCGGCGCGGACGCCCACGATGAAGTACGCGGCCTGGAGGGCGGCGTTCAGCAGGGCGGAGTTCTCGCGGGCCGGGCGCTCGCCGAAGAACACGTCCTTGGCCTGCGGGAAGTGCGGGAACAGTGCCGGGAGCTCCTCGTGGAACTCGTTGTCCGCGGCCAGGATCGCCACCAGCGGGGCGCTCGCGGTCTTCGGGCGGTTGCCCTCGGCCATGTGCGGCAGCAGGCGCTCGCGGGCCTCGGCGGAACGGACCAGCACGACCCGCAGCGGCGTCTGGTTGAAGGCGGTCGGCCCGTACTTGACCAGGTCGTAGATCGCCTGCATCTGCTCGTCGGTCACCGGCTCGTCGGTGAACGCGTTGGCGGTCCGGGCCTCGCGGAAGAGGAGGTCCTGGGCGGCGGGGTCAAGAACGAGGGACATGCTTCATACCTTTCACGGTGCCAGGTGGGCAGTGATTCCACCGTACCCCCATGATTGGTTAACTTTCAACTAAACCGGGGTCCGGGTGACTGAGCTCATAGACGGAGGGGTCCTCCGTAAAGCTGTCCTCCGTAACGCCGGGTGTCCCCGTCTCATTCCTCCCCGGCGCCGCCTTCGTCCTCCTCCGGTGCCGCCAGCGCCGCGTCCAGCCGGGCCCGGGCACCCTCCAGCCAGTGCCGGCACACCCTGGCCAGCTCCTCGCCCCGCTCCCACAGGGCCAGCGACTCCTCCAGCGTGGTGCCGCCCGCCTCCAGCCGGCGGACGACATCGAT
The DNA here is from genome assembly GCF_024756275.1 of Streptomyces pyxinae. Classification (GTDB taxonomy): domain Bacteria; phylum Actinomycetota; class Actinomycetes; order Streptomycetales; family Streptomycetaceae; genus Streptomyces; species Streptomyces pyxinae. Next base: position 518,382 of record NZ_JANUGQ010000001.1, on the reverse strand, counting down.
CAGCTCGTCGCGCGCCTGCTCGTACCCGAGCGCCGTCTCCGCACCCGCGTCCGTGTGTGTGTCCGCTGTCGTATCCGTCGCGTCCGTGGTGTTGGCTGCCATGGGCTCCACAGTAAGGGCGGCGTACGACACCTCCCCGGGGGCGTACCCGGGTCCCTGTCCGGGTCCGGGTCCGTGTATGGGTCCGTGTACGGGTCCGGGTCCGGGTCCGATCCGGGTCAGTCCACCCGTACCGTGAACTCGCCCTCCGCCACCCGGGCCCGCAGCGTCTGCTCCGGGACGACCTCGCCGGGGGAGCGCACCACCCCGCCGTCCGGGCGCTGGAGCACCGCGTAGCCGCGCTCCAGGGTCGCGGCGGGGGAGAGGGCCACCACCCGGGCGCGGGTGTGCGCCAGCTCGGAGTCGGCCCGGTCCAGCAGATGGCCCAGCACCCGGCGGCTCCGCGCCACCAGTGCGTCCACCTCCGCCTCGCGCTCGGCCACCATCCGCTCCGGCCGCTCCATCACCGGCCGGGCCAGCGCGTGCGCCAGCCCCCGCTCCTCCCGGTCCAGCACCCCCCGGACGGTGCGCAGCGCCCGGTCCCGCAGCAGCCGCACCCGCTCCAGCTCCTCGCCCACATCGGGGACGACCTTCTTCGCCGCGTCGGTCGGGGTGGAGGCGCGCAGATCGGCCACCAGGTCGAGCAGGGGGGCGTCCGGTTCATGGCCGATGGCCGACACGACCGGGGTACGGCAGTCCGCCACCGCCCGGATCAGCTGCTCGTCCGAGAACGGCAGCAGGTCCTCCACGCTGCCGCCGCCGCGCGCCACGATGATCACGTCCACCCCGGCGTGGCCGTCCAGCTCCTGGACTGCCCGCACCACCTGCGGCACCGCGTGGACGCCCTGCACCGGGACGTTCCGCACCTCGAACCGGACGGCCGGCCACCGGCGGCGGGCGTTCTCCAGCACATCCCGCTCGGCCGCCGAGGCCCGCCCGCAGACCAGGCCGATCAGCTGCGGCAGAAACGGCAGCGGCCGCTTCCGCTCGGCCGCGAACAGCCCCTCCCGGCCGAGCGTCCGCTTCAGCTGCTCCAGCCGGGCCAGCAGCTCCCCGATGCCGACCGGCCGGATCTCCGCCGCCCGCAGCGACAGCTGGCCGCGCGGCGCGTACCACTCCGGCTTGGCGTGCACCACCACCCGGGCGCCCTCGCTGACGACATCCGCGACCGCGTCGAAGACCTGGCGGTAGCAGGTGACGCCGACCGAGATGTCGTACGAGGGGTCCCGCAGCGTCAGAAAGACGACCCCGGCCCCCGGCCGCCGGGACAGCTGGGTGATCTGCCCCTCCACCCAGACCGCGCCCAGCCGGTCGATCCAGCCCCCGATCAGCCGGGACACCTCACCGACGGGCAGGGCGGCTTCGGGCGACGTGTGAAGAGCCATGCCCGCGAGCGTACGCGCCCCCACCGACACCACCCCGGCGCCCGGTACGCCCCCGTCGCCGTCCGGGCCCGGCCCAGGCCGCCGGGTCCGGGCGCCCGCGTGCTGAGAGCCGTACCACCCCGCCCTGCGGCACCCCGTGGCTCCCGCCCCGGCCCGTGTGCGCCCCCCCGGCCCCCGGGTCCGGCTCCGCACCGGCTCCGCCCGGGCCGCCGGGACAGCCACCGGCCGCCGGGCCCGGCGCCGTACCGCCCCGGCCCGGGTGACTCGGGGCCCGCCGGCCGCCCCGGCAGCGAACGGTCCGCGCTCCGGGCCCGGACTCGGGCGCCGCGCGCCGGGAGCCGTACGGTCTGCCCCGGCACCACGTCGGCTCCGCCCAGGTGCCCCGGCCGGCCACCGACCCCGCCTCGGCCCGTCCCGGCGTCGTACGCCCTCCGTCCGGCCCCCGGGCAGTACCCGCACCCCCGGGCCCGGGCCCCTCGGGGCAGTTCCTGCCCCCGGGCTCATGCTCCCGGGCCGGGGAGCCGACTTCCTCCGCCGGGCACGCCCTGTTCACCGGGCCGGCCGCCCAGCCCGGGACCGGGGCCGGGGCCGGGAGGTCCCGACCCGAGCCCAGGCCCGCAGGAGCCCTACCGGGCCCCCTCGCCCGCCGCCTTCCGTCCTCGGCCCCGCCCCCGCTGGGCCGTCAGCACCACCAGCCCGACCGCCAGCCAGACGGCGCCCACCAGCTGCGCCGAGCCCGCCGCTTCCACGATCACCGCCACCAGAATCGCCGCGCCCACCACCGGCAGGACCAGGTGCCGCAGCCAGTGCGGCGGCGTCCCGGTGCCCCCGCGCCGTACCGCGAACCAGCCGACCACACTGGCGTGCAGCAGCACGAACGCCGTCAGCGCCCCGATGTTCACCACCGACACCAGATGGTCCATCCCGTCGTCCCGCCGGGCCGCCCAGACCGCCGCCACCATCGTCACCGCCGCCGCCAGCAGCAGCGCCACCCGGGGCACCCCGGAGTCGGTGCGGGCCAGCGCGTGCGGCAGCCGCCGGTCCCGGGCCATCGCGAAGAGAAGCCGTCCGGCGGCCGCCTGCCCGGCCAGCGCCGCGAACGCCGCCCCGATCGCCTTGCTCGCCGCCACCAGGTCGTGCAGCCAGCCCCCGACCGAGGAGTCCACGGCGTCGTAGAAGGCGGAGCCCTGCGCGGCCGGGTCCGCCGCCAGCCGGGCCGAGGAGACCGGTTCGAGCAGCGCCACCAGATAGGTCTGCGCCACGAAGAGCACCCCCGCCAGCGCCAGACAGCACAGCACCGCCCGCGCCACCCGGGCCGAGCCGCCGGTCACCTCCTCGGCGAACGAGGCGATGGCGTCGAAGCCCAGATAGGAGAGCACCGCCACCGACACCGCGCCCAGCACCGCCGCGAGCGAGAAGCCCGCGTCCCCGGTGAGCGGGGTCAGCCAGTCGCGCCGCGCCCCGTCCCGGACCAGCACCACCACCGCCGCGACCACGAAGACCAGCAGTACGACGATCTCCAGGGCCAGCACCGCGAAACCCACCCGGGCCGCCGCCCGTACCCCCCAGAGGTTGAGCAGCGTGGTCACCACCACCGCCAGCGCCGTCCACATCCAGCGGTTCACCCCGGGCACCAGTGCCTCCATGGCGATCCCCGCGAAGAGGTACGCCACCGCCGGGATCAGCAGATAGTCGAGCATCGCCATCCACCCCGCGACGAAGCCCGGCCCCTCGCCGAGACCCTTGCGGGCGTACGCGAAGACCGAGCCCGCGCGCGGCGCCACCCGCACCATCTGCGCGTAACTGAACGCCGTGAACGCCATCGCCACCGTCGCCACCAGATAGACCAGCGCGACCGCGCCGTGCGACCTGGCGTCCAGGGTGCCGAAGACGCCCACCGGCGCCATGGGCGCGATGAAGAGGAGCCCGTAGACCACCAGGTCCCGGAATCCCAGCGTCCGCCGCAGCCCCTCGTGCTGCCCCGGCCGCCCCTCCCGTCCTGCTTGCCGCGGCTGCCTTGCCTGCCCCTCCTGCTGTGGTTGCTCCACCTGCCCCGCCCGTCCCGGCGACCCCGGTCGCTCCGGCTGTTCCGGCTGTCCCGTCCCGTGTGTGCTCGTCCCGGCCATGGTCCCCAGTGTCGGCCCGCCGTCCGGGCGGTGGCCTCTTCTGGGCGTCCTTACGGTGCCCGGACGCCCTTACGATGGAGGGCATGACTGCAACGCCTGCCAGCCCGTCGCCCGCCAAGCGCGTCCTCCTCGCCGCTCCGCGTGGCTACTGCGCCGGTGTGGACCGTGCCGTGATCGCCGTGGAGAAGGCGCTGGAGCAGTACGGTGCGCCGATCTACGTCCGGCACGAGATCGTCCACAACAAGTACGTGGTGCAGACCCTGGAGCGGAAGGGCGCCATCTTCGTCGAGGAGACGGCGGAGGTGCCCGAGGGCTCGATCGTGATGTTCTCCGCGCACGGCGTGGCGCCGACCGTCCACGCGGAGGCGGCCGAGCGCAAGCTCGCCACCATCGACGCCACCTGCCCGCTGGTCACCAAGGTGCACAAGGAGGCGGTCCGGTTCGCCAAGGAGGACTACGACATCCTGCTGATCGGCCACGAGGGCCACGAGGAGGTCATCGGCACCTCCGGCGAGGCCCCCGAGCACATCACCCTGGTCGACGGCCCGGACGACGTGGAGAACGTCAGCGTCCGGGACGACTCCAAGGTCGTCTGGCTCTCCCAGACCACCCTCTCGGTGGACGAGACCATGGAGACGGTCGACCGGCTGAAGGAGAAGTTCCCGCAGCTCGTCTCGCCGCCCAGCGACGACATCTGCTACGCCACCCAGAACCGCCAGATCGCGGTCAAGCAGATGGGCGCGGACGCGGACCTGGTGATCGTGGTCGGCTCCAAGAACTCCTCCAACTCCGTCCGGCTGGTCGAGGTCGCCCTCGGCGCCGGCGCCCGGGACGCCCATCTGGTCGACTTCGCCGAGGAGATCGACGAGAGCTGGCTGGAGGGCGTCGCCACGGTCGGCGTGACCTCGGGCGCCTCCGTCCCCGACGTACTGGTCGAGGGCGTTCTCGAATGGCTCTCGCAGCGCGGTTTCCAGGACGTCGAGCTGGTGAAGGCCGCCGAGGAGTCCATCACCTTCTCGCTGCCCAAGGAGCTCCGCCGAGACCTCCGCGCCGAGGCCGCCGCCCTGGCCGACCGGGGCTGACGACCCGTCCCCGGCCGGCCGCCGGCCGGGGTCGACCACCGGTCCCGGCGGCCGCAGGCCGGGGCTTGCCCGGGTCGCGCGCGACCCCTTCCCCTCCCTGACCGGCTGTCACTTCCCGCCCCGGCCCGTACCGTGGTGTCCATGAACGTCTTCGGAGTGGACATCGGCGGGTCGGGGATCAAGGGCGCACCCGTGGACCTGGACCGCGGCGATCTGGCCCAGGAGCGGCACAAGGTACTGACCCCGCACCCCGCGACCCCGGGCGCGGTGGTGGACGGCGTGGTCGAGGTCGTGGAGCACTTCGGCTGGTCGGGGCCGATCGGCGTCACCTTCCCCGGTGTCGTCACCGGCTCCACCATCCGCACGGCCGCCAATGTGGACAAGTCATGGGTCGGCACCGACGCGGCGGCGCTGCTGGGCGAGCGGCTGCCCGGTTCGGAGATCACCGTCCTCAACGACGCCGATGCCGCCGGGGTGGCCGAGATGACCTTCGGCGCCGGGAAGGGCCGCAAGGGCACCGTCTTCCTGCTGACCTTCGGTACGGGCATCGGCAGCGCGCTCTTCTCCGACGGGCGGCTCGTCCCCAACACCGAGCTGGGCCACCTGGAGCTGAACGGCCACGAGGCCGAGAAGCACGCCTCCACCAAGGTCAAGGAGGACAAGGACCTGAGCTGGCACGACTGGGCGCACCGGGTGAAGAAGTACCTGGCCCATGTCGAGATGCTGTTCTCGCCGGAGCTGTTCATCATCGGCGGCGGGGTGAGCCGGAAGGCCGACAAGTTCCTGCCGCTGATCGAGGGCATCAGCGCCGAGATCGTCCCGGCCCAGCTCCAGAACAACGCCGGGATCGTCGGCGCCGCCATGGCCGCCGCCAAGCGCTGACGCCCCCGCCCTCGTCCGTCCTCGTCCGTCCTCGTCCGTCCTCGTGCCGGGGGTGTCAGGGGGCGGTACGGCGCGGGGCGGTGCGCTGCCGCCGCTCCATGTCCCGGACCTTCCGTACGGTGGCGATGACCCCGGCGACCAGGGTGCCGCCGTACAGCCAGCCGGCGTGCACGGCCAGCGCGGTCACCACCGCCATGAGCCGGCCGCCGGCGCCCCCGGAGCCCCCGGCGACGGGCACCACCCCGACCGCGAAGGCGATCGGTACGGCGATGGGCGCGGCGACCAGGTCGGCCGTCCGCACCCAGAGCGCGGCCAGGGCGCTGACCGACAGGAAGAGCAGCCCGTAGGCGGTGGGCGAGCCGTCCAGCAGCAGCCGGTCCAGACAGCCCAGCACCAGCATGACGGCGGCGGTGAACAGCCCGGTGCCCAGACCGGTCAGCCGGGGCCCGGACAGCCGCCGGAGCCGGGCCGCAGGCGGTGCCCCTCCGCCCGGCCCCGGCCGTCGCCCGGGGCCGGCCGGGGCCGCGGCCGTACCGCCGCCCCGGGGCCGCCGGACGGGGACCGGACGCGGGCCGCCGCCCCGCACGGGCGCGCCGCCCGGGGTGCCGGCGACCGGCCGGGGCCCGGGCCGCCGGCGCGGGGGGCTGTTCCTCTGCTGCTGCTCCACCCCGACAACGTAGGCCGCCCGGTGCCGGGAGTCGGGGGAGCAACACGGGCTCCGTACGGTGTTCGGCCACCCGCCACGCCGCCGCCACCGGACCTTCCCCGCCCGGCCGTCGTCGCGGCGGCCGGCGGTACGCCCGTAAACTGGGGGATCGGCCCACCATCCATACGTCTAGGGAAGTCGCCAACGTGTCGCTCACGATCGGAATCGTCGGCCTGCCGAATGTCGGCAAGTCGACCCTGTTCAACGCCCTGACCAAGAACGACGTGCTGGCGGCCAACTACCCGTTCGCCACCATCGAGCCCAATGTCGGTGTCGTCGGCGTCCCCGACGCCCGTCTCACCAAGCTGGCCGAGATCTTCTCCTCCCAGCGGGTGCTTCCGGCGACCGTCGACTTCTTGGACATCGCCGGTATCGTCCGCGGCGCCTCCGAGGGCGAGGGCCTGGGCAACAAGTTCCTGGCGAACATCCGCGAGTCCGACGCGATCTGCCAGGTCATCCGCGCCTTCAAGGACGAGAACGTCGTCCATGTCGACGGCAAGGTCTCGCCCAGGGACGACATCGAGACGATCAACACCGAGCTGATCCTCGCCGACCTCCAGACCATCGAGAAGGTCCTGCCCCGGCTCCAGAAGGAGTCCCGGATCAAGAAGGACCTCGCCCCCAAGGTCGCCGCCGTCGAGGCCGCCCAGGCCATCCTGGAGAAGGGCGACACCCTCTTCTCGGCCGGCGTCGTCCAGGGCAGCGAGCGGGCCGAGCCCCTCCACGACCTGCACCTGCTGACCACCAAGCCGTTCCTCTACGTCTTCAACGTGGACGAGGACGAGCTCACCGACGACGCCTTCAAGGCCGAGCAGCGCGCCCTGGTCGCCCCGGCCGAGGCCATCTTCCTCAACGCCAAGCTGGAGGCCGACCTCGCGGAACTGGACGAGGAGGACGCCATGGAACTCCTCCAGTCCGTCGGCGCCGAGGAGCCCGGCCTCGCCACCCTCGCCCGCGTCGGCTTCACCACCCTGGGCCTCCAGACCTACCTGACGGCCGGCCCCAAGGAATCCCGCGCCTGGACCATCAAGAAGGGCGCCACTGCCCCCGAGGCCGCCGGTGTCATCCACACCGACTTCCAGAAGGGCTTCATCAAGGCCGAGGTCATCTCCTTCTCCGACCTCGTCGCCACCGGCTCCGTCCCCGAAGCCCGCGCCGCCGGCAAGGCCCGCATGGAGGGCAAGGACTACATCATGCAGGACGGCGACGTGGTCGAGTTCCGCTTCAACGTGTAGCCGGTTCGTTACTGTGAGATAGTGAATTCGTCAAATATGCAGGTCAGGTAGGGTTGGGCTCTGGTGAGCCCGACCCCTTCCGCATTCCTGTGCTGACGTGGTGCTGACTCATCCGCGGGGAGGCGGAGCGAGTTTCTGCAGGTTGAGGTTGATCTCGAAGGGGACCGGGCGGAGGAGCGAGCCCCTGAAGATGCCGACGGGCACATAGGTGGCGGTCGGCCCGTCCAGTTCGTAGACGTGGACGATGGGTGCTCCGTCCTCGTCCTCAATGCGCCAGTAGTGCGGGATGCCGGCCTCTGCGTATTTGTGGAGCTTTACCGTGCGGTCCCGGTGGGCGGATTCCGGAGAGACCACCTCGACGGCGAGTCGTACTTCATCCGGTGCGAACCAGGTGCGGTCGCCGTCGAAGTCGGCCGTCGTCACCAACAGAGCCGGCTCGGGCCGATTGCGTTGATCGAGCTTGATGGTCATCTCCCGCCCCACTCTTACGTCGGGCGGCGCCTGCTCCATGAGGGCCACGGTGAGCATCGTGACGAGATGGCCGTGCCACCACCGTTGCGGGGACATCATGAATACGAGGGCTCCGTCGATCAGCTCGGTGTGGCGCGGTGCTTCCGGGAGGCGGTCCAGGTCCTCCGCTTACCAGCCTTCCGCGCGAGGCGGGCGCACCCAGTCGGGCAGTGCGGTCATGGCTCAACCGTAGCGACTCGGGGAGGTCCGGGCCACGAGATCACGGACGGTGGAGCCCCCTCCTGTCCCCGCCCGCCGGCGCCTCTGCCGCCCGTGCCGATTCTGTGCTGACTTGACCCGTCCCAAATGACGTTTCCGCAGGTGGGAGCGTTGTCGCGGACGTTCCGCTTCATTGTGTAACGGGTGACATATCACCACGTGACTGTGGCGGACCTGGCAAACACACAAGTCGGAAGGGGACCCGACCTTTCGAGGTCGGGCCCCCTCGGTCATTTCCCGGGCTGGGACGGTGCTGGGGCGCCGGTGAGGTTGCCGTGCTGGTTCGGGGACCGCGGCTCCATAGGAGGGCAGGGGGGCCGAGGGGTCTGCGCTCACACTCTTCCGTGCCGCTTTCCCTGCCCCCGCCTTCGCCCGGGGCAGAGTTCGTGCTGTGCGGTGAAGGGGAGCCTCCGAGAGCCGACCGCCTGCCGGGTCAGCTCCTGTCTTCGTCGTCCTCGTCCCGCACGCGAGGTGCGGCGGGCCGGTGTGGGCTGTACGAGGCTTCCCAGAAATACGGAGGCGCCATGTCGTCCTCACTCGGCTCCTGCCAGCCCCGGTTCCGTTCGCCCGCGCCGCTCTCCGTCGCCCCCGGTGGGAAGGTGCCCGCGTCGGCATCCGGGCCCGCGGCCGCGTTGGTGAACGGCGAGCCATCGGGGGCCGGGAAGCGTGGCGACCAGGGCCCTGTGGTGCCTCCCTCGCCCGGATGACCGCCTTCCGGCTCTTCGCCCCTGCCCTCGTCGGGTGCCGGGAGAAGGGTCCGCCTGATCTCTTCGGCGGCCTCGTCCAGCCCCTCCGCTTCCAGGGTCCGCACCACGCGGTGCACGAACACGGTGTAGCCGTCCATGTCCGGCTTCAGGCCCACCGCCGTCAGCAACAGGCGCAGCCGATCCGAGACCCCCATCTCCTCCTCGCGGAACGTCCCTTCTTGCCGGCTGTGCGTGTCCCACGGCGGGCCCCCGACGGTCGCTTCGCTCCGCGCCTCCACGGGCGGGACGAGCAGGCGGCGGAAGAGTTCGGGCACCTCCTCGTCGTTGGCAGCGGCCGCGATCTGGGCGAGCGGGCCGATCATGTCGACCGCCTTCTCGATTTCGTCCTCGTGCCGGGCCAGCCACCACACCACCGTGCTGCCCGCGCTCTTGAGAACGTCGTCACCGAGGTAGCGCCGCTTGTTGCGCTCGTGCTGACGCTCGTACTCCCAGATCTCCTCGTCCTTGCGAAGGTCGTTCAACTTGCGCAGGCGCTCGCGGTCGGCGGGAGCGAGGGTCAGCGTCACATCGGCTGCCAGGGCCGTCACCCGTCCGCTCCGATCCGGGAGCGGGACACCCAGCTCACCCTCCAGGAGGTACCGCGCGAAACTCGCTCGGCCGGGCTCCTCGCCGCGGACGACCTCCAGGGCCCGGCTGACGACCGAGGACACGGCGAGGGCAGGGAAGGCTCCGTCGGGCCGGCCGGCGAGGTCGGAGGCCGACCTCCACCACACGGTGGCGGAGAAGAGGAATTCGTAACCGTCCGTCGCGCTCGGCAGTGCCGCGTCGACCACCCGCGTCTCCTGGTACGGCTGCTCCGTGGGGGCCACGGGCGGCTCGGGCTCCGCGAGTTCGTACGGGTCGGCCGACGCGCGACCACCGCTGAGGACCGTCATCACGAGCAGCAGAGAGCCCGAAATCGTGACCATGGACATGAAACCCCACAGCCACGGTGACCAGTCCAGGACGTTACCGAGCACCACCGGCGCGAGGCCGCAGAGAGTGGCGAACAGCAGGCTGGGAAAGCGGTGTTTCATCGTGCCTCTTCCGTGGTCCGTGATCCGGTGCCCGTGCGCCCGGTACTCTCCGCGCGGGCGTACCGCGTGTGGTCGATGTGCTGCCAGAAGAGGGCGGCGACGGCCGCCCGGGACGGGTGACGCGCGAGACCTGCCCAGTCGCAGGCGATGGTGTAGAGGCGGTGGAGAGCGGCCGGGCGGCCGTGTGTCGCCCCGACCATCACGTCCAGCGCCATCTCCCGCGTACTGTCGTCCGCCGCAGCGTTCAGCCAGCTACTCACCAGTGGGTTCCAGAGCTCCGTCGGTGGCTGGGAGAGAACCGTCTCCCAGCCCAGGAACAGGTCCGGCCACGGCGGTGGGTCCGGTGCCCGGTCGCTCCTCAACAGCTCGGTGAGCAGGCGAAGATGAGGCTCCGCCCAGCGCGGGTCCCGACGCGTCCGGTCCCGCAGGCGGTCGATCAGCAACCGGTAGAGCCGGCGGTCGCGGCCGACGAGGTCGAGCAGTGCCTCCCGGGCCTCGCCCGCCACCTCGCCCCTCCGCACGGCGAGGTAGTGAAGCCGCACCATCGCCTGATCCGGGTGCGTCGCGCCGAGGCTCTGGAGGCAGGCGGTGATCAGGACGCGGGCGAGACCGTCCGACAAGGGGCCGGATCTCGCGCACTCGTACATCCGCCTGCGGAACCATCCCCCGAACCGTTCGTGGCTAAGACCGAGTTCCAGGGCTGCTACGGCTCGCGGGTCACAGGAGGCCCCGGTCGCGCGGGCCGCCCAGCGCACCACGAGCTCGAAGAGGTGGTCGGGCCGCCCGACGGCCAGAGATCGCTCACCGAAGCGGACGACGATGTTCACCCGGTCGTCAGTGGTCAGACCGCGCAGCCCGGCGGCATGGTCGATCCAGTCCTTGAGGTCGTCGCGCACCCCGGGGAAGTTCGCCCAGAAGTACGTCCGTACCGCGTCGGCGTAGGCCAGCCGCCCGAAGCGAAGCCGACCGTCCGGGTCGCGTTCGATCCCGAGAGCTGTCAACCGCTCCCCGAAATCCGTCCGTGCCAGCTCGGTGGTCACCTCTTCCTCGTGCCTCACTGTCCTCATCAGGTCGTGCCATGCCTCGTAGACGGTGTCGGCCCGGACATCCTCGAACATCGCGGTCGTGAGCAGCAGGGCCCGTTCGGGCGTGGTGCGCGCTTTGGCCACCTGTTGGCCCACCTCGCCGGCACGGTCGGTCACCGCGTGCATCGCCTGGTCGAGCCAACCCGCGAAGTCGGCACCGAACCGGCCGCTGTCGCGAGCGGCCCTCACCAGCCCCGCGAGCCGCGCCAGTTCGCGCATGGGGGAGCGGTCACACAGGGGCTGAAGACCCGTGCTCTCCAGGTCCGCGGGGCGGAAGGGCATCCGGTCCATGCGGAGGTACCGGGTGATGACGGCGATGCCCCGGGGGCGCCCCAGCGTCACCGTGTGCGGTTCGAAATCCGGTGCGTGGGCGTGCCCCATGCCCGTCGGCAGGACGACGACCATATGGGCCCCCGCCTCCTGGACCTGCGAACGGCGCACGGCCAGGCGGCGCTGGGCCTTGGCGTACGCCTCCTCGTCGGCGATCCCGGAGAGGTCGAGGAGGAAGCGGTCCCCCTCACCGGGGGCGGGAGTGGCCTCGTCCTGGCCGTTGTCCGTGGCGGGAAGCTCCTCGAACCGGACCCCCTCGACGGCGCCTCCGTCCTCATCGAGGCCGTGCAGCAGCATGATCGCCGCAGCGCGGCGGCCGCTGCCGGGCGGAGCGTCCAGCAGCACCACCGATCCGGGCTTCTCCAGGCGGTCGGCGGCGACGCGGTAACCCGCCGGTGGCACGAACCGGTCGGCCAGGCGCATCCGGTCCTCGCGGGCGATCCGGAGGGGCACGCCCGCTTTACGGGTCATCCAGTCCGCGCCGGCGCCGTAGAAGACGTACTGGTGTCCCCCACCATTGTTCACCGGGCCGCGTGGATCGTTGACGGTGACGGGGTCCTGCTCGGTCATCGTCCGTCGTCCGAGCGCCGGCGCTCGCGCTGGAAGCGCTGATGGACCGTGCCGCTGTTGTCGCCCGCCGTGTACTGGACCCCGGTGTTGTCACCCTGGAAGTGAGGCGCGTTGTACTGATGTCCCCGGCCGGTGTTCACGGGCCCCTGCGACTCGTTGACAAAGGTTCCGGACAGGTCTCCGTTGAGGTTCCCGATGCCGCCGCGCACGCGCTGCTCGACGTCGCGCGTCCGCATCCTGGTGTGCCCGACCCCCTGGGCGGACTCCCCGCGGGACTTCGGCTCCGCCCGCTCCCGCGCCGCACGGGCGTCGCGGTCCACCGCGCCCAGCCCGGGCAGCAGCCTTGCGAGGGTGTCGCCGAGGGCCGTCAGGTCCGACCCGGAATTGCGGTGGTCGAACCGCCGGTACTGGCAGTCCGCGAGTTCCCGCAGATCATCCGGGAGGACGGTGCGGTCGATCCGCGTGGTCTTGCCGACGAGTACGGGAATCACCAGGATCCCGCGGTCGAGCGCGGTCCGGAGCTCACGACGGGTCCAGTCCCGTTCGGCTTCGAGGGCGGGGCGGCCGTCGGCCCCCCGCGCCTCGGCCCAGCGCGGGCCGATCACGGCGAGGAGCGCCTCGCACTCCTCCACAGCCTTGACCAGTTCCATCGGGAAGCGGCGTCCGGCCTCGATCGACTCGCTGGCGAAGAAGATCCGTTCGGGTCCGAACCGGCGGGAGAGCTCGCGCGCGATCATGGTCGCCGCGGTCTCCTCGTCGCCTGTGCGGTAGTTGACGAAGACGTCGCGCATGAAGGTTCCCTTCGTGAGAGGAAGATGGAAGACGAGGGTGAATGGGGTACGGGTGCGGGGCTGTGGACCGGCACTTCGAGGCCCGGTCCGCCTGGGTCATGAGGCCCCTGCCTTGTGGTGGCGCGGTGCGTCCGCCGGAGGGCGTGCGGATGGAGGTACGCCGCCCGGCGCGTCACTGCGCACGGGCAGCCTGATGAGATCGGGGTGCGGTGTGAGCGCCGGGGTGGAGAGTCCCGCCGGGGGCCATGGGATTCGGAGGGCCGGCGGCGGTGAACTGGTCCGGCGAGCCGGGTGGCTCGAGCCGTGCCGGCCGTGCAGCCGGCGTCAGTCCTGCGCGGGGGCGAGTACCCGTGCCAGCGCCGGTTGCAGATCGCGCACGGCCCGGCTGCTCCGGAACCGGGACAGTTCCCGCGCGAGGCGCCGGACGTCGCTGTTCACCGTCGCCGAAGGCACCGTCGGCATCATCCCCAGGAGCTCCCTGGCGATCGTGCACGCGTGCTCGACCTCGCCGCAGGCGGCGTGGGCCAAGGACCTGCGGAAGCCGTACCGGGCGCGGGTTCGCAGCGCGTGCGGCGGGAGGCGGTGGCACTCCCGGTCGAGGACCTCGGCGGCTGCCTTGGGACGACCGAGGTCGTGCAGGCACCAGCCGGTCGTCATCGCCGCCGGATCGCTCACGTGGGTGGTGCCGATCACGGGCTCGGCGCCGCTGCGAGCGTCGTCGCTTCCGAGCAGCTCTCGCGCCCTGTCGAGGCTGCTCAGGCAGGCGCGTTCGTCCCCGACCAGCGCGTGTCCCTGCGCCTCGCGCTGGGCCGCGAGCCCCCGGATGCGCGGCGGGAGTTCGTCGCTCTGGGCCCGGCGGGCCAGGGCGACGGTGCCCGCGGCGTCCCCGTCGTAGAGCGTGACCAGGGCGCGCCGTACGTGGGCGTAGGAGCCGAGGTACGGATCACCCCCGGCGCGCGCCAGTTCGGCGGCCTCACCGGTCCAGCCGAGTGCCGCGCCGCTGTCCCCGGCCTCCTGGGCCATCCAGCCGGTGAACTCCGCGAACCGCGACGCGAGCAGGAGCGCGGGGGCCCGCATGGCGGACGGGCGTCGGCGGCCAGCCCGGCGATCGTCCGTGTCTGCGTTTCCAGGAGGGGAAGCAAGACCTTCGGCGCGGTGGACTGGCCGAGCTTTCGCAACTGGTCGAACTGCGCGCGGAAGGAGGGGAGGAGAGGGTCTACGGCAGAAGCTGCCTGACCGCCGAGTTCCAGGCCGAGGTCGATCAGCGCCCCCGTACCCGCCGAGAGGACCGTCCGGCGCCCGACGGGCCAGCGGCTCGGGGTGGCGGGGGTCTCGCTGGTGTCCGAGCCGGTCTCGGGGCGGGCGGCCAGGCGTTGCAGCTCGCCGTTCGCGCCGAGGAAGGCGTCACACCGCCGGGCCAGTTCGGGAGACGCGGCACGCTCCCCGCGCTCGACCTTGCTGAGGTGGCCCTTGTCGTAGTTGAGCGCTGCGGAGAACTCGGTCAGGGTAAGTCCCGCTTCCAGCCGTAAACGGCGAAGTTCCGGGCCGAAACGTGAGGTTGTATTCATCGGTAGCCTTCCGTTGAGCAGTGACTGAGGGTCATGTGCCCTCTCGGAGCTCTTCGTTCGGTGTTTGCCGGCCCACGCGAAGATCGACGGCTGAGTCCGTCGTGACTGATCGTTTCGCTTCACATCCGAGAGCGAGTTTGACACGAGGCGCGTCCCGGAAATCAGCGTTCAGCGGGGTTGCCCGTTGCCTCTTCTGTGGTTCTTCGCCCTTCGGTCGGCACGGTCTGGCCGCTGCGAGTAGGAGGGCGGCGGATGGTGGAACGAGGGAGTCTCTTCGTGCCACGTCGCGAATCCCCGGCGGGCGGCTCGGTGCAGGCCGACCCACAGCCGCCGGTGTTCCGGTGGTGAACGGGTGCGGCGGTGCTGAAACCGCACGGTCACTCTCGGGCTCGGTCAGTTCGGCCAGGATGCTGCGGAACCATGCTCCGGATGGCTGTGTGCCTCCAGGGGCGCTTCCCCTTCGCGCACGGGTGCGCTTTCCCCGCACGTGGGAGGCGGTCGTGCCTGGTGCCGAGGCTCACGCCAGCATGTCCCGCAGCCAGGACTGCTCGGCGCGGCTGGTGGCGCGGGCGATGGTGAGCATGCCGCGCCGGTACGGGTCCTCGACGTCCTCGGCCCGGAGGGGGCGGTCGCCGTCGTGGAAGAAGCTCGCGGGCCGCTCCAGGAAATCCAGCCGCCGGCGCAGCACCGCTCGCCGGTCGGCGGGGTCAGGGAGCCGGGAGAGGAAGGCCAGGATCGTGAAGTACCGGGTGCTGTCGCTGATGTCCAGGTCGCTGGGTTCCCGGAGGCGGCGCAGCAGTTCGGCCAGGCCCTCGGTGGTCAGGCTGAGGGTGTGGCGCCGGGCGGCCGAGGTGCCCGGTTCGGTTCGCCGGTCCAGCAGCCCGGCCTTGACCAGACGGTTGATCGCCGGGTAGAGGCTGCCGTCGCTGACCGGCCGGACATGGCCCGACAGATGGGCGACGAGGCGGCGCAGTTGGTAGCCGTGCAGGGGGCCGTCGGCCAGGAATCCCAGGATCGCGAGTTCCAGCATGGTGCTACTGTCGCACATCGAAACGAGGTACCTCGAATCGAGGGAGATGATTCATGTACACCGAGGAATGGGTGGCCGCGCGAGCCCGGGACGCCTATGAACGCGGCCGGGCGTCGTTCGAGGTGCGGCCGGAGCGTACGGCCCTGCTGGTCATCGACATGCAGGACGAGTTCGTCCGGACCGGCTGGAGCCCCTACTGGGTGCCTGCGGCGACCCGAATGGCGGTGCGGTTGCGGCGCCTGGTGGAGGCCTGTCGGGCCGCTTCCGTCCCGGTGATCTGGACCATTTTCGACGACACGCATCTCGGGCTCGACCGGCCGCGCGCCCTGCGCCGTCTTCCGCATGCCGACACCGGCTGGTGCCGGCCGGGGCCGGCCGAGGTGTGGGGTCCGATGGGGTGCCGTCCGGACGAGGTCGTGATCCGCAAGCCCTCCTACGGGGCGTTCTACGACACCCCGCTCGACACCGTGCTCCGCAATCTGGGCCGCGACACGGTCGTCGTCACGGGCACGCTCACCAACTACTGCTGCGGCACCACCGCCCGGCAGGCGTACGAGCGCGGCTACCAGGTGGTGTTCGGCTCGGATGTCACGGCCACCGACGACGAGTCACGGCAGGAACCGGAGCTCGCGGTGCTGCGCAAGGGTTTCGCGCTGGTGCTGACCGCCGAGGAGATCGCGGCCGCCCTGGCGGGTGGTGGAGCCTCCGGTGCCGGCGGTCGCCGCAGGGGGCGGTGGTGGGCGACCTCTCGCAGGGGCCGCGGTCGATGAGGGAGGACGGGCCGGGGTGTCGTGGCCGGGGTGTGTCGGGCGGGTTGCGGTGGGGACGGGGCCCTTGTGGGAATCGGGTGGATCAGTCAGCCTTTCGCTGACGGCCGGGTGAACAAATCCCGCTCCCCTGAGGGGTGTTGGATTGTCATGTACCTGAAAAATATGCCGCGTGTGTGATCCGCGCGCGGTGGTTCCGGCCGTCGCTCACCCCCACAGCAACGCACCACCAATGAGGAGGATCCCTCACATGTCAGTGATGCGTACCTCGCCGCGAAGACTCGCCGCCGCCGGAGCCACCGTCGTCGCCGCGCTGGCGCTCGCCTCGGTGTCCGCCCTGCCCGCCGGTGCGGCCGAGGCGGCGCCGGAGGGCGTCGTCCAGTACGCCGGTGCCGCCAACGCCGTGCCCGGCAGCTACCTCGTCACCCTCGACGAGTCGGCGGCGGCCGAGTCCGCGCGGGGCAGGGCCGTCGTCGGCCGCTACGGCGCGAGGATCTCCCGTACCTACACCGAGGCGCTCAACGGGTACGCCGTCGAGCTGTCCGAGGCGCAGGCGAGGAAGCTGGCCGCCGACCCCGCGGTCGACTCCGTCGTGCAGAACCGGGTCTTCACCATCACCGGCACCCAGCCCTCCCCGCCGTCCTGGGGTCTGGACCGGATCGACCAGCGTGCCCTGCCGCTGAACCAGAGCTACACCTACCCCGAGCCCGCGGGCCAGGGCGTCACGGCGTACATCATCGACACCGGCGTACGCATCACGCACAGCGACTTCGGAGGCCGGGCCTCCTACGGCTACGACGCCATCGACAACGACAACACCGCCCAGGACGGCCACGGGCACGGCACCCATGTCGCCGGCACCGTCGGCGGCAACTCCTACGGGGTGGCCAAGAAGGCCAAGCTCGTCGGTGTCCGGGTGCTCAACAACTCCGGCTCCGGCACCACCGACCAGGTCGTCGCCGGCATCGACTGGGTGACCCGGAACGCGGTCAAGCCGGCCGTGGCCAACATGAGCCTCGGCGGCGGGGCGGACACCGCGCTCGACACCGCGGTACGCAACTCCATCGCCTCCGGCATCACCTATGCCGTCGCGGCCGGCAACGAGAGCGCCAACGCCTCCGGCAGCTCGCCGGCGCGGGTGGCCGAGGCCATCACCGTCGGCTCCACGACCAACACCGACGCGCGCTCCAGCTTCTCCAACTACGGCAGTGTGCTGGACCTCTTCGCCCCCGGCTCCTCCATCACCTCCGCCTGGAACACTAGCGACAGCGCCACCAACACCATCTCCGGCACCTCGATGGCCACCCCGCACGTGACCGGCGCCGCCGCGCTGTATCTCGCGGGCAACCCCACGGCCACACCCGCCCAGGTGGCCACCGCCCTCACCGGCGCGGCCACGCCCAATGTGGTCGGCAACCCGGGCAGCGGCTCCCCGAACCGCCTGCTCCACGTGGGCGGCGGCGGGACCGACCCGAACCCGCCCGGCACGCGTTTCGAGAACACCACCGACTACGCGATCAGCGACAACGCCACCGTCGAATCGCCGGTCACCGTCACCGGGGTCACGGGCAACGCCCCCGCCGCCCTCCAGGTGCCGGTGAACATCGTCCACACCTATGTGGGTGACCTCCAGATCCAGCTGATCGCCCCGGACGGCTCGGCGTACACCCTCAAGGCGTACGGCGCGGGCGGCAGCTCCGACAACATCGACACCACCTACACCGTCAACGCCTCCGCCGAGGTGGCCAACGGCACCTGGAAGCTGCGGGTGAGCGACAACGCCGCCCAAGACACCGGAAAGATCGACTCCTGGGCGCTGCAGTTCTGATCCGCGGCTCCGCCCGCACGGCACGCGCGCCTCGCCCGGTGACCGGGTGAGGGAGGGGCGGCCGCCCGCTCCGGGCGGTCGTCCCTCGGCGCTCGGGCCCGCCGCCCCCGCCGGGGGCGCGACCGCGTACGATGCGCCAGTCGCTCGCGTGTACGACCCGGGTCGCGCCCCGGGCCGGGGGCGGTCCCCGCGGTCCTCCGGCGGCACGTCTCCCGGGCGGCAGGCCCGTCCGATCGCCCCCAGCCCCCTCAGGAGGCCCCAGCCGTGCAGCAGTCGTCCCCGCAGGGCTGGCCACCGCCCGAGCAGTCGCAGCCCGGGCAGTCGCCGTACGGACCGTCGCAGGCCGGGCAGTCGCCGTACGGGCATCTGCCGCCGCCTCCGTACGGCATGCCCGTCCCGCCGCCGCCCGCCGCGCAGGTGAACGGACTCGCCATCACCTCGCTGATCACCGGGATCGTCTGCTGTGTGCCACTGGTCGGGGTGATCCTGGGCGCCGTCGCCCTGCGGCAGATCAAACGGCGGGGCGAACGGGGCAAGGGGCTGGCGGTCTCCGGGATCGTCCTCTCGCTCGTCGGCACCCTGATCCTGGTGGCCGGGCTGGCGACGGGCGGCTTCAGGACGGCGTACGACGGCTTCCGCGAGGCCGCGGACAAGGCGTCCCGCTCCCGCTCCACGCTCGACCTGCGCACCGGTCAGTGCTACGACGACCCGAGCGAGGAGGCCGTCACCACGGAGGTCCGGGTGGTGGACTGCGACCGGCCGCACGACGGCGAGGTGACCGGCCTGTTCCAGGTGAGCGGCTTCTCGGCCTGGCCGGGGGACGAGGTGCTGGAGCCGCTCGCGGAGAAGCGCTGCCAGACCGTCGCCGCCCGGTACGCGATGGACACCTGGGCCGTCCCGGACAACGCCTGGTTGTTCTACTACCAGCCGAGCAAGGAGAGCTGGCGGCTCGGGGACCGCGCGGTGACCTGCGCGTACGCCGCGGAGAGCGGCAAGCTCACGGGCTCGGTGCGCGCCGACGCGACCACCCTGAACAGTCATCAGTCCGCCTTTCTGACAGCGGTCAATCCGATCGAGAGCGCCGTCGGCGAGGAGCCGGAGGCGGACGCCGAGGACGATCTGGCGGCCAACCGGAAGTGGGCCGGGGAACTGTCCGCGACCCTCGGCGCGACGGCGGCACAGCTGCGAGCCCGCTCCTGGCCGGCCGCCTCGGCCGGTGCCGTCGCGTCCCTGGTCAAGGAGATCGACGCGGCGGGTGGTCACTGGCGCGAGGCGGCCGCGGCCGGGGACGCGGGGGTCTTCTACGAGGCATACGACTCCGGCTACGAGGCACTTCCGCCGGATCTTGGCAAGCGAGCGCGCGTGTCGCTCGGGCTGGACGGCACGCCGGCGCGGTCGGCGGACCGGGAGTCGGCGTAGCACTCCACTGCCCTTATTGAGTGGCCGCTCAACCCCGGCCGTGACACTTCTCAGCGGCAATCATCACTTCGGGTGAAACCCTGGCCCATACTTGCGGCGCTCAACTGACGGTTGCGACTCTGTTGCTGTCCGTCAACCTGATCGGAGTGGCCCGTGACTTTTGGTGAGCAGCCGGCCTACTTGCGCGTCGCGGGCGATCTCCGCGAGAGGATTGTGAACGGCTCGCTGCCGCCGCACACCCGGCTCCCGTCCCAGGCGCGGATCCGGGAGGAGTACGGGGTCTCGGACACGGTCGCCCTGGAGGCGCGGAAGGTACTGATGGCGGAGGGGCTGGTGGAGGGCCGCTCCGGCTCCGGTACCTATGTCCGGGAGCGGCCCGTGCCCCGCCGGATCGCCCGCTCCGGCTACCGGCCGTCGGGCGGCGCCAATCCGTTCCGCCAGGAGCAGGCGGCCGAGGAGGCGCGCGGCACCTGGGAGGCCACCAGCGAGCAGGAGACGGCCGGGCCCGCGATCGCGGAACGGCTCGGCGTCGCGCCGGGGGACCCGGTGATGCGCACCCGGTACGTCTTCCGGGTGGCGAGCGAGCCGATGATGCTCTCCACCTCCTGGGAGCCGCTCGCCGTCACCGGGCGTACGCCGGTGATGCTGCCCGAGGAGGGGCCGCTGGCCGGCAGCGGGGTGGTGGAGCGGATGGCCGCGATCGACATCGTGGTGGACAACGTGGTGGAGGAGGTCGGCGCGCGTCCGGGGCTGGCGGAGGAGCTCCTGGCGCTCGGCGGGGTGCCGGGCCATGTGGTCCTGGTGGTGGAGCGCACGTACTACGCCTCCGGGCTGGCGGTCGAGACCGCCGATGTGGTGGTGCCCGCCGACCGTTACCGGATCGCCTACCACCTCCCGGTCAGATGAGCGGGTGGCGGGGGTGGTGACCGGTTGTCGCCGGCGCCGGGAGGGGTGTCCTGCCCGGATGCGGGCACATGACCGCGCCGGGGTGATCGGGGCGGCGAGGAGAGTCGGGGCGATCGGAGCAACCGGCGCGTGCCGTGGGCGTACCACCGCTACGGTGGTTCCGTTCGTGCCGGAAGCGTGAGCTGACGCCCGATCACGGCGGTGGCAAGGGGCGCACTCGGTCTAATGCGCCCCCATGCACCGATCGGGTGCTGGCCGGATGTGTGCCTCTTGGTAAAAGGCCATATCCGCAGGGTGAAGGTCAGGCGTAAGCTCGGGCATATGCGGAACGCGGTTTCCCGTACATCCTTGTCGAGCTTGCCGAGCGCTCCGGCGCGGGGGGAGAAGCGTGATGGGTGAGAGCAGCGCGGTCCTTCCCTGGCTGGTGATACGGCAGGACGACAGCGGCAACCAGTACCGGGTCGGGCGGTACGCGACCCGGGACGAGGCGCAGAAGATCGCCGACAGCTTCGACGACCGGGGCCAGCGCCAGCGGTACTGGGTGGAGCACATGGGCCAGCCCGCGCACTGACCGTCCGGGAGCCGGGCGCAGAGCCCGAGCGCCGGCCGCCGGACCTGGGCGCCGAGCGGCCCGGCCCGGAGCCGCGCACCGGCCCGGCGGGAGTGCCGGGTCGCGGTGATCGGCCCGGATCCGGTCGGTTCGGGCCGGGGCGTACGGGCGCGTTACGCTCCGGCGCATGACGGATCGTGTGGTGGTGGCCGGAGCCGTACTCGACAGGGGGCGGCTGCTGGCCGCGCGCCGCAGCGCTCCGCCGGAGCTGGCCGGGCGCTGGGAACTGCCCGGCGGCAAGCTGGAGCGGGGCGAGACCCCCGAGCAGGCGCTGGTCCGCGAATTGCGCGAGGAACTGGGCATCGAGACCGAGCCGGTGGAGCGGATTCCCGGGGAGTGGCCGCTGAAGCCCGGCTACGTCCTCCAGGTCTGGACCGCCCGGCTGCTGTCGGGGGAGCCGCTCCCTCTGGAGGATCACGACGAGGTGCGCTGGCTGACCGCGCGGGAGCTGGAAGCGGACACGGTCGACTGGCTGGATCAGGACCGCCCCGCCGTCGCCGAGGCGGCCCGCCGGCTGAGCGGCGGGCCCGGCGGGGAGTCGGCTTCCGGGGACGCGCCCGAGCCCGGGCGGGTTTCCTGAGGCGCCCCGGGCGGGGGCCGGCCCCTGGAGGCGCCCCGGCTTCGAGTCTGCTTCCGGCGGCGACGCCGCGGAGCCCGGCCCGGCACCCGGTGCTGCATCCGGTGCTGCGCCCGATTCCGGGTGGGTCTCCGGCGATGCGCCCGATTCCGGGTCGGCTTCCGGAGGCGCCACCGGGTCCGGCCCGGCGCTCGCTCTCGGCCCGGCGCCCGCTCCCGGTTGGAGGGCCGCTCCCGGTCGGGGGCTGCTCGCGGTCGGCCCGGCGCCCGCTCCCGGCCTGAACCTGCTGCCGATCGGCGCCCGCTCCCGGGCTGACCCCGCTGCCGGCCGGGGGTCACTCCCTCGGAGGGCCGGCGGGGGCCTCCGACCGGGACTCGGGGGCGGGTCACCCGGACGGCGGTCGCGGGTGCGCGCGGTTGCGGGACCGGGTCCGGCAAGGGCCTGCCCTGGCGGTACGGTGCGTCGGCTCCGGCGGGCGCCGCCGGAGCCGTACGCCGGCTGCGTCCTCATCCGTCTCATCATGTGCCCCATGCGGGGGTAGACCGCCTCGATTATCGGGTAATTGCCGATTAACCCCTGATACCGGACAGGGCCCCCGCGATTCTGGGGATGTGGTCGGCGTGATCGACACCGAGGGCGCGTGCGCGGAGTGGACCTTCCCCGGTGAGCTCGGCGCCGTTCGCTCCGCCCGCCATGCCGTCCGCGACGCCCTGCGTACCTGGCGGGTCGACCCGTCGGTCTGTGATCTGGCGGTGCTGCTGGTCAGCGAGCTGGTCACCAATTCCCTGCGGTACGCCTCCGGTCCCGTCGGTGTCCGGCTGACCCGGCTGGGGCAGGAGACGGAGCAGGAGGAGGAGCGGAGCGCGGGCGGGCCGGCCCTGCTGGTGGAGGTCTCCGACCCGCTGCCGGAGCCGCCGCATACCCGGCCGGCCGGCCCCGACGACGAGGGCGGCCGGGGACTGCAGCTGGTCGCCTGTTCGGCCCGGCGCTGGGGGACGCGAAAGGGAGCGTCGGGCAAGGCGGTGTGGTTCGAGCTGCCTCTGCCTGGTTAGAAGTCTGGAGGGACAACGATCAATCGGGGGCCGGGCTCAAAACGAACGAGACCACCCTGTGATCGTGAACGTCGTGCCTCCGGGGGCCGTAGTGCTGAATACTGCGGGAATGGCCGGTCCGGTGCGGTGAGCTGGAGGGGACGGTCGCGTGAGCGAGACATCTGAGACGGCGAACGACGTCGTGTGGCAGCGCAATCCGCCTGGCTCGATCTATGACTACATCAGCGTCGCCTCCTTCTCGATCGGCCCCGAGGGGCTGGTCGATCAGTGGAGTGCCCGGGCGGCCGAGCTGTTCGGCGTCCCGGCGGAGCAGGTCCGGGGAAAGGACCCGGTGGAGGCGTTCATGCCCGCCGAGCTGCGGTCGCGCGGCCACCGGAGGATCGCCGAGATCCTGGACGGCAGGGAGTGGACGGGCCTGGTGCCGTTCCGGACGCCGGGGGAGCGGGGCACCGGCGGGGTGGCCGAGATCTATGTGATGCCGACCGAGACGGAGCGCGGTGAACGGGCCGCGGTCTGCATCGTGGTGGACGTCCGCGCGCTGCGGCGAATAGAGACGGAGCTGGCGGCCTCACAGGCGATTTTTGGTCAATCCCCCTTCGGCTTTCTGCTGTTCGGTGCCGATCTCACGGTGCAGCGTGCCAACCAGCGGTTCGCCACGGTCTTCGGAGGCTCGGCCGACGACCACCGGGGCCGCCGGGTGGAGGACTACCTGCCGCGGCACGAGGCGGAGCGGATGACCGCCGCCCTGCGCCATGTCCTGGAGACCGGGGAGCCCGTCACCGACCTCCAACTGGTCGGCACCGTGCCGGACGGCGCCGAGCGGCGCCACTGGTCCATCAACCTCTACCGGGTGCACGGCGGCGCCGGGAGGCCGATCGGCGTGGCCAGCCTCGGCATCGATGTGACCCGCCGCCAGAACGCCGCGCGCGAGGCGGCCAGCGCCCGGCGGAACCTCGCCCTGCTCAATGAGGCGAGCGCCCGGATCGGGAACTCGCTGGACCTGGAGACCACCGCCCGTGAGCTGCTGGACGTTGCGGTGCCCGGCTTCTGCGACCTGGCCTCGGTCGATCTGCTCCAGTCGCTGCTGACCGGCGAGGAGGCGCCGCCCGGCCGCTGGGACGCCCCGGGCGCCGGGCCGGACGGGCGCGGAGGCGCAGCGCTGCGCCGGGTCGCCTTCGCCAGCGCGGTCTCGGACGCCCCGGTGCTCAACCCGGGCGCCGGGCGGGACGGTGCCGGTGCCCCGGGCGGGATCGAGCTCGGAGCCGTACACCGTTATCCGCTCGACTCGCCCTGCGGCGGGGCGCTGCGCTCCGGCCGGGCGCGGACGGTGCCCGGGGAGGAGGGCGGGCTGGCGCAGTCCACGCTGGTCGTGCCGATGGTGGCGCACGACACCGTGGTCGGCCTGGTGCAGTTCTCGCGCGCCAAGGGCAGCGAGCCGTTCGGGGAGCGGGACCGGGGCCTCGCCGCCGAGCTGGCCGCCCGCGCCGCCGTCTGCATCGACAACGCCCGCCTCTACCGCCGGGAGCACGAGCGGGCGCTGATCCTCCAGCGCAGCCTGCTGCCCCCCGGCGACCCCGAGGCCGCCGGGCTGGACATCGCCTGCCGCTATCTGCCCGGCAACACGGCGACCGAGGTGGGCGGCGACTGGTTCGACGTCATCGAACTCCCGGGCCACCGCACCGCGCTGGTGATCGGCGACGTGATGGGGCGCGGCCTGCGCGCGGCCGTGGCCATGGGCGAACTGCGCACCGCCGTACGGACCCTGGCCCAGCTGGACCTGGAACCGGCCGAGGTGCTCTCGCACCTGGACGAGATCGCCCGGGGCCTCGGCACCCCGGGGAACGCCCGGCCCGGCGCCCGGGGCATCCCCCAGCAGCCGGGGCCCGGCCGGCGGGGCGGCGACCCGGAGCTCTCCGAGGTGTACCTCGCCACCTGCGTCTACGCGGTGTACGACGCCGTCACCCGGCGCTGTACGTTCGCCAACGCGGGCCATCTGCCGCCGGCGCTGGTGGAGCCGGGCGAGAAGGCGCTGCTGCTTGAGGGGCCGATCGGCGTACCGCTCGGTGTCGGCGGGGAGCCCTTCGAGGAGGTCGAGGTCGATCTGCCGGAGGGGGCGCTGCTGGCGCTCTACACCGACGGGCTCGTGGAGTCCCGCGACCACCCGCTGGACGAGGGTCTCCAGGCGTTCCGGAGCGCGCTCACCGACCAGCCGCGCGCGCTGGAGGACGTCTGTGACCATGTGCTGAGCACGCTGGACACCCGGCACGGCGAGGACGACATCGCCCTGCTGCTGGCCCGGGTCCAGGGGCTGCCCGCCGAGGCGGTGGGGGACTGGCGGCTGCCGCGCGAGCCGCGTTCGGTCGGCCGGGCCCGGGAGCTGGCCCGTGCCCAGCTCACCACCTGGGACCTGGAACCGCTCGTGGACACGGTCGAGCTGCTCGTCAGCGAGCTGGTGACCAACGCCCTGCGGTACGGCGAGGGCGAGATACGGCTCCGGCTGCTGCGCGACCGCACCCTGGTCTGCGAGGTCTGGGACGCGGGACTGGTGCAGCCGCGGCGGCGCCGGGCCCGGGACACCGACGAGGGCGGGCGGGGCCTCCAGCTGGTGGGCCTGCTCAGCGCGGGCTGGGGCTCGCGCCGCACCCCGCGCGGCAAGACCGTCTGGTTCGAGCTGGGGCTGCCGGACGGCGACGCGGCGGCCGAGCCGAGCGTGGAGCAGCTGCTCAGCATGTTCTGAAGAACCCGTTCGGGGCCTTGATGTCCTGGGGCCTTGGGGCCTGGCGGGTCCTGGGGTCCCGGACGCGTGGGGCGATACGGGAGGGCCCCCGGTCGGTGTGCCGGCCGGGGGCCGGTACCTGTTCGCCCGCGCGCCTGGACGAAGGTGCCGTCCAGCAGGTACGTCACGGTCTCCGGGGGCCGGTGCCTGTTCGTCCGCGCGCCCCGTCCGGCCACGGGACCTTCCCGCGCCGGGGGACGGCCCGGGGGCCGTTCCGCACCGCGACCCCCGGGTGCGCCCGCCGTCCGGGGCGAGGTCCGTGAGGGCCGTACGGGGGGCGGCGTTGGGCCGCACGGGTGGGCTTTGTACGCCGTACCGCCGTGTCATGGCCCGGGGAGCCATGTCCGTCCTCTTCAGTAGGGGAGCGATAGGTGTGATCACCCTAAAATCCCCAGAACAGGACGAAGGGGGACAAGTCATGTCCCACGTCGGCGCCCCTCGCGGAACGGCGGCCCCCGGGGGCCCCCGCGCCCGGGCTCTCCGGCCGGCCGCGCTGCTCACCTGCGGCGTGCTCACCGTCTCGGCGCTCGCCGGGTGCTCCGGCGCCGAACGGGGGTCCACCGCCCACCCCGTGCCGCAGGACATCGCGCCCGTCGCCCGTGCCGGGGTCGCCGACGGCGGAACCCTCAAGTGGGCCGTCGACACGCTGCCGGCCACGCTCAACGCCTTCCAGGCCGACGCCGACGCCACCACCGGCCGGGTCACCGGAGCCGTGCTCCCCACCCTGTTCACGGTGGACGCCCAGGGCCGCCCGCAGCTCAACCCGGACTACCTGGAGTCGGCCGAGGTCGTCGAGCGGGAGCCCAAGCAGGTCGTCCTCTACAAGCTGCACCAGCAGGCGGTCTGGAGCGACGGCCGGGAGATCGGGGCGCCCGACTTCCTCGCCCAGTGGCAGGCGCTCAGCGGGCGGAACTCCGCCTACTGGACCGCGCGGAACGCCGGTTACGAGCGCATCGAGAAGGTCGAGCGGGGGGCCAACGACCTCCAGGTCCGGGTCACCTTCGCCAAGCCGTACGCCGACTGGCGGGCCCTCTTCTCGCCGCTCTACCCCAAGTCGGCGACAAGTTCGCCGGACGCCTTCAACGACGTGGCGCGCGGCAAACTGCCGGTCTCGGCCGGCCCGTTCCAGCTCCGGGCGGTCGACGCCCCGGCGGGCACCGTCACCCTGGCCCGCAACCCGCGCTGGTGGGGCCGCCCCGCCAAACTCGACACCCTGGTCCTCAAGGCGGTGCCGCGCGCCCAGCGGACCGCCGCGCTGAAGGCCGGCGAGGTCGACCTGGCCGAGGTGGACCCGGCCACCGCCGAACGGATCGCACCGGCGGCCGGGCCGGGCGGGCGCAGCGCCTCCCCGGCCCCCGGAGGCGCGGGGGACGTCCAGAGCCCCGGGATGGCGACCACCCCCTCGGCGGCACTGGGCTCCGGGGCGCGGGCGAACGGCGCCGGCGACGGGCGGACCGCGTCCGCCCGCGCGGGGCAGGCCGGGAACGCTCCCGCGGCGGCCGGGCCGGGGAGCCGGCCCGACCCCGCCCTGAGCGGTTATGTCGTACGGAAGTCCCTGGAACCCGCCTACACCCAGCTGGCGCTGAACGGGGAGTCGGGTCCGCTGTCCGACGAGCGGGTACGCCGCGCGGTGGCCCGGGCGATCAACCGGCAGGAGCTCGCGGAGACGGTGCTGAAGCCGCTGGGCCTGCCCGCCCAGCCGGTCGGCAGCCATCTGGCGCTGGCCGGGCAGCCGGCGTACGCGGACGGCAGCGCCGCCATCGGCGGACAGGACACCGCGGAGGCCCTGGCGCTGCTGGCCGACGCGGGCTGGACGACCGACGGGGTCGCCGGGCGCAAGCCGGTGCCCGGCGACGGCACCAGGGCGGGCGGCACCGGCACCCCGGCCGCCCCCCGGCCGGCCGCCTCCGCCGCCGGCACCTCCGCGCCGGCCGCCGGCGCCGCGCCCGCCAAGCCGGGTGCCCCGGCTCCCGGAACCGTGGCGCCCACCGCCTGGTCCATGGCGCCCCGGGCGTCCGTCGCCGCCGCGCCGCAGCGGGCGGCCCGGGCCGCTGAGCCGGACGAGGCGTCCGACGAGGGGCTGTACATCGTCGGTGACGACAAGCCCCGCACCGGCGACTTCGGCGGCCCGGAGGGCACCCAAGTGCTCGCCCCCGCCTCCACTCCTCTCCAGACCGCCCTGCTCCGCCAGACCGCCTCGCAGCGCCGGGCCGCCACCGGCCCCCGGGCCGAGGGGGCGGCCGAGGCGGCCGGGGAGGCCGAGCGGGCCCCGGAGGCGGAGAACGCCCGGCGGGACGGGGGCGGGGCCGACGACGGCGGCAAGAACGACACCGGCCGGGCCAGGGCTCAGGGCGGCGGCGTCCCCGGCGCCTACGCCCCGCGCGGTACGGCGGCCCCGGCCGCGCCCGGAGCGGACGGGGCCGGCGCGGCGCACGGGGCCCTCGGCAAGGACGGCAAGCCGCTCACCCTCCGCTTCGTACTCCCGTCCGGCGCGGGCTCCGACTCGCTGCGGGCGGTCGGGGACCGGATCGCCGGGATGCTCGCCCGGGTGGGCATCCGTACCGAGATCACCAAGGTCTCGGACGAGAGCTACTTCAAGGACCACATCGCGGCCGGCGAGTACGACCTGGCCCTCTACTCCTGGCCCGGCACCGCCTTCCCGGCCACCGACGGGCGGCCGATCTTCGCCAAGCCGGAACCCGCCTCGGACGGCTCGCTCCAGGTGGAGCAGAATTACACCCGGGTCGGCACCGACCACATCGACCAGCTCCTGGACCGGGCCGCCGCCGAGCTGGACGAGAAGGCGGCCGCCGATCTGATCAGGCAGGCCGACGCCAGGATCTGGGCGGCCGCCGGTTCGATCCCGCTCTACCAGCGACCGCAGCTGGTGGCGGGGAAGCGGAACGTGGTCAACGCCGGTGCCTTCGGCTTCGCCACCCCGCACTACGAGGACATCGGTTTCCAGGGGGCGGGCAAGGACAGCAAGTCCCGGGGCGACCGCGCTCGGTAGTCCCACCGCCCCCGCCGCCCGGCGAACCGGGCCGCAAGCTCAGAACTCCCTCAAGTCCCTTGCCCGCCGGTGCGCCCGGCGGGCAAGCTCGCAGGTGGACCTTGACCCGGGCCCACGCACCTCACCCCCGCCGCCTCACCCTCCTCCCGGCGCCCGCCCCCGCGCGCCGGTCCCCGCCCCGTACAGCCTCCTCCGCCCGCTCCTCCTCACGCACGGCGCCGTACCGCCGCCCGTGCGCCCCGCCCCGTGCCCTCCCGTGCGCCCGGCCCGTCGCCGCCCCGCCGCTCCCGCCGCTGTCCTCTTCCGGCGCGCCGGAACGGCTCCGCACGCCCCGCCCGCCCCGTCCCGGCGCGGGCGCCCTCCGGAGCGCCCCCCGCCGTGGCGCCGCGCGCCCGGCGACCCGCGCGGCAGCGCGTCCCGGGCGCCCCGCGAGCCCCGGACGCCGAGCGTGCTCCCGGGCGGCCCGGGAGCGTGCGCGTCCGACGTGTCGAAGATCTCCGCCCGCCCCCGAGAGCCCGTTTCCTCGCAGGTCACGGCCGGGTGTTCGAACGTTCACCGACGGCCCGGGAGGCCCCGCGCGCGGCGGGCCCGTACCATGGGACGAGCCGTGGCGCGTCCGCCCGGCGGGCGTACGAGGAAAAAACAGACGCCGCACCCACGATCCGAGAGAAGCGCCAGCCACTCATGCCCACGCGCCACGACATCCGCAACGTCGCCATCGTCGCCCACGTCGACCACGGCAAGACCACCCTGGTCGACGCCATGCTGAAGCAGGCCGGTGCCTTCGCCGCGCACCAGCAGGTGGACGACCGGGTGATGGACTCGAACGACCTGGAGCGTGAGAAGGGCATCACGATCCTGGCCAAGAACACCGCCGTCAAGTACCACCCGAAGGACGGCGGCGAGCCCATCACGATCAACATCATCGACACCCCCGGCCACGCCGACTTCGGTGGTGAGGTCGAGCGCGGTCTGTCCATGGTGGACGCGGTCGTGCTGCTGGTGGACGCCTCCGAGGGGCCGCTTCCGCAGACCCGCTTCGTGCTCCGCAAGGCCCTGCAGGCCCGGATGCCGGTCATCCTCTGCATCAACAAGACCGACCGCCCGGACTCCCGCATCGACGAGGTCGTCAACGAGACCTACGACCTCTTCCTGGACCTGGACGCGGACGAGGACCAGATCGAGTTCCCGATCGTCTACGCCTGCGCCCGTGACGGCGTCGCCTCGCTGACCAAGCCGGAGGACGGCACGGTCCCGGCCGACAGCGAGAACCTGGAGCCGTTCTTCTCCACCCTGCTGTCGCACGTCCCGGCGCCGGAGTACGACGCCGAGGCCCCGCTCCAGGCGCACGTCACCAACCTGGACGCCGACAACTTCCTGGGCCGTATCGCGCTGCTCCGCGTCGAGCAGGGCGAGCTGCGCAAGGGCCAGACCGTCGCCTGGATCAAGCGTGACGGCTCCGTCGCCAACGTCCGCATCAGCGAGCTGATGATGACCGAGGCGCTCACCCGCAAGCCGGCCGAGGTGGCGGGCCCCGGCGACATCTGCGCCGTGGCCGGTATCCCGGACATCATGATCGGTGAGACCCTGGCCGACCCGGAGAACCCGGTCGCGCTGCCGCTGATCACGGTCGACGAGCCGGCCATCTCCATGACCATCGGCACCAACACCTCGCCGCTCGTCGGCCGGGGCGGCACCGGCAAGGGCGCGGAGGCCAAGGCGGCCGTCAAGGACCGCAAGGTCACCGCCCGCCAGGTCAAGGACCGGCTGGACCGCGAGCTCATCGGCAATGTCTCGCTCCGCGTGCTCGAGACCGAGCGCCCGGACGCCTGGGAGGTGCAGGGCCGGGGTGAGCTGGCGCTGGCCATCCTGGTCGAGCAGATGCGCCGCGAGGGCTTCGAGCTGACCATCGGCAAGCCCCAGGTGGTCACCCGCGAGATCGACGGCAAGGTGCACGAGCCGGTCGAGCGCATGACCGTCGACGTGCCCGAGGAGCACATGGGCGCGGTCACCCAGCTCATGGGCATCCGCAAGGGCCGGATGGACAACATGTCGAACCACGGCTCCGGCTGGGTGCGCATGGAGTTCGTGGTGCCGTCCCGGGGTCTGATCGGCTTCCGCACGGAGTTCCTGACCAACACCCGCGGCACCGGTATCGCCCACTCGATCCACGAGGGCCACGAGCCCTGGTTCGGCACCCTGACGACCCGTAACAACGGCTCCCTGGTGGCCGACCGGTCCGGCGCGGTCACCGGCTTCGCCATGACCAACCTCCAGGAGCGCGGTGTGCTCTTCGTGGAGCCGGGCACCGAGGTCTACGAGGGCATGATCGTCGGTGAGAACTCCCGCTCCGACGACATGGACGTCAACATCACCAAGGAGAAGAAGCTCACCAACATGCGCTCCTCCACGGCCGATGTCGCGGAGTCGATCGTCCCGCCGCGCAAGCTCTCGCTGGAGCAGTCGCTGGAGTTCTGCCGCGACGACGAGTGCGTCGAGGTGACCCCGGAGGCGATCCGCATCCGCAAGGTGAACCTGGACGCCCGCGAGCGCGCCCGCGCCGCCTCGCGCGCCAAGCACGGCTGATCACCTCCCTGTCGGGGTCCGTTCCCGGCCGGGAACGGACCCCCGTCCGGCCGTGACCCGGCCGGCCCCTGGCGGGCCGGCGCCGACGGTCCGCCGGGTCGAACCGGGTCCATCCGGCCGGCCGGCGCCGACGGTCCGCCCGGCCGCCCGGCGCCGACGCGGTGCGCGCGTCCGACGGCTCGTCAGCGGGCATGACGCCCGCGCCCGGACCGTCGTGATCAGGCCATCGGCCGACCGGTCACCGTCCGTGGGGACGACCGGCCGTCACCGTTCCCGATGAGGGCCCGGCACCCCGCACGAGCTGCGGAGAGCCGGGCCCTTCGTCAACTCCATTTCCCTCCCGGTGCGTCCGCATATCGACCGTCGCTCTCCGGAACATGTGTTAACAGTCCGTTTCGCGGGTGTCTGTCTGTGATCGCTTTGTCCGGTTTT
The DNA here is from genome assembly GCF_024756275.1 of Streptomyces pyxinae. Taxonomy (GTDB): domain Bacteria; phylum Actinomycetota; class Actinomycetes; order Streptomycetales; family Streptomycetaceae; genus Streptomyces; species Streptomyces pyxinae. The sequence goes on along the minus strand of NZ_JANUGQ010000001.1, from coordinate 487,078 downwards.
CTGGCTCTCGGTTCGGGGTGATGTTGTCAAAACGAGACCCTTTAAGTGTGGTTTACGGCCCGGCCTTACTTAATAGTTGGCTCCATTGAGCTCGGGTCAATGGGTCACGCGCTGTGGGGAGCGCCGATCCACGAGCACACTCGGAGCACTCGTATCTCGCCGTCAGGGGTGTCGGCGGGTCGTCTAGTGCCCCTCTTGTAGTGATCAGTGGACTCATGAGGAGGAACCCATGCGCGGTGCCAAGAGCGCCAAGTGGGTAGCGGGCGCGATAGTCGTCGCCCTGGCAGCGACCGCCTGTGGCGGGGGTAAGGACGGCGGCTCCGGCGCCAAGGGTGAGGCCGACCCGAACGGCATCTTCTCCATCGAGGTGGGTGAGCCCGAGAAGGCGCTGCACCCGGCCGACACGATGGAGTCCAACGGCTCGATCGTGCTCAGCGGCCTCTTCGCCCAGCTGGTCGACTACACGCCGGACGGCAAGCTGACCATGGTGAACGCCGAGTCGGTGGACACCAAGGACAGCAAGCTGTGGACCGTCAAGCTCAAGAAGGGCTGGACCTTCCACGACGGCACCCCGGTCACCGCCCAGTCGTACGTCAAGGCCTGGAACTGGGCCGCCAACATCGCCAACAACCAGGGCAACGCCTCCTGGTTCTCCGACATCAAGGGCTACGAGGCCCTGCACCCGGAGGCGGAGGGCGCCAAGGCCACCGCGACGGAGATGACCGGTCTGAAGGTCGTCGACGACTCGACCTTCACCATCGAGCTCAACAACTCGCTGCCGTACTTCGCGTACAAGCTGGGTTACGAGGTCTTCTCGCCGCTCCCCGAGTCCTTCTACAAGGACCCGAAGGCCGCCGGCGAGAAGCCGGTCGGCAACGGTCCCTACAAGTTCCAGAGCTGGGACCACAAGAAGGAAATCAAGATCGTCCGGTACGACGGGTACAAGGGCGACGACAAGGCCAAGAACGGTGGTGTGACCTTCAAGAACTACACCACCCTGGAGACGGCCTACGAGGACCTCAAGTCCGGCAACGTCGACGTCCTCCGCCAGATCGCCCCGAAGGACCTCTCGGTCTACCGGGACGACCTCGGTGACCGCGCGGTCGACCAGCCGTACTCCTCGATCCAGACGATCGCGGTCGCGTTCTACGCCGACAAGTGGAAGAAGCCCAAGAAGATCGACCCGAAGGTCATCCAGGGCCTCTCGATGGCGATCGACCGCGACACCATCACCAAGACGGTGCTCCAGGGCACCCGTGAGCCGGCCACCGGCTGGGTCGCCAAGGGCGTGCTGGGCTACCAGGAGAACGCCGCCGGGGACGTCACCAAGTACAACCCGGCCAAGGCCAAGGACCTCATCGAGAAGGGTGGCGGTGTCCCGGGCAACGCCATCTCCATCCAGTTCAACTCGGACGGCGGCCACAAGGAGTGGGTCGAGGCCGTCTGCGGCAGCATCACCCAGGCGACCGGCGTCAAGTGCGTCGGTGACGCCAAGCCGGACTTCCAGGCCGACCTCCAGGCCCGCAAGAGCAAGCAGGTCAAGTCCCTGTACCGGTCGGGCTGGGTGCTCGACTACCCGGTGAACTCCAACTTCCTCCGTGACCTCTTCAAGACCGGTGCCTCGGGCAACCAGGGCGACTTCTCGGACAAGACCCTGGACGCCAAGATCGCGGAAGCGGACGCGGCCAAGAGCCTCGACGAGTCGGTGAAGAAGTACCAGGCGATCGAGAAGGACCTGGTGAACTACATGCCGTCCATCCCGCTCTGGTACTACAAGGTCAACGCGGGCTACTCGGAGAAGGTCTCGGGCGTGAAGTACGCGCAGGACGGCGACCCGATCCTGCAGGACGTCCAGGTCTCGAAGTAATCACCGCAGCGTAGTCCGCACACCGGGTACGGGCCTGACGGGAGTCACGCCCGCACCCGGTCATACGCAGCGGCCGGGGGGCCCTTTCACGGCACACCCGTCCCTTCTTCTCCCCGAGCCACGGAGCCACCGGAGCGCTGTCTCCGGTGCCCCGCCGATCCATCGATCCGCCGATCCATCGCCCCGGCGATCCGTCAGACCGCCGATCCGGTGATCCGTCGGACTGCCGGTCCGATGGTCAGCCGGTCCGATGGTCAGCCGGTCAGCCGACCGGTGGTCCGCCGATCCGGTGGACGGACTCGGTGGACTCGCCCTCTGCGGTGCCCGGTTCGCGAAAACCGTGCCACCGGTGGCGAGTTCGTGGCTCCCGCCCGGTCGGCGGAGGCAACCGGTTCCGGGAGACAGGGGAAGGGGTGGCGCCGGGGAAGGGCCGTTCGGCTGCGGCTGCCACATCTCTATGGAGGCACGATGGGGCGCTATGTCGCACGACGACTGCTCCAGATGATCCCGGTTTTCCTCGGGACCACTTTGCTGATCTTCCTCATGGTCTACACCCTGCCCGGCGACCCGGTGGCCGGCCTGTTCGGTGACAAGACCCCGGACCCGGCCACGCTGGCGAAGATCAGACACGACCACGGCCTGGACAAGCCGGTCCTGGTTCAGTACTGGGACTACATGACCCGGATGCTGCTGCACTTCGACTTCGGCAACCAGATCCGTAACGGACGCCCCGTCACGGACGTGCTGGCCGCGGCCTTCCCGGTCACCCTGCAGCTCACCGTCCTGGCGTTCGCCATCGAGCTGGTCTTCGGCCTGGGTCTCGGCATCGTCGCCGGTCTGCGGGCCGGCCGGCTGGCGGACAACGCCATCCTGATCTTCACACTGCTGATCATCTCGGTGCCGGTCTTCGTCCTCGGCTTCATCGTGAAGTCGGTCTTCGCCTTCCAGCTGGGCTGGATCGAACCGAACGTCAGCAATGACCAGGAGTGGGGCGAACTGATCGCGCCCGCCATCGTGCTCGGCGGACTCTCGCTCGCCTATGTCGCCCGGCTCAGCCGGACGACCATGGCGGAGAACCTGCGCGCCGACTACATGCGCACCGCCGTCGCCAAGGGGCTGCCGAAGCGCCGGATCATCGGTGTGCACCTGATGCGCAACTCCCTGATCCCCGTCGTCACCTTCCTCGGTACCGACATCGGTGCCCTGATGGGCGGCGCGGTCGTCACCGAGTCGGTCTTCAACGTCAAGGGCATCGGCGGCACCATCTACGAGTCGATCGTCCGTCGCGAGGGCGCCACCCTGGTCGGCCTGGTCACCATCCTGGTGCTCGTCTACCTCCTCACCAGCCTGCTCATCGACCTGCTGTACGCGGTCCTGGACCCGAGGATCCGTTATGCCTGACGCCACCAAGACCGCGGCGGCCATCGAGGACGCCATCGCCCCGCCGTCCGCCGCCGAGCCGGTCAAGCCGGCCAAGGACGAGGCCCGCAGCCTCTGGGGCGACGCCTGGCGCGACCTGCGGCGCAACCCGTACTTCCTGGTCTCGTCGGTGATGATCTTCTTCCTGCTGCTGATCTCGCTCTTCCCGGGCCTGTTCACCAGCGCCTCGCCGACCGTGGGCGACCTCCAGCACCACTTCCTGGGCAAGCCGGAGCTGGGCAACGTCGGTTCGGAGGGCTGGCTCGGCTACGACGGCCAGGGCCGCAGCGTGTACTCCCGGCTGATCCACGGCACCCGTGCCTCGATCATCGTCGGTGTCTGCGTGACCCTGATCGTGACCGTGATCGGCGGGCTGCTCGGCATGATCGCCGGCTACTTCGGCGGCCTGACCGACGCGATCGTCTCCCGGATCACCGACATCTTCTTCGGTGTGCCGTTCCTGCTCGGCGGCATGGTGGTGCTCAACGCGTTCACCGACCGCAGCGTCTGGGTGGTCGTCTTCGCCCTGGCCTTCCTCGGCTGGACCCAGCTGACCCGCGTCATGCGCGGTGCGGTGATCACCATCAAGCAGGCCGACTACGTCCACGCCGCCAAGGCGCTGGGCGCGGGCACCACCCGCATCCTGTTCCGGCACATCCTGCCGAACGCCATGGCCCCGGTGATCGTCGTCGCGACCATCGCGCTCGGCGGCTACATCTCGGCCGAGGCCACCCTGTCGTATCTCGGTCTGGGCCTCTCCGCCCCGACCATCTCGTGGGGTGTCGACATCTCCGGCGGCGTGACGCAGATCCGTACGGCCCAGCACATCCTGCTGTACCCGTCGATCATGCTCAGCCTCACCGTGCTGGCGTTCATCATGCTCGGCGAAGCGGTGCGCAACGCCCTCGACCCGAAGCTGCGCTGAGGAGGGCGTACGTGACCACCATCGACAAGACCGCGACCGTCCCCGTGTCCCGGGGCGGCGACCATGAGGGCCCGCTCCTCGAAGTCCGTGACCTGCACGTGGAGTTCCACACCCGCGACGGGGTGGCCAAGGCGGTCAACGGAGTCAACTACAGCGTGAGCGCCGGCGAGACGCTGGCGGTGCTGGGCGAGTCCGGCTCCGGCAAGTCCGTCACCGCCCAGGCGATCATGGGCATCCTGGACATGCCGCCCGGCCGGATCCCGCGCGGCGAGATCTTCTTCCGCGGCCAGGACATGCTGAAGATGTCCAATGAGGAGCGGCGGAAGATCCGCGGCCGGCGGATCGCCATGATCTTCCAGGACGCGCTCTCCTCGCTGAACCCGGTGCTGACCGTGGGCTACCAGCTCGGCGAGATGTTCCGGGTGCACCAGGGCCTCTCCAAGAAGGCGGCCCGGGCCAAGGCCGTCGAGCTGATGGACAAGGTCAAGATCCCCGCCGCCTCGGCGCGGGTCGACGACTACCCCCACCAGTTCTCCGGCGGTATGCGCCAGCGCATCATGATCGCCATGGCGCTCGCCCTGGAGCCCGACCTGATCATCGCGGACGAGCCGACCACCGCGCTCGACGTGACCGTGCAGGCGCAGGTGATGGACCTGCTCGCGGAGCTCCAGCGCGAGTACAACATGGGCCTGATCCTCATCACCCACGACCTCGGCGTGGTGGCCGACGTCGCGGACAAGATCGCGGTCATGTACGCCGGCCGGATCGTGGAGCAGGCGCCGGTGCACGAGCTGTACAAGCGGCCCGCGCACCCCTACACCCGGGGCCTGCTGGACTCCATCCCCCGGCTGGACCAGAAGGGCCAGGAGCTCTACGCGATCAAGGGCCTGCCGCCCAACCTGCTGAACGTGCCGACCGGTTGCGCCTTCAACCCGCGCTGCCCGAAGGCGGAGGACATCTGCCGCACGGAGATCCCGGCCCTGGTGCCGGTCACCGAGCGGGACGGCGGCGAGCTGCCCGGACGGCGCAGCGCCTGCCACTTCTGGAAGGAGACCATCCATGGCTGAGCTGAGGAAGACCGGCGCGGACGCCGTGGACGCGACTCCCAACGTCACCGAGGTCGAGACCGTCGACGCGGCCACCGAGGCGGAGGCCGTAGCCGCCATCGAGGCCCCCGTCGAGCGCGGTGAGCCGATCCTCCAGGTGCGCGACCTGGTCAAGCACTTCCCGCTGACCCAGGGCATCCTGTTCAAGAAGCAGGTCGGCGCGGTGAAGGCCGTGGACGGCGTCTCCTTCGACCTGTACCAGGGCGAGACCCTGGGCATCGTGGGCGAGTCCGGCTGCGGCAAGTCCACCGTGGCCAAGCTGCTGATGAACCTCGAACGGGCCACCGCAGGCGAGGTGTTCTACAAGGGCCAGGACATCACCCGGCTCTCCGGGCGGGCGCTGAAGGCGGTGCGCCGGAACATCCAGATGGTGTTCCAGGACCCGTACACCTCGCTCAACCCCCGTATGACGGTGGGCGACATCATCGGGGAGCCCTTCGACATCCACCCCGAGGTGGCCCCGAAGGGCGACCGGCGCCGCAAGGTGCAGGAGCTGCTGGACGTGGTCGGGCTCAACCCCGAGTACATCAACCGCTATCCGCACCAGTTCTCCGGCGGCCAGCGCCAGCGCATCGGCATCGCGCGTGGTCTGGCGCTCAACCCGGAGATCATCATCTGCGACGAGCCGGTCTCCGCGCTCGACGTGTCGGTGCAGGCGCAGGTCATCAACCTGATGGAGAAGCTCCAGGACGAGTTCAACCTGAGCTATGTCTTCATCGCCCACGACCTGTCGATCGTCCGGCACATCTCGGACCGGGTCGGTGTGATGTACCTCGGCAAGATGGCCGAGATCGGCACCGACGCGCAGATCTACGACCACCCGACGCACCCCTACACCCAGGCGCTGCTGTCGGCGGTCCCAGTGCCCGACCCGGCGGCCCGGGAGGGCCGCGAGCGGATCATCCTCACGGGCGATGTCCCCTCTCCGGCCAACCCGCCGTCCGGCTGCCGCTTCCGCACCCGGTGCTGGAAGGCGGAGGAGAAGTGCGCCACCGATGTGCCGCTGCTGGCGGTCCCGGCGCGCTTCAAGGGCTCGGGCAGCCCGGCCGAGCACGAGTCGGCCTGCCACTTCGCCGAGGAGAAGGACGTGGTGCACGCCGCCTGACACCCTCCGGCGGTTCGTTCCAGGCGTACGGGGGCGCCCCCGGCCATCCCGGCCGGGGGCGCCCCGCCATGTCCGGCCCGCGCCCGGTGGCGGTGAGCCGCCCGTGCCCGGTGGCCGCCGGACCGGCGTGCCCGGGGGAACGAGCCGGTGACCGCCGGACGGGCCGTGCCCGGTGGACGAGCCGGTGGCCGCCGGACGGGCCGTGCCCGGTGGGGGCGAGGGCCGTCCGCCGGCCGTACGGCACCGGGACGGTGTCGCCGCTGTACGACTCCGCGGGTGGGCCGCCCATGTGCCGGTACGGGTCGCCGGCCACCGCACCGCCCCGGTGGCCGGCCGCCCGCCGGGCCCGGAGGCGTACCGTCCCGGCCTCCGGAGCCGTGCCACGCCGGATCGCGGCCCGGAGCCGCGCCAAGCCGGGGGACGGCTCCGCACCGGCCGGTCCCCGGAGCCCTACCGCCAGGCAGATGCCGTACCGCCCGCCGGGCCCGGAGGCGTACCCCCCACCACACCGACGGCCGAACCAGGGGTGCGGTTCGGGGCGGTACGGGGTGATATGGGGGGCCAGGCCACCAGCAGCGGGAGGCACCATGCGCCGAGCGAGACCGGGCCCCCGGGCCGTGCGCGCGGTGGTGGCGGCCCTCCCGGTGCTGGCGCTCCTCACCGGCGCGGCGGCCTGCGGCGGGGGCGGGAACGACCGGGGGCGCGGGCCCGACGCGATCGTCAGCTCCTCCTGGGGCGACCCGCAGAATCCGCTGGAGCCGGCCAACACCAACGAGGTCCAGGGCGGCAAGGTCCTCGACATGGTCTTCCGGGGGCTCAAGCGGTACGACCCCCGGACCGGCGCCGCGCAGGACATGGTGGCCGAGCGGATCGACACCACCGACTCGCGCACCTTCACCATCACCCTCAAGGCGGGCTGGCGGTTCAGCAACGGCGAGCCGGTCACCGCGCGTTCCTTCACCGACGCCTGGAACTACGCCGCCCATGTGGACAACAAGCAGAACAACTCCGCCTTCTTCAGCGACATCGCCGGCTACGAGGAGGTCCACCCCGAATCCGGCGCCGCCCGCGCCAGGTCGCTGAGCGGACTGCGGGTCAGGGACGCGCGTACCTTCGCCGTCACCCTGAAGGAACCCTTCGCGATCTGGCCGCAGACGCTGGGCTACCAGGCGTTCATGCCGCTGCCCCGGGCGTTCTTCGAGGACCATGACGCCTGGCTGGACAAGCCGGTCGGCAACGGGCCGTACGCCGTGCGGTCGTACACCAAGGGCGGCGGGATGAAGCTGCGCCGCTGGGACGGCTACCGGGGGCCCGACAAGGCCCGCAACGGCGGGATCGACCTGATCGTCTACACCGACAACAACACCGCCTACACCGATCTGCTGGCCGGCAACCTCGACCTGGTGGACGACGTCCCGGCGCAGCAGCTCAAGCACGTGGAGAAGGACCTCGGCGACCGGTATGTCAACCAGCCGGCCCTGATCACCCAGACCCTGGTCTTCCCCTTCTATCAGCGGGCCTGGACCCGGCCGGGGATGGAGAAGGTCCGGCGGGGGCTGTCGATGGCGATCGATCGGAAGCGGATCACCGAGAAGATCTTCATGCGCACCCGCACCCCCGCCTCCGACTGGACCTCGCAGGCGCTCGGCGCCCCCGGCGGTTGGACGGACCTCTGCGGCGACGCCTGTGTCTACGACCCCGCCCGGGCCAAGCGGCTGATCGCGGAGGGCGGCGGGCTGCCCGGGGGCCGGGTGACGCTCACCTCCAATGTGGACACCGGCTCCCACCGCGCCTGGATGGACGCCGTCTGCAACAGTGTCAACAACGCGCTCGGCCGGGGCCCGGTCTGCACGGTCGACCCGGTCGGCACCTTCGCGGACTTCCGCAACCGCACCACCACCTACAAGCTCACCGGCCCCTTCCGCTCCGGCTGGCAGGCCGACTATCCGCTGATCCAGAACTTCCTGGAGCCGCTCTACTCGACCGGCGGCTCCTCCAACTACGGCAAGTTCAGCGACAAGGCGTTCGACGCGCTGCTGGACCGGGCCAACCGGGAGGCCGACCCGGCGGTGGCCGTCCGCCACTACCAGGCGGCCGAACGGCTGCTCGCGGAGCGGATGCCCGCCATCCCGCTCTGGTACCAGAACGGCTCCGCCGGCTGGTCGGAGCGGGTGTCGGGGGTGACCCTCAACCAGTTCAGCGTCCCCGTCTACGACCGGATCGCGGTCGCCTGACCCCGCCCGGGCCCGGCCGCATCCGGCCGCACCCAGCCGGTCCGGCCGCACCCGCCCGGTTCTGACCGCACCCGCCGGGTCCCGACCGGGCCCGTCCGCTCCTGACCGCGCTCGCCCGAACCCGCCGCCGCACCGCACCCCCCGGAGGGAGGCCGCCCATGGGACGTCATGTGATCCGCCGGCTGCTCCAGATGATCCCGGTCTTCATCGGCAGCACCTTCCTGATCTTCCTGCTGGTGTACGCCCTCGGGGACCCGGTGGCCGCCCTGTTCGGGGACAAGGCGCCCGACCCCGCCACCGCCGCCCGGATCCGGCAGGACCTCCACCTCGACCAGCCGCTCTGGCGGCAGTATCTGCACTACATGGCCCAGATCTTCCGGGGCGACTTCGGCACCGCCTTCAACGGCCGCCCGGTCCTGGAGCTGATGGCCGACGCCTTCCCGGTCACCCTCCGGCTGACCCTGGTGGCGGTGGCCGTCGAGGTGGTCGCCGGGATCGCCTTCGGGGTGATCAGCGGGCTGCGGCGGGGCCGCCCGCTGGACACCGGGCTGCTGGTGCTCACCCTGGTCGTCGTCTCGGTGCCGACCTTCGTCTCCGGCTACCTCCTCCAGTTCCTCCTCGGGGTGAAATGGGGCTGGGTGCGGCCCTCGGTCTCCTTCGACGCGACCTTCGCCGAACTGCTGCTGCCCGGGGTGGTGCTGGCACTGGTCTCGCTCGCGTACGTCACCCGGCTCACCCGGACGGCGGTCGCGGAGAACGCCCGCGCCGATTACGTCCGTACCGCCGTCGCCAAGGGACTGCCCCGGCGGCGGGTGGTGACCCACCACATCCTGCGGAACTCACTCATCCCGGTGGTCACCTTCATCGGCGCCGATGTGGGCGCGCTGATGGGCGGGGCGATCGTCACCGAGCGGATCTTCAACATCCACGGCGTCGGCTACCAGCTCTACCAGGGCATTCTGCGCAACAACGCGCCCACCGTGGTCGGCTTCGTGACCGTGCTGGTGATCGTCTTCCTGCTGGCCAATCTGCTGGTCGACCTGGGCTACGCGGTCCTGGACCCGAGGATCCGCCATGCCTGAGCCGTACGAGAACCCCAACGAGGCCGTCGCCCCCACCGGCGCGGGCGGCGCCATGGACCTGGCCGCCGGCGAGGCCCGGAGCCTGACGGCCCCGGAGCGACCGGCGAGCCCCGTCCCCGGGGAACCCGGCATCACGGCCCCGGAGGGAACGGGAGCACCGGCGGGCCCGGCCCCCGGGGAGCCCGGCGGCCGGCCGCGCAGCCTGCGGACCGACGCCTGGCACCAGCTCCGCCGGAACCCGGTCTTCCTGCTCTCCGCGCTGCTCATCCTCTTTCTGGTGCTGATCTCCCTCTGGCCGCAGCTGATCGCGGGCGGCGACCCGCTCCGCTGCGACCTGGAACGCTCCCAGGAGGGCTCGGCGCCAGGTCACCCGTTCGGGTACGACACCCAGGGCTGCGACGTCTACACCCGGACCGTGTACGGGGCCCGCGCCTCCCTCACCGTCGGGATCTGCGCCACCGTGGGCGCCGCGCTGCTCGGCGGCCTGCTGGGCGGGGCGGCGGGCTTCTTCGGCGGCTGGTGGGACGCGCTGCTCTCGCGGATCGCGGACGTCTTCTTCGGCATCCCGGTCGTGCTCGGCGGGCTGGTCTTCCTCTCCGTGGTGACCAGCGACACCGTCTGGCCGGTGGTCGGCTTCATCGTGCTGCTCGGCTGGCCCCAGGTGGCGCGGATCGCCCGGGGCTCGGTGCTCACCGCCAAGGAGCACGACTACGTGCAGGCCGCCCGGGCGCTCGGCGCGGGCCCCGGCCGGACCCTGCTGCGGCACGTGGCGCCCAACGCGGTGGCCCCGGTCATCGTGGTCGCCACCATCGCGCTCGGCACCTATATCGCGCTGGAGGCCACCCTCTCCTTCCTGGGGGTCGGGCTGCGGCCGCCCACCGTCTCCTGGGGCATCGACATCTCCAACGCCGCCCCGCAGATCCGCAACGCCCCGCACATGCTGCTCTGGCCGGCCGGGGCGCTCAGCGTCACCGTGCTCGCCTTCATCATGCTGGGCGACGCCGTGCGCGACGCCCTCGATCCGAAGCTGGCCTGAGCCCGCACCCCCCGCCCGAACGCACCGAAGGAGGCCGCCACGATGCTGCTCGACGTACAGGACCTGCGGGTCGAGTTCCGCACCCGGGACGGGATCGCCCGTGCCGTCAACGGGGTGAGCTACGGGGTGGACGCGGGGGAGACCCTGGCGGTGCTGGGGGAGTCCGGCTCCGGCAAGTCGGTCACCGCCCAGGCGGTCATGGGCATCCTGGACACCCCGCCCGGCCGGATCACCGGCGGCCGGATCCTCTTCCGGGGCCGGGACCTGCTCACCCTGCCGGAGGACGCCCGGCGGGCGGTGCGGGGCGCGGAGATGGCGATGGTCTTCCAGGACGCCCTCTCGGCGCTCAACCCGGTCCTCACCGTGGGCGACCAGCTGGCCGAGATGTTCACCGTGCACCGGGGGATGTCCCGCAGGGACGCCCGGGCCCGGGCGGTGGAGCTGATGGACCGGGTGCGCATCCCGGCCGCCCGGCAGCGGGCGGGCCAGTACCCGCACCAGTTCAGCGGCGGGATGCGCCAGCGGATCATGATCGCCATGGCGATCGCCCTGGAGCCCGCCCTGATCATCGCCGACGAGCCGACCACCGCGCTGGACGTCACCGTGCAGGCCCAGGTGATGGACCTGCTCGCCGAGCTGCGCCGGGAGACCGGCACCGCCCTGGTGCTGATCACCCACGACCTCGGCGTGGTCGCGGACGTGGCCGACCGGATCGCGGTGATGTACGCGGGCCGGATCGTGGAGACCGCCCCGGTCCACGACCTCTACCGGGCGCCCGCGCACCCCTACACCCGGGGCCTGCTCGACTCCATCCCCCGGCTCGACCGGAAGGGCCGGGAGCTGTACGCGATCAAGGGACTGCCGCCCGGCCTCACCGCCCTCCCGGCTGGCTGCGCCTTCCATCCGCGCTGTCCCCGCGCCCGGGACCTCTGCCGCACCGACGAACCGCCGCTCTTCCCGGTCGCCGGGGAGGGTCAGGTCGCCGGGGCCGGCGGCGACGGTCGGGGCGCCGGGGACGGCGGGGAGGCCCGGAGGGCCTGGGATGCCGGGGGCGCCGGGGGGCGGCGCAGTGCCTGTCACTTCTGGAGGGAGACACTCGATGACGCCGACATCAGCGCCGCTGTCTGAGCGGGCGGCCGAACCGGTCCTGGAGGTGCGGGACCTGGTCAAGCACTACCCGCTCACCGGCGGCGGCCTGATCCGGCGGCGGACCGGCGCCGTCCGGGCGGTGGACGGGGTCTCCTTCCGGCTCGGCGCGGGCGAGACCCTGGGCGTCGTGGGGGAGTCCGGCTGCGGCAAGTCCACCCTCGCCCGGCTGCTGGTCAGTCTGGAGCGGCCGACCGCCGGACAGATCCGCTACCGGGGCGAGGACATCACCCGGCTCTCCGGGCGGGCGCTGAAGGCGGTGCGCCGGAACATCCAGATGGTCTTCCAGGACCCGTACACCTCGCTCAACCCGCGCATGACGGTCGGGGACATCGTGGGGGAGCCGTACGAGATACACCCCGAGGTGGCCCCCAGGGGCGACCGGCGCCGCCGGGTGCGGGAGCTGCTGGAGGTGGTCGGGCTCGACCCCGGGCATCTGAACCGCTATCCGCACCAGTTCTCCGGCGGCCAGCGCCAGCGCATCGGCATCGCCCGGGGACTGGCGCTGCGCCCCGAGATCATCGTGGCCGACGAGCCGGTCTCCGCGCTGGACGTCTCGGTGCAGGCCCAGGTGGTCAATCTGCTGGCCGGGCTCCAGCGGCGGTTCGGGCTGGCCTATGTCTTCATCGCCCACGACCTGTCGGTGGTGCGGCACATCTCCGACCGGATCGGCGTGATGTACCTGGGCCGGACGGTGGAGACCGGCACCGACACCCAGATCTACGACCACCCGACCCACCCGTACACCCAGGCGCTGCTCTCCGCCGTGCCGGTCCCCGACCCGGCCGCCCGCGACCGGCGCGCCCGGATCCTGCTCTCCGGGGACGTGCCCTCGCCCGCCGACCCGCCGTCCGGCTGCCGCTTCCGCACCCGCTGCTGGAAGGCGCGGGAGCGGTGCGCGGTGGAGGTCCCGGCGCTGGCGGTGCCGGAGGCGTTCCGGGACGGCCGTACCCCGGCCCGGCATCCCTCGGCCTGCCACTTCGCGGAGGAGCGCCGGGTGGTGCCGGCGGAGGGGGCGGCCTGAGCCGCTCCGGCGGCACGGCTCCGTCGCCGGCCCGGGGCCCCGCCCCCCGTCAACGCGCGGCCCGGGGCCCGCGCCTCCGCCGCCACGCGGCCCCCGGGGGCCCGCACGCTCGTTAACGCGCGGGCAACTCGGCCGACCCCGTACCGATATACGGACGCGGCAGGCTCGTCACCGTACGGCCGTGCGGGTGCCGTCCGGACCGGCCGGGACGACATGGCGTGTCCCGGCCGGTCGCCGTGTCCGGAGCACTGTGTCCGGAGCGCCGTGTCCCGGCCCGCACCGGCTCTCCCCGGCGGTCCCGGGCTCAGTCGCGGGGCAGGCCCAGCGAGCGCTTCAGGAAGTCCACCTGAAGCAGCAGCAGGTTCTCCGCCACCTGTTCCTGCGGGGTGATGTGGGTGACCCCGGTCAGCGGCAGCACCTCGTGCGGCCGGCCGGCGGCCAGCAGCGCCGAGGAGAGCCGCAGGGTGTGGGCCATCACCACGTTGTCGTCGGCCAGTCCGTGGACGATCATCATCGGGCGGGCCGGGTTCTCCGGGGCGGCCAGCCCGTCGTCGGTGACCAGCGAGTTGGCGGCGTACGCCTCCGGCGCCTCCTGGGGCAGTCCGAGGTACCGCTCGGTGTAGTGGGTGTCGTACAGCCGCTGGTCGGTCACCGGGGCGCCCACCACCGCCGCGTGGAAGACATCGGGCCGCCGCAGCACCGCCAGACCGGCCAGCCAGCCGCCGAACGACCAGCCCCGGATCGCCACCCGGTCCAGGTCCAGCGGGAACCGCCCGGCCAGCGCCCGGAGCGCCGCCACCTGGTCGTCCAGGGTGCGGGTGAGCCGGCCCGCGATCGCCTTCTCCCAGGCGGGCGACCGGCCCGGGGTGCCCCGCCCGTCCGCGACGACCACCGCGAACCCCTGTTCGGCGAACCACTGGGAGGTCAGATGCGGATGGTGGGCCGCCAGCACCCGCCGGCCGTGCGGACCGCCGTACGGGTCGAGCAGCACCGGCAGCGGCCCGTCGCCCTCCCGCCAGGCGCTCGGCAGCAGCACCGCGCAGGGGATCCGGTCCGGCCCGGCCTCGGTGAGCGTCAGCCGCGGCGAGAGCGCCGGCCGCTCGGCGTACGAGACGAGCTCCGCGACCCGCTCGCCGTCCCGCAGCACCCGGGCCCGGCTCCCCGGCTCCCCGGGCACCGCCGACACCAGCACGGTGACCCCGCCGGAGCGCACCGCCCCATGGACGCCCGGGCCCTCGGAGATCCGCTCGGCGCCCCGCTCACCGACCCGGTACACATGGACCTCGCCGGTCTCCGGGGCGTCCGCCGCCTCGCCCGCCGTGGCCGAGACCAGCAGGTCGTCCGCGCCGATGTCCAGCACCGCGCAGATCTGGGTCGCCGCCCCGGTGAGCACCCGGTCGCCGACCGCCAGCACCCGGGCCCCGCCCTCCTCGTCACCCTGATCGGTGATCCGCACCAGCCGGCCGTCCGGCGTCCAGGCCGGCACCCCGGGCAGCAGCTCCAGCCAGACCGGGTCGGTGTCCTCCCGGACGGTCCGGGTGGCGCCCGACTCCGAGTCCACCGCCAGGTACCGCAGGCTCCGCTGGTCCCGGCTCTGCACCAGCAGCAGCGGCGGACCGGCCGCCGACCAGTGCACCCGGGCCAGATAGGGATACCGCTCCCGGTCCCACTCCACCTCGGTGCGCGAGCCGTCCAGGCCCAGCAGCAGCAGCCGTACCTCCGCGTTGTCGGTGCCCGCGGCCGGGTACGCCACCTCGGCGGGCCGCCGGTCCGGGTGGGCCGGGTCGGAGATCCACCAGCGCCGTACCGCGCGGTCGTCGGCCCGCGCCACCAGCAGCCGGTCCGACTCCGGCGACCACCAGAAGCCCCGGGTGCGGCCCATCTCCTCGGCGGCGATGAACTCGGCCAGCCCGTAGGTGACATGGCCGTCCTCCGGCGCGGCCAGCTCCCGGTCGCCGTCGCCCTCGGCCCCGATGACCCGCAGCGCGCCGTCCACCACATACGCGAGGTGCCGGCCGTCCGGCGCGGGGCGCGGGTCGATCACCGGCCCGGGGGCGGGGAGTTCGCGTACCGTCCCGGCGCGCAGCTCCGCCGTGAACAGCCGACCGGAGAGGGTGAACGCGGCCAACTCCACGGCGGCGTCCACCGCGTAGCCCACGATGCCACCGGAGCCCTCCCGGGTGCGCTCCCGCCGGGCCCGCTCCTCCGCGGACAACTCCTCGTCCGCGCCGCCCAGTAGCGCCTCCGGGTCGGCCACCTCCCGCTCGACCGCCGGACCCTCCGGACCCGCAGCACCCCCCGGGCCCGAAAGGTCCAGCACCCAGAGGCGGTTGGCGCGGCTGGTCCCGGACGGGGAGCGCAGGAAGACCACCCGGGAGCCGTCCGGGGCGACGGTGAACGAGCGGGGGGCGCCGAGCGTGAAGCGCTGGGTCCTGGCGTACTGGCGGGGAAACGAGTGCTGTTGCCGCGATGTCATATGACCGAAACTAGCGTCCGTGCGCCCCCCAATGCTGCCGTGCACCGATCGATGCGGGCGAACGGATAGTTATGATCCGTAGCACAAGGTGGGTATCCCTCACCCGGCACATGCACGCTGCTCGTTCCCGACCGTCTCTGTGTGGAGGTGAACCGCCGTGGCACTCTCGATCTCGGTGGTGGTGCTGCTGGCGATCGTCGTCTTCCTGCTGGTCCGGAAATCCGGGCTGAAGTTCGGACACGCGGCGATCTGCATGTTGCTCGGCTTCTACCTGGCCAGCTCGTCCATCGGGCCCACCATCAACGAGGTGACCACGAATGTGGCGGGCATGATCGGCGGCCTCAAGTTCTAGTGTCGCTTCCTTCGACTGTTACGGCGCCTTCCCCGGTTCCCCGCCGGTAAGCACCGGCGGCGTTTTCCAGACATTCTTCCGGTCGCCGGATCCCGGGCGTGTCCCGCCGCCTCCACCGGCGGTCGCGCCCGGCTCACGCGACCGGCCCGGGGGCGGCGGGGCCCGGTGCGGAAGAGGGCGGCCGGATGCCCGCCGGGTGGGGCCCGCCCTTCTAGAGTGTCTCCATGACGGATCTCTCCGGCCGTCGTCTGCTCCTGGTGCACGCGCACCCCGACGACGAGTCGATCAACAACGGCGCCACCATGGCCAGGTACGCGGCCGAGGGCGCCCTGGTGACGCTGGTGACCTGCACCCTCGGCGAGGAGGGCGAGGTCATCCCGCCCGGCCTGGCCCATCTGGCGCCCGACCGGGAGGACCGGCTCGGCGCCCACCGGGTCTCCGAACTGGGCGACGCCATGAAGGAGCTGGGCGTCACCGACCACCTCTTCCTGGGCGGGAGCGGCCGGTTCCGGGACTCCGGGATGATGGGCGCCCCGCAGAACCGGCGCCCCGGCGCCTTCTGGAACACCGAGGTGGACGAGGCGGCGGCGCACCTGGTGGAGATCGTCCGCGACCGGCGGCCCCAGGTGCTCGTCACCTACGACCCGGACGGCGGCTACGGCCACCCCGACCACATCCAGGCCCACCGGGTGGCGATGCGCGCCGCCGAGCTGGCCGGCGAGCGGGCGTACCGGCGCGATCTGGGCGAACCGTACGAGATCCCCAAGATCTACTGGAACCGGGTGCCGCGCGGCGCCGTCGAGGCCGGCTTCGCCCGGCTGCGCGCCGAGGGCGGCGCGGGCTTCCCCGCCGTCGCCTCGGTGGCGGACGTGCCGGGCGTGGTGCCCGGGGAACGGATCACCGCCGAGATCGACGGCGCCGCCCACGCGGACCGCAAGCGGGCCGCCATGCGGGCGCACGCGACCCAGATCACCGTCCACGGCGACTACTTCGCCCTCTCCAACGGGCTGGGCCAGCCGCTCCTCACCACCGAGTACTACGAGCTGGCGCGCGGCACCGGCGGCGCCCCGGCGGGCGAGCGGGAGCACGACCTCTTCGCGGGGGTGACCGCATGAGTGCCCAGGGTTCCCCGATGGCCCGGCCGCTCCGGTTCCGGCCCGGCCGGCTCGCCGGGCTCGCCG
Organism: Streptomyces pyxinae; assembly: GCF_024756275.1. Classification (GTDB taxonomy): domain Bacteria; phylum Actinomycetota; class Actinomycetes; order Streptomycetales; family Streptomycetaceae; genus Streptomyces; species Streptomyces pyxinae. The sequence continues at coordinate 470,125 of NZ_JANUGQ010000001.1, read as the reverse complement.
GTCTCGTCCTGCTCGGCGCGCTGGTCGGCTGTGCCGGCGCGCTGGTCCAAAGCCTCTGGTTCCCCGGCGGGTTGCTGCTGGCGCTGGCGGGCTGCGCCGGGCTCTTCTACGGCGGGCTGCGGGCGGCCGGCGGCCAACTGGGCGTCGCCGCGCCCGGCGTGGGCTGGCTGGTCGCCGTGATCCTGCTCGCCTTCGGCCGCTCCGAGGGCGACCAGGTCTTCTGGGGCGGACTGCCGGAGACGGTCTATCTGCTGGGCGGCATGGCGGTCGCCGTGATCTGCGCCACCGTGCCCCGGACCCGTCCGTAGTCCACCGTCGGTCCGCAGTCGGTCCACGGCCGGTCCACAGCCAGTGCGTCACTGGTCCGCGGTCCTTACGCCGCCGGTCCGCCGGCACGGTGCCGCCCGTGGGTGACAGTGTGCCGGCGGCCCGTCGGCCCGTCGCTGTCAGTCCGTCGTCCGGTGCGCGACGTGCCCGGACTTGGGGCGTATTGACCGTTCCGGTTCCCCCGGTCGCGGGGTGCCCCCGGTGCGCGGCCAGTATGGTGGTGCGCGCCGCCGGGCGCCCGTACGTGTAAGAGCGGGCGGCGGAGCCAACCAGGAGAACCTGCTTTGAGTCGTGAAACTGACAGTTCGTCCTCCGGCCCCCAGGGGCGCGGCGGAGCCGCGTACCCCTCGGGGACACCGCCGTACGGATCGCGCCAGTACCCGTCGCCGCACCCGACGCAGGACGCTCCGGAGGAGTCCGGCGATATGACGGCCCAGCCGGACGAACCGAGGACCGAGACCACGCTGACGACCCGTATCCGGATCAACATCCCGGGTTCGCGGCCGATTCCGCCCGTCGTCATGCGGACGCCGATGAGCGACGTGGACGCCGGACCAGGGACGCCGACCGGTCCGGACGCGGAGCCGTCCGCGTCCGCCGCCGGGGGGAACGTCCGGACCGACCGGGCGGACCGGCCCGGCCGTCCGGACGCCGGGCGCCCGGACGGTGCCGCGCGCACCGACGCGGCGCCCGAGCGCCCCGCGCCGGAGCGGGCGGCCGAGGCCAGGCCGGCCGAGGAGAAGCCGACCAGCGACTGGTTCGCCCCGCGCAAGCCGGTCGCGGCCACCCCGCCGCCCGCCGCCCCCGGTGGCACCGACGGGGCCGGCTTCACCCTGCCCGCCGACGGCCCCGGCGCACCCGCGCCGGCCGGCCCGGGCGCCGGCCCCGACGGGCTTGGCCTGCCCGACGGCTCCGGCCAGGGCGGCCCGGCAGGCCCGGTGGGGATGCCGTACTTCTCGGACGCCCCCGGCGGCGCCGGCCAGGACGGCCACACCCCGGAGGAGCCCGGCGACGGGCACCGGGAGCCGCTGCCCGTCCGGCCGACCGGCTCCCGGGGGCCCGCCGGCCGCACCACCGGCCCGATGACCGGCAACAGCACGGTCGGCACCAATCTGTTCGGCGCCGGCGCCCCGCTCGACGGCGGCACGCCGGCCGGCGCCCAGCACGACGGCGCCCCGCTCGACGGCCTCCCGGAGCCCGCCCCGGGCTATGACGACCCCGAGGCCACCTCCGCCTTCAATCCGCTGCCCCAGGTGCCCCCGCCCGGCACCCCGGCACACGGCACGCCCGCGTTCGGCTCCCCCGGGTTCGACACGGCCGGATTCGACATGCCCGGCGGGACCGGCCCGTCGGCCGGCGGTGACGGCACCGGGCCCTGGCGCGCCGACGACACCGCCGTACTGACCCCCCAGCAGCCGGCGCCCGGCCCCGGCCGGAGCGGACCGGCCGGTCCGGCCGGCCCCCGGGGCGGCGGTCGCGGCCCGGCGGGTGGCCGGCCCAAGGGTGGCGGCGGCCAGGTGTCCGGTGACACGCTCACCAGCGGCATCCCGGTGGTGCCCGCCGCCGACCGCACCCCGCCGGCCCTCCGCGACCCGGCACCCGGCCGTCCGGGCGGCCCCGGTCGCAGCCCGTCCGCCGGCGCCCCGGCGCCCGCGCCCAAGGCCCCGGCCTCCTCGTCGTCCCCGGGGGCCCCGGGCCGGGCGCCGAAGAAGAAGGGCCGCTCCAAGCTGGTCCTGCTCGCCGCCGGGGTGGTCGGCCTGGCTGGTGTCGCCTACGGCGCCGGACTGCTGCTCAACCACTCCGACGTGCCCAAGGGGACCACCGTCCTCGGGCTCGACATCGGCGGCGGCACCAAGGAGGAGGCCGTCGCCAAGATGCGGACGGCCTTCGGCCAGCGGGCCGGGTCGCCGCTCAAGCTCGATGTCGGCGGCCGGACGGCGGAGCTGGACCCGGCGAAGGCGGGCCTCAGCCTGGACAACGAGGAGACCGTCCGGGCCGCCGCGGGCAGCGACTACAACCCGGTCTCGGTGATCGGCTCGCTGTTCGGCGGCGAACGCGTCGCCGAACCGGTGGTCCCGGTCGACGAGGAGAAGCTGAGCGCCGCGCTCAACGACCTGGCCGGCGTCTCCGGCTCCGCCAACGACGGCACCATCGTCTTCAAGCCCGGCAAGGCCGTCGCCGTACCCGGCAAGGCCGGCAGCGGCCTGGACGTGAAGCAGTCCGTGGCCGCCGTGCGGGACGCCTACCGGACCCAGGTGGAGACGGGCAAGGCGGGACCGGTGAAGCTGCCGGTGACCACCCGCCAGCCGTCCGTCGACCAGGCCGAGCTGGACCGGGCGATGAAGGAGTTCGCCGAGCCCGCGATGTCCGGCCTGGTCACCATCAAGGCCGGCGGCAAGCAGATCCAGTTCGGCCCCAACCGTTCGCTGCCGCAGATCCTCTCCATGAAGCCGGTGGACGGGAAGCTGGTCCCGGTGTTCGACAAGAAGGCGATCACCGATCTGCTGGAGGGGACCTTCAACGGTGTGATGATCACCAAGGGCGACGGCCAGAAGCACCCGGTCGGCGCCGACGACGTGGCCCACGCGCTCCAGACGGCGCTGCTCGGCAAGACCCCCGCCGAGCGCACCGAGACCATCGCGCTGGACGGCGAGGGCTGATCCGCCCGCTCCCGGTCACCCGCCGCCGGCCCCGGCCCGTCCCGTACGGACCGGGGCCGGTGCCGTGTCCGGGCTTGGTACGGGCTCCGCATGGGCGCCGCACGGGCCGCGTCCGGGATCCGCGCTTCCGGGGGCCCGCCGCCGGTACGGCTCCGTGCCCCGTGCCCGTACGGATGCCCGTATCGGGGACGCGGCGGCGACACACGGCCGATCGGGTGACTCTGCGCCCGGGCTGCATGCCGGGTCGGTACAGGGGTTAGGCGTGCCGACATGACCTCTCGTTCTCTGCGCCTGCGTGCCGTCACCGCCGTCTGCGCGGCCCTCGGCTCGACCCTGCTGCTCAGCGCCTGCGGAACCGACGGAGGCGACTCCGACCAGGTCCGCGCGGCGGCCCCGACCCCGAGCATGTCCTCGCACCACAGCCCCAGCGAAGGCGCCAGTGCCTCGCCCGGCACCAGCAGCGCCAGCCCCGGCGGCGGCATGACCGAGGACCAGGCCGACCGGAAGGCCCTGGTCCCGGCCGCCAAGGTCACCTGGGACAAGGCGGCCGCCACCGCCGTCGGCGAGGTGCCGCAGGGCAAGCTCACCGACATCGAGCTGACCCGGTACGAGGGCGGCGCCTCCGCCAGTCCCGCGCCCAGCCCCGGCACCCCGGAGTGGGCCGCCAAGGTGGCCGCCCCGGACGGCACCCTGCACCGGGTGCGGGTGAACGCCGTCGACGGCAAGGTCATCGAGTCGCGGGCCGAGTCGGACCAGGACGCCGACGACAAGAAGCAGGTCACCGACTGGCTGGGCAAGGCCAAGTGGACGCCCCAGCAGGCGGCCAAGGCGGCCACCGACCGCAAGCAGGGCACGGTCACCGCGATCGAGCTGGACGACAAGGACGACCGCACCGTGGTGTGGAAGGTGGACGTGGTGACCACCAACGACTGGAACAAGACCAGCTACGACGTGAACGCGTCCGACGGCGCCATCGTCCGCGAACACGTCGACACCGACTGACAGCCTGACGCCGACTGACGCAGCCCGGCACCGACCGACACAGCCGGGCACCGACCGACACAGCCCGGCACCGACCGACACAGCCTGACACCGGCTGACACGGTCTGAGGCGGCCTGCGGTCGGCTGAGGCAGTCCGACGCCGGCCGGCTCGGCCCGGCGCCGGCCGGCTCGGCCCGGCGCCGGCCGGCTCGGCCCGGCGCCGGCCGGCACGGCTTGAAGCAGGCCGGCACCGGACCAGCGGATCAGCGGCGGCCCTGGCGGCTCAGTTGAGCATCGCCCGGGCCGCCTTCGCCATGTCCCGGACCCGCTCCGCGGCGACCGGCTCCACCGCGTCCACCACCTCCGCGTACGCCTCCAGCTCCGCCGCCCCGGCCGGGAAGTCGCCGCGCTGGACCAGCAGCTCGGCCCGCTCGTACCGCAGCCGGGCCGGATGGGCGGGCAGCAGCAGCGACAGCTCCACCGCCCACAGCGCCACCGCCGAGCACTCGGGGCGGGCGGCGGCCCAGGCCCGGATGTTGTTGAGGATCCGCAGCACGATCCGCAGCGGGTCGGCCGGGGTGAGCATCGACGGCTCCAGCCGGCCCCCGGTCGCCCCCGTCACCAGCAGTCCCGCGTCGTCCGGGGAGAGCGGCACGCCCCCGGCGAACGGATCGGCGAGCACCTGTTCGGCCGGGTCCCCGAAGCCGACCACGAAGTGGCCCGGGAGCGCCACGCCGTACACCGGGGCACCCGCCCGCCGGGCCACCTCCAGCCAGACGACGGACAGCAGGATGGGCAGGCCCCGGCGGCGGCGCAGCACGGCGGGCAGCAGCGAGGAGTCCAGCCGCCGGTAGTCGCCCGGCGTGCCGTGGAAGTCCAGCCGGCCGCCCAGCAGCCCGGCCAGCGCCCGGGCCCATTCGTGCGGCGAGCGGGCGCCGTACGGCAGCAGCCCGGCCAGCCGGTCGAGTTCGATCTCGGCGGCGTCCAGGCCGTCCTGGCCCAGCTCCGGGTCGCCCTCGGCGCCGACCAGCAGGCAGAGGGTCGCCAGGTCCGGCCGTTCCTCGCGGGCCTCGGCGGCGAACCGGCGCCGCCACTCGCCGTGGGCCGGGGACGGACCGGACGGGCCGGGGGGCTCATGGTGCTCGTGCATGGGGGTCAGGTACCCGATCCGGGAGCGCGGAAGTGGTGATAGTGGTGATGGATGGTGAAGCCGAGGCGGTCGTGGAGTGCCCGCGCCGGGGCGTTGTCCGTCTCGACCTGGAGCCAGGCCGCCGAGGCGCCCTCGGCCAGCGCCTGCCGGGCCAGCGCCGCCATCACGGCCGTGGCCAGCCCCTGGCGCCGCCGCGCCGGGTCCACCTCCACCGCCATGAAGCCGGCCCAGCGCCCGTCGATCACGCACCGCCCGATCGCTGCCGGTCCGCCGTCCGCCGGTCCGCCGGTCGTCGGCCCGTCGGCCGGTCCGCCGACCGGGTCCGGGGCCCGGTCCGGGCCGCCCGTGCCGGGCACGGTGGCGAACCAGACCGAGGGGCCGCCGGTGACCACCGCCCGCACCTCCGGGCCCGGCTCGGCACACCGCCGGTAGCGCCGGAACCAGTCCTCGTCCGGCTCCCGGGACAGCGTGACGCGCGCCGCCCCGGAGGCGTCCGGCGCCAGGCCCGCCAGGTCGGCCGACGGGACCAGGTCGGCCGGTGACGCCAGGTCGGCCAGCGGGGCCAGCCCGCCGATCCGCACCTCGGCGGTCACCTCCCGCAGCCAGCCCCGCTCCTCCAGCGCGGCGCACAGCCGCTCCTGGGTGCCCTCGGCCCCGGTCGCCGCCTGGAGGTACGCGGGCAGGCCCCGGGCCGCGTACCAGGCGCGCACCCGGTCGAGCGCGGCATCCAGCGGCAGCCCCGGATCTCCCAGCGGCAGCGCGGAGTTGGCCCGCCGGGTGAAGCCGCCGGCGGCCCGCAGGGTCCACTCGCCGAGCGGCTCGCTCTCCACCGGCGGCCAGCCCCGGGCCTGCACCCGCGCCAGCTCCCCGAACCCGGCCGCCGGGCCCCGCCTGCGGGCCGGGGCGGCGGGCACCACCTTGGCCCCGACCAGGGACGACTCCGCGATCCGGACGGCCTCCCCGGACCGGCGTGTGACCAGCAGCACACCCGCGTCCCATGATGTGAGAACACCCACCGTGTCGGTGAACCGGTCGCCGGGGGCTCCAGCGTCGCTCAACCGGCGGACGGAGACGCGTTTTCCCACGTCAGAGGGGGTGATTCGGACCTCAAGACGTCCACCGCCCGTGAATTCCACCGCTCTCGCCGCCCCTCCTGTTCGGATAGTCCCCGAGAACGGAGATACTAGATGCGGGCATCGACGACGCCGCGCTCCCGCGCAAGCCAGCCCTATCGAGGAGGAACGACAGCGTGACCTACGTCATCGCGCAGCCTTGTGTCGACGTCAAGGACAAGGCGTGCATCGAGGAGTGCCCCGTCGACTGCATCTACGAGGGCTCCCGGTCCTTGTACATCCACCCGGACGAGTGCGTCGACTGCGGTGCTTGCGAGCCGGTCTGCCCGGTCGAGGCCATTTTCTACGAGGACGACACCCCGGACGAATGGAAGGAGTACTACAAGGCGAACGTCGAGTTCTTCGACGAGCTCGGCTCGCCCGGTGGTGCTTCCAAGCTCGGCCTCATCGAGCGTGACCACCCCTTCGTCGCCGGGCTGCCGCCGCAGAACGGCTGACGGCCGGCGACTGTCTCCCCGGTCCCGTACGGCAGAGTCCGCCGTGCGGGACCGACGCGTTCCGCCGTTCCGCCGGCCGGCCGGTCCTCCGTTCCGCCGGGTCCGGCGCCCGGCCGGTCCTCCCGGGCAGCAGCGGGACGCCCGGCCGGTCCCCCCGGGAGCGGGACGGGGCCGGTGACCGGAGCGCCCTCCTTCCGTACGTACGAGAAAGCGAGCCCCGCCGTGAGTGCCGCCGAGAGCCCCGCCGTCACCCCCGTCTCCGCGCGTCTGCCGGTCTTCCCCTGGGACCGGCTGGAGCCGTACAAGGCGACGGCGGCGGCCCACCTGGACGGGATCGTGGACCTCTCGGTCGGCACCCCGGTGGACCCGGTCCCGGAGCTGATCCGGGCGGCGCTGGTCGGGGCCGCCGACACGCCGGGCTACCCCACCGTCTGGGGCACCCCCGAGCTGCGCGACGCGCTCACCGGCTGGTGCGGGCGGCGGCTCGGCGCCCGGGACCTGGCGCACCGGAACGTCCAGCCGGTGGTCGGCTCCAAGGAACTGGTGGCCTGGCTGCCGACGCAGCTGGGGCTCGGCCCCGGCGACCGGGTCGCGTACCCGCGGCTGGCCTACCCGACGTACGAGGTGGGTGCCCGGCTCTGCGGTGCCGAGCCGGTGGTCTACGACGACCCGACCGCGCTGGACCCGGCCGGGCTGAAGCTGCTCTGGCTCAACTCGCCTTCCAACCCGACCGGCCGGGTGCTGGACCAGGAGGAGCTGACCCGGATCGTCGCCTGGGCCCGGCGCCACGGGGTGCTGCTGTTCAGCGACGAGTGCTACCTGGAGCTGGGCTGGGAGGCCGACCCCGTCTCGGTGCTCCACCCGGAGGTCTGCGGCGGGTCGTACGAGGGGATCGTCGCCGTCCACTCGCTCTCCAAGCGCTCCAACCTGGCCGGCTACCGGGCCGCCTTCGTCGCCGGTGACGCGGAGGTGCTGGGCGAGCTGCTGAGGATCCGCAAGCACGGCGGCATGATGACGCCCGCCCCCGTCCAGGCGGCCACGGTGGCGGCGCTGGGCGACGACGCCCATGTGACCGCGCAGCGCGCCCGGTACGCGGCCCGCCGCACCGCCCTGCGCGGCGCGCTGGAGGCGCACGGCTTCCGGATCGAGCACAGCGAGGCCAGCCTCTATCTCTGGGCCACCCGGGACGAGCCCTGCTGGGACACGGTGGCCCACCTGGCCGCGCTCGGGGTGCTGGTGGCGCCCGGCGACTTCTACGGCGAGGCGGGCGCCCGCTTCGTACGGGTCGCGCTGACCGCGACCGACGAGCGGATCGAGGCCGCGGTCGAGCGGCTGGGCTGAGCCCGAGTCCCGTCGTGGCACGGCCGGAGAGGCCGGAGACGACGGCGGGGTGGAGGGAGACGACGGCGGAGGCCGGGGACGACGGCGGAGGGGCCGGGGAGCGTACGCGTCTCCCCGGCCCCTCCGCCGTACCGCCGCGGACCCGGTTCAGCCGAGGGCGGGCAGGGTCTTCACCGGCAGCTCGTCGGTGGGCAGTCCGCCGTCGAGGACCCCGGCGGTGGGCAGCTCGCTCCCGGTCACGGCGTCGGTGGTCGAGCCGAGCTTCTCGCCCGCGTCGCCGGTGAGGTCGCCGGCGGTCTTCTTGGCGGCGGGGACGGCCGCCTCACTGGCCTTCCCGACGATCTTGCCGGCCCCCGGGACGGCCTGCTTCACCGCCACGGCGCCGGCCTCCCCGGCGATCTCGGTGGTGGACACGGAGGCCTCGCTGACCGTGCCGGTCGCCGAGGTGGTGTCGAGGCTGCTGACGCCGCCGAGGTCCTTGGCGCTGGGCAGCTCCACGGCACCGGCGGAACCGGCCGCACCGACCACGGGCGCGGCACCGGCGGCGATCAGCAGCGCGGCGCGGGCGATCCGGCGGGTCAGGGGGAGGGACATGATGCTCCTTCGACGAGAGACCCCGGCGCGGAGCCCGGCGGGCCCCGCCGGCCACCGCGCGGTGCGGTGGCGAGGCACGGGGTGGGTGCTGTCTGTCCGCGATCGGACGCTCTGACAACCGAGCGGGGGCCGGGGGAGGTTGCGGTGGCCGAAGATAAAGAACTGGTAACGCGTCGCATTATCGGTTCCTCTCAAAACCGGGCAAAGAAGCCGGTCGGAGGAGCGGCAGGCGAAGCGTCACTTCCCTGTGGTCGCAAGGGCTCCACCCGGCCCGGACGACGACCGCCGAGGGCACCCGGAGGGCGGCAGGGGGAGGTGGGGGTACCACGCGTACGAGTGGCCCACCGCACGCATGGACGAGGTGACGTCCGGGTGTGAGGGGAGAGGGTACGGCGCTCCCGACCGGACCGTACGCCTGCCGGAGGACTCGCCGGCAGCCACCGCGCGGAGGGACGACCACCGCGCGGCGGACGGCCGCATCGCCCGCCGCGCACCTCGGCTCGTGCGCCGGGGTGCTGAGGCGGCCCCGGGCCGATGTACCGATCCCGGCCGTGGCTTCCGGAACGTGGGGGCGGCGGTGTCGCGGCCGGCGCAGGACCGCGGGTGACCGGGGCGGCACACACGAGCCGGGTGCCCGCCCGGGCGGCCGGCGGGAATCCGGGGCGGGCACGGCCCCCGATCCGGGGCCCGCGGCAGCGCAGGGGCCGCCGCTCACCCCGGGCGGCCGGCGCTCGGGGAAGGGACGAGGCTCGGCGGACGGCTCGGGGGCGGGGGTCGCCACGGGCCGCTCCGTGGAGCGGTCAGCGCGCGACCGTGAGGCGGACCTCGTCGGCGGCCGGGCCGTCCGCCGCGCGCCAGCCGTCGGAGCCGTCGCGGGCGGTCCAGACCCGGTCGGCGTACCGCACTTCGGCGAGGCCGAGCTCACTGGCCCGGGCCACCGCCCACTGGGCCAGCTCCCAGCCGCGCCGCGAGCCGCCGTCCGGCGAGCCGGAAGCGTCCCCGGGGCCGGCCGCGCCCACCGCGGCGACCGGCAGCGCGATCTTCCAGGGCTCGGCCCCGGCGGCCCCGGCCGTACCGGCGGACGTACCGCGGTCGGGCAGCACGCCCGTGCCGAACGACCGCACCAGCTCCCGCCGCACCTTCGCCGGGTCGCCCGGCGTTGTCGGGGCGCCGCCCGTCACACAGCTCAGCGAGGCGGCCGAGCGGCCGGTGAGCGCGGCGGAGAGCAGGGTGGCGTCCGGCTCGTGCTTGGCGTACGCCTGCGGGAAACCGCTGCGCTGCACCCGCTGGGCGGCGACCGTCAGCGGGAGCCGCGAGTACCCCGGCACCTCGGCCAGATGGTCGTAGAACTTCCCGGCCGAGAAGACCGGGTCCGTGATCTGCCGCTCGGTGCCCCAGCCCTGCGAGGGCCGCTGCTGGAAGAGGCCCAGCGAATCCCGGTCGCCGTGCCCGAGGTTGCGCAGCCCCGACTCCTGCATCGCCGTCGCCAGCGCGATGGTCACCGCCCGCTCGGGCAGCCCCCGGGTGGTGCCGACGGCGGAGATGGTCGCGGCGTTGGCGGCCTGCTCGGGCGTCAGCTCGTACGACCCCGAGCCGTCGCCCACCGTGCAGTGCGGGGCACCGGGCCCGCCCGTCACATACTGCGCGACCACGTATCCGGCCACCGCCAGCAGCACGGCGAGCGCCACCAACGGCCGGGCGCGGCGGCCCCGGCGGGCACGGCGATCCCGGCGGGCGGAGCGAAGCGGAGGGACGGAGTCGGACACGCGGTCCACCGTACTTGAGCCCGGGATAGGGTCGGTCCCATGCCCGACACCACGCCCGCACCCGGTTCCGGCACCCCGTCCGGCCCCGCCGCCGCGCCCGCCCCGGGCCCCGCCGCCGCGCTCGATCTCACCCTGGACGGCCCCGCGCTGACCGCCGCGCTGGTCGACTTCCCCTCCGTCAGCGGCACCGAGAAGCCGCTCGCGGACGCCATCGAGCAGGCCCTCCGCGCCCTTCCGCACCTCACCGTCGACCGGCACGGCAACAATGTGATCGCCCGCACCCACCTCGGGCGCGCCGAGCGGGTGGTGCTCGCCGGGCACATCGACACCGTCCCGATCGCGGACAACGTCCCCTCCCGGCTGGACGACGACGGCGTGCTCTGGGGGTGCGGCACCTCCGACATGAAGTCCGGGGTCGCCGTCCAGCTGCGCATCGCCGCCACCGTCCCGGAGCCCAACCGCGACCTCACCTTCATCTTCTACGACAACGAGGAGGTCGCCGGGCATCTCAACGGCCTGGGGCACGTGGCCGACGCCCATCCCGACTGGCTCGCCGCCGACTTCGCCATCCTCCTGGAACCCACCACCGGCGAGGTGGAGGGCGGCTGCCAGGGCACTCTCCGCGTCCATCTGCGCACCCGGGGCGAGCGCGCGCACTCCGCGCGGGGCTGGATGGGCTCCAACGCGATCCACTCCGCCGCCCCGATCCTGGCCCGGCTCGCCTCCTACGAGCCGCGCCGCCCGGTGATCGACGGCCTGGAGTTCCGGGAGGGGCTCAACGCGGTCGGCATCGAGGGCGGGGTCGCCACCAATGTCATCCCCGACGCCTGCACGGTGGTGGTCAACTACCGCTACGCCCCCGACCTTTCGCCGGAGCAGGCCGAGGCACACGTCCGGGAGGTGTTCGCGGACTGCGGGGTGGACGAGTTCGTCGTGGACGACCACACCGGAGGCGCGCTGCCCGGCCTCTCGCACCCGGCCGCCGCCGCGTTCATGGCCGCCGTCGGCGGCATCGCCAAGCCCAAGTTCGGCTGGACCGACGTCTCCCGGTTCAGCGCGCTCGGGGTGCCCGCCGTCAACTACGGGCCGGGCGACCCGCTGTACGCGCACAAGCGGGACGAGCACGTGGTGGTGGAGCGGATCGTCCACTGCGAGCGGCGGCTGTACGACTGGCTCTCCGCCCGACCTCGTTAATTTCACCGTTCGTCACCTCCGCCGACCTACCCTGTGCCCAGCAACGATGTTCAGCGGAGGGAGCGGATCATGGGCAACCCCGAGGCGGAGGTACCGAGGGCGCTCGCGGAGCAGCGCCAGGGGCCTGTGCTGCGCCGCAGAGAGCAGGTGAAGCCCGGCACGACCGATCAGCGGCTGCTGGACACGGCGGGCGACTCGGAGTGGGTGCACACCGACCCGTGGCGGGTCATGCGCATCCAGTCGGAGTTCGTGGAGGGGTTCGGCGCACTGGCCGAACTGCCGAACGCCATCAGCGTCTTCGGGTCGGCGCGCACCCCGGTCGGCTCACCGGAGTACGAGGCCGGGGTACGGATCGGCCGGGCCCTGACCGAGGCGGGCTTCGCGGTGATCACCGGCGGCGGTCCCGGCGCCATGGAGGCGGCCAACAAGGGGGCCTCCGAGGCCCGGGGCATCTCGGTAGGCCTGGGCATCGAGCTCCCCTTCGAACAGGGGCTCAACCCGCACGTCGACATCGGGGTGAACTTCCGCTACTTCTTCGTACGGAAGACGATGTTCGTCAAGTACGCCCAGGGGTTCGTGGTGCTGCCGGGCGGATTCGGCACCCTGGACGAACTGTTCGAGGCGCTCACGCTGGTGCAGACCCGGAAGGTCACCCGCTTCCCGATCGTGCTCTTCGGCTCGGCCTACTGGTCGGGTCTGGTGGACTGGCTGCGGAACACGGTGATCGCCCAGGGCAAGGCGTCCGAGCGGGATCTGCTGCTGTTCCATGTCACGGACGACGTGGACGAGGCGGTGGCCCTGGTCACCAAGGAGACCGGGCAGTAGCAGGGCGAGACCGCCGGCCGGCGCCGCCCGAGGGGCCGTGCCCCCGGGGCCGGTCCGGCGGTTCAGGTGGGGGCCGGGCCCGGTCCGGTGGTCCGGGCGGGGGCGGGAGACCGGTCCGGTTGTGCGGGCGGGGCCCGGGGACGGGTCCGGGGTCGTACGCCCGTGACCCAGGGCCGGGCCGGGGGCGGGGTCGGTTCGGTGCGGCTCGGGGGCGTACCCCGCGATCCGGTGGTCCGCCCGCCCTCCGGGCGGTGGCCGGGCCGGACTTCCCGGTCCCCGGGCGCCCGTCGCGTGACAGGGGCGGCCGGGCCCCGGCGGGTCCGGGGCCGGTCCGTCGGTCCGGGCGGGATTCGGGGTCCGGGCGGGCGTCCGGCGGCGGGGTCAGGCCAGGCCGCGGCGGGCGGTGGCGGGGGCGCGGTGGCCCGCGATGGCGGCGACCATCTCCAGCACCTGGCGGGTCTCCGCCACCTCGTGCACCCGGTAGACCTGGGCGCCCAGCCAGGCGGAGACGGCGGTGGTCGCCAGGGTGCCGATCAGCCGCTCCTTGACCGGCCGGTCCAGCGTCTCGCCCACGAAGTCCTTGTTGGAGAGCGAGACCAGCACCGGCCACCCGGTCTCCGTCATCTCGCCCAGCCGTCGGGTCGCCTCCAGGCTGTGCCGGGTGTTCTTGCCGAAGTCGTGGCCCGGGTCGATCAGCACCGACTCCCGGGGCACCCCCAGCGCCACCGCCTGCTCGGCCAGGCCGACCGTCACCCGCAGGATGTCGGCCATCACATCGGCGTACTCCACCCGGTGCGGCCGGGTGCGCGGTTCGGCGCCGCCCGCGTGGGTGCAGACCAGCCCGGCCCCGTACCGTGCCGCCACCTCCGCCAGCTTCGGGTCCACCCCGCCCCAGGCGTCGTTCAGCAGATCGGCCCCCGCCTCGCAGACCGCCTCGCCCACCTCGTGGCGCCAGGTGTCCACGCTGATGACCACGTCCGGGTGACGCCGGCGCACCTCGGCGACGAAGCCGACCGTGCGGCGGGCCTCCTCCTCGGCGGTGACCTCCTCGCCCGGACCCGCCTTGACCCCACCGATGTCCACGATGGCGGCGCCCTCCGCGACCGCCTGGTCCACCCGGGCGAGCGCGGGCTCGTCGTGGAAGGTGGCGCCCCGGTCGTAGAAGGAGTCCGGGGTCCGGTTCACGATCGCCATGATCACCGGCTCGTGCGCGCCGAACTCGCGTCGTCCCAACCGCAGCATCCCGTATGTCCTCCTCGCCGTACCGGTCGCCTGCCGACCTTAGCCGCCCGGCGCCCCGGGACGGCGCCGACCGCGGAGGGCGGGGGGCCGGTCGCCGTCCCGGGGCGGCCCGGCGGCCGCGGCGGGGCCGGGGTCGGGCGGCCGGTCCCCGCTGTCGGTGGTGCGTGGGACGATCGGCGGCGGACGTATTGCTCAGTACTGCCCAGTACTGCTTCGGACACCGGGGAGAGGCACGCTGTGTTCTGGTTCTTGGCTCTGGCGATGGTCGTGGTGGTCGCCGCGGTCACGCTCGCCGTGGTGGGCGGAGGGGAAGGCGAGGTGCTTCCCGAGGCCGGCCCCGAACGGACGGTGGACCCGCTGCCGCTGTCCCGCCCGGTGGGCCGCGCCGATCTGGAGCAGCTCCGGCTGCCGCTGGCACCCCGGGGCTACCGGATGTCCGACGTGGACGACGTGCTGGACCGGCTCGGTGCCGAACTGGCCGAGCGGGACGCCCGGATCGCGGAGCTGGAGGCCGCGCTGGCCGGCGCCCAGGCGACCGCCACCGGCTCGGGCGATCTCTTCGACAAGCCGGGCGCGCCCCCGCCGCCCGCCCCGGAGGAGACCCCCGCCGCCCCCGCGCGCGAGGACGACCGGGACGGCGTCGACGGCCGGGACGGCGGGGACCACCGGCACGGCGGGGCCGGGGCGGCCGGCGGCCGTACCGGCGCGGACCCGGCCACGGAGCCGGAGGGCGGGCGATGAGCGGCGGCGCGATCCCGGGGCCGGACGGCCGGCTGCGCTGTCCCTGGGGCATCTCCACCGAGGACTACGTGATCTACCACGACGAGGAGTGGGGCCGCCCGGTCCGCGGCGACGACGCCCTCTTCGAGCGGCTCTGCCTGGAGGCGTTCCAGTCCGGGCTCTCCTGGATCACCATCCTCCGCCGCCGGGAGGGCTTCCGGAGCGCCTTCGCGGGCTTCCGGATCGCGGCGGTCGCGGAGTTCACCGACGCCGACGAGGAACGGCTGCTCGCCGACGCCGGGATCATCCGCAACCGCGCCAAGATCAAGGCGAGCCTCGCCAACGCCCGGGAGCTCGCCGGCTGGGCACCCGGCGAGCTGGACGAGCTGATCTGGTCGTACGCCCCCGATCCGGCCACCCGCCAGGTCCCGCGCACCCTGGCGGACGTCCCGGCGGTCACGCCCGAGTCCACCGCGCTCGCCAAGGAGCTGAAGCGGCGCGGCCTGCGGTTCGTCGGCCCCACCACGGCGTACGCGCTGATGCAGGCGTGCGGCCTGGTCGACGACCACCTGGCCGACTGCGCGGCCCGGGGCGCCACCACGGGCTGAGCCGAAGCAGGACCGGGGGGCCCGGGCCCGGAGGGGGAGCCCGAGGCCCGGAAACCCGGACCGGGAGGCGAGGGTCCCGGCCCGGACGGGGGATCCCGAGCCGGGAAGCCCGAGGTCCCGGACCCAGGCCCGGAGGCCCCGGGTCCGGGTAGCCGGACCGGGAGGCCGGAGGCCGGAGTCCGGAAGCCGGCCCGGGAAGCCCGGGGCCGGGGGCCCCGGCCCGGAGTCCCGGAGCCGGAAGCTGGCCCGGGAAGCTCGGCTGGGAAGACCCAGACCGGGTTTCTCCGGGCCCCGCACATTCCGGCCGGGAGGCCTGGTTCTCGAATCCGGACCGGGGAGCCCGAGACTCGGCCCGCACGGGGGATCCCGGACCGGGAAGCCCGGAGCCCCGAACCCGGGGCCGGGGGCCCCGGCCCGGAGTCCCGGAGCCCGGAAGCCGGCCCGGGAAGCTCGGCTGGGAAGACCCAGACCGGGTTTCTCCCGGCCCCGGGAACCCCGGCCGAGAGGCCCGGGCCCCGGGCATCGTGGGCGTGAACCCCCGACCGGAGGGGCGAGGCTCGCGTGCCCCGGGGGCTTCCGGCCCGGGGACCCTCCGGCCGGTGACCGTCAGCGGCCCACGTAGCGGGGCTTCTCCTTGGCGAGGAAGGCCTCCACCGCGATGGTGTGGTCCTCGGCGGCGGCGGCCCGGTTCTGGAGCTCGTCCTCCTTGGCGAGCGTCTCCTCCAGGGTGTGGCCGGCCGCGAAGGCGAGCGACTCCTTGATCGCGGCGTAGGCCACGGTGGGCCCCGCCGCCAGGGCCCGGGCCACCGCCGCCGCCTCGGCCGCCAGCTCGGCCGCCGGCACCAGCTTGTTGACCAGGCCCAGCTCGTACGCCTCGGGAGCGCCGATCGAGCGCGGGAAGAGCAGCAGGTCGGCCGCGCGGGCCGGGCCCACCACCCGGGGGAGCGTCCACGAGACGCCCGAGTCGGCGGTGAGCGCCACGCCCGCGAACGCGGTGGTGAAGGAGGCGGTGTCGGCGGCCACCCGGTAGTCGGCGGCCAGGACGAAGCCGAGACCCGCCCCGGCCGCCACCCCGTTCACCCCCGCCACCACGGGCTTGGGCATGCCGGTGATCGCCCGGACGATCGGGTTGTAGTGCTCCCGTACGGTCTCCATGGTCCGCGCGGTGCCCGCCTCCCGGTCGGCGGCGAGCGAGGCCACGTGCTCCTTGAGATCCTGGCCCACGCAGAAGGCACGGCCGGTCGCGGTGAGCAGCACCGCCCGTACGGCGGTGTCGCCGGCGGCCTGCCGGAGGGCGTCCCGGAGGGCCGCCTTCGCCTCGGTGTTCACGGCGTTCATGGCGTCGGGCCGGTTGATCGTGATCGTGGCGAGCCCGTCGTTCACCTCGTACAGCACCGTGTCGGCCATGGTGGGGTCCCCTTCGGCGGTCGGTTCGGCCGGACCGGGTTCGGTCCGCGCCCAGCATGGCGGAGATCGCCGGGCGCGGATACGCGGCCGCCGCCACCCGCGATGTGACCTGCGTCAAAGCGCTGGGGGGCGGCTTTGGCACGGGTGGCGGCGAAGTATCGCAGGCCGGTCCCCGAAATGGGGGGTTTTGCGCGAGCGCGTTGCGCAAGCGATGCCGCCCGATGTTGGTCATCGGGTACCGCCATGCGGGATAATGACCTGGAAGCAATGTGTTCGATGCCGGTGATGCGTGCCCATGCCAGAGGGCCGTCGGCTGACGATGAGCTGGTTTCAGGAAGGGGAACGAGCATGGCGGCCATGAAGCCGCGAACGGGCGACGGCCCGCTCGAGGTGACCAAGGAGGGGCGGGGCATTGTCATGCGCGTTCCGCTCGAAGGCGGCGGTCGGCTTGTCGTCGAGCTGACTCCGGACGAGGCGGACGCCCTGGGCGACGCGCTGAAGAAGGTCGTCGGCTGACGCGGAGCATCCGGGTCTTCCGAAGCCCCGGTGCGGCAGGCAACGCGCCGCCCGCCGGGGCTTCCGCGTATCTGGGGCCGTATGCCCCGGGTGCCCGACGGAGCCACCCGCAACCACCACCACCCACCGCCGCCGCGCGGCCAGCCCGCGACCACCGCCCCGCGGCCCGCGAGCACGGCCCGGCCGGTCCCTGAGATCCGGCCCCTGAGGCCCGGCCCGGGCGGCCCGGTTCCCTGAGGCCCGGCCCGCCGGATCCGGCACCCGCGACCCGGCCCGTACGGTCCGGTTGCCCGCGCGCGGCGGGGTCAGCCCCGGCGTACCGCGCAGAGCAGGCCGTCGCCCACCGGCAGCAGCGAGGACATCAGCTCCTGGCTCTCCCGCACCGCCCGCAGCAGTTCCCGCAGCCGCAGCACCTCGGCCGGCTGGGCCGCCGAGTCGACCGTGCGGCCGTCGGCGAAGACGCCCTCGAAGCAGACCAGCCCGCCCGGCCGCAGCAGCCGCAACGATTCACCCAGGTACTCCAGGCACTCGGTGCGGTCGCCGTCGCAGAAGACCAGGTCGTAACCGCCGTCCGCGAGCCGGGGCAGCACCTCCAGGGCCCGGCCCGGAATGAACCGCGCCCGGTTGCCGGCGAACCCGGCCGCCCGGAACGCCTGCCGGGCCAGCTGCTGGCTCTCCTGGTCCGGGTCGACCGTGGTCAATACCCCGTCCGGGCGCATTCCGTGCAGCAGATGGAGTCCGGAGACACCCGTTCCGGTGCCGATCTCGGCCACCGCCTTGGCGTCGGCCGCGGCGGCCAGCAGACGCAACGCGGCACCGGTGCCGGGCGACACCGAGGGCAGCCCCGCTTCCCGGGCCCGGTCCCGGGCCCAGCGCAGCGCTTCGTCCTCGGCGACGTAGGCGTCGGCGAACGCCCAGCTCGTCTGCCGGTTGGCGGTAATGACCCTCTCCTGTCCCCGTAGTTGGCGCAACGGTGACTGTATCCGTTCGGGCCCGGGAACCCGCAGATGGGACCACACGTTGGAGGAGGAGAGCCGCAGAGGGCGTCCGGAGAGGGCCGGAAGGGGCGTACCCAAACGGCGGAAGCCCTGAAAAACACCGGGAAACGACCGGGAAACGACCAGGGAGCGCCGGAAAGCGACAGGAAGCGAAGGGAACCGGCGAGGAACCGAGGCAACCGGGGTGAAGAGGACATGAGGCGCGAACCGCGGCGAAGGCGGGGGCACCTGGCGTGGCGGCCCCCGGAGCGTGGCCGGAAGTCGGCCCCAAATTCGCGTAAAGATTCTTATCCGGAGCTAACGGGCGAGGTGGCTATGGTAGGGGCTCCACTGGACACCACCAGAGCCGACAGGGGAGGTGCGGCCGCGCCTGTTGACCGGGGCGGGGTGCTGCGGCGCCTGCTCAGGTCGGGGAGTGGGCCGAAATCCGTGACCGACACCGCTGACCGTTCCCGCGCCACCGACTCCGCGCCGACCACCGCGACCTTCGCACCGGATGCGGATTCGCAGGCGTGGACTCCTCCTACCTGGGAGGAGATCGTCAGCACCCACAGTGGCCGCGTCTACCGCCTCGCCTACCGCCTGACCGGCAATCAGCACGACGCCGAGGACCTCACCCAGGAGGTCTTCGTCCGGGTGTTCCGGTCCCTCTCGACGTACACCCCCGGCACCTTCGAGGGCTGGCTGCACCGGATCACCACCAACCTGTTCCTGGACATGGTCCGCCGCAAGCAGCGGATCCGGTTCGACGCCCTCGGTGACGACGCCGCCGAGCGGCTGCCCAGCCGTGAGCCCTCTCCGCAGCAGGTCTTCCACGACACCCACTTCGACGCCGATGTCCAGCAGGCGCTGGACACCCTGGCGCCGGAGTTCCGGGCCGCCGTGGTCCTCTGCGACATCGAGGGACTCTCGTACGAGGAGATCGCCGCCACCCTGGGCGTGAAGCTCGGCACGGTCCGCAGCCGCATCCACCGCGGGCGTTCCCATCTGCGCAAGGCCCTCAAGCACCGGGCTCCGGAGACCCGGAGCGCGCACCGGCAGCTCGCGGTGGCCGGCGCGGAGGGCGGCGCCGCGTGAGTGGCACCCGTCCGACCCCGGCGGAACAGCATCTCGGGGACCGGCTCGCCGCGCTCGTCGACGGCGAGCTGGGTCATGACGCCCGGGAGCGGGTCCTCGCCCATCTGGCGACCTGCCCCAAGTGCAAGTCCGAGGCGGATGCCCAGCGCCGGCTGAAGAGCGTGTTCGCCCAGGCGCCCCCGCCGCCCCCGTCGGCCGGGCTGCTCGCCCGCCTCCACGGACTGCCCGGCGGCGGGACGGACGGCGGTGAGGAGTTCGGGGGCCCCCTCGGCCCCGGGCTGTTCGCGGCCGGTGAGCCGCTCGGCGGATACGGCCGGACCGGCGGCGGCCGCGGACCGGGAGCGGCCGAGCGCGAGAACGGCCCGTCCGGACCGGGCCCCGGTGTCTTCGGCCGGGCCCCGGTGCTCGCCGGGCGCCCGGGCCACGGCTTCGCGGTCTACCAGCCGGGTGCGGCCGAGGCGGAGCGCGGCGCCCCGGGGCGCGGGCGCAGGTTCGCCTTCGCGGCGGCCGGCGCGGTGTCCCTGGCCGCCATCGCCCTGGGCAGCGGCGCGGTGCCCACCGGGGGCGCGGCGCTGGACGTCCGGGGCGAGGTGAAGAGCAACAACGTCACCCCGCTGCGCGCTCCCAGTGCCGCCCCGGCCCAGGAGAACCGCCGCCGGGGCGGAGCCACCGGCTTCACCGGTACCGGGACCGATACCGGCGCGGGCCGTTCACCGGAGAGGCCCGCGACCCCGCCGGCCCGCTCGGCACCGCGCGGGGACCGGCCCGTCGTGGGCGGGCAGCCCCTTCCGGCACAGCCATTTCCGGCCACCCGGCAGGTGGGCCTGTCCGGCACCGCCGCGCGGAGCACACTCGCCGTACCGCTGGCGCTGCCGCTCGCCGTCCAGGCCGGTGCGCTGCCGGACGGTACGACCACCGGCGGCGCGGCGGCGATCGGTACGCCCCGGCCCGCGCCCGCCCCGGTCACCCCCTGGTCCGCCGCGCTGGCCGTGCCCCCCTCGTCCTCCCTGCCGCTGACCGCCCGGCGCTGACCCGCCCCCGGCGGGGACTGCGGCCCGGGCCGCCGACCCGTCGGAAAGCCGGTCCACACCCCTGCGCGGGGCGCCCCGGACCTGGTTCAATCGGCCGGGGGCGCCCGGCCGGGCGCAGGGGAGCGGGGAGATCATGGACCACGGCACCTCCGACGGCGGTACGTCCCAGGGCCGGCCGCCGCAGCCGCCGGAGTGGGACGACGCCCCCGGGCGACCCCCTCTCGGCGCCCCGGGTGCCGCCGCCCCCGGGACACCCGGAACCAGCGCCTGGACCCGGTACGACCCCTGGGGCGCCCCGGAGGGCCCGGGGGCTCCGGGCGCCGGGCAGCCGCTGTTCCGCACGGACCACCCGGCCGCGCCCCGGAGCCGGCGGCGCGGCCCCGGGGTGATCGGCGCCGTGCTGCTGGCCCTGGTCGCCGGGGTGGTGGGCGGCGGGGTCGGCGCGTACGCCGAGCGCAGCGGCGCCCTGACCACCGTGGAGCTGCCGCAGGCACCCCGGGAGGACACCGGCCGGCCGCCGGAGAGCGTGGCCGGGATCGCCGCCCGGACGCTGCCCGGGGTGGTCACCCTGCATGTCAGCGGCGGCTCCGAACAGGGCACCGGCACCGGCTTCGTCCTCGACCGGCGCGGCCACATCCTCACCAACAACCATGTGATCGACGCGGCGGGCGCCTCCGGCCGGATCAGCGTGACCTTCAGCGGCGGCGAGACCGCCACCGCCGAACTGGTCGGCAAGGACGGCGGCTACGACCTCGCGGTGGTCCGGGTCTCCCGGGTCGAGGGCCTCACCCCGCTGCCGCTGGGCAACTCCGACGATGTCCGGGTGGGTGATCCGGTGGTGGCCATCGGCGCCCCCTTCGACCTCCGGAACACCGTCACCGCCGGGATCATCAGCGCCCGGGAGCGGCCGGTCACCGCCGGCGGCGAGGACGGCGGCAGCGATGTCAGCTATGTGGACGCGCTCCAGACCGACGCCCCGATAAACCCCGGCAACTCGGGCGGCCCGCTGGTCGATTCCCGCGCCCGGGTCATCGGCGTCAACAGCGCCATCCGGGCCGCCGACAACGGCACCGCCCGCGGCGGCGGCCAGTCCGGCTCCATCGGGCTCGGCTTCGCCATCCCGGTCAACCAGGCCAGACGGGTCGCGGAGGAGCTCATCAACACGGGCCGGGCCCGGCACCCGGTGATCGGCGTCAGCCTGGACATGAAGTACGACGGCGACGGCGCCCGGGTCGACGACGACACCGACGACGGCACCGACGGCACCGACGGCGATCCGGCGGTCGTCCCCGGCGGCCCCGCCGACCAGGCGGGCATCCGCCCCGGGGACGTCATCACGGCGGCCGACGGACGGCGGGTGCACAGCGGCGAGGAGCTGATCGTCCGGATCCGCGCCCACCGCCCCGGCGACCGGCTCCGGCTGACCCTGCAGCGGGCGGGCGCTCAGCGGGCGGTGACCCTGACCCTTGGTTCCTCCTCGGACGGCTGACCGGCACCGGGTCGGTACCGCCCGGACACTTCGGACAGGTACCGTGGACCGGGCCCCAGCGGACGGACGGTCCCGGACGAGCGGAAGAGCCGGGCGCTGTGAAGGAGCGGCAAGGTGTTCAATGACATAGGCACAATGGAGCTGTTGGTGCTCGTCGTCCTCGCCGTGCTCGTCTTCGGCCCGGACAAGCTGCCGAAGGTCATCCAGGACGTCGCCCGGTTCATCCGCAAGATCCGCGACTTCTCGGAGAACGCCAAGCAGGACATCCGCAGCGAGCTGGGGCCGGACTTCAAGGACTTCGACTTCGAGGACCTCAACCCCAAGAACTTCATCCGCAAGCAGCTCACCGAGAACGACGACTTCAAGGACCTGCACGAGCTGCGCAGCAGCTTCGACCTCCGCAAGGAGATCAACGAGGTGACCGACGCGGTGACCGGCCGGGAGACCGGCAGCTCCGTCCCCGCCGTGGTGAACGGCTCGGGCACCCCGGACCTGCTGAAGAAGCGGGACCGGCCGGAGCCCGGCGAGCGTCCGCCGTTCGACTCCGACGCCACCTGAGCCGCCCGGCCCCCGGGACCGTACGGCGACGCCGCCGGAGCGGTGCCCTTTCCGGACCGGGCGGCGCCGGGTGGTTATCCTCTCCATCTGTCCGGTAGCCAGGTCGCCCGAGGGGCTGTCCGCGCCGGACGCCAGGGAGCGAGGAGGCGGCCGGACAGATGGACACGACGAGCCGGGCAGGAGAGCGGGACGCCGCGTCCGAGGAGCGGACACCGGCCGACCGCCGGGTGGTGGAGGGCTACCTGCGCGCCACCTTTCCCTGGTACGGCCTGGACCAGGCGTTCACCGGTCCGCGCTGGCTGATGCAGGTCGGCACCTCCGCCGACGGCACGGTCCAGCACGGCTCGACCGGGCACGGGGACCAGCCGTCGATAAAGGTCGAGGACGGCCTGGAGAAGGAGCGGTTCGCGGCGGTCGTCACCGTCGCCGCCAGCCCGGTCCGCCGCTCCGGCGACGGCACCGGCGTCCTGGACGCCACCAGCGTGTCGTCGGCCGCCTGGCTGGCCGGCTCGGGACTGATCGCCTACACCTGGCCGGCCCAGATGGACTACTCGCTGCGGGACGACTGGGTGGCCCAGCAGACCGAGACGGCCTTCGAGCTCGCGGACGACCTCGGCGGCGAGGACTGGGCCACGCTCTCCCTGCCGGTCGACGGGGTCCCGATGCCCTTCCACTACCGCGAGTCCGAGTACGGCTGGATCCTCGCCGGCACCACCGGCGCCGGCGTCCACCTGGGCGCCTACGGCCGCGGCATCAGCGCGTACGGCCTCGGCTTCGCGGCGCTCCCGGACCTGAGCCGCTACTGCGGCTGAGCACCGGAGGCGCCCGCCGGGCCGCGCCCCGAGGGCTGCCGGACCGACGAGCAAGGCCGGGCACCGGCGCGCTGCCGAGCCCGGCCTTCACCGGTACGCCGTCCCCCTGGGCGAGCGAGCCGAAGGGGCGCGCGGGTGTCGAAAGGGAGTGGGGTCCCCCGGACGAAGCCTGGGGGAGCGCGGAGCCTCCGGGGAACTTGGGGGCGAGCACGGTCGACCGTCGACACCCGCACAAAGCGCCCCGGAGGCGAAAGAGCCTCACAACGAGGGAGCGCGCCTTCAGAACTTGTTGCGGGGCGTGATCCCCAGCGACATCCCCGACAACCCCCGCTGGCGGCCGCCGAGTTTGCCGGCGATGGTGCGGAGCGCGGAGCCCGCCGGGGAGTCGGGGTCGGTGAGGACCACGGGGCGGCCCTCGTCGCCGCCCTCGCGGAGGCGTACGTCGATGGGGATGGCGCCCAGCACCGGGACCGTCGTACCGGTCGTCCGGGTGAGGCCGTCCGCGACCTTCTGGCCGCCGCCGGTGCCGAACACGTCCACCATCTCGTCGCAGTGCGGACAGGGCAGCCCGGACATGTTCTCGACCACGCCGACGATCTTCTGGTGGGTCTGCACCGCGATGGAGCCCGCCCGCTCGGCCACCTCGGCGGCGGCCTGCTGGGGGGTGGTGACGACCAGGATCTCGGCGTTGGGCACCAGCTGGGCGACCGAGATCGCGATGTCGCCGGTGCCGGGCGGCAGGTCGAGCAGGAGCACGTCCAGATCGCCCCAGTAGACGTCCGCCAGGAACTGCTGGAGGGCTCGGTGGAGCATCGGACCGCGCCAGACCACCGGGGCGTTGCCGGGGGTGAACATGCCGATCGAGATGACCTTCACGCCATGGGCCGACGGCGGCATGATCATGTTCTCGACCTGGGTGGGCCGGCCGTCGGCGCCCAGCATGCGCGGCACGCTGTGGCCGTAGATGTCGGCGTCCACGACCCCGACCTTCAGGCCGTCGGCGGCCATCGCGGCGGCCAGGTTCACGGTGACGGACGACTTGCCGACGCCGCCCTTGCCGGAGGCGACCGCGTAGACCCGGGTCAGCGAGCCCGGCTTGGCGAACGGCACCTCGCGCTCGGCGGTGGTGCCGCGCAGCGCGGCGGCCAGCTCCTTGCGCTGCTCGTCGCTCATGACGTCCAGGTCCACGGAGACGGAGGTCACACCCTCGACGCGGGCGACGGCCTCCCGGACGTTCGCCGAGATGGTCTCGCGCATGGGGCAGCCGGAGACCGTGAGGTAGACGGCGACGGCGACCGCCCCGTCCGGACCGATCTCCACCGACTTGACCATGCCCAGCTCGGTGATCGGCCGGTTGATCTCCGGGTCGTTCACCGTCGCCAGTGCTTCGCGCACCGCGTCTTCCGTAGCCATAGTGAGATGGTACGGCGCCCGCCGGGGCGGCCGGAAAGAGCGTCAGCGGTCGCCTTCGTCACGTCCCCGGGAAGCCGCGTGCGGGAATGAATCGCGCTGCCGCCCCTCGGTCCGCTCGCCGCCGCCCCGGCCGTGGCGGCCGTCATGTCCGTGCTCGCCGTGCTCGCCGTGCTGGCCGGGCTGATGGTGGCCGTTCTGGCGGTCCTCCAGCTCCTTCAGCAGGTCCTGGAGCTCGGAGCGGATCCAGTCGCGGGTGGCGACCTCGCCCAGGCCCATCCGCAGCGAGGCCACCTCCCGGGTCAGGTACTCGGTGTCCGCGATGGACCGCTCGTTCTGCTTCCGGTCCTGCTCCAGGTTGACCCGGTCCCGGTCGTCCTGCCGGTTCTGGGCCAGCAGGATCAGCGGGGCGGCGTACGACGCCTGGAGCGAGAGCATCAGCGTCAGGAAGATGAACGGGTACTTGTCGAACCGCAGCGGGTCCGGCGCCGCGATGTTCCACACCACCCAGAGGATGATGACGATCGTCATCCAGACGATGAACCGGCCGGTGCCCAGGAAGCGGGCGATCCGCTCGGAGAGCCGGCCGAACGCCTCCGGGTCGTACTCCGGCAGCAGCCGGGGCCGCCGGACGCGCGGCTGGTCGAGCCGGACGCGCGGCGGAGCGGCGACCCGCTCGGCCCCGCCCCGCTCGCCTCCGGCGCGGGTGGCGGTTCCGGCGCGGCCGGCGGTCCGCTCGCCGCCGGTGCGCGGGGTGCGGTCAGCGGCCATGGCCGGCCCCCTCGGCGGCGTCCGTCCCGGCGGCGGGAATCCCGGTCCCGGCCGTGGTCCCGGTCCCGTGGCCCGGGGTCGGGGCCTCGTCATGGTGAAACTCGGTCTCCCGCCAGTCGTCCGGCAGCAGGTGGTCCAGTACGTCGTCCACGGTCACCGCGCCCAGCAGCGAGCCGCTGTCGTCCACCACCGGGGCGGCGACCAGGTTGTAGGCGGCCAGATGGCTCGTCACCACGGGGAGCGGGGTGTCCGGGGACAGCGGCTCCAGATCGGTGTCGACCACGGCCGAGACCAGGGTGAACGGCGGGTCCCGCAGCAGCCGCTGGAAGTGCACGGTGCCCAGGAACTTGCCGGTCGGCGTCTCCTCCGGCGGCCGGCAGACGTACACCTGGGCGGCGAGCGCGGGGGAGAGGTCCTGCTGCCGTACCCGGGCGAGGGCGTCGGCCACGGTGGCGTCCGGGCGCAGCACGATCGGCTCGGTCGTCATCAGCCCGCCCGCCGTGCGCTCCTCGTACGACATCAGCCGCCGCACATCGGCCGCGTCGTCCGGCCGCATCAGCGTCAGCAGCCGCTCCTTGTCCTCCTCGGGCAGCTCGGAGAGCAGGTCGGCGGCGTCGTCCGGGTCCATCGCCTCCAGCACGTCGGCGGCCCGCTCCTCCTTCAGCTTGCCGAGGATCTCCACCTGGTCGTCCTCGGGCAGCTCCTCCAGTACGTCGGCGAGCCGGTCGTCGTCGAGCGCGGCGGCCACCTCGGCGCGCCGCTTGGGCGTCAGGTGGTGGAGCACATTGGCGAGGTCGGCCGGGCGCATCCGCTCGAAGGTCGCGACCAGGTTCTCCGCGCCCTGGCCCTCCTCCTCCAGCGAGAAGCCGGTCACCCCCGACCACTCCACGGTCCGCGTCTCGCCCCGGCGCCGCAGCGCCCCGCCGCCGCCCTTGCGGACGAAGACCTTGTCGATCTCCCAGTCCCGGCGGGCGGGCAGCTGCTGGATGGCGACGTCCAGCACGGTCACCTCGGCGCCGTCCTCCACCAGCCGCACCCGGCGGTCCAGCAGTTCACCGAGGACCAGGCGCTCGGTGGGGCGCTGTTCGAAGCGCCGGACATTGAGCACCCCGGTGGTGATGACCTGGCCGGACTCGATCCCGGTGACCCGGGTCATCGGCAGGAAGATCCGGCGCCGGCCGATCACCTCCACGACCAGACCGAGCAGCCGGGGCGGACGGCGGCCCACCCGCAACATCGCCACCAGGTCCCGGACCCGGCCGACCTGATCGCCGTTGGGGTCGAAGACGGGCACCCCGGCGAGGTGCGACACGAAGATCCGGGGGGCGCCTGCCGCCATGCCGCGCACCTCCTGGGGTGGTTCACCTGTGGTTCCGTGGGCTCCGTGCCGGTTCAGGCTAGCCCGTCCCGGGACCGGCCGCCTCGGCAGGGCCCGGGGGACGTACGGCTCGCTGCGGGGGACGGTCCACGGCACCGGTACGCTGCCGTACGCCACCCCACAGGAAGCCGGGCGTCCGGTTCTCCGGCCCCGGCCGGCGGCGGCCCCGCACCCGGCGGCGGCCCGCCCGTTGTCCGGAGTTCCTGAAGCCCTTCCTGTCCTCCCCCGTCTCTCCCGTCCGCCCGCTTCCCACACGTCCCCTGTTCCAAGGTCCATCCCCATCTCCACAGCCAGATGAGAGGCAGTGCGCTGGTGACCGCTCTCCCCCCGGCTTCGCGTCCCCGCCGGGCCGCCCTTCTTTCCGCCGCGCTCTGCGCCGGGCTGACGCTGGCCCTCACGGCCTGCGGGGAGGAGCCGCCGGACCCGGACGCGGGCACCAATGGCGTGGGCAGGCTCACCGCCCAGGAGATCGAGACCAAGGCCCGGACGGCGGCGGACGCGGCCCGGGCGGTACGGCTCTCCGGGACACTGGTCAGCAAGGGCGGCACCTACAAACTGAACATGCGGCTGAAGGGCGACGGCGCCCAGGGCTCGGTGGTGACCAAGAACTCCACCTTCGAGCTGCTGCGGGTGGCGGACGCCCTCTACCTCAAGGCGGACGCGGACTTCTGGACCCACGCGGAGCCGGACGCCAAGCCGGGGTCGCGTCCGGGCTCGGACTCCGGCGGGGGCGACGGCGACTCGGAGGCGGCGGGCAAGCTGGACGACAAGTACGTCAAGGTGCCGCGGGACGACCCCTCGTACAAGCAGCTGCGCGGCTTCACCGAGATGCGGGCGCTGCTCCGGGGCCTGCTGGAGGTGCACGGCGAGGCCGGCAAGGGGGACCGGGACCGGATCGGCGGGGTCCGTACGATCAAGGTCCTCGGCGGCCCGAAGGGCGAGGGCGGCACGCTGGACGTCTCCCTGGAGGGCACCCCGTACCCGCTCCAGTACGCCCGGGGCGGCGCGGCCGGCGTGGTGACCCTCAGCGAGTGGAACGCCGACTTCGCGCTGCGCGCCCCGTCCCCGGCGGAGACCGTGGACTACGGCCGGGAGCTGCCCCGTACCAGCGAATGAACCGTCCCGGGACCGGCCGCTCCACCGCCGCCGGCCGGCCCGCCCCGGGCTCAGCCGTTCCGCCTCCGCCGGCCCAGCAGCCGGGGGAGGGCGGCCGGGGCCGGGCGGCGGGTGGTGGCCGGGGTGGGCAGCGGGGTGGCCGCCAGGGAGCCGTCCGGGTGCGCGGTGGTCACCGCCCCCGGCGCCAGCCGGAGCACCCGGCACTCGCGCGCCCAGCGCTCGGTGATCGTCTCGGCGTCCGGGGCGTTCAGCCGCTTGCCCTTCAGCTCCGCCACCGCCGCCTGCCACTCCTCGGAGCCGGGCGCCAGCTCCCGTACCCCGGCGGTCCAGCCGACCAGCCGGCCGCCCTTGTCCTTGCTGCGCACGGTGACCTCTGCGGTGGCGCCGTCCGCCAGCCCCGGCAGCGGCTGCTCCCCGGGTCCGTCGCCCACCACCAGCGCGGCGCCGTCGAGCCAGACGTGCCAGAGCGCCCGCGCGGGCCCGGTACCGCGCACCCAGATCAGGCCGGACTTCTTGGTGGCCTCCTCGGCGAGGGCCCGGTCGAGCAGCGAATCCGTCATGCCCGGCAGCTTAGCCAGCCGGAGGAAACCGCCTTGCCCGCGCCGGCGGAGGACGCGGCCCGTCAGAGCCAGCCGTTGCGCTTCAGGGTGCGGTGGATGGCGAGGCAGACGCCGATGATCCCGGCCAGCACCATCGGATAGCCGTACCGCCAGTGCAGCTCCGGCATGTGGTCGAAGTTCATGCCGTAGATCCCGCAGACGGCGGTCGGCACGGCGACGATGGCCGCCCAGGAGGTGATCTTGCGCATGTCCTCGTTCTGCGCGACCGTCGCCTGCGCCAGGCTCGCCTGGAGGATCGAGTTCAGCAGCTCGTCGAAGCCGACCACCTGCTCCTGGACCCGGGCCAGGTGGTCCGCGACGTCCCGGAAGTACTTCTGGATGTCCGGGTCCACCAGCCGCATCGGCCGCTCGCTCAGCAGCTGCATGGGCCGCAGCAGCGGGGTCACCGCCCGCTTGAACTCCAGCACCTCGCGCTTGAGCTGGTAGATCCGGCCGGTGTCGGCGCCCCGGGTGCTGCCCTTGGCGGGCGGCGAGAAGACATCGATCTCGATCTGGTCGATGTCCACCTCCACCGCGTCCGCCACCGCGATGTAGCCGTCCACCACATGGTCGGCGATGGCGTGCAGCACCGCCGAGGGGCCCTTGACCAGCAGCTCCGGCTCGCCCTCCATCCGGTGGCGGAGGTTGCGCAGCGAGCCCTTGCCGCCGTGCCGCACGGTGATCACGAAGTCATGGCCGGTGAAGCACATCACCTCGCCGGTCTCCACCACCTCGCTGGTCGCGGTCAGCTCGGCGTGCTCCACGTAGTGGATGGTCTTGAAGACGGTGAAGAGGGTGTCGTCGTACCGCTCCAGCTTGGGCCGCTGGTGGGCGTGGACCGCGTCCTCCACGGCCAGCGGGTGCAGCCCGAACTCGGCGGCGATCCCGGCGAACTCGGCCTCGGTCGGCTCGTGCAGCCCGATCCAGGCGAAGCCCCCGCCGTCCCGGACCTCCCGCATCGCCTCACGGGGCGTCAGCACCGCGCCGTCGGTGGCGTCCCGCAGCCGGCGGCCGTCACGGTAGACGGCGCAGTCCACGACGGCGCTCGACGCGGAGGGGTCGCGGGTGGGGTCATAGGAGTTGTACGTGTTGTACGGGGTGTTGATCTTGCGCAGGGACGGGCGTACCACGGCGCGCAGGTCGCGGATCATCGACATGGGCAAGCTCCTTCACGGAGAGGCCGCCGGCGAGGTGTGGCACAGCCCGGAACGTGGACGTGGCAGCGCGTGGGCGTTGCGTACGTCCGCAAAGCGGGCGGCACCGCGGGACGCGATGACGGCGTTCGCTACGGACAGGCGGGGAGAGGAATGCTCAGCGCTCTTCCGTCGCGGGCGCGCGTACGTCCTCGTACGCGATGGATCGCCCAGTCGTGTACCCGCCGGACCGGGGAGAATCCGTACGGCGGGGTGCGCCGACCCGGAAAAGGATCTGGCTCCGTCCGGATGCCCGGATGCGGGGAACGGAGATCAGGTCAGCGCCGGGGAGCGCGGGCGGAAGAGCGGGTGGTACTGCACGGTCGACTTCGATCCACCGCAGCCCCACCTCCTCCGGCCGGTCCCCCGTGGGGGATGACGTGTCGCCGGGACTGAGGAGCACGCTTCGCGCGCCGTCCCGACCAGCGGCCAAGACTACCAGCCGCTCATGGGTCAATCCCTTATTTTGCCCTCCGCATACGCGTTTTATGCTCACCGCATGGCAGAAGTTCTTGCACTGGTCGAGGCCCGGCTGCGTACCGCGCTCGGTGAACCGGACGCCCGGGCGGCGGTGACCTTTCTGGGCACCGACCGGATCGAGGTACTCCGCTTCCGCGACAAGGATGCCGGGGGTGACCTCGTGCGGTACGCCACCCTCGGCATGTCCGCCCAGCCCATGACCGATCCGACCGCCGCGCTGGCCGACCCGGTCAAGGGCCCGCGCGCCGAGCTGCTGCTCTCGGTGCGGGCCGGGCGCGCCGACACGGACCAGGTGCTCCGGCCCCTCGCCGTGCTGGCCGCCTCCCCGCAGGTCGAGGGCGTCGTGGTGGCCCCGGGCGCCTCCCTGGACCTCGGTGATCCGCTCTGGCCGGGGGCGCCCTTCACCTCCGTCCTGGTGGCCGAGCCGGGCGGGCTGGTCGAGGACCTGGAGCTGGACGCCCCCCTGGACCCGGTGCGCTTCCTGCCGCTGCTGCCGATGACGCCCAACGAGGCCGCCTGGAAGCGCGTCCATGGCGCCCAGGCCCTGGAGGAGCGCTGGCTCACGAGCGGCACGGATCTCCGCGACCCGGGGCGGCGGCCGGTCGGGCTGGACTGACTCGCGGGGTGACCCGGGGTCAGGTCCGGCCGCAGCGCCGAGAGCAGCTCGGCCGCCGTCTCGCGTACCTCCGTGTCCTCGTCCCGCTCGGCGCACTTGGAGAGGAGCTCCAGCGTCCGCCGGTCGTCGGGGTGGTGCTGGACGACCCCGCGGAGGGCGGCGAGGCGGACGGCGGGGGAGGGGGCGTGGCGGGTGAGGTCGGTCAGGAGGTGGGGCGCGGGCGGAACCGGGCGAGCGCGGTGACGGCCGTTTCGCGGACGGAGGGCGCCTCGTCCTCTCGGGCGATCCGGCTCAGCTTCAGGTCGAAGGGACCGCCAGTGATCGCCGGCCGGTTTGCGAGCACCCGGACGGCCTCGGCGCGCCCTACGGCATGCGGCGCTCGCCGGCCCGGTCCTCGATGAGCCCACTCGTCGCCTGGCTCCAGTCGCCGCCGTAACGCAGGACCTGGACGGCCTCGGCGCCCACTGGGGGTATCGAACTGGGCCATGTTGAGCGGGTGTTGCTCCTGGCTGGTGTACCAGGTGAGATCCCTCTCCCGGCCCACCCGCTGGGGCCCGAGGGTCTGAAGGGCCTGGCCCAGCCGGTCCATGCTGCTGCGGAAGCCTGATCGAGCCCCCGGCGGAGGCGTCGTCGGCGGACTGGCCCGCCTCGGCCGGGCGCCCGCCGCCCACCAGCCCGGCCAGTCCGGTCCCCAAGCCGGCCACCGCGAGGAACAGGCTCAGCACGCTGCTCCACTGGTCCGCGCGGTCCAGTCCCTGGCGGCTCAGGAAGAGCGCGAGACCCCCGAGCGCGAGGGCGGTGCCGGTCCACACCAGCCACGGTCGTCGCGTCATCGGCCCGGTATTCCGGAGCGGGCACGGCCGAGGGGGAGGTTCCGCGTGGAAACCTCCCCCTCGGGAAGAGCGCCAAGAGGAGCCCGGGACGGCTCAGTTGGCGAAGACCGCCACCCCGTCCTCCGTCTTGTGCCGCGGCTGGAGCTCCTCGGCCTCGTGGGTGAGGGAGCGGCGGCGGGCCCAGACGACGGCGGCACCGATCAGGGCGGCGGCACCGGCGACGACGAAGGGCATGTGGATGTCGGTCCACTCCTCGATCTTCGGCGCCAGGAAGGGTGCGGCGGCGGCGGCGAACCAGCGGACGAAGTTGTAGCCC
Source organism: Streptomyces pyxinae (assembly GCF_024756275.1). Taxonomy (GTDB): domain Bacteria; phylum Actinomycetota; class Actinomycetes; order Streptomycetales; family Streptomycetaceae; genus Streptomyces; species Streptomyces pyxinae. The sequence continues at coordinate 438,546 of NZ_JANUGQ010000001.1, read as the reverse complement.
GCGCTGGCCACCGGGCGCGGGGCGTCCGAGACGCCGAGGGCCAGTTCGGTGAAGACCGTGTTGTTCACGCCGATGAAGGCGCCGGAGAGGATGGTGCAGACGATCGCCGTGGTGTGGTTGCCGTAGCCCAGCACCACCACATCGGCGGCGAGCAGCACCAGCGAGCCGCCCAGCACCTTCAGCGAACCGAACCGCTCCTGGAGCCGGGGCGCGACCAGCACCGAGAAGACGGCGAGCAGCACACCCCAGGCGAAGAAGACCGCACCCGACTTGTACGGGGTCATGTCCAGCACGAACGGCGTGAAGGCCAGCACCGTGAAGAACGCGTAGTTGTAGAAGAAGGCGGAGGCGGCCGCCGAGGCGAGGCCGCCGTGGCCGAGCGCCCGGATGGGATCGAGTATCGAGGTCTTGCGGGCCGGGCGGGGCTGCTCCTTGAGGAAGCCGGCGATGCAGAGGAAGCCGATCGCCATCAGCGCGGCGGTGCCGAAGAACGGGTAGCGCCAGCTGGCGTCCCCGAGCAGGGCGCCGAGCAGCGGGCCGCAGGCCATGCCGAGGCCGAGCGCCGACTCGTAGAGCAGGATGGCCGCCGCGCTGCCGCCGGCCGCCGCGCCGACGATCACGGCGAGGGAGGTCGAGACGAACAGGGCGTTGCCCAGCCCCCAGCCGGCCCGGAAGCCGACCAGTTCACCGACCGAGCCCGAGGTGCCGGAGAGCGCGGCGAAGACGATCACCAGGGCGAGTCCGGCCAGCAGGGTCTTCCGGCCGCCGATGCGGCTGGAGACGAAGCCGGTGATCAGCATCGCCACGGCGGTGATCAGGAAGTACGAGGTGAAGAGCAGCGAGACCTGGCTCGGAGTGGCGTGCAACCCCTGGGCGATGGACGGCAGGATCGGGTCCACCAGGCCGATGCCCATGAAGGCCACGACCGAGGCGCCGGCGGTGGCCCAGACCGCCTTCGGCTGGCGCAGGATGCTGCCGGCGCCCTCGTCCAGCGGGTCGGGCGCGCCGTCCAGCTCCTCGCGCGGGGCCGCTGGGGCCGATTCCTTTCCGTGCATGTCGCTCCTTCGGTCACCGAGGGGACGCGGGGCCCGGGCGGCTGTGGCCGGGGCGGTGCTCCCAATAAGTGGTTGGTATTTACATATATTAGCTTAGCGAGGCTAATGAATGCAAGAGGCATGCATACCCGGGACGCGGCCGGTCCACCCCGGAGGGTGATCGTCCTTGACGCGGCGGCGGGCGGGGAGGACCGTGGAACGCTATGAGGGGCGAACCCAGTTGCCCGAAGTGCGGTGGCCGGGTGAGGGCGCCCGGTCTCTTCGCCGATTCCTGGCAGTGCGACGTCCACGGTGCCGTTCACCCGCTGCAACCCGTGGTTCCGCCCAGCGTGGAGGCGCTCGGAGTCGTCACCCACCGGGCTCAGGTCCCCGTCTGGATGCCCTGGCCGCTGCCGGTCGGCTGGCTCTTCACCGGGGTGGCCAGCGCCGGGGACGACCGCGGCGGCGGTCGCGCCACCGCCGTCGCCTGCTCGGGTCCCGGCCCGCTCGGCGGGGTCGGGGAGCTGCTGCTGGTCGCCGAGGAGCTGGGCGTCGGCCTGGGCGCGCGGTACGCCGGGATCGACGGCCCCGACCCGGGCCCGCACCTCTGCGTGGACGCCCGGCCGCAGGCCAAGGTGCTCACCTCCGGACGACCCACCCCGCTCTGGCACGTCGGCGGCGCCCCCGGCGACCGGGCCGTCTTCGCGGGCGAGGCGCTCGGGCTCTGGCTCTGGGCCATCGTCTGGCCCGAGGAGTCCAGCCTGCTGATGTACGACGAGCTGGTGCTGACCGACCTCCGGGAGGCGGGCGCCGAGGTCGAGCTGCTGCCCTGCGGCGCGCTCAGCCCCCGGCTGCTGAGCTGACCCCCGGCCGCTGGGCTGCCCACTGGCTGCTGAGCTCCCCGTGGTGGAGGCGGACGGCGCCCGGAGGGCGCGGGCGGCAACCGGAAGGTGCGGCGCCCGGCCGGCGCACAGGGCCGGGCCGGGCGGCAACCGGCGCGGGGCGTACGCGTGGCGCGAGGGCCGGACCGGAGGGGCGCGGGGCCGGACGGCGCCCGGACGAGGCGGGGCCCCGACCGGAAGGCGTGGGCCCGTACCGCACACGGGGCCGGGCCAGGCGCCGGCGCACGGGCGGGATGGGAGCCCGACGGGATGGCGGCCGGTCGGGGCGGGAGCCCGACGGGATGGCGGCCGGGCCGGATGGGAGCCCGACGGGATGGTGGCCGGACGGGGCGGGGGCCGGGCCCGGTTATCCTTGAGCGTCCCCTGTCCGCCCCGAGCTCCGGAGCCCTGAGTCGTGCGCATCGATCTGCACACCCACTCCACGGCCTCGGACGGCACGGACACCCCCGCCGAGCTGATCCGCGCCGCGGCCGCCGGCGGCCTGGACGTCGTCGCGCTGACCGACCACGACACCACCCGGGGCCACGCCGAGGCCGCCGCCGCCCTGGCCGGGCTGGACCGGCCGCTCACCCTCGTCACCGGCGCCGAGCTGTCCTGCCGCATCGAGGGCACCGGGGTCCATCTGCTCGCCTACCTCTTCGACCCCGACGAGCCCGACCTCCTCCGCGAGCGCGAGCTGGTCCGGGACGACCGGGTGCCGCGTGCCCGGACCATGGTGGCCAAGCTCCGCGAGCTGGGCGTCCCGATCACCTGGGAGCGGGTCGCGGCCATCGCCGGAGATGGCTCGGTGGGCCGCCCGCACCTCGCGGAGGCGCTGGTCGAGCTGGGTCTCGTACCCACCGTCTCGGACGCCTTCACCGCCCAGTGGCTGGGCGACGGCGGCCCGGCGTACGTGCCCAAGCACGAGCTGGACGCCTGCGAGGCCGTGCGGCTCGTCAAGGCGGCGGGCGGGGTCACCGTCTTCGCCCATCCGCTCGCCGTCAAACGGGGCCGTACGGTCTCCGAGGCGGCCATCGCGAAACTCGCCGCCTGCGGTCTCGACGGCGTCGAGGTCGACCACATGGACCACGACGCGGAGGCCCGGGACCGGTTGCGCGGCCTCGCCGCCGACCTGGGGCTGCTCACCACCGGCTCCAGCGACTACCACGGCACCCGCAAGACCTGTCGGCTCGGCGAGTACACCACCGACCCCGAGACCTACGGCGAGATCACCCGGCGCGCGACCGGCGCGTTCCCGGTGCCGGGCGCGGGCGGACGCCCGTAACGTCCCGCACTCCGCCCGGTGCGTGTCACCCGCACGCCCCGCGCGCCGTTCTCCCGTCGCCCCCGGCCGGCCGCACCCCCGTCGGCCCGGCCCCTCCGCCTCGCACCGCCTCGTACGTCTCGCACACCCCGCAAGGAACCACCGTGTTCGACCTCGCCGTCTTCGGCTCCCTCTTCCTCACCCTGTTCGTCATCATGGACCCGCCGGGCATCACGCCGATCTTCCTGGCCCTGACCTCCGGCCGCCCCGCCAAGGTCCAGCGCCGGATGGCCTGGCAGGCGGTGGCCGTCGCGTTCGGCGTGATCACCGTCTTCGGCATCCTGGGCCAGCAGATCCTGGGCTATCTGCATGTCTCGGTGCCCGCGCTGATGATCGCCGGCGGACTGCTCCTGCTGCTGATCGCGCTCGACCTGCTCACCGGCAAGACCGACGAGCCCAAGCAGACCAAGGACGTCAACGTCGCGCTCGTACCGCTCGGGATGCCGCTGCTCGCCGGCCCCGGTGCCATCGTGTCGGTCATCCTGGCGGTGCAGCACGCCAAGGGCGTCAGCCAGCAGATCTCCGTCTGGGCGGCGATCGCCGCCATGCATGTGGTGCTCTGGCTGACCATGCGCTACTCGCTGCTGATCATCCGGGTGATCAAGGACGGCGGCGTGGTGCTGGTCACCCGGCTCGCCGGCATGATGCTCTCCGCGATCGCCGTTCAGCAGATCATCAACGGCGTCACCCAGGTAATCCGGGGCTCCTGAATCCGAGTCCGTCGCCGACCGTGCGGACAGCACTGCGCCCCCGTACGGATTCTCCTTCCGGGAAGTCCGTGCGGGGGCGCGGTGCCGTGTGCTCCGGTGAAGGAACGGGTTACGAGACCGGGTCCCCGGCCGGGCGGATATAGATGCGCTGGCCGACCGACGCGGCCTGCTGCACGATGAGGTTGACGGAGGCGGCGTCCACGACGGTGCTGTCCACGGCGGTGCCGTCGACGTCGTCGAGTCGCAGAATTTCGAAGCGCATGGGCTTCTCCCTTCGTCGGAGTTGATCCTCCTGATGGAGAACTGGTGGCTGTACGAGTGCAACAGCACGCGGATCGCAAACATTCCCTACACTAAAGAAAATCTTTCGTTGTCTAAGCACTGCTGGGTGTGAAGGGGCGTGTCCGGTGCGGGGCGGGGCGGGCGGGGTCGAGCGGGGACTCGCGGTCCCGGGGGCCGGGGGGTCGCGCCCGGCGGTACGGCGGAGAATGGGGCCCGTATGAATGACACGGACCTTTTCCCGGCGGCGCCGGCCGGCGGCAGTAGTGGTGGTGACGGCGCCGGCGGTGGCGCCGGTGGTGACGACGGGGCGCTCGCCCGGGTCGAAGCCGGTCTGGAGCGCACCAATGAGCTCCTGCGGCGCATGCTGGTCGAGGTGGCGAAGACGCCCTCCGCCCTCTCGACCCATGCCATTTTCGTCGACGCGGGTTACGTCCATGCTTCGGCCGGGTTGCTGGTGGCGGGCACCGAGGACCGGCGCTCCTTCGACCTGGACACCGAGGGCCTGATCGCCGCCCTCATCGACACCGCCCGCACCATTTTCGCGGACAGCCGGCTGCTCCGGGTCTACTGGTACGACGGCGCCCGCCGCCGTATCCACACCACCGAGCAGCAGTCCGTCGCCGCCCTGCCCGATGTGAAGGTGCGGCTCGGCAACCTCAACGCCAACAACCAGCAGAAGGGCGTCGACTCGCTCATCCGCTCCGACCTGGAGACCCTCGCCCGGCACCGCGCCATCAGCGACGCGGCCCTGGTCGGCGGCGACGAGGACCTGGTCTCGGCCGTGGAGGCGGCCCAGGCGTACGGCACCCGGGTCCATCTGTGGGGCGTCGAGGCGGCCGAGGGCTCCAACCAGGCCGAGCCGCTGCGCTGGGAGGCCGACTCCACCCGCGTCTTCGACCTGGACTTCTGCCGCCCCTATGTGACCCGCCGGCCGGTGACGACGTACGAGAACGAGGGCGAGCCGCCGCCCTCCCGGGACGAGGTGCGGTTCGTGGGCGCCCGGATCGGGGCGGAGTGGCTGACCGCGCGCGGGCCGCAGGCGATGGCCGAGCTGCTGACCGGCCACCCGTATCTGCCGGGCGCGGTCGACCAGGATCTGCTGATCGAGGCCGAACGGATGCTGGGCCGCTCCCTGCGCGGTCACCCCGTGCAGCGCCGGGCCCTGCGGGACGGCTTCTGGGAGCACCTCCGCGCCCGGCTCTGAGGCCGCTGTCCGGTGGTTCGCCCGCGGTTATCGGCGGCCGTCCGCCGGGTGGCGGTCCCAGAAGGCCGCGAGGGCGCGGGCGGTCTCGGCCGGGCGGTCGGTGTTGGGGGAGTGCTCGGCGCCCGCGACGACCGTACGGTGCGCCCCGAGCCGCGTCGCCATGTCGTCGAGCAGTGGCACCGGCCAGGTGTCGTCCCGGACGCCGGAGATCACATGGACCGGCGGCGCCGGGCGCAGGGCGGTCAGCTCGGCCACCCGGTCCGACTCCACGGTCAGCGCCCGGCCGGTCGCCACCAGCTGGGCCGGGTTGTGCAGCAGCCAGCGGTGACGCAGGTCGGCCCGGTCGCTCTTCGGGTCGTCCGCCTCCTCCGGCGGGTCCAGGGCGCGCATCGCCTCCCACACCTCGGCCATGGTCATCGTCGCCAGGGCGCCGCTCAGCAGCGCGACCTTCTCCCGCTGCGCCGGAGCCACCTCGGCGGGTCCGGAGGACATGAGCGTCAGGGTGGTGAAGCACGAGGGGTCGGCCAGCAGGGCGGCCCGGGCGATCTGGCCGCCGAGCGAGTGCCCGAGCAGGTGCACGCCCGCGCCGGCGGGGTCGGCGGCCGTCGCCTGGGCCAGCACATCCAGCGCCAACTCCCCCTGGGCGTAGGCACTTTCGTCGTCCGGCCCGGGTGTCTCGTACTGTCCCCGGCCGTCCACCGCGAGCACCCGGTAACCCGCCTCGGTCAGCGGCTGGAGCAGCGCGATGAAGTCCTCCTTGCTCCCGGTGTAGCCGGGCAGCAGCAGGGCGGTGCCCCGGGGGCCGAGTCCGTCCCGGGGGGTGGCTTCCAGTACGGCGAAGTCGCCCCGGGCGGTACGCAGCCGACGGGCGCGGGCGCAGGCGGGCGGGACGAAGGTGGGCGGCCGGCTCATGGCACGAGGCTAACCGGCCCCGGGACGGCCCCCGGCAGGCGGGGAGGCGATACGCCGAGGGGCCCCGCCAGTGATGGCGGGGCCCCTCGGTTCGCCGGCCCGCACGGGACCGGCGGGCGACTACTCGGCAGCGGCCTCGGCGGGCGCGGCCGTCTTCTTGGCCGCCGCCTTCCGGGTGCGCCGGGGCTTGGCCTCGGCCGCCGCCTCCGGCTCCGCGACCGGCGCTTCCGCCGCCTTGCGGGTCCGGCGGCGCGGCTTGGGCTCGGCCTCGGCCACGGCCTCGGCGGCGGGCGCCTCCGCGACCGGCTCGGCCTTCTTGGCCGCCGCCTTGCGGGTGCGCCGGGGCTTGGGCTCGGCCTCCGCCACAGGCTCGTCCACCGGGGCCTCGGCCACCTTGCGGGCGCGGCGGCGGGGCTTGGCCTCGGCCACCGGCTCGGCCGGGGCTTCGGCCACGGCCTCGGACACCTGCTCCGCGACCGGCTCGGCCTTCTTGGCGGCCGCCTTGCGGGTGCGCCGCGGCTTGGGCTCGGCCTCCGCCACGACCTCGGTCACGACGGGCGCCTCGTCCACCGAGGTCACCGGGGCTGCGGCGGCCTTGCGGGTCCGGCGCCGGGGCTTGGACTCCGCGACGGGGGCCTCGGCCGGCTCCACGGCGACCACGGGCTCGGCGGTGTCCGCCACCACGGCGGCGGGCTCGGCGGCCACCGGCTCGGCCGTCTTGGCGGCGGCCTTCCGGGTACGGGTGCGGCGCGGCTTCACCGGCGCCTCCTCCGTGACCAGGGCCACGGCCTCGGCGGCGGTCGCCACGGCCTCGGCCATGGGTGCGGCAGGGGCCACCGGAGCCACCGGCTCCGCGACGGCCGGGGCCACGACCGGAGCCGCCACCGGGGCCTCGGCCACCGGCTGCGCCTCGGCGGTCACCGGGGTCGCGCCGGCCACCGGGATCGGCGCCGAGCCGCCCCGGGTGCGACGGCGGCGGCGCGGCGTGCGGGTCGCCGGGGCCTCGGCACCGGCCTCGGCCACCGGAGCGGCCGTGGCCGCGGGGGCGTCCGCCACCGGGGCACCGTTCCGGGTACGGCGGCGCTGGCGCGGCGCCCGGGTGCGCGCCGGGCGCTCCTCGGCGGCGGGGGCGCTCCGGTCCGTACGGCTCCGGCCACCGCGACCGCCACGGCCGCCCGGCTCGCCCAGGTCCTCCAGCTGCTCGGCGTCCAACCCGGCCCGGGTGCGCTCCGAGCGCGGCAGGACACCCTTCGTACCGGCCGGGATGTCCAGCTCCTCATAGAGGTGTGGGGAGGTGGAGTAGGTCTCGGCGGGCTCGTGGAAGTTCAGGCCGAGCGCCTTGTTGATCAGCTGCCAGCGCGGGATGTCGTCCCAGTCGACCAGCGTCACGGCGGTACCGGTGCGGCCCGCGCGGCCGGTGCGGCCGACCCGGTGGAGGTAGGTCTTCTCGTCCTCCGGCGTCTGGTAGTTGATCACATGGGTGACGCCCTCCACATCGATGCCGCGCGCGGCCACATCGGTGCAGACCAGCACGTCCACCTTGCCGTTGCGGAAGGCGCGCAGCGCCTGCTCGCGGGCGCCCTGGCCCAGGTCGCCGTGGACCGCGCCGGACGCGAAGCCGCGCCGCTCCAGCTGCTCCGCGATGTCGGCGGCGGTGCGCTTGGTGCGGCAGAAGATCATCGCGAGGCCCCGGCCGTTGGCCTGGAGGATCCGCGAGACCATCTCGGGCTTGTCCATGGAGTGCGCCCGGTACACCCGCTGGGTGATGTTGGCGACGGTCACGCCCTCGTCGTCCGGCGCGGTGGCGCGGATGTGGGTGGGCTGCGACATGTAACGGCGGGCGAGGCCGATCACGGCGCCCGGCATGGTGGCCGAGAAGAGCATGGTCTGCCGCTTGGCCGGCAGCAGGTTGATGATCTTCTCGACGTCCGGCAGGAAGCCGAGGTCCAGCATCTCGTCGGCCTCGTCGAGCACCAGGGCCCGGACGTGCGACAGGTTCAGCTTGCGCTGGCCGGCCAGGTCGAGCAGCCGGCCCGGGGTGCCGACGACCACGTCGACACCCTTCTGGAGCGCCTCGACCTGCGGCTCGTAGGCCCGGCCGCCGTAGATCGCCTGGACCCGGACGTTGCGGACCTTGCCGGCGGTGAGCAGGTCGTTGGTGACCTGGGTGCAGAGCTCGCGGGTCGGAACGACGACGAGCGCCTGCGGGGTGTCGGTCAGCTGCTCGGGCCGCGCCCGGCCCGCCTCCACGTCGGCGGGGACGGTGACCCGCTCCAGCAGCGGCAGACCGAAGCCCAGCGTCTTGCCGGTGCCGGTCTTGGCCTGGCCGATGACGTCGGTGCCGGAGAGGGCGACCGGAAGGGTCATCTCCTGGATGGGGAAGGGGGTGGTGATGCCGACGGCTTCAAGGGCTTCGGCGGTCTCGGGAAGGATTCCGAGAGCTCGGAAAGTCGTAGTCAGGGTGCTGCCTCTTCTGTGAGACGCGGCATGGGGCGAACGCCGGGGGTCTTACCGCGCCGGTTGCTCCGGCGGCGGTCCGTCCAGGACACGGCCGGGTGGCACAGGACCACGTCCGTCGCTCCAGCGCCATACCGCTGAGGGATCCCTCGCGTGCGACGACGCGCACGCAGGGCTGTCGGTTCGGAGCCGATCGGGCCACCGACCGGGCATCCTCATTCATGAGATGGCCCGCCGAGTACGTCGGGAACGGTGCCGGCGTCCGGGAGCGACCGCTTCGCGATCGGCCGGGCTGCCGTGTCCGTCGTCTTCGTACACCCAGCAGGCGCAATACCACTGTACCCCGGAACCGCGCAGGTGTAATGGGCCGATTCACAAGGAGGGGGAGGTCACACTCGCCCGGGGGCCCCGTGCCGGGTCACCGGGGCGGGCTATTGTGCGCTCCATGGAGACGTCTGACAACGCCACTGCCGCCGACCGACCGACCGGTATCGCCGCCCAGGACTGGGCCGGTGCCTCCGCCGACCCGCAGTACCGGGCGGCCGTCGTGGACCTGCTCGGCGCGCTCGCCTACGGGGAGCTGGCGGCCTTCGAGCGGCTGGCCGAGGACGCCAAGCTGGCGCCCACTCTCGGTGACAAGGCGGAGCTGGCGAAGATGGCCTCCGCCGAGTTCCAGCACTTCGAGCGGCTGCGCGACCGGCTGGCCGCGATCGACGCGGAGCCGACCGGCGCCATGGAGCCGTTCGCCCGGGCGCTGGACGACTTCCACCGCCAGACCGCCCCGTCCGACTGGCTGGAGGGCCTGGTCAAGGCCTATGTGGGCGACTCCATCGCCAGTGACTTCTACCGCGAGGTCGCGGTCCGGCTGGACTCCGACACCCGCGCCCTGGTGCTCGCGGTGCTGGACGACACCGGGCACGGCAACTTCGCCGTGGAGAAGGTCCGGGGCGCCATCGAGGCCGACCCCCGGGTCGGCGGCCGGCTGGCGCTCTGGGCGCGCCGGCTGATGGGCGAGGCGCTCTCCCAGGCCCAGCGGGTGGTGGCGGAGCGGGACGCGCTCTCCACGATGCTGGTCGGCGGGGTCGCGGACGGCTTCGACCTGGCGGCGGTCGGGGAGATGTTCTCCCGGATCACCAAGGCCCACACCAAGCGCATGGCCGCCCTCGGCCTCGCCGCCTGAGCTTCGCCCGATCCCGCCCGGCCTCTTCGGGCCTTTTCAGGGTCTCTTCAGGGGGCTGGCCGATCCGTCCACTCCGTCCCTGGGATCCGGCTGCCGCGCGGCCCCGAGCGCCTGCGGGGGCCGGGGGCGCCGCAGGGAGGGGCGGGCGTACGGTCGTCGCGGTCGGCCCGGCGGCCCGGCAGTCGGCCTGGTGCTCCGGCAGCCGGTCCGGTGATCCATTAGTCGGTCCGGCAGTGGGTGCGTCGATCCGTCTGTCGGCCCGGCGGTCGGTTCGTCGATCCGCCTGTCGGTCCCGTGCGGCCCGGCGGCCGGGGCGTGATCACGGCCCGGAGTCCCGGGCCTGGCGCCGGCCGGCGCCTACGCGGCTGATCGGCGCAGGCGGCGGGGCGGCGCGGGGCGGAGCAGCAGGGAGAGCACCACGGCACCCACGGCCACCGCGCCGATCAGGGTGACGGCGGCATGGCCCGGGCCGAGGGCCGCGTGGGTGAGCAGCGCGCCGAAAAGAGTCCCCAGGGGGCCGGCGAGCAGGACCACTCGCGGCGAGGGCAACCGGTCGGCCAGCCGGCGCATGCCGGCCCAGGACAACGCGAGCCCGAGCAGGACGGAGCCGAGAGCTTCCCAGAACACCACGGATCATCACCTCGCGGACGGCGGGGCGGGCAGAACGGTCACTGCCGGTCCTACCCGGCATACGTGCCTGACAACCCTCCCGCCGGGCGTGCCGGACGGGCCTTCGCTCGCCCTCCGGCCTGCTGAAAACCCGCAGGAGGGGGGACGGGAGCGGGCCCGCTGGAAGGGGGCCGGAGCGCGGCCCGTGGCCGATCCGGCGGGGCGCGGCCCCCCGTGGCCGATCCGGCGGGGGCCCGGCCGTATCCATGGTGCGCGCGGGGCTCCGCGCGTACGCCGAGGGCCCGGCGGTCCTCCCGCCGGGCCCTCGGCCGTGCTGTTCCGTTACGCGGCGTCCGTGCCGACGCGCGGCGACGGCGCCGTGCGGCGACCGCTCAGAGCGCGCCGAAGCCCACTCGCCGCGCCGCCGGCTCGCCGATCTCCACATAGGCGATCCGGTCGGCCGGCACCAGGACCTTGCGGCCCTTCTCGTCCGTCAGGCTGAGCAGCTTCGACGTGCCGGAGAGCGCCTGCGCCACCATGCTCTCGACCTCCTCGGCAGACTGCCCGCTCTCCAGAACGATCTCCCGCGGCGCGTGCTGCACGCCGATCTTGACCTCCACGGCTATGTCCCTTCGAAACGGTCGGCGTTGGCGCGGTCGCCCGCGCCGTACGCTGCACACATTAACCCGGAGAGAGCACAGGCCACGGGCGGATGCCGCACGCCAGGAGCGAACAAGGACCGCCCGGGAGCGCATACGGATCGCCCGGGAGCGAACAGGGCTCGCCGGGGGCCGGACGGCCGGGCCGCTTCCCGGCGCGCCCGTGGCCCCGGCGGCGACCGGGTGTCCCGGCCGGGTGGCTCAGGAAGCTCGGCCGGGTGACTCAGGGGGCTTCGTGTCCCTGGCCCTCCGCGCCGTGCAGCGGGAAGCCCGCGATACCGCGCCAGGCCAGCGAGGTCAGCAACTGGACCGCCTTGTCACGTGGGATGGACGACTCGCTGGAGAGCCAGTACCGGGCCACCACCTGCGACACACCGCCCAGGCCGACGGCGAGGAGCATCGACTCCTCCCGGGAGAGCCCGGTGTCCTCGGCGATCACCTCCGAGATCGCCTCGGCGCACTGGAGCGAGACCCGGTCCACGCGCTCGCGGACGGCCGGCTCATTGGTGAGATCCGACTCGAAGACCAGCCGGAAGGCGCCGCCCTCGTCCTCCACGTACGCGAAGTAGGCGTCCATGGTGGCCGCCACCCGCAGCTTGTTGTCCGAGGTGGACGCCAGCGCGGTGCGCACCGCCTGGAGCAGCGACTCGCAGTGCTGGTCCAGCAGCGCGAGATAGAGCTCCAGCTTCCCGGGGAAGTGCTGGTACAGCACCGGCTTGCTCACGCCCGCCCGCTCGGCGATGTCGTCCATCGCGGCCGCGTGGTAACCCTGGGCGACGAAAACCTCCTGGGCCGCGCCCAGGAGCTGATTGCGTCGGGCTCGGCGCGGCAGACGGGTGCCTCGTGGGCGCGCCGCCTCTGTCTGCTCGATGGCTGTCACGCCGCCTCCCAAATTCGATCCATGTGGCGCTGCGCGCCGCGTCCGCCATCGTACTTTTGGGTAACCCGGGTGCGCGCGGTGCGAGCGCAGAATTTCATGTACCGGGCGCGCCCGGAAGCCGCGTATCACACAAGGGTCGGCGTCAAAACGGCCATTCAGGCGAGAGTCTGCCCAAATCGGCGACATCCGTCCTCACCTGCGACAGCCGTTCTCATCCGGCGGTGGCGGTCCCCACCGGCGATGGTCGTCCTCGCCGGCGGTGGCCGTCACCCGTCGGCCGTGGTCGTCCCCGTCAGCGGTAGTCAGCGTTGGTCAGCGTCAGTCAGCGGTAGTCGTCATCGTCATCGGGGGCCACCACCCGTGCCTGCTCCACGGCGTCCGCCTCATTGGCCTGGTCCACGCGCAGTTCGCTCAGCGGATCGTCGGAGCGGGGCCGCAGCTCGGCCAGCTGTTCGGCGGCATCCGCCTCCGGGGTCTCCCCGTCGAGTCCCGCTCCGCCCACGCTCTCCGGGGCGGCGGCTTCCTCGGGCAGTTCCTCGAAGGTCTCGGGGTCGGTCGGATCGACGGTCATGGTCTCCCTCTCACCTGTCGTCGCGCGTCGTGCCTCTTCACCGGTTCACCGGTTCACCGGCTTTCGCGCGTACCTGTCTTCCTGTGTCTTCGCCCGCCTCCACCTGTTCCGGCGCTTGTTCCGGCGGCTCGGGTCCGGTGTCGTGGACGGGTGGTCCCCGTGCCGGGGCGGAAGCTGTCCCGAGCGGCACGGGGGGCGGGGCCCGGGCGGCCCGGGCACCCGGGCCGCTCATGGATCTTGTGCCCGGGGGCCGGCCGGTTCATGGGTGCCGCCGGGCGGCGCCCCGGGGCCGGTGTCCTGGTGTTCCCGGCGTGCTTGGAGTGCCAGGAGTTCCTGGCAAGTCGAGCCTAGAAGGCCGCTCCGCCAGGCGCTATACGATCTGTGACGCCCACCACACCCGGTCGGCGTGATCGTCTCGTAACATTGCCGCATGTCTTCGACCGAGCTGCCCGCATCCGTCACCGCCGCGGTGGAACCGCGCGTGGGTGCCGTACGGGTCGCCCCGGGCGAGCGGCTGCGCACCGTGGAACTCCCCGGGCTGACGCTGTCGGTCCGCTTCCGGACCCCCTCCCGGCCGGTTCCCACGGGCCGGCCGCCCGCGCTGTACGTCCATGGGCTCGGCGGTTCCTCGCAGAACTGGTCGGCGCTGATGCCGCTGCTGGAGGACGTGGTGGACGGCGAGGCGGTGGACCTGCCCGGCTTCGGGGACTCCCCGCCGCCCGACGACGGCAACTACTCGGTGACCGCTCACGCCCGGGCCGTGATCCGGCTGCTGGAGGCGAGCGGCCGGGGGCCCGTTCATCTGTTCGGCAACTCCCTCGGGGGTGCCGTCACCACCCGGGTCGCGGCGGCCCGGCCCGATCTGATCCGGACGCTCACTTTGATCGCGCCCGCGCTTCCGGAGCTCCGGGCCCAGCGCAGTGCCTGGCCGACGGCCATGCTCGCGGTGCCCGGGGTGGCCGCGCTGCTCACCCGGATGACCAGGGGCTGGACCGCCGAACAGCGGGTGCGGAACGTCCTGGCGCTCTGCTACGGCGATCCCGGCCGGGTCTCGGAGGAGGGCCTGCGGGCCGCCGTGGCGGAGATGGAGCGGCGTCTCGCGCTGCCCTACTTCTGGGACGCGATGGTCCGCTCCACCCGTGGCATCGTGGACGCCTACACCCTGGGCGGTCAGCACGGACTGTGGCGGCAGGCCGAGCGGGTGCTCGCGCCCACGCTCCTCGTCTACGGCGGCCGCGACCGGGTGGTCTCGTACCGCATGGCGCGCAGGGCCGCCCTCGCCTTCCGGGACTCCCGGCTGCTGACGCTGCCGGACGCGGGCCATGTGGCGATGATGGAGTACCCGGAGACGGTCGCCGCGGCGGTACGGGAACTGCTCGAGGAGTACGGTGCCCGCCAGAGGCGCGGGGACGGCGTGCGGGGCGAGGGCGGCGGTAGCGGGCGCGGCCCCCTCGACGGCGCCGACAGCGGTTGCGACAACAGCCACAGAGACAACGGCCACAGTGGTGGCGAGACCGGCGGCCACCGCGCCGGCGACGACGACAACGGCGGGAGCTGATCCGGGGCGTGGGACGACACAGCCGCAGGGGCCCGGCGCCCCAGGGCTCCCCGGCCGCGGCCGGCCCGGCGGAGCCGGAGGCGTCCGGCTCCGAGGGAGCGGGCGAGCCGGCCGCCCCGGCGTACCAGGGCGTCCCGGCCGGGAGCCGGGCCCCGCAGGGCGCCGGACCGGCCGCCGGGCCCGGCACCGGCCGACGGCGCAGGGGCGGCCGGTCCGACGGCACCCCGCCGCACGGCACGCCCCGGGCCCCGGAGGAGGCGGCCCGGGAGGTGCGCGGCGGTCATCCCGAGCAGCGTGAGCCCGGCGGCGGCTGGGGCGCCCGTGGCGACGGCCGCCCCTCCGGAGCCCGGCCCGGCGGCCGTACCGGAGGCGGCGGCGGTGCCGTACCCGCGTCCGGCTCCGCCGGGGCCACCGGCCGGAAACCGGCAGACGGCTCCGGTCCGAAGCCCGTTCCGGCGGCCCGGGTGCCCGGGCCCCGGCGCGAGTACCTCGCGGCCTTCGGCGCCGCGTCCCCGGCCGACCGGGGAGCGTCGTCCGGGGCGGCCGGGGACGCTCCGGCGCGGCCGGCCACCACGGCCCCGGCGGCCGGGACCCCCGGGGCCGCGCAGGCCGCCGGCCGGTCCGCTTCCTCGCCGCCGCCGCCCGGCTCCGGCGCGAACGGCGTGGCGACGGACAAGGATCCGGCGCCCCGGGGGGCCGGCAAGGGCCGGACGATCACCGGCATAGCGGCCGCCGCCGTCACCACCGTCCTCGCCGTCGTCGTGGCCGGCCAGGTGACCGGCGCCGAACAGGACCGGGGGGCCGACCGGGCGGCGGGCGAGGCGTCCGGCCGGGAGGGCGCGGACGGCCCGGCCTCCCGCTCCGACGGACGGCCCGCCCCGCCCCTGCCTGCGCCGGCTCTGCCCGCCCCGACGTACCCCCAGCTGATGAGCCGGCAGTTCCCGCTCGACCCGAAGCTCAAGGGCTCCGGGGCCTTCACCGCCGTCCCTGGCTTCGACAAGGCGCCCGGCACCGGACGCAAGGTGCGCTACCGGGTGGACGTCGAGAAGGGGCTCGGCCTGGACGGCAAGCTCTTCGCCACCGCCGTGCAGCGGACCCTCAACGACAAGCGCAGCTGGGCGCACGGCGGTGCCATGACCTTCGAGCGGGTCGCCACCGGCGCCCCGGACTTCGTGATCACCCTGGCCAGCCCCGGCACCACCGGGGTCTGGTGCGCCAAGTCGGGCCTGGACACCACGGTCGACAACGTCTCCTGCGACTCGGCGGCCACCGACCGGGTGATGATCAACGCCTACCGCTGGGCCCAGGGCTCGGTCACCTTCGGCGCCAAGGCGATGCACCCCTACCGGCAGATGCTGATCAATCACGAGGTGGGGCACCGGCTGGGGCACGACCATGTCTCCTGCCGGACGCCGGGCGCGCTCGCCCCGGTGATGCAGCAGCAGACCAAGTCGCTGAAGCTCGACGGTATCGCCTGCCGCCCCAACCCCTGGGTCTATCCGAGCAGTTGACCGATCGACCGATCAGCCGGTCGATCGGCGGGTCGGCTGGGTCGGCCGACTGGTTGACCCGGGCGAGCAGTTCCACCCAGGGTAGTAGCGCCGCTCCATAGCGCCACCGAACGCGCCCGGTGGGCGAAAGTTACGTGCATTCACCCCTTCCGGTGGCGCGACGGACAACCGTCCGTCGCGCCACCCCCCGATCCGCTTACCTTCTTCCCGCTGCGAGTCGCCGTGCCAACGGCGGCCGTGCACAAGGGAGATCAGGGGTGTGTTCATGCGCGTCGGACTGCTCACGGGGGGCGGCCATCCGTTCGCGACGGGTGGTGCCACGGCCTGGTGCGACCGGCTCGTGCGCGGGCTCGCGCACCATGAGTTCGAGGTCTGCGCGCTCAGCCGGAACACCCGGCAGGAGAGCGCCGGGTTCGTCCCGCTGCCGCCCCGGGTCCGCCGGGTGCGCACCGCGGCGCTCCGGGCGCCGGACCGCCCCGGGCGGGTGTGCGAGCCGGCCGGCGGACGCCCACGCGGGCGGCGCCCCCGCCCGGGGCGGCGACCCGGGCGGCGCGGCCGGGCGCGCTTTGCGGCTCTGTGGGAAGGACTGGTCGGCGCCGTCCGCGGCTCGGACGAGAGCGGCTTCGCCGCAGCGCCGTACGGCCTGGCGGAGCCGGCCGGGGAGTACGGCGGACTGGGCGGCGCGCTCCGCTCCGGGACGGCGCTCCGGGTGCTGGAGGCGGGCTGCCGGGCGCCCCGCGCGCGCCGGAGCGGCCTCGGGGCGACCGTGGCGGACCTGCTGGACGCGGCCGACGGACCGGCCCGCGCGCTGACCCCCCTCGGACTGGACTGGTACGGCGAGGACGGGCTCGCGGGCGTCGATCTCCGCCACGCCGACTCCGCGGGCCCCGCCACGCTGCCGGGGCCGCTGGCCAAACGCTTCTGCGGGATCCCCCTGCTGGTCAGCGAGTACGGCCCCGAGCTGCGGGCGTGCTTTCCGGCGGCCGGCGCGGGCGGGGTCGCGGCGGGCGGGACCGGCGGGGAGCACGGCACCTCGTCGGCCCCGGTTCCGGAGGTGGTGGGCGGCGCCGGTCCGGTGGTCCCGCCGCGCTCGGCCTGCTGCTCCACGCCATGGCCGTCCCGGCCGGGGCCCCGTCCCGGCCGGGCCCCTGAGACCTTCGCGCCCACCCGCGGAGCCGACGCCGCGGGAGGGCCAACCGTCCCGTCCTGTGCGACCACACATCAAGGAGAGAACGCAGATGACCCACCCCACCCGGACAATGGCCGGTCGGCATCAAGGGGCCGCGCGATGAGGGTGTTGCTGATCGGCGCCAACGGTTTCCTCGGCCGCTATGTCGCGGACCGGCTGCTCGCGGACCCCGCGGTGCACCTCACCGCCCTCGGGCGCGGCGACGACGCGGACGTACGCTTCGACCTCGCCGGGGGCAGCCCCGGCGCCCTCACCCGCTTCCTGGACGCGGTCCACCCCGGCGTGGTGATCAACTGCGCCGGTGCCACCCGGGGCGGCGCCCGGGAGCTGACCAGACACAACACGGTCGCCGTCGCCACGGTCTGCGAGGCGCTCCGCCGCAGCGGCTGCGGCGCCCGGCTGGTCCAGCTGGGCTGCTCCTCGGAGTACGGCCCCTCGCAGCCCGGCTCCTCCACCGCCGAGGACGCGGTGCCCCGCCCCGGCGGGCCGTACGGCGTCTCCAAACTGGCCGCCACCGAGCTGGTCCTCGGCTCCGGGCTCGACGCCGTGGTGCTCCGGATCTTCTCGCCGGTCGGCCCCGGCACCCCGGCCGGCTCCCCGCTCGGCCGGCTCGCCGAGGCGATGCGCCGGGCCATGCAGGCGGGCGACGGTGAACTCAGGCTGGCCGGGCTCGGCGTCCAGCGCGACTTCGTGGACGTCCGGGACGTGGCGCGGGCGGTCCACGCCGCCTCGCTCTCGGCCGCCCAGGGCGTGGTCAACATCGGCACCGGCCGGGCCGTCCGGCTCCGGGACGCGGCCGGGGTGCTGGCCCGGGTGGCCGGTTACGCGGGCGCCCTGCACGAGCTGGACGCCTCGGCGCACCGCCCGGTGATCGGCGCCCAGCGCACCGAGAGCCCGTCGGACCAGCTGCCCCCGTCCCACGCCCCGTTCCCGTACCCGGACGGCTGCGGCAGCTGGCAGCAGGCCGATGTGCGCACCGCCCGGGACCGGCTCGGCTGGCGCCCCCGGATCGGCCTGGAGGAGTCACTGGCCGACATCTGGATGGAGGCGGCGTGTCGCATCTGACCCGCACCGGGACGGAGCTCTCGGCCACCGGGGCGGACCGGCTCGGCTTCGGGGTGCCGGGGTACGCCCATCCGCTGGTCGCCCCGGTCGAGTGGGCCGAGCTGACCCGGCCGGGCACCCCGCTCCACTGGGTGGTGCTCAATGTGGCGGACGGGCCCGGCGCCCGGCCCGACCCGCACTGCCTGGAGGCGGCCGGCCGGCTGCGCAACGCGGGCGTCCGGGTCCTCGGCCATCTGGACCTGCGCCACGGCACGCGGCCGGGCGCCGAGCTGCTGGCCGACGCCGCCCGGTTCGCGGAGTGGTACCGGGTGGCCGGCTACTACCTGGACCGCTGTCCCACGGACCGGACGGGCCTGCCGGCCGTGCGCCGGACGGCGACCGCGCTGGTGGAACCCGGCGGGACCGACGGCTGCCACCTGGTGCTGGGGCACGGCAGCCACCCCTGGCCCGGCTATGCCGAGCTCCCCGGACAGCTGGTCACCTTCTCCGGCCCCTGGGCGGACTACCGCTGGTCGCAGGCGGCGCCGTGGACGGCGGACCACCCGCCCGAGCGGTTCGCCCATCTGGTGCACGGGGTGCCGCGCGGTCACCTGGAGGAGGCGATGCGGATCGCCCGCTGGCAGGGCGCCGGGACGATCTTCTTCACCGACCGCACGGCCCACCGGACCCCGCCCCCGGCCGACGGGATCGCCGGGCCCGGCGGAACCGGCCGGGCGGGCAGGAGCGCCGGGATCGCTGAGATTACCGGAATCACCGGAATTGCCGGGATCATCAGAGCCACTGGAAACAGCTCGGGGGGCCGCCCCGGCGGTGGCACGGTGAGCAGCGCGGAAAGCTGTCCGGAGAACTGGCCGGAGAGCACCTCGCACAACAGCCCGTTCGAGGCCCTGCCCGGCTACTGGGACGAAATCGTCTCGCGGATCGGACCCGGCATCTCGGAATGAGAAGGGGCATGGCAGTGTTACGGAAAGAACACCCGTACGGAGCGACCCCCGTACCGACATACCGGCTACCCGATATGAGGTTCCCGTGTCACTGCCACCCCTGGTCGAGCCGGCTTCCGAGCTCACCGTCGACGAGGTCCGCAGGTACTCCCGTCATCTGATCATCCCGGACGTCGGGATGGACGGGCAGAAGCGCCTGAAAAACGCCAAGGTGCTCTGTGTGGGCGCCGGCGGTCTCGGCTCGCCCGCGCTGATGTACCTGGCGGCGGCGGGGGTCGGCACGCTCGGCATCGTGGAGTTCGACGAGGTGGACGAGTCGAACCTCCAGCGGCAGATCATCCACAGCCAGTCGGACATCGGCCGGAGCAAGGCGGAGTCCGCCCGTGACTCGGTCCTCGGGATCAACCCGTATGTGAACGTGGTCCTGCACGAGGAGCGGCTCGAGGCCGACAATGTGAAGGACATCTTCGCGCAGTACGACCTGATCGTGGACGGCACGGACAACTTCGCCACCCGCTACCTGGTCAACGACGCCTGTGTGCTGCTGAACAAGCCGTACGTCTGGGGCTCGATCTACCGCTTCGACGGCCAGGCGTCGGTCTTCTGGTCCGAGCACGGCCCCTGCTACCGCTGCCTCTACCCGGAGCCCCCGCCGCCGGGCATGGTCCCCTCCTGCGCCGAGGGCGGGGTGCTGGGCGTGCTCTGCGCGTCCATCGGCTCCATCCAGGTCACCGAGGCCATCAAGGTGCTGACCGGCACGGGCGAGCCGCTCGTCGGCCGGCTGATGATCTACGACGCCCTGGAGATGCAGTACCGCCAGGTCAAGGTCCGCAAGGACCCGGAGTGCGCGGTCTGCGGCGAGAACCCCACCGTCACCGAGCTCATCGACTACGAGGCGTTCTGCGGGGTCGTCTCCGAGGAGGCCCAGGAGGCGGCGGCCGGTTCCACGATCACTCCCAAGCAGCTCAAGGAGTGGCTGGACGACGGCGAGAACATCGACGTCATCGACGTCCGGGAGCCGAACGAGTACGAGATCGTCTCCATCCCGGGCGCCCGGCTGATCCCGAAGAACGAGTTCCTGATGGGCACCGCCCTCCAGGACCTGCCACAGGACAAGAAGATCGTCCTGCACTGCAAGACCGGTGTCCGCAGCGCCGAGGTGCTGGCCGTCCTGAAGTCCGCCGGCTTCTCGGACGCGGTGCACGTCGGCGGCGGCGTCATCGGCTGGGTCAACCAGATCGAGCCGGAGAAGCCCGTCTACTGACGGCCCCTCCGCCCCGCCGGCGGCCGTACGCGAAGGGGGCCGGGTCCTGGCACGGGACCCGGCCCCCCGGCGTGCCCCCCCCGTGGCCGGATCGGCGGCGCGGTCTCTCCTCCGGTCCTACTCCGGGCAGACCTTGCCGGCCGGCGGGACCTTGCCGTCGAGCAGATAGCCGTCCACCGCGCCCTTCACGCACGCGTCGCCGCCGGTGTACGCGCCATGGCCCTCACCCTTGTACGTGAGCTCCACGCCGACACCCTTGCCGAGCGCGGTGGCCATGGCCCTGGCGCCCGCGTACGGGGTGGCCGGGTCGCCGGTGTTGCCGATGACCACGATGGGTGCCGCGCCCGGAGCGCTGACGTCCGGGTGGTCCCAGGTGCCCGGGACGGGCCAGTTGGTGCAGCCGAGCATGCCCCAGCCGAGGAAGTCCCCGAAGATAGGCGACGCCTTGCGGAACTCGGGCAGCTTCGCCCTGGTCTGCTCCGGGGTGAACCGGGACTTGTCGTCCACGCAGTTGATGGCGGAGTTGGCGGCCCCCATGTTGTTGTAGGTACCGTCCTGCTCCCGGCCGTTCATCGAGTCGGAGAGGGCGAGCAGCAGCCCCCCGTTGCCGCCGTCCGCCTCGTCGAGACCCTGCTCCAGGTACTTCCAGTACTCCTTGGAGTAGAGCGCCTGGGCGATGCCGTTGGTGGCCTGGGTCTGGGTGAGCTTCCGGTTCCCGATGCCCTGGATGGGCTTCTTGTCGAGCCGGGCCAGCAGTCCGGCGATGAACTTCTCGATCTCCTGCGGGGTGGCGCCGGGCAGCTTGCAGGCGTCGCCCCGGCGCACACAGTCCTTGGCGAAGTTGTCCAGGGCCAGCTGGAACCCCTGGGCCTGGCCCAGCGCGCCCCGCTCGGCGGTGGAGTTCGGGTCCACCACCGCGTCGAAGACGGCCCGGCCGACGCGCTTCGGGAAGAGGTGGGCGTAGACGCCGCCCAGCTCGGTGCCGTACGAGATCCCGAAGTAGTACAGCTTGTCGTCGCCCAGCACCTGTCGCATCAGGTCCATGTCCCGGGCGGCGTTGGTGGTGCCGACCCAGGGCAGTTCCTTGCCGGAGTTCCGCTCGCAGGCGTCGGCGTATTTCTTCAGGCCGTCGGTGTACGCCTTCTCCTCGGCGGCCGTGTCCGGGGTGGCGTCCCGCGCGTAGTAGGCGTCCAGCTGCCGGTTGTCCTCGCACTCCACGGCGGCGCTCCGGCCGACCCCGCGCGGGTCGAAGCTGACCAGGTCGTAGCGGGCGCGGAGGGACTCGTACTCGGCGCCGAAGGAGGGCAGGGCGGTGATGCCGGAGCCGCCGGGTCCGCCGAAGTTGAAGATCAGCGAACCGATCCGCTTCCCGGGGTCGGCCGCCTTCGCCCGGATCAGCGCCAGCTCGATGGTCTCGCCGTCCGGCTTCCCGTAGTCGAGCGGGGCGTCCATGAAGGAGCACTCCCACTTGGTGCCGCCCGGCAGCGGGGACGGCGCCGTGCCCTCGCCCTCGGCCGGGGACGGCGGCGGGCACGGCTTCCAGGCGAGGGTCTGGGCGGCCAGGTCCGTGGGCCGGTCCGAGCCCTGTCCGGAGGCGTCGCCGCCGGAGCAGCCCCCGGTGACCAGGACTGCGGCGGTGGCGGTGGCGAGGGCGGCGGTCCGCCGGGGCGCGCGGAAGGTCGGCATGGTCCTATCGTGCGCCCCACCCGCGCGCCCCGCCCGCGCCCGCCTCCAAGCGGGTGGCCGCGCGGGCCGCGGGGCGGCCGTACCGCACGACCCGGGACGTCCCGGGGAGGCCCCGTACCTCGCGACCTCGGAGGTGTGCCTGCCGCACGGCACCCGGGCCCGTACCCGCGCGACCTCGGAGGTGTGCCTGCCGCGCGGCACCCGGGCCCGTCCCCGGTCCCCGGGAGGGGCGTATCCCCAACGTCCCGGGAGGGGCGTACCGCTCGTCCGGCGGCGGGCCGGACGCTCACCCGGGCGCGGGTCGGCGGAAGCCCTCGCGGGCCGGCGGAATCCCTTGTGGGTCGGCGGAAGCCCTCGCGGGTCAGAGGAAGCCCTTGCGGGTCAGGGAGTTGAACGACAGCCACCCCGGCAGCACCGGCAGCCAGAGCGTCAGCAGCCGGTAGAGGAGCACGGCGGGTGCCGCCACCTCCTTGGGCACCCCGGCCAGCACCAGACCGCCCAGCAGCGCGCCCTCGACGGCGCCGACACCGCCCGGCGTCGGCGCGGCCGAACCGATCGCGTTGCCGGCCAGGAAGACCACGGCGAGGCTGGCGTAGCTCAGCGGCTGCTCACCGCCGTTGAAGGCGCGGATCGAGCCGTCCAGGCACATCACGAACGCGCCGGTGAGCAGCAGCATGCCGCCGATGCCGGTGGTCAGCTTCACCGGGCGCTGGAGCACGTCCAGCATCCGGGGCACCACGCCCGCGAAGAGCGAGCGCAGCCGGGTGACGACGAACTTCCGCAGCACCGGCACCGCCGTGATCACCAGCAGCAGCACGGCGACCGTCAGCAGACCGGCGATCACCGTCCGGGACGGGGTGAAGTCCTGGGTCTTCTCGGTGCCGGTCAGATAGCCGAAGGAGAGCAGCAGCAGGATGTGGGCGCCGAGCCCGAACAGCTGCGAGGCGCCGACACTCGCCACGGCCAGCCCCGGCCGGACGCCCGAGCGCTGGAGGAACCGGGTGTTCAGGGCCACTCCGCCGACCGCCGCCGGGGCGACGATCTTGACGAATGACCCCGCCACCTGCGCGAACACGGTACGGAGGAAGGAAATGCGCTCCGGTACGAAGCCCAGCAGGCTCATCGCCGCCGCCACATAGCTGAGCCCGGAGAAGAGCACGGCCGCCGCCACCCACGCCCAGTCCGGGTCGCTGATGATGGCGAGCGGGACGCTGGCGATCTGCGACAGCAGGAAGTACGCGGCGATGGCGCCGGCGATCAGGCTGACCAGGGTGCGCGGCCTGATCCGCTCCAGCCGGACCGGCTCGACCGGCGCCTGCGGCCGGATCAGCAGCACCTGCTGCCGGATCTGGGCGAGCAGGTCCTCCTCGCGGGCTTCGTCGAGCGCCTCGTCCAGCGCCCGCTTCTCGGCCTGCTTCTCCGCCCGTACGGCCTTCCGCTCGGCCTTCTCGTCCAGGGCGGCCCCCTCGGCGTCGGCCAGCCGGGCCCGCTTGGCCGCCTCGGACGCGGTGAGCACCGCCTCCCGCTCCCGCTGGGCCCGCTCCCGGGCGAGCCGGCGCAGGGTGGCGCGGGTGGAGCGGCTGAGCGCGATGGGCTGGAGCAGCGGCAGACAGTCCGCGACCCGGTCCGGGCCGATGACCTCGATGGCGGCGGCCACCGCCCGCTCGGCGCCGACCCGCAGGCCCAGGGTGGTCAGCAGCTGGGCCACGTCCATCCGGAGCACCAGATCACCGGCGGCGATCTCGCCGCCCCGCAGATCCGTGATGATCACATTGCCGGAACGATCCACCAGCAGGGCGTCCCCGGTCAGCCTGCGGTGCGCGATGCGCCGCGACTGGAGCGCCTTCACCTGCTCCCAGCAGCCGCACACCACCGCGTCGGTGAGCTCCTCGTCCGTCAGCGAGTCCAGGGTGCGGGCGCCCAGGTGCTCGTAGACGAGCATCACGGCGTCCGGGCCCAGCTCGGAGGTGGCGATCAGCTTCGGCGCCCTGGCCCCGGCGGCGATCGCCGCGTACGCCAGCAGCGCCTCCTGCTCCAGCGCCTGGCGCAGCGACTGGATCGAGCGCCGGGTGGTGATGCCCCGCAGGGTGAGCCGGCGCCAGACCCGGTAGTAGAAGCCGTGCGCCTGCTGCTCGCGGTCGACCACGGTGACGTCCAGCGGCGGCCCGTCCTCCAGCGTCACCAGATAGCGGCGGCCCCGGTCGCCCTGCTCGGCGATGTCCGCGACGTCCTCCGCCCGCAGCGCGCTGACCGGCCGGAAGCCCACATGGCGCAGCCCGGCCAGCAGGGTCTGGCCGGTCGGCCGGACATTGGGCGAGCCGACCGTGTAGAGCGTCCCGTAGGCGACCGTCCAGCCGATGAGGATGGTCAGGATGATCGACAGGGCGGTGGTGTAGCCCGCCACCAGCATGGTGAACGCGTCCAGCAGCAGCACCGCCCAGAGCGCCACCCGCCAGCGGGGCCGCCGGGCCATCCCGACGGCGGTCATATAGGCGATGACCGGTGCCAGATAGGTGTGGACGGGATCGCTGAGATCGCCGCCGGACTGCACCCGGGTCAGCGCGTCCTGGATGGTCTCGGGGGCGGCACGGGCCACCCAGAGGTCGGTCGCCAGGGTGACCCCGTGCGCCAGGACGGCGGCGAGCACCCCGTCCGCGATGCGCAGTCCGTCCCGTTTGATCAGACGTTCGATGGCGAAGGCGACCGGCACCAGCAGCACGGCGATGCTGGAGACCAGCCCGGCGAGCTTGACGAAGACGTCGGGCGCCTGGCCGGTGCCCTTGTTGATGTCCGCCTCCAGGCCGGAGGTGGTGGCATGGGCGAACGCGGCCACGGCGACGACCACCGCGATGGCGAGCACGCCGACGAGCAGCCGGAGCAGGTCCGAGGGGCGGTGGACCCGCGCGGCGAGCAGCGGCTCGTCACCGGAGACGCCGTCGATGTGTCCCTCCGGGTGCCGCTCGGTGCCGTCGGTGTCGTCGGCATTGCCGGAGCTGTCGGTGTTGCCTGAGCTGCCGGCGTTGTTGGAGTCGTCGGTGTGCAGATTCACGCATACCGAACCCTTCTCGTCGGGACCGACCTCCACCACAGGATCGACCCCCGGCCCGGGAGGCCGCATGTCCTGCCCCTTCGTCGTCGCCGTCTCTTGTTGATCTCGTATCACCAGTCACCGCCCGGAAGATGGTGGCATGCCCGGGAGGCGCCGTGGGCGGGCAGGGTGGCCCGGCCCTCTCGCGGTCCCGGTGCGCCGGGCGCGCGCCCCGGGCGGGCCGGGGCTGGTCGGGACCGGCCGTCACCCGCCGGAGCCGGTCGGCGTTCGCCGGGGCGCCGGTCGGTGCCTGTCCGCGCCGTCGGTGCTTGTCGGTGGGCTGCGGCATGATGGCCGGGATGAGCACGGAGGAGCTTCCCGCCTACGCGGAACGAGTGCTGGACGTGGCCGATCTCATCCCGCCGGGCCGGGTGATGACGTACGGGGACGTGGCCGAGTGGCTCGGCGAGGGCGGCCCCCGCCAGGTGGGGCGGGTCATGTCGCTCTACGGCTCCGCCGTGCCCTGGTGGCGGGTGGTGCGCGCGGACGGCCGGCTGCTGCCCGGCCATGAGCTGCGGGCCCTGGACCACTACCGCACCGAGGGCACCCCGCTGCGGGACGCGGGCCGCGCGGCCGAGGGCCATCTGCCCCGGCTGGACCTCCGCCGCGCCCGCTGGGACGGCACCGGGGCGGAGGACCCCGCCGCCCCGAGTGGCGGGACTCACAGCTGACCGGCCAGCCGCCCGGCCGGCCGGCCGGAGCGGCGCCGGCCCCACCGGACGGCCGCCCGGGCCGGACCGGGCCGACGGGCGGAACCGGGGGCGGGACTTCCGGGGCAGGGTCCCGGCGGAAGCCCGGGTGCCGGTCCCGGGTCCGGTCCCGGAGCGCGTAGCGTGTACGGGTCGCCCGGCGGGGGCGGCCGGTTCGCCGGGAGCGCCCGGGGGCACCGGGCCGCCGTGTCCCGCGGGCCGGGCCGGGGCCGTGCGCCCCGTCCGCCGTGCCGTCCCGTCCACCCGTTCCGCTCCCTCGTCAGTCTGTCGCCGGTCACCGCTCGCCGGTCGTCGCTTGCCGTCCGTCGGTCCCCGGTCGTCGTCCGCCGGTCGCCGTTGTCCGGTCGCCGTTGTCCGGCCGTTGTCCGATGGCGTCGGCTGGTCGCTTGGCCGTCGGCCGGTCGCTGTCCAGTGGCCGTCGGCCGGTCGCCGGTCGTCCATCATCGGTCAGTCGTACGACCGTCCCGGTCCGCGGCCCACCTGCCCACCCGTCCTCCGTCCCTCTCCCGTCCGCCCCGCACGGCCCCATGAGTCGTACGATCACCAGCCCGCCCCGCCCGCACACCTGTCAGGACCGGCGATCCACGTGAGTTCCTCCTCCACCGCCCGGCGTGTACCGCGCCAGGGGCCGCATCCGGACCCCGCCCGGCGGCGCGCCCCCGGCGGATACCGGCTGGTGCGCACCCCGCCGGCGAGGGTGGAACCCCCTCTCCTGGACGCCGCCCAGCGCGCGGTGGTTGAGCACCCCGGAGGCCCGCTGCTGGTGCTGGCCGGACCGGGCACCGGCAAGACCACGACCCTGGTGGAGGCCGTGGCCGCCCGGGTGGCGCGGGGCGCCGACCCCGAGAGGATCCTGGTCCTGACCTTCAGCCGCAAGGCCGCCGTCGAACTCCGCGACCGGATGGCGGCCCGGCTCGGCGGTCTCCGGGCGCCCCGGGCCACCACCTTCCACAGCTACTGCTACGCCCTGGTCCGCGCCCACCAGGACGCCGGGCTCTTCGCCGAGCCGCTGCGCCTGCTCTCCGGCCCGGAACAGGATCTGGCCGTGCGCGAGCTGCTGGCCGGCCAGCTGGACCTGGAGCGCACCCGGCTGGCCGGTGTCCACTGGCCGGACGAGCTGCGCGCCTGCCTGACCACCCGGGGCTTCGCGGACGAGGTGCGCGCGGTGCTCGCCCGCACCCGGGAGCTGGGCCTGGGCCCCCGCGCGCTGGCCGACTTCGCCGCCCGGACCTCCCGCCCGGACTGGACGGCCGCCGCCGGTTTCCTGGCGGAGTACCTGGACGTACTGGACATGCAGGGCGTACTGGACTACGCCGAGCTGGTCCACCGGGCCGTGCTGCTCGCCCGGGAGGTCACCCTGCCGGAGTACGACGCGGTCTTCGTGGACGAGTACCAGGACACCGACCCGGCCCAGGTGCGACTGCTCCGGGCGCTGGCCGGCGGCGGCCGGACGCTGTACGCCTTCGGTGACCCGGACCAGTCGATCTACGCCTTCCGGGGCGCGGACGTGGGCGGCATCCTCGGCTTTCCGGACGACTTCCGCCGCTCCGGCGGGGCGCCCGCCCCGGTCGCCGTGCTCACCCGCTCCCGCCGCTCCGGGGCCGGACTGCTGGCCGCCACCCGGCTGCTCACCGCCCGGATGCCGCTGCCGCGCCTCCCGACCGAGCGGGTCCGGGCCCACCGGGAGCTCGCCGCGACCCGGGAGGGCGGCCGGGTGGAGGCGTACACCTTCCCGACCGCCTCCACCGAGGTGGACAACATCGCGGACATCCTGCGCCGCGCCCATCTGGAGGAGGGCGTGCCCTGGAACGAGATGGCCGTCCTGGTCCGCGCGGGCGGCACCATCCCGGTCCTCCGGCGCGCCCTGACCTCCGCCGGGGTTCCGCTGGAGGTGGACGGCGACGACGTGCCCCTCCGCCATGAGCCCGCCGTCGCCCCGCTGCTGACCGCCCTGCGCGCCGCCGCCCGGGCCGAGCTGCGGGGGGAGCCGGAGAGCCCCGGCGCCGACCCCGGGGGGAACGGCCCGGAGGAGCCGGCCGCCGGGCAGCACGGGGACGACCCCGGGGGCGAGACCGCCGGGTGGCCCGGCGACAAGGCCGCGCCGGGTGGTCCGGCCGGCGACCCGCGGACGAGCGAGGCCGGTCCGGAGACGACTGGGGCCGGGCCGGAGACGACCGGGGTCGTCCTGGACACGACTGGGGCCGGTCCGGAGACGGCCGGGGTCGAACCGGAGACGGCCGGCGGCCGGGGCGAGCGCGAGGACGGGCCGGGAGGCGACCCGGACGCGAGCGAGGACGGGCGGGGGGGCGCGGACAACGCTCCGGAGGAGGCCGGTGAGGACGGTCCGGCGGAGCCGGCCGCCGGGCGGGACGGGGACGAGACCGTGCCCGACGGCCCGGCCGGCGACCCGCAAACGGGCGGGGCCGACCCGGCGGAGACGGGTGGGGCCGACCGGGTCGGGGCCCCGGCGGACGGCGCCCCGGGGGACGGGTCCCCCGGCTGGCTGGACACCGAGACCGCCATCGGGCTGCTCACCTCCCCGCTCGGCGCCATGGACAGCGCCGAGCTGCGCCGCCTCGGCCGGGCGCTGCGCGACGAGGAGCGGGCCGGCGGCAACGCGTTCCCGCCGCCCTCCGACGTGCTGCTCGCCCGGGCGCTGGCCGAGCCCGAGCGGCTCGCCGTCCACGACCCGGCGCACGCCCGCAAGGCCCAGCAGCTGGGCGCCCTGCTGCGGGACGTGCGGGCCCTGCTCCGGGCCGGGGGGACGGCCGAGGAGGCCCTCTGGCGGCTCTGGGACGGCACCCGCTGGCCCGAGCGGCTCCACCATGCCGCCCTGCGCGGGGGAGCCGCCGGGCGCAACGCGGACCGGGACCTGGATGCCGTCTGCGCCCTGTTCGACACCGCCGCCCGGGCCGAGGAGCGCACCGGCGGGCGCGGCGCGCTGAACTTCCTGGAGGAGGTCGACGCCCAGGACATCGCCGCCGACACGCTCTCCCGCCGCCCGGTCCGTCCCGGGGCCGTACGGCTGATGACCGCCCACCGCGCCAAGGGCCTGGAGTGGCGGCTCGTCGTGGTCGCCGGGGTGCAGGAAGGACTCTGGCCCGATCTGCGCCGCCGGGGCTCGCTGCTCGAAGCCGACCGGATCGGCCGGGACGGACTGGCCGCACCGCTCTCCCCGGGCGCCCTGCTGGCCGAGGAGCGCCGGCTGTTCTACGTCGCCGCCACCCGGGCCCGCGACCGGCTGGTGGTCACCGCCGTGAAGGCCCCCGCCGAGGACGGCGACCAGCCCTCCCGGTTCCTGGCCGAACTGGGCGTCGAGCCCAAGGACGTCACCGGCCGCCCGCGCCGCCCGCTGGCGGTGGCCGCCCTGGTGGCGGAGCTGCGGGCCACCACCGTGGACCCGGAGGCGTCCGAGGCGCTGCGCGAGGCGGCCGCCCGGCGGCTGGCCCGGCTGGCCGGGCTCACCGACGAGGAGGGCCAGCCGCTGGTCCCGGCCGCCCACCCGTACCGCTGGTGGGGGCTGGACGAGCCGACCCGCTCCACGGTGCCGCTGCGCGACCGGGACCGGCCGGTGGCGCTCTCCGGCAGCGCGCTGGACCAGCTCGCCAACACCTGCGCCCTCCAGTGGTTCCTGGGCCGGGAGGTGAAGGCCGACGCCCCGGCGACCGCCGCCCAGGGGTTCGGCAACGTGGTCCACGTCCTGGCCGACGAGGTGGCCTCCGGCCGTACCCCGGCCGATCTCACCGTGCTGATGGAACGCCTGGACTCGGTCTGGGACGCCCTCGCCTTCGACGCCCCCTGGAAGTCGGTCCAGGAGAAGGAGCAGGCCCGGGCCGCGCTGGAACGGTTCCTGCGCTGGCACGTCATGGACCGGGCCGGCCGTACCCCGGTCGCCACCGAGCAGGAGTTCGACGTGACCCTGGCGGCGGGGGAGTACCAGGTCCGCGTCCGGGGCTCCATGGACCGGGTGGAGGCGGACGAGCGGGGCCGGGCGTACGTGGTCGACTTCAAGACCGGCAAGCAGGCCCCGACCAAGGACGAGGTCGCCCGCCACCCCCAGCTCGCGGTCTACCAGCTCGCCGTCCGGGAGGGCGCGTTGGACGAGGTCTTCGACGGCCGCCGCCCCGAGCCCGGGGGTGCCGAACTCGTCCAGCTCAGGCAGCCCGCCCCCAGGAAGGAGGGCGGCGAGACCCTGCCGAAGGTGCAGGCCCAGGAGCCACTGGCGGGCGAGTGGGTCGGTGAGCTGCTGGCCACCGCCGCCGGCCGGGTGCTGGACGAGCGGTTCACCCCGACCGCCGGGCAGCATTGCGCCCACTGCTCCTTCCGCTCGGCGTGCAGCGCCCGCCCGGAGGGCCGGCAGATCGTGGAGTGACCCGGCGGCCCGGTCGGTGGAGCACCCCGGAAAGGCGGGCCGCCGGACCGTCGAGCCGCCGGGCAGTCGGGCAGTCGGGCCGTCGAGCCGTCGGGCCGTCGAGCCGTCGGGCGGCGGGCAGGAGGCCGGCGGCTCGTGGAGTGACCGGGCGTCGGAGTCACCGGTCCACCGGGTGACCGGTAGCCCGGACAACAGCCCGGAAGGCGGGCCGCCGGGCCGTCGGGCGGCGGGCGGCGGGCGGCAGGGCGGAGGGCCAGCAGCTCGCGCGGCGACCGGCGGCCCGGACAGCCCCCCCGGGCAGCCCTCGGGCAGAGGGCCCGGCAGAGGGCCGGACAGACAGGGCGAATCGGGCCTGTCGGTGGCGCCGGTTAGCCTCTCTGGGGTGACCGCTCGCCTCACCGACCCCGACCAGCTCAAGGAGCTGCTCGGCATCCCGTTCACCCCGGAGCAGACGGAGTGCATCACCGCCCCGCCCGCCCCGGGGGTCGTCGTAGCCGGCGCCGGCTCCGGCAAGACGACGGTGATGGCCGCCCGGGTGGTCTGGCTGGTCGGCACCGGGCAGGTCGCGCCCGA
Source organism: Streptomyces pyxinae (assembly GCF_024756275.1). Lineage (GTDB taxonomy): Bacteria > Actinomycetota > Actinomycetes > Streptomycetales > Streptomycetaceae > Streptomyces > Streptomyces pyxinae. The sequence continues at coordinate 407,883 of NZ_JANUGQ010000001.1, read as the reverse complement.
GCAGGTGCTGGGCCTCACCTTCACCAACAAGGCCGCCGGGGAGCTGGCCGAGCGGGTGCGTACGGCGCTGGTCCGGGCCGGGATCACCGACCCCGACCCGGCGGTGGACCCGGCCACCGGCGACCCGGCCGTCCAGGGCGAGCCGCGCATCTCCACGTACCACGCCTTCGCCGGGCAGCTCCTCACCGACCACGGTCTGCGCATCGGCCTGGAGCCGTCCGCCCGGCTGCTCGCCGACGCCACCCGCTACCAGCTCGCCGCCCGGGTGCTCCGCGAGGCCCCCGGCCCGTATCCCGCGCTCACCAAGTCCTTCGCCACCCTGGTCGGGGATCTGCTGGCGCTCGACGCCGAGCTGGCCGAGCACCTGGTCGAGCCGGCCGAGCTGCTGGCGTACGACACCGGGCTGCTCGACGAGCTGGCCGGTGCCCGGCTCAGCAACGCCGACCTGCGCAAGATCCCGGAGGCCGCCGCCGCCCGCCGCGAGCTGCTGGGCCTGGTCCAGCGCTACCGGACCGCCAAGGGCGAGCGCGACCTGCTCGACTTCGGGGACCAGATCGCCCTCTCCGCCCGGCTCGCCCTGGAGCGGCCGGAGGTGGGCGCGATCCTCCGGGACGAGTTCCGGGTGGTGCTGCTCGACGAGTACCAGGACACCTCGGTCGCCCAGCGGCTGCTGCTCTCCGGCCTCTTCGGCGGCGGCACGGGCCATCCGGTCACCGCCGTGGGCGACCCCTGCCAGGCCATCTACGGCTGGCGCGGTGCCTCGGTGGCCAATCTGGACGACTTCCCCGAGCACTTCGCCCACCGGGACGGCACCCCCGCCGCCCGGTACGCGCTCAGCGAGAACCGGCGCAGCGGCGGCCGGCTGCTGGAGCTGGCCAACGGCCTCGCCGCCCCGCTGCGGGCCATGCACGAGGGCGTGGAGGCGCTGCGCCCCGCCCCCGGCGCCGAGCGGGACGGCTCCGTGCGCGTCGCCCTGCTGCCCACCCAGGACGAGGAGCTGGCCTGGCTGGCCGACTCGATCGCCCATCTGGTCCGCACCGGCAAGGAGCCGGGCGAGATCGCCGTCCTCTGCCGCACCGCCACCGACTTCCCGCGCATCCAGGCCGAGCTGGTCGCCCGGGAGGTGCCGGTCGAGGTGGTCGGCCTCTCCGGGCTGCTGCACCTCCCCGAGGTGGCCGATCTGGTGGCGGTCTGCGAGGTGCTCCAGGACCCGGGCGCCAACGCCTCCCTGGTCCGGCTGCTCACCGGGCCCCGCTGGCGGATCGGCCCCCGGGACCTGGCCCTGCTCGGCCGCCGCGCCCGGCTCCTGGTCCACCGCCCGGGCGAGGAGACCGACCCGGACCAGCGTCTCGCCGCCGCCGTGGAGGGGGTGGACCCGGCCGAGGTGATATCCCTCGCCGACGCGCTGGACACCTTCCTGGACGCGGGCGGCTCCCTTTCCGGCCCCGGCTCCGGCTCCGGCACGGATGACGGCGGGCTGCCGTTCTCCGCCGAGGCCCGGGTCCGGTTCGCCCGGCTCGCGGCCGAGCTGCGGGAGCTGCGCCGCTCGCTGGCCGACCCGCTGATGGACGTGCTGCACCGGGTGCTGGCCCAGACGGGCCTGGAGGTCGAGCTGTCGGCGTCCCCGCACGCCCTGGCCGCCCGCCGCCGGGAGACCCTCCACCACTTCCTGGACATCGCCGCCGGTTTCGCCTCGCTCGACGGGGAGGCGTCGCTCCTCGCCTTCCTGGGCTTCCTGCGGACCGCGGCGCAGTACGAGAAGGGCCTGGACAACGCGCTGCCGGGCGGCGAGAACACCGTCAAGGTGCTGACCGCCCACAAGTCCAAGGGCCTGGAGTGGGACGTGGTGGCGGTCCCCGGACTGGTCGCCGGGCAGTTCCCGAGCGCCCGCGCCCGGGAGTCCTGGACGGCCCAGCCCCAGGTGCTCCCGCACGCCCTGCGCGGCGACGCGCCCACCCTGCCGGGCATCGACACCTGGGACGCCGGGGCGATGAAGTCCTTCAAGGAGGCGATGAAGGAGCACCAGCACACCGAGGAGCTGCGGCTCGGCTATGTGACCTTCACCCGGCCCCGGTCGCTGCTGCTGGCCTCCGCCCACTGGTGGGGGCCGACCCAGAAGCGCCCCCGGGGCCCGTCGCCCTTCCTGGAGGCGCTGTACGAGCACTGCGCGGCCGGCCACGGGGAGGTCGAGGCCTGGGCGGAGGCACCCGACCCGGACGCGGGCGACGAGAACCCGGCGCTGGCCGCCGCCACGACCGAGCAGCCCTGGCCGCTGCCGCTCGACCCCGACTCCCTCCGCCGCCGCCGCGAGGCCCGCGACCGGGTGCTGGCGTATCTGGAAGCGGCGGCTGGCCCGGACGCGGACCGGGAGCCGGACCTGGGCGCGGGCCCGGGCCCCGTTGCGTATCCGGTGGAGGCCCGCCCGGACCTTTCCCCCGGCACGTACCCGGACCCCGGCATGTATGCGGCGGACGCCCGCCCGGACCTTTCCCCCGGCCCGGCGGACCTCCGGCCGGACTTTTCGACCGCCCCGGCGGACTTTCCGCACGCGCCGGCCGACGAGGCGGACTTTTCCCCGGACGTTTCCCCGGTCCCGGCGGACTTTTCGGTGGCCCCGGACTTTTCGGCGGCCCCGGCGGATCCGGACGACCCGGCTGCTCCGGAGGCATGGACCGCTCCGGCCGCTCCGGAGGCCGACCCGGACGCGGACCTCTGGGCGGACCTCCCGCCCGCCTCCGGGCGCCCGGCGGACGGCGAACCCCCGGAGCCGTGGGACGAGCCCTGGCCCGAGTTCCGGTCCGAGCCCTGGCCCGAGGACGACCTGCCGCCCGACCCCGGCGCGTGGGAGGACCGGCCGGCCCGGTCCGACACGACCGCCGACGAGGCCCCCGGGCCCCGGACCGCCGGGACCCCGGCCACCGAGGCGCGAGCCGCCGGAACCCCGGCCGCCGGGACCGCACCCCGCACCACGCCCGCCGGAGTCAAGCCCCCCGGGCGACGGCCCGCCCTGCCCGCTCCCCGGGAGCCCGGGGAGCCGCTCACCCCCGAGGAGGCCCGGGCCATCACCTCCTGGGACCGGGACCTCGACGCGCTCACCGGCGAGCTGCTGCGGGCCCGCGCCACCGTCCGGGACGTCCCGCTGCCCGCCTCCCTCTCGGCCTCCCAGCTGCTCCGGCTCGCCGCCGACCCGGACGCCTTCGCCCAGGAGCTGGCCCGGCCCATGCCCCGCCCCCCGCAGCCCGCCGCCCGGCGCGGCACCCGGTTCCACGCCTGGGTGGAGGCGCGGTTCGAGGCGCTGCCGCTGCCGATGCTGGGCCCGGACGAGCTGCCGGGCGGCGAGGTGTACGCGGACGAGCCCGAGATCGCCGACGAACGCGACCTGGCCGCGCTCAAGGAGGCGTTCGAGCACACCCCGTACGCCCGCCGCACCCCGTACCGGATGGAGGCCCCGTTCCAGCTGGAGCTGGCGGGCCGGGTGGTCCGGGGCCGGATCGACGCGGTCTACCGGGACGAGGCGACCGGGGCGTACGAGATCGTGGACTGGAAGACCAGCCGCACCCGCGACGGGGACCCGCTCCAGCTGGCCGTCTACCGGCTGGCCTGGGCGGAGGCGCACGGTCTGCCGGCGGACGAGGTGGGCGCCGCCTTCGTCTATGTCCGCACCGGGGAGGTCGTCCGCCCCGGCCGTCTTCCGGGCCGTCGGGAGCTGGAACGCCTGTTGCTCCCCGAGCCCGCCCCGGCCGGCGGTCCGCCCGGGCCCGCGCCCCATGATCAAGCTCACCCCGGGGCCGGCCGATCCACTCCGGACGCCGGATAGGCTCGGTCATATGAGCGACACCCCGGACAGTGCCGTCCATCCCGTACGCGCGTATGTCGAGCAGCACCGCGCGGCCTTCCTCGACGACCTCGCCGCCTGGCTGCGCATCCCGTCGGTCTCGGCCCAGCCCGAGCACGCCGCCGATGTGCGGCGCAGCGCGGAGTGGCTGGCCGAGACGCTGGGGGACACCGGCTTCCCGGTGGCGGAGGTCTGGGAGACGGCCGGGGACGGCGGTCCCGCGGTCTTCGCGGAGTGGCCCTCCGGCGACCCGGACGCGCCGGTCGTCCTGGTCTACGGCCACCACGACGTGCAGCCCGCCGTCCGGGAGGACGGCTGGGACACCGACCCCTTCGCGCCCGTCGTCCGGGGAAACCGGCTGTACGCGCGCGGCGCCGCCGACGACAAGGGCCAGGTGTTCTTCCACACCCTGGGCGTCCGGGCCCATCTCGCCGCCACCGGCAGGACCGCGCCCGCCGTCCACCTCAAGCTGCTGGTCGAGGGCGAGGAGGAGTCCGGCTCCGCGCACTTCCGGGCGCTGGTGGAGGAGCACCGGGAGCGGCTGGCCGCCGGTGTGGTGATCGTCTCGGACACCGGGATGTGGTCCGAGACCACCCCCACCGTCTGCACCGGGATGCGCGGGGTGGCCGACTGCGAGATCGAGCTGACCGGCCCCGACCAGGACATCCACTCCGGCGCCTTCGGCGGGGCGGTGCCCAACCCGGCCACCGCCGCCGCCCGGCTGGTCGCCGCGCTCCACGACGAGCAGGAGCGGGTGACCGTCCCCGGCTTCTACGACGACGTGGCCGAGCTGACCGACGCCGAGCGGGCGCTCATCGCGGAGCTGCCCTTCGACGAGGCCACCTGGCTCCGCACCGCCAGGTCGTACGCCGCCTCCGGTGAGGCCGGGTACTCCACCCTGGAGCGGGTCTGGGCCCGGCCCACCGCCGAGGTCAACGGCATCGGCGGCGGCTACCAGGGCCCCGGCGGCAAGACCATCGTGCCCGCCTCGGCCCGGCTGAAGCTGTCGTTCCGGCTGGTCGCCGGCCAGGATCCGGACAAGATCGAGACCGCGGTACGGGAGTGGGTGGCCGGTCAGGTCCCGCCCGGCATCCGCCACGAGATCGTCTTCGGCGCCCCCACCCGCCCCTGCCTCACCCCGCTCGACCACCCCGCGCTCCGATCCGTCGTACGGTCGATGAGCGCGGCCTTCGACGGCGCGAAGATCCGGTTCACCCGTGAGGGCGGCTCCGGCCCGGCGGCCGACCTCCAGGACGTGCTGGCGGCCCCGGTGCTGTTCCTCGGCATCTCGGTGCCGTCCGACGGCTGGCACGCGCCCAACGAGAAGGTCGAGCTGGACCTGCTGCTCAAGGGCGCGGAGGCCGCCGCCCACCTGTGGAGCGACCTGCCGGACGCGCTCCGCCGACCCGCCGACCAGACGTACCCGACCCAGTGATCCGGGGGAGTAGGAACCTCAAGTGAGCACCATCAGTGACGAGGCCGGGCGGCAGCCCATCGGCCTCACCGCACCGAGCGGCATCGACCGTGCCGCTCACCACCGCCTGGACGAGGCCTGGCTGGCGGCCGCCTGGAGCCACCCCTCCACCCGGGTCTTCGTGGTCTCCGGCGGCCAGGTGCTGATCGACGACACCCCGGACGGCCGCACCGAGCTGGTGATGACCCCGTCCTTCGAGGCGCCGCTCACCGAGACCCACCGGTACTTCCTCGGCACCGACGAGGCGGGCGTCAGCTACTTCGCCCTCCAGAAGGACAGCCTGCCGGGCCGGATGGACCAGTCCGCCCGCGCGGCCGGACTGCGCGAGGCGGGTCTGCTCCTCGGCGACCGGGACGCGGGCCTGATGGTCCACGCCGTGGCGCTGGAGAACTGGCAGCGGATGCATCGTTTCTGCTCCCGCTGCGGCGAGCGCACGGTGATCGCCGCGGCCGGCCACATCCGCCGCTGCCAGGCCTGCGGCGCCGAGCACTACCCGCGCACCGACCCGGCGGTGATCATGCTGGTCACCGACGACCAGGACCGGGTGCTCCTCGGCCGCCAGGTGCACTGGCCGGAGGGCCGCTTCTCCACCCTGGCCGGCTTCGTGGAGCCGGGCGAGTCCATCGAGCAGGCGGTGGCCCGCGAGGTCCAGGAGGAGGCCGGTCTGGCCGTCGGCAAGGTCGAGTACCTCGCCAGCCAGCCCTGGCCGTTCCCCTCCAGCCTGATGCTCGGCTTCTTCGCCCGCGCCACCTCGACGGAGATCCAGGTGGACGGCGACGAGATCGAGGAGGCCCGCTGGTTCTCCCGCGCCGAGCTGCGGGCCGCCTTCGCCTCCGGCGAGGTGCTGCCGCCGTTCGGCATCTCCATCGCCTCCCGCCTCATCGAGATCTGGTACGGCGAACCCCTCCCCACCCGCTGACCCCCGGCCCGGCAGCCGCGGCCCCCGCCGCCCGCCGGCCCGGGCCCGGCACGCGTGAGGCCCCGCCGCCCGGTCCTTCCGGCGGTGGGGCCTCCTCGCGACGGGCGCGTCCGGTGCCTCAGACGGCCAGCGCCTGCTTCACCTGGGCCAGGCTCGGGTTGGTCATGACGACCTCCGCGCCGCCCGTGGCGGGCGCCACACGCACGGTGGGCACGGTCTGGTTGCCGCCGTTGGCCTTCTCCACGAACGCGGCCGACTCCGGGTCCTGCTCGATGTTGATCTCGGTGTACGCGATGCCCTCGCGGTCCAGCTGGCTCTTCAGCCGCCGGCAGTAGCCGCACCAGGTGGTGCTGTACATCGTCACAGTGCCCTGCATCGCTTCTCGCGCTCCTTCTGGGTTCGGCGTCGTCGCACCGGAGAACGTCCGGACCCGGCGAACCATTCCCGGTGCGGCCCCGGCCACACCGGCGTTCCTTGATCCTCTGCGGTGGCGAAAATGTGATGGTCGGGACGGGACTGTGGACGGGCGCCGCGCAGCCGCCGGGAGACCTGGCAGCATGGCAGGGTGACATCAGCCCCGCACTCCACCCTCTTCCCGCATGCCTCCGGCACCGCCGGCGCGAGCCAGTACGCGCTGCCGCCGCAGGACGCCGACGCGGTGCTCGACGGGCTCGACCCGGAGCAGCGCGAGGTGGCGACCGCCCTGCACGGGCCGGTGTGTGTGCTGGCCGGCGCCGGTACGGGCAAGACCAGGGCGATCACCCACCGGATCGCCTACGGGGTGCGGGCGGGCATCCTCCAGCCCGCGACGGTGCTCGCGGTCACCTTCACCAACCGGGCGGCCGGGGAGATGCGCGGCCGGCTGCGGCAGCTCGGCGCCGGCGGGGTGCAGGCGCGGACCTTCCACTCGGCGGCGCTCCGGCAGCTCCAGTACTTCTGGCCGAAAGCCATCGGCGGCGAGATCCCCCGGCTGCTGGAGCGGAAGGTCCAGCTGGTGGGCGAGGCGGCGGCCCGCTGCCGGGTCCGGCTGGACCGGAACGAGCTGCGCGACACCACCGGCGAGATCGAGTGGGCCAAGGTCACCCAGACCGTGCCCGCCGACTACCCGGCGGCGGCCGTCCGGGCCGGCCGGGACGCCCCCCGCGACCGGGCCGAGATCGGCCAGATCTACGCCATGTACGAGCAGCTGAAGCGGGACCGGGGCGTCATCGACTTCGAGGACGTGCTGCTGCTGACCGTCGCCGTCCTCCAGGACCGGCACGACATCGCGGACCAGGTGCGACGGCAGTACCAGCACTTCGTGGTGGACGAGTACCAGGACGTCTCGCCGCTCCAGCAGCGGCTGCTGGAGCTGTGGCTCGGGGACCGGAACAGCATCTGCGTGGTCGGGGACGCCAGCCAGACCATCTATTCCTTCACCGGCGCCACCCCCGACCACCTGCTGGACTTCCGGACCCGCCACCCCGGGGCGACCGTGGTGAAGCTGGTCCGGGACTACCGCTCCACCCCCCAGGTCGTCCACCTGGCCAACGGTCTGCTCGCCCAGGCCCGGGGCCGGGCCGCCGACCACCGGCTCGCCCTGGTCTCGCAGCGGGACCCGGGCCCCGAGCCGGTCTTCACCGAGTACGGTGACGAGCCCTCCGAGGCCGAGGGCGCCGCCCGCCGGATCCGGGACCTGATCGCCGCCGGTGTCCCGGCGGGCGAGATCGCGGTGCTGTACCGGATCAACGCCCAGTCCGAGGTCTACGAGCAGGCCCTCGCGGACGTCGGGGTCCCCTACCAGCTGCGCGGGGCCGAGCGGTTCTTCGAGCGGCAGGAGGTCCGGGAGGCGGGCGCGGCGCTGCGCGGGGCCGCCCGGTTCGGCGGCAATGACGCGCTGCTCGACGACGTGGTGGACCTGCCGTCCCAGGTGCGGGCGGTGCTCTCCACCAAGGGGTGGACGCCCGAGCCCCCGGCGGGCTCGGGATCGGTCCGGGACCGCTGGGAGTCGCTGGCCGCGCTGGTCCGGCTGGCCGAGGACTTCGCCGCCGCCCGGCCGGGCGCCACCCTGGGCGACCTCGTCGCGGAGCTGGACGAGCGGGCCGCCGCCCAGCACGCCCCGGCGGTCCAGGGCGTGACGCTCGCCTCGCTGCACGCGGCCAAGGGCCTGGAGTGGGACGCGGTCTTCCTGGTGGGGCTCACCGAGGGCATGCTCCCGATCACCTACGCCAGGACCGAGGAGCAGATCGAGGAGGAGCGCCGGCTGCTGTACGTCGGGGTCACCCGGGCCCGGCTGCACCTCGCCCTCTCCTGGGCGCTCTCCCGCTCGCCTGGGGGCAGGGCCTCCCGGCGCCCCAGCCGGTTCCTGCACGGCCTGCGGACCGGCTCGGCGGCGGCACCGGGACCCCGCTCACCGCTCGACGCGGCCGGGGAGCCCGGGGGCGCGGGGCGCGGCACGGGCGGCGGCCGGCGCCGGGCGCGCGGCCCGGTGCGGTGCCGGGTCTGCGGCACCACGCTCACCGAGGCCGGGGCGATGAAGCTGACGCGCTGCGAGGACTGCCCCTCCGACATGGACGAGGGCCTCTACAACCGTCTGCACGACTGGCGGGCCGGACAGGCCCGGCAGCTGGCCCAGCCCGCCTACTGCGTCTTCACCGACAAGACGCTGATGGCGATCGCGGAGGCGGTCCCGTCGGACGCCGGGGAGCTCGCCCGCATCGCCGGCGTCGGCGTCCGCAAGCTGGACCGCTTCGGCGCCGATGTCCTGGCCATCTGCGCAGGTCAGAACGGTGGATCAGACCACCTGGCAGATGCGTGAGAAGTCATCGGAAAAATAGTTTGCGCGGGCGCCCGCGATCCCCATAGGTTCTTAACCACGAGAACGGCGGCTTCCTGGAAGCCCGGTCCTCGTGCTGTACTAATCCATCCGAATACGTGCGGAGCCGGCCCCGGCCGGTCTCCCCCCGAGACGCCGAGAGGAGGCGAGTCCAGTGATCAGCATCAACACCAGCACCACCGCCAAACTGACCGATCGCCCGATTTCCGCCTCCACCTGCTCGCTCGGCCTCTCCGCCTCGGCGTTCCAGGTCCAGGGCACCGGTATGTCCGGCTTCGCAGCCGTGCGTCCCCTGGCCCTCCCGGCGGCTCTGCCCGTCCGGGAGCGGAATGAGCGACCGACCAAGGCGCTGGAAGCAGGAGTAGCGGCGGCGGAGGCCACGGCCTATGCCTGCGCGGCGACCGGTGCCGAACACAAGCAGCAGACGCAGCACCACACCATGTGGGCCTTCCGTGGGCTCGAACCCTGGAGTGATCCAGCCTGATCCAGTGATCAGGCCGGCGCCTTCAGGGCCGCGGAACCCCACCCGGGATCCGCGGCCCTTCTGTTTTGCCCGACCGGGCGGAACGGACCGAAGGGGCCTCGGGACAGGCAGAACCCGGTACCAGCCCACCGGCCGACCGGCCGGACCGAACCAGACGAGGAAGACACCACCGTGCAACTCGAAGCGCACGCCCCGTCCGTACCGCCTTCCGACGCGATCGCCCCGCCCCTCACGGAGGACCCCGACTTGACCCCCCTCGCTCCGCTCACCGCGCTCACCGCGCTCACCGCGCTCGACGACGCCATCGAGAACCTCGCCACGCCCGTGCCCTGCCGCGCCTATGACCCCGAGGTCTTCTTCGCGGAGTCGCCGGCCGACGTCGAGTACGCGAAGTCCCTCTGCCGCACCTGCCCGCTCATGGCCGCCTGCCTCGCGGGCGCGAAGGAGCGGCGCGAGCCCTGGGGTGTCTGGGGCGGTGAGCTCTTCGTCCAGGGAGTGGTCGTGGCGCGCAAGCGGCCGCGTGGCCGTCCGCGCAAGAACCCGGTCTCGGCATGAACGCCACCGGCACCATCGATCGCCCCCTGACGCACGACCCCCAGAAGCAGGCTCAGATGACCTCTTCCACCCGCGAGCCCTTCGGCTCCGCGAACCACCTGGACTTTCCTTCCGCCACCGGCGCGCCCGTGTCGCGCCAGAACAGGATCCGTGACATGCAATTGCTCCAAGAAGCCCTGGCCCGTGCGCATATGCACGAGCGCCTGCGGGAAGCCGAGGCGGAGCGCCAGGCCGTGCGCCTGGTGGCGGCCCGGCGTATGCAGCGGCGCGCCGAGCGCGTCTCGCTGCGTGCCCGCCGGGCGCTGGCCATGGCGGTCATGCACTGACCCGGCCAGATCCCGTCAGCTCCTTCAGCTCCCCGTGGGGGCCGGTCCGCTCCGGACCGGCCCCCACGGGCGTTCAGGAGTGTTCGAGGGCCGGACCGGCTCTTCCGTGAGTTCTCCCCGGTGCCGGTGGCCGGTGGGGTTATCGTCTCGTGGTGAACGACCGGACTCCGCCCTCCGCTCCTGCCGTGTCCTCCTCCGCCCCGGGCCCCGGGGCGCCCGGTGCCGTCTGCGCCCGCTGCGGCGCGACCGCCGACGGCGTGCCGGCGACCTGGCTCTGCTCCGTGGAGAACGGCACCCGTCAGTACTTCTGCGAGCGGTGTGCCCGGGACCACATCCGCGCCATCGAGAGCAGGCTCGACTCATCCTGGTGGTGAGCCGCCCCGCCGGACGCCGGTGCGGCCTGCCGACTGCCCGCCGGCGCGCCCCCCGGGGGCCCCGCCGGTCCGGCCCGGCGGCCCCGGCCGGGGACCGTGCGGGCTGGAGATCGTGCGGCCGGGGATCGTCCGCGCCGGGAACGCCGGGGCCCCGGCCGTGACCGTCGGCACCCCAGTCGCCCCGGCCGTGACCGTCGCCGCCGGTGGCCGCCCGGCCCGGTGGCCGACCCGCATCCGACCAGCCCCAGGCCCGACCGGCCCCGTGGCTGCCGGTCCGGGGGCGCGGTCGACGGTCGTACTGTCAGGCCCGCAGGCCGGCAGGCCCTCAGCTCCGGGGGGTGGCCGGTGTGGCCGGCTCGGCGGGCGCGGACTGCTGCTCCGGGATCTCCGGCCGCTCCTCCGGCAGGAAACCGGGCAGCCAGGACTCCAGTTCGTCGCGGAGCCGGACCGTCGCGTTCAGCTGGCAGAGCACCCCGATGGTGCTCAGCGTCACCCGGTGGATCAGCAGATACGAGGGCGGCAGATTGAGCTGCTTGCCCAACTGGTGTGCGGGGGAGCGGGGGTCCGCGATCCGAGCCGCCTGGGTGCGCAACCAGCTCCGGGTGAAGGTGAACTCCTCGGCTCTGGCCGGTTCGATGATCGGCACCAGGTACTCGTAGACCGCGTCGGGGTCGAGTTCGATCGACTCCCGGACGAACCCCTCCTGACGCAGCAGCCCGTAGACGCTCTCCGCCTCGCCCGCCAGGGCCAGCCGCAGGGAGGCGCCTATGGTTTCCGGCAGACCGCCCGGCAGCCGGTCCACGGTGCCGAAGTCCAGCACCCCCAGCCGCCAGCCGGCTCCGTCGCTCTTCCCGTCCGGCAGCAGCCGGAAGTTGCCCGGGTGCGGGTCCGCGTGGAGCAGACCGGTGCGCCCGGGGCCGGAGAAGAGGAACCTCGCCAGCAGCTGACCGGCCCGGTCGCGCTGTTCGGGGGTGCCGTCCGCGATCACCTCGGAGAGCGGCACCCCGTCGATCCACTCGGTGACCAGCACCTGGTCCGACTGGTGCACCACGGCCGGGACCACCACATCGGGATCGTCCGCGAACTCCTCGGCGTGCGCCCGCTGCGACCGGGCTTCCAGGCCGTAGTCCAGCTCCTCGGCCACCCGGGCGCGCATCTCGCTGATCAGCGGCTTGATGTCCATGCCCGGCACCAGCGGCCCCAGCAGCCGGACGAACCGGCTCAGTTGGGTGAGATCGGAGAGCAGGGCGTCACCCGCGCCCGGGTACTGCACCTTGACCGCGACCTCGCGGCCGTCCCGCCAGACCGCCCGGTGGACCTGGCCGATCGAGGCGGCCGCCGCCGGGGTGTCCGTGAACTCCTGGAACAGCTCCCGCCACTCGGGGCCCAGCCGCTCCGCCAGCACCGCGCGCACGGTGGCCGCGGGCAGCGGTGGCGCCGCCTCCTGGAGTTTGGTGAGGGCCGCCCGGTAGGGGCCGGCGACCTCCTCCGGCAGGGCCGACTCGAAGACGGACAGCGCCTGCCCGAGCTTCATCGCCCCGCCCTTCAGCTCGCCCAGCACCTTGAACAGCTGGTCGGCCGTGCGCTGTTGCAGCTCCCTGGCCACCAGCTCGGCCGATTTGCCGCCGATCCGCTTGCCCAGGCCCCAGGTGGCCCGGCCCGCGAAGCCCAGCGGCAGCGCGGCCAGCTTGGCGGTCCGGGTGACCGCCTTGCGTGGAAGATCAGACATACGCCCCTCCAAGTCCCTGACTGCCCTGCCGCGTCCGTCCCGGGCCGCCGGCCCCGCCGGTGACCGCTGTCCCGCCCATTGTGTCCTGCCCTTCCGGCGCCGCCCCGGGCTCCTCCCCGCCGGCCCGTCCGGCCGCCCCGCAGCGGCACTCCGGATGCGGCGCCAGCCGCTCCGAGCGCCACTCCAGGAGCGGCAGCGACGCCTCCCAGCGGGCACCCGTGCTCGCCGGGAGGTCGCCGTCGAGGAAGGCCAGGGCGTGGGCCGCCGCCAGCCCCGCCACCGCCGAGGCCAGCGCCACGTCGCAGGGCGGCGGCAGCTCCCGCAGCCCCGACCGCCACTGTGCCACCAACCGGGGCCAGGAGGGATCCCGGTCGGCCCGCTCCAGCTCCAGACAGCGGGCGCAGGCCGTGCCGCCCGGCAGCACCAGCGGGCCCACCACCGCGGTCGCCTCGGCCACCCCGGCGTACAACTGGGGCGTCCCGGTGGCCATCCAGTCCTCGGCCGGGCGGGAGTCCGGCGCGTACACCCCGATGCCGTCCCGGGGCGCGACCACCACCAGGGCCAGCCCCGGCTCCGCGAGCGGCCCCGACCCGGCCCCGCGCCCGGCTCCCTCCGGCGCGGCCCTGGGCAGCCGCCCGCCCGGGGCCGAACGCCCGACCAGCCGCCGGGCCGCCGTGTCACGCCGCTCGCCCACCGCGTCGCCGGGCAGCCCGCCGGGCGACACCTCCCACGGCCGCACCCGGCCGCCGTCCAGCACATCGACCCGCCCCACACCGGCGGCCGAGAGCAGGGCCGCCACCGCCGCCCCCACTCGCCCCGCGCCCCGCACCTGGACCCGCAGCTCCCGCCGGGCCGCCAGCCGCCGGCCCGCCGCCCCGGGCTCCCGGTGCACGACGGAGAGCGAGGCCAGGTCGGAGCGGAGCCGGTCGGCCTCCGGGCGCTCGCGCAGTGCGATGACCGCCGGATCGCCGTCGGCCGGGTCGTCCAGCAGCCCCGCCGCCGCCAGCCGGTCGAGCAGCAGCTCCAGCCGCCCGTCCGGCAGTCTCAGCTTCCGCGCCGCCTCGCGGAGCAGCTCCGGGCCGCGCGTCCCGTCCAGCAGGCTCAGCAGACTTCCGGTGGTGGTGTCCACCGGGCCCAGCAGCACGGAGTGCGCCGGCGTGATGCCGAACTGCACCTGCTGCAAACTCCGCCAGGCGCTCCGCAGCGCCGGTTTCAGTCTTGGATGCATGCCGTCCCCCGTGATCTCCGGCGTCTCGTGCGTCTCGCGCCGGGGCTGTGTGTTTCCGTCTCGCTGTCATTGACGCTGTCGCTCGTGCCGTTTCTTCGGCGTGTTCGTCAGAATGCCCGCCCCGCGAAGAGCACGCGGAAAGTTGTCCACAGGGGCGGGTCTTTCATCGTTTGAGATGAGCCGAGCCGACGGGGCCGGCGGTCTTCTCCGGGTCCGCGACGCGCTGCGCCGGTCGCCACGGGAGAGTGGCGCGGGCGGACGGCGGGCGCTGACAGCGGGTAACGTCGGGGCGTGCCCGCCGACCACCATCCCAGTCCGCTCAGCGGCCCGTCCCGCGACGCCGGGGCGAGCGCGATCGAGGTCCGCCGGAGCTCCCGGCGGCGCCGGACCGTGTCCGCCTACCGCGAGGGCGACCGGACCGTGGTGCTCATCCCGGCCCGGATGTCGGAGGCGGAGGAGCGGCGCTGGGTCGGCGTGATGCTCGACAAGCTCGCCGCCCAGGAGAGCCGCCGCCGGCCCGGCGACAGCGAGCTGGCCGAGCGCGCGGCCCGCCTCTCGGCGCAGTACCTCGGCGGCCGGGCGCGTCCGGCGACGGTCCGCTGGGTGACCAACCAGAACACCCGCTGGGGCTCCTGCACTCCGGCCGAGGGCAGCATCCGGCTCTCCCACCGGCTCCGGGGCATGCCCGAGTACGTCGTGGACTATGTGCTCCTGCACGAGCTGGCCCATCTGCTGGTGCCGGGGCACGGGCCGGACTTCTGGCGGCTGCTGGAGGCGTACCCGCGCACCGAGCGGGCCCGGGGGTTCCTGGAGGGCGTGGTGGCGGCCGGCCGGCTGCCGGGCCCGCCGGACGACGGCGGAGAGTGAACACCGCCGGGATCACCGGCCTCACCCGTTCGTACCGAACCCGTCCGTACCGCACCCGCCCGGCACCGGACTCACCCTGTATCCAACCCGTGCTCTGCCGGACCTGTCCGGTACCGAATCCGTACCGTCTTGGCCGGATGTCGCCGGCAGCCGTTAGCCTGGCGCGACGCAATCGCATTCCGGTACGGACGGGGGACGGTCGTTACGCATGGCCAGGGAATTCCAGCGCGGCCACAAGGCCAGGATCAGTGATCTCACTCCCGGAACCGATCTGTACGTGGGTGTGCGGATCGACGCTCCGGGACTGACCTTCGACATCAGCTGTTTCGGACTCGACGCCGCCGAACGGCTCTCCGACGACCGCTATTTCGTCTTCTTCAATCAGCCGAAGTCGCCCGAGGAGTCCATCCAGCTGCTCGGCGCGCAGGCCGGGGACACCGAGTCCTTCCGGGTCACGCTCGACCGCGTGCCCGACCACATCCACCGGCTCTCCTTCACCGCGGCCATCGACGGCGCCGGGCAGATGTCCGGAACGGGCTCCGGGTATCTGCGGATCGTCGCGGGCGGCGAGGAGGTCGCGCGGTACGCGTTCGACGGCTCCGAGTTCAGCACCGAGCGCGCGGTGATGCTGGGCGACTTCTACCGGAAGGACGGCTGGCGGTTCGCCGCCGTCGGCCAGGGTTTCGACGGCGGTCTGGAGGCGCTGCTGAAGAACTTCGGCGGCGAGGTCGCCGAGGAGGAGCCGGCGGCCGCCGCGCCGCCCGCCTTCGCGCCGCCGGCGTTCGCGCCCCCGGCCGCCCCGGCGCCCCCGGCCGCCCCGTCGTCCGCCGCGCCTCCGTCGCCGCCCGCTCCGGCCCCGGCGGCCGGGACCCCGCCGTTCGGCGCCCCGGTCCCCGCCCCGGCCCCGGCGCCGCAGCTGCACTCCGCGCCCACCCTGGCCGCTCCGCTCGCCCCGCCGGCCGCGCCCTACGGTGATCCCCCGCAGCCCGGGGCCCCGGGCCACCCCGGTCAGCCCCCGCACCCGGGCGCCCCCGCCCCGCACGGCCAGCAACCATCCGGCCACGGCCAGACCCCGCCGCCCGGCTACGGACAGCCCCCGGGGTACGGGCAGCCGCCCGGCTACGGCCAGCCCCCGGCCGGCGCGCCCCAGGGCTACGGACAGCCGCCGGCCCCCGGCCAGACGCCCCCCCATGGCCGGCCCCCGGGGTACGGAGGACAGCCGGCGCCCTACGGCCAGCAACCCCCAGCGGCGGCCGCGCCGGCCGGCGGGCCCGGGCTCGCGGCCGCCCTCCAGAAGTACCGCGAGACCCCGACCGGCCAGCGCTGGACCCCGCAGAACCAGCAGCTCATGCGGGTCGACCTGGCGATGGGCGGGACGCCCGTACTGGCCCGGCAGGGCAGCATGGTCATGTACCAGGGCAAGGTCGACTTCGGCTACAAGGGCGCCGGCTTCACCGGCCGGATCGTCGGGAACGCCACCGGCCAGGAGATGCAGCTGATGCGCTGCACCGGACGCGGCCAGGTCTTCCTCGCCGAGGACGGCGCCCATCTGCACCCGATCGAGCTCCAGGGCGACGGCATCTGCGTCTCCGCCGAGAACGTGCTCGCCTTCGACGAGTCCCTGCACCACGAGGTCCGCCGCATCGAGGGCCACGGCATACCCGGCGGCGCGCTGTTCACCATGCAGTTCCAGGGCAGCGGCACGGTAGTGGTGAAGACCCGGGGCACCCCGGTCGTCCTCCCCGTCACGCCGACCACCTTCGCCGACGCCAACGCCGTCGTCGCCTGGTCGTCCGCGTCCCAGGTGATCCTCTCCAGCCAGGTCCGGCTGCGCCGCAACGCCTACCCCGGACACAGCGGCGAGACCGTCAACCTCCAGTTCCGGGGCGCCCCCGGCAACTTCATCGTCGTCCAGCCCTACGAGGTCTGAGGGAGCCCGGAATGAACCAGCAGCTCGCGGGCTACGCCCCCACCCCCGTCACGGCCCGGATGGAGAACCACGGCCGGGCCATGCTCAAGGTCGCCATGGCCGCCGGCCAGGACCTGTACGCCAGGACCGGTTCGATGGTCGCCTATGAGGGCTTCGTCCAGTACGAGCCCAATCCGCCCGCCGTCCGCCAGATCGCCGCCCAGTGGGTGACCGGTGAGGGCATGCCGCTGATGCGCTGCTCCGGCGACGGACTGCTCTACCTCGCCGACTACGGCGCCGATGTCGTCGTACTGCATCTGGACAATGACGCCCTCTCGGTCAACGGCTCCAACGTCCTCGCCTTCGACGCCCACCTCCAGTGGGGCGTGGAGCGGGTGAAGGGACTCGCCAAGTTCAGCGGACAGGGCCTGTGGAACGTCACCCTCTCCGGCACCGGCTGGGTCGCCCTCACCTCCCTCGGCACCCCGGTGGTGGTCGACTGCGGGCGCGGGGAGGACGAGACCTACGTCGATCCGGACGCGCTCGTCGCCTGGTCGCCCGCGCTCAAGGTGAAGGGCAAGCGCAGCTTCACGGCGTCCTCGCTGATCGGCCGGGGCAGCGGGGAGGCGTACCAGATGGCCTTCTCGGGCCAGGGAATCGTCGTCGTACAGCCGAGTGAGGACAGCACCGACCGGCTTCGGGTCCGGGGCTGAGGGGGAGCGAGAACACGTCATGCAGAGTCCGCTTTTCAGCCACACCGAACAGCAGAGCCAGGAGCGGTACGCCGTGCAGAACCCGCAGTTGCTGCGGGTGGCGCTCACCGGCCACGACGACGTGCTCGCCCGCAAGGGGGCCATGGTCGCCTACCAGGGGCTGATCGACTTCGACGGCGAGTACCGCACCCCCGGGCAGCGCCGCGCCCGGGCGGCCACCGGCGAGGGCCTCGATCTGATGCGCTGCTCCGGCCAGGGCACGGTCTACTTCGCCAACCTCGCCCAGTACATCCATGTGGTGGAGGTCGAGCAGGAGGGCCTCACCGTGGACAGCGCCTATGTCCTGGCGCTGGACTCCGCCCTGCACACCGAGGTCATCGCGGTGGACAGCCAGTACGGCATCTCCGGCTCCGGCAAGTACCAGCTGAACATCTCGGGGCGCGGCAGGGTCGCGCTGATGACGTCAGGTCAGCCGCTGATGATGCGGATCACCCCGGAGACGTACGCCACCGCCGACGCGGACGCGATCGTCGCCTGGTCCTCCGGGCTGCGCGTCCAGATGCAGGCGCAGACGCACTCCTCCAGTGTCCGGCGGCGGCGCGGCTCCTCGGGTGAGGGCTGGGAACTGAGCTTCCTGGGGAACGGCTTCGCCCTGGTCCAGCCCAGTGAGGTGCTGCCCCCGCAGCACGCCCGGATCGGCTCGGGGCTCGGCGCCCAGTACGGCGTCGGCCAGCACGGCGCGCACGCCCAGAACCAGGGCAACGCCTGGAGCTGAGCCGGAGCGGGGTGCGGGGACAGCGGCCCCGCACCCCGGCCCGTACGCGTACCGGTCAGCCGTCCGGCCGCCGGTCAGCGCACAGGCCGCCGGCCGGCCGGCGCGTCGGCCGACGGTCAGCGGGCCGGTCCGAACGCGGCCCTGGCCGCCTCCGCGAGCCGGACCACCGAGGCGTCGGCCACCTCCGCCACCTCGTCGTACCCGAACCAGCGCAGGTCCAGGGACTCGTCGCTGATCGCGGTCACCGCTCCCGGCGGCGCCACCGCCAGATACTGCACGTCCAGGTGCCAGTGGCAGGGCGCCGGGATGGGGTGCCGGTCCAGCCGGGCCGGGCCGCCCGGCCGCAGGGTCAGCCCGGGCACCCCCGACTCCTCGGTGGCCTCCCGCAGTGCCGCCGCGGCCAGCGTCGGATCGCCCGGCTCGCAGTGGCCGCCCATCTGGAGCCACATGCCGAGCTTCCGGTGCAGGGTGAGCAGCACCCGGCCCCGCTCCGGGTCGACCACCAGGGCGCTGGCGGTCAGATGGCCGGCCCCGCACGCCTTCCACATGCCGTCCGGGTGGGCCGCCAGATGGTCCAGGAACACCTGGCACAGCTCCGGCTGGTCCCCGGAGCCCTGGTACTCCTTGAGCACCAGGGCCGCGTCGTCGTGCAGGCTCACCGGTCGGTGCCGGGGGCGGTGCCGGGGCCCTCGTCCGAGCCGGACGGGCCCGAATCCCCGGACGCACCGGAATCCCCGGATTGGTCGGAGTCGCCGGGGGCCTTCCCGGCGGCGTCGGAACCGGTGCTGTCGGCGTCGCCGTCGGCGGCGTCCTTGCGGAGGCTCGTCCGCCCGCCGGCCGCCTCGCCGAGCATCTTGTCCAGCTCGGAGAAGTCCGCGTGCTCGCGGTGCACGAAGCCGTCCGGGTCGTCCAGGTCGGAGGCGGTCGGGAGCATGTCCGGGTGCTCCCAGAGGCCGTCCCGCCCGTCGACGCCGCGCGCGTCGGTGAGCGAGGCCCAGAGCCGGGAGGCGTCCCGGAGGCGCCGGGGGCGCAGTTCGAGCCCGATCAGCGTGGCGAAGGTCTGCTCGGCGGGACCGCCCGTCGCCCGGCGCCGGCGCAACGTCTCGCGCAGCGCGTCCGCCGAGGTCAGCCGGGACTTGGCGGCGGCGTGCACCACCGCGTCCACCCAGCCCTCGACCAGCGCGAGCGCCGTCTCCAGGCGGGCCAGGGCGGCCTTCTGCTCCGGGGTGTCCTCCGGCTGGAACATGCCCTGCTGGAGTGCTTCCTGAAGCTGCTCGGGGTTGGCCGGGTCGAGCTGGCCGACCGCGTCCTCCAGCTTGGAGGTGTCCACCTTGATGCCCCGGGCGTAGCCCTCGACGGCGCCGAACAGGTGCGAGCGCAGCCACGGCACATGGGCGAAGAGCCGCTGGTGGGCGGCCTCGCGCAGGGCCAGATAGAGCCGCACCTCGTCCTGGCCGACGCCCAGGTCCTTGCCGAACCGCTCGATGTTCAGCGGCAGCAGCGCGGCCTTGTTCGCCGGGCCCAGCGGCAGCCCCACATCGGTGGAGCCGACCACCTCGCCGGCGAGCGCGCCGACCGCCCGGCCGATCTGCTGGCCGAACATGGCGCCGCCCATGGAGCGCATCATGCCGATCAGCGGGCCCGCCATGGCCTGCATCTCCTCGGGCAGCACATCGCCCATCGCCGCACCGACCCGCTCGGCCACCGGGTCCACCAGCTGCTGCCAGGCCGGCAGCGTCGCCTCGACCCACTCGGCGCGGCTCCACGCCACGGCCGAGTGCGCGCCCGAGGGCAGCGAGGTCGCGTCGTCCAGCCAGAGATCCGCCAGCCGCACGGCCTCCTCGACCGCCGCCCGCTCGGCCACGCCCACGCTGGCGTCCTTGGAGCCGTCCGGGGCGCCCTGGGAGACGGTGCCCCGGGCGATCTGCTTGGCCATGTCCCAGTTGACCGGGCCGCCCTCGTAGCTCAGCATCTGGCCGAGCTGCTGGAACGCCTGGCCCAGGTCGGCCGGGTTCAGCGAGCCGAACATCGCGGCGAAGGGGTTGTCCGCCCCGCCGGGGCCACCGCCCGGCAGCGCGCCGAACCCGAAGGGGTCACCCTGGGGGCCCTTCTTCTTGCCTTCGTCGCCGTTCTCCGGCTCCTCCGGCGGAAGGCCGAATCCGAATGGGGTGTCACTCACGGGTTTCCTCGGCTCGTAGGGCCACCGGCTCCGGCCGGCGGCGGTTGCCCGACAACACTCCCAGCGTAGGTCGTGTCGTCATGATCTCGTCCGGCGGACGGGGCGGTACGCCCGCCCGGTACGCCGCGCGCCCCCGCCGGAGCGCCGTACGGGGGCGCCGTACGGCCCTGCCGGGACGCCGTGCACCCGCGCCGGGGACGCCGTACGCCCTCGTCCGCGCGTCCTGCCGGGCCGTGCCGTACGCCCTTCGGGGGGCGGTTCCGGTCCTTCGCCCGCCCGCCCGGCGGCGGCCGGGCGGGCTCGGTGCTCCGGCCGCCGGTGGGCTGCGGCAGGATGGACGCCACCTGGTACGGACGTGCCCCTGGCGTACGAATGACGTACGTATATGAAGACAACCGCTGGAGACGCCTGGTGAGTTCCCCAGATCCGCAGGTTCGCGCAGCGCGAAACCCATCGACCCCGCCGGCCGGGCGGGGACGCGGCCCCGTCGTCGCGGTCACCGGCGCCGCCACCGGCGTCGGTGATCTGCTGACCCGGCGGCTGGCCGCGTCCGAGGAGATCAAGCAGGTCATCGCCATCGACGAGCGCCGGGGCGAGGTGTCCGAGGCGCAGTGGCATCTGCTGGACGTGCGCGACCCGGCCATCGCGGAGCGGCTGCGCGGCGTGGACGTGGTGGTCCATCTCGCGCTCGACCTGGACCTGGAGACCGACGCGGCCGCCCGGACGGCGTACAACGTGCGGGGCACCCAGACCGTGCTGACCGCCGCCGCGGCGGCCGGGGTGCGCCGGGTGGTGCTGTGCACCTCCGCGATGGTCTACGGGGCCCTGCCCGACAACGACGTACCGCTCTCCGAGGACGCCGAGCTGCGGGCGACCGCCGAGGCCACCGGGGTCGGTGACCTGCTGGAGATCGAGCGGCTCGGCCGCCGGGCTCCCCGGGCCCACCCCGGGCTCCAGGTCACGGTCGTCCGGCCCGCCGTCCTGGTCGGCGGCACCGACACGGCGCTGACCCGCTACTTCGAGTCGCCCCGGCTGCTGGTGGTCGCCGGATCGCACCCGACCTGGCAGTTCTGCCATGTGGACGACCTGGTCAGCGCCCTGGAGTACGCGGCCCTGGAGAAGGTGGACGGGGAGCTCGCGGTCGGCTGCGACGGCTGGCTGGAGCAGGAGGAGGTGGAGGAGCTGAGCGGCATCCGGCGGATGGAGCTGCCCTCCGCCGTGGCGCTCGGGGCGGCGGCCCGGCTCCACCGGATCGGGCTCACCCCCTCGCCGGCCGGCGACCTCGCCTACACGATGCACCCCTGGGTGGTGAGCGTGAGCCGGCTGCACGACGCGGGCTGGCGGCCGGCCTGGACCAACGAGGAGGTGCTCGCCGCGCTGCTGGCCGAGGTGGAGGGCCGCCACACGGTGGCGGGCCGCCGACTGGGCCGCAAGGACGCCACGGCAGCCGGAGCCGCGGGGGCCACCGTCGCCCTGCTCGGCACCGCCGCCCTGGTCCGCCGGGCCCGGCGGCGCCGGGGGCTGTAGCCCCGACGGAGGCCGCGCGGCCGGCGCCGGAAGCCCGGAACGGGAACCCCGGGGCCCGGGCCGGGCGGGCGCTTCCGCACGGCCCGGGGTGCCTCCGGTACGGCCCGGGCGGGCGCCGTGGCCGCGTCCGTACGGCCGGCGGGTGCTGTAGGAGGCTCCAAGACGGGGAGCCGGCGGCCCGGGTGAAACGGCAATTCCGCGTCACCCGCCCCGTGCGGCACGATGGATGCCATGGCACCCATGTACGACCACCCCGGCGAGCACGCGGCGGACGACCCGATCCGGCTGCTGGCCGTCCGGGACACCCCGCTCTCCCTGGACGAGGTCCACCGGGCGGTCGGTGACGCGGCGGCCGGCGGTACGGCGCTGTTCGTGGGCACCGTACGGAACCACGACGGCGGCGCCGATGTCGCCGGGCTCGGCTACTCTGCCCACCCCTCGGCCGAGGCGGAACTGCGCAGGGTGGCCGAGAAGGTGGTGGCCAACCGCCCGGTCCGGGCGCTGGCCGCCGTTCACCGGGTGGGCGAGCTGGGGGTGGGCGACGTGGCGGTGATCGTGGCGGTCTCCTGCCCGCACCGCGCCGAGGCGTTCGACGCCTGCCGGATGCTGATCGACGACCTCAAGCACTCCGTGCCGATCTGGAAGCACCAGCGCTTCTCGGACGGCACGGACGAGTGGGTCGGCGCCTGCTGATCCCGCCCCTGACCCCCGCCGCTCCGGGCCGCCCGTCCGGAGCTCGTCCGGCCGGTCATGACCTTCGTCCGGCGGGGTGACCAGAAAGCCCGGCCTCAAACCTGCGGATCAAACCCACTCGGCGGTCAAGCGCCCCGATTTGCGTAACCCCACCCCGGGCACCAGCGTTGAATCAGCCAGCGATTAATCTGCTGATCAGTCAGGTGCAAGCTCTGGACGCTCCAGGGGATGGGAGGTCGTGATGGCAGCACTCGCCTGGTTGTTGATCCCGTTGTTCGCCTGCCTCGGCGCGGCGATATGGGGCGGCTGGGCCTCCCGCGACCGCACCGTGGGCGACACGGCGGAGCTGACCGGCTACGAGCGCTTCCGGGACGTGATGGAGCGCTCGGCCGCCGAGAAAGCCGAGCGGGCCGGGCGGGCGGCCGGCGCCGACCAGGACGAACGGGCCGACGGGCCGGGCCGCACCGGAAGTGCCGGGAAGCCGGTGCTGGAGGAGTCCCGCGCCGGCGGCTGACCCCCCGGGCCGATCCGCTGCTCCGCCGCTTCCCGCCGCTGTCCCCGCGTCGCTCCGACGGACCGGCCCCGGGCGTGCACGGAGGGACCCTTCCCGTACTGTCGTTCCATGCCACGCCGCACCGCGACGATGCTCGCCTCCACCCTCGCCCTCATCGCGCTGCTCTGCGCGGGGGTGTTCATCAAGGTGCCGTACGCGGAGATGAGCCCGGGCCCGACGGTCAACGTCCTGGGGGACGGCGCCGATCCGGTGCTCCGGATCTCCGGTCACCAGACCTACCCCACCAGCGGCCATCTCAATATGACGACGGTCAGGGTCACCGGTGCGGACTATCAGATGAACTTTGCGGAGGCGCTCTGGGGCTGGCTCGCCCACGACAGTGTGGTGGTGCCCCACGAGACGCTCTACCCGGACGGCAAGACCGAGCAACAGTCCACCCAGGAGAACGCCGAGGAGTTCAGCCAGTCGCAGGAGAGCGCCAAGGTCGCGGCCCTGCGGGAGCTGAAGATCCCGGTCGCGTCCCGGGTGGTCGTCTCCTCGGTCCAGAAGGACAGCGCCGCCGAGGGCAAGCTGCACGCGGGTGACGTGGTCAAGGCGGTGGATGGCACCCCGGTCACCCAGCCGGGCGATGTGGTCAAGCTCGTCACCCGCCACAGGCCCGGACAGAGCGTGGAGTTCACCGTCGTCCCGGCCAAGGACGCAGCCGAGGCGGAGAAGGCCCGCCGGGAGCCGGTCACCACCGAGAAGCTGAAGCTCACCACCCGGAAGTCGCCCGAGGGCGACCGGGCCATGGTCGGCATCCAGGCCGGCACCGACCACACCTTCCCGTTCACCGTCGACATCAAGCTCGCCGACGTGGGCGGGCCCAGCGCCGGGCTGATGTTCTCGCTGGGCCTTGTCGACAAGCTGACCGAGGGCGACCTCACCGGTGGCAGGTTCATCGCGGGCACCGGAACCATCGACGACACCGGCAAAGTGGGCCCGATCGGCGGTATCCGGATGAAGCTGGTCGGTGCGCGGAACGCGGGCGCCCGGTACTTCATGACCCCCGCCGACAACTGCGCGGCGGCCGCCTCGGACACCCCCGAGGGGCTGAAGCTGATCAAGGTCGACACGCTCCATGACGCCGTGCGGTCCCTGGAGAAGCTGCGCGCCGGCGACACGGCCGCGCTGCCGGCCTGCAAGACCTCCTGACGAGCGGGGCGGACGGGCCGGGCGCCGGGGGACGGGGCGGTGACCCCGGGACTCCTGACGAGCGGCGCCCGGGGACGAGGCGGTCGGGACCCGCGCTCCGAGGAGTGCGCGGGCTCGTGGCCGGACGAGCGGCGGAGTCGTACGGCATCGGTGGCGGGTACCACCCGCCGGGCGGCCGCCCGGAGCGGAGCCGGCCGGGTCCCCCGGGGGGTTGGCGGGCCCCGGACGGGCCGGGCCCCGGGGTGGCGGGTGGCTCCGGCTCTGCGCCCCGGGCGGCCCTGGGTCAGCCCTCGAAGGTGGCGGAGAGCGCCTCGGCGAGGTTGGGCACCAGGTCGGAGCCGGTCAGCACCTCGGTGGGGGAGTCCTTCTCGCGCAGCCGCAGCGCCGACTCGCGCGCGCCGTCCCGCAGCACCGCCACCGTCATCCGGACCTCCTGCCGGTCCGGGTGCCGGGCCACCCAGGCCGCGAGACCGGCCTCGTCCAGGCCGTCCGGCACGGACGCCTCGGCGGACGGCGGCAGCATCAGCCGCTCCACCGTCATCGCGCACCCGGCCACCGCGTCGGGCCAGGCGATGGTGCCGAGGAACTCGTCCAGCGGCTGGTCGGCGGGGATCTCGTCCTGCTCGATCGGCGTGAGCGGGGCGGGCGCGGCCTCCTCGCCCTCGCCATCGGCGTCGAGACCCAGCTGGGCGGCGAGTTCCGGCTCCTGCCGGCGCAGCCGGGCCGTGTCGACCAGCGCGAAGAGCCTGGCCGGCTGGTCCCAGCCGAGCCCGGCCGCGTACTCGTCGATTTCGAGCACCGCGCGGGTCAGCGGACCGGCGGCCATCGGAGGACCTGAGGGAGAAACGTTGGACATGGGGAACATCCTGCCTCCTTTCCACCCCGGGACGGGAACTAGGTAAAGCATCAGTAAGTTGCATCAGTGGGCTCTACGATCGCTGGACCCTTGTCCAGTCCCGTCCGGTGGTCCCCGGGCCCCGGCCGCCGCCGCTCAGTGTGACGGCGCGGACACGCGGCACACCCGTACGCGGTGCGCGGTACGCAGTACCCGCCACCCAGTACGCGGTGTGCGAGCACGCCGTACGCGAGCAGGCAGTACGCGAGCGCACAGCACACCGACCACGACAACAGAACGCGAACTCGAGGGGCGCACGTTGGCTTTCCAGATGCCGGACCGCGGCGGAGGCCCGACCGGGCCACGGATCAGAGTCGGCCGGCCGTCCCGGCGGGCCCGCACCCTGCTCATGACACTGGGCGTGCTGGCCGTGCTGGCCATGCTCTTCGTCATGTTCGCCGGGTTCTGGACGGACTGGCTGTGGTACCGGTCCGTCCACTACTCCTCGGTCTTCACCACCACCCTGTGGACCAAGATCGGGCTGTTCCTGGTCTTCGGTCTGCTCATGGCCGTGGCCGTCGGGCTCAACATCTGGCTGGCGCACCGGCTGCGGCCGCCGCTCAGCGCGATGTCGCTGGAGCAGCAGAGCCTGGACCGGTACCGGATGGGGGTGGCCCCGTTCAAGAAGTGGGTGCTGCTCGCGGTCACCGCGCTGATCGGGCTGATCGCCGGTGCCTCCGCCTCCGGGCAGTGGAAGACCTGGCTGATGTGGGTGAACGGGGTGCCGTTCGGCCAGAGGGATCCGCAGTTCGACATGGACGTGTCGTTCTACGCCTTCGACCTGCCCTGGTACCGCTTCCTGCTCGGCTTCGGGTTCGCCGCCGCCGTGCTGTCGCTGGTCGCCGCCGCGCTGACCCACTACCTCTACGGCGGGCTGCGGATCACCAGTCCCGGAGCCCGGGCGACCGCCGCCGCGACCGGTCATCTCTCGGTGCTGCTGGGCGTCTTCGTGGCGCTGAAGGCGATCGCGTACTGGCTCGACCGGTACGGCCTGGCGGTGAAGTCCAGCGACTTCAAGGCCACCGGCAACTGGACCGGCCTGCGGTATGTCGACGCCAACGCCTATCTGCCGGCCAAGACCATCCTGTTCTGCATCGCCGTCATCTGCGCGGTGCTCTTCTTCGCCACCCTCTGGCGCCGCACCTGGCAGCTGCCGGTGATCGGCTTCGGTCTGATGGTGCTCTCCGCGATCCTGATCGGCGGGCTCTACCCGGCGATCGTGCAGAAGTTCCAGGTCCAGCCGAACGAGCAGGCCAAGGAAGCGCCGTACATCAAGAAGAACATCGACGCGACCCGCAAGGCGTACGACATCGACGCCACCAAGCTGGAGAACTACTCCGGCAAGTCGACGGTGAAGGACAAGGACACCCTGCGGGCGGACGCCGGCACGGCCGCCAGCTACCGCCTGGTGGACCCGAACATCGTCTCGCCCACCTTCCAGCAGCTGGAGCAGAAGCGGCGGTACTACCAGTTCCCGATGACCCTGGACGTCGACCGCTACCAGGGCCGGGACACGATCGTCGGTCTGCGTGAGCTCAACATCAAGGGCATCCCCAAGCGGAACTGGATCAACGACCACTTCACCTACACCCATGGCTACGGCGCCATCATGGCGACCGGCACCACCACCGACGCCAACGGCTCCCCGGTCTTCACCGAGTCCGGGCTGCCCACCACCGGCCAGGTCGCCAAGGGCAAGTACGAGCAGCGGATCTACTACGGCGAGAAGACCGAGCAGTACTCGATCGTCGGCGGCCCGCAGAAGGAGCTCGACTACGAGGAGAACGGCGAGAAGACCACCAGCTACCGGGGCAACAGCGGCGTCAGCCTCGCCAGCGCGTTCAACCGCGCCGCCTACGCGGTGGCCTTCAGCGAGCCGCAGATCCTCTACTCGGGCGCCATCGGCGACGGTTCGCGGATCCTCTACAACCGCACCCCCAAGGAGCGGGTGGAGGCGGTGGCCCCCTGGCTGACCATCGACGGCGACGCCTACCCGGCCGTCGTCGACGGCCACATCCAGTGGATCGTGGACGCCTACACCACCTCGGACGGCTACCCGTACGCCTCCCGTACGACGCTGGGCTCCACCACCACGGACTCGCTGACCGCCGGCAACCAGACCCGCGCGGTCGTGGCCCAGCAGAACCAGGTCAACTACATCCGGAACTCGGTGAAGGCCACCGTCGACGCCTATGACGGCACGGTGAAGCTGTACCAGTGGGACACCGAGGACCCGGTCCTCAAGACCTGGATGAAGGCGTTCCCCGGCACGGTCGAGCCGAAGAGCGCCATCGAGGCCGACCTCAAGGCCCATCTGCGCTACCCGCAGGACATGTTCAAGGTCCAGCGCGAGCTGCTCACCCGCTACCACGTCGAGAACGCCGCCCAGTTCTACAGCGGCAGTGACGCCTGGCAGGTGCCGGCCGACCCGACCAACAAGGACGGCAACGCGGTTCCGCCGTACTACCTGAGCATGAAGATGCCGGGCGACAAGCAGCAGCAGTTCGCCCTGACGACGACGTTCACCCCCAACGGCCGGCCCAACCTGGGCGGGTTCATGGCGGTCGACGCCGACGCCGGCAGCAAGGACTACGGCCGGATCAGACTCCTTCGGGTGACCTCGGACGTGCCGGGCCCGGCGCAGGTGCAGAGCAAGCTCAACGGTCTGCCGTCGGTGGCGCAGTTCGTCCGGGACATGCGGGGCGCCGACTCCGACATCCAGTACGGAAATCTGCTGACGGTTCCCCTGGACGGCGGTTTCCTTTACGTGGAACCGGTGTACGCGCAGGGCCGGAACGCGCTCTATCCGCTGCTGAAGAAGGTGGCGGTCTCCTACGTGGACGCGGACCAGCCGTCCGGCGACACCACCAAGGACACCACCGTCTTCGAGAACACCCTGACCGAGGCGCTCAACGCGGTCTTCGGGGTGGAGGGCACGACCCCGCCCGGGCAGCGGCCGCCGGGCGAGACCCCGCAGCCGCCGGCCACCGACGAGGCCGCGCTCCGGCAGGCCATCGCCGACGCGCAGAAGGCGTTCTCGGACAGCGAGGCGGCGCTGCGCAAGCCCGGTGCCCAGGTCGACTGGGAGGCGTACGGCAAGGCCCAGAAGGCCCTGGCGGACGCGCTGCGGGAGGCGGCCGAGGCCGAGAGCAGGATGAAGTCCGGGCGGGCCGGGCAGGGCGCCGAGAAGCCGGCGGCCCCGTCGTCCCCGGCGGCCTCGGGGAAGCCGGCGGCACCCGCACGGCCTTCGGGCGCCCCGGCCGCGTCGTCGGCTCCGTCGGCTCCGGCCGCGTCGTCCGCCCCGGAGGGCTCGTCCGAGGCTTCGGAGGGCTCGGGCGGCTGATGCTGTGCACCCGCGCCCCGGGGACCGGCCCGTCCGGGCCCCGGGGCACGGTCGTCCGCCCCCTGGGCGGGGGGTACGGTCGTCCGCCCTGGTGAGGGGTACGGGGCCCGGCCCCAGCTCCGAGGGCGGGGAAACGGCCCTGTTCCGTCCCGTGATACGGTGGTTTCACCGACGCGGGGTGGAGCAGCTCGGTAGCTCGCTGGGCTCATAACCCAGAGGTCGCAGGTTCAAATCCTGTCCCCGCTACTGAAGACCGAAGGCCCGGATCTTGCTCAGATCCGGGCCTTCGGCGTATCCGGAGCCAGGCGACCGGGCGGAAGCGGGGGTGGTGGGCAGGGGCCTTTCGGTGGTCCGAACCGGTGGCGGAGGGAACGAGCGTGCG
Source organism: Streptomyces pyxinae (assembly GCF_024756275.1). Classification (GTDB taxonomy): domain Bacteria; phylum Actinomycetota; class Actinomycetes; order Streptomycetales; family Streptomycetaceae; genus Streptomyces; species Streptomyces pyxinae. The sequence continues at coordinate 379,153 of NZ_JANUGQ010000001.1, read as the reverse complement.
GGAACGGCGCGTTGACGGGGTAACGTGTTTGACTTGTCTCCCTGTGGGCAAGTCGACAAAACGCTGAAGTGACCTCACTGGCTGCGGTATACCAGGTGTACGCGGGTAGCAGGTGGTGCGACGATGGAATTCATGGGGGACAGGGCAACTCTTTTGGAGACAGGGCGGTTTGTACGGCGGCAGCCCCGGGACGCCGCGGAGACGGCGAGCGGGACCGGGCCGGCCGGCGACGCCATGGACAGTGACGCGGGTGACGCGATGGACGCGGCGGCGGTACTGGACGGAGCCGAGGGCGGCGACACGGTGGCCGAGGAGCGGCACCGGATGGCCGCCGAGAGCGGCGACACCGCGTCGATGAGTGTCCTCGGCGCCCTGTTGCTCCGCCGTGGCGAACTGGACGCCGCCGAGCCGTATCTGCGCGCCGCCACGGCCGAGGGCGACCGGGCCGCCGCCAACAACCTCGGCGTCCTGCTGCACCAGCGCGGATACGCCGACGAGGCGGCCGGCTGGTGGCGGATCGCCGCCGTCGCGGGGTCGGCCGCCGCCGCGCACGCCCTGGGCCGCCACCACCGGGAGCGGGGCGACGAGCCGGCCGCCGAGTACTGGCTGCGCCAGTCCGCCGAGCAGGGCCACGCGCTGGGTGCCTACGCCCTCGCCGATCTGCTGGAGCACCGGGGCGACGCGGGCGCCGGCCGGTGGCTGCGGGCCGCCGCCGAGCAGGGCCACCGGGAGGCCGCGTACCGGCTCGCCCGCGCCCTGGACCGCCGCGACGACCGCGCGGGCGGCATCCGCGACGACCGCCCGGACGGCACCGGCCGGGGCGCCGGCGCGGCCGGGGCCACCGGCGCCGGGGCCACCGGTACGGGCGGGCCGGCCGACGGGGCCGAGACCGCCGAGCAGTGGTACCGGCAGGCCGCCGCGCGCGGGCACCGCCGGGCCGCCCTCCACCTGGGCGCCATCCTGGAGCGGCGCGGCGAGCTCAAGGAGGCCGGCCGCTGGTACCTCACCTCCGCCAAGGACGGCGAGTCCCGGGCCGCCTGTGCCCTCGGCTTCCTGCTGCGGGACGCGGGCGACGAGGACAGCGCCGCCGTGTGGTGGCTGCGCGCCGCCCAGGACGGCGACGGCAACGCGGCCAACGCGCTGGGCGCCCTGCACGCGGCGCGCGGCGAGCACCAGACCGCCGAGCGCTGGTACCGCGCCGCCACCGAGGCGGGCGACGTCAACGGCGCCTACAACCTCGGGCTGCTGTACGCGGCGCAGAACCGGATCGCCCAGGCCGACCAGTGGTACCGCCGCGCCGCCTACGCGGGCCACCGGGAGGCCGCCAACGCCCTCGCCATCCTGCTGCTCCAGAGCGGTGACCCGTACGGGGCCGAGCCCTGGTTCTCCAAGGCGGCCGAGGCCGGCAGCGTGGACGCCGCCTTCAACCTGGGCATCCTCCACGCGAGCCGGGACGACGACCGCGAGGCGCTGCGCTGGTACGAGCGGGCCGCGGCGGCCGGGCACACCGAGGCCGCGCTCCAGGTGGGCATCGCCTGCCTGCGGGACGGCGACGACCAGGCGGCCGAGCGGTATCTGCGCACGGCGGCCGGGGGCGGCAGCGCGGAGGCCGCGTTCCGGCTGGCGACGGTCCTGGACGCCCGGCGCCCGCCGGCCGGGGCCGCGCCGCTCGGGCGGCCGCAGGAGCCGAAGTCCGAGTGCGAGGAGTGGTACGAGCGCGCCGCCGAGCAGGGCCACCGCCGTGCCCAGGTCCGGATCGGCATGCTCGCCGCCGCGCGCGGGGACGGGGCCGAGGCCGCCCGCTGGTACCGGGAGGCCGCCGAGGCGGGCAGCCGCAACGGCGCCTTCAACCTGGGGCTGCTGCTCGCCCGGGAGGGCAATGAGCGGGAGGCGGCGCTCTGGTGGAGCCGGGCCGCCCGCGCCGGTCACGGCCGGGCCGCCCTCCGGCTGGCGCTGCTCGCCGCCCGGCGCGGTGAGCTGGCCGAGGGGCGGCGCTGGTGCACCCGCGCCGTCGAGCTGGGGCCCGCCGAGGTGGCCGAGCGCGCCGCCCGGCTGAGCGAGGCGCTGCACCAGGAGCTCACCGCGTGAGAACCGGGCCCGCGACCAGCGATTTGCACCGGCGCCCCCGGTCCCGTAAGGTGGTGTTCACCGACGCGGGGTGGAGCAGCTCGGTAGCTCGCTGGGCTCATAACCCAGAGGTCGCAGGTTCAAATCCTGTCCCCGCTACTGAAGACCGAAGACCCGGATCCTGAGCGATCCGGGTCTTCGGTGTTTTCGGAGGTTCCGGTTCTCCTGTGCCGTCTGCGTCTGCGCGCGACATCCCCCCAGGGCCTTGCCCCCGGCGCCTCGCCGTCCAACATGCCGCTGCCCCCGGCGCGGGGGTGCGCCGGGGGCAGCGGGAAGAGCGGCGGGCAGTCGGGCGGCCGGCCCCGGGCAGGCGGAGGCCGGCTGCTTCGATCAGGCGGTGGCGCACTCCGGGCAGACGCCCCGGTAGGTGACCTCGACGTCCGAGACCGTGAATCCGAAGCGCTCGGAGGCCGGCAGGTCGGCCAGCGGATCGCCGGAGGGACGGACGTCCCGGATCGCGCCGCAGCGGGCGCAGACCAGGTGGTGGTGGGGGCGGTGCGCGTTCGGGTCGTACCGCTTGGCGCGGCGGTCGGTCGAGACCTCCAGCACCTCGCCGAGGCTCACCAGCTCACCCAGCGTGTTGTAGACGGTCGCCCGGGAGATCTCCGGCAGGCGCTCCACCGCGCGGGCGTGCACCTCGTCGGCGGTCAGGTGGACATGGTCCCCGTCGAGCACCTCCGCCACTACACGTCGCTGCGCGGTCAAGCGCCAGCCGCGGCCACGGAGGCGTTCCAACAGGTCGCTCATGCGTACCAGCCTAACAGGGGAGCGCTCCAGTCCCGAACGAGTGTGGGATTGGATGAGGGATTGACTTAGACAAAGTCCATTGTAGGATCGGCTACGGCATTGGCCAAGGGCCCGGAAACTCTCGAGAACTTCCGGGAACTTCCGGTACCAGGGGCGCTGACCAGCGCGATCGACCGTGGCCCGAGACGGGTGGGGGTGACCCACCGTGATCGGGAGTGATCGGGCCGGTCGGCGGGGAAGCGCCCGGACCGTCGGCCGAGGGACAGGACCGCAAGCAGTGACGCAGGAGGCGTACGTGACGCAGGGACCGCTCACCACGGAGGCCGGCGCGCCGGTGGCCGACAATCAGAACAGCGAGACCGCAGGCGCCGGCGGTCCGGTTCTGGTGCAGGACCAGCTCCTCCTGGAGAAGCTCGCGCACTTCAACCGCGAGCGCATCCCGGAGCGGGTGGTGCACGCGCGCGGTGCCGCCGCCTACGGCACGTTCACGGTGACCGCCGATGTGACCCGGTACACCCGGGCGAAGTTCCTCTCCGAGGTCGGCAAGCAGACCGAGACCTTCCTCCGCTTCTCCACCGTGGCCGGCAACCTCGGCTCGGCGGACGCGGTGCGGGACCCGCGCGGCTTCGCGCTGAAGTTCTACACCGAGGAGGGCAACTACGACCTCGTCGGCAACAACACCCCGGTGTTCTTCGTGAAGGACGCCGTGAAGTTCCCCGACTTCATCCACACCCAGAAGCGCGACCCGTACACCGGCTCCCAGGAGGCGGACAACGTCTGGGACTTCTGGGGGCTGTCCCCCGAGTCCACCCACCAGGTGACCTGGCTCTTCGGCGACCGGGGCATCCCCGCCTCGTACCGTCACATGAACGGCTACGGCTCGCACACCTACCAGTGGAACAACGCCGACGGCGAGGTCTTCTGGGTCAAGTACCACTTCAAGACCGACCAGGGGATCAAGAACCTCACCACCGACGACGCCAACCGGCTCTCCGGCGTCGACCCGGACTCGCACCAGCGCGATCTGCGCGAGGCGATCGAGCGCGGTGAGTTCCCGTCCTGGACGGTGCAGGTGCAGATCATGCCGGCGGCGGACGCGGCGACCTACCGCTTCAACCCGTTCGACCTCACCAAGGTGTGGCCGCACGAGGACTACCCGCCGATCGAGATCGGCAAGCTGGAGCTCAACCGCAACCCGCAGAACATCTTCGCCGAGGTGGAGCAGTCGATCTTCTCGCCCGCCCACTTCGTGCCGGGCATCGGCCCCTCGCCGGACAAGATGCTCCAGGGCCGGCTGTTCGCGTACGGGGACGCCCATCGCTACCGGGTCGGCGTCAACGCCGATCACCTCCCGGTGAACCGGCCGCACGCCACCGAGGCGCGCACCAACAGCCGGGACGGCTTCCTCTACGACGGCCGCCACGCGGGCACCAAGAACTACGAGCCGAACAGCTTCGGTGGCCCGGTCCAGACCGACCGCCCGCTCTGGCAGCCGGTGCCGGTCTCGGGCGTCACCGGTGACCACGAGGCGCCCCGGCACGCCGAGGACGACGACTTCGTGCAGGCCGGCAACCTCTACCGGCTGATGGCCGAGGACGAGAAGGAGCGCCTGGTGGGCAACCTGGCGCAGTTCATCTCCAAGGTCTCGCGCGACGACATCGCGGAGCGCGCGGTCAACAACTTCCGTCAGGCCGACGGAGACTTCGGCAAGCGGCTGGAGGCCGCGGTCCAGGCCCTGCGCGGCTGAACAGCACTGGACCGCTTGTCGTAGGACGGAGGGCCGGTCCGCGGCCTCTCCCGGATTTCCGGGGAGGCGGCGGCCGGCCCTCCGGTATGCCGTCGGCCCCTCCGGTATGCCGCGCGGAGGGGTGGCCGGGGCCGCCGGGCTCACCCCGCGGCGAGACTCGCCTCCCGCCGGGCGGTGGACTCCCGGCCCGGCGCCCAGCAACGGATGATGTCCCGGACGGAGACGACACCGATCGGGCCGTCGCCGTCCAGCACGATCAGATGCCGGAAGCCGCCGTGGGACATGGCCTGGGCGGCCTCCTCCAGCGTCCAGCCGGGTGCGGCGAAGACCACGTCCATGGTGGTGTGCGCTCCGGCGGTCTCCAGATCCGGGTTCTGCCCGGCTCCTACGGAGTTGAGGATGTCGCGCTCGGTGATTATCCCGACGCCGCTGGTGTCCTGGTCCAGAACAATGGCCGCGCCGACGCGGCGCGCCGACATCAGGCCGGCCGCCTGGCGCAGGGTGTGGGCCGGGCCGATGGTGAGGACCACCGTACTCATGGCGTCTCGGACGAGCATGGGCGGAGCCACCTCCTCGATGACGGCCGCACGGACACCGGGACACCGGCACCCATGAGAAGCCGTTCACAAGTTCACAAGTGTGGGCACTTTCAGAGTGGCAGGCTTCCGCCGGTCAAACAAGGGGATCGCTTTTCCCTGGCGACCTCACGCCAATGGGTTGCTCAGTGGCCGCGATTGAGGTATTCGAGCAGCGTCTCGTGGAGCAGCCCGTTGGAGGCCGCCGCGTTGCCGCTGTGCGGGCCGGGACGGCCGTCGAGTCCCGTGAACACGCCGCCCGCCTCCTCGACGATCACGGCGAGCGCCGCCATGTCCCAGAGGGACAGCTCCGGCTCGGCGCAGAGATCGACCGAGCCCTCCGCGACCATCATGTACGGCCAGAAATCGCCGTAGCCACGGGTCCGCCAGCAGGCCCGGCCCAGCTCCAGGAAGCCGTCCAGCCGGCCCTGTTCCTCCCAGCCGCTGAGCGAGGAGTACGCGAACGAGGCGTCCGCCAGGTCCGTCACCCGGGAGACCGTCAGCCGGGTGCCGTCGGCCGGACCGGTCCCGGTGTACGCGCCCGCCCCGCTCGCCGCCCACCAGCGGCGGCCGAGCGCGGGTGCCGACACCACGCCCACCACCGGCCGGAAGCCGTCCGGGCCCTCCTCCATGAGTGCGATCAGGGTGGCCCACACCGGCACCCCGCGCACATAGTTCTTGGTGCCGTCGATCGGGTCGACCACCCAGCGGCGCGGCCCCGAGCCGACCAGGCCGTACTCCTCGCCCAGGATCGCGTCGGCCGGCCGCTCCCGCTCCAGGCCCGCCCGGATCAGCTCCTCGGCGGCCCGGTCCGCCTCGCTCACCGGCGTCAGGTCCGGCTTGGTCTCCACCTGGAGGTCGAGCGCCCGGAACCGGTCCGTGGTGACGGCGTCGGCGGCGTCCGCGAGGGCGTGGGCGAGACGCAGATCGTCCTGGTAATCGGCCATGGGGCGCACTCTATCCCGGGCCGCGCGCCCCCGATCCCGGCCCGAGTCCCCGTCGGTTCCGGACCGGATCCGGGTCCGGTCAGGGGCAGGTCCGGAGCCCGTTTCCGGGATCGCGGCGGCCCGGACCGCCCGGTTCCGGCCGGCCGTCACCCCCGGTTCCGGCCGGCCGCCGCGCGGGCCGGGCTGTCGCGAGGGCCCGGCCGCCGTGAGGGCCCGGCCGTCCGCGCGGTGCGTTCCGGCCGACTGCGGCCCCTCGGGAGCGCCCTCCGGCGCTATTGACAGTACGTGTCCGTGCGGCAACGCTGAGCACGGAGCCGCTGGGCCCCGGATGCGACGGGACGATCTGGGAGGCGACGATGCCCACCGCCAGAGAGGCCCTGCTGGACGCCGCGCTGACGGCGCTCGCCGTCCGGCCCTGGCCGGCGGTGCGGATGGTCGAGATCGCGGCGGCGGCCGGGGTCTCCCGCCAGACCCTCTACAACGAGTTCGGCAGCAAGGAGGGACTGGCCCGTGCCCTGGTGGTGCGGGAGGCGGACGCCTGGCTGCACGGAGTGGAGACGGTGCTGCGCTCGGGTACGGGCCCCGGCCCCGGCGTCGGCGCGGAGGCCGCCGCCGGGGCAGGGGTCGGTATCGGCGCGGTGACCGGAGCCGGGGCGACGGGCGAGCGGACGGCTCCCGGGGTACCCCGGCCCGGAGGCGGGCCCGCCGGTGCGCCGGACCGTCCGGCGGCCGGATCCGCCGGGGCGGCCGCGGACACCGGGGCCGACCGGCTGGTGGCGGCGGCCGAGTGGATCGTGGCCGAGGCCCGGTCCAAGCCGCTGGTCCGGGCGCTGCTCACCGGCTGCTGGGGCGAACCGCTGCCCGAGCCCCACCCGGCCGGGCCGCCCCGGGCGCCCCGGGTGCCGCGCCCGGGGCGGGGGCCGAGCGGTCCGCCGGTACGGTCTGTCGACGCCGGTCCACCCGCGCCGGGCCGGCTCGCGGACGCCGTACGGGACCGGTCGCTGGCCGTTCTCTCGCCGGGGCTGCCGGGCGCGGACGCCCGCTCCGAACTGGCGCTCCACTGCGAGCTGGCGGTCCGGCTGGCGCTGTCGTACGTGGTGGCCCCCGGCTCCCGCGAGCTGGGCGCCCTGGTCCGTACCGCCATGGGGGCTCCGGGGAGCGGGCCCGGTGGGATCAGCGGGCCGAGCCGGACAGCTGGAGACCGATGACGCCCAGGATGACCAGGGTGATCGAGACCAGCTTCAGCGGAGAGACCAGATCGCCGAGGAAGACCATGCCGTAGGTGGCGGTGCCCGCCGCGCCGATCCCGGTCCAGACGGCATACGCCGGGCCGATGTCCAGGCGCCGCAGCGAGAGGGTCAGCAGTCCGAAGCTGCCCAGCGCGAAGGCGGCGAAGGCGATCGTCGGCCAGAGCCGGGTGAAGCCGTGCGAGAGCTTGAGGCAGACCGCGAAGCCCGTCTCCAGCAGACCGGCGACCATCACCAGCAGCCACGCCGCCATCAGCGCCTCCCACCTGGGTCACCGCCCCGGGCGCCGCCCGCCGGTCACCGCTCGCCACCGGGCTCCGCCGGGCAGGGGTTTGCCCCGCTTCGGGCGATTATGTACGCCCCGACCGGTCCGCTCCGGGCAGCAACGCGCCCGGGCGCGCCCGGGGGAGGGGCGGGGATCAGGCGCGGGCGCCCGGCGCGGCGGCCCGCGGCACGGCCCGGCCGCGCCCGGGTGCGCCCACGGGAAGGGCGGGGCACCCGGTCAGTCGCCCTCGCGGCGCTCCCGGGTGGCGAGCAGCCGGCGGAGCGAGGCGAGCCGGGCCGGGTCGGCATGGCCCTCGGCCACCCAGGCGTCCAGCGCGCAGTCCGGCTCGTCGTGGCCGCACGCCCGGGGGCAGTCGGCGGTGCCCGGTTCCAGGTCGGGGAAGGCGTGGATCACCCGGGACGGGTCGACGTGGTGCAGCCCGAAGGACCGGACGCCCGGGGTGTCGATCAGCCAGCCGTCCGCGCCGCCCAGCGGCAGCGCCAGGGCCGAGGTGGTGGTGTGCCGGCCGCGCCCGGTGACCGCGTTGACATGGCCGGTCAGGCGCCGGCGCTCCTCCGGCACCAGGGCGTTGACCAGCGTCGTCTTGCCGACACCGGAGTGCCCCACGAAGGCGGTGGTGCGGCCGGCCAGATGGGTGCGCACCCGGTCCGCCGCCGCGCCGCCGACGACCCCGCCGTCCGCGTCGTACAGCTCCTCGCGGCTGGTGACGACGTACGGGATGTCCAGCTCGCCGTACAGCTCCAGCAGCTTCTCCGGCGGGGCCAGGTCCGACTTGGTGAGCACCAGGAGCGGTTCCAGACCGCCGTCGTAGGCGGCGACCAGACAGCGGTCGATCAGCCGGGGTCGCGGCTCCGGGTCGGCCAGGGCGGTGACGATGGCGAGCTGGTCGGCGTTGGCGACCACCACCCGCTCGAACGGGTCGTCGTCGTCCGCCGTCCGGCGCAGTACCGAGTTCCGCTCCCCGATCCGGACGATCCGGGCCAGGGTGTCCTTGGCGCCGGACAGATCCCCGACCAGGGCCACCCGGTCGCCCACCACCGCCGCCTTCCGGCCCAGCTCACGGGCCTTCATGGCGGTCACCGCGCGGCCGTCGACCAGACAGGTGAGCCGGCCCCGGTCCACGGTGAGGACCATGCCCTCGGCGGCGTCCTCGTGCTTGGGGCGGATGTTGGTGCGCGGCCGGTTGCCCTTGCGGTTCGGCCGGGAGCGGATGTCGTCCTCGTCGGTGTGCTTGCCGTAGCGGCGCATCTCGTCAGGCCCCGAGCATTCCGGCCCACATCTGCGGGAAGTCCGGCAGGGTCTTGGCGGTGGTCGCCACGTTCTCGATCTCCACGCCGCGCACCGCCAGGCCGATCACCGCGCCCGCCGTGGCCATCCGGTGGTCGTCGTAGGTGTGGAAGACACCGCCGTGCAGCGGGCGGGGGCGGATCACCAGGCCGTCGGCGGTCTCGGTGACATCGCCGCCCAGCTCGTTGATCTCCTTGGTGAGCGCGGCCAGCCGGTCGGTCTCGTGCAGCCGGAGGTGGGCCACCCCGCGCAGCGTGGACGGCGAGTCGGCCAGCGCGGCGACGGCGGCGATGCCGGGCGTCAGCTCCCCGACCTCGCCCAGGTCCACGTCGATGCCGTGGATCCGGCCGGAGCCGGTGAAGGTCAGTCCCGCCTCGGTCAGCTCGCAGGAGCCACCCATCTCGGTGAAGATCTGCCGCAGCGCGTCACCCGGCTGGGTGGTCCGCTCGGGCCAGTCCGGGATGGTGACCCGGCCGCCCGTGACCAGCGCGGCGGCCAGGAAGGGCTGGGCGTTGGAGAGGTCCGGCTCGACGGTCAGGTCCCGGCCGAGCAGCGCCGACGGCGAGACCCGCCAGACATTGGGCTCGCCGCCGGTCTCCGGCTCGTCCACCTGGGCACCGACGGAGCGCAGCATGTCCACGGTCATCCGGATGTGCGGCATCGAGGGCAGCCGGGCGCCGGTGTGCCGCACCTCCACGCCCTGGTTGAAGCGCGGGGCGGAGAGCAGCAGGGCGCTCACGAACTGGGAGGACGAGGAGGCGTCCACGTCCACCACGCCGCCGTCCAGCGCGCCGCCGCCGTGCACGGTGAGCGGCAGGGCGCCCCGGCCGTCGTCGTCGATCCGGGCGCCCAGCACCCGCAGCGCGTCGATCACCCCGTGCAGCGGGCGCTCGTGGGAGCGGGGGTCGCCGTCGAAGTGGACCGGGCCGTCCGTGAGGGCGGCGACCGGCGGCAGGAAGCGCATCACGGTGCCGGCGTTGCCCACGTCGACGGTGGCCGGGCCGTGCAGTCCGGACGGGATGACCCGCCAGGCCTCGCCCGCCCCGGCCGGGTCGCCGGTGACCGAGGGCGCGGCGGCGGAGCTGGAGGAACTGGAGGAGATCGTCTCCTCGATGCCGACGCCCAGCGCCCGCAGCGCCTCCGCCATCAGCAGGGTGTCCCGGGACCGCAGCGGCCGGCGCAGCCAGCCCGGCTCGGAGGCGAGCGAGGCCAGCACCAGGGCGCGGTTGGTGACCGATTTGGATCCGGGCACGGTGACGGTCGCGGCGACGGACCCGTCGGCGAACGGGGCGGGCCAGAGATCGAGATGCACGGCGCTTTCGGTCATGCCTCTCACTTTAGTCGCGTTGCGGGACCCCTTCGGGCAGGCCCGATCACAGCCCGAGCAGCCAGCGGCCACCACCGATCAGCGAACAGAGCGAAACGGCGTGGAAGAGGAAGAGCCAGAGCGCCGGCGGTACGTGGGTGAGCCGGGCCAACTGGTCCGCGTCCGAGTCCGGGGCGCCGCCGTGCCGTCGCTTCGACTGGAGCTCGAAGACCGGCCGCACCCCGCCCAGCAGCAGGAACCACACCACCCCGTAGGCGAAGGCGGCCTGCACGTCCGGGCCGGTCAGCCAGGAGACCAGCAGAAAGGCGGCCCCGGTCAGCACCACCGTCAGCGCCCCATAGGCGTTGCGGATCATCACCAGCATGACCAGCAGCAGCGCGGTCGCCACCCAGAGCAGCAGGGTGATCCGGTGCGCGGCAAGCAGCCAGGCACCGCCGAGCCCGAGGAGCGAGGGCGCGGTGTAGCCGGCGGCGGCGGTGAGGATCATGCCGAGCCCGGTCGGCCGCCCCCGGCTGACGGTGAGGCCACTGGTGTCCGAGTGCAGCCGGATGCCGTCGAGCCGGCGCCCGGTGAGCAGGGCGACCAGGCCGTGGCCGCCCTCGTGGGCGATGGTGATCGCGTTCCTGGCCAGCCGCCAGACCCGGTGCGGGACGGTCACCGCGAGCGCGGCCACCGCCGTCGCCACGACCAGCCAGACCTCCGGCGGCGGCTGGGTGCTCTGGAGATCGGAGAGGAGATCGGTGCTGGCCATTGGTGAGAACGGCTCCTCGGCGGCTCGGGACCCATGGCAGGCTGGGCCGGTATGTGCGGACGTTATGCGGCGAGTCGTGGGCCCGAGGACCTGACCGGACTCTTCGGCATAGAGAAGTGGGAGCCGGCGAAGACCCTGGCCCCGGACTGGAACGTGGCTCCCACCAAGGAGGTGTACGCGGTCCTCGAACGTCCCCTCAAGGCTCCCCGGGCTCCCGGGACTCCCCGGCGGACCGCTCCCGGGGCTCCGGAGACCTCGGAGACGTCGCCGGAGGCCGCGGAGGGCCCGCCGAAGGAGAAGGACGCGGATCCGCGCCGTCCGGTTCGCCAGCTGCGGCCGCTGAAGTGGGGACTGGTGCCGTCCTGGGCGAAGAACCCGGAGGGCGCCGCTCGTATGATCAACGCCCGCGCCGAGACCGTCCACGAGAAGCCGTCCTACCGGCAGGCGTTCACCGCCCGCCGCTGTCTGCTCCCGGCCGACGGCTATTACGAGTGGGTCACCGGCGGCGACGAGCGGAAGCTGGAGGAGCAGGGGAAGCGGAAACGCTCCCGCAAGCAGCCGTACTTCGTCACCCCGGCCGACGGCTCGGTCTTCGCGATGGCCGGACTGTACGAGTTCTGGCGCGACCGCACCCTGCCGGACGACCACCCGGACGCCTGGTGGGTGACCTGCACGGTGATCACCACCGCGGCGGAGACGGCCCCGCTGGCCGCCGCCCCGGCCGAGGGCCCCCGCTCGCTCGCGGACATCCACCCCCGGATGCCGCTGATGCTCACCCCCGACCGCTGGGACGCCTGGCTGGACCCGACCCGCACCGAGCCCGGGGAGCTGCGCGAGCTGCTGGCCCCACCGCCCGAGGGGCTGATGCGGGCGTACCCGGTGACCTCGGCGGTCAGCAACGTCCGCAACAACGGGCCCGAGCTGCTGACCGAGCTGGAGGCGCCGGAGGAGGGCACGCTCTTCTGAGCCGCCTCCGAGCCGGCTGTGCCGCCCGAGCCGCCTCCGGGCCGGGGCCCCGCCGGCCGGGGTGCGCCTCCGTGGTCGCCGCTGAGCCGCCTCCGGGCCGCTCCGGTGGCCGCGCGTCCCGTGGCCGTACGGTGGGGCCGCCCGGGGCAGGATGGGCGGATGACCACCGAGCCTTCCGGGACCGCCGAGCCCACCGAGCCGCCCGGGACCACCGAGCCCGCCGGGACCACCGAGACCGTGCCCACCGGGGCCGGGGACGCCCGGATCACCTGGTACGCCGCCGGGGGTGACGCCCGGTCGGTGCTCGCCCTCGGCCATGGCGCGGGTGGCGGGGTGGCGGCCCGGGACCTGCGGGCGCTGGCCGCCGCCCTGCCCGCCGCCGGGGTCACCGTCGCCCTGGTCGAGCAGCCCTGGCGGGTGGCCGGCCGCAAGGTGGCGCCCGCGCCGAAGACGCTGGACGAGGCGTGGCGGGACATCTGGCCGGCCCTGCGCGCGGCCGGCGCCCCGGTGGTGGCGGGCGGCCGCAGCGCCGGGGCCCGGGTCGCCTGCCGCACCGCCGCCGCGCTCGGCGCCCGTGCCGTCCTGGCGCTCTCCTTTCCGCTGCATCCGCCGGGCCGCCCCGAGAAGTCGCGCGCCGACGAGCTGCTGGGCGCGGGCGTGCCGGTCCTCGTCGTGCAGGGCGGCAACGACCCGTTCGGGCGTCCCGGGGAGTTCCCGCCCGGCGGCCACGAGCTGGTGGAGGTCCCGTACGGCGATCACTCCTTCGCCGTACCCAAGCGGGCCCCGTTCGGCCAGGACGCGGCACTGGAGATCATCACGGCCGCCGCCGGGCGCTGGCTGGTCGCGCTGCCGGCGGGGTGAGCTCTCGGCGAAACCCCGCGTGACGCGCGTAGGGGCGCGGGAATGCGGGACGGGACGCCCGTGTTGTGGGAGGCGTCGGTGAACGGAACAGCCAGGAGAGGGAGTCCGCCGCATGGGTGCGACCATCTGCCCGAACCGCTCGCGCGCCACGGAGCTGGAGTGGACGGTGCTGCCCGCGGCCACCTCCGGGCGGTCCGGCGGAGCACAGCGGGCGCAGCGGGAGGGGCGGACGCCGGAAGGGGCGAACCGTCCGGACCGTGGACTATTCTCCGAATCGAGCGGGTCCGCACTCGGTCCCGCCGCGACGCTGGAGGAGGTGGGTCCGGTCACTGCGACCGACACGGGGACGGGCGAAGGCCCGGAGGAGACGACCGGCGAGCGCAACGCGCGCTTCGAGCGGGACGCTCTGGAGTTCCTGGACCAGATGTACTCGGCGGCCCTGCGGATGACCCGTAACCCGGCCGACGCCGAGGACCTGGTGCAGGAGACGTACGCCAAGGCATACGGCTCCTTCCACCAGTTCCGGCAGGGGACCAACCTCAAGGCTTGGCTGTACCGGATCCTGACCAACACCTTCATCAACTCGTACCGGAAGAAGCAGCGGGAGCCGCAGCGCAGCGCCGCCGAGGAGATCGAGGACTGGCAGCTGGCGCGCGCCGAGTCGCACATGTCGACCGGGCTCCGGTCGGCCGAGTCGCAGGCGCTCGACCATCTGCCGGACTCCGATGTGAAGTCGGCGCTCCAGGCCATTCCGGAGGAGTTCCGCATCGCCGTCTATCTGGCGGACGTCGAGGGCTTCGCCTACAAGGAGATCGCGGACATCATGGGGACGCCCATCGGCACCGTGATGTCCCGGCTGCACCGTGGCCGTCGTCAGCTGCGCTCCATGCTGGAGGACTACGCCCGGGACCGCGGGCTCGTGCCGGCGGGAGCCGGGGAGTCGACGAACGACGGGAAGGGCGCGGGCTCATGAGCTGCGGAGAGCCGCACGAGACGGACTGCTCGGAGGTGCTCGATCACCTCTACGAGTTCCTCGACCGGGAGATGCCCGACAGCGACTGCACCAAGTTCGAGGTGCACTTCGGCGAGTGCTCGCCCTGCCTGGAGAAGTACGGCCTGGAGCAGGCCGTGAAGAAGCTGGTCAAGCGGTGCTGCGGCCATGACGACGTGCCCGCCGATCTGCGGGCCAAGGTCATGGGCCGGATCGAGCTGATCCGGGCCGGTGAGCCGGTCCCGGACCGGGACGTCCGCGAGGACCCCCGGCCGGCCACCCAGGAGTAGCCCCGGTTCCGGAGCGGCACCCGGTTCGCGGTCCCTGGTTCGCGGGTTCGCGGTGGGCGAAGACCCGCGAAAGAGAAGAGGGGCCGAGTCCGTACGGAGGGGGCGCACCACCGATGGCGTGGGCGCCCCCTCCGCCATGTCCGCTCCTCGCTCGCCGTTGTCCGGGGCCTGCGGCCGGGCGGCTGCGCCGGACCGGGGCGGCCGGGCGCGTACGACGGCGGGGCGGGGGAAGGCGGTCGGAGGGCCGGCACCCCGGGCGGGTCCGCCGCCCGGGACCCGGTGGAACGCACCGGCGCCCGGACGGTCCGGGGCGGCGTCGGGGGTGCGGGCACCGGGTAACCCATGGGTAATGAGCGGGCGCCCGACCGGGCATGGTTGGATGCCAGCGAGGGCCGGAAGCGGCCCAGGGCCCCGTCGCGGGATCGGGGGCCCGGCCAGAGCACCGGGCAGGGGCCCGGAAAGACAGGCCCTGGAGGGTGTCCGGGGGCAGTGACCTTCAGCGACCGGCTAGGCGGGAATCGTGAGGATCTTCGGGAAGGTACGGCATCGGCCCTCCGCCTCGTGGCGGCAGGCCACCGACCGCGCGTTCACGCTGATCGGGGACGGGCGGTACGAGGACGCGGGCGCGCTGCTGACACGGGCGGCGGACCTGGAGCCCTGGCTCTCGGAGTCCTGGTTCAATCTGGCGCTGCTGCACAAGTTCCGGCACGACTGGGAGCAGGCGCGCACCGCCGGGCTGCGGGCGGTGGCCCTGCTCGACAAGGAGACCGGCGCGCCCGACTGGTGGAACGTGGGCATCGCCGCCACCGCGCTCCAGGACTGGCCGCTGGCCCGCCGGGCCTGGCAGGCGTACGGGCTCAAGGTGCCCGGGGCGGTCGCCGCGGGCGGTGAGCCGGCCGGAATGGAGCTGGGCAGCGCGGCGGTGCGGCTGTCGCCGGAGGGCGAGGCCGAGGTGGTGTGGGGCCGGCGGCTCGACCCGGCCCGGATGGAGGTGCTCTCCATTCCGCTGCCGTCCTCCGGGCGGCGCTGGGGCGAGGTGGTGCTGCACGACGGCGTCCCGCACGGCGAGCGGACCACCAGCGCCGGGCACAGCTTCCCGGTCTTCGACGAGATCGAGCTGTGGGCCCCCTCGCCGGTGCCGACCTGGGTGGTGCTGCTGGAGGCGGCCACCGAGGCGGACCGGGACGCGCTGGAGCGGCTGGCGGCCGATGCCGGGTTCGCCGCCGAGGACTGGTCCTCGTCGGTCCGGCTGCTCTGCCGGGCCTGTTCGGAGTCCCGGATGCCCAGCGCCGAGGGCGAGGGCGAGCACCTGGACCCGCACGACCACAGCGAGCCCGGCCACCCGGGGCCGCTCGGCCACCGCTCGCCGGGGGAGCTGTGGGTGCCGGAGCGGGAGTGCGGCATCGCGGCGCCCGCCGGACTGGTGCGGGGGCTGCTGGACGGCTGGGTGGCGGACAGCCCGGACAGCCGGGAGTGGCGGGACCTGGAAGAGGTCTGCTGACCTGACGGTCCGGTCGCCCCCGGGCCTCCGGGGGCTCCGGTCTCCGGCCGGTGCGTCCCGGGCGGATGCGGACCCGGAGGCGACACCGCCCGGGAGCGGACCGGATCACGCCACCGCTCCCCGGGCCGTCCCGCGCTGCCCGTAGGCTGTACGCACACATCGACCACCCCGGCCCGGTCCCGGCGGCTCCCCGCACGGGGCCCGGCGGGCACGGAACCTGGGGCATCCGGCCGAGCAGGCGGAGACAGGCAGAGAGGCGCAGAGGCGGACATGGCGCAGCAGGAGACGGACCAGCAGATCAACGACGGGTTCGTCGTGGACACCGAGGACTGCGAGGAGCGCGAGCGGGCCCACCGCGAGCGCGGCACCTCCCGCCCCATCACCGTCGTGGGCAACCCGGTGCTGCACAAGGAGTGCCAGGACGTCACCGAGTTCGGTGAGGAACTGGCCCGGCTCGTCGACGACATGTTCGCCAGCCAGCGGACGGCCGAGGGCGTGGGCCTGGCCGCCAACCAGATCGGGGTCGACCGGAAGGTCTTCGTCTACGACTGCCCGGACGACGAGGGCGTGCGCCATGTCGGCGTCGTCTGCAACCCGGTCCTGGAGGAGCTGGCCCCCGAGCTGCGGGTGCTGGACGACTCCAACGAGGGCTGCCTCTCCGTGCCGACCGCCTACGCCTCGCTGGCCCGCCCGGACTACGCGGTGGTGCGCGGCCAGGACGCCCAGGGCAATCCGATCAAGGTGCGCGGCACCGGCTACTTCGCCCGCTGCCTCCAGCACGAGACGGACCACCTGTACGGCTACCTCTACATCGACCGGCTGTCCAAGCGGGAGCGCAAGGACGCGCTGCGGCAGATGGCCGAGGGCACTCCGCGCTACCCGGTCGTCGCCAACGACTGAGCCGCTCCGGCGCCCCGGCGCTCCCGGCCGGCGGCCTCCGGCGGGTGCGGTGTGCGCGGGGCGCGGCCTCAGCAGGTCACCACCTTGCCGTACGAGCCGGACTTCCAGGTCCAGACGTAGGCCTCGCCGTTCTGATAGGTCCAGCACTGGCCGTCCGGGCCGTTGTCGATGACCAGCTTCAGATGCATGGCCTTTCCGCAGCCGTTTCTGATGGTGACGGTCTTCTTCTGCTTGATGACGTCCCGGGTGACACAGGCCGGAGCGGTGCCCCGGGTGCTCACGTCGGACGGTGCCGCGAGCGCGGCGGCCGGGGCGGGAGCGGCGGCGAGCAGCAGTGCGCCGAGTGCCGCGAGCAGGGTGAGCGGAGCCGTACGGGCCCGGGACAGGGCCCGCGCGGCCGCCGCGCCGCCGGGGGGCGTGCCGGTGGTGGTCATGGTGGGTGGCCTCCTGGTCGGGGTGAGCGAACGGGGTGAACGGGGTGGACGCGGGGTGTCCGCCCCGGTTCTGCCCCGGCCCGGGACGCCGTAAGGCTCCGCCACCCCGAGTTGGCGTCGACTCGCCAACCTCTGGCCACGGCTTGGCCCCCGCCGAGCGCCCGGCACGGACCGGCCCAGTGACGCGGTCACCCCGCGCCCGTGACCGCGCCTGCGGCGGAATGGGTGGGAAATGCCCGGTCTGGGCGGCCGGTGGGCGGGTACGCGGTGCCATGGCAGCAGACGAGAGGAAGAACAGCCATGGCAGAGAACGAGCTGGCCGGCCGGGCGGTCCTGGCCGTCGTCCACAACTACGGCGTCGAGCAGGACGAGCTGGTCGTCCCGGTCGAGCGGCTGCGGGCTGCGGGCGCCCAGGTGGACGTGGCCGCCGTCAAGAACGAGCCGGTCCAGACGCTGGTCGGGGACAAGGACCCCGGCAAGAGCGTCACCCCCGACCTCACCCTGGCCGACGCCGATGTGTCCGCCTACGACCTGCTGCTGCTCCCCGGCGGCACCGTCAACGCCGACCAGCTGCGGCTGGAGGAGAAGGCGGTCGCGGCCGTCCGCGCCTTCACCCTCACCGGCCGTCCGGTCGCTGCCATCTGCCACGGGCCGTGGGCCCTGGTGGAGGCGGACGTGGTGCGGGGCAAGACCCTCACCTCGTACGCCTCGGTCCGTACCGACATCATCAACGCCGGCGGCACCTGGAAGGACGGCCCGGCGGTGCGCTGCGAGGCCGACGGCTGGACGCTGATCACCTCCCGCAACCCCGGTGACCTGGACGACTTCCTGAGCGAGATCGGCTCGGTGCTGGCCGCCCAGGGCTGACGCCCCCGGCCGCCCGGCAGCGTGCCCGGTACCGCCGGGAACCCGCGCGGAAACCCCGAAGGGCCCGTCCACTCCGTGAAAGCACGGGTGAACGGGCCCTTCGGCGTACCGGCGGCACGCTCAGACCGGAAGACCGGAAGACCGGAAGACCGGAAGACTAGAAGTCTTCGTCCAGGTCCACCGAGCCCTCGACCGCCACCTGGTAGGCGGACGGACGGCGCTCGAAGAAGTTGGTCAGCTCCTGCACGCCCTGGAGCTCCATGAACGAGAACGGGTTCTCGGAGCCGTACACCGGGGCGAAGCCCAGGCGCTGGAGGCGCTGGTCAGCCACGCACTCCAGGTACTGGCGCATCGACTCGGTGTTCATGCCCGGCAGACCGTCGCCGCACAGGTCACGGCCGAACTGGAGCTCCGCCTCGACGGCCTCCTTCAGCATGTCGGTGACCTGCTGGGTGAGCTGCTCGTCGAAGAGCTCCGGCTCCTCCTTGCGGACGGTGTCCACGACCTCGAAGGCGAAGTTCATGTGCATCGTCTCGTCGCGGAACACCCAGTTGGTGCCGGTCGCCAGGCCGTGCAGCAGGCCGCGCGACCGGAACCAGTAGACGTACGCGAAGGCGCCGTAGAAGAACAGGCCCTCGATGCACGCCGCGAAGCAGATCAGGTTCAGCAGGAAACGGCGGCGGTCGGCCTGGGTCTCCAGCTGGTCGATCGTCTCGACCGAGTCCATCCACTTGAAGCAGAACTGCGCCTTCTCGCGGATGGAGGGGATGTTCTCGACCGCCGCGAAGGCCGCCGCGCGGTCCTCCGGATCGGGGAGGTAGGTGTCGAGCAGCGTCAGATAGAACTGGACGTGCACGGCCTCCTCGAACAGCTGGCGCGAGAGGTAGAGGCGGGCCTCGGGCGAGTTGATGTGCTTGTAGAGCGTCAGCACCAGGTTGTTGGCGACGATCGAGTCACCGGTGGCGAAGAACGCCACCAGGCGGCCGATCATGTGCTGCTCGCCCGGGGACAGCTTGGCGAGGTCGGCCACGTCGGAGTGGAGGTCGACCTCCTCCACGGTCCAGGTGTTCTTGATCGCGTCGCGGTAGCGCTCGTAGAAGTCCGGGTAGCGCATCGGACGCAGGGTCAGCTCGAATCCCGGATCGAGCAGGTTCTTCTCGGTGGAGCTCATTACTGGCAGGCCTCGCAGGACTCGGGGTTCTCAAGGGAGCAGGCGACGGCCTCGGGATCGGCCGCCTGCTGTACGGGGATGGTGGCGGCGGCCGGAGCCGAGCCGGAGGCGGCACGGGCGATCCGGGTCGCCGGCCGGGAGCGCAGGTAGTACGTCGTCTTCAGCCCCTGCTTCCAGGCGTACGCGTACATCGAGGAGAGCTTGCCGATGGTCGGCGTCTCCAGGAACAGGTTGAGCGACTGCGACTGGTCCAGGAACGGGGTCCGGGCCGCCGCCATGTCGATCAGGCCGCGCTGCGGGATCTCCCAGGCGGTGCGGTAGAGCGCGCGCACCTCGGCGGGCACCCAGGAGAAGCCCTGCACCGAGCCGTTGGCCTCGCGCAGCGCCTCGCGGGTCTGCGCGTCCCACACGCCGAGCTTCTTCAGCTCCTCCACCAGGTAGCCGTTGACCTGGAGGAACTCACCGGAGAGCGTCTCGCGCTTGAACAGGTTGGAGACCTGCGGCTCGATGCACTCGTAGACACCGGCGATGGAGGCGATGGTCGCGGTCGGGGCGATCGCCAGCAGCAGCGAGTTGCGCATGCCGGTGGCGGCGATCCGCTCGCGCAGCGCGGCCCAGCGCTCCGGCCAGGTCAGCTCCACGGCGCTGCCGTAGTGGTCCGGGTGCAGGACACCGCGGGCGGCGCGGGTCTTCTCCCAGGCGGGCAGCGGTCCGTGGCGCTCCGCCAGGTCGCAGGACGCCTCGTAGGAGGCGAGCATGATCCGCTCGGCGATCCGGGTGGAGAGGGCGCGTGCCTCGGGGGAGTCGAACGGCAGCTTCAGCTGGAAGAAGACGTCCTGGAGACCCATCGCGCCCAGGCCCACCGGACGCCACTTGGCGTTGGAGCGGCCGGCCTGCTCGGTCGGGTAGAAGTTGATGTCCACGACCCGGTCGAGGAAGGTGACGGCGGTGCGCACGGTGGCGTCCAGCCGCTCCCAGTCGATGTCGCCGTTCTCGACGAAGGCGCCGAGGTTGACCGAGCCCAGGTTGCAGACCGCGGTCTCGCCGTCGTCCGTGACCTCGAGGATCTCGGTGCACAGGTTGGACGAGTGGACCGTGTGGCCCGGCTCGGCGGTCTGGTTGGCGGTGCGGTTGGAGGCGTCCTTGAACGTCATCCAGCCGTTGCCGGTCTGCGCCAGGGTCCGCATCATCCGGCCGTACAGCTCACGGGCCGGCATGGTCTTGCGGGCCAGCCCGGCGGCCTCCGCCCTGCGGTACGCGGCGTCGAACTCGTCGCCCCACAGGTCGACCAGCTCCGGCACGTCGGCCGGGGAGAACAGCGACCACGTGGCGTCCGCGTTGACCCGGCGCATGAACTCGTCCGGGATCCAGTGCGCCAGGTTCAGGTTGTGCGTACGGCGCTGGTCCTCACCGGTGTTGTCGCGGAGCTCCAGGAACTCCTCGATGTCCGAGTGCCAGGTCTCCAGGTAGACCGCGGCGGCACCCTTGCGGCGACCGCCCTGGTTGACGGCGGCGACCGAGGCGTCCAGCGTCTTCAGGAACGGGACGATGCCGTTGGAGTGGCCGTTGGTCCCCCGGATGAGGGAACCGCGGGACCGGATCCGGGAGTACGAGAGGCCGATGCCGCCCGCGTGCTTCGAGAGCCGCGCGACCTGGTGGTAGCGGTCGTAGATGGAGTCCAGCTCGTCCAGCGGCGAGTCCAGCAGATAGCAGGAGGACATCTGCGGGTGCCGGGTGCCGGAGTTGAAGAGGGTGGGGGAGGAGGGCAGGTAGTCCAGCCGGCTCATCAGCCCGTAGAGCGACGCCACCTCGTCCAGCGCGCGTGCCGACTCGTCCTCGGCCAGTCCGCAGGCCACCCGGAGCATGAAGTGCTGGGGGGTCTCGATCACCTTGCGGGTGATCGGGTGGCGCAGCAGGTAGCGGCTGTAGAGGGTGCGCAGCCCGAAGTAGCCGAAGCGGTCGTCGGCGGCCGTGTCGATCAGCGCGTCCAGCCGCTCCCGGTGGAGCTCGGCGAACGCGGCGGTACGGTCCGCGATGAGCCCCTCGCGGTGTCCCACGGCGACCGAGGCGGAGAAGGAGACCGAGCCCTGGCTGGCCGCCTCGTCCGCGATGGTCCGGGTCAGCAGCCGGGCGGCGAGCCGGGAGTACGCCGGGTCGTCACCGATCAGACCGGCGGCCGCCTCGGTGGCGAGCTCCCGCAGCTCGGCCTCGTCCGAACCCGCGTGCCGGCCGCGCAGCGCGGCGGCGGCGACCCGACCGGGGTCGGTGTCGGGCAGGTCGGCGGTGAGGTCGGTCAGGGTCCGCAGCAGAACGGTCCCGGGGCCGTCCGTCTCCGTCTCCTGGCTCGTGACTGCTGAGGCCGGATCGGCTGGCGCGATGGTCACGGTGGGGGCTCTCCCTCGCTCGGCTGGGGACCTGCGGCGGGCACCGGCGGAGCGGGGCACGCCGGGGGCACCAGGGCGCGCGTGACCGCATCCGCAGGCCCATTCCGCGAGGCCCGGACGTCTGGCTTCCGGACCGGGCGGCACGGAAGCGCTGCCGGCAGGTCTTCGGACTGCTCGGTCGTACAAAGGCGCACCGAATACACCGTTGCGGGACAGTTCCGGATTTCCACCGGATTCCCCTGCGACGACAGCGAGGACGAGCATACATGTGGGGGGAGCCTCCTGAAGCGCCCCCCACATGTTGTGTGTCGTGGCGCCTCAGAGCGTCAGCGCGTAAGTGAGCAGCGTGACGCCGGGGAGCGGCTCCCAGTCCCGATCGGGGGTCCGTACGAAGCCCAGACGCGCCCAGAGGCGGCGCGCCGGGCGCATCGCGGACCGGGTCGACACCACCAGCCGGGAGACCTCCGCGGGGCCGCCGGGGACCGCCTCGCCGGGCGCGCCGGCGCTCGCGGCCGCCGCCGTCACCGGGTCCGTCGCGGGGGCCGCGTGACCGGATCCGGGCGTATGCGTCGCCCCGGCCGTGCGTGCCGGGTGCGCCGCCCCGGTCCTGTGCGCCGGTCGCGCCGGCGGAGTCGTACGCGCCAGGTGCGCCGGGAGGGCCGTACGCGCCGTGGACGCCGGCGGGGTCGTACGGGCCGGGCGCGCCGCGCCGGTGAACCCTGCCGCGTGCTCGGCGCAGGCCCGCACCAGGGCCTCACCGACTCCCCGGCGCCGCGCCCCGGCCGCCACCGCGAGCATCCGCAGCTCGGCCTCGCCGGGCCGGGCCCGCTCGGCCCACGGCCCGCCGTGCGGCGCCAGGGTCACCCCGCCCAGCAGCCGGCCCTCGCCGTCGGAGTCGGCCGCCACCAGGACCCGCGCCCCGGCGGCCCGGGCGGCCACATCGCGCAGCAGGGACAGCTGCTCGTCGCTCTCCCCGAAGTCCAGCAGCCCGTCGTGGAGGTAGGCCCGGGCGGTGAGCTCGCCCAGCGCGGTGTGCTCGTCGGATCGTACGGCCCTGATGGTGAAGTCCATGGCCGCAGTCTCGCCCGGAACCCGCCGCCCCGCCCGCGCGCGGCGCCGTACGCGGACCGGCCGGCTCCGGGGCGTACGCCCGTACCGTCCCGGGACACGGCGACGGGCCGTCACCCCTCCCCGTACCGGCTCGGCGGCGGAGGGGGCGACGGCCCGGGGCCCGGGGGAGCGGCTCAGTGGCCGGCGCCCTCGGTGACCTTGGGCAGCTCGGTGCGGACGCCCGGGTCACCCGCGTCGGCGGTGTAGTCGGACGGCGAGGTCTCGTCCACCCCGTCCGGCGCCCCGGCCGCCTTCAGCACCACGGTCAGGACCACGGTGACCAGCGCGTTGAGCACAAAGGCGGTGAGCCCGATGTAGCCGATCTCGCCGATGCCCGGGATCTCCGCCGACGAGCCGCCGAAGTGCTTCTGGGTCGGGGAGGCCACCCCGTACGCCGCCGCGGTGCCGTAGACCATGCCGACCGCCCAGCCGGCGAGCAGCGCCCAGCGGTGGAACCAGCGGGTGAACAGGCCGCCGACCAGGGCCGGGAAGGTCTGGAGGATCCAGATCCCGCCGAGCAGCTGGAAGTTGATGGCGACGGTCTTGTCCATGGTCAGTACGAAGATCAGCGCGCCCACCTTGACCAGCAGCGACACCAGCTTGGACACCTTGGTCTCCTGCTCCGGGGTGGCGTCCGGCTTCAGGAAGTCCTTGTAGATGTTCCGGGTGAAGAGATTGGCGGCGGCGATGGACATGATGGCCGCCGGGACCAGCGCCCCGATGCCGATGGCCGCGAACGCCACCCCCGCGAACCAGTCCGGGAACATGTCCTCGAAGAGCTGCGGGATGGCCAGCTGGGTGTTCTTCACCTTGATCCCGGCGGCGATGGCCATGAAGCCGAGCACCGCCAGCAGGCCCAGCATCAGCGAGTAGAGCGGCAGAATGGTGGTGTTGCGGCGGATCACCTCCCGGCTGCGGGAGGAGAGGGTGGCCGTGATCGAGTGCGGATACATGAACAGCGCCAGCGCCGAGCCGAGCGCCAGGGTGGCGTATCCCCACTGGCCCATCTCGCCCGGCACCAGGGATCCGCGCGGCTTCCCGGTGGCCGGGTTCACCTGTGCGAAGGCATCACCCGCCGCGTCGAAGATGGCGCCGAAGCCGCCCAGTTTGATCGGGATGTAGATGATCGCGACCGCGATCACCACATAGATGAGCGTGTCCTTGACGAAGGCGATCAGCGCCGGGGCGCGCAGCCCCGAGGAGTAGGTGTACGCGGCGAGCACGCCGAAGGCGATCAGCAGCGGCAGGTCCTTGACGAACCAGTGGGTGGTCTCGCCGCCGCCCACGCCCATCACGTCCAGCACCGCCTGGATGCCGACGAGCTGGAGGGCGATGTACGGCATGGTGGCGAGCAGCCCGGTGAGCGCGACCGCCAGCGACAGCCCCCGGGAGCCGAACCGGCCCCGGACGAAGTCGGAGGTGGTGACGTACCCGTGGCGGTGCGACACCGACCAGAGGCGGGGCAGGAAGGTGAAGATCAGCGGGTAGACCAGGATGGTGTACGGCACGGCGAAGAAGCCGGCCGAGCCCGCCGCGTAGATGGCCGCCGGTACGGCGACGAAGGTGTACGCCGTGTAGAGGTCGCCGCCGAGCAGGAACCAGGTGACCCAGGTGCCGAACGAGCGCCCGCCGAGCCCCCATTCGTCCAGGCTGTGCTCGTTCTCGGCGCGCCGCCAGCGGGCGGCGAGGAAGCCCATCACCGTGACGGCCAGGAAGAAGAAGATGAAGACGGCGAGCGCCACGCCGTTCACGCCGTCCCTCACTTCGCCCCACCGCCCCGGCGCACTCGCTGGTCACGCTGCCAGAGCCGGTACGCGAGCGCGGTGAGCGCGGTCGAGACCAGCACCCAGAGCATCTGGTACCAGTAGAAGAACGGGATACCGGCGAAGGCCGGATCGGCCTTGGCGTACGAGCCCACCCAGAGCATCGCCACGAAGGGCGCGGCCAGGCAGAGCGCGATCACCACCCGTACCGGTGTCACCACCGGCGCTGCGCCTGGTGGTGCGCCCGGTGGTGCCGCGCTCCCCGTCCCGCCCGTCCCAGCCGCCGCTCCGCCGTCCGCCGCGTCCCGCTGATGGTGCTGTGACATGCCGTGGCTCCGTCCCCTCGCCGGTCACCCGCGATCACACGCGTAATGGGCAGGAAATCTAGGGGACGGTTCCGCGCCAGGGAACCCCTATCCGCATACCGGACAGGTCTCGGTCCGGTGACCCGCTCCCGGGCCCTCGCGCCCGGGACGTGTGCCGGGGTCCGTACGGGAGGGAGGGCCGCCGGCCGGGCAACCGGCAGCCGGTCGGGGCCGGAGCGGTCGGGCACCCCGGCCCCCGGTCGGGCCGCGGGGCAGATCGGCCGGTCGGGCAGGCCGGCCACCCACGGGTCGGCCGGACCGGCCCCGGTCGGGTCGGGCCGGCCGGTCAGTCGGCCGGGCGCCGGAGCCGGGCGACGAACTTGTAGCGGTCGCCCCGGTAGACCGAGCGGACCCACTCCACCGGCTCGCCGTCCCGGTCCAGGGAGTGCCGGGAGAGCAGCAGCATCGGCAGACCGGTGTCGGTGCCCAGCAGTCCGGCCTCGCGCGGGGTGGCGAGCGAGGTCTCGATGGTCTCCTCCGCCTCGGCCAGATGGACGTCGTAGACCTCGGCCAGCGCGGTGTAGAGCGAGGTGTACTTGACCAGCGAGCGGCGCAGCGCCGGGAACCGCTTGGCCGAGAGATGGGTGGTCTCGATGGCCATCGGCTCGCCGCTGGCCAGCCGCAGCCGTTCGATGCGCAGGACCCGGCCGCCGGGGGAGATGTCCAGCAGCCCGGCGAGGGTGTCGTCGGCCGTGACGTAGCCGATGTCCAGCAACTGCGAGGTGGGTTCGAGTCCCTGGGCGCGCATGTCCTCGGTGTACGAGGTGAGCTGGAGCGCCTGGGAGACCTTGGGCTTGGCGACGAAGGTGCCCTTGCCCTGGATGCGCTCCAGCCGGCCCTCCACCACCAGTTCCTGGAGCGCCTGGCGCACGGTGGTGCGGGAGGTGTCGAACTCGGCGGCGAGGGTGCGCTCGGGCGGTACGGGGGTGCCGGGCGGGAGGGTCTCGGTCATGTCGAGCAGATGCCGCTTCAGCCGGTAGTACTTGGGCACCCGCGCGGTGCGCACGGCCGTCCCGCCGCCCTCGGCGCCGTCGCCGCCCCCGTCCGTGGCCATGGTCCGCCCTTCCCGCTCCTGTGCCGACTCCTGTGCCGCCGCCGTCACCGGCCCGACTCCCGCACTGCCTGCCGTCACCGGCTCCTCCGTCCCTGGGCCTGTCCGGCCGTTCCGCTCGGGCCTTGTCGGCCGATGATGCCCGGGCTCACCGCCCGATGATGTCCCCGGTGTCCGGTCCCGCCACCCGGTGCCCGGCCCCTCGGGCCGGAAACCGGCCGCCGGCCGGCCCCTCCGGCCCGGCCACGGGGTCCGGGCCGACGGCCGTACGGTCGCCGGTCCGGACCGGCGACGGCCGGACCGCTTCCGGCGGCCCGACCGGCCTGGCCCGCCTGACCGGCCTGCTCGGTCCGATCGGCCGGACCGGTGGCCTGATCAGCCGGATCCGCACCGGTGGTCCGAACGGGCTCACATGGTGACACGGACCGGTCACGGGTGGTCGTCCCGCCACAGGTGTCGGTCCGGTAACGGAGCCCACTGCCCTTCTTATACACCCTTGACACCCCTAAAGGTCTAGGCCAAGCTCCGGGTTACTGGTCTAAACCATTAAAGACCGGTTTCCAGTCCCACGTCCCACGAGCACGACCAGTCGTACGGGTATGGCTTCGCGGTGGGCGCAGGGGGGTTGCGGACAGCCCTGAGGAGGGTGGCGTGAAGCGCAAGCTCATCGCGGCGATCGGTGTCGCGGGCATGATGGTCGGTGTCGCGGCGTGCGGCTCCGGCGACGGGGGCTCCACCGGCGGCGAGGCCAAGGAACTGACGGTCTGGCTGACGGTCGACGCGCAGAACAACTGGCCCGACCTGGTCAAGGCGGCCGACGCCGCGGTCACCGCGAAGCACCCGGGCCTCACCGTCAAGCACGAGTACTACGGCTGGCCCGACAAGAACACCAAGCTCGACGCCGTCCTCGCTACCGACAAGTCCCCGGACGTGGTGGAGATGGGCAACACCGAGATGCTCGGCTACATGGTGAAGGGCGCCTTCGCCCCGGTTGACCCGAAGAAGTTCGAGCAGTCCGACCAGTGGCTGGACGGCCTCAAGGAGTCGGTCACCTACGAGGGCAAGACCTATGGCGTCCCCTATTACGCGGGCGGCCGGGTGGGCACCTGGCGCAAGGACATCGCCGCCGAGGTCGGCGTCAAGGCCGCGCCCAGGACGTACGCCGAGCTGACCGCCGCCCTGGACAAGATCCAGCAGAAGAAGGGCGCCGGCTTCAGCGCCTGGTACCAGCCCTCGCCGGACTGGTACGCCGCGATGTCCTTCGTCTACGACGCCGGCGGCTCCATCGCCAAGAAGGACGGCGACACCTGGAAGGCGAACCTGTCCTCGCCCGAGTCCCAGAAGGGGCTCGACGCGTACAAGAAGATCGTCGACAGCTACATGCACGGCGACAAGACCAAGGACGAGGCCGACCGCCCGGTCGTCTTCGGCCAGGGCAAGTCCGCCACCATCTTCAGCGCGGCCTGGGAGGGCGGCACCGCCGCCGACCCGAAGAACGACAAGGTCGGCGGGCTGGCGCAGAAGCTGGAGAACTTCGTCATGCCCGGCCCGTCCGGCAAGCCGCTCCCGGTCTTCCTGGGCGGCTCCGACCTGGCCGTCCCGGTCAAGTCCCGGGCGCAGGACGCCGCCGCCGAGTGGATCAACGCCTTCACCGGCGCCAAGGGCCAGAAGGGGCTGCTCGCCAAGGGCAACCTGCCCAACAACAAGACCGACCTGGCGACCCTGAAGAACGACCCGAAGACGGTCGTCCCGGCCACCGCCGCCGAGTCCAACTGGTTCGTCCCGATGGCTCCCGGCTGGGGTCAGGTCGAGAAGGCGCAGACGCTCAAGACCATGCTCCAGCAGATCGGCACCGGCAAGAAGTCGGTCGCGGACGCCGCCAAGGAGGCGGACGCCGCCATCGACAAGGTCATCAACACCAAGTGACCCCCGACGGCAGGGCCCCGTCCGTGACGTGTGCGACCGTCCGCGACGGGGCCCTGCCGCCCGTACGAGAAGAGGGACCGCTGAGGAGCACGCGATGAGCGCCGCAGACACAACCACCGCCAAGGTGCCGCCCACGCGGCCGTCGACGGCCCCGGAGAGCGCACCGCGCGGCTCCGGCCCCGGGGCACCCGGGAGAACCCGGCCGGGCGGCGGGGCGGGAGCACCCTGGCTGCTCCTCGCGCCCTGCCTGATCGTCCTCGTCCTGGTCCTCGGCTATCCGCTGGTGCGGCTGGTCACCCTCTCCTTCCAGAAGTTCGGCCAGCCGCAGCTGTGGGGCTTCCAGGACCCCGAGTCGGTCGGCCTCGCCAACTTCACCAAGATCCTGGGGGACGCCGAGTTCTGGGCCGTGGTGCTGCGGACCGTCGTCTTCGCGGGCGGCGCGGTGATCCTCACCATGGTCCTCGGCATGCTGATCGCGCTGCTGCTCCAGCGGGTCTCCGGCTGGGTCAAGGCGCTGGTCAACGTGGCCCTGATCGCCAGCTGGGGGATGCCGATCGTCGTCGCCACCGCCATCTTCAAGTGGCTCTTCGACTCCGACTACGGCGTCCTCAACTGGCTGCTCAGCCGGCTCCCGGGTGTGGACATGGTGGGCCACAACTGGTTCGCCAGCGGCCCGCAGGGGCTCGCGGTGATCATGCTCCTGGTGGTCTGGGGCGCGGTGCCGTTCGTGGTCATCACCCTCAGCGCCGGGCTCACCCAGGTACCCAAGGAGCTGGAGGAGGCCGCCCGGCTGGACGGCGCCGGCGCCTGGGGGGTCTTCCGGTACGTCACCCTGCCGATCCTCAAGCCGGTCATCGTGATGCTGACGACCCTCTCGGTCATCTGGGACATGGGTGTCTTCCCGCAGGTCTTCGTGATGCGCAACGGCCATCCGGAGGCCGAGTTCCAGCTGCTCACCACGTACTCGTACGACAAGGCGTTCGTCGTCAACGACTACGGCGGCGGCTCCGCCATCGCCCTGGTCACCGTCCTTCTGCTGCTCGGCGTGGTCGCCGTGTACATGCGCCAGATGCTCAAGATCGGAGAGGTGGAGTGACCGTGCCCGCCGCCCCGCCCGCCGCCGCGCCGCCCGGCGGCCCCGGTTCGCCCCCGGGCGCCGCGACCGCCGGGGCCACCACCCCGGCCGCCGCCCGCCGGCCCCGGTTCGCCCGCCGGACCCGTGAGGAGGGGCCCCGGCGCGGCCGCTGGGGCTGGAATCTCCTCGGGCTGCTGGTCTTCGCCGTCGCGGGCTTCCCGGTCTACTGGATGCTCAACACGGCGTTCAAGCCCGCCAAGGACGCCATCGACCCGGACCCGCACTTCTTCCCCCGGGTCTTCACGCTGGAGAACTTCGACCGCGCCTTCCAGGTGGCCGACTTCTGGGGCCCGGTCGGGCGCAGCCTGATCGTCTCGCTGGTGGTCGTGGTCATCGGAATCGTGGTCGGGATGCTGGCCGCGCTCGCCATCTCCCGGTTCGCCTTCCGGGGCCGGAAGGTCGTCATCGTCGGCATCCTGGCGGTCCAGATGGTGCCGCTGGTCGCCATGATCATCCCGGTCTTCCTGCTCCTCAACGACCTGGGGCAGTACGACAAGCTCACCGGCCTGATCATCACCTATCTGACCTTCATCCTCCCCTTCACGGTGTGGACCCTGCGCGGTTTCATCGTGAACATCCCCAAGGAGCTGGAGGAGGCGGCCATGGTCGACGGCTGCACCCGCACCGGCGCCTTCCTCCGGGTGGTGTTCCCGCTGCTCGCCCCCGGCATGGTGGCCACCTCGGTCTACGGCTTCATCCAGGCGTGGAACGAGTACCTCTACGCCCTGATGCTGATGAGCCAGCAGAACCAGACGGCCACCGTCTGGCTGGGCAACTTCACCACCAAGCACGGCACCGAGTACGCGCCCATGATGGCCGGTGCCACTCTGATGGCGGTTCCCATCGTGGTCCTGTTCCTCCTCGTCCAGCGCAAGATGGCCGCCGGTCTGACGGCCGGCGCGGTGAAGGGATGACGCCCGCATGACGACGCTCACCCAAGGCACGTCCGGCACCCTGACCCGGGACGCCCTCACCGTTCTGCAGCCCGGCTTCGCCGGCACCACCCCGCCGGACTGGCTGCTCCGCCGGGTGGCCGAGGGGCTCTCCGCCGTGGGCCTGTTCGGCCGGAACGTGGTCGCCGCCGAACAGGTCGCCGCCCTCACCGCCCGGCTGCGCGCCGAGCGGGAGGACGTGCTGATCGCCATCGACGAGGAGGGCGGTGACGTCACCCGTCTCGAGGTGCGCACCGGCTCCTCGTACCCGGGCGCCTACGCGCTCGGCGCCGTGGACGACCCCGCGCTCACCCGGGCGGTCGCCCACGACCTCGGCCGCCGGCTGGCCGACTGCGGGGTGGACCTCAACTGGGCGCCCTCCGCCGACGTCAACTCCGACCCGGGCAACCCGGTCATCGGCGTCCGTTCCTTCGGCGCCGACCCGGAACTGGTGGCCCGCCACACCGTCGCGTACGTCGAGGGGATGCAGGCCGCCGGGGTCGCCGCCTGCGTCAAGCACTTCCCCGGCCACGGCGACACCGCCATCGACTCGCACCACGCCATGCCCCGGATCGATGTGGACCTCGCCACACTGCGCGCCCGTGAGCTGGTGCCTTTCCGGGCGGCCATCGCGGCGGGTTCCCAATCGATGATGAGCGCGCATATCCTGCTCCCCGCGCTCGACCCCGAACGTCCGGCCACCCTGAGCCCGCGCGTCCTCACCGGCCTGCTCCGCCAGGAGTTGGGCTACGAGGGCCTGATCGTCACCGACGCGGTGGAAATGCGGGCCGTGGCCGGGGCGTACGGAATCGAGCGCGGCTCCGTCCTCGCGATCGCGGCGGGCGCCGACGCCATCTGTGTCGGCGGCGGCCTGTGCGACGAGGGGACCGTACTGCGGCTGCGCGACGCGCTGGTGGACGCGGTACGGAGCGGTGAACTGCCCGAGGAGCGACTGGCCGACGCGGCGGCGCGGGTACGCGCCCTGGCCGCCTGGACCGGCGCTCACCGGGGCAGGGGGGCCGCGGAGCCGGGCGCGGCAGCACAGGAGGGGACCGCGCCCGGCACCGGACGGCGCCCGGGGGAGGAGTCCCCGCGGGAGCCCGGCCGACCGGTCGGGCAGAGCCCCGCCGACGGCACCGGTCGGCCGCCCGGGGAGGGCCCGCCCGACGGCACCGGACGGCCCGTCACCCGGGAGACCGTCACCCTCACTCCCACGGGGGAGTTCCCGGCGACAGCGACAGCGACAGCGACAGCGACAGCGACAGCGACAGCGACAGCGGTGACGGCTACGGCGGAGACCGGCTCCGCGGACACGGCCCGCCCGGACGCGCCCGGCATCGGGCTGGTAGCCGCGCGGCGGGCGGTACGGGTGACCGGCGAGCGCCGGCCGCTCACCGGCCCCGCCCATGTGGCCGCGCTCGTCTCGGCCTCCAACATCGCGGTGGGCGACGAGACCCCGTGGGGCGTCGGCGCCGAGCTGGCCCGGCTGCTGCCCGGCACCGGCACCGCGACGTACGGCGCCGGGTCCGGGGCGGACGAGGTGCTGCGGGACGCGGGGGAGCGGCGGATCGTCGCCGTGGTCCGGGACGCCCACCGGCACCCGTGGATGGGCGAGCTGCTGGACGCCGTGCTGACGGCCCGCCCCGACACGGCCGTGGTGGAGATGGGCGTCGACCAGGCGCCGCCGGCCGGGTCGCCGCACATCGCGACGCGCGGCGCGGCCCGGGTGTGCGGTCTGGCCGCCGCCGAGGTGCTGGTGGGCGCGGCGGGCTGAACCCGTCCCGCGCCGCCACCGAGAAGCCACTGTGTGAGGAGGAGCGGAGAGGGGCCGGTTCCCGTGAGGAACCGGCCCCTCTCCCGCGTCCGGGCACCCCACCCGAGGTGTTACAGCCCCTGCCAGGCGGGCTTGTGCGCGTAGGTGTGGCGGAAGTAGTCCGCGAGCTTCAGCTTGGTGGCCGCCGCCTCGTCCACCACCACCGTGGCGTGCGGGTGGAGCTGGAGCGCGGAGGCCGGCACCAGGGCCGCGACCGGGCCCTCCACCGCCTGGGCCACCGCCTCCGCCTTGCCCTCGCCGGTGGCGAGCAGCACCAGGTGACGGGCCTCCAGGATGGTGCCGATGCCCTGGGTGATGACATGGTGCGGCACCTGGTCGATGTCGTCCTCGAAGAACCGGGCGTTGTCGACGCGGGTCTGCTCGGTGAGGGTCTTGATCCGGGTGCGCGAGGCCAGCGAGGAGCAGGGCTCGTTGAAGCCGATGTGCCCGTCGGTGCCTATGCCGAGGATCTGGAGGTCCACCCCGCCCGCCTCGACGAGGGCCCGGTCGTACGCCTCGCACGCCGCCTGGACGTCCTCGGCGGAGCCGTCCGGGCCCATGAAGGCCCCGGCGTCCAGCCCCAGCGGCTCGACCACCTGGCGCAGCACGGTCGAGCGGTACGACTCCGGGTGCCCGACGGGCAGGCCGACGTACTCGTCCAGCTGGGCGATGCGGGCGCGCGCGGCGTCCACCGCGCCGGACCGGACCTTGGCGGTCAGCGCGTCGTAGATGGGCAGCGGGGTCGAGCCGGTGGCCACGCCGAGCAGGGCGTCGGGCTTGCGGCGCAGCAGGGCGGCGATGCCCTCCGCGATGAGTTCGCCGCCCGCCGCCGCGTCCTGGACGATGACAACTTCCACGCTGAGCCTGCCGATCTTGAGTGGTCTACGGGGATGTCCGTGCGCTGTTCAAAGTGGTATAGACCAATCTAGCAGAAGGGGTCCCGGGGGCGGAGAGCTCGCGCGGGCCGGTTCACGCGGGTCGGCCGGGGTCGTCCCGGGTCCGTCCGGGGTCCGTCCCGGGTCCGTCCGGGCCAGGTCCGTCCCGGTGTCGGGTCCGTCCCGGTGTCGGGCCCGTCCCGGTGTCGGGCCCGTCCCGGTGTCGGGCCCGTCCCGGTGTCGGGCCCGTCCCGGTTCGGGCCCGTACGGCTCCTGGCACGCCGGTTTCGGGGTCGTCCCGGGCCCGGGTCCGCCCGGCTCGGGGTCCTTCCGGGCCCGGGTCCGCCCGGTTCGGGGCCGTCCGGCCCGCGCGGTGGCTTCGCGGGGCCGCCATCCCTCCTGCCTCCATCGTGGAACCGGGTGGCCCGGCGCACATCTGGGCCCGGGGTCCTCGCCCGAGGTCCTCGGGCGGGACGGGCGCGGCGATATTCCCTAACACCCGCTATAGAATCCCCGCATGGCGACCACCGGACAGCGCGGACGGCCTCGCTCCTTCGACCGGGACGCGGCCCTGGAGCGGGCCACCACGGTCTTCTGGGAGCAGGGGTACGAGACCACCTCCATCGCGGACCTGACCCGGGCCATGGGCATCGGGGCGCCGAGTCTCTACGCGGCCTTCGGGGACAAGAGGACGCTGTTCCTGGAGGTCGTGGCGGCGTACGCGACGGAGTACGGCGGCTACGCCGTGCGCGCTCTGGCCGAGGAGCCGACCGCCCGGGCGGGCCTGGGCCGGATGCTGCGGGAGGCGGCGGCGGAGTTCACCGCCCCGGACCGCCCGCGCGGCTGTCTGATGATCTCCGCGGCGGCCAACTGTTCCACCCCCGGGGTGGCCGAGGAGCTGCGGGAGCGGCGGGAGACCAATATCGCGGGCTTCGCCCGGCTGATCCGGGCCGATGTCGCGGCCGGCCGGCTCCCGGCCGGGACCGACGCGGGGGCGCTGGCCCGGTTCTGCGGGGCGGTGCTCCAGGGCATGTCCCAGCAGGCCCGCGACGGGGCGGGGCGGGAGGAACTGGAGGCGGTGGCCGCCACCGCGATGCTCGCCTGGCCCTGACGGGGGACGGGCTCCGCACTCGGAGCACCCGCGACACCGGAAGTACCCGCGGGCCGCGGCGCCGGGACGGGACCCTCAACCCGTCCGGCACCGCAGCCCGGAGCTGCCCGGCCGGCGGGGTGTGCGGTCCCCCGGCCGAGGTGAGGGGCGGGCGCGGTCAGGGCAGAGAGCGCCGCTCCCTCGGGCACCCTCCTCGCGGAGGGCTCCACCCTCCTGTGCGGGGAGGGCGGAAGTCCGAACCGGTCCGGGCGGTCCCGGAACCGGGCAAGCTGTCGTCATGGTGGACCAGTAGTCATTGTGGACTAGACCATTCGGCCTGTCCACGTCCCGCGCGGGTGCCGCACCCCCGGGGTGCCGGGTGTCGCGGGACGGTGTGCCGGCCCCATCCTCCCGCATGGACCGCCTCCGCGCCAGGCTCCGTCCCCCCGGTACCCTCGCACCCGTGCCCTCCATGAACGACCTCGTACGCCAGCACACCGCCCTCGGTGAGTCCGACCTCGAATGGCTGCACCTGCTGGTCTCGGAGTGGCAGCTGCTCTCCGACCTCTCCTTCGCGGATCTGGTGCTCTGGGTCCCCACCAGCGACGGCACCCGGTACGTCTCCGTCGCCCAGATGCGGCCCAACACCGGCCCCACCTCCTACCAGGACGACATGGTCGGCCACCTGGTGCCGCGCGGCCGGCGTCCGCTGCTGGACGCGGCGCTGGACGAGGGCCGGATCGTGCGGGAGGGCGACCCGGAGTGGCGGGAGGAGGTCCCGGTCCGGGTCGAGTCCATTCCGGTCCGCCGGGAGGGCCGGGTGCTCGGGGTGATCGCCCGCAACACCAATCTGCTCACCGTGCGGACCCCCTCCCGGCTGGAGCTCACCTACCTCCAGTCGGCCTCCGACCTGGCCCAGATGATCGCTGCCGGAACGTTCCCCTTCCCCGGTCAGCAGGTCGACATGGACGCCTCGCCCCGGGCCGGTGACGGGCTGATCCGGCTGGACGCGGACGGGGTGGTCCAGTACGCCTCGCCCAACGCCCTCTCCGCGTACCACCGTCTCGGTCTCGCCACCGACCTGGTCGGCCAGCACCTCGGCCAGATCACCGCCGACCTCGCCCCGTCCCGGGGGCCGGTGGACGAGGCCCTGGTCAAGCTGGCCAGCGGCTATGCCCCGCGCGAGGCCGAGGTGGAGGGCAACGGCGGGGTCATCCAGCTGCGGGCCATCCCGCTGAAGCCCAAGGGCAGCCGGATCGGTTCCCTGGTGCTGCTCCGGGACGTCACCGAACTGCGCCGCCGCGAGCGCGAGTTGATCACCAAGGACGCCACCATCCGGGAGATCCACCACCGGGTGAAGAACAACCTCCAGACGGTGGCCGCCCTGCTCCGTCTCCAGGCCCGGCGGATGGACTCGGTCCGGGGCCGGGAGGCGCTCGACGAGGCGGTGCGCCGGGTGGGTTCCATCGCGATCGTGCACGAGACGCTCTCCCAGAACCTGGACGAGCGGGTGGAGTTCGACGAGATCGCCGACCGGGTCATCGCCATGGTCGCGGAGATCTCGCCCGGCAAGGTCGCCTGCCGTCGCAACGGCCGCTTCGGCATTCTCGACGCGGAAGTCGCCACCCCGCTCTCGATGGTGCTCACCGAGGTGCTGCAGAACGCCCTGGAGCACGCCTTCGCCCCCGGCGAGCAGGGCGCCGTCGAGGTGTCGGCGGTCCGGGGCGACGCCCGCTCCGCCGACGCCCGGCTGTTGATCACCGTGCAGGACGACGGCCGGGGACTGCCCGAGGGCTTCGACCCGCAGCGCGCCGGGAACCTCGGCCTCCAGATCGTCCGCACCCTGGTGGAGGGCGAGTTGGGTGGCACCTTCGACATGCGCCCGGCCCCGGAGCGCGGCACCCGGGTGGTGCTGGACATCCCCGTGCGCTCCCAGAAGTGACCCCGGTCGTGGCGGACCGCCGCCGGCCGGTGCCCGCCGGGGCTCGTTCTCACCCGAGTGGGTGAAGGGTGGAGCGGTTGTACGGCGGTACGCATCTCCCGGGATGGTCCGCCGATCAGCCGAGCGGACCGGCTCTCAGCAGAGCAACCCTCCCGTGAGGCGCGGAAGTTGACGGCCGGGCGTTCGATGACCTCGGGTGCGCAGCCGTCGGCGGCGACGGCCTCCGGCGGGTACCGGCGACCACGAGCGAGCCCCGCGGCCTCCGACGGCCTCCGGTGGCTTCCCCGGCCGCCCGAAGCCTCCCCTCGGACGCCACCCCCCGCCGTATCCGACGCGCACAGCAGCGAGCCCCGGACCGTGAAGACGGTCCGGGGCTCGAACGCTTGTGGGTTACTGCTGCGCGCTGCGGCTCGGGGAGCGGGTCATTGTGTGCGCACTGCACACGCCGCCGGGGCCGAGGCTCGTCGCGGTGGCGTCGCTCAGGCGCTGGCGTTGCGCGCCCGGTTGCGAGCGGCGCGGCGCTTCATGGCGCGGCGCTCGTCCTCGCTGAGGCCACCCCAGACGCCGGAGTCCTGGCCGGACTCGAGCGCCCACTGCAGGCACTGCTCCATGACGGGGCAGCGCCGGCAGACAGCCTTGGCTTCCTCGATCTGCAGCAGCGCAGGACCGGTGTTGCCGATGGGGAAGAACAGCTCGGGGTCTTCCTCACGACAAACGGCGTTGTGACGCCAGTCCATGGCTGCTACCTCTCCTTGGTGTTGCTGCACGGTGCTTGTGAATGTGAACGCTTTCACGAATCCCCCAACACGTGAAGGGCCGACGGCCAGAAGAACTGGTGTGGTCCGTGAAGTGAGGAGGGGTTCTGGCTATCCATGGAGGCCGGTGTTGCGGGCCGTCCCGATCGCCACGTAGAGATTCGCAAACCTCGGCTGCGGATACAACCCCTTCCGGAAAGTTTTTTTTGATTCCTCGGTGTCGGGTAGGTCACAGCCGTACTTCTATGGGGTGGATGGCAGCCCATACGTTCGAGATAAAGGACTAACGCCTCTTCCACTCACACAATCACACGCAGTGCACGGCGAACGCCTGTGAACGTCACGCTGGTACGCACTCCCAAATGGTCTCCGTCCATCTGGAAGGGCAGAGGCACCTTTGAATGCAAGGTGAAGTCCGTCTGATCATGGAGCGTGAGCGCATGCTTGCCCTGGGGTCCGCGCTCGGGGGTGGACATCAGGAGTTGCGTGGCATATCGGGCGACGGCGGGGGTGGACAGCCGGCTCAGCCCGAGCACGTCCAGCGCCGTGTCGAAGGAGGCGCCGGGGGAGGCGTACACCGGACGGTTCCCCAGATAGGTCCAGGGGGCGGTGTTGCAGACTATGGACACCACGAGGTCCTCGACCGGGTCGTCGCCGGGCCGCTCCAGAGTGATCCGTCCGTGCCGCCGGTGCGGCTCGTCCAGCAACTGGCGGACGACTTGGCGGACATAGAGGGAGTGCGTCGACCGCTTCCCCCGCTCGCGCTGCTGCTCGACCCGGCCGATCACCCCGGCGTCGAAGCCGTACCCGGCGCAGAAGGTGAACCAGCGGGCCGGCACCGACTTGTCCTCGGTCCCGGGGGTCCCGGAGGCGAGGCCCAGACCGATCGTCCGGTCACTGTTCGTGCTCAGCGCGTCCAGAATGGCCCCGGTCGCCTCCACCGCGTCGTTCGGCAGGCCCAGCGCGCGGGCGAAGACATTGGTGGAGCCGCCCGGCACCACCGCCAGCCGGGGCAGGCCCTCCGGGTCGGGGCCGTGGTGGAGCAGTCCGTTGACGACCTCGTTGACCGTGCCGTCGCCGCCGAGCGCCACGACCAGCTCGATGTCGTCCGACTCCGCCGCCCGCCGGGCCAGATCGCGGGCGTGCCCCCGGTACTCGGTCGTCACGGCGTCGAGCTTCATCTCGCTGGCCAGCGCGTGGATCAGGACGTCGCGGGTGCGGGCACTGGTGGTGGTGGCTGCCGGATTGACCACGAGAAGCGCGCGCATGCCCGCCAGGTTACCTACCGGGCGGTACTCCTCCCAGCCCCGGCCCGGTGGCCGGACCCCGCCCCGGGCCCGTCGGCCCGGCCCGCCCGGCGGCTACCCTGCAGGGGTGAGCAGGCTCGAACGCAAGACCCCCGACCCCGGCACCCCGGACGCCACCCGTGCCCCCGGTGCCGGCGCCGCCGGTCCCGGTACCCCGGACGCCTCCCCGACCGGGACTCCGCCGCACGACCGCCCCCGGCGGCTCACCGGCGCCGCCGCCGTCAATGGCGTGGAGGCCCTGGCGCTGATCGTCGGCGGGCTCTATGTGCTGATCACCAGCGTGACGGGAAGGCCCGACAACCTCACCCAGGCGCTCACCGGCGGGGTCACGCTCATCGCCCTGGGACTCATCCCGCTGGCCGCCGCCCGGGGGCTGCTGCGCCGCCGGAGCTGGAGCCGGGGCCCCGCGATCATCACCCAGCTGATGGCGCTGCCGGTCGCCTGGACGCTGCTCCAGGCCACGAGCGCGGCGATTCCGGGCGGTATCGCCCTGGCCGCGCTCGCCGTCACCGGGCTGGTGCTGCTGCTCCACCCGGCGACCGCCGAGGCCCTGGGCATCCGCCGCCGCGCCTGACACCGGGGACCGGCCCGTGAACGGGTCGTACGGGGCCGGGTCGTACGGGGTCGTACGAGAGCCCGGACCGTGCGGAGTCCGTACCGGGCCCGTGCCGAGCGGGGGCGTACGGGGCCCGGGTCGGCACGCGGGCGCCGGAACCGCCGGGGCGGACCCGTCCGGGGTGAAGCCCGCCGGTCCGGAGCGGTGCGGGGCCCGGTTCGTACCGCTGCCCCGGATTCCGTACGGCCCCGCTCACTCCTCCACGAGCAGCCGCTCGCGGAGCTGGGCCAGGGTGCGGGCCAGCAGCCGGGAGACGTGCATCTGCGAGATGCCGACCTCCTGGGCGATCTGCGACTGGGTCATGTTCCCGAAGAACCGCAGCAGCAGGATCCGCTTCTCGCGCGGCGGCAGCCCTTCGAGGAGCGGCTTGAGCGACTCCCGGTACTCCACGCCCTCCAGCGCCTCGTCCTCGGCGCCCAGGGTGTCCGCGACCGCCGGCGACTCGTCGTCGGTGTCCGGCACGTCCAGCGAGAGCGTCGAGTAGGCGTTGGCCGACTCCAGGCCCTCCAGGACCTCCTCCTCGGAGATGGCCAGCCGCTCGGCCAGCTCGTGAACGGTCGGTGAACGCCCGTGCAGCTGGGAGAGCTCGGCCGTCGCCGAGGTGAGCGAGAGCCGCAGCTCCTGGAGCCGGCGCGGCACCCGCACCGCCCAGCCCTTGTCCCGGAAGTGGCGCTTGATCTCGCCCACCACCGTCGGTGTCGCGTACGTCGAGAACTCGACGCCGCGCTCGGGGTCGAACCGGTCCACCGACTTGATCAGCCCGATGGTGGCCACCTGGGTCAGGTCGTCCAGCGGCTCGCCCCGGTTGCGGAACCGCCGGGCCAGGTGCTCCACCAGCGGCAGATGCATCCGTACCAGCTGGTTGCGCAGCTCGGCGCGGGCGGTGGAGTCGTCCGGCAGGGAGCGCAGCTCGATGAACATCGCCCGTGCGCCGCTCCGGTCCTGCGGGGCGTGCTGGTGCTGTGGCCGCTGCTCTTCCCGCTGCTGCTCGCTCATCCGGTCCGCCCGCTCCGCCCGCGCTCGCCTCGTGCCGGCCCGCTCCGGGCCCCGTGCCGGGGGCTCGGCGGGGCCGTCCGCGAGGCCGTCCACCAGATCGTCCGCCAGTCCGTCCGTCAGTCCGCCGGGTCCTCCGCCGACCAGGCCGTCCACCGGGTGCGGCCGTGCCTGCTGCTCCGGGATGCCCGACGCCGCACGGGCCGGGCCGCGCTCCTCGTTCCGCACCGGACCTCCCCCGTTCGTCACGCGGGGCCGGGACCGGCGCCGCGCTGTTTGTACAGGCTGATGGAGACCGTACGGTCCTCGTCGACGGAGGAGTCGACCTTACCGGCCAGTGCCGACAGCACCGTCCAGGCGAAGGTGTCGCGCTCCGGCGCGCGGCCGTCGGTCGTCGGTGCCGAGACCGTGACCTCCAGGGAGTCGTCGATCAGACGGAACACACAGCTGAGGACCGACCCCTGCACGGCCTGCTGCAGGAGGATCGCGCACGCCTCGTCCACCGCGATGCGCAGATCCTCGATCTCGTCCAGGGTGAAGTCCAACCGGGCCGCCAGACCGGCCGTGGCCGTACGCAACACGGACAGGTAGGCACCCGCAGCGGGCAGCCGGACTTCCACGAAGTCCTGGGTCCCGGGCTCGCCAGCGATCTGGGACACCCTCACCTCCAAGATGGCACAAGCTCTTTCAGGGCTCCGGAAGGGAACAACCTCTCCGGGGCCGTGCGGTTACGCGGGTCTGCGTACTCCGCCGTGACGCTATCGCGATCCATGGCACCGTGTCGCCAGGCCCTCGACCCAGCGGCTATCACTCATGGTAAGCATATGAGTACGCTCAGTGGCTAGGGGGTTGCCGGGGTCAATCGCGAGAATGCGGCGGAGGGTTGACGTACCCAGGCGTCAGACGATCGAACCGTCCGCGTAGCACCACCGCCAATTCTCCCCCGGTTCGAAGCTGCGCATCACCGGGTGGCCGGTCTCGTCGTAGTGCTTGGTGGCGTGCCGCCCCGCCGAGGAGTCGCAGCAGCCGATGTGCCCGCAGGCCAGGCAGATCCGCAGCTGGACGGGGTGCGTCCCGTCGGCCAGGCACTCCGGGCACGTCTCCGTGGCCGGCGCCGGCTCGGGGCGCGGCAGTTCTGCCACATGCGGACACTCGCTCATGATGGCCAGGTTACGCCGGGCCTGTGACAGGCGGGGCCCGGCGGACGCGCGGAGAACACGCGGTGCCGCGGAGGCCGCAGAGAGCTGCGGACGGCGGCGGAGAGCGGCGGACGGAAGACCGCGACGGTCCGCGGTCATCCGCGGCGATCCGCGACGATCCGCAGTGATCCGCAATGATCCACGGAGACTGTGGAGACCGCGGAGGGCGTAGAGGCCTGGAGGCCGTGGAGAACTGCGGGAAACCGCGGACGCGCGCGGAGAACGTACGAGAGCGGGGAGAGGAACCATGGACGCGCTGCCACTGGTGGCACTGGTGGCGGTGAGCGCCGCCCTCGCGGGACTGGCCCGCCGGACCCCCGTACCGGCGCCGCTGCTGCTGGTGGCCGCCGGGCTCGCCGCCGCGTATCTGCCGGGCGTGCCGGACTACACCCTGGACCCGCACATCGTGCTGCCGCTGTTGTTGCCGCCGCTGCTGCACACCGCCGCGCTGGACTCCTCCTATCTGGACCTGCGGGCCAACGCCCGGCCGGTGGCGCTGCTCTCGGTCGGCTACGTCCTGTTCGCCACCGTCGCCGTCGGCTGGCTGGCCCATCTGCTGGTGCCCGATCTGCCGCTGACCGCCGCGCTGGTGCTGGGGGCCGTGGTGGCGCCGCCGGACGCGGTGGCCGCCACCGCGATCGCCCGCCGGCTGGGGCTGCCGAACCGGATCACCACCATCCTCCAGGGCGAGTCCCTGGTGAACGACGCCACCGCGATCACCGCGTACAAGGTGGCGCTGGCGGCGGCGGTCGGCGAGGGCATCGGCTGGGCGGGCGGCATCGCGGAGTTCGCGCTCGCCGCGCTCGGCGGCACCGCCGTCGGTCTGGTGCTGATGGTGCCCATCCACTGGCTGCGGCGCCGGCTGCGCGACCCGCTGCTCCAGAACACCCTCTCGCTACTGATCCCGTTCGTCGCCTACGCGGCCGCCGAGCGGGTGCACGCCTCCGGGGTGCTCGCGGTGGTGGTCGTGGCGCTCTACCTCGGACACCGGGCGTGGCAGGTGGACTTCGCCACCCGGCTCCAGGAGGAGGCGGTGTGGAAGGTGGTCGCCTTTCTGCTCGAGTCCTCGGTCTTCGCGCTGATCGGGCTCCAGTTGCCGTATGTGGTGCGCGGACTCGGCCGGTACGGGACGGGGGAGGCGGCCGGGTACGCCGCCGGGGTCTTCGTCGCCGTGGTGCTGGTGCGCTTCCTCTGGGTCTTCCCCGCCACCTTCGTACCGCGCGCCCTCTCGCCGGGCGTGCGGGAGCGGGAGCCGGGGGTCGACTGGACCGCGCCCGTCATCGTCGGCTGGGCCGGGATGCGCGGGGTGGTCTCGCTGGCCGTCGCCTTCTCGATCCCGGTGGCCTCGGGCGGCGAGGCGTTCCCGGCCCGGAACCTGGTGCTCTTCCTGACCTTCACCACGGTGATCGGCACCCTGGTGGTGCAGGGGCTCAGCCTGCCGCCGCTGATCCGGGCGCTGCGGCTGCCGGGCCGGGACCGGCAGGCCGAGACGCTGGCCGAGGCGCAGGCGCAGAGCGAGGCGTCCCGGGCCTCCGAGGAGCGGCTCGACACGCTGCTGGCGGACGAGCGGAACGCGCTGCCCGGGCCACTGGCCGACCGGCTGCGCACGGTGCTGGAGCGGCGCCGCAACGCCGTCTGGGAGCGGCTCGGCCAGGTCAACGAGCTCACCGGGGAGTCGGCTGACGACACCTACCGGCGGCTGGCGCGGGAGATGATCGACGCCGAACGGGAGGTGTTCGTACGGCTCCGGGACGAGCGGCGCATCGACGACGAGATGATGCGCTCCCTGCTGCGCCGGCTGGACCTGGAGGAGGCGGCCGCGTACCGCGAGGGCGGCCCGGGCCGGTCGGGGCCCTCGGGACGGTGAGGCGAGCGGTGCGGCCGCGCGCCGGCCGC
The DNA here is from genome assembly GCF_024756275.1 of Streptomyces pyxinae. Classification (GTDB taxonomy): domain Bacteria; phylum Actinomycetota; class Actinomycetes; order Streptomycetales; family Streptomycetaceae; genus Streptomyces; species Streptomyces pyxinae. The sequence continues at coordinate 336,979 of NZ_JANUGQ010000001.1, read as the reverse complement.
CGGGGGTTGTCGGTGGGCGGCGGTACGGTCGGCGTGAGAGGGCCGGGTCGTCGGCCGGGGAGGTGGTCCTCGGGCGCCTGCTCCCTCCGGTCGATGTGTCGGTGGGCGGCGGTAGGGTCACCGGGCGCCCTCGGCCGGCGGCGGGACACGGTCACCGGCGGCCGGTCGGTTTCGTCGCTTCGATCGGTGTGATCCGCTTGGCCGCTTCGGCCGCTTTGTCGGTGGCCGGCGGTACGGTCACCGGGGGCTGCTCCGGGCCCGGGGTGCCGGTGATCACGGCGGCGAGCGCGGTGCCGGGCGGGAAGGCGCCCTCCTCGGTCAGGGCGAGCAGCGCGTACAGCATCTTGGCCACATACAGTCGCTCCACGGCCATTCCGTGCCGGGCCCCGAAGTCCTCGGCGAACTCCAGCAGCTCCGGAGTCGTACGGGCGTACCCACCGAAGTGGAACCGTTCGTCCAGGCTCCACCGCCCCCGGACCCCGCCGAACGCCTCCTCCTGAAGTGCCCGTATCGCGCCGCCGAGGAAGCCGCCCCGCAGGACCGGTATGCCGAGCGCCCGCTGCTCCGGGTCCAGACCGGCGGCGAGCCCCGCGAGGGTGCCGCCCGTCCCGCACGCCACCGCCACCACATCGGCCCGCCCCCGCAGTTCCGCGCCCAGCGCGGCGCAGCCCCGTACCGCCCGGGCGTTGCTGCCGCCCTCGGGCACCAGCACGGCGTCCGGCGCCACCCCCGCCTCCCGCAGCAGGGCGGCCAGCACCTCGGGATCGTCCTTGGCGCGGTAGCGGGCCCGGTCGGTGAAGACCAGCCGCATCCCGTCCGCCGCGCACCGGGCCAGTGACGGGTTGAGCGGCCGTCCGGCCAGTTCGTCACCGCGTACGAAACCGGTCACCGACAGCCCGAGCAGCCGCCCGGCCGCCGCGGTGGCGCGCAGATGGCTGGAGTAGGCGCCGCCGAAGGTGACCAGCGCCCGGCCGGCCGCCCCGGCCAGATTGGGCGCCAGCTTGCGCCACTTGTTGCCGATCAGCTCCGGGTGGATCAGGTCGTCCCGCTTGAGCAGCAGCCGGACGCCGTGCCGGCCGAAGCGCTCGTCCTCGGCCGGGAGCAGCGGCGAGGGCAGCCGGACACCGAGCCCGCCGGGGCCCGCGGGGCCGCCGGGGGGCTCGGTGCCGGTGCTGATGGCGCTGTCGGCGCTGTTGGCGGGGTGGTGCGCGTTCACACGCCCATTGTCAGGCCGGCGGCCGGGCACGGGCATCCGGCCGCCCGGGTGGCCGGACGGGAGTGCCCGGGCGGTCCGCCGGCCGGGTGCCCGCGTGGCCGGGCCGACGGGCATCCGCGTGGTCGGGGAGCCGGACATCCGCGAGGCCGGGTGGTCGGGCAGCCGGGTGCCCGGGCGGCCTCACTTCAGCAGCTCCGCGACCCGGGCCCGCATGGCGTTCATGGTGAAGCCGCGCGGATCGACCTTGCCGGGCTGCCACTCCAGGTGCCCGATCACCGAGCGGGCCGTCCAGCCGTGGTGGCGGCAGACCGCCGCGGCCGCCCGGGCGATGGCGTCGAGCTGCGCCTCGGGCCAGGGGTCCTCGCCGTCCCCGAGGTTCTCGCACTCGAAGCCGTAGAAGTGCCGGTTGCCGTCGGTGTTGGACTCGTTGTCGTGCGGCAGCCCCCGTTCCGCGATGACCGCGCGCAGGACGTCGTCGTCGCCGGAACCCGCGTGGTTGGCCCGGCCGTACCCGACCAGGTGCACCCGGCCGTCCTTGGTGATCACGCCGTGGCAGAGCGGCCCGGGGAGCGCGTCGTGCCCCTGCCGGCAGAGCCGTACCGTGCTCGCGGAGCCCTGGGTGACCGTGTGGTGGATCATCACTCCGTGGACCGGGCCCCAGGGGCCCTTGTGGTTCCGGTTGTGGGTGCGCCAGTCGCCGACCTGGACGACGTTCAGCCCCTCGCCGCGCAGGGCGCTGAGGAAACTGTTCGCGGACATGGGTGGGGCCATGACCGCCTCCTTCGTGCTGTGGTGCTGATGGATGGTGTCGGACGTGCGGCGTCGGTACGGCCGGGCGGCCGGCGGTGGCCGGGTCGCCCGGCCGCGCCGGTGGGGATGCCGGACCCGGAGGTCCGTGCCGCTGCCTACCCATACGGAAGCCGGGCCTCCGGTGTTCGGTTCGGCCGTGCGAGCCGATCCGGACAGGGCGCTCCGCCCGGGCCCGATGCCGTGATCGGCGCCGTGGCCGGTGCTGTGGACGGTCGATTCCTGGTCCGAGCGGGTGAAAAGACGTGTCATTCCCGCCAGGAGGGAAACCAGTCCCACTCTTTCGAGTAATGGCGCGGGCACAGAGCGCGCTGACAGGCTTTCCCCGACGGCAATTCCATGAGCGAGGGGAACAGTTCATGTCGGTTGGTTCTGTCGATTCGGCCGGTGCGGTCGGGGGCGAGGCGCACGACGAGCGGACCCGCTCGCAGCAGAGTCTCGGTACGGCCGCGGCGCGGAATCTGGCGACCACCACCAAGTCCGCGCCGCAGATGCAGGAGATCACCTCCCGGTGGCTGCTGAAGATGCTGCCGTGGACGCAGGTGCAGGGCGGTACCTACCGGGTCAACCGGCGGCTCACCTACGCGGTCGGGGACGGCCGGGTGACGTTCGTGCAGACCGGCGACCGGGTGGCCGTGGTCCCCGGCGAGCTGGCCGAACTCCCGGCGCTCCGGGGGTACGACGACCAGGACGCGCTCACCGAGCTGGCCAATCGCTGCCGCCAGCGGACGTACGCGGCCGGGCAGGTCATCGCCGTGGCCGGGGAGGACACGGACCGGGTGCATCTGCTGGCGCACGGCAAGGTGGAGAAGCTGGGCACCGGGCCGTACGGCGACGAGGCGGTCCTCGGCGTGCTCGCGGACGGCGCCCACTTCGGCGACGCCGCACTGGTGGACGCCGACGCCACCTGGGAGTACACCGCTCGGGCCGCCACCGACTGCGTGGTGCTGGAGCTGACCCGCTCCGATGTGCTCAACCTGGCCGAGCGCGCCGATTCGCTGGCCGAGCGCCTCGCGGCCGCCGCCGATCTGCCCCGGCAGCGGACCAACAAGCACGGCGAGAAGGCGATCGACCTCTCCGCCGGCCATGTCGGCGAGGCGCTGCTGCCGCACACCTATGTCGACTACGAGGCCGCGCCCCGGGAGTACGAACTGAGCGTCGCCCAGACCGTGCTGAAGGTGCACAGCCGGGTGGCCGACCTCTACAACCAGCCGATGAACCAGACCGAGCAGCAGCTGCGGCTGACCGTGGAGGCGCTGCGGGAGCGCCAGGAGCACGAGCTCATCAACAACCCCGAGTTCGGCCTGCTCTCCAACTGCGACTACGGCCAGCGGCTCCAGCCGCACGACGGCGTCCCCTCTCCGGACGACCTGGACGAGCTGCTCTCCCGCCGCCGGGGCAACAAGCTCTTCCTCGCCCATCCGCGCGCCATCGCCGCCTTCGGCCGGGAGTGCAACCGCCGTGGTCTGGTGCCCGAATCGATCGACCTGGGCGGCCACCGCATCCCGACCTGGCGGGGAGTGCCGATCTTCCCCTGCAACAAGATCCCGGTCTCCGAGGCCCGGACCACCTCGATCATCTGTATGCGTACCGGCGAGGCCGAGCAGGGCGTGATCGGCCTGCACCAGACCGGCATCCCGGACGAGATCGAGCCGAGCCTCTCCGTCCGCTTCATGGGCATCGACGAGCAGGCCATCATCTCCTACCTGGTCACCGCCTACTACTCGGCGGCGATCCTGGTGCCCGACGCCCTCGGAGTCCTGGAGAACGTGGAGGTCAGCCGCTGGCGGTGAGCCGGAACGCGGTACGGGCGGAGCCGGGCGGGGCCGGAATCGGCCGACAGCCCTGGGGAGCCGGATCCGGAGGGGCCGGGGCCGGGGCGCCGACGGCCGAGGCGCTCGGGCCGCAGTGGGGCCGGCTCCGGGTGGGCCGGGCCCGGGTGAACCACTGGGCCCGGGTGGGCCGGGCCCGGGTGAACCACTGGGCCCGGGTGGGCCGGGTCCGGTTGGGTCTGGCACGGACCGGCCTGGCGCAGGCGGGGGGTTCGGGCCGGGTGGGCCTGGCGGGGGCGGGACCGGCCCGGTTCGGCTGTCCACTCCGTCCGTACCCCTGCCGGGCATCGGGCCGCAGTGCCGCAGTGCCTCCGGAAGCCCCACCCGCTTCCACGGCCCGGTGCGCGCGCCTGCCGGAGCCGGGGCCCGGTGCCGTCCATCGGCCCACCAGCCCGCCGACGTCCCGGACGCCCCCCGTCACGCAGGGGACGCCCATCCCTCCCCACTCACCCCCCACCCTCCGTCATCCCTCCCCCCATCCCTCCCGTCCCCCTCCCCCGAGGAAGTGCCCGTGACCATGACCAGCGCGGACGCCGCCACCGATGGGCGGGCGGCGGCCCTCCTGGCCCATACCCGGACGGCCGTCACGCCCGGACTGCGCGCCGCCGTCGACTCACTGCCCGGCCGGCTCGGCCGGGTGGCGGCCTATCACTTCGGCTGGGAGCACCCGGACGGCAGCCCGGCCGAGGGGCCGCCCGGCAAGGCGATCCGGCCGGCCCTGGTGCTCGCCGCCGCCCGGGCGCTGGGCGGCGACCCCGCGCCGGCGGTGCGGGCGGCGGTCGCCGTGGAGCTGGTGCACAACTTCACCCTGCTCCACGACGACATCCTGGACCAGGACGCCACCCGCCGGAATCGTCCCACCGCCTGGGCCGTCTTCGGCACGGCGGACGCGCTGATCGCCGGGGACGCCGTGCTGGCGCTCGCCGCCCGGCTGCTGGCCGAGGACGACCACCCGGCCGCGCCCGCCGCCTCGGCCCGGCTCGCCGCTTGTGTGATGGAGCTGTGCGCGGGCCAGCAGGCCGACTGCGCCTTCGAGGAACGCGCCCCGGACGCGATCACCCTGGACGAGTGCCTCACCATGGCCACCGCCAAGACCGGCGCGCTGCTGGGCTGTTCCTGCGCGCTGGGCGCACTCTGCGCGGGCGCGGACCCGGCGGAGGTCGCGGCGCTGGACGCCTTCGGCCGGGAGGCGGGCCTCGCGTTCCAGCTGATCGACGACCTGATCGGCATCTGGGGGGACCCGGAGCGGACCGGCAAGCCCGCCGGGGCGGATCTGGTGGCCCGCAAGAAGTCGCTGCCCGTGGTCGCCGCGCTCACCTCCGGCACGCCTGCCGCCGCCGAACTGGCCGCGCTCTACGCCCGCCCGGTGCTGGACGAGCCGGCGGTACGGCGGGCGGCCGGGCTGGTGGAGCGGGCCGGCGGCCGGGCCTGGGCCCAGGAACAGGCCGCCGACCGGATGGGCCGCGCGGTGCACCAACTCTCCGTCGCGGTCCCGGACCTGGAGGCCGCCGGCGATCTGCTGGCCCTCGCCGAGTTCGTCACCCGCCGCACCCGGTAGGTCTCCGGTGCCCGTTGGCCAGGGCCGGCCGGTAGGCGGGAGGCGGCGATTCCGCCCGGGCCCCGCTACCGCTACAGTCCGCGCCATGTCAGTGGAGTCGACGGAAGTATGGACCGGCTGGTACCGGGACCGCCGGGGCGCGGAGGCCATCGCGCTCACGGTGGGAGGACGGCGGGTGGCCGTCCGGATCAGGGGCGTGGAGTACGGCGGCGAGACCTTCGCCGCGCTGCGGGCCGACGGAGCGGGCGGGTCTGCCGGGGCGGACGGCGCGCTGCCACTGGCCGGTTGCGCGCTGGAGTGGGACCTGCCGCTCCCGGTGGAGACCGGGGAGGTTCCCGGCACCCGGCTCGACGCCACACTCAGCTGCCTGCTCTCGCTGGGTGAGGCCGGGGCGGGCGGGGAGCCCGAGCGGGTGGAGCTCCAACTCACCCTGCACTGCGGGGGAGCGGCGTACGGCTCCGGGGTGACCGGCGGTGACTTCGACCGGGCCCTCGACCGCATCCTGCGGCAGCTCCCGGCCGGCTCCCGCCTGGGCCGTGCCCTCCCGGCGCCCGCCTGACCCAGCTTCCCCGCCCCTGCGCCTCGTACGCGAACGCGCCCGGCACAGGGCCGGGCGCGTCACACCTGCTTCAGGGAGCCTCGCGGCGGTGGGTCAGGAGACCTTGGCGAGCGCGGCGGCGAAGCCGTTCTGCCAGAGCTGGTTGACCCGGGCCCGCTCCTGCGCGTTGGGCTGGGAGTTGGTGCAGGACGGGCCGGGGCCGCCGCCCGACATCAGCTCGCTGCACGGGCCGGAGTAGTGGTCCGGCAGGCCCAGGACGTGGCCGGTCTCGTGGGCGGTGACGCGGGTGGAGTTGTACTGCTGGTTCTGCCGGTAGTCGAGGAAGACGTAACCCCGGCCGTGGCCGTCGGTGCTGGCGTACGAGCCGCGCGAGTCATTGCCCTCGTAGTAGGTGAAGTCCGGGTTGCCGCCCTCCTGGAGCCGCACATTGCTCACCGAGCTGTTCCAGATCTGCGCCGAACGGGCTATCTGGGAGCGGAAGGTGGGCGCGTTGGCGGAGGAGTACACGACGGTGACGGCGGCGGCGCTCGGGTTGGCGGCGCGCTTCTCGGCGACCGACTTCACCACGGCCTCGAAGAACGCCTTGTTGGCCTTGGCCTCCTGCGGCGAGCCGGCGTACGCGGTGTAGCCCTGCGCGGCGGCGACCGAGGTCGGGGCGACCGGGGCGGGGGCCGCGGTAGCGGTGGTGGCGGGGACGGCCACGAGGGCAGCCGTGCTCAGGGCAGCGGCCAGGACAGACTTCAGGTGTCTCATGGGGGGCTCCTTCGTCCGGAACGGTTGGGTGGGCCGTTCGGCTCTGAACGGTTGGGTGGACCGTTCGGTTGGGGAGAGTTTCGAGGAGCCGGGCCCGGTGCGGATGATGCCAAGGGCTGATAGGCCGGATCTATCCCCCTCCCCAACTCCCCTTTTGTCCCTGGTGCGAGGCCCGGAGCCGTCCTAGTCTCGGGACATGGAGCTGGAGGTGAGACATCTGCGGGCGCTGTGCGCCATCGCGGACGCGGGCAGTGTCCACAAGGCCGCCCGCCAACTCGGCGTGACCCAACCCTCCCTGACGACCCAGCTGCGCCGGATCGAGCACGCACTCGGCGCCGAGCTGTTCGCCCGCGAGCGGACCGGCTGCCGGCCCACCCCGGTCGGGCACGAGGTGCTGAGCCGGGCCCGTCCGCTGGTGGCGCAGATGGCCGCGCTGGTCAGTGAGACCCGGGCGGCGGTCGCCCGCGCCGACGGGGCCCGGCTGCGGGTCGGCTCCACCGCGAGCCGCGCGCTGGCCGGCTGGCTCCGGGGGCTGCGCGGCCGGCTGCCGGGTACGGACATCTCGCTGCACATGGACGTCTCGGCCAACTCCCTGCTCCGGGCGCTCGCCGTCGGGCAACTGGACGTGGCCTTCGTGCACGAGGTGGAGGGCTGCCCGCTGCGCATCCCGGAGGGGCTGGAGCGCCGGGTGCTGATGGAGCGGGAGCCGCAGTTCGTCTCGATGGCCCGGGACCACCCCGCCGCCGCCGCGCCCGTGGTCGAGCTCACCGACCTGGCGGACGACCGCTGGATGGTCGACCCCACGGTGGACGGCGAGTGGGACGGGCTGCGCCGGGTGCTGGGCGCGGCCGGAATCGACCCGCCGATCCTGCACGGCGACTACCACACGGCGGCCTCCCTGATAGCCGTCGGCGAGGCGGTCGCCCCCTGCCAGCCGACCTCGGCCGCCCGCGAGGACATGGCGATCCGCCCGTTACGCGACGACCCCCTGGCCGTCCGGCTGTTCCTCTGCCACCGCCCCGACACCGACGCCGACGCGGCCTACGAGGAACTCGCCACCGCCTACCGCGAGGTGGCCCTCCGTACCACCACCTACCGCCAGTGGCTCCTCCACCACAACAGCCCCTTGCTGGAGGCGGCCTGATCCCGGACGCACCGGCGCCCGGAACGCGGATGTCCGAGGCCACCCCTACCCTCCGGGCATGAGCATGGCCGGAAAGTACCTCTGTCTGACCGCGGCAGAACTGAACCGGGCCCGGCAGGATCCGGCCTGAGCCCGGGAGTTCGCCACCGGGCGGCAGGGCTCACCCGGAACCCGCTGCCACACCACCGACCGGGCCTGGGACGCGCTCGCCCTCCTGCTCCGCCGCGCCGGCTTCCCCGTCGACGTCGTCCACCGCGAGGCGGAACTCCCGGGCAGCCCTGACTGGGGCCACGGCCCCCCGGGCGTCCTCACCCCCGACCAGGTCCGCACCGCCGCCGAAGCCTTCGCCACGACGACCCCGGAAGCACTGATCGCGGAGGTCACCCCCTCCGACCTCGCCGCCGCGCGCACATACCCCCAGGCACCTGGGAGCGCGGCGAACCCCTGGACTGGGCAGCCGTCCACCACCAGTCCCTGGCCACCTTCTTCCACACCACCGCCCGCCACCACCAGGCGACCCTCACCTGGATCGCCTGACACCACCCCCGCACACGACCGCACCCGGAGCCGCCGGTGGGCGGTCCGGGTGCGGTGGGGGAGAGGGGGGAGGGCCGGGTCAGGCCTTCTTGATCTCCTAGTAACGGGCCGGGTCAGTGACCTGCGGGGATCTCTCCTGCGGGGCGCTGACCTGGCCTTTTGCTGATGGCTGGCGATGGGGTGCGACGGTCATGATCGGGTGTCCTGCGGACTGTGTGCGGACTGGGGTGCTGTACCACGGTCGGTCACATCCGCCGGACGACTGCCGGCCTCACTTGTCAGCAGCGGGTCGACGGCGACCGGGAATTGGCCAAGCCAGGTCGTCTAGCGTCATGCCACTCTTTCGATCCCCGGGAGGGCCTGCCTGCGACATGGCCTGCAAGCTTGCTTCCGGAATCCCACTGAAAAGCCCTCTCTCGCTGACGAGTGCATCGATGCCAGGCACCGGAGGGTGGTCGCGCGCTAGAGGATGCGGCAGACGTATCCCCTCGAGCGGAAATTCTTCAGGATGATGATAGATGCACTTTCGAGCCCCCAAGGCCGTTTCCTGGTTGATGCTTCGTGCAATCGCAGTCGTCCCCTCGACAGTGAAGTCAGGGATCTGCACGTTCTCCCGGAGGTTTTTGGGTCGGATTATTAGGGCGTGACGACGATTAAGTGGGACCAAGAACAGGTCAGCCGTGAAGATACCCACCCCCCGCCACGCTGGATAGTCGGGGGCAACAACAAGGGAAACCGGGTGGTCGGACGTGATTATAGAGCGGCGCATGAACTTGAACAGCGTCCACTGGCAGTCATTGATGTAGGCAGAAGTTCCGGGTAGGAGGTCCCCCAGCAACTGAATATGATCGTTCGCATCGGCTGCCATGTCGGGACCACCTGGTTTCGTGAGGTCACGCCACTCGATGTCGAGCTCCTCATCGGAAACGTCCCGGCACTCGGCCTTTTGAATGTGTGAGCGCAACGCCTCTTTCCCAGAGACTCCAACAATTAGTCGGATGAATTGCGCGTTGTGATTGGTTTGACTTTGCCGCACCTGCTCAGCCCTCAAGTACTGCAGCGCAACCCAGGTAGAGAAAGACTTCCGGCGCTCGCCATAGATAGGCCAGACCCCAGAAAGGATTAGCTTCAGCGCTTCGGCGGCCGAACCCTCAATTTTACTGAAGGCCCTCTCGAAGAAATCCGACAAGGACCCATCCGGGAGCGTTACCGTATAGAAGTCCTTAATTACACTCGCGTCGCCCGTCGAGAGAACGGGTCCAGAACTTCCGGGAAGTGCAACCCTGCGCACCCTTCCCGCATCGTCCGAAAATCCGTTCAAATAGAATCTGGAGACAGTATGTTGTCGTCGTATTCGATTAGTCAAGCTTCACACCTCAGCTTGATGCAGGAGGAAGACGGGCGACGAGATGAGGTAGCTCCGTTAGTGAACGAGAATATTCAAGAATGACATCAAGCCACAATCACGGGCGGTTTATCATCCCGCCAACTCGGAGCTCGGCTGCGCGAGGATTCCGTAAAAGCAAACACTTTTGCCATCGATAGGCGACCTAATATGTCCATGCACGTCCAGTCTGCCGGTATTCTTCTACTGGGATTGGTCCCACGCTCTCCCTCATACGGGTGAGGTACAGCAGGCCGTCTAGGTGGTCAATCTCGTGGTGGACCAAGCGGGCGAGGGCCCGGTCGTACGCGGTAGTGGCGGACTCGCCGGTCAGTGACATGGTCTCGACGCTGATCTTCAGGGGACGGGGGACGCGGCCGCGGACGTCAAAGAAGCTGAGGCAGCCTTCGAACTGCTCGTCCGTCTCATCGGAGTGGTCGGTAATGCGCGGGTTCAGTAGGACGATGGCGGGGGCGTCGTCCGGCGGCTGGACGACGGCGACGGCTCGGCTGATGCCGATCTGCGGGGCGGCGATGCCCATGCCCTTGGCGAAGGGGTGGACCTGGGCGATCCGTTCCATGGCCGCGAACAGCTCGTCGCTGATGCGCTCGGCCTCCTCGCGCTCGGCGGGCAGATCGAAGGGACGGGCCGGTTCGGTGAGGATGCCGGCGCCGAGCTGGATGACTCCGAGGTCTCGCATCTGCTGGCTGGGGCGCACCACGCTCACCTGAACTCCTTCTGATCCCTGTCGCGTTCGGGCCGGGCCCGGAACCGCCACTCAAGACGGTACCGAGCGTGCAGCGCGGGTGTGGCCGTGATCCATGTGAATCGTCGTAGTTCACCGTCGCCGCTCTGGACGGGCGCGGTCCGCAGTGGGGCAGCCTCGGCGGTCATGGAGGTCTCGGTGCCCCAGACGACAGGGTCGAGCGCGGCCGGGAAGGAGAGCTGGACTTCAAGGTGCTCGGTGGGCAGGCGGACGGCCCGCTGGAACCAGTTGCCCCACTTGTCGTCGCCGACGGTGTACGCGTACTCGATCCACACGGACTCGCCCGGGTAGAGGGGAAAGCGGCCGTGTTCGTTGTCGAACAGCAGCCAGACTTCCTTGAAGGCGTCACGGTCGTGCTTGACCTCTCGGCGCATCGCCTCGCCGCGGCAGGTGGCCGTCAGGCTGAGCTCATCCCAGGTCAACGGGTGCGCTCGGTAGTGAGTGTTGGATTGCTCGGGGTCGCCGGGGTAGCGGTCGACGGAGATGCGCACCAGGTAGCGGGTCACCGGCTCGGTGCCGATGTTCCGCAGCAACCTGCGCATGGTGAGCCGGTAGGAGCAGCCGTCGTACGTCAGGTGGGCGGCGTCGTGCTCGACAAGGAGGGTGGAACCCGTTGCGTATGACTGCTCGGGTCGGTGCGGAGTCGGCGGGGTGGCGGGCATGTGCTTGCTGCGGGTGCGGGCCTGCTCGTAGTCGCGCCAGCGGCGCCAGATCGCCTTCCCGGTGTTCAGGGCGTCGTCGGCGAGGCGGGCGAACTCCTCGCCGGGCTTGGTGCGCCCGGACTCCATGTGGCTGACGTAGGAGGGGTCGAAGCCCATGAGTTGGGCTAACGCCCGCTTGGACAGGCCGCGTACCTCCCGCCACCTCATGATCTCGGCCGCGAAGTCCTTCGCCGCCTGCTCGACGGTGATCTCCTCGCTGTGCGCTTCCATCGAGCCTCGCCCCGCGTCGCGTGCTGGTGAGCATGAATGAGCCGTGAGTGATGCCAGTTCATCATCCCGTCACGGACCATGTCGCCGCTTTCCTTCCCTCAGCGACCCGGATCGAAGCATCCGGGCTGATGAAGGAGGCGACGCGGCATGCGTGTGTTGTACCTACTGAACATCTCCAACCCCGATCGGCTGTCGGCGGATTCGGGATGGATCTTCGCGGATCTGCTGGCTCCGGCTCTGATCGACGCCGGCGCCGAGGTGACCGTCGCCGCTCCGGCCGCAGCCGGAGACGGTCGCTGCGGCTACCGCCAGACCAAAGTGCCGGGGACGAAGTACCGGGCCCGGTTCTCGACCGACATCGACGAACTGGTGGCGTTGATCCGAGCTGAGCGACCGGACGTGGTCGTGGCCAACCAGATCGAGGAGGCCCCGGCGATCCGTACGGCCCTGCTGGAGGCCGCATCGGACGCCCTGCTGGCGGGCTACTGCCACTACCTGCCCTTCTCGTTCACCGAGGACCGGCTCCTCCTGGACTCGTCCCTGGACGACATGGGACTGGGCAGGCCGGTGCTGCTGGCATTCGCGGCCGGCCTGGCGGCGTGCGACCGGGTGATGGTCCACTCCCCCACGGCCGCCTCGTGGGTGTCGGCCGCAGCCGCCCAGATGACCGTGAAGCTGGATGACCGGTTGCGGATCGTGCCCGCTCCCCGTGACGAGCGCCTGGTCCGCGATCCGGCCGTCACTCCGCCCGTCAGTGGCTCCGAAGGGGCGATCGGCATCTACAACCACCGGCTCTACGCGCACTACGGGACAGGACGGTTCGTGGACCTGGCCCGCGACCTCGTGGCTTCCGGCGCCGTGCGGCTGCGCGTGATGGACCTGTTCGGCCAGCGTCGAGTCGAACGCACGAGCCTCGACGGCAGTCCGGAGAGGATGCGTGACCAGCTCGCCGCGCTGCCGCACGTGCAGGTCGTCTCCGACCGCGGTGACCGCGTCCGCTACCGGAACCTGCTGGCCGGTGCCCGCCTCGGTATCGCGCCGTTCCGGCCGGGCTGCCCGTGGTCGATGAGCGTCATCGACTGTCAGGGCATGGGCCTGCCGGTCATCTCTCCCCGGCTCGGCTGGCTCGCAGAACACATCGACCCGGAGCTGTGCTTCGGCACATCGGATGAGGCCGTCGCCCTGGCCGAGCGCCTTGCCACGGACGACGAGTTCCACGCCGTGCACGCCAAGCGGGCCCACGCCTCCACCACCGAGTTCGCCCCCGACCGAATCGCTGCCCGCTATCTGGAGGCCGTCTCGTGACCGGCTTCGACGCCGTCCTCCTCTCGTACGACGAGCCGATGGCCAACTTCCTGCACTCCCGGCTCCAGCGCACCGTGGGCGGCACCGTCAAGCGCCTGCACGGCGTGCAGGGGATGCGCCGGGCCTACCGGCTGTGCGCCGAACTCGTCGACCGCGAGCAGTTCCTGCTCGCCGACGGTGACTTCGCCATCGACACCGACTTCGATGTGGCGGCCGTTGAACCGCTGGATGAGGGCGTGTCCATGCGGGTGTGGCGGGCGGTCAATCCGGTCAATGGTCTGACCTACGGTTACGGCGGACTGAAGCTGATCCGCCGTAGTGCCCTCCGGGAGATGGGCGAGGCCGTGGACGTGCTCGCGGCTCTGCCCGGCCGGATCGAGTTCGCCCGGGACACGGCGGGGATCACGCGGTTCAACCAGAGCCCCTTCCACGCCTGGAAGGCGGGCTTCCGCGAGTGCGCGATGCTCTCCCGTGGCAGCGAGTACGGGATGGCCGACGACGAAGCCCGCCAGCGGATTCAAGCATGGACGACGAGCCGCAACGGCGAGTTCGCCGCCTACGCCGCTGCCGGGGCCCAGGAGGGCGTCGCCTTCGCCGGCGAGGCCGCCCGCGACTCGCAACGGTTCGACCACCTCAGCGACCCCGCCTGGCTGTGGAAGCGGTTCACCTCCGCTCATGGAGACCAGGCGGTGGCGGGGTGACCGGTCCGCTGGTGCTCATCGAGCCGTACGCGAACCGCCTGGGCGGGCACCACCAGCGCACGCTGGTGGCTCTTGCCCAGGCCCGGCCCGGCAGCATGGTCATCGCTCCGCGCGGGATCGCCTCCGAGTCGGTCCACGCACTGCGCGAAACGAGCGCTCGGCTTGTCACCGGACCCGACGGGTGGGCAGGGAGCGTCCTGCTGGCGGCCGCTCGGATGGCGGCCGCCTTCGCCGCGATCGGACAACGTCTGTTCCGGTCGCGTCGCTGGCCACGCCGACTACGGCGGCTGCCGCACCAGATCGCCCTCCTCGCCCGTTGTCTCACCGAGGGGTCCGCGCTTCGGGCCGCCCGCCGGCTGGAGCCCGACGCCGACGCGGTGGTCATCCTGACCGCGAGCGAGGCGCTGCACGGGGCCGCCGCTCTCCTGGGCGGTCAACCGCACCTGCGGTTCGTCCACGAGCTGGTCACCACCGAGGATGCTGTCCTACGGCTGCTTGGCCGGCTCGCCCGTCGAGGCGAGGGGCGCGTGGTCGCGGTGTATCCAACGCGGGCCATCGCCGACCAGTTTGCCGCGGCCTTTCCTGAGTTGCCCGCGGTGGTCGGCAGCTTCGCGGTGGACGGCAGCCGCCGCCTGTCCGCTGCTGAGCGCGAGGGCGGCCGGGCCGCGTTCGACATCCCGGCCGCCGAGGCCGTGGTCTGCCTGGTGGGTGGTTGGTGGCCCTACAAGGACATCACCGTCATCGGCACGGCCCTGACCAGGCTGAAGGAGCCCCTGAACCTCGTGGTCACCGGCGCCCCGCTCGACGAAGCCGTCCTGGAGCGGTGGCGGGCCCTGCCCCGCCTCCGGGTGCATGCCATCCCGGGCCCGGTCAGCGAGACCGCGCTGCGGCTGGTGTACGCCGCCGCTGACGCAACCCTCGTCAGCCGCCACGCCGGGACAGGTAAGGAATCCGGGCTCGTGATGGACGCCGCTGGTCTCGGCGTCCCCCTGATCGTCTCCCAACACGACGGCGCTCTCACCGCCCGCCTCAGGGACCAGCCCTGGGCCTTGACCTTTCCCGCCGGTGACCCGGCCGCTCTCGCCGATGCCCTGCACAGTGTCATCCGCCAGCCCCTCCCACTGCCGGGTCCCGAAGCGCCCGAACTGTTGGGGATGCGGCCGGCCGCTGGACAGGCCGACTTTCTCTCCAGAACCTTCTCCGGCTTGCGTAGGAAGGAGTCCTGAATGCCCCACCTGTCTCCCGCCCTGATCGCCGTCGTCGGGCCGGTCGAGTCGCCGTTGCTGGCCGCCTGGGTCCGCCACTACCGGTGTCTGGGTGTCGAGCGGTTCCTGATCGCCTTCCACTTCCCCGACCACGTTTCCGACGTCCGACGACACGAGCTCCAAGCCACCGCCCGTGAGTTGGGCATCGTCCCCACCGGCACCAGCACCGGACCGTGGCACGAACACACCAACACCGAGCTTCGAGACTCACTGCGGCATCGGGCCGGACCCGGCTGGCACCTACTCGCGGATGTCGATGAGTTCCAGCAGTACCCCGCCCCACTCGGCGAGGTGATCACCCAGGCCGACGAGTCCGGCCACCACGTGGTCGGCGGGTTGATGCTCGACCGCGTCACCGGGAGCGGAAGCCTGACCACCTGGCGCCCCGAAGGCGGACTCGAGACCGCCTATCCTCTCGGCGGCCATCTCACCCACCGACTACTGCGCGGAGATCCCCGAAAGATCGTGCTCGCCCGTCACGACGTGGCCGTGGCCTCCGGCAACCACCGCTCCCCCAGCCACCGGCCCGACGCCGACCGCCTCTGCGCCGTCCACCACTTCAAGTGGCGTTCGGGCATCCTGGACGACCTCCGCCGCCGGATCCAGCACTTCTCCTCGGGTACCTGGGAGGAGCACACGCCGGCCGTTCGCGATGAGGCGGGCCGCTTGCTGGCACACGTCGGCAGGCACGGTGGCGCGATCAACGTCAGCGACCCGCGGTTTGCCTTCCGCCGAGTGAGCCTGGACCGGATGCCCTCCGACTGGCCCGCCGAGGCCCGGAGCATCCACACCACCTGGCGGTCACACGCCCACAGCGGCCAGGACTGAGACAATTCCCGATGCTCGCGCAAGCTCGTCCTGGAAGGGATGGCCACGTGCCCCTCGCCGTTCTCCTGGCCGGTCTGACCGGCTCCGGGAAGACCACGGTCGCCCAAGCTCTGGCCGGCCACGGCTTCACCCGGCTGTCCGTCGATGAGGAGGTGCACCGCCTCCACGGTCGCTACGGCGTGGACTACCCCGAACACACCTACTTCGAGCGTGAACGGCCCGTTGTCGAGACGGTCCGGCACAGGTTCGTCAGCGAGATCGAGGCCGGGAACGACGTCGTCCTGGACCACGGGCTGTGGCGCCGCACCGAGCGCGACGCCTGGCGGCAGGCCGCCCGAGAGGCGGGCGGCCACCCCCTGGTCGTGTACCTCCCCACCGACCGCACTGAGTTGCTGCGGCGCCTGACCCAGCGCAACCAGCGTGAGGACGCCAACGCCCTCATGGTCACCCCCGAGGCCCTCGACGACTTCTTTGCCCGCTTCGACCCACCAGAAGAGGACGAGGAAGTGATCATCCACAACGGAGACATTCACGTGCTCCTCGCAGCGCTGGCGGCGGCTAGAAGCCGGCAGAGCTGAGAGGACGTTCCGTCAGGCAATCGGTGTAATGCGGTTGACGCAGGGTCCTCCAGAGACGCGGGGCCCGTACCATGTAGCCATGAGTTCTTGTACGGCCCCGGTCCGGGGCCATCGGACCTCCAGCGCAGCGGCGGCGTGCCCTGCCTGCAGCGGCCGCTACGGATATTCATCGACCCGGTCCTCCTACTCTCAGCCGGACTACAGGCCGCGAAGCAACAGCGGGAGCGGCGCGAGCAGTGAAGGCGGGTCCTTGAGCGGTAGAACGCGGCCGCCTTGGTCGCCGAGCACCTCCTCCGTGACGTACACGCCTGCGGAGGTGCGGGCGCTGACTCCCGTCCGACGCACCGTCGAGTTGCGCATGCGTCAACAGCCAGACATTTGCGATGTTTTCCTATGCCACGCCTGGGATGACCGGCGTGGTGCGGCCATGGAGTTGCACGACCTGCTAAAGGAGGAGGGCGTGTCGGTCTGGTTCAGCGAAAAGAGCATCGTGCTTGGCCAACCCTTCATGCGGGAGATCGACAGAGGTTTGGCAAGATCACGTACAGGGCTCGTCCTAGTCACCCCTGCGCTATTGCACCGTGTCGACAGTCGGGGTGTCTCTGACAAAGAACTCTCGGAGCTCCTGGCACGTGACCTGCTGATTCCTGTGGTGCACGAGACGACCTACGACGAACTACGGAGCGTCAGCCCTTTGCTCGCCTCCCGAAACGGGTTGAACACCGCGGACGATTCGATGGCAGACATTGCAACTAAGATCGCCGAGTTGGTCGCCATTGAGGATGATCTGACTGGGCCGCTCACACCGGTGGACTAGGCATACGGCGGCGGGCTCTACCGTCGCTCCCCATAGCAGCACTAACCTAGGCATGGGAGTCAGTGACGTCTGCCCTCGCACTGCCGCGCCCCCTAAAGCGAGATAGCTTCCGTGAGACGGAACATCCCCCAAATACGCCTCGCAGCTTATAGGGATCACCGGTCTGCGATCCGACGCCCACGCGCCTGGCCTCGGCCATGCATGGTGCCGGCCGCCGCTCCTGAGGGACGTGGCGCCTCAGTCGTCTGAGCGGGGGTGGCGATGCCGTTGCTGCGCCTGCGTGCCGCTTGAGCCCTCCTGTTCGGGTGAGCCGTGATGCACCAAGTGAGGGCCTCGGCGGGGTGCTCGGCGCTGTCGAGTTCCCGCTGGGTGCCTATTTCGGCCAAGAGCCGTCGGGGGTTGTGGCCAGCGGTTTCCGCGTGGGCGAGCGTTGTGGTCAGCGCGGTCCAAGCGCGGTCAGCGAGGATCCGATCAGCGTCGTCCGGGAGAGCCGCATGAACGTCCTGCTCGAAGCGGCGGGCGGTTGCGGCTCCTGGTGCTCGGCGGGTTAGGTCAGCCAGGACGGGTGTGGCGGCCTGTTGGTAGCCCGCCTGGAGGTGGCGGAGGGCTTCTTCGGCCGCAGTGGCCTGCTGCTCGTGGCCGCGCTGCTCGTGCCACTTGGCGGCGGCGCGGGCCAGGTGCACGGTGGCGAAGAGCAGGGCGATGGCGAGTCCGCCCGGCTCGTTGGAGGCGTAGGCGAGTTCCTTGGCGGCCTTGCGTAGGGCGGTGGCGGCTTGGTGGTCGGCGCGGGTGGCGGAGCGGCGGGCGCGGTTGAACGCCATCGCCGCTGCTCGTAGTTCCGCCCGGTGTGGGCCGGTCGTGGCGCTGGCGATGTTGTACAGGGCGTCGCCAAAGGCGGCCAGGTGGCCCTGGGCCGCGGCATCGTCACCGGAGTCGAGTACGGTGCGTGCCGTGTGGATGGCGGTGGTGGTGTGGCGCCATGGGTCGGCGGGGTCCGCCACATACCGGGGGCGGTCAGCTACCTGCTGGTCAGGAAGGCGTTCGCGTAGGCGGTTGATGGAGAGGTCGGGGGCGAGTTTGGAGCCGCCGTACCAGACGGGTTCGCCGGCCGCATTGGTGTCGCCTGGTGCGGCGAGGCTGTAGCCGATGACGTCGCCGGTCTCGGGGCCGAGACGTGCCTTGACCTTGATGCCAAGGGACTGCAGCACGGTGAAGTAGTCGGATTCGTTGTGTACTGCTGCGGCGACCGCGTACGCCTGCTCGCGCAGCCAGTGCCGTGCCGTGACCGGCTGGCCCTGGCGCTCGGCCTTGGCGCGTTCGGCGCCGGTGGGAGTGCGGGGCGCGGTGAGGTCACCAGACTTCAAGCGGCGCAGGCCGAACTCGGCCTCGATCTTGCGGCACTCGGCTTGGGCCCGCTGTCCGTCGCGGTGCGTGCGCGGGCGGCGTCCGTCGGCGCGGACGGTGGTGGCCATGATGTGAATGTGGTCGTCGGCGTGCCGGACGGCGACCCACCGACATGCCTTCTCGTCGCCTTCGGGAGCGATGCCCGCGGCGTGAACGATGCGGCGGGCAGCCTCGGCCCACTCGGCGTCGGTGAGGTAGCGATCACCGGGCGCAGTACGGACCGGGCAGTGCCAGACGTGCTGCGGCGGCTTCTTGCCGCCTACCTCGCGGGTGCGCAGGTCGACGTGGTGGTCGAGGCGTTTGGCGAGCTGGGTAAAGGTGGCTGCCGGGTCGCGGCCGGGATCGGGGGCGCCGGCCATGTCCCAGGCGGCGACGATGTGAGGGTCGGTGTGTTCATCGCGTCGGCCGGGGCCGAAGAGGTAGACGATCAGCCCCCGGGTGTCGGAACCGGTGGAGACGTCAGGAACCATGTGCGGTGCCTTCCGCCAGGAGCTGGTCGATCAGTCGGTAGCTGTTCTGGGCTGCTTGTTCGACGCTGTCCAGCACCGCCTCGGCGCGCTCGGGCACCGTTCCTCGGTGGATGGCTGCGGTGATCTGGTTGAGGTTGCCACCGATGCGGTTCAGCGCGACCGTGTGCGCCTCGACGGCCTCGATCAGCGGGCGGAGGGGATCGTCCTCCGGGCTGCCGACGAGTCCTGCCTTGCCGAGGGCGACGGCGAGGGCGGCGTCGCCGACGAATCCGGCAAACTTCTGACCGCGCTGGTGAGCGGCGGCGTTGATCACGCCAACGGCGGTGCGGGTGAAGCGGATGGTCTTCTCCTGGTCGCGCTTCTCCACCGTGCGCTTGCGGTTCATCAGTGCGGGCAGGACGGGAGCGTCGGGATCCCGCCAGGAAAGCTGCTCGACGGGCGGCTGGACATCAGCAGGCGGCTGAGAGCGCGGGGCGAGGGAGTCGGCTGCGGGCGGGCAGCCGGTCTCGTCTATGCCCTCCTCCGGCTCGGGCGCCCCCTGGCGCCCGGCTTCCTCCTCCGCCACCCATGGGGCGGGGGCAAGCGCGGACGAAGCCTCGTTAGAGGCTCGTTCGCTCCAGCTTGCTGCTGATCGGCGGGGCAGGCCGAAGAATCCTTTGCGGCGACGGACGGGGGTGTTGTCGGTGCTCGTTTCGGGCATGGTGGTGCTCCGGTGGTCGTGTGGGGTGGGGCTTCGTCACGTCCGTTGCATCCGTCCCATAGCTGGTCAGGACAGGTACGGAGGCGGTCCCAGGTACGGAGGGATCCGTATCAGCGAGGAAGTCCGTCCCCGCGCTGACCTGCGCGGGGACGGATGCGACGGATTGATACGGAGCTGGTATCAGCGGGTGCGCTGGGGGCGGGTGTGGCCGCCAGGCGGGCCGACGGGCAGCGTCCCGGACGGAAGGGCGGGTGGCTTACCCTGGACTCGACGTACGGGCACGGTCTCCTCTGCTGCGGGTGCCGGTTGGGCGGGGTCGGGGCAGTAGCGGGCCCAGGCATCGAGGAACTGGTTGCGGGCGTACGCCTTGGCCTGCCTGCCGTTCTCGAAGCGGTGGTTGGCCGGACTGATGCCGAAGTCGCGCAGCAGGTTGGCCAGGTGGTAGGCATTCAGGCCCTTCGTCCCGTACTCAGCCCACGGTGCCTCCGCGTCCTGGATGAGGGCAGCGAGAAGGTCCTGGCTGCGCATGGCCTGCTTCTGGCCTTCCTGTTCGAACACGCGGCGCACGTCACGCAGCAGCCGTGTCCTGAGCGTCGTCTGCTCGTCTTGGACCACCTCGTTGCGCGTCATCGCCAGGCAGGCGGCACGGGCCCGCGAGGGCCAGTGTCCGCCGGCCAGGTCTGCGACGATGACCAGCGGCTCCCAGGTATCGGCGGCGCGGTCCTCGACTGGCATGTGCGGAACTGAGCCCGCCGCCTTGCTCCGCAGCGGGGCCAGCCAGGCGGTCAGGCGGCCCCTTAGGGCGTGCAGTTCGGGCAGTGAGTATCGCGAGCGGAACGGGGTGATCCGCTCGCCCGGCTTGCGCTTCTGCATGCGGATGACGACCGCTCGGTCCATGATCGTGTCCGGCAGGTCGCCGATCCCAGCCAGCGCGGCCATGGCGAAGGTGGGAAAGGCCGTCGGCTTGTGCTCCGGGCCGGATATTCGCCAGGCGGGTCGGTTGCGCTGGTGCCCGGCGTTCAGCAGACCACGTAGGTCCTCCTTGTCGCCGGCCTTCGGGCCGAAGATGGTGTCGGCCTCGTCCACCAGCAGCGTCGGCGGGTTCTTACCGATGACGCGGAACACCACGGCAGGCGACGTGTTCACCGTCATCATCGGCTGGTGCACCGTCTCGTGTAGTACGTCGAGGACGCGGGATTTGCCGCACCCCTTGGTCGGTCCTACGACCGCCAGCCGTGGCGCGTGCTGGAGTGCAGGCTGGATATGAGAGGCCGCCACCCATAGCGTGACCGCCGTCAGGGTCTCGTCGCTCGGCAGCACCACATACCTGCTGATCGCCGCCCGGAGGTCATCCAGCAGCGCGGCGCCTCCGTCGGCCGTCTCGTCGCTCCCACCGGCGCGGTCCCCAGTCCTCGACTCCTCGTCGGGGACCGGGGGCTGGGCGGACGTGTCAGGACCGTGGTCCTCATCAGGAGCTTGAGACGCGCCGCGCTCGTCCGGGATTCGGGTTACTGGTCCGGGGACCGGCGGGCTGGATGTCTCCGCTCCGTCCCCGGCTTCCGCTCCCGCAGGACCGGCCCCCAGGCCACTGACCTGTGCAGATGCTGCGCTAGGGATGTTCCGGTCCGAGACCGAAACATGCGCCGAGGTATCGACGCTGGCGGATGCAGCGGGGGACCGTGACTCCGTACGGTCCCCGCTTTTGTCCGCAGCACGCCAGGGGACGCCCTGGCCGGGGACCGCAGTGACAGGCCAGACGACCTCGGATGCGTTCGAGGTGGCGGGGGACGTAGAGTCCTCCATCGACGTTCCTCTCAGGTGAGGGACGGGACGGGCAAGGTCCTGCCCCTCACCGGTCTGTTCGTTCGTTCAGGGATGGGCGACGTGCAGGGGAATCTCCGGCCCTCGGCGTTGGCGCGCCGAGGGCCGTTGCTGTGCTCGGGGGCGCCGGCAGTTCACGAAGCCAGGCCCCACTCGTCCCGGCCGTCGATCAGCGTGCGCTCGTAGCGCAGCAGCTCAGCCTCGGGGTAGAGCACCCTCTTGCCGACCTTGATGCCGAGCGGCCCCTTCTTGACCTGTCGCCAGTAGCGGACGGTGCTCTCGGCTGTGCGGTAGCGCTCGGCGACCTCGGCGGTGGTCAGATATCGCATGCATTCCCATTCGGCTAGGTGGCGAGTCGTTCTGCATAGAGTTGTACCCCAGGATCGACGGTTACCCAAATCGGGAAGCCCATGTTTCAATTGGGATAGCGACGATGACGACGGAGGTTCGATGGCAGGCGACAAGCCGGGAGGCGGCGAGATGCCGCTGCTCTACAGCGAAGGGAACGTGGCAGTCCGCGTCGCCCTGGAGCGCGAGGTCAGGGGGTGGAGTACCACCGAGCTGGCGGATCGGGTGACCAGAGCCGGCGTCAAGATGAACCAGACGGCCGTCTGGCGCATCGAGAACGGCACCCCTCGCCGCCGCATCAACCTCGACGAGGCCCTGGCCTTCACCCGCGTCTTCGAGCTCCCTCTCGAAGAGCTGATGTCACCGCCCCTGGAGGGTCTCGACATCGACAGCCGACGGCTCGTCCAAGAGGCCGTCGAAGCGTTCTACGAGGCCCGAGACGCCCACGACCGTCTTCACCGCGCCGTGGTCGCCATCGCCGACCACATCAAGGCCCACCCCGACAGCTCGCGGGCGATCCACGAGCAGTGCCTCCGCCTCATGGGCGACGAGCGCGACGCGCGCGCACTCAGCGGCGATATCGAGGACGGCGGCCACTACTGACAACCGACATGAAGGAGAAGCCACTTGGCGAACATCCAGAAGCGCCCCAACGGCAAATGGCGAGCCCGCTACCGCGACCTTGACGGCAAGGAGCACGCACGCCACTTCGACCGGAAGCTCGACGCGCAGCGCTGGCTCGACGAAGTCACGGCCAGCGTGGTCACCGGGCAGTACGTCGACCCCCGCGCCGGTCGCGTCACCTTCGAGAAGTACGCCGAGAGGTGGGCGGGCTCGCTCATCGCGAGCGAGGCGGGCGAGCGCATCACCGACAACGCGCTCCGGCTGCACCTCGTCCCGGCGCTGGGCGCCCGGCCCATGGCGGCGATACGCCGCAACGACATCCAGGTGCTCTTCAAGCACCTCTCCGACCAGCTCGGTCCCGGCAGCGTGCGCAACGTCTACGACGTCCTCGTGCGCGCCATGACGGCGGCGGTGGACGACAAGGTCATCGCCTCCACCCCGTGTCGCCGCATCACCCTTCCGGCCATGCCGGACGAGGAGGTCACTCCGCCCACGGTCGAACAGGTCGAGGCGATGGCCCGGGTCATGCCGCCGTACATGCGCGCGGCCATCGTCACGCTCGCCGGTTCAGGATTGCGCATCGGTGAACTGCTCGGCCTGAAGGTGGCGGACGTCGACTTTAAGGCCGGGACCCTCCGCATCGAGCGGCAGCGGCTCCAGTCGGGGAAGATCGGTCCGCCGAAGACGGCCAAGTCCCGGCGGGCGGTCCCGGTCGGCGAGGTCGTCGCCGACACACTCCTCTCGCATCTCGCCGCATATCCGTCGAAGGAGTGGCTGTTCACCACAGAGGAGAGCGGGCCGCTTCAGTACCGGCGGTGGAAGACCGAGTGGAACTGCGCCCGCAAGGCGCTCCAGGCGGCCGAGAACGGGGCCGCCGAGCGGGAGGGTCGAAAGGCCGTCCAGCTGCCGCACATGGTCACCCACGATCTGCGGCACTTCTACGCCTCCGCGCTCATCGCCGGCGGCGCGAGCGTCAAGCAGGTGCAGCTCGTCCTCGGGCACGCCTCCGCCGTCATCACGCTGCGGATCTACGCGCACCTGTGGCCGGGCGAAGAAGACCGCACCCGGGCCGTCATGGACGCCGTGCTCGGCGGCCTGCGGACCGGGTGCGGACAGCCAGGCGCCCTGACCCGAGAAACCGCAGGTCAGAGCGCCTAGGTAGGGATCAAGCCTTCTTGGTCTCCCAGAAGATGCGGTCGATCTCCGCGATGAGCTCCAGGGCCTTCTCGCCCGACTTCGGGTCGGTCGAACCCTTGGCGGCCGAGAGGGCCTTGAGGGTGTCGTTGACGAGCTGGTGGAGCTCGGGGTACTTCTCGAAGTGCGGCGGCTTGAAGTAGTCGCTCCAGAGCACCGACACATGGTGCTTGGCGAGCTCGGCGCGCTGCTCCTTGATGGTCGTCGCGCGTGCCAGGTAGTGGGTGTCGTCGTTGCCGGCCATCTTCTCCTGGATGGCCTTGACCGACTCGGCCTCGATGCGGGCCTGCGCGGGGTCGTACACGCCGCAGGGCAGGTCGCAGTGGGCGCTGACCCTCACCTTGGGGGCGAATAGGCGGGAGAGCATGGAGCTGTCCTTCCTCGTGATCGTCTTCTCAGGTGGGACATTACTCCGTGAGGGACGCGTTTTCGCGGGTGCCCCCTCGGGCTTGGGTCAAAAGTCCGAGGCCGTGCGGGACCCCGTGGAGGGGTGTGGAGGAAGGGCTGGGAGGCGCCGGATGACGGGACGCGGGGCGGGCACGGGGCCGCCGTTCGGACTGGCCGAGGTGGCGGGGGTGTCCATGGTGCCGACGCTGCGCCACGGCGATCAGCTGCTGGTGCGGTACGGGGCCGAGCCCAGGGCCGGGGACGTGGTGGTGCTGCGCCATCCGCTCCAGCAGGATCTGCTGATCGTGAAGCGGCTGACCGGGCGGCGGGACGGTGGCTGGTGGGTGCTGGGGGACAACCGGGCGGCCGAGGCGGTGGACAGCCGGTCGTTCGGCGCGGTTCCGGAGGAGCTGCTCCTCGGGCGGGTGCTCGTCCGGTACCGGGGGATGCGGCCGGGGCGTCAGCGCTCGGTCGGGGCGGTGCTCTCCTGGCTGTTCTCGGCCGTGCGGCCGGTGCCCGCGCGCTCGGACTCCTCCCGTTTGCGGGCCCGGTAGGCGGCGACGTTGGCGCGGGTGGCGCAGCGGTCGGAGCAGTAGCGCCGGGACCGGTTGGTGGAGGTGTCGAGGTACGCGTTGCGGCAGGGCGCCGCCTGGCAGAGCCCCAGCCGGTCGGCGCCGTGCCCGGTGAGGTGGAAGGCCAGCCCCATCGCGGCGATCGCGGCGTACCCGGTCGTGGCGTTGGACGGGTGGTCCGCGAGGTGCATGTGCCAGCGCGGCCGTCCCTCGTCGTCCAGGTAGTCGTGGCCCGAGATCTGCGGGCTCACCGGGAACTCCAGCAGCAGGGAGTTGAGCAGGTCGACCGCCCCGGTCTGGTCGCCCGCGTCGGCCGCGGTGAAGACGGCCCGCAGCCGGCTCCGTACCGAACGGAACCGGGTCACGTCCGCGTCGGTCGCCCGGCGGGCCATCTGGGAGGCCGGGCCGAAGAGTTCGCGCACCGCCTCCACCGAGGTCAGGGAGTCCTTGTTGCGCGCCGGCTCCTCGGTGTTCACCAGACGTACGGCGTAGTCCGAGTAAGAGGCCAGTTCCACTAGTAATCCTTACCGGGGCGGTCTAGGGTCGGTCGGGTCAAGGGTAAGAGATGACTGCCCGACCCGAGTGTTACGGAGGCGAAAATGACCGAGGCGGCGGCGACCACCGACTGGCACGGCTGGCAGGAGAGCTGGGACCGGCAGCAGGAGTGGTACATGCCCGACCGCGAGGAGCGGTTCCGGGTCATGCTGGACATGGTCGAGGCGGTGGCCGGCCCCGCGCCCCGCGTCCTCGACCTGGCCTGCGGCACCGGCACCATCACCGACCGGCTGCTGGAGCGCCTCCCGGACGCGGTGAGCACCGGGGTCGACCTCGACCCCGCGCTCCTCACCATCGCCGGTGGCTACTTCGCCGGGGACAAGCGGGTCACCTTCGTCCGGGCCGACCTCAAGGACCCGGAGTGGACGCGGGCGCTGCCGTACGACTCGTACGACGCGGTGCTCACGGCCACTGCCCTCCACTGGTTCCACCAGGAGCCGCTCACCGCGCTGTACGGGCAGCTCGGTGGTCTGGTGCGGGACGGCGGCGTCTTCATGAACGCCGACCACATGCCGGACGAGCGCACGCCTCGGATCAACGCCTTGGAGCGCGCCCACCGGCATGCCGCGATGGACCGTGCCAAGGCCGCCGGCGCGGTGGACTGGTCGGACTGGTGGCGGCTGGCCGCCGCCGATCCGGCGCTCGCCGCCCCGACCGCCGAGCGGTTCGAGATCTACGGCGAGCACGCCGACGGCGACTCCCCCTCCGCCGCATGGCACGTCCGGACCCTGCGGGCCGCCGGCTTCGCGGAGGCCCGCACGGTCTGGTCCTCGCCCTCGGACGCGCTGGTGCTCGCGCTGAAGTGAGGGGAAGGGGAGGCGAGAGGGGAGGGGGCGGTGCGGGGTGTCCGTACCGCCCCCCCGGGGTTGTGTGCCGTGCTCCTCGCCGTTCTTGTGGGGGTCGCTCTCGCGGGGCTGGAGCCCCAGAGGGCTAGAGGACCTTGGAGAGGAAGGACCTGGTGCGCTCGTGCTGGGGGTTGCCCAGCACCTCGCGGGGGTGGCCCGACTCCACGACCACACCGCCGTCCATGAAGACCAGCGAGTCACCGACCTCGCGGGCGAAGCCCATCTCATGGGTGACCACGACCATGGTCATGCCCGTCTGGGCCAGGTCCCGCATCACGTCCAGCACATCACCGACGAGCTCCGGGTCGAGCGCCGAGGTCGGCTCGTCGAAGAGCATCAGCTTCGGCTCCATCGCCAGCGCCCGGGCGATCGCCACCCGCTGCTGCTGGCCGCCGGAGAGCTGGGACGGGAAGTTCCCGGCCTTGTCGCCCAGCCCCACCCGGTCGAGCAGCTTCAGCGCCCGCTCCCGGGCCGAGGACTTGGACTCGCCCTTGACCTGGACCGGCGCCTCCATGACGTTCTCCACGGCCGTCATGTGCGGGAACAGGTTGAAGCGCTGGAAGACCATGCCGATGTCCCGGCGCTGGAGCGCGACCTCGCTGTCCTTGAGCTCGTAGAGCTTGTCGCCCTTCTGGCGGTATCCGACCAGCTCGCCGTCGACGTGGAGCCGTCCGGCGTTGATCTTCTCCAGGTGGTTGATGCACCGGAGGAAGGTGGACTTCCCGGAGCCGGAGGGGCCGATCAGGCAGAACACCTCACCGGGGGCCACTTCCAGGTCGATGCCCTTGAGGATGTGGGCGGCCCCGTAGGACTTGTGGACGCCCTCGGCCTTCACCATGGCGGTCATCGCGCAACCTCCGGGCGTCGCAGGGTGGACAGATTGGCCTTGACCTTCTGCCACGGGGTCTTGGGCAGTTCACGCAGCGCTCCCCGGGCGTACTTACGCTCCAGGTAGAACTGGCCGACGCTGAAGACGCTGGTCAGCGCCAGGTACCAGAAGGAGGCCACGAAGAGCATCTCCATCACCGCGTAGGTGCGGCCCGAGACGATCTGCGCGCTGCGCAGCAGGTCGGGGTAGGAGACCACGGCCACCAGCGACGAGGTCTTGAGCATGTTGATGAACTCGTTGCCGGTCGGCGGGATGATCACCCGCATCGCCTGCGGCAGCACCACCCGGCGCATGGTCTGGAAGCTGGTCATGCCGAGGGCGTGCGACGCCTCGGTCTGCCCCTCGTCGACCGACTGGATGCCGGCCCGGACGATCTCCGCCATGTAGGCGCCCTCGTTGAGTCCCAGTCCGAGCAGGGCCACGACCAGCGGGGTCATGACGTCCGTCATCTCGTCCTTGTAGATGAACGGGATCTCGAAGATCGGGAAGATCAGCGCCAGGCTGTACCAGAGGAGCAGCTGCACATAGACCGGTGTCCCGCGGAACACCCAGATGAAGAGCCAGGAGACCGCGCCGGTCACCGGGTTCTTGGACATCCTCATCACGGCGAGGACGACGCCGAGCACCAGACCGATGGCCATCGATATGACGCTGATCATCAGCGTACGGCCCATGCCGGCGACGATGTCGCCCTCGGTGATGTAGCTGCCGACCGTGCCCCAGTTGACGTTGCCGCCCGCGAAGGCGTTGATCAGCCACACCAGGGCGGCCAGCACCAGGACACCACTGACGTACCGGCCGTAGTGGCGGACCGGGATCGCGCGGATGGTCTCCGGCGCGGGCCCCCCGGCCGGGGCGGGCTCCTTGGAGAGGATGGGGGCGGGCTCGGACGTCCCGGGGGCCTCGGTGGTGGCCTTCTCCACTGCCGGCTTCTCCGCCGCCGCGGCCCCGGTGGGCTGCTTCTCGACGGTGGCTGCCGGGGTGGTCGCGGGCTGCTTCTCGACGGTGGCTGCCGGGGTGTCGGTCGCCGGGGCTTCCGCGGGCTTCTCGGTGGTCGCCGCCGGCTTCTCCGCCGCCGCGGCCCCGGTGGCCTCTTCCGTGGTCGCCGCCTGTTCCGTCGCCGGTTCGGCGTCCGGCGTGGCCGCCGGGTCCGGGGTGGTGGTGGCGGGGGTGGTGTCCGTCTTCGCCGGGGTGGCCTGGGCGGCCGGGGTGGAGTTCTTCTCCGGCGGGGTCTCGGCGGGCCCCTTGTTGAGCTTCTCAGTCACGACGACTGCCTTTCACCAGAGCGCGAGGATCACTTGCCGCCGTTGATCGCGGCCTTGCCGATCGCGCTCTGCGAGGCGCCCCACTTGTCGAGGATCTTCTTGTAGGTGCCGTCCGCGATGATCGCGTCCAGGGCCTCCTTGACGGCGTCCCGCAGCTGGGCGTTCTGCTTGTCCACGGCGATGCCGAACGGGCCCGCGTCCACCGGGTCGCCGGCGACCTCGAAGGAGTTGCCGTTGTCGGCGGTCTTGGCGACGTGCACGGCGACCGGGAAGTCGTTGAGGTCGGCGTCGGCGCCGCCCGACTTCACCCGGACCTGGGCCTCGGCGTCGGTGTCCGGGGTCTCGATGGCGATCTTGGGCTTGCCGGCCTTCTCGCACTTGGCGGACTGGGCCGTGGCGGCGTCGGCGTAGGTGGTGCCGAGCTGGACGGCGACCTTCTTGCCGCACAGGTCGTCCAGGGTCTTGATGCCCTTGGGGTTGCCCTTCTTGACCAGGATGGCCGTACCGGACTGGAAGTAGTCGACGAAGTCCACGCCCTCGCCGGCCTTCTTGCCCTCGTCCAGGCCCTGCTGGCGGTCCTTGTTGTCGGTCATGCCGGACATCACCAGGTCGTAGCGGCCCGAGTAGAGCGAGCCGATCAGGCCGTCGAACTTGCCGCTCTCGAAGGAGAACTTCACACCCAGCTTGGTGCCGAGGGCCTCCGCGATGTCCGGGTCGATGCCGACGATCCTGGTGCCGTCCATGGACTCCATCGGGGCGTAGGCGGCGTCGGTGCCGACCTTCACCACACCGGACTTCTGGTACTTCTCCGGCAGCTTGCCGAAGAGCGGGGCGCTGCTGCTCTTGGCCCCGCCGGACTTCTGCTGTCCGGCCTCGGTCTGGTCGCCACAGGCGGTCATCAGCATGGAGCCGGTGACCGCGACTGCGGCGACCGCGGCCAGCCGGAACGTCCGAGACGTCCGGGGCTTCCCGGCGGCGGTCGTGCAGTGGGTGGTGCTTGCGGTCATGGTCGGGTTCCTCCGGCTACGTGGGAGTTGCCAAGGGTCGGGCACACACCTTCGGGTGTCGCGACCTCGTGTGGTGACGGCATCTTGCCATTCGGACTAGCCCAAATAGGGGGGTACGCATGTCAAAATCGGATAACGGGTGACCCCCGAACCCCAACGGGCCCGACGATCAAGGCCGGACCTTCTACGGGGTTTCGCGCGAGCTACCGGAAAATCTCCGGGTCATCTCGGTATGCGGACGGAATTGCGAGCGAAATACCGGTCCACAGGGGACTTGTCCGCTTATCCCGTATATCCGGCCATGAGTCAGGTGCGCCGGGTGCCGACCGGCGCGCTCGCGCCCCGGAGGTTCTTGTACGACGTGGAGCACGCGGTTCGGCACTCTGCGCCATATGGACTCGTCGGCGGCGCCGTCCGTCCGGTAAGAAGGATCCTTACACCCCTCATCCGGGGCTCAGGGCGCGTTGTGCGGCGCGCCCGCGCGTTCGTACCTCCCCCCGCCGGGGCGGGCCAACCGCCAGGGCGGGGCACGGACGCGGTGCCCGCCCACCCCTCCTCAACCAGGAGTGGCCACCCTCGATCGTGAAGACTTAAGGGGTCCAACCAATGGCAGCGGAGATCATCAACCCTCGTAGCGACAGCGTCGGCGGTCCGGAGACCGCGGGCGCCGAGCCCGGCGGCCCGGCCGCCAACGGAACGGAGAGCGCGCCCGGCGAGCCCTTCGATCCGGCCTTCGCCCTTCACCGGGGCGGCAAGATGGCCGTCCAGGCCACCGTCCCTATCCGGGACCGGGACGATCTGTCCCTCGCGTACACCCCCGGCGTGGCCAAGGTGTGCAGCGCCATCGCCGAGCGCCCCGAGCTGGTCCACGACTACACCTGGAAGTCCCAGGTCGTCGCCGTGGTCACCGACGGCACGGCCGTGCTCGGGCTCGGCGACATCGGGCCGGAGGCGTCCCTTCCGGTCATGGAGGGGAAGGCGATCCTCTTCAAGCAGTTCGGTGGCGTGGACGCGGTGCCGATCGCGCTCGCCACGACCGACACCGACGAGATCGTGGACACCGTCGTCCGGCTGGCGCCCTCCTTCGGCGGCGTCAACCTGGAGGACATCTCGGCACCCCGGTGCTTCGAGATCGAGCGCCGGCTCCAGGAGCGCCTGGACATCCCGGTCTTCCACGACGACCAGCACGGCACCGCCGTCGTCACCCTCGCCGCCCTGCGGAACGCCGCCAAGCTCACCGGGCGCGGGCTCGGCGAGCTGCGCGCGGTGATCTCGGGCGCCGGCGCCGCCGGGGTGGCCATCGCCAAGTTCCTGCTGGAGGCGGGGCTCGGGGACGTGGCCGTCGCGGACCGCAAGGGCATCGTCAGCCGGGACCGGGAGGACCTGACGCCGGTCAAGCGCGAGCTGGCCGAGCTGACCAACCGGGCCGGGATCTCCGGTTCCCTGGAGGACGCGCTGGCCGGCGCCGATGTCTTCATCGGGGTCTCGGGCGGTACGGTCCCGGAGGCGGCGGTCGCCTCGATGGCGCCGGGCGCGTTCGTGTTCGCCATGGCCAACCCGAACCCGGAGGTCCACCCGGACGTCGCGCACAAGTACGCGGCCGTGGTGGCCACCGGCCGGTCGGACTACCCCAACCAGATCAACAATGTGCTGGCCTTCCCCGGCATCTTCGCGGGCGCGCTCCAGGTGCGGGCCGCGCGGATCACGGAGGGCATGAAGATCGCCGCGGCCAACGCGCTGGCCGATGTGGTCGGTGACCGGCTGGCCGCCGACTATGTGATCCCGTCGCCGTTCGACGAGCGGGTCGCCCCGGCGGTCACCGCCGCCGTGGCCGCCGCCGCGCGCGCGGAGGGGGTCGCCCGCCGCTGAGCGGGACGGTCCGCGCCGGAGTTCACCGGGCCCCGTCCCCGTCCGTCCCCCTCACCGGGGGCGGCGGGGGCGGGGCCCTCGGCGTGTACGGGCGCGGGACGCGGTGTGGGGTGGGGCGTGGGGGCGTGTGCGGGCGGGGGATCGCGGCCGGGGCGGGGCGCGGACCGGAAGAGCGCGGTGTCGCCGGAGGCCGCATGACCGCCGCCTGTCCGTCGGCGTGCGCGGGGGCGGAGGAATGCGTGAGGGCGGTGGGGCGGCGCCTTCCGGGCGCCCACAACGCCGTGGTACGGGGGGCCGGATCGCCCGCAATGCCGTGGTACGCGGGGGTCGGCGGGGCGTCGGGGGCGTGCCTTCCGGGGCCGGACCGCCCGCGACACCGTGGTGCGCGGGGGCCGACGGAGCGGTGGGTTGGCTGGGTGGTGGACCGGTGGGGCGGTGGGGTTTTCCGTGGGGGGACGTGGATCGCCCGTGTGCTGTTCGCCCGGGCTCCTCCCCGGGTTCACCCCCGGCTGCTGTGATGCGCCCGCCGCCACTTGGCGCCGCACCCATCCACCTCAGCAGCAGGAGGCGCGAGTGAACCTGGTCGTCAACGGCGATGCCGAGAG
The DNA here is from genome assembly GCF_024756275.1 of Streptomyces pyxinae. Lineage (GTDB taxonomy): Bacteria > Actinomycetota > Actinomycetes > Streptomycetales > Streptomycetaceae > Streptomyces > Streptomyces pyxinae. The sequence continues at coordinate 305,442 of NZ_JANUGQ010000001.1, read as the reverse complement.
CGGGCCCGGGGGGACCGCCGCCCCCGTCGGGAGCGTGACCGGCTGGCGGATGGTCCAGGGGGCGCCCGCCCTCGTCGCGTACGCGCTCGGCGGCGGTTACCCGACCACCGCCGACCCCGGGCCCGCCCAGCGCGGCAGCCGGTTCTTCTCGGGCGGCGACAGCCCGCGTACCGCACTGCTCCAGGACATCGCCCTGCCCGCCGCCGGGCCCACCGGGCGGGACGCCGTCGACGCCGGGCGGGTCCGGTACGCGGTGGCCGCCTGGCTCGGCGGCTACGCGGCCCAGGAGGACGGCGCCCGGCTCTCGGTGGAGTTCCGCGACGGGCGGGGCACCCCGGTGGCGCTCAGCGTGCTGGGTCCGGTCACCGCGGCCGAGCGACGGAGCCGTACCGGACTGGTCGAGCGCACGGCCGGGGCGCTGCTGCCGCCCGGCGCCCGCACCGCCCGGGTGCTGCTGGTCCTCACCCGTACCGGCGGGGGCACCTCCAACGACGGCTACGCCGACGGGATCTCGCTCACCCTGAGCCCGGTCGCCGCCGGGTCCACGGCGTCCGGCTCCGCCCCGATCTTCACCACCACGGGAGTACGCGCATGAGCCTGAACCGCCGTGATCTGCTGAAGGCCGCCGGGGCCGCCGGGGCGCTCAACCTGGTGTGGCCGCTCAGCCCCGGGCTCTCGCCCGCCCGGGCACGGGAGGCCGCCGAGGCGCTGGGCGCCGCCTACGACCCGGCCCCGTTCACCCTGGGCGTGGCCTCCGGGGACCCGGTGCCCGACGGGGTGCTGCTCTGGACCCGGCTGGCGCCCGAGCCGCTCGCCGCCGAGCAGCCGCTGCCCGAGGTGGTGGAGGTCGGCTGGGTGGTCGCGGAGGACCGGGAGCTGCGCCGGGTGGTCGCCCGGGGCACCGCGCCCGCCTCCGCCACGCTCGGCCACAGCGTCCACGTACCGGTGAGCGGGCTCGCGGCGGGCCGCGTCCACTGGTACGCCTTCACGGCGCTGGGGAAGACCAGCCGCACCGGCCGGACCCGCACCGCCCCGGTCGGCCCGGTCCCCCGGGTGCGGTTCGCCGCCGCCAACTGCCAGGCGTTCCACGACGGTTACTACGCGGCCCACCGGGGCATCGCCCGGGAGGACGTGGACTTCGTGGTCCACCTCGGCGACTACATCTACGAGCACGGCCCGGTCGGCGGCGACCATGTGCGCGACCACGACACCCCCGCCGTGCTCACCCTGGCCGACTACCGCCGCCGCCACGCGCTCTACAAGGGCGACCCCGCGCTGCGGGAGGCCCATGCCGCACACCCCTGGTTCCTCACCTGGGACGACCACGAGGTGGTGAACGACTACAGCGGCACCGGTGGCGGGGCGCCCTTCCTCCAGCGCCGGGCCGCCGCGTACCAGGCGTGGTACGAGCACCAGCCGCACCGGGACGCCTCGGCCACCACCGCGCTGCCCGACCCGGAGATCCACCGGGTACGCCGCTGGGGCGACCTGCTGGAGCTGACCGTGCTGGACCTGCGCTCGTACCGCTCGGCCCAGAACCTCCCCGACGGCACCATCCTGGGCGCCGCGCAGAAGTCCTGGCTCAAGGGCACGATCGACCGGGCGCCGGACTCCTGGCACGTCTGGGCCAACTCGATCATGCTCAGCCAGCTGCGCGGCCGGCCGGGCGGCCCGTACATGTTCACCGATCAGTGGGACGGCTTCCTCGCGGAGCGCAAGGAGGTGCTGGGCCAGGTCCGCACCAGCGGCCTCGAGGACCTGGTGGTGATCACCGGTGACTGGCACTCGGCCTTCGTGGACGACATCCGGACCGACTTCGACGACCCGTCCTCACCGCTGGTCGGCACGGAGTTCACCGCCCACTCGGTCACCTCGGGCGGCTACTCCGCCGACTGGAACGCCACCAACGGACCGGTGATGGGGCGGGCCAACCCGCATCTGAAGTACTTCGAGGGCAACCGGTACGGCTATGACGTCTACGAGGCCACGCCGGAACGATTCAGCGCCCATATGCGGGTGATCGGGGACCGCCGGGACCCCGTCTCGCCGGTCTCCACCCTCACCACCTTCCACGTGGACCGCGGCCGTACCGGTTCCCACGAGGACCCGGCGACGAAGAACTCACCCGCGCAGTACCGTCGGGACTGAGGCGGCGACGAGACCCGAAGCGGTAAGGGGAAGCGCGCGGGACGCGGCGCGCGTCACACGCCGGTGTGGTTCCGCCGCGTCCCGGGACCGTCCTAGGGTCGGGCCATGTTCGCTGCCTATGCCGCCCGCATCGATCCCGATCAGCCGCTGAACGGCCTGGAGCTGGGCGAGCGCCCGGCGCCCGGGGACCGCACCGGCTGGACCACCGTCACCGTCCGGGCCGCCTCGCTCAACCACCACGATCTGTGGTCGCTGCGCGGGGTCGGCCTGGGCGAGGACAAGCTGCCGATGATCCTCGGCTGTGACGCCGCCGGCGTGGACGAGGACGGCAACGAGGTCGTCCTCCACTCCGTCATCGGCCAGAGCGGCCACGGCGTCGGCCCCCGGGAGCCCCGGTCGATCCTGACCGAGCGCTACCAGGGCACCTTCGCCGAACGGGTCGCCGTGCCGTCCTGGAACGTGCTGCCCAAGCCGCGTGAGCTGACCTTCGAGCAGGCCGCCTGTCTGCCGACCGCCTGGCTCACCGCGTACCGGATGCTCTTCACCCAGGCGGGTGTCCGCCCCGGCGACTCGGTCCTGGTCCAGGGCGCGGGCGGCGGGGTGGCGACGGCCGCGATCGTGCTGGGCCAGGCCGCCGGACTGCGGGTCTACGCCACCAGCCGGGACGCGGCGAAGCGGAAGCGGGCGGTCGAGCTGGGCGCCACCGAGGCGTACGAGCCGGGCGCCCGGCTGCCGCACCGGGTGGACGCGGTGATCGAGACGGTCGGCGCGGCCACCTGGTCGCACTCGGTCAAGTCGCTGAAGCCCGGTGGCACCCTGGTCATCTCCGGCGCGACCAGCGGCGACCGGCCCTCGCACGCGGAGCTGACCCGGATCTTCTTCCTGGAGCTGCGGGTGGTCGGCTCGACCATGGGCACCAAGGACGAGCTGGAGGACCTGCTCTCCTTCTGCGCGGCGACCGGGGTGCGGCCGGTGATCGACGAGGTGCTGCCGCTGGACCGGGCGCGGGAGGGCTTCGAGAAGATGGCCTCGGGCGAGCTGTTCGGCAAGATCGTGCTGACCTGCTGAAGTCTCCTCCCGGCCGGGCAGAACGGCGCGATGCGGTCTTGAGGGGCGGCGGGGCTGCTGGTGGTATCTCCGGGCATGACGTCCTCCCGGAGATGCCCCAGGGGTACGGCCCTGCCCGCCCCGCTGGTGCTCTGCCTGCTGCCGCTGCTGCCCTTGCTGTCTCTGCTGCTCACGCCGTCGGCTCCCCCTCCCGCGCCGGCGCCGAGGGCGGGGGCGGTCACCGCGCCCGCCGCCGGTGTGGCGCCCGCCGCCGGTGTGGCGCCCGTCGCCGCGTCCGCCGCCGTCGCGCCCGCTGCCGCGCCGTCCGCCCCTGTCGCGCCCGGGCGGCCGGGAATTCCGCCGCTCATCGACGAGCGGGGGCGCGAACTGACCCTGCGCGGCTGGAACGTGGAGGACAAGACGCACCGGGGCGAGGCGGCGCTCTCCGCCATCACCGAGCGGCACTTCCGCGATCTGCGGGCGTACGGTTTCGGCTTCGCCCGGCTGCTGGTCTTCTGGGACGACCTGGAGCCTCGGCCGGGCCGCTACAGCGCCGGGTATCTGCGGAAGATCGAGCGGGTGCTGGACTGGGCCGCACGGCACCGGATACGGGTGGTCATCGACGCCCACCAGGACGTCTACGGACCGGCGTTCGGCCACCGGGGCATCCCGGAGTGGGCCACCCGTACCGACGGGCTGCCCTTCACCCGCCACCCGGACGACTGGTTCGCGGAGTACTTCGAGCCCGCCGTGCAGCGGGCGTTCACCCATCTCTACGAGGACGCCGATCTGCGGCGCGCCCAGGCCGCGATGTGGCGGCTGCTCGCCGCCCGGTTCGGGAAGCACCCGGCGGTGTTCGGCTACGACCTGATCAATGAGCCGATGGGCGAACTCCGGCCGGGGGAAGGGACACCGGACGCCGCCCGGCGGATCGAGCGCGAGCAACTGACGCCGATGTACCGGCGGTTGGCCGGGGCGGTGCGGGTGGTGGACCGGGACTCCTGGCTCTTCGTGGAGCCGACGCCGGTCGTGGGGGAGGGCGTACCGACCGGTCTGGGGCGGATCCGGGACCCGAGACTGGTGTACGCGCCGCACTTCTACAACACCGCGATGGAGGCGGGCGCCGACTACGACCCGGCGGCCGGCTGGATCGAGGCGTACGAGGCGGCCGTCACGGTCTACCCGGCGGCGCACCGGGTGCCGGTGGTGGTCGGGGAGTGGGGCCCGCTCAACAACGCGCAGCCGAACACCGGCCGGTTCTACCGGGACGCGCTGGCCTCGCTGGACCGCTACGCCTCCGGCTGGGCGGGGTACGTCTGGTGCTACGGCGGCGGCTACTGCGCCCTGGACGAGCGGGGGAGGCTCCGCGTCAACAAGGACCTGACGGCGGCGCCGTACCCGGAGGCGGTCGCGGGGCGGCTGCTCGCCCGGGGACCGGGCGGGTTCCGTTATCTGGCCGGGCGCGGTGGCCCCACTGTGCTCTCCCTGCCGCCGGGCCCGCGGGGATGGCGGGTGACGGTGAGCGGCCGGGCCTGGCCCCGTACGACGGTGACGGCACCGGGCGCGGCGGCCCGGGTGCGGATATGGGCCGTGCCGGGGGCGGAGGTGCGGGTCGCGGTCGATCCGGGGCGACGGGTCGCTGTCCCTGCGGATCTCTCCCGGCCGCAGGGCTCCCGCACAGCCACGGCGCTGACGAGCGGAGCCGGGCACGGGCGCCCACGCCGCAGCCCAGGACCGCCCGGAACGGGATCTCCGGACGGTACGCCGCCCGTACCATCCGGGTATGGGGCTCAGGCGCATCGATGTGTACGTGGACCAGGCCGACCTTGAGCTGATCAGGGCGGCGGCGATTCGCCGGGGTCTCCCGGAGGCGGAGCTCGTCCGGGAGGCCGTTCATCGCCTGGCGCTCGCCACCCGGGTGTGGGACGAAGCCTTCATCGAGGACGAGGACACCTTCGACTTCGGAGGCCCCGTCGGGCCGGAGGAGATCCGGGCCACCAGAGCGCGGCCGGGGCCGGTCACCGGAGGCCGCTCCGCAGCAGCCCCGTGACGGTGGCGGCCGTGGTGGCCAGGTGGCGGCGGGTCTCGGCCAGTTGGGCGGGGGTGACCCCGTGGTCGCGGGCGGCGTCGCGGACCTCGTCCCGGAAGCGGTCGAGCAGCCGCTCCAGCTCCCGGGCCGGGTCCTCCGGGGCGGGGGCGCCGGGGGCCGGGGCCTCCGTCGGAGCTGCCGTCTTGGTGGCCGGGGCCGGACCGGGCGCGGGAGTCGCCGTTCCGGGAGCCGAGGGCTCGGTGTCGGCGGGCGGTCGTTCGCCGTACGGGGGCTCCGTGTCGGCGGACGGCTTTCCGGGGCTCGGCGGCTCGGCGTCGTACGGGGGCTGCGTGGGGGCCGGTGTGGCGCCCAGCAGGTCGGTGAGGCGGCCGGTGAGGTCGGAGAGGGCGGCCGGCCAGTCGCCCGCCGAGACGCGGTCCTGCACCTGCTGGGCGAGGCGCTGGAGTTCGCGCTGGGCCCGCTCCTGGGCCTCCTTCGCCTGGTGGCGCGCCGAGCGGGCCTCCTCGCGGGCCCGGCGGGACTCGTCCTCGGCCCGCCGCGCCTGCTCCTTCCACTCCCGGCCGGCCCGCTGCCAGGCCGACTCGCCCGGGCCGTCCCCGGCGGTCCTGGCCCGGTCGGCGGCGGCCCGCATCTCGCTGCGGAGCCGGCCGGCGGCGCCGCGTACGTCCTCCCGGATCTCGGCCGCCAGTTCCGCGACCGAGTCCCGGATCTCCCGCTCCAGATCGGTCAGTTCGCCGCCGCGCCCGGCCAGTTCGGCGCGTCCGGCGTCGGTGAGCGAGTAGATCTTGCGGCCGCCCTCGGTGGTGTGGGTGACCAGGCCCTCGGCCTCCAGTTTGGCCAGCCGGGGATAGACGGTGCCGGCCGAGGGCGCGTACAGGCCGTGGAAGCGCTCCTCCAGGAGGCGGATCACCTCGTAGCCGTGGCGCGGGGACTCGTCCAGCAGCTTCAGCAGATAGAGCCGGAGCCGGCCGTGGGCGAAGACGGGAGGCATGTCAGAGCACCTTTCCCTCGGGGGAGGCGGTTTCCCCGGCCCGGCCGTCCGGGTAGTCCGTGTCGCTGTCGCTGTCGCTGTCGCTGTCGCTGTCGCTGTCGCTGTCCGCCGGTCGCCGCAGCAGCGCGAGGGCGCCCGAGACGGTGCTCGCCCGGAGGGTGCCGGCGCCCGTGCCGAGCGTGCCGGTGATCCGCCGGCCGCTCCACTGCCCGTCCGTCCGCAGCTGCTCGAAGTCGTTGGAGACGGCCCCGGTGGTGGTGCTCGCCTCCACCCGGGCGTCCACCGGGTGCGGCAGCCGTACCGCGATCGCGCCCGACACCGTGGCCAGCCGGACATCGGCGGGGGTGGCCACCGGGGCCAGGTCCACCGTCAGCGCGCCGTTCACCGTGTCGGCGCGGATCGAGGGGCCGGCGGCCCCGACGAGGGTCAGGTCGCCCGAGACCGACTGGAAGCCCAGCTCCCCGGTGACCGCCTGGGCCTCGACGCTGCCGGAGACCGTCTCGGCGCGCACCGGTCCGGAGACCGCGACCAGGGCGGTGTCCCCGCTGACCCCGCGCACCTCGGTGCGGCCCCGGATGCCGGAGACCACCGCCCCGGCGCCGACCACGCCCAGCTCCACGCTCGCACCGGCCGGAACGGTGAGCGAGACGACGGCGCTGCGGTTCCAGTCCTTGCGGACGAGCCGGCCGAGAATGCTCTTCCAGGACAGATCGGGATAGCCCACGGTCAGCTCCGGGCCCCGGTGGGTGATCACCACGGGATCACCGGCCACCCCGGACACCTCCACCCGCGCGGGGCCGGGCTCGTCGGTGCCCACCACATTCACCGTGCCGTTGACCAGGCGCACCTTGAGCGCCGAGACGGGTTCGTCGAGGACGAGGATCTCGGGGGTCTCGGGACGCGCGGACGCGCCGACGGTCCATTCGGGCATGGGGCCTCCCCGGGGCAGGGCGCGACATATCGCGTCTGACACGGAACACGATATGTCGTGGATGGCGGGAGGTCTACCTGGTCCCGGCTCCCGCCCCGGACGAGGCACACCGGACGAGACGCACCGGAGGGGACATGCCGCACGAGACATGTCGCGACAGCCACCCGTCACCCGTGGGCGCCCCGCGCGGGCCGCCCGGTCACCCGGTCGTACGGCCGCCTCCGGCCACCCCCGGCCGTACGGTCACTCGTCCTCGTCGTCCTCGTCGTCCAGCCGGGCCAGCCAGGTGGCCAGCCGCTCGACGGGGACCTCGAAGTCGGGGTTGAGGTCGACGAAGGTGCGCAGCTGCTCGGCGAGCCACTCGAAGGTGACCTCCTCCTCGCCGCGCCGCTTCTCCAGCTCCTCGATGCCACGGTCGGTGAAGTACACGGGTCGCTCCAGAAAGGGGACGGGATGCTCACCGGCCAGGATATGCGGCCCCGCGCACCCGCTTCCCGGCGCCTGCTCCCGGGGCTCCCGGCCCCTGCTGCCCGGGCTTCCGGCTCCCGCTCTCCGGCCTCCCGGCCCCTGCTCCCCGGGCTTCCGGCTCCCGCTCTCCGGCCTCCCGGCGCCTGCTCCCGGGGCTGCCGGCCTCTGCCCCCCGGGCTCCCGGGACCGGCCCCGGCTCCCGCTGCCTGGGCCCCCGGGACCCCCCGGCCTCCCGGGCCTGGCCCGGGAAAAACGCCCGGGCCCGGGCGCCGCGCGGAAGGTGCGCGGGCCCGGGCCCGGTGAGGTCCGCCCGAGGGCGTACGGCTCAGACGTGAGACGAGACACGACTCAGGCGTCGAAGACCTCGTTGACCAGCTGCTGCTGCTCCGCCTGGTGGCGCTTGGCCGAGCCGACCGCCGGGGACGAGCCGTGCGGCCGGGAGATCCGGCGCAGGCGCTCGCCGTGCGGCACGTCGGCGCCGACCGCCAGGTCGAGGTGGTCGATCAGGTTGAGCGCGATGAACGGCCAGGCACCCTGGTTCGCCGGCTCCTCCTGGGCCCACAGGTACTTCTCGGCGTTCGGGTACTTGGAGATCTCGGCCTGGAGCTCCGCGCCCGGCAGCGGGTAGAGCCGCTCCACCCGGATGATCGCGGTGTCCGTGATCCCGCGCTTCTGCCGCTCGGCGTCCAGGTCGTAGTAGACCTTGCCCGCGCAGAAGACGACCTTGCGCACCGACTCCGCGGCGACCGAGTCGTCACCGATCACCGGGCGGAAGCCGCCGGTGGTGAACTCCTCCGCCTTGGACGCGGCGGCCTTCAGGCGCAGCATCGACTTCGGGGTGAAGACGACCAGCGGCTTGTGGTGCGGGTTGTGCACCTGCCACCGCAGGAGGTGGAAGTAGTTCGACGGCAGGGTCGGCATGGCGACCGTCATGTTGTTCTGTGCGCAGAGCTGGAGGAAGCGCTCCGGGCGGGCCGAGGAGTGGTCCGGGCCCTGGCCCTCGTAGCCGTGCGGCAGCAGCAGGGTGACGCCGGAGGTCTGCGACCACTTCTGCTCGGCGGAGGAGATGAACTCGTCCACCACGGTCTGGGCGCCGTTGACGAAGTCGCCGAACTGCGCCTCCCACATGACCAGCGCGTCCGGGCGGGCCAGCGAGTAGCCGTACTCGAAGCCCATCGCCGCGTACTCGCTGAGCAGCGAGTCGTAGACGTTGTACCGGGCCTGCTCGTCCGCGAGGTACAGCAGCGGGGTGTAGTCCTCGCCGGTCTCCTGGTCCACCAGCACCGCGTGGCGCTGGCCGAAGGTGCCGCGGCGGGTGTCCTGGCCGGCGAGCCGGACCGGGGTGCCCTCCATCAGCAGCGAGCCGATGGCCAGGGTCTCGCCCATGCCCCAGTCGATGGTGCCGTCGTCCACCGAGGCGGCGCGGCGCTGGAGCTGCGGCATCAGGCGCGGGTGCACCTTGACCCGGTCCGGGACGGTGACCTGCGACTCCGCGATCCGCTTCACGACCTCCTGGGAGACCGCGGTGGTCACGGAGACCGGGAACTCGGCCTGCGCCTCCGGGGAATGGGCCGGGGCCGGGTTGCTGACGGCCTCGCGGACCTCCGCGAACACCTTCTCCAGCTGGCCCTGGAAGTCCTGGAGCGCCTGCTCCGCCTCCTCCACGGTGATGTCGCCCCGGCCGATCAGCGACTCGGTGTACAGCTTGCGCACCGAGCGCTTCTTGTCGATCAGGTTGTACATCTGCGGGTTGGTGAACTGCGGGTTGTCGCCCTCGTTGTGACCGCGGCGGCGGTAGCAGATGAGGTCGATCACGACGTCCTTGTTGAACGTCTGGCGGAACTCGAAGGCGAGCCGCGCGACGCGGACCACGGCCTCCGGGTCGTCGCCGTTCACATGGAAGATCGGCGCCTCGATCATGCGGGCCACGTCGGTGGCGTACATCGAGGAGCGCGAGGACTCCGGGGCGGCGGTGAAGCCGACCTGGTTGTTGATGACGATGTGGACCGTGCCGCCGGTGCGGTAGCCGCGCAGCTGCGACATGTTGAGGGTCTCGGCCACCACGCCCTGGCCCGCGAAGGCCGCGTCGCCGTGCAGGGCGACGGGGAGCACGGTGAAGTCGGTGCCGCCCTTGTTGATGACGTCCTGCTTGGCGCGGACGACACCCTCCAGGACCGGGTCGACCGCCTCCAGGTGCGAGGGGTTGGCGACCAGCGAGACCTTGATCTGCTCGCCGTCCAGGCCGGTGAAGGTGCCCTCGGCGCCGAGGTGGTACTTCACGTCGCCGGAGCCGTGCATCGACTTCGGGTCGAGGTTGCCCTCGAACTCGCGGAAGATCTGGGCGTACGACTTGCCGACGATGTTCGCCAGCACATTGAGCCGGCCGCGGTGGGCCATGCCCACGACGACCTCGTCCAGCCGGGACTCGGCGGCGGAGTCGATGACCGCGTCCAGCAGCGGGATGACGGACTCGCCGCCCTCCAGCGAGAACCGCTTCTGGCCCACGTACTTGGTCTGGAGGAAGGTCTCGAACGCCTCGGCCGCGTTGAGCCGGCGCAGGATCCGCAGCTGCTCCTCGCGCTCCGGCTTGGAGTGCGCGCGCTCGACGCGGTCCTGGATCCACTTGCGCTGCTTGGGATCCTGGATGTGCATGAACTCGATGCCGGTGGTGCGGCAGTACGAGTCGCGCAGCACGCCCAGGATGTCGCGCAGCTTCATCATGGACTTGCCGCCGAAGCCGCCGACCGCGAACTCCCGCTCCAGGTCCCACAGGGTGAGGCCGTGCTCGGTGATGTCCAGGTCGGGGTGCTTGCGCTGGCGGTACTCCAGCGGGTCGGTGTCGGCCATGACATGGCCCCGGACCCGGTAGGAGTGGATGAGCTCGAAGACCCGGGCGGCCTTGGTGACGTCGTCGTCGTGCGAGGCGTCGATGTCCTTGAACCAGCGGACCGGCTCGTAGGGGATCCGCAGCGCCTCGAAGATCTCGTCGTAGAAGTCGTTCTCGCCGAGCAGCAGGTTGGCGACGATCCGGAGGAACTCGCCCGAGGCGGCGCCCTGGATGACCCGGTGGTCGTAGGTGGAGGTGAGGGTCATCACCTTGGAGATGCCCAGCTTGTTCAGGGTGTCCTGGGAGGTGCCCTGGAACTCGGCCGGGTAGTCCATCGAGCCGACACCCATGATGACCGACTGACCGGGCATCAGACGCGGCACGGAGTGGACGGTGCCCAGGCCGCCGGGGTTGGTCAGCGAGACGGTGACGCCGGAGAAGTCGTCCATCGTCAGCTTGCCGACGCGGGCGCGGCGGACGATGTCCTCGTACGCCTGCCAGAACTCGAAGAAGTTGAGCGTCTCGGCCTTCTTGATGCCGGCCACGACCAGCTGGCGGTCGCCGTTCGGCTTCACCAGGTCGATGGCGAGGCCGAAGTTGACGTGCGCCGGCTTCACCAGGGTCGGCTTGCCGTCCTTCTCCGCGAACGACCAGTTCATCGACGGCATGGCCTTGATGGCCTGCACCATCGCGTACCCGATGAGGTGGGTGAAGGAGATCTTCCCGCCCCGGGCGCGCTTCAGATGGTTGTTGATGACGATGCGGTTGTCGAAGAGCAGCTTGACCGGGACCGCGCGCACCGAGGTGGCGGTCGGCAGCTCCAGCGAGGCGTTCATGTTCTTGGCGACCGCGCCGGCCGGGCCGCGCAGCGTCACGAACTCGGGGCCTTCGGCGGCGCCGGCGCTCTCGCTCTTCGCGGGCTTCGCGGGCGCGGCGGACTGGGCGGGCTTCGCCGGGGCGGCGGCCTTCGGCTGCGCCGGTGCCTGCGCGGCGGGCTTGGCCGGGGCCGCCTTCGGCTGTGCGGCGGCCGGCTCGGCCTGCGCGGGCTTCGCCTGGGCGGCGGCCGGGGCGGGAGCCGCCGGCTGCTGGGCCGGGGCGCCGGCCCCCTGCGGGGCGTCTGCGGCCCCCGCCGCCGCGGCGCCCTCACCCGCGGGCTTGTCCGCCGCGCCGGAGGACGCGGACGCCCCCGGCTTGTCGCCGGACGACGCGGAGGCCCCCGGCTTGTAGTCGGCGAAGAAGTCCCACCAGGCACGGTCGACCGAATTCGGGTCCTGGAGGTACTGCTGGTAGATCTCGTCGACGAGCCACTCATTGGCACCGAAGGCGGCGGCAGGGTTCTGGCCCTGCCCGTCTTGGTCGGTCGAAGTGCTCGCGTTACTGGGGGACTGAGACGACACGGCGGTAACCGCCCTCTTCCGCTTCACAAGGTGATGGACAGCGGAAATAAAGGCTACGCCTCCTGACCGTGGAGGTGCAGGCCGGGCGTCCCTTCGTCGCGTACATCACATGAGAAGCGGGGTTTCGGCGGGTTTTTTGGCGGGAAACAAGCGTGGTTCCGCCCTGAGCGGGTAAGCGAGGCCGTCGCGCCGACCGCCGCCGACCGGCGGTGTCGCTTCCGCGACCGGTCGGGTTCGGGACCGGTTCGGTCCGGGCCCGTTGCGGGACGGTTTCGTGCCGGGGCGCCCGGGCGCCCGGTCCGGGGCGTCCCGGGTTCGAACCTTACGTCAACCGCGCTGTCGCGGTACGCCCGGAAGAGTGACCTGGATCCGGCAACCACGGGTGGACTCGGCCACCCCGATGCGCCCGCCGTGCAGATCGACCGCCCAGCGCGCGATCGCCAGCCCCAGACCGGTGCCGCCGTCGCTGCCCGGGCCCGCCCCGGCCGGCGCGTTGCCCCGGTTGAACCGCTCGAAGACCTTGTGCCGCTCCGCCTCCGGGATGCCCGGGCCCTCGTCCAGGACCTCCAGGGTCAGGGACTCCGGCGCGGCGCCGCGCCGGGCCCGTACGGTCACCCGGCCGCGCGGCGGCGAGTGCTTCACCGCGTTGTCGATGAGGTTGGCGACCACCTGGTGGAGCCGCTCGGCGTCCGCGTGCGCGGTCAGCTCGGGCGGGTGCACGTCCAGATGGAGGTGGACGTCCTTGCGGGTGTGATGGCCCGAGCCCGAGCCCAGGTCGCGCTGGGCGGCGGCGAGGTTGGCCTCCTTGAGGACCCCGGAGAGATAGGGCCACACCTCGAACCGGCGGGCGCGCAGGGTGACGACACCGTTGTCGAGGCGGGAGAGGTCGAGCAGCGTCTCCACCAGGTCGCCCAACCGCTCGGTCTGCTTGAGCGCGGTGCGCATGGTCTCCGGGTCGGCCGCCGACACCCCGTCCACCACGTTCTCCAGCACCGCCCGCAGCGCGGCGATCGGCGTGCGCAACTCGTGCGAGACATTGGCGACCAGCTCCTTGCGGTGCCGGTCCACCGACTCCAGGTCGTCCGCCATCCGGTTGATGGTGGAGGCCAGGTCGCCCAGCTCGTCCCGGCGGTCGGCGCCGCGCACCCGGCGGGTGTAGTCGCCGTGCGATATGCCCTTGGCGACGGTGTTCATCTCGTCCAGCGGCGCGGTCAGGCCGTGCGCCACGAACTGGGTGATCAGCAGGGTGGCGATCACCGAGAAGACGGTGATGAACCGCAGCTCGGTCTCGGTGCGCAGCGCGACCAGCAGCAGCCCGGTGGTGATGAAGACCGAGACCACCACCAGGGTGCCGAGCTTGGTCTTGACCGAGATCGTCACCGTCCGCTTCCGGCGGCCCCGCTTCCGGAGGTCCGGCCGGGGGCCCCTCCGCGGCTCCTTCTGCCGCTCCTTCCGGAGATCCCGCCGGGGGCCCTTCCGCGGCTTCGGGAGATCCTTGCGGAGAGGTGTCCACCGGCCCTTGCGCGGATCCTCCGGGAGGTCGTTCCCGCCGCCCGGGACGGAATCCGTCCCGCTGCCTTCGCCCGGACTGTGCCCGAGGCCCTGCCGGGGATCCTCGCGGAGACCACGGGACCCCAAGTCGTACGGCTCCGGCGGCTCACCCGTCCGGCCGGCCGCACCCCGTTCCCCGGCGCGGTCCGCCGCCCGCCCGCTCATGGGGCCGGGGTCTCCAGGGCGTACCCGACGCCGTGCACGGTACGGATCCGCTCGGCGCCGATCTTCCGGCGCAGCGCCTTGATGTGGCTGTCCACCGTCCGGGTGCCGGAGGCGTCCGCCCAGTCCCAGACCTCGGCCAGCAGCTGCTCCCGGGAGAGCACCGCGCGCGGGGTGTTGGCCAGACAGACCAGCAGATCGAACTCGGTCGGCGTCAGGTGCACGTCGTCACCGGAGACCCGGACCCGGCGCTGGGCGTGGTCCACCTCCAGCTCGCCCAGCCGGAGGATGCCGCTGCGCGGGGTCACCGCGGCGAGCGCCGCCCGCTCCACCCGGCGCAGCAGGACATGCACCCGGGCGGCCAGCTCACGCATGGAGAACGGCTTGGTCATGTAGTCGTCCGCGCCGACCCCGAGCCCGACCAGCATGTCGGTCTCGTCGTCCCGGGCGGTGAGCATCAGCACCGGCACCGGCCGCTGGGCCTGCACCCGGCGGCACACCTCCAGGCCGTCGAAGCCCGGCAGCATCACGTCGAGCACCATCAGATCCGGTTGCCACGCCTCGGCCGCGTCGACCGCGGCGGGACCGTCGGCCGCCGTCTGCACCAGGAATCCCTCGGCCCGCAGCCGGGCGGAGATGGCCTCCAGGATCGTGGTGTCGTCCTCGATGACCAGCACCCGGCGCTGCGCACCCGGCGTGACCGTGGTGCCGGTGGTGGTGGTGTGTGTCTGCTCCATCGCCCCGCCCCTGTCGCGCCGCGCGCGAACCGCGTGTAGATCCGTACGTCCGGTCAGCAGCGTAAGGGCAGCGACGGCGTCCCGGCTACGCAGGGCGAACGGCGAGGTGGACCACGTCCGGTACGCCCCGGGCAACCGGGATCTCTTCCGTCCTTACCCCGTGGAATCCGGCATTTCGCAAGGACTCTTCGAAATCGGCGGACGGCCGCGCGGACCAGACCGCGAGCACCCCGCCCGGGTTCAGCCGGGCCGCGCAGGCCGCCAGCCCGGCGGGCGCGTAGAGGCCGGCGTTCTCCTCGGTGACGGTCCAGCCGGGGCCGTTGTCGATGTCCAGGCAGAGCGCGTCATAGGTGTCGGGGGAGGTCTCCAGGTACTCGACCAGCCCGGCGTGCAGCAGCACCGTCCGGGGATCGGCCAGCGCCGCCCCGGAGACCGAGGCCAGCGGCCCCTCGCGGTGCCAGTCGATGACCGCCTGCTCCCGCTCCACCACCGCGATCCGGGCCCAGCAGGCGTCGGCGGCGGCGTGGGCGAGCGAGAAGCCCGCGCCCAGCCCGCCGATCAGCACCGACGCCCCGACCACGCCCTCGCCCAGCTCCCGCCGGGCGGCGTCGATCAGCAGCCGCTCGGAGCGGCCGTCGGAGGTATCCATCAGAAAGGTGCCGTTGGCGATGATCTCGTACACCGCCGTGCCGTCCGGCTCCGTCCGCCGCCGCAGGACGACCTCCCCGTACGGCCCCTCGCGCCGGTCGAGCACCACGGGCGCCGGGGCGCCGGCCGTGACATCGGGTCCGGGGGACCCGGGACCTCCGGGGATCCCGGGCTCGCTCCCGTATCCGGGGCCGGCCGGATCCGGTGCGCCGGTCTCGTCGTGGTGGCCGGCGGCGGGGAGGTCGCCGGGGGCGGGGAGGGACATGGCGGTGACCTCCTGCTGCGGAGCTGGTGCGAGGTTGTTACGGAGCCGCCGCGATACGGGCGGTGGTCCATCCTGTCGCCGGACCGGGGCGGCCACAAACCCGTTTCGGCCTCGCGGTTCACGGGGCGCCCGGGCGGGGATGTGACCCGGGTCATGGACGGCGGCTTCACCGATCGCGTTGGCTGAGGCCGCGTCGACCGGGGTTGCCCGGGGGCGGGACGAAAGGCCGCAGGGTGCACCACCAGCTCGCAACAGCCGGAACCGGGACGGCGGCCGGGGAGGCCGCCGCGGTGCCGCCGGGCGCCGTACCGGCCGGTGACGGGACGGTGGCGCTCGCCCCCCGGCCCGCCGGACCGCTGCCCGCGCCCCCGCCCGCGGTGCCGGTGGCCGCGGCTACGGGCCGGGGCGCCGTGCCGGTGCCGGTGTCGGCCCCGCTGCCGGTGCCGCCCGCGGTCGGTGGTTCCGTGCCGCTGCCGGTGCCGCCCGCGGTCGGTGGCTCCGTGTCCCCGGTGGGCGGAACACCGGCCGCCGTGGCCGTGGCCGAGGGGGCTCCCGCCGACGGCGTCCCGCTGCCGGTGGTGGAGTTCCCGGCCGTCGCCGCCCCCGCCCGGTGCGCCGGCCCGGTGCGCGCCGTGCTCCGGCGGCTGCCCTCGCCCACCGGTACGCCGTTCACCTTCGGCTACGCGCTGCTGCTGCTCGCCACCTCGCTCTACACCGAGTACGGCGACCCCGACACGGTCTCGGCGGTGCTGCGCGCCTCCAGCACCGATGTCGTCCACCTCTCCCGTACGCCCCTGCTGGTGCTGGTGGCCAGCGCGCTGTGGGTGGCGGGCGGGCTGTTCTCGCCGTACGCCGTCGGCTTCCTCTTCGTCCTGACCGCGCTGGAGCGGCGGATCGGCGGCTGGCGGACGGCCGCCGTCTTTCTGCTCGGGCACGTGGTGGCGACGCTGGCCACCGAGATCCCGGTCGCCTTCTCGGTGCTCGCCGGCCATCTGCCGGGCACGTCCCTGCACCGGCTCGACTACGGCATCAGCTTCGGCCTGCTGGCCAGTACCGGGGCGCTGGCCGGGCTGCTCACCCCGCTGGTACGGGGCGCGGTGCTGGGGTGCGTCTCCCTGATGCTGGTCCAGGATCTGCTGGTGCTGGACGACCCGCTCACCAACTGGGGCCACCCGCTGGCCCTGGCCTTCGGCGTGGCCTGCTGGCCGCTGGTCCGCCGCGCGGCCGCCCGGGTCACCCCGGCGCACCTCCGCTGAGCCCGGCCGGGGCGGTGGCCGCGCCCGCTCCTGCCCCGTCTCCGCACTCGGCGCCGAGCGCCGGAATGGCGACAGGGGCGCCCGGGTTCTGAACTGACGGCCGGGCAGTCGGACAGCCGAGCGGGGGGACGCCTGGGCGGTCGGGCAGCCGGGCGGCCGGGTGGAGATCGCTCAGAGCGAACGGCGTTCCGGGAACACCTCGTCCTCCCCGTGCATTGAGTCCAGCACTGAGTCATTGAGTCAAGGCAACTCAACTTGACTGCCGAAGGGGAGATCATGGCTGCTGAGTCCACGGCGAACAACGCCGCCCTCACCCTGCCCGTGCTGCCGCTCGACGACGAGGTCGTGCTGCCCGGGATGGTGGTGCCGCTCGACCTGTCCGACGCCGAGGTGCGGGCCGCGGTGGAGGCCGCGCAAGCCGCCGTCGGGTCGTCCGGGGCGCCCGGGGACAAGCCGCGGGTGCTGCTGGTGCCGCGGGTCGACGGGACGTACGCCGGGACCGGGGTGCTCGGCACCGTCGAGCAGGTCGGCCGGCTTTCCGACGGCGACCCCGGGGCGCTGATCCGGGGTCGCGGCCGGGTGCGCATCGGCGCCGGTACGACCGGGCCCGGGGCCGCCCTGTGGGTGGAGGGCACCAGCGTCCCGGAGACGGTGCCCGAGCCGCTGCCGGGCGCGGTGGCGGAGCTCGTCAAGGAGTACAAGGCCCTCGCCACCAGCTGGCTGAAGAAGCGCGGTGCCTGGCAGGTGGTGGACCGCGTCCAGCAGATCGACGGGGTCTCCGCGCTCGCGGACAACGCCGGCTACTCGCCGTTCCTGACGCCCGCGCAGAAGATCGCCCTGCTGGAGACCGAGGACCCGGTCGTCCGGCTGCGGCTCGCCACCGAGCAGCTGCGCGAGCATCTCGCCGAGCAGGACGTGGCCGAGTCCATCGCCAAGGACGTCCAGGAGGGCGTCGACAAGCAGCAGCGCGAATTCCTGCTGCGGCGCCAGCTGGAGGCCGTACGCAAGGAACTGCGCGAGCTCGACGGCGACTCGGCCGGGGACGAGTCGGACGACTACCGGACCCGGGTGGAGGCCGCCGACCTGCCGGAGAAGGTGCGGGAGGCCGCGCTCAAGGAGGTCGACAAGCTGGAGCGGTCCTCCGACCAGTCGCCCGAGGGCTCCTGGATCCGGACCTGGCTCGACACGGTGCTGGAACTGCCGTGGAGCGAGCGCACCGAGGACGCCTACGACATCCGGGGCGCCCGGGCGGTGCTGGACGCCGAACACGCGGGCCTGGACGACGTGAAGGACCGGATCATCGAGTACCTGGCGGTCCGCAAGCGCCGCTCGGACCGGGGCCTGGGCGTCGTCGGTGGCCGTCGCGGCGGCGCGGTGCTCGCGCTGGTGGGGCCGCCCGGCGTGGGCAAGACCTCGCTCGGCGAGTCGGTGGCGCACGCGATGGGCCGGAAGTTCGTCCGGGTGGCGCTCGGCGGCGTACGGGACGAGGCCGAGATCCGGGGCCACCGGCGCACCTATGTCGGCGCCCTGCCAGGCCGGATCGTCCGGGCGGTCAAGGAGGCCGGGTCCATGAACCCGGTGGTGCTGCTGGACGAGATCGACAAGGTCGGCTCCGACTTCCGGGGCGACCCGGCCGCCGCCCTGCTGGAGGTGCTGGACCCGGCGCAGAACCACACCTTCCGGGACCACTACCTGGAGGTCGAACTCGACCTGAGCGACGTGGTGTTCCTGGCCACCGCCAACGTCCTGGAGGCCATCCCCGAGGCGCTGCTGGACCGGATGGAGCTGGTCCGGCTCGACGGCTACACCGAGGACGAGAAGGTCGTCATCGCCCGGGACCACCTGCTGCCCCGGCAGCTCGACCGGGCCGGTCTCGCGGCGGGCGAGGTCACCCTCGCGGAGAGCGCGCTGCGCAAGCTGGCCGGCGAGTACACCCGGGAGGCGGGCGTACGGAACCTGGAGCGGGCGGTCGCCCGGCTGCTCCGCAAGGTGGCCGCGCAGAGCGAACTGGGCGAGCGGAAGCTGCCGTTCACCGTGACCGACACGGATCTGCGGGGCCTCGTCGGACGGCCGCACCATGTGCCGGAGTCGGCCCAGGACCCGGCCGAGCGGCGCACCGCCGTACCGGGTGTGGCGACCGGACTCGCGGTCACCGGGGCCGGCGGCGACGTGCTCTTCGTCGAGGCGTCGCTGGCCGATCCGGAGACCGGCGGCGCGGGACTGACCCTCACCGGTCAGCTCGGGGACGTGATGAAGGAGTCGGCGCGGATCGCGCTGAGCTTCCTCCGCTCGCACGGCGCCGAACTGGAGCTGCCGGTCACCGGGTTGAAGGACCGGGGCGTGCACATCCACTTCCCGGCCGGCGCGGTGCCCAAGGACGGCCCGAGCGCGGGCGTCACCATGACGACCGCCCTCGCCTCGCTGCTCTCCGGCCGGCTGGTGCGTACGGATGTGGCGATGACCGGCGAGGTCTCGCTGACCGGCCGGGTGCTGCCGATCGGCGGCGTCAAGCAGAAGCTGCTGGCGGCACACCGGGCGGGGATCACCACGGTGGTCATCCCCAAGCGCAACGAGGCCGATCTGGACGACGTCCCGGCCGAGATCCTCGACGCGCTGGAGGTCCACCCGGTCACCGATGTCCGACAGGTCTTGGAACTGGCCCTGGCCCCGGCGGAGGTACCGGTCCCGGCCGCCGCCTGAGCCGCGACCGGCGAGCGGCACGGAGGGGTGAACGGGGTGCGCACGCCCGGGCGTGCGCACCCCGTCGGCCGTGCGCCGGATCCCGGCTGCCGGTCGCCGGCTGCCGGGTCGTGGCGGTCCGCCGGTCCGGGCCCCGTCGGTCGTGATCCGGGTCCCGGCGGCCCACCGCCGGATGGGGTGGCCGAGCCCGCCCGGTCGCCCGGCCGACTGGTCCAGCCCAGCCCAGCCCAGTCCAGCCCAGCCCAGCCCTGTCCTGCCCCGCCCGGTCCTGCCCCGTCCGGCTCAGTCCAGCCAGCCGCGTTGCCGGGCGCGGGCGCCGGCCTGGAAGCGGGTGCGGGCGTCCAGGACCTCCAGGAGGCGGCTGATCCGGCGGCGGGCGGTGTGCACATGGACGCCCAGCCGGCGGGCGATCGCCTCGTCCTTCAGGCCCGACGCCAGCAGCGCCAGCAACTCCCGCTGCTCGCCGCCCTCCTCGCGCCGCTCGGCCAGCGGGTCGGCGCGTTCCCAGACCGCCTCGAAGAGCGGCACCAGGGCGTTGCGCAGCAGGGCGTCGCCCACCACCAGGGCGGCGGCGCGCGGGTCGGCGGCGTCGCTCGGCGGGAGCAGGGTGACCCGGCGGTCCACGGCGATCAGCTTGGTCGGCACCCCCGTCGCCACCCGGACCCGCAGCCCCCGGGCGGCCAGGGCGGCGAGCGCGGCGGCCCGGCCGGGCAGCCCGAGGCCCGCCCGGTCCAGCACCACCCGCACCGTGACGCCCCGGTCGAGCAGCGCCGCCCAGTCCGGGGCCCGGCCGCCCGGCTCCGTACAGCCGATGCCCGCCCGGACATAGGGCGGCCGGTCCAGGACCAGCACCTCCCGTTCCGCGCCCGCCAGCAGCCGGTCGGCCCGCTCGGCGATGGCCGGCCGGCCGGTCACCGTCTCCACGCCGCCGGCCGGCACGGTCCGGGGTTCCAGCCGCTCGGCGGTCCGCCGTAACCGCTCCAACTCGGCTGAGCGCAGGTGCAGTTCCTCCTGACGCCGGTGGATCAGCGTCCGGATGGCGGCGGCGGGCGCGGCCGGACGGGGCAGCGCCTCGGCGTCGTACGGATCGGCCGGGTGGGCGAAGCCGTGCTCCACCAGCCGGCCGAGCGCCGCGTCCAGCCGCGTCCGCTCCAGGCCGAGCTGGCGCGCCAGCTCCGCCGCCCCGTCCGCCTGTTCGCTCAGCAGCGCCCGGTAGGCACGCTCTTCGGTCCGGCCCAGGCCGAGAGTGGTCAGTTCCCCCTGGATCATGCGTGGGATTCTCACCGTGCCTTCACCGGACACACAAGTGTGCGTGCCCACTTCTCAACGCGCTTGTCTCATTGCCGACATGAAGCCCCACCGCTTGCATGGCCATGACCACCTGACCGGCTGATGAGCACGTGGGAGGGGTACCAACAGTGCGCAGACCCAGCACACCTTCAGGAATACCCGGCGGCAGGACGGGGGCGGCGGGCGCGGCCCTGCTGGCCGCGGCGGGACTCCTGATCACGGCGGTTCCGGCCATCGCGGCGACCCCGCAGGCGGCACCGCCGGCCACCACCACGCCGTCCGATGTCATCCCGGGCGCGGAGACCGAGACCCCCGCCCTGGTCGACGGCCTGCGGGAGCCGGTGGACGCCAAGGCGGCCCCGGCCGACGCGGCGCGCGACCACCTCGCCGCCAAGGAGAGCCGCTACAAGATCGACGAGCCGCGGCGCGATCTCGTCCCTCTCCAGACGCTGCGGCGGGGCGCCGACGAGACCGTACGGCTCCAGCAGAAGCACCACGGGGTGCCGGTGCTGGGCGGCCAGTACGTCGTCCGCATGGAGCACACCGGCGCCGAGCGGGTCGTCACCGGCACCTCAGGCAAGTACTTCACCGGCCTCACCACCGGGACCACCCCGACCGTCGCCAAGGACGTGGCGGTGCGCCGGGCGGTCGCCGCCACCCTCACCCGGCTCGGCGGCCACCGGCTCGCCAAGGACGCCCGGCAGACCGTGCGCGAGGACCGGTCCGCCGCGCCGCTCACCGGTACGGCCGGCGGCCTGGTGGTGATCCCGCTGGGCGAGGGCGTGCTGACCTACCAGGTCACCGTGCGCGGCGCCCACCCGGTCACCGGCGAACCGGTGCTCCAGCAGGTCTACATCGACGCCCGGGCCGGCTACCCGGTGCTCCAGTACAGCGCCATCAAGACGATCGCCGCGCCGAAGGCGGCGAGCGCCGCCGCCACGGCCGCGCGCACCGGGGCCGCCGGAGCGGCCGAGGACCCGGCGGCCGGACAGCACGCCGCAGGCAGCGGCACCCGGCTCGACGGCCGCAAGGTGGAGCTGAACGTCAGCACGACGGACAGCGGTTACGCCCTGGTCGACCGGGCCCGGCTCGCCGCCACCACCAAAAACCTGCTGAGCACCTGGGACGCGCGCGGCAAGGACGTCTCGGACGTCTCCGGCGTCTGGCCCGAGGGGCTGAAGGAATTCACCTCGCCCGCCCCGGAGTTCGGCAGCCCTGCCACCGAGTCCGGTGCGGTGGACGCGCACTGGGCGGCCGGCAAGGTCTTCGACTACTACGCCACCAAGCACGCCCGCAACGGCCTGGACGGACGCGGCTCCTCGATCAACTCCCTGGTCGGCGTCACCGACTTCGGCGGCCCGTTCGTCAACGCCTTCTGGGACGGCACCAAGATGGTGTACGGCACCGGCGACGACGAGTTCAAGCCGCTCTCGGCCGACCTGGACGTGGTGGGCCACGAGATGACCCACGGCGTGGTCGAGAACACCGCCAACCTGGTCTACGCGGGCCAGTCGGGCGCCCTCAACGAGGCGATCGCGGACTACTTCGGCAACGCCATCGACGTCGAGACCTCCGGCACGCCGATGACCGACCCGGACGCCGGGCTGATCGGCGAGGACCTCTGCCGTACCGCCAAGCCGCGCGACTGCGCCTTCCGCGACCTCAACGACGGCGCCACCACCGCCAAGAACTTCCTGGGCGTGGCCTTCGGCACCGACAACGGCGGGGTGCACCTCAACTCCACCATCTTCGCGGGCGCCCTCTGGGACATCCGCCAGGACCTGGACCCGGCCCTCGCGGACAGGATCGCCTACAAGGCGCTCAGCGAGTACCTGACCCCGCTGGACGGCTTCACCGACGGCCGGAACGCGGTCGTCGCCGCCGCCAAGGACCTGGGGGTCACGGCCCGGCAACTCAACGTCGTCAAGCGCTCGTTCAACGCGCACGGCATCGTCTCCGACTGGGAGGACGCCCTCGGCGTCGACTCCGACCTGCTGCTCGGCAAGGTCAACATCGCCGGTACCGGGGTGCAGGCGGGCGGCGGCTGGTGGGCCACCTCGCGCTCCAACGACGACGGCTCGGAGCCGTACTCGGTGTGGGCCGGCCGGGTCGACGGCAAGGGCGCGCCCAAGCTGCTGAGCCCCAACGACGGCCGCTACCACGTCTACCCGGCCACCGACGGCAAGACCGTGGTGTGGGCGGCGTACGGGCCGACCGGGCTCGACGTCCTCTCCCGCCCGCTCGCCGGCGGCCCGATCAAGAAGCTCTACTCCACCTCCACCGGTGACATCTCCGGGCTGCGGGTGGAGAACGGCGTCACCGTCTTCGAGCTCAACGAGGTCTTCAGCCGCCATGTGGTCTATCTGAAGGCCGGTGACCCGACCCCGGTCTACGCGGACGGCGGCGCCGACGACGTCCTCTCCGCCCTGCCCTCGATCGGCCACGGCCGCATCGCCTACGCCAAGCTGGGCCCGGACGCGACCGGCGCGTACCGGCTCGGCATCGAGATCCTGGACCTGAAGACCGGCAAGGCCACCGCCGCCGAGCAGCCGGAGGAGCCGACCAGCGTCGGCCAGACCGGCATCAACGCCACCCATGTCTTCTGGATCACCGACGACAACTGGGGCGACGACGGCCAGACCGGCATCCGCCGCGCCGATGTCGACGGCACCGACCCCTACGACATCAGCCCGGAGAACAAGCCGGGCGCGCTGATCGGTTCCGACCTCACCGTCTCCGAGTCGGCCGTCACGCTCAACGCGGTGCTCCCGGACACCGCGATCCGCAACGAGACCCTGCCGAAGAACTGGCAGTTCACCACCGACGGCTCCCGCCAGGAGCGGGTCTCCTGCAACCGCGGCGAGCAGTTCTCGCCGTCCGCCGCCGGCGGCACCCAGGTCGTCTGGCTGGACGGCACGACCGGCTGGACCAACCTGGTCACCCGCCCCCGCCCCGCCGGCCGCTGCGCCTGACCCGCACGCCTCCAACCCCCGAAGGCCCGGCTCCGGAGCGCCCCCGCGCCCCGGACCCGGGCCTCCGGCGCGCGGCCGCACCGGCCGCACCGGTCGCCCGGAGCCGCTCACTCGGCGGTGAACGCGTACTGTACTTCGTACAGATGTCCCGCTTTGACCATCACCGTGGCCTCGATGGGCCGTTCATCGTCGGTGTAGACGACCCGGAGGGTGCGCAGCACCGGCAGATCACCGGGAAGCCGCAGTGCCCGGTACTGCTCCTGGGTGGGAACGCGGGCGGAGACCCGGTCCACACTGAGCCTGGGCGGATGGCCCAACCCGGCCAGCAGCGTCGGCGTACCGCCCCGGATGCGGCGGCGCTCGTACAGCGGTGTGCCCCGTGCGAGCGCCGGCGGGTAGTACGAGGCCACCAACTCGGCGGGTTCGTCATCGAGCATCAGCAGTTGCGAGCGGAGCAGCGCACGTTCTCCCGGCGCCAGACGCAGCGACTGCGCCACATCGGCCGGGGGCACCTGCTCGCCCACCGTGAGCAGCCGACTGCCCGCCTCGGTGCCAGCCCTGCGGTTCTCGGTGAGCCAGCGGTAGGGTTCGCCGTGCTCCGCCGGCGCCATGTACGCGGCGGGGCGCATGGTGCGCTGCCGGTGCTCCCTCACCGTCACGGCAGCTCCGGCCCGCCCGACCACCAACTGTTCGTTCTTCAGCAGGTGCAAAGCCTTCTGCACCGTGGCGTTGGACGCTTCGAAGCGCGCCGTGAGTTGTGCGGTGGTCGGCAGGGCCGCGCCCGGAGCGAGGTCGCCGCTCATGATCTCGTCCCGGAGGTCGGCGGCGATCCGCTCGTGCAGCGAGCGGGGGTCGGTGCCGTGCGCTTCCGTCATGGGGTGGTCATCCGATCCTGGTCTCGTAGCGCAGCCGTTGCAGGCGGGGCGACATGGTCATCAGCTCGACCTGTACGGGGCGGTCGCCCTCGGCGAGGGTGAGCCGGGTCAGCCGGAGCACGGGTTCCCCCGGGCCGAGCTCCAGTGCCGCGCGCTCCTCCTCCGACGGCATCCGGGCCGTCACCTCCTCCTGGGCCCTGATTCCCCGGTGCCCCAGCTCCGCCATGAGGGTGACCGCGCCGCCGGGGATCCTGGCCGTGCCCGCCAGCGGGGTGCCGCGCGCGATCGCCACCGGGTAGTAGCTGTCGGTCAGCTCGCAGGGAGTGTCGTCCAGGTACATGATCCGCCTGCGGACGACGACGGGTTCGTCCCGGGGGAGGCCGAGCAGTCCGGCGACCGGTTCCGGGGCCGGCACCTCACCGGCATGGACGATGCGCTGACGCCCCTTCGCACCCCGGGCCGCCGCATCCGCCGCCCAGGCGTCGGACCGGCCGGACCCCGGGGGCGTCAGGTACGGCGTCGAGGTGCTGATCCACTCGGTGTTGCCCATGCGGCCTCCTGCCCTTCGGCTCATGCGTCGACTACACGGTAAGCGCAGCGCGAAACATCGCCGCGACCGACTGTCGCACCGAGGCTACCTTGCCGCCTTTCGCGAAAGGTATTATGTTTTTCGCGGAGCAGGTCTCAGTCCGGAAGGCGGTGATTTCGCTGTGCCTTTGACACGTCGGCAACGGTTTCCCCGGTCACGCCGAGCTGTCCCGGTGGCTCGCGAGTTCGTGAGCGCGGCGCTGGTCGAATGGGGGCGGACGGACCGGCTGGACGACATACGGCTCTGCGTGTCGGAGCTGGTGACCAACGCCCTTTTGCACGGTGTGCCCACCGGTCGGGAGATGTGCGTGGCGGTGACCCTGGACACCGGCATGGTTCGCATCGAGGTGCGGGACAGCGGGGACGGCAGCCCGCATGCGCGACGTGTCACGCCGGACGCTTGCTCGGGCCGGGGGCTGTGGCTCGTCCGGGAGGTCGCGGACGACTTCGGGATCGACGAGCACTCGGTGGGCAAGACGGTCTGGGCGGTTTTCAAGGCCGGGCAAGTGACCGCGAGCTGAACGGACATGGGGCGGCGGGGCGGCCCACCGGGCACCCCGCCGCCCCTATTGGCCGCACCGGCCGCCCGGGTCGGGCTCAGCCGTCGGCGAGGGACTGGACCTGGTCGAGGGGGCCGTTGAAGCGGTCGTGGTCGCCGACGGTGGGGCCGGTGGAGGTGTACTGCCACATGGTGTGGGCGGGCCAGCCGGACGGGAGGTCGCCGGGGGCGGAGTCGTAGCGGGCGATCCAGAGGGGGTGGGCGGCGCCGAAGCCCGGGTGGTCGCCGGTGCACTGGCGCCACCAGGAGGTGGCCGTGTAGATCACCGCGTCCCGGCCGGTGCGGGCGCGGTAGCGGGTGACGAAGTCGCTGATCCAGGCGGTGAGCTGGGCCGGGGTGCGGCCGTAGCAGGCGGCGCCGTACGGGTTCCACTCGATGTCCAGCACGCCCGGCAGGGTGCGGCCGTCGGGGGACCAGCCGCCGCCGTTGTCCACGAAGAAGTCGGCCTGCGCGGCGCCGGATGAGGTGTCCGGGGTGGCGAAGTGGTACGCGCCCCGGATCATGCCCTGGTCGTAGGAGCCGTCGTACTGCTGGGTGAAGTAGGGGTTGCGGTAGGAGGCGCTCTCGGTGGCCTTGACGTACGCCCACTCCACCCCGGAGGCGCGGAGCGCGGGCCAGTCGACGGCGCCCTGGTGGCTGGAGACGTCGACGCCCTCGGACTGGGCGGCGCGCGGGGCGGGCGGGGGACGGCCGGTGCCGTCGTGGGCGGCGACGCCCATGCCGAGGTACGCCTCGCCCCGGAACGGGGTCGGCGGGTCGGTGTCGGCGGCGGTGCGGTGGCCGGCACCGGCGGCGGCCGTCGCGGTGGCGGTGGCGGACGGGGTGAGGGCGAGCGCGGTCAGCAGGGCGAGCGCGGGCGCCAGGAGACGGCGCGGGGTTCGGGGTCTGATCACGGGGCCAGCGTGCCGGGGGCCGGCGCGCTTCGCCGGTCGGGAGTGGCGGGGGAGTGGCGGAGTGCCCCGGTCGGCGCAGTGGGATGCCTGCGGTGGGGTGGACACCGGGGATCGAGGGCCGTGGGCCGGGGGCCGGGACGGTGGTGCGTCCCGGCCCCGTACGGGTGGGCGGAAGCCCCGGGCCGACCGGGGCCGGGTGGGCGGCGCGCCGCCCGGGCGGGCTCCCCGGGCGGCGACCGCACCCCCTACCGGTCGCGCGGGCGCCCGTGGGCGGGACCGGGGGCGGGCTGCGAAATACTGGCCGGGACAGCGAAGGGCGTGTGAGAGGGACGGAACGTGCAGGGTTGCGGTACCGAGGCCGGCGGCGGGGACCAGGAGTTCCTCGCCCTCGAACGGGAGCTCGCGGTGCTGCTGCGCCGCGCCCGCGCCTCCTCCGGGGAGATGGCCCGGGAGGTCCACCCCGAGCTGGAGCCGGCCGCCTACGGGCTGCTGGTCCGGCTGGACGAGACGGGCAGCCAGCGCGCCACCGGGCTGGCCGGGTACTTCGGTGTCGGCAAGGCCACCATGAGCCGCCAGCTGCGCGCCCTGGAGACGCTCGGGCTCGTCGCCCGCGACCCGGACCCCGCCGACGGCCGGGCCTCCCTGGTCCGGCTCACCGACGAGGGACGCGGCCGGGTCCGGCGGGTGCGGGAGGCCCGGCGGGAGCGGTACATGCGGAAGCTGGCCGGCTGGGACCGGGCCGAGGTCGCGGAGCTGGCCCGGCTGCTCCACCAGCTCAACGGGCCGTCGCCGCAGGGGTGAGGGGGGGGCGGGGCGGCTCAGCGCAGCTCCACATAGACGGCGGTCGCGTCGTCATGGGCCTTGCTCCGGCCCAGCAGGGCGTGGGCCGGGCCGTCCAGCTCCAGCTCGCGCACCCGCGCGATCAGCCCGCGCGGCCCCTCCGCGCGCAGCACGCCCAGACAGGCGGCCCAGTCCCCGGACCGGAAGACCTCGGTCCAGCGGGCCGCCCCGTCCGTCAGCGCGGCCAGCGCCCGGACCTCGCCGAGCGGCACCCGGCCGGTCACCGCCCGGGCCGCCACCGAGGGGTCGGCCGCCGCCGTGAAGAAGCCGCCCTCCCGGTTCCGTACCGTCGCGTCCGCCACCGCCGCGCTCACCAGCGAACCGGGCGGCAGCCGGGCCAGCCGGTCGTCCAGCACCGCGCGCACCCCGCCGGACGGGGATTCCAGGAGCAGCACCGAGTCCGAGAGGACCAGATAGTCGACCGCCCCGGTGTCCCAGCGGGCCAGCACGACGGTTGCCTGTGGCGTACGAGCGTGAGAAAGGTCACACGAGTCGCGGTGCGCCTCCGCCGTACGGGTGATGGCCGCCGACAGGATCTCGGCCAGCGTCAGGTCCGGCCGCGAACCGGACAGTTCGGTCAGCGCGCCCCCGAGCCGGGCGGTGAACCAGTGCACCGAGTGCACGCAGCCGTCACCGCCGTCCGGCGGGGTCACCCCGTCCAGCAGCACCACCGTCCCGCCCCGCCCGGAGGCGGGCAGGGTGGCCGAAGTCCAGTCCTCGTTGGGGCGGTCCGGGTCGCCCGGCACCGACGCGATCTCGCCACGCATGGCCCCCAGTCTGCCCGACCCCGCGCCGGCGCCCACCGGCCCTCGTACCGACTCCGCCGGTGGCCGGAATTGGCCTGTACCAGCAGGTCACGGCGGTGCGGAGGCGTGGAAGCGGCCCTTCCGGCGGGATGCGGGCGCGCATCCTGCCAAAGGCCGCGCGGACAGTCCAACCGGTCCCACGCTCCGGCGCACCACGGCCGGTCTGACGAGTTGTTCGCCAACTCGGGGATGCTGTTCACTCCTTCGGGTGGCGGAGCGGCCGTTGCATGTCTCCCACCCCGAGGCGCTGGAAAGGTCGGAAGCCGTACCAGGGGTGGAGGCGCTCGCGAACATGACCGGTCGTCACCTCTGCTTCATGGGCGGACGAGTTCAAGAATGTGAGCACCGGTGGCGAAGCGCAGTGAGACTCCCGGCGATCCCCAGGTACCGGGCGGCCGCCGGGTCCGGGTGCGCCGCCGGCTCGTCGTCGGCACGGCACTGGTGGTCCTCACCGTGCTCGGGGCCGGAGCGCCCGCCGTGCTCACCGCCTCCACGGAGCTGAAGGACAGCCAGGATCTGGTCACCCTCGCCCAGCTCGACCGGCAGGCGGTCACCCTCGCCCACTCCCTCAGCGACGAGCGCGACCGGGTCACCGCCTGGGTCGCGGCCGGCCGGAACGGCAAGGACAAGCCCCGGGCCACCGCCGGAGCCACCCGGGTCGACCGGCAGATCGCCGAGTTCACCGAGTTCACCGCGAGCGGGGAGTTCACCGAGGGCGCCGGGAACGCCGGGAACGCGGACACGGTCCCGGCCGAGCTGCGCCACGCGCTCGCCGCCGTACCCACCCTCCGGGACACCGCCCTCACCGGCAAAGGCTCCGCCATGGCGGCCCACCGCTCCTACACCGAGGTCATCGCGGGGCTCCAGGCCCTCGGTGCCGACCTCGCGGACCGGACCCCCGCCCGCGCCACCGGTACCACCCCCCGGGCCACCTCCGACCTGGGCCACGCCGTCGAGCAGGCGTCCGCCACCCGGGGTCTGCTCCTCGCCGCCCTGGCCGTCCCCGGCGGGGACGAGAAGGACGAAGGACGCGGCGGCTCCCGGACCGTGTACGACCCCGCCACCGGTACGTTCGTCCCCGCCGACGGCTCCGGGACCGGCGGCGACGCCGGAGCCACCGGCGGCACGGACGGCACGGACGGCACCGGTGAGGGGGAGGAGTCGGCCGCTCACGTCCGGGACACCCTCAGCGCCGCCGCCCAGCAGTCCCGGGTCCGGGAGCAGGCCGCCCTGGCCGGCTTCGACCAGGCGTCCACCACCGCCCGCGACGCGCTCGCCGCCACCGTCACCGGCCCGGAGGTCAAGGCGGCCGAGGACTACCTCGGCGCCCTCACCGACCGGCCGGAACTCTCCTCCGCCGACCGGAAGACCGACCCGGAGAAGCTGGACGCGGCGCTCACCGCCCGGATCGAGCAGATGCGCGGCCTGGAGTCCAAGCTCGCCACCGACCAGGTGACCCGGCTGGAGCAGCTGCGGGACGAGGACGTCACCGCGCTGGAGATCGCCGTGGCGCTGCTCGGCGGCTGTGTGCTGATCGCCGTCGCCGTGGTCGCCGCCGTCGCCCGTTCGCTCACCCGGCCGCTCTCCGTGCTGCGCCGGGGCGCCGCCCGGCTCGCCGCCGAGCCCGAGGGCGCCGAACCGGTCCGCTTCACCGGCCGGAACGACGAGTTCGCCGAGGTCGTACGCTCCCTCAACGCCCTGCACGGCACGGTGGCCGAGCTGTCCGCCGAGGCCACCCGGCTGGACGGCGAGCGCGCGGCGGCGGTGGCCGGGCGCAAGAAGCTCGCCGCCGAACTCCAGGAGCAGCGCACCCGGTCGAGCGACCGCGCCGCCGAACTGACCACCGAGGTGGCCCGGCTCCGCGACAGTGTCCGGCACACCTTCGTCAATCTCTCCCTGCGCACCCTCGGCCTGGTCGAGCGCCAGCTCGGTGTCATCGAGCGGCTGGAGGAGCGGGAGCAGGACCCGGAGCGGCTCGCCACCCTCTTCAAGCTCGACCACCTGGCCACGGTCATGCGCCGGCACAGCGAGAATCTGCTGGTGCTCGCCGGGCACGAGCACACCCACGCGTCCCAGACGCCGGTCCCGCTGGTCGACGTGGCCCGCGCCGCCGTCAGCGAGATCGAGCGGTACGAGCGGGTGACCATCCAGTCGCTGCCCTCGCACGCCCAGGTCGCCGGGTTCGCCGCCGACGACCTCAGCCATCTGCTGGCCGAACTGCTGGAGAACGCCACCGCGTTCTCACCGCCGGACGCCAAGGTGCAGCTCTCCGGCTGGCTGCTGGAGAGCGGCGAGATCATGCTCTCGGTCCAGGACGAGGGCATCGGGACGAGCCCCGAGCGGCTCGTCGAGCTGAACGCCCGGCTCGCCGCGGCCGACCCGGGCGCCGGGGACGTCCCCGACGCCCTCACGGGGGCCGGCGCGGCGGCGGGCGGCGAGGGCCTCGGCCTGCGCGTCACCGCCCTGCTGGCCGCCCGCCACGGAGTACGGGTGTCGCTGCGGGAGCAGTCCTCGGGCGGGATGACGGCGGTCGCGGTGCTGCCGGGAAGCCTGCTGCCCAAGACCCCGCCGGCCGCCGTGCCCCCGGCCGCCCCGGCGCCCGGCGCGGTGCCCGGGGTGACCCTGCCGGGCTCCGCCGCCGAGGCCAACTCCAACGCCCTGCCCGGCCGCCCGGGCCGGGGCGGTGCGGCGGACGACCCGGCAGCCGCGCCCGCCGGCGGGCCGGCGACGGACGCCCCGGGCGGTGACCCGCTGGTGGCGGCGGCCGAGGCGGCCTTCCGCACGGCGGAGGACGGGACGGCGGACCGGTCCGCCGGGGCGGCGACCGGGACGGACGGTCCGGAGACCGCGCCCCGCACGACGGCGGACCAGGCCGGTACGACGGCGAACGAGGCCGGTAGGACGGCGGACCAGGCCGACGCGACGGCGGACGAGAGCGTCGGTACGGCGGTCGGGACTCGTACGACGGCGGACCCGACCGTCCGTTCGGCGGCCGGGACCGGTGCGGACGCCCGTACCGGGACCGACGCCGACGCGGACACGGAGACCGGCCCGGACATGGCCGTCGGCCCGGACACGGAGACCGGCCCGGACACGATCGTCGGCCCGGACACGGAGGCCCGCCCGGACACGCACCCGGGCACGGAGGCCAGCGCCGGAGCGGCGACGGTCGCGGCCGGATCCGAACCGGCCGGGCGCACGGCCGCCGGTACGGGTGCGGCGGACCTGGACCAGGACCAGGAGCCCGGCTCGTACCGGGACCTGGACCAGGAGCCGGACGACAGCACCCGCGCCGGGGCCCCGTCGCCCGAGCACCCCGAGACCACCCTGCAGTTCCGCGTGCCGTCCCCGGCGCCCGCGCCCGAGGCGGCCCCGGCCGCGGCGGAGGCCCCGGAGGCTCCCGCCGTCCCGCACGGCCGGGCGCCGGAGCCGGACGCCGCCGGGCCCGCGGGGCCGGAGCACCCGGCCCCGGAGTCGTACGTCCCCGCCCCGCACCCCCTGGGCACCGACGGCCCCGACCAGGCCGTCGCCCAGGAGCACCCGGGGGACGGGGCGCTCACCGACGGCGCCCAGTCGGCCGGCGCACCGGACGCCGAGGAACCGGACGCCGGGGAACCGAGGTTCACCGACAAGGGGCTGCCCAAGCGCACCCCCAGGGTCGTCAGCACCGGCGGACCGCGCCCCGCGCGCACCGGCGGGGTGGACGCCGAGGAACTGCGCCGGAGGCTCGGCGGGTTCCACCGGGGGGCCCGTGACGGGCGGCGCGACGCCGAGGCGGAGATCGCCCAGGCGGAGACCGCCCAAGCGGGGGACAGCGAGGCCGGGGACATCCAGGCCGGGACCGCCCGGGCGGGGAACGACCGCGCCGGCCGGGCCGCCCCGGCCGGCGAGACCACACGGACCACCGCCCAGACCACCCGGCGGACCGAAGCGGTACGTACCGAAGACACGGGGGACACAGTCGAGGAGGCACGCAGTTGACCGCGACGACCGGCACCGGCACATTCGGACTGAGCAGCGAGGCCCGCAACCTGCACTGGCTGCTGGGCAACCTCGTCGAGGAGGTGCCGGGGGTCCATTCGGTCGCCGTCGTCTCGTCCGACGGGCTGCTGCTGCTCTCCTCCGACCCCGACCGGAACAAGGAGGGCGCGCCCGGGCCCCGTACCCGCGGACCGCGCGGCTCCAGCGCCGACCTGGCCACCATCGTCTCGGGCATCGGCAGCCTCACCGTCGGCGCGGCCCGGCTGATGGAGGGCGGCGGGGTCAAGCAGACGATGGTCGCCATGGAGGAGGGCAGCGTCTTCGTCATGTCGATCAGCGACGGCTCCCTCCTCGGGGTGCACGCCGCGCCCGATTGCGACATGAGCGTCGTCGCGTACCACATGGCGCTCTTCGTCGGCCGGGCCGGACACGTCCTCACCCCCGAACTCCGCAGCGAGCTGCGGAAGTCGCTGGAGAACGCCCAGTGACGGCCGCCGCCTCCGCCGGGAAGCTCCCGGTCCGGGGCGAGGGACGGCGACCCGCCCGGGTCCGTCCCTACTCACTCACCGGCGGCCGGACCCGGTTCGGGCACGTGCTGCTGGTGGAGACCTTCGTCGCCGCGCTGGAGGCGCCGGAGGAGCGCAAGCAACTGACGAACGGCGGCCCCGGGCCGCGCGTCATGCCCGAGATGCGGGCCATCGTGGAGATCTGCCGCCGGATGCGTACGGTCGCCGAGATCTCCGCACTGCTCAAGATGCCGTTGGGGGTCGTCAGGGTGCTGCTCAGCGACCTGGCCGACCAGGGAAAGATCCGCGTGTACGGCACCGGTCACGCCACCGGCCAGCCCGACCGCGCGCTGCTCGAAAGGGTGCTCAGTGGACTCCGCCGTCTCTGAAGAGGTCTCCGGAGGGGTGCGCGTCCGGTCCACCGGGGCCACCACGACCGCGCCGCTGACCGAACCCGGCACGGACCCGGCCGCGCCCGACGGCGCCCCGCCCGGTACCGCCGGACCGGACACCACCGGCCCGGACGCGACCGGGGCGGGAACCACGGGCCCGGGAACCACGGCCCCGGGGCCCGGCGGGGAGGCGGCCGAGGCGGCCAACCCCTTCCTCGATCCCGAGGAGTCGCCGCAGTCCTGGCAGCTGGACCACACCCGGGCGCCGATCGCCACCAAGGTGGTGGTGGCGGGCGGATTCGGCGTCGGCAAGACCACCTTCGTCGGCGCGGTCTCCGAGATCACCCCGCTGCGCACCGAGGCGCTGATGACCCGGGCGAGCGAGGAGACCGACGACCTCTCCGCCACCCCGGAGAAGCTCACCACCACGGTCGCGATGGACTTCGGGCGGATCACGCTCGACGACGACCTGGTGCTCTATGTCTTCGGCACCCCCGGCCAGCAGCGCTTCTGGTTCATGTGGGACGACCTGGTGCGCGGCGCCATCGGGGCGATAGTCATGGCCGACACCCGGCGGCTGACCGACTGCTTCCCGGCGCTGGACTACTTCGAGAGCTGCGGGCTGCCGTACATCGTGGCCGTCAACCACTTCGAGGGCACCGAGCGGTTCGACGCCGAGGACGTGCGCGACGCGCTGACCGTCCCGGCGGAGGTGCCGATCGTCGTCATGGACGCCCGCAAGCGGTTCACCGTCATCGAGACCCTGCTCGCGCTGGTCGCCCGCGCCCTGGAGACCACCCCCGAGTAACCCCGGCGCCGCCCCCGGCGCGGGGCGGCCGGGACCGCTCGGGCCACCTGCACACCGTACGAACGTACGCACGTACCGCGGAGAAGACGCAGAACCGATGCGCAGAATACTGATAGTCGGTGCCGGCCAGTCCGGTCTTCAGCTCGCCCTCGGCCTCCAGGCCCAGGGGTACGAGGTCACCCTGATGTCGAACCGCACGGCGGACGAGATCCGGTCCG
Source organism: Streptomyces pyxinae (assembly GCF_024756275.1). Lineage (GTDB taxonomy): Bacteria > Actinomycetota > Actinomycetes > Streptomycetales > Streptomycetaceae > Streptomyces > Streptomyces pyxinae. The sequence goes on along the minus strand of NZ_JANUGQ010000001.1, from coordinate 271,536 downwards.
GCCGGGTCATGTCCACCCAGTGCATGTTCCACACCGCGCTCCAGCACGAGCGGGACCTCGGCCTCAACTTCTGGGAGGACCGGGCCCCGCGCATCGAGGGCCTGGGCGTCTCGGTCACCGGCCCCGACGGCGGGCGCGCGGTGGACTGGCTGGGCAGGCTGGACGGGTACGCCCAATCCGTCGACCAGCGGCTGAAGATGGCCGGCTGGATGGAGACCTTCGCCCAGCGCGGTGGCCAGTTGGTGATCCACGGCGCGGCCGTCTCCGACCTGGACTACTTCTCCCGCACCTACGACCTGGTGCTGGTCGCGGCGGGCAAGGGTGAGCTGGTCTCGATGTTCGGCCGGGACGCGGCGCGTTCGCCGTACGCCGAGCCGCAGCGCGCGCTGGCCGTCGCCTATGTGCACGGCCTCGGGCCGCGCCCCGAGCACCCGGACACCGACGCGGTCCGCTGCAACCTGGTGCCGGGCGCGGGCGAGTTGTTCGTGATGCCCACGTACACCCTGAGCGGCCGGGCCGACATCCTCTTCTGGGAGGGCGTCCCGGGCGGGCCGCTCGATGTGTTCAAGGGCGTCCGCGATCCCTCCGAGCACCTGGCGCTCACCCTGGAGCTGATGGAGCGGTTCACGCCCTGGGAGTACGCCCGGGCCACCAAGGTCGAGCTGACCGACGCCCACGCCACGCTGGCCGGGCGCTACGCCCCCACCGTCCGCAACCCGGTCGGCCGGCTGCCCGGCGGCGGACTGGTGCTGGGCGTCGCGGACGTGGTGGTCGCCAACGACCCGATCACCGGCCAGGGTGCCAACTCGGCGGCCAAGTGCGCGGCCTCCTACCTCGACTCGATCACGGCCCACGGCGACCGGCCGTTCGACGAGGCGTGGATGCGGGCCACCTTCGACCGCTACTGGGAGACCGCCCGGCATGTCACCAAGTGGACCAACGCCATGCTCGCCCCGCCGCCGGAGCACGTCCTGAACCTGATCGGCGCGGCGGGCGAGCTGCCCCCGGTGGCCGACCGCTTCGCCAACGGCTTCGACGACCCGGCGGACTTCGAGAACTTCTTCTACGACCCCGACAAGGCCGCCGGCTATCTGGCCTCGGCCGGGACGGCGTAGGCCGGGACGGTGCGGGCCGGGGCCGGGCCTTTCCCGGCCCCGGGCCCGGGCCCCGCTCGGTCCGGGGCCCGGACCGCCGGGGCGTCGGCGCCCGGGACCGGCCCGGGGCTTCGGACGACGTCGGCCGGGCGCCCGGGGGCCAGTCCCGGGGCTTCGGGGTGTGGTCGGCCGGCGCCCGGGGCCTACCCCCGGCCCCGGTCGTATCCCTGGTCGGAGCCGTCCGCCGCCCCCGCGGGGAGCTCCGGCGGGGTGTACGCGGCGAGGGGCGCGGCCGCCGGGTCCGGGCGTACGGCTCCGAGCAGCGGGTTGGCGGCGAGCGGGGAGACCTTGACCCGGCCGCCCGGACGCGGGGCCTGGATCACCAGGCCCTCGCCCAGATAGAGCGCCACATGGGTGGCCCTGGGGAAGTAGACCACCAGGTCACCGGGGCGCAGTGCGCGCAGCGGCACCTTCGGCAGGGTGCGCCACTGCTCCTGGCTGGTGCGCGGAATGGGCCGGCCGGCCGCCGCCCAGGCCCCCGAGGTGAGTCCCGAGCAGTCGTACGACTCCGGGCCCTCGGCGCCCCAGACGTACGGCTTGCCGAGCTGGTCCACCGCGTACGCCACCGCCCGGTCACCCTGGCGGGACGGGGTGCGGGAGCCGTCCAGCTCGCCGCCGGCCAGCAGATCGCGCTGGGCGCCGGCCGTCTCGGCCCGCTCCAGGTCGGCCAGCTCGCCCGCCTGACCGGGGGAGAGGCCCGCGAGCACCACCTCGACCGCCTTCAGCCGGGCCCGCACGGTGTCCCGGGCCTGCCGCTGCCGGGCCGCCAGCTGCCGTTCCCGGGTCAGGGCCCGCCCGGCGGCGGTCGCCAGCAGGTCGGCCCGCCGCTCGCCGCGCTCCAGCCGGGCCACGGTGAGCGCCTGTTCCCGCGCCGCCTTGCGGACCAGGTGGTTCTGGTCCAGGGCGTGGTCCGGGTCCCGGGCCAGCAGCAGCTGAAGGGCGGGGGAGAAGCCGAGCCGCCCCTGGTACTGGGCCCGCGCCAGCCGCCCCGCCTCGTCCCGGGCGCGGGTCAGGGCGTCCCGGGTGCGGCCCAGGTCGCCGCCGAGCCGCCGGGTCTCGATGGTCTGCCTCCGCAGCGCCTCCTCGGCGGCGTTGTACGTCTCCGTCGCCTCCTCGGCCGCCTGGTAGAGCGCCCGCAGCCGGGTCAGCAGGGCCGCCACCGGGGAGGCCGGAGCCTCGACGGGGGAGGCCGGCGCCCCGGCGGCCGGGGGCCCCGGGGCGGGATCCGGGACGGCGCCCCCGGTGGCGCCGGGCGGCCCGGTGGGGTCACCGGCCGGGCCGCCGCTCTCCGGCACCGGAGGCACCGGAGGCACCGGACTCCCGGTCTCCGCCACCGGACTCGTGTGCTCCGGTACCTCGATCTCGACGACCGGGGTGTCCGGCTCGGGCGCGGGGGCCGCCGAGGCGACCGGGGCCAGCGGCAGGGCGGCGGCCAGCACCGCCGTACAGAGAGCGGCGCGGACGAAAGTGTGCCCGGACCGGCGGACGGACGCGGGCGCGGCGGGTCCGGCGGGCGTACGGGACGATCGCGGCAGTGGTTCTGACACCCCATCACCTCCGCCGGAATGGATACGGCGGAGGATCGTACGACTAACGCATGACTAGGCGGTTCGGCCCACAGCCGTCATCCGTCCGGGCGGTTCCGGAGCGGCGGCGGCGGGGACGGGGCTGGGCGCGGGGTGGTCAGGGGCTCCCGGGCGGCTTCGGCTTCGGCTTCGACCACGGCCAGCGGAGCTCCCGGCGCTCCTTGCCGCCGGGGGCGTACTCGTAGACCCAGCCCCGCCGCAGGCCGAGCCGTCTGGTGTATCCGGACGGCACCCGGCGGTAGGCGTACACGGTCGGCGGCCCGCCGGCGTCGTCCGGGACGGGCACCTGGTACCACGTGGGCGGATGGCCGGTGAGGCCGGTCAGTACCGGCAGGGTCCGGCCGTCCAGGGGGCCGCCCCTGAAGGGGGTGTTCTCGCTTCGCACGCCCCCAGTGTCACAGCAGGTGGCCGGCCCCGCCCACGACGGGCAGGGCCCGGCGGGCCAGGGTGCCGACCGGGCCGCCCGTCGTCTCCTGGGCCAGCAGCGCGGCGACCACCCCGGCGGTCTGCTCGTCGGTCGCGGCGGTGGCGGTCAGCAGCGCCACCAGATGGTCGACCAGCCAGCCGCGCAGTTCGTCGGCGGGGGGCTGCTTCCCCTCGTCCAGCCAGATGAGCGAGGCCGCCTCCACCGCCGCGATCCAGGTGCGCACCATCATCCGCAGCCGGCGGCCCGGCTCGGGCACGCCCAGGTGGAGCAGGATCTGTTCGGCGGCGGCCCGGCGCACCCCGTCCACCACGGCGACGGTGCGGGAGGTCTCGGCCACGCTGCCGCCCTGGAGCAGGGCGCTGAACCCGGCGTCGTGCTCGTCCACGAAGCTCAGATAGCGGTCGAGCACCCGGGCGAGCCGCTCGGTCGGCGGGCCCGCGGCCGGTTCGGCGAAGCACAGCTCCAGGTCGTCGGCGGCCGAGCGCAGCGCGGCCTCGTAGAGCTGCTGCTTGCCGCCGGGGAAGTAGCGGTACACCAGCGGGCGCGAGACCCCGGCGGCCTCGGCCACGTCGTCCAGCGAGACGTCCGCCGGAGCCCGGTGCGCGAAGAGCGACAGGGCGGCGCCGAGGAGCTGCGCGCGGCGCTCCTCCACGCTGAGCCGTCGGTAGGAGGGCGTGGCGGCAGCGGTCATGCCCGCAGCGTAACTCCCCGGCTCCGAACGGCAGTCCCCGGTACGCGAACCAGGTCGGAACGGACCGGCCCACCCGCCCCCGGAACCGCCCGCTCCCCTCGGGCCCCGGCGCACCCGCTCCGCCGGCCCGCTCGGCCCGTGGCGGTGCCCGGTCCCGGGCCCGGCCGGGGTCACCGGGCTCACCGGGCGAGGAGCCCGGAACTCTGCCACAGCCGCCGCCCCGGGCCCCGCAGCACGCCGATGTCGTCCAGGAAGTCGGTGAGCCGCCCGGCACCGGACCGCATGACCTCGGCGCGGTGCCCGCTGGCCTTCACCTGGCCCACCGCCTCCCGCCGGTCCAGGCCGACGTTCTCGTAGACCGCCGGGTTGACGAAGCAGATGGAGAAGACCCGGGCCGCCTCCCCGCAGCTGAGCCGGGTGAGCTCCCGCTCCCAGCGCGGCGCGGTGACCATCTGGCGCCGCAACTCCTCCCGGGCGTACCGGACGTGGCGCGCCTCCTCCACGACATGGATCCGGGTGACGCCCCGGATCAGGGTCTGCACCCGCTCGTCCGGGAACGTGAGGCGCTGCATCCAGTCGAGTATCTCCTCGCCGAGCAGGGTGGCGGCGAAGGAGCCGGGGGTGGTGGAGACGGTCTTCAGCAGCCGCGCCATGTTGTGGTAGAGCCTGGGCACCGGATAGGTGGGCGCGCCACCCTTCTTGATCATCCTGGCGAACATCATCGAGTGCCGGCACTCGTCCGCGATCTCGGTGAGGGCGTAGCGGACATGGTTGCTGGTGACCGACCGGTCGTAGATGTGCCGGATCAGCAGCTGCATCAGGATGATCTCGAACCAGATGCCCAGCGAGGCGAGCGAGGCCGCCTCGTGCCGGGCGAGCTCCATCCGCTGTTCCTCGGACATCCTCCGCCACAGCGGGGTGTCGTAGAGCGAGACCAGCTCCGGCGGCCAGAACCACTTGCCCTCCTCGGCGGGCGCGTCCCAGTCCAGGTCCTTGTCGGGGTCGAAGGAGTGCTTGGCCGAGGACTCGAGCAGGCGCTCGGCGACCTGCTCGCGATCCCGGAGCGGGCCCAGTGCGTCGCGGAGGAGGCGGGTCCCGGGTTCGGTCGCGATCGTCATGGCGGAGAGCACCTCGTGGTCGGGTTACCAGCGGTCACCCCTTATGAGACTGCTTGTCAGCAAGGCCGTCAATCCCCTGTGCGCTACTTGTTGACCCGGTGTCCAACAAGTGTGAGCCTGCGAAGGACCCGCGAGGGAGCGGGCGTGCCGGACGCGAAGGAGCCGTCAGTGTCGACGCGTGACCTGTACACCAAGGACCCCGGAGAGCCCGTCTGGCAGGTGCCGGCGAGCGGCGCGGCGCGCTTCGGCTGGGAGTACGACGGAGGGCGTGACCGGCTGCTGGCGCTCTACCAGAAGGGCAAGGACAAGCAGTGGGACGGCGCCAAGCGCATCGACTGGGACCTGGAGGTGGACCCGTACGACGCGCTCGGCACCCCGGACGAGGCGCTGACGCTGTACGGCACCCCGCACTGGGCCCGGCTCACCGAGAAGGACAAGGGCGAGCTGCGGAAGCACTACACCGCCTGGCAGTTCAGCCAGTTCCTCCACGGCGAGCAGGGCGCCATGGTCTGCGCGGCGCGGATCGTGGAGTCCGCCCCGGACCTGGACGCCAAGTTCTACTCCGCGACCCAGACCATGGACGAGGCCCGGCACGCGGAGATCTACGGGCGGTTCCTGCACGAGAAGATCGGGATGCTCTACCCGATCAACGACAACCTCCAGGGACTGCTGGGCGACACCCTGCGCGACTCCCGCTGGGACATGCCCTATCTGGGCATGCAGGTGCTCATCGAGGGCCTGGCGCTGGCCGCCTTCGGCATGATCCGGGACAGCACCGACAAGCCGCTGCCCAAGCAGATCCTGGCCTATGTGATGCAGGACGAGGCCCGGCACGTGGCCTTCGGCCGGATGGCGCTGCGGGACTACTACAAGCAGCTCACCGACGCCGAACTCCGGGAGCGCGAGGAGTTCGTCATCGAGGGCTGCTATCTGATGCGCGACCGGCTGCGCGGGGTGGAGGTGCTGGAGAACTTCGGCATCTCGAAGCGGGAGGCGGCGGAGTACAGCGAGCAGTCCGAGTTCCTGCACCTCTTCCGGAAGCTGCTGTTCAGCCGGATCGTGCCCTGCGTCAAGGACATCGGGCTCTGGGGCGAGCGGCTCCAGAAGGCCTATCTGGACATGGGCGTCTTCGACCTCGGCGACTCCAACCTGGACCTGCTGATGTCCCAGGACGAGGAGGTCGCCGAGGAACTCGACCGGGCCCGCTTCGCCGAGGAGGAGGCCGCCCGGGTGGCCGAGGTCCAGGCCGCGATCGCCGCGGGCGGCGCGGAGGAGTGAGCGGGGCCCGGGGCCCGGGGATGAGCCGCGGAGCGGGCCGCGCCGGTAGGACCCGCTCCTGCGGTCCGTTGCGGGTGGCGTGTGGCCCGTTGCGGGTGGCGCGGCCCGCTGTGGTCCGGTGCGTCTGCCGTCCGGTGCGGCCGGGTGCGCCGCGGGCGCGGCGGGGCTCACCGTGGCTCACCGCGGTGGGCGGCGGCGCGGTCAATCTCGCACAGTCGTTCACTCGTTCTAGGGATGTTCGGGCGCATGCGCCCGTTGATGCCGGTTTTGCCGACAGTCTGTGGGCATGACTCGCCATGAATCCGGCACGACCGATGCCGCCGGGCCCCGCTTCGTCCCGGCCGACGGCCCCGGCCCCGCTCGCGGCCCGGCGGGGGACGCCGGCCCCGCCTGCGGCCCGGTCGGTGACTCCGTCCGCGATCCCGACCACCTCTGGCCGCCCGACGACCACGCGTGGGTGCGTCCGCCGCACCGGGGATGGGTGGCGGACGATCTCGACCTGCTGCCCCATCTGCCCCGGAAGACGGAGCTGATCGACGGGGCCCTGGTGCTGCTGAGCCCGCAGACGGTCCTTCACGAGCGGACGACCGGCCTGCTGGACCGGGCGCTCCGCGAACAGGCTCCGGAGGGGATGAAGGCCAAGCGCCATATGACGATCACCCTGGATCGCCGCAACCGGCTGGACCCCGATGTCCTGGTGGTGCGGCGGGAGGCGCTCACCGGGCCCCGCCAGGTCACCTTCCACCCCGGAGAGGTGCTGCTGGCGGTGGAGGTCACGGCGCCGGACACCGCCGGCCGGGACCGGGAGGTCAAGCCCCTGAAGTACGCGCGGGCGGGCATCCCGCACCACTGGCGGGTGGAGCACGACGACGTGCGGCCGGTGGTGTACGTGCACGAGCTCGACCCGGCCACCCGGGCCTATGTGCCGACCGGCGTCCACCGGGACCACCTCCGGCTCGCCGTGCCGTTCGGTCTCGACATCGACCTGGGGGCCACCGGTCGCCCCGGGCGGTCACGATGAGCGTCCTGCCCGCCCGGCTGTGCCTACTCCTCCTCGGGCTCGGCCGCCTCCTCGGTCGCTGCCTCCGTCACCGCTGCCGCCAGGACGGCTCGGGCGAGGGGGGCCGCGCTGCCGCCGCCGCTGATGTCCTCGCGGCGGGCCGAGGCGTCCTCCACGACTACCGCCACCGCGACCACCGGCCGGGCGGAGTCCTCCGGCTGGGCCCAGCCGGTGAACCAGGCGTAGGGGGTGCCGAGGTTGCCGACGCCGTGCTGGGCGGTGCCGGTCTTGCCGCCGACGACCGCGCCCGGGACGGCCGCCCGGTGGCCCGAGCCCTCCTCGACCACCGCCACCATCAGCTCCTTCAGCCGGGCCGCCGTCGAGGGCTTCATCGCCCGGCGGTAGGTGTCCGGTTCGGCACCCCGGACCAGGCCGCCGCCCGCCCGGGTGGTGCGCTCGACCAGGTGCGGCCGGGGCAGCTCCCCGCCGTTGGCGACGGCGGCCGAGACCAGGGCCATCTGGAGCGGGGTCGCCGTGGTGTCGTACTGCCCGATCGAGGAGAGCGCCAGCTGGTCCCGCGACATCCCGGTGTCGAAGTTCGAGGGGGCGACCGCCGCCGGGATCCGCAGCCCCGGGTCGTTGAAGCCGAACCGCTCGGCCGCCTCGGACATCCCGCGCAGCCCGACCCGGACGCCGACCTGGGCCAGCACGGTGTTGCAGGACCAGCGGACGGCGTACGAGAGCGAGGCGTCGCCGCAGCCGTCCGAGGCGTTCGGCAGCTCGGTGCGGGTGCCCGGCAGCAGATAGGGGTCGGGCGTCCCGGTCGGCGCGTCCACATCGGTGACGACCCCCTCGTCCAGCGCCGCCGCCGCCGTCACCAGCTTGAAGGTCGAGCCCGGCGGATAGGTCTCGCGGATCGCCCGGTTGAGCATCGGCCGGCCGGGCTCCCGGTTCAGCCGGGCCCAGGCGTCCCGTACCGCCCGCCCGGTGCCGGAGAGCAGACCCGGGTCGTACGAGGGGCTGGACACCAGCGCCAGCACCCGGCCGGTCGAGGGCTCCACCGCCGCCACCGCCCCCCGCCGCCCGGCCAGTCCCTCGTACGCCGCCCGCTGGAGCGAGGCCCGGATCGTCGTCGCCACGTCCCCGCCCGGCCAGCGCCCCTGCCCGTCCCCGCCCAGGAACGGGAACGGCGCCAGCAGCGGGTCGGTCCCGGCGAGCACCGCGTCCTCGGCGTGCTCCAGCAGTGTCGTCCCGTACGTCTGCGAGGCGTACCCGGTCACCGGGGCGTAGAGCGGCCCGTCCCGGTAGACGCGCTCGTAGCGCAGCTGCTCGCGGGTGTCCCGGGAGCCGGTCACCGGAGCCCCCTGCACCAGGACGTCCCCGCGCGGCTGGGCGTACCGGCTGATGGCGATCCGCCGGTTGGCCGGGTTCTCGTTGAGCTCCCGGGCCTGGAAGAGCTGCACCCGTGCCGCGTTGACCAGCAGCGCGGCGAGCAGCACCAGTCCGAGCACGGCCGCCCGCCGGATCGGCCGGATCACCGGGCCCCCTCCGGGACCGGCACCGGGGCCGGGGGCCCGGTGGGTTCGGGCGCGGGGGCGCGGGCCGAGTCACTGAGCCGGATCAGCAGCGCCACGATGATCCAGTTGGCCACCACCGAGGAACCTCCCTGCGCGAGGAACGGCATGGCCATACCGGTCAGCGGGATCAGCCCCATCACCCCGCCCGCGATGACGAAGACCTGGAGCGCCGGAATGGAGGCCAGCCCCACCGCGAGCAACTGCCCGAACGGATCGCGCAGATCGAGCGCGGCCCGGTAGCCCCGGGCCACCAGCAGCGCGTAGAGCAGGAAGATCGCGGTCAGCCCGGCGAGTCCCAGCTCCTCACCGGCGGTGGCCAGGATGAAGTCCGACTTCGTGGCGAACCCGATCAGCGCCGAGTGGCCGAGGCCGAGGCCGGTGCCGGTCATCCCGCCGGCGGCGAAGGCGAAGAGCGACTGGGCGAGCTGCCCGGGGCCCTGGCCGGCCTCGATGGAGGCGAAGGGGTGCAGCCAGTCCGCCACCCGGCCGTTGACATGCGGCTCCAGCCGGCCGATCACGAACGCGCCCGCCCCGGCCACCAGCAGCCAGACGGCGGTCCAGCCGATCCGGCCGGTGGCCACATAGAGCATGATCACGAACAGTCCGAAGAAGAGCAGCGAGGTGCCGAGGTCCCGCTCCAGGACCAGCACCCCGACGCTGAGCAGCCAGATCGCCACGATCGGCCCGAGCACCCGCCCGGTCGGCAGCCGCAGCCGCCACACCCGCCGCCCGGTGTGGTTGAGCGCCCGCTGACTGCCCGCCAGGTAGGCGGCGAAGAACACGGCCAGCAGGATCTTGGCGAACTCACCGGGCTGAAAGGAGAGTCCGCCGATCCGGATCCAGATCTTCGCCCCGTTGACGGCGGGGAAGAAGATCGGCGCCAGCAGCAGGACCAGCGCGGTGGCGACCGAGAGATAGGCGTACCGCTGGGCGAGCCGGTGGTCCCGCAGCACCGCCACGGCCACGATGAACAGCGCCACCCCGAGGGTGGACCACACCAGTTGGGCGGGCGCGGCGCGGTCGGCGGGGGTCTCCAGGTCGAGCCGGTAGATCAGTACCAGGCCGAGCCCGTTGAGCAGCACCGCGATCGGGAGCAGCAGGGGATCGGCGTACGGGGCGCACAGCCGCACCGCCAGATGGGCGAGCAGCGCCAGCAGTCCGAGCCCGGCGCCGTAGCCGACCGCGTCCGGCGGCACGGCGCCCTCCCGGGCGAGGCCGACGGAGACGTACCCCTGCACGGCGACCAGCACCGCGCCGACCAGCAGCGACAGCTCCACCCCGCGCCGCCGGGCACGCCGCGGCCGGGGCGGCGGGGTGTCGGCCGTCGTGGCGGTCATGCACGGCAACGTAGCAAGGGGGGAGGGTTATGTCCCTTACGTGGCTTATGTGGAGTCGTGTGGCTCGTTGTTCGGCCGATGGACATGGACATGGACGTGGGCGTGGGGGTGGGGGTGGGCGTGGGCGTGCGGACGTGGGTGGGGGCGCGGGCGGAGGGTCAGGGAGCGTCGTCCGGCGCTTCCGGGCCGACGGGGAGGGTCAGCCGGGCGAGTGCGCCGCCGCCCGGGGCGTCGGCGAACTCCAGCCGGGCGCCGATCATCGCCGACTGGCCCACCGCGATCGTCAGCCCGAGCCCGTGGCCCTTGCCACCGCTCTCGGTGCGGAACCGCTGCGGCCCGTGCTCCAGCAGATACGCCGGGAACCCCGGGCCGTGGTCCCGGACCGTCACCACCGGGCCGTCCACCGTCACCACGACCGGCACCCGGCCGTGCTTGTGGGCGTTGGCCACCAGATTGCCGAGCACCCGCTCCAACCGCCGCCGGTCGGTCTCCACCCGGACGTCCCGGACGATCCGCACCTCGGCCCCGGTGCCGGTGGCGCGTACCGCGCGCTCGGTCAGCGGACCCAGCTCGTGCACATCGAGGTCGGCCTGTTCGGAGCGGGCGTCCAGCCGGGAGATCTCCAGCAGGTCCTCCGTCAGCGCCCGCATGGTCCGCACCCGGTCCTGCACCAGCTCCGAAGGCCGGCCCGCCGGCAGCAGCTCGGCCGCCGCCGAGAGACCGGTCAGCGGGGTGCGCAGCTCGTGCGCCACATCGGCGGTGAACCGCTGCTCGCGCTCCAGTTTGCCCTGGAGGCTGGAGGCCATGGTGTCCAGCGCCCCGGAGACGGTGGCCACCTCGTCCTCGGGGCGCGACGGGTCCCGGGTGCGGGGGTCGTTGACCCGGGCGTCCAGATCGCCCGCGCTGATCCGCCGCGCCACCTGGGCGGTCAGATGCAGCCGCCGGGTGATCCGGGTGACCGCGAACGCCCCGACCAGCAGGGTCGCCCCGATCGCCAGCACCGACGAGCCCACGATCGCCTTGTCCAGACCGCTGATGGTGCGGGCGCTCAGCGAGTAGTCCACCCGCACCGCCAGCGCCCGGCCGTCGGCGGGGCCGGCCGCCCACATCACCGGCCGCCCGTCGAGCTTCGCGACCAGGGTGCCCCGCCGGCCCCCGGTGGCCAGACCGCGCAGCGCGGACGGCAGCCCCGGCGGGTCCACGCCCGCGAACCGGGGCAGCGGCTCGCCCGCCTCGTACGCCTCGGTCACGTCGGTCAGCCGCTCCAGGGCCTTCTCACGGGCCGAGTCCACCGTCTGGCGGGTCACCGACACATGGACCAGGGCGCCGAGCAGCGCCGCCAGGGCGCAGCACATGACGGTGATGAAGACCGCGGCCTTCCAGGTGAGGGTGGCGGTCCAGGCGGGCAGCCGGAGCCGGCGCCTCATCGCGGATCCGGAGCGCCGGAGGCGGCGGGCGCGGACGACTCCCCGGGCCCGGCGGGTGCGGGGGACTCGCCCGAGACCGCGGGTGCGGGGGACGCGCCGGACACCGAGGCGCCGGGCGATCCGCCGGACACCACCGACGGGCCCTGCTCGGACTCCTCCGGCGGCGCGGGCTCCTCCGGCGCGGCGGAGTCGTCCCCCGGCGGCGGGGTCCCGGGCGGAGCGGCCGGCTTGACCCGGATGATCTCGTCCTTCTTCGGCAGCATGGTCCGCTGCTGGGCGTCCCAGGACCAGGCGGTGCGGTACTCGTATCCCGGGATGCCGGCCGAGACCACCCGGACGATCAGATCGCGGCCGGCCAGCTCCACCCGCACCACCTGGTCGCTGGTGGACATGATCCGGGTCAGCCCGCCGTTCTCCGGCATGTAGCAGCGCAGACCGACCTGCTGGTCGGGCATGGTGAAGCCGACGATCAGCTCGTCCTTGCCGTCCCCGGTCAGGTCCCGGTAGTACGGCCGGAGCACCGGGCAGCCCTTCGGCCGGCGCCCGCAGTCCCGGATGGCCCGGGCCGTCTCCTCGTACATCCCGTCGGCGCCGGTGACCTGGTCCGGATGGGCGGCCACCTCGGCCTGGAGCACCGCCACCGGGCTGGTCTTGCGTACGTCGCCGTCCGGCAGCGAGACGCCCGGAACCCGCTCGGTGTCGCTCTCGCCGTAGTCGAAGGGCGGCGCGGTGACCGGCGGCAGCCCGGGCCAGAGCCGTACCGGGCCGACGGCGGTGGGGGTGGGCCCCGCCCCGCGCAGCCCGCCCGCGTCGGCGCACCCGGCCAGCAGGACGGCCGCCGCCGCGATGGACAGGAGCAGAGCCGTGCGGGCGGCGGGACGGTGCGGGCTCACGGCGCTCGTGCGCTCCTATCGGGATCGGGTCACCGGGTTCGGTCGGTCCCGACCACCATATTCGGCAGGAAGTCCCATTTGTCGACCGGTCCGATCGGCGGACGATCTGACCGGTGTTCCGGCCGGGCTGCCGCCGGGTCTCACCGGTCGCCGTCCGGGCTGCCGCCGGGTCCCGCCGACCACCGTCCGGGCTTCTGCCGGTCACGGTTCGGGCTGCCGCCGGGCCTCGCCGGTCTCCGGCCGGGCTTCTGCCGGGCCTCACCGGTCGCCATTCGGGCTTCTGCCGGGTCCCGCCGGTCTCCGGCCGGGCTGCCGCCGGCCCCCGCTGGTCACCGTTCGGGCTGCCGCCGGGCCCCGCCGGCCACCGTTCGGGCTGCCGCCGGGTCTCACCGGTCTCCTGCCGGGCTCCCGCCGGGTCCCACTGGTCACCGGTCGGGCTCCCGCCGGGTCTTCACCGGTGCTGTCGGCGGGGGTCTCCGTCCGTACTCCGCCGGGATCCTCACCGGTGCTTCCGGCGGGGCTCCGCCCGTGCCGCCGCCGGGCCCTGACGCCTCGACCGGTGTTCTTCGCCGGGTCCTCTTCCGTATCCGTGCGCGCGCCGGACTCGCGCCGGCCCGCCGGGCCTTGTCCGGGTCCTGCCCGACCGCCGGCCGGGCCCGTCCTGGTCCTGCCGGGGATGCCCGGGCTCCGTACGCCGCCTCGCCGGGCCGCGTCCGGTCCCTGTCGAGGCCCCGCGCCCGCCCTCTCCCGGACCGGACGCCCTCCGCGCCGGGCACCCACCGGCCGGTTCCCGGGCGGGCCCGGCGCCCGGGGACGGGGTACGTTTCGGCACGTACCGGCGCGTACCGGAAGGCCGGAGGAGCCCCCCGGGAGGAGTCCCCGGAAGGAGTCCCCAGGAGGGGTCGGTCAGGCCGAGGGGCCGGGCAGGCCCAGCGCCTGGCGGCAGTGGGTGAGCAGCCGCTCGTCGTGGTGGATGTCCCGGCCGCCGGAGCGGCCGTCCGGCACATGGTGGCGCCGCGAGCGGGCCAGCTCGGCGCGGAGCATCGGGGCGGCCGGAGCCGCCGCCGGGCCCAGCTCGGACAGGCACTCCGCGATCCCCGGGCGGCTGTGCCGGTCCTCCCGCCAGGCCGCCACCAGCACCGGCAGCGCCTCGCCCACGTCCCGGGTGACCCGGCACAGTGCCAGCGCCGCCGCCACCCGGAGCCGCGGCGGGTGCGAGGAGAGGCCGGCCATCAGCTCCGGTACCGCGGGGGAGGCCGCCGGCCCGATCGCCCCGACCGCCCGGGCCGCCTGCGACCGGTCCTGGGTGTCCGGCGCCAGCAGCATGGTCCGCAGCACCGGCAGCACCGGCCGTACGTCGCCGCCGGCCGTCCAGAGGGCGTGCGCCGCCGTCGCGGTCACCGCCGCCGGGGCCGAGCCGTCGGCCAGCAGCGCCCGCAGCTCCGGCACCGCCGGGGCCGCCGCCGGGCCGAACGCGGCCAGCGCGCGCAGCGCGGGCTCGGCCAGCCGCTCCCCGAGGTGTCCGGGCGCCGCCGCCCGCAACATCCGCAGCACCTCGGGCAGCGCCTCGGCGGCGCCCATCCGCGCCAGGGCGAGCAGCAGCGGCTCGGCCTGCTCCGCCGGCCCGGCCCGGCCGGCGAGCGGCAGTCCGGCCAGCCGCCTGCGCAGCGCGGGCACCAGTGCGGTGCCGGCCCGGCCCAGCTGGCGGACGGCGTGCGCCAGCGGACCGTCCAGCGCGGGCTGCTCCAGCGCGCAGATCAGCGCGGGCACCGCCCTGGCATCACCCGCACGGGTGAGGGCGAGCAGAGCGCTCCCGGTGCCCGGCCAGCCTCCGGCCCGCTCCGGCACCCAGGGCTCCGGATCGGCCGCGACCCGGGCGGCCAGCGCGTCGGCCGCCGGGCGGGCCAGCCCGAAGAGGTCGCCCAGCCAGCCGGCCGCGGCCTCCCGCAACCGGGGTTCGGGGTCGGCCAGCTGCGCCCCGATCAGCCGGACCACCTCGTCGTACGCGCCCCGCCAGGTGTGCACCAGACCGCCGCCCATCCAGACGGCGTCCGCCCGCTGGCCCCAGTCCGGGCTGCGCAACTGGACCGTGAGCAGGGCGATCCGGTCCTCCACCCGGTCGTCCAGGGCGCCGTGCAGGGTGCGCAGCAGATCGTCCGCCCAGGCGGTGCCGCGCCCCGCCGGGAGTTCCGCGCGCTCGCCCCGGGCGCCGTACGGCTGACACGCCTGGTACGCCTGCTCGATCAGGATCGGCGCGGACGGCCGGGCCACCGCCCCGCCGTCCGGTGCCGCGGCCGGTTCCCGTCCGTCCCGGACCCCGGAGCCGTCCCGGCCTCCCGAACCGTCCCGGCCTCCGGAGCCGTCCCGTGCCCCGGAGCCGTCCCTGGCCGCCGCGCCGTCCCAGGTGCCGGCGGTCTCCCGCGCCGCCGGCCCGCCACCCCGGCCCGCCGGGCCGTCGCCGGCCCCGGAGCCGTCCCCCGGCCCGTCCCAGGCGTCCAGCTCCGCCAGCTCGTCCAGCGGCAGCCGGTTGGCCCGGCGGTCGGCCGGGGCGCCCCGGCCCGGCCCGTCCGGTGCCTCGCGCAGCTCCGCCAGCAGGTCGGTGACGGTCGCCACCACATCGCGCGGGAGCCGGGCGGGCGCGCACCGGGCCAGCTGGGCGAGCGCGGCCAGCCGGAGCCCCGGGTCCTGGGCGGCGCCCATCAGCCAGCCCAGCCAGTCCACGGTCTCGTCGCGCAGCGACTCGTACCGCAGGGCGATCCGGCCGACCGCCTCCACCAGCGCGAGCCGCACCTCCGCCGACCGCTCGACGGTCAGCCGTTCGCGCAGCAGCTCCAGCACCCGGGCCGGTTCGCCGTGCAGCGAGGCGAGCGCGCCCGGGGCGGCGATCCGCACCTCCGGGTCCGCGTCGCCCAGCAGCTCCAGGAACACATCGGCGCCCGCCGCCACCGCCGCCGAGGCCATCGCGTAGTTGGCCGCGTCCTCGAACTCCTCGTCCTCCGGGTCCAGCTCCGCCAGCTCGTCGTCGCCGTCCAGGTCGATGCCGCCGATGCTGGTCAGCAGCTCGACCAGGGCGCCCCGGTCCTGCACCGCCGGATCGGCCACCAGCTCCAGCAGGAACGGGATGCAGGCGAGCGTCGAGTCGTACACGTCGCCCTGGTGGTGCACCGCGCCGTACATCCCGTCGAGCGCGATCTCGCGCTCGGCCGGGTCCGTGGAGGCGAGCCCGCGAAGCAGGGCGGGCACGTCGTCGGCCGGGCCGTAGGCATGGCCCAGCGAGGTCCAGTCGACCTCGTCGATCCCCGTGAACACGCCGATCCCTCCCCATGAACACTGCGCTTGGGGGCAATAGTGCACCACACCGCCGGGCGGCATGACCCGCCAATCGGACAGGGCCAAAGGTCCCGTTTTCGTCACGCTCGGCGCCCGCCGGGGTGCCCGGGACCGCCCGGTTCAGGCGTCTTTGAGACGCAGTACGGCCACCACCCCATGACGGGTCGTCCCGGTCGCGACCTCCACCGTCAGGGCGGGCGGAACCCCCTGGTAGGCCACCTCGCCGAGGCCCGGGGCCACCGCCGAACCGGGCTCGCCGCCGGGCGGCAGCCTCCGCAGCACCGCCCCGGCGCGGGCCCGCAGCGCGGCCGGCAGCGGGCTGGAGACGAACGGCGTGTCGTCGTCCGGCACCACCAGGACCAGCGCGTTCGGCCGTTCGGGGGCGCCGGTGTAGCCCACCACCACGGCATCCCTGGTGCGGGTGTGGCGGAGCTTCCGCCAGGCCCGCCGGCCGCCCCGGTACGGCTGGTCCAGCCGCTTGACGACCAGCCCCTCCACCCCGATGCGCGGCAGCGTCTCGTACCACGTCAGGGCCAGGTCCGGGTCGGTTGTCGCAGGGACGGCCTGAATAGGTGGTTCAACTTTGTCCAACAGTTCCACCAGCCGGGCGCGTCGCCGGTCGTAGCGGGCCGTGCGGAGGTCCTCGCCGTCCGCCGCGAGAAGGTCGAAGGCGGCGTACGAGGCCGGCAGCCGGCGCGCCAGCCCCGGCGCCCGGCCGGGAGTCGCCGCGGCCCGGCCCTGCACGGCGGCGAAGTCGGTCCGGCCGCCGGTCCACACCACCACCTCGCCGTCGAGCACCGTGCCCGGCGGCAGGGCCCGGGCGGCGGCCACCAGATCCGGGAAGGCCGAGGTCACGATCCGCCCGGAGCGGGCCTGGAGCACCACGTCGCCGGATTGACGGAAGATCACCATGCGGTGGCCGTCGAACTTCGGTTCGTACGCCAGACCCGGCTCGCGCGGCAGGTCGGTGACCCACTCCGCGAGCGCCACTCGCACCGGCGGCCGCGGCGGTCCGTCGCTCATGCCGGCCCTCCGGCGCTCCGGGCGGCGGGACCGCCGGTCACGGCGACCACCCGCCGGTTCCGGTGGTCCTGGCGGCCGGCCGCCGGTCCCGGCCGCTGCCCGGCCCGCCCGACCTGCTCGCCCCAGCCGCGCCGGCCGGCGAGGTCACGGCCGCCGTCCGCGCCGGCCGGCGGGGTCACGGCAGCCGTCCGGCCGCCGGGGGCCCGGCGGTCAGCGGGGCGAGCAGATCGCCGTACCGCCGCAGCCGGGGGCCGATGTCCGGCAGCAGGAAGACGAGCTGCGCCGGATCCCCGCACCCCGCCACCTCCTCCCAGGTCACCGGCGTGGAGACGGCCGGCTCCCGGCGGGCCCGCAGGGTGTAGGGGGCGGCGGTGGTCTTGGCGGCGGAGTTCTGGCTGTGGTCCACGAAGACCTTGCCGGGGCGCAGCGCCTTCGCCATCCGGTGCACCACCAGCTCCGGCAGCTCGGCCTCCGCCTCGACCGCCAGCGCCCGCGCGTACGCCGACACCCGCTCGGACGGGGTCGGCTCCAGCGGGGCGTAGAGGTGCAGGCCCTTGGCGCCCGAGGTCTTGGCGTACGCCTCCAGCCCGTCGGCGGCGAGCCGTCGGCGCAGCCAGGCCGCGACCCGGCAGCACTCCACCACGGTGGCGGGCGCCCCGGGATCGAGGTCCAGCACCAGCCGGTCGGCGACGGCGGGGGCCGCCGCCCGCCACTGCGGGGTGTGGAACTCGACCACCAGATTGGCCGCCCACATCAGCGACGCCAGGCCGTCCACCATCACCTGCCGGGTCCCGGGGTCCTCGGATCGGGGAACGGGCGCGGTTTTCACCCATCCGGGTGTTCCCGGGGGCGGGTTCTTGGTGAAGAACAGCTGTCCGTCCGGGCCGTCCGGGTAGCGCAGGAAGGAGAGCGGGCGGTCCCGGAGGTGGGGGAGGAGGGCGTCCACGACCGTGGCGTAGTAGTGCAGCAGCTCGCCCTTGGTGGTGCCGGTGGCGGGGTGGATGACCTTCTCCAGATTGCTGAGGGCGATCCGCCGCCCCGCCACCTCCGTGATCGGCGTCATACGATGAGAATCGCACCTTTTGCACATATAAGTACAAGTCGGTTCACTCATAGAGGTGCGAGTCGGTGCGCATCGCTCACCGGGCCGGGCGCGAGGAGGAAACGTGCGGTCGATATGGAATGGCGCGATCTCGTTCGGACTGGTCAGCATTCCGATCAAGCTGGTGAACGCCACCGAGAACCGGTCCATCTCCTTCCGGCAGATCCACGCCGAGGACGGCGGCCGGATCCGCTACCGCAAGGTCTGCGAGCTGGACGGCGAGGAGGTCGGCTCGGAGGAGATCGGCAAGGCGTACGAAGAGACCGACGGCACCATGATCCCGATCACCGACGAGGATCTCGCCGCGCTGCCGCTGCCCACCGCCAAGACCATCGAGATCGTCTCCTTCGTGCCGGCGTCCGAGATCGACCCGCTCCAGATGGGCACCGCGTACTACCTCTCCGCCAACGGGGTGCCCGCCGCCAAGCCGTACACCCTGCTGCGCGAGGCGCTGAAGCGCAGCGACCGGGTGGCCATCGCCAAGTTCGCGCTGCGCGGCCGGGAGCGGCTCGGCATGCTGCGGGTCGTCGACGAGGTGATCGCCATGCACGGGCTGCTCTGGCCGGACGAGATCCGCCGCCCCGAGGGGGTCGCCCCGGACACCTCGGTCAGTGTCCGGGACGCCGAACTCGACCTGGCGGACGCCCTGATGGACACCCTGGGCCAGGTGGACATCGACGAGCTGCACGACGACTACCGGGCGGCGGTCGAGGAGATGATCGCCGCCAAGGCGGAGGGCGCCCTGGAGGCCGCGCCCGAGCCGAAGCGGGAGCGGGGCGGCCAGGTGATCGACCTGATGGCCGCGCTGGAGGGCAGCGTCCGCGCGGCCCGGGAGTCCCGGGGCGAGGAGCGGGCCGCCGAAGAGCGGGAGGGTGTCGGGGAGGAGCCCGGGGGTGAGCCCGCGGAGGCGTCCGTCACGGAACTCCCCGCCCGGGGCCGCGGGAAGTCCGCCGCCACGGCCGGGAAGGCCGGCGCCAAGTCCGCCGGTGCGGGCTCCGGCGCCAAGAAGACGGCGGCCGCGAAGAAGACGGCCAAGTCCGCCAGGACCGACAAGTCCGCCGCTCCGGCCGCCAAGTCCGCTTCCACGTCAGGCAAGTCGTCCGCCGCCAAGTCGTCCGCCGGCAAGTCGGCCGAGGCCGGGCAGGCCGCCGCCAAGTCGTCCGCCGGCAGGTCGTCCACGGCCAAGCCCGCCGCCGGGAAGTCCGCGGCAGGGAAGTCCCCCGCCAAGAAGACGGTCGCTCCCAAGCGCTCGGCCTGAGCGGCCGGGCGCCGGGCCGCCGTGCGGCGGGCGGGTGACCGGCGCGGTCATGGTGGTGTACGGCGATACGGCTGTACGGCGATACATCGATATGGCTGTACGGCTGTACGGCAGCGTGGGTGCGGAGGCGTACTCGCACGGGCGGGGCGCCGGGCCGACATGATAGGTGCATGTCAGGACACCCCGGGAATCCCGGTCCCTAACACCCGGAATGGACCATTCCGTCCGCGACGGTGCCCTGACGGTCGTTTTCGGTCAGAGTGCGGTCGGTGACTCTCCGTGCGGCTGTTCCGATCGTGAAGGTCGATCGGGGGTGACCGCCCGGTGTTTCGCGTGCCGCGCGTAGTTGTTCATTCCGGAGTCGCTCGATTTCGGTGAAGGATTTACTGAAACAACACCGAATCATCGAAGGAAAATGATCAAAACTGAGCTTTGAACCTTGACCTCCGATCGGCCGTCCGGTGATGGTCGTTCACATGTCCCTCACAAGTCCCGCCCCTCCGGGTGGCGGCCCGCTGCGCCTGCGCGACTTCCGCCTGCTGCTCGCCGGGGCCGCCGCCGGGCAGGCCGGAGCCCAGATCGCCCTGGTGGCGCTGCCACTGGTGGCCGTTCTGGTCCTGGACGCGTCCGCGTTCCAGGTGGGGCTGCTCACCGCGGCGGAGACGGCCGCCTTCCTGCTGATCGGCCTACCCGCCGGTGCCTGGACGGACCGGGCGCGCAAGCTGCCGCTGATGATCCGCGCCGATGCCGTACGGGCTCTCGCCATGGCCAGCGTCCCGGTGGCCGGTGCGGCCGGCGTGCTGACGATGGCCCAGCTCTATGTCGTCGCCCTGGTCACCGGCACCGCCACCGTCTTCTTCGACGTGGCCCACCAGAGCTTTCTGCCGCACCTGCTCCGCACCGAGCACCTGGTCGCCGGCAACGGGGCGCTGGAGACCGTCCGTTCCTCCGCGCAGGTCGCCGGACCCGGTGTCGGCGGCGGACTGGTCCAGCTCCTCGGCGCGCAGCTGGCGATCGTGGCCGACGCGATCGGCTACGCGCTCAGCGCCCTGTTCCTGCTCGGCATCAGAGTCACCGAGGAACGCCCGGAGCCCGTCCCCGGGGCCTCGCTCCGCAAGGACGTCGCCGAGGGCCTGCGCTTCGTCGCCGGCCACCCGCTGCTGCGGGTGATCGCCGCCGCCACCGGCCTTGCCAACTTCTTCGCGGCGATGCTGATGGCCACCCAGACCGTCTTTCTCGTCCGGGTCCTCGGCCTGCGCCCCGCCGCGCTCGGGCTGGTCCTCTCCGCCGCGGCCGTCGGCGGCCTGGCCGGCGCGCTCTGCGCCGGGGCCCTCGGCCGGCGCTTCGGCCAGGCCCGTGTCATCCGGCTGTCGGCCCTGGTCTCGGCACCGTTCGGCCTGCTCTGGCCGTTGTCGTACGGGGGAGCGGGCGCCGTGCTCTTCGCGGTCGGGTCGGGCGCCGTCTTCTTCGGCGCCGTCGTCTACAACGTGGCACAGGTCAGTCTCCGCCAGGCCCTGTGCCCGCCGAGGCTCCTGGGCCGGATGAACGCCACCCTCCGGTTCGTCATGTGGGGCACCCTGCCCCTCGGGGCCCTCGCCGGCGGCGCGCTGGCCGACGCCCTCGGCTCCCGCGCGGCGCTGGTCTGCTGTGCCGCGGGCCTGCTGCTCTTCCCGCTTCCCCTGCTGCTCTCCCCGCTGCGCCGCCTGCGCGACCTCCCCGCCACCGCCACCGCCGTCACCGCCGTCACGGCCGCCACCGAGGACCCCGGCCGGGCCGGTGGGACGCCCGGGACACCTGGGACGTCCGGGGCGCCCGTAGGGACGGAAGCTCCATGATCCCGGTGGCCCCGGTGGCCCCGGTGGCCCGGCGGCGCTGTGGACCGGCGATCCGGTGACCCGGTGAATCAGTGAATCAGTGACCGGGTGTCCTCGTAGCTCTGTGAACGCCCGTGGCTCTGAAGCCGTGCATCAGCAGTCCCTTGCCCCCCTTGCTCCCCCCATCCCCCTGTCCCCTTGGCTCCGTGCCGCCGCGGCCTCGTACCCCCTCACCCACTGCTCCGCTGTGCCGCCCCGCCCGCCCACCGCTCCGCCGTCCCACGGCGATCCGGTGTCCGGCGGTGTCCGGTACGGCCCGGCTCCCCGGCGTCCCGCGCCGGGTGTCCGGGCGGGCGGACCCGCGCCATCCGAGAGAGGAACACGTGCCCAGCATCACGCGCCAGTATCTGGACCGCTTCCGGCGGCTCGACCCCGGTGACGGGGCGCCGCATCTGCTGCCCGTCACGGGGGCGCAGCGCCGCTTCCTGCTGGTGCGCTCGCTGGACCGGGCGGGCCGGCCGGACCTCGTGCCGATGTTCTTCGCCTTTCCGCCCGGCACCGTGGACCCGGTGCGGCTGCGCGCCGCCGCGAACCGGCTCGCCGCCCTCCATCCCGTACTGCGCGGCCGGCCCACCGTGCTGCGCGGCACCCCCGCCCTGGCGCTCGCCGCCCCGGACGTGCCGGTGACCCGGGTCGACCGGGCGCCGGGGGAGAGCGCCGCCGCCGCGCTGCGCCGGGCCCTGGCCGCCTGGGCCCCGGACGGCCCGCCGCTGCGGCTTTATGTGACGTACGAGGAGGCCGACGCGCCCGGCGGCGCCCGGGAGATCGTCGCCGTGGTGCTGGACCACGCCGCCTGCGACGGGCAGTCCCTCGCCCGGCTGGTGGCGGAGCTGAGCGACGCGTACGCGGCCGGTGCCGGGGAGGTCTCCGGTGACAGCGCGGCCGAACTCGCCGCCTACCGCGCGGCGGTGCTCGGCCAGCTAGACGCCGAGGACCGTGCCACCTCCCCGTCCGCCCTGGCCTACTGGGGCGAGCGGCTCCGGCCGGTCCGCGAATGCGCCCCCCTGCCGCGTACCGGCCCGGCCGCCCCCGGCGCGCTGCCCGGCGGCGCGGCGGAGGCCCGGCTGCCCGCAGGGCCGGACGGGGTGCCCTTCCCCGATCTGCTCGATGCCTGCCGGGCCGCCGCCGGCGCCCTGTACGGGCCGGACCGGATCGTCCCGCTGGGCTATCCCTGGGGCGGCCGGCCACCGGGCGCCGCCCCGGTGCTCGGCTGCTTCCTCAACACCGTGGTCTTCCCGGCCGGGACCGGCGACGCCCTCGCCCCCGGTCCCGGTCCCGGCTCTGCTCCCGGCTCCGGCCACGCTGCCGCTTCCACCGCCGACGGGTGGTGGGACGACCTGGACCACGCTGACACCCCCTTCGACGCGGTGGTGCACGCCGCCCGCGCGGCCGGCTCCGGCTGGACCGGACGGCTCGACGGCCTGCTCACCGTGGACGACGAGCGCCGCCGCCCGCCGCTCGTCCTCGGCGGCGTGCCGGGCACCGAGATCCAGATCGACGGCCGCCCGGTGCGCGGACCGTTCGCCGTCGCCGTCACCCAGGGCTCCGAGCTGCGGCTGCGGATGGCCTGGGACCGCGCGATCCTCACCGACGAGGCCGCCGAGCGGGGGTTCGCCGCGCTCGCCGGTGCCGTGCGGGCCGCCGCCGCTGCCTCGGCCGGCGCCGGTGCCTCCGCCGGTGCCCGGGTGGTCTGAGCCGTACCGGATCGGCATCCGGCCCACCACCGCCCCGGCCCACCACCCCGCCGGTCCACCGCCCCGTTCGACGGGCGGCCCCGGCCCACCGCCCCCGACCGGCCGGTTCCGCGCGATCCGTGGACCGGCCCGTACCACCGGCCCGGTACGACCGTGCCCGGCCGCCGCACGTCCGACCCGACGACCGACCTCAGGGACCGCCCATGCTTCCGCTCTCCTCCTCGCAGGAGATCGTCTGGCTGCACGAACAGGTGCAACCGGGCAGCCGCGCCTACAACTTCACCGCCGTACTCGACCTCTGGGGCAGCCTCGACCCCGAGGCGCTGCGCCGTGGCCTGGCCGCCACGCTCGACCGCCATCCCGGACTGCGGCTGGAACTGGTCGCCGTCCCCGGCGCCGTACCGGGACAGCGGGTCGCCCCCGCCTGCCCGCCCCGGCTGCGCACCGTGGACCTCGGCGGTGAGGCCGATCCCGAGGCCGCCTTCCAGGAACTGCTGCGCACCGAGGCGGAGACCCCGCTCGACACCCATGAGGCGCCGCTGCTGCGCTGGACCCTGGTACGCCTCGCGGACGACCGGCACCGGCTGATCCATGTGGAGCACCATCTGATCCACGACGGCCACTCGTTCGCGATCCTGCTGCGGGACGTCTTCACCGTCTACCGGGCCCATGTCCTCGGAGAGCCGGTGGCGCTCCCGCCGGCTCCCTCGTACGCCGACCATGTACGCGCCCAGGCCGCCGAGCGCGCGGCCCGGCGGGCCCGCGAGACGGGCGGGACCGGCGAGACCCGCCAGACCGGCGAGGCGGACGAGAGCCTGGAGTTCTGGACGGAGGAGCTGCGGGAGGTCTCGTACGACCTGCCGTTGCCCGGCCTCACCCGGCCCGGCACCCGTCGCAGGCACCACGGCGGCCAGTTGCGCCAGTCGATCGGCGCCGATCTGGCCGAGCGGCTGCGGGCGCACGCCCGTACCCGGGGGCTCACCCCGTTCGCCACCCTGCTCGGGCTCTTCGCGGAGCTGCTGCGCCGGCACAGCGGACGCTCCCGGATGGTCGTGGGCACGGCGGTCGGCAACCGTCCCCGGGGCTTCGAGGACGCCGTCGGCATGTTCGTCAACACCATCCCGCTCGCCCTGCGGCTGGACCCGGCGGCGCCCGCCGAGGAGATGACGGACGAGGTCACCGACACCCTGATACGGGCGCTGCCGCACCAGGAGATCCCGGTCCAGGAGCTGACCCGGGCCCTCGGGCTGCACACCTCGGGCGCGGACAATCCGCTGTTCGGCGTCATGTTCAGCGCCCATGACGCGGAGCTGCCCGAGATCGACGTCCCCGGCCTGGACGTCACCCTCTTCGAGGGGTTCAACACCGGCACCACCCGGTTCGACCTCGATGTGGTGCTGCTGCCCGACGACCGGCGGGGGGTGAGCCCCCGGCACGGGGCCGCCGGGATGACGCTCGTCTGGGACTACGACGCCGACCTGTTCGGCGCGGATGTGGTGACCCTGCTCGCCGAGCGCTTCGCCGGCCTGCTCCGGGCCTATCTGGCCGACCCCTCGGCCGCCCTGGCCGACCTCGCCCCGCCCCCGGTGCCTCCTGCGCCTGCACCTGTGCCTGCACCTGCACCTGCACCTGTGCCTGTGCCCGAGTCCGAGTCCGAGTCCGTGCCATCGGGCCTGGTGCCGGTGTCGTCGGGCCCGGTGCCGGCCGGGGCAGCCGGGGGTGATCCGCTCGACGCCGGGGCCGCCGCGCCGGCCGGCCGCGATCTGCTCGACCCGGTGGCCGCCCAGGACCCGGCGCGGCCCGCGCTGCTCGCCGGCGACCGGTGCCTCAGTTATGGCGAACTCGACGCGCTGGTGGCCTCATTGGCCGGGCGGCTGCGGGAGGCCGGGGTGACCGCCGGGCAGCCGGTGGCCGTCGTACTGCCCCGGGGCGCCGACGCGGTGGTGGCGCTGCTCGCCTGTCTGCGGACCGGTGCGGTCTACTGTCCGCTCTCGCCGTCCGACCCGCCGGCCAGGCTCGAACTGCTGCTGAGCCGCCTCGCCCCGGCGCTGGTGCTGACCGCTCCCGGCGCCCCGGTCCCGGTGCCCGACGGGCTGCCGACCGCTCAGGTCGGCTCCGCTCTCACCCCCGCCGACGGCTCGCCCTTCCCGCGCGCCCGGGCCGCCGCGACGGTGCCGGGAGCGGCGTACCTCATCCACACCTCGGGCTCCACGGGCACGCCCAAGCCGGTGGCGGTCGGCCGGGCCGCCCTGGAGAACCACCTCACCGGGGTGGCCGACCGCTTCGGCCTGGTGCCCGGCGACCGGGCGCTGCTCTTCGCCCAGCCGTCCTTCGACGTCTCCCTGGAGGAGGTGCTGCCCTCCCTGCACGCCGGGGCCTGTCTCGTCGTTCCCGCGTACGAGGTGCCCACCGGCGCCGAACTGGCCGAACTGCTGGCCGCCGCCCGGGTCACCGTCGCCAACCTGCCCACCAGCTACTTCCTGGCCGTACGGAAGGAGCTGGCCGGCGCCCTGGAGGCCGGCCACTGGACGCCCCGCCTCCTGGCCCTCGGCGGCGAACGTCTTCCGGCGGAGGTGATGCGCGCCTTCCGTGCCGGGACCGACGCGCGGCTGCTCAATGTGTACGGCGTCACCGAGGCGGCGATCAGCACCACCGTCCACGAGATCACCGCCGAGTCCCTCCTCCCCGTCAGCCCCGAGGGGCCCGTCAGCCCCGATGACTCCGACGGCGCGCTCGCCGCCGAGATCCCGCTCGGCACCGAACTGCCCGGTGAGACCGTGCATGTGCTCGACGCGCACCTGCGGCCGCTCCCGGACGGCGCCGTCGGTGAACTGGCCATCTCCGGAGCCGGACTTGCCGAGGGATATCCCGGCAACCCCGAGGCGACCGCCGCCCGTTTCGTCTCCGTCGAGGCGCTCGGCGGACGCCGCGCCTATCTCACCGGCGACCTCGGCTACCGGGGCCTCGACGGCCGGCTGTACTTCCTCGGCCGCCGCGACCACCAGGTCAAACTGCGGGGCCACCGGATCGAGCTGGAGGAGGTGGAGGCGGCCGCGTCCGCCGCGCTCGGCGGCCGGTCCTGCGCGGTCGTCCTGGACCGGGAGGCCCCGGGCGGTCCTCGCCTGGTCGGCTTCCTGGAGGCCGCCGGCAGCGACGCCGACTGGGACGAGCAGGCTCTGTACGCCGAGTTGAGCCGGCGGCTGCCCGGGGCCCTGGTGCCCGCCAGGTGGACGCTCCTCGCCACCATGCCCACCCTCGCGGGCGGCAAGCCGAACCGGGCCGAACTCACCCGCGCCGCGGCCGCACTCGACCGGGACGAACCCGGGACCGAGGCGGCCGGAGGCGGGCTCTCCGGAACCGCCGGGTCCGACGCCGAGGCCGCCGGGTCCGAGGCCGCCGGGGCCGGGGCCAAGGCCGCAGGGCTCGAACGCGAGGCCGGCCGGGCGGAGTTCGGGACCGCCGGGTACGGCTCCGGCGCCCTCCCGGGTGAGCCGGATGCCCCGGATGCCCCGGTCGCCTTGGACGGCCCGGTCGCCGCCTCGGCCGGCGACGACCCCATGACGGCGCTGCTGGCCGACGGCTGGCGCGCGGTGCTCGGCCACGGCCGCTTCGACGCGACCTCACACTTCTTCCGCACCGGCGGCCACTCCCTGCTCGCCGCCCAGTTGGCCGCCTGGCTGGAACCGCACCTGGGTCAACGCCCGCCGCTGCGCCTGATTTTCCAGCACCCGGTCCTCGCCGACCAGGCCGACGCCCTCGCGGCCACCGCCACCACTGTCACCGCCGCCACGAGCACGCGTACGGAGTCGTGATGACCCAGACCGCTCAGACCGCTCAGCCCGTCCGGAAGGCTCAGTCCGCCCCGCTCGCCATCGCGCACGGGCCCGCCGCTCCGGCCTCCGCGCCGGAGGTGCTCGCCCGTTTCGAGGAGTGGGTACGCCGTACCCCGGACGCCCCCGCGATCAGCGACGGCCCGCACACCTGGACGTACCGCCAACTCGCCTCGTTTGCTGACGAGATGGTCGGCACCCTGGGTGACCGGGTGCGTCCCAGAGACCTGGTCGGCGTCTGCCTCGACCGGTCCGCCGCCCTGGTGGTCACCGCCGTCGCGCTGGCCCGGATCGGCGCGGTGTATCTGCCGCTCGGCCCGCGCCCCGGGGCCCGCCGCACCGAGGCCGTCACCGAGGACCTCGATGTCGTCTGTCTGATCGGGGAGCCGGCCACCCTGCCGCCCCGGTACCGGGAGGCCGAGCAGCGGAAACTGGAGCTGCCCGACCGGGGTGCCAACGCACCGGCCACCGTCGTCGCGGCCTTCGCCCGCCCCGCCCCCGGTGCCCGGCGCGCCCCCGACGGCACCTTCTACGCGGTGCTCACCTCCGGTTCCACCGGCCGCCCCAAGGCCGTGGCCGTCGCGGAAACCGCCCTCGGCGCCGTGCTCGACTGGTACCGCGCGGAGACCGGACTCGTCCCCGGGGAGCGGCAGTCGCTGCTGATCGGCGTCGCCTTCGACCCGCACCTGATGGAGCTGTGGGCCGGTCTGACCTCGGGCGCGACCCTGGTGCCCGCCCCGGACGACGTCCGCTGGGACCCCGCCGTCCTCACCGACTGGTGGCGCACGGCCGGAGTCACGGTCTGCGTCGCGGCCACGCCCATGGTCGAGCCCTTGCTCGACCTGCCCTGGCCCGCCGGACTGGCGCTCCGCCATCTGATCGCCGGCGGTGACCGGATGCGCCGCAGGCCCGGCGCCGATGTGACCGCCACCGTCCACAACGCGTACGGCCCCGCCGAGGCCACCGTCGTCACCACCACCCACGCCATGCGGGCCGCCGACCGCCCCGCCGACCCGTCGGCCGCGCCCCCGATCGGCCGGCCGCTCCCGGGCGTCACCGTCGTCGTCACCGACCCCGACGGCCGGCCGGTCGCCATCGGCGAGGAGGGTGAACTGCGCATCGGCGGCACGGGCCTGGCGCTCGGCTATCTCGACCCGGAGCTGACTGCCCGCCGCTTCACCACCCCGCCGGAAGAGTTGGCCGGACCAGCGGAGTCGGCCGGACCGGCGGAGTCGGCCGGGCCTGCCCGGTCCGTCCCGCCCCTGGGGTCGTCCCCGGTCCCGTCCCGGGTGGACCGCGTCTACCGCACCGGCGACCGGGTGCGGATGCGCCCCGACGGGCTGCTGGAGTTCCTCGGCCGGCTGGACGACCAGGTCAAGATCAGCGGCGTACGGATCGAACCCGCCGAAGTCGAGGCCGCTTTCGAAGAGAACCCGGACGTCCACTCCGCCGTCGTCACCGCGGTCCGCACCCAGGACGCCCCGGACCTCCCGGGTGCCTCGGGCGGCGGCCCGGCCCGGCTGGTCGCCCATGTCCGCCCGGCCCCCGGCGCCACGCCCACCGAGGACGCCCTGGTCGCCGCCGTACGCGCCTGGCTGCCCGAGCAGGCGGTGCCCGGCACCGTGCGGATCACCGACGCCTTTCCGCTGGACGCCAACGGCAAGGTGGACCGCGCCGAACTGGCCCGGCTCGCCGCCACGCCCGCCCCGATCGGCGGGCCGGCCGGCGGATCGACCGGCGGACCGGCCGGTGGAAGTGGCGTCACCCCGGTGGACGGCACGTCCGGCGAGCGGCTGGTGCTCACCGCCGTACGCGATCTCCTCGGCCGCCCGGACCTCACCCTCGACGACGACTTCGCCGCCGCCGGTGGCACCTCGCTCCTCGTCGCCCGGCTGCTGACGGTGATCCGGCGGGAGGCCGGGATACGGCTCCGCGCCCCGGAGGTGCTGCGCGCCCCCGGGCTGCGGTCGGTCGCCGCCCTGGTGGACGAGCGCGGCGCCGGCCGGCGACCGGAGGGGACCTGAGATGCCGGCCGCTCCCGCCCCTGCCCCCACCCCCGCCCGTACCGCCGATCGCGGCCCGGCCGGGCCCCGTACAGATACCCGTACGCGTACGCATGAGGAGAGCACCGTGCCCGTCACCGCCCCCGGGGACGCCCCCCGGACCCTGCCCGCCCTGGTGGCCCGGCAGGCCGCCCGGACCCCGGACGCCCTGGCCGTGGTCGACGGGGACACCACGCTCACCTACGCCCGGCTGGTCGCCGCCGCCCGGGCACTCGCCGGACACCTGCGGGAACACGGGGTCGCTCCCGGTGACCCGGTCGGCCTGCTGATGCCCCGGTCGGTCGGGACGGTGGTCGCCCAGCTCGCCCTGTGGTGGGCGGGCGCCGTGTGCGTACCGCTCGACCCGGCGCATCCGCGCCCGCGTACCGAGGCCATGGCCGCCGACGCCGGGGTGACCCTGATCGCCGGTGACGGCAAGCTGCTGGAGTCGGCCGGGCTCTCCGGACCGGTGCTGCGGCTGCCCCGGCTCGACCTGCCGGCCGCCGAGGACCCGGGACCGGCCGAACCGGCCCCGGACGCCACCGCCTTCATCATGTTCACCTCCGGCTCCACCGGCCGGCCCAAGGGCGTCGCCGTCCCGCACCGCGCGGCCGCCGAACTGCTCAGCGAGCCGGAGTTCGTGACGCTGACCCCGCGCGACCGGGTGCTGTTCCACTCGCCGGCCACCTTCGACGCCTCCACCTTCGAGGTGTGGGGCGCCCTCGCCAACGGCGCCGCCGTGGTGGTCTGCACGGTCGACCGGCCCTCCTTCGAGGACCTGGCCCAGCAGGTGGAACGGCACGGCGTCACGGTGGCCTTCCTCACCACGGCCCTCTTCCACCGGCTCGCCGCCCGCCGCTCCCGGATCTTCTCGCTGCTGCGCGGTGTGGTGGTGGGCGGCGAGGCACTGGCCGCCCGGCCAGCCCGTGAGGTGCTGCGGGCCTTCCCCTGGCTGGAGTTGGTCAACGGATACGGCCCCACGGAGGCGACCACCTTCGCCACCGCCCACCGGGTCACCGACGCGGACTGCGACGGCCAGGTGCCCATTGGCCGTCCCGTCGCCGGCGCCACCCTCCACATCCTGGACGAGGCCGGCCGGCCCGTCCCCGCCGGTGCGCGCGGCGAGTTGTGGATCGGTGGCAGCCGGCTGTCCTCCGGCTATGTCGGCCGCCCCGACCTCACCGCCGAGCGGTTCCTGGACGACCCCGCCACGGGGCGCCGCTACCGCACCGGCGACCTGGTGTCGGCCCGCCCCGACGGCGTCCTTCTCTTCCACGGCCGGCTGGACGACCAGGTGAAGGTGCGCGGCCACCGGATCGAACCGGGCGAGATCGAGCACGCCCTGCGCGAGCAGCCGGAGGTGGCCGAGGCGGCCGTCACCGTGCACCGCCCCACGCCGGACGACGCCCGGCTGGCCGGCTGCGTCGTCCCGGCGGCCGGGCCCGTCCCGCGCGCCGCCGTCCTCCGCGAACGGCTCGCCGCCACGCTCCCAGCCCACTTGGTCCCGGACGAACTGCTGGTCGTCGACCGGCTGCCGCTCACCTCGTCCGGCAAGGTCGACCGGCGGGCGCTGGCCGGCCTGTTCGACGCGGGGACGGAAGACGGCACCCCCGCCGCCACCGCGCTGACCCCGCTCCAGCAGGCGGTCGCGGACATCTGGTCGCGGGCCCTCGGCACGGAGGTGACCAGCCCCGACGCCGACTTCCTCGCCCTCGGCGGCCACTCGCTGCTCGCCATGGGCGTGGCCGACGACCTCCGCGAGGAACTGGGCGTCGAACTGGCCCTGGCCGACTTCTTCGCCGCTCCCACGCTGGCCGCGCACGCCGCCCTGCTCGAACAAGCCCTGCTGGCCGCCCACCCCGACCCGTACACCGACACCCTCCA
Organism: Streptomyces pyxinae; assembly: GCF_024756275.1. GTDB lineage: Bacteria > Actinomycetota > Actinomycetes > Streptomycetales > Streptomycetaceae > Streptomyces > Streptomyces pyxinae. The sequence continues at coordinate 241,011 of NZ_JANUGQ010000001.1, read as the reverse complement.
CCCGGCCCCGGCCCCGGCCACCGACACCGTCCACCCCGACCCGTACACGGACACCCCCCGCCCGGCCTCGTCTGCCCACACCACCCACCCGGCCTCGTCCACCGACAGCGCCCATCCCGCCCCGTCCACCGACAGCACGCACCACTCCACCCCGTCCACCGACACCGACATCAACACCCCGGAGCCCACCGATGGCCGCTGACATCACCCCCGCCACCCCCTCGGCCTCGGTCCCGGCCTCGACCACCGCCCGCCAGGAGGAACTGCTCCGCCGGGCCCGGGCCCGCGCTGCCGCCCGCCCCGGCGCGGCCTCCGGGACTACGGGTCCCACCGGATCTACGGGATCCACCACGTCCACGGGATCCACCACGTCCACGGGGCCCACCGAGCTCGGGTCCACCACCTCCGCCGCCCCTCCGGACACCGCCCCCGGAGCCGCCGGGCCCTCCGGGGCCGACGGGCCCACTGCCGACACCACCCCCATGAACACCACCTCCGCGAACACCGCTCCGGCGTCCGCGTCCACCGGGCCGGTGCCCCTCTCCCACGCCCAGCGCCGGATGTGGCTGATGGACCGCCTGGGCGGCGCCGGGGCGGCGTACAGCGTCCCCTTCGCCACCCGGTTGCGCGGGCCGCTCGACCTCGACGCCCTCGCTGCCGCGCTGACCGCCGTGGTCCGCCGCCACACCGCGCTGCGCACCCGGTTCGCGGAGCACGACGGCGAGCCCAGCCAGCAGACGCTGCCCGCCCCCGACCGGCTCGCGCTCACCGTCGAGGAGTGCCCCGAGGCCACCGCCCCGGCCCGGCTGGCCGAGGAGGCGCGGCGCCCCTTCGATCTCGCCGCCGGCGCCCTGCCCCGGGCCCTGGTCCTGCGGCACGGGGAGCGGGACCACACGGTTCTGCTGACCTTCCACCACATAAGCGTCGACGGCGCCTCCCTCGCGACGGTGGCCACCGAGCTGACCGCCCTGTACACCGCCGCACGCCACGGTGGCGAACCCGGGCTGGAGCAGCGGCCGCCCTCGTACGCCGACCACGCCCGCCGCGAGAGCGCCGCCGCGCACACGGACGGGCTGCGCCACTGGACCGGGCGGCTGGCGGGCGCCGCGCCCGTCCGGCTGCCCCGCCCGGCGCCCGGGGCGCCCGGGGCCGCCGGGACCGCCGTCCACCCCCTGGCGGACGGGCTGCCCGAGGCCCTGCGCGCGCTCGGCACCCGGCACCGGGCCACCCTGTTCACCCTCGCCCTCGCCGCGGCCTTCGCCACCCTGCACCGGCTCACCGGCGAGGACGACCTGCTGATCGGCGTCGCCGGTACCCACCGCAGGGGCAGCGGCATGCGCGGCCTGGTCGGACTGTGCGTCAACACCCTGCCGATCCGGGTGGACCTCTCCGGTGACCCGTCCTTCACCACCCTGCTGGAGCGGGTACGGGACGCCCAGCTGACCGCCCAGGAACACGGCGACGTCCCGTTCGACCTGGTCCTGGAACGGCTCGGCGCCACCGCCCGCGACCCCGACGGCACGGCGCTGGTCCGCTGCACCGCCGATGTCCTCGGTGAGCCCACCGTGCTGCGGCTGCCCGGCTGTACGGCGGAGTACGTCGACATCGCCACCGGTGACGTCAAGTTCGACCTCACCTTCGCGCTGCGGGACACCGACCGGCCGGCCGCCGTCGTCCGGCACGGGGCGGCGCTGGACGAGGCGACCGCCGCCGCGCTCGGTGCCGCGCACGCCGCCCTGCTCGCCGCCGTGGCCGCCGACCCGTCGCTGCCGCTCTCCCGGCTGCCCGCCGCCGCTTCCTCCGCGTACTCCCTCGCCGCCCGCCACCCGGCCGAGGAGGCGCTGCTCTCCCATCCGGCCGTCGCCGAGGCCGCCGTGGTCCACCCGGACGGCGGTCCCCTGCTGGCGTACGCCGTGCTACGAGGCGTCTCCGGCCCCCCGCCCGCCGAGCTGCGCGCCTTTCTGCGCGGCCGGCTTCCGGAGGACCGGCTGCCGGCCGCGGTCACGCTGCTGGACGCCCTGCCCCGTACGCCCGGCGGCGACCCGGACCGCACCGCCCTTCCGGGCCTGCCCGCCGCCCCCGCGCCGACCGGCCCGGCCGCCGAGGCCGTCACCGAGGGCTTCCGGACCCTGCTCGGCCGCGCCCCCGGCCCGGACGACGACTTCTTCGCCCTGGGCGGCGGCTCGCTGACCGCCGTCCGGCTGGCCGAACGGCTGCGGGAGGCCCTGCGCCTGCCACTCACCGGGCTCGACGTCCTCCAGGCCCGCACCCCCCGGGCGCTCACCGCCCTGCTCGCCACCCGGGCAGCCGAACGCGCGGCGGCCGCGCCCACCGCGACCCGGCCCCGGCGCCCCCGTACGGGCGCGGTCCTGGTCACCGGGGCCACCGGTGGGGTCGGCACCTTCGTCCTGCGCGAACTCGCCGCCCGGGGCCGCCCGGTGCTCGCCCTGGCCCGCCCCGAGTCGGCCCATCTGATCGCCGCGGCGGGCCTGGACGGCGTGGACGTCCTGGAGGGCGACCTCGCGGACCCGGACGGGCTGCGCGCCGCGGTGCGCGAGGCGGACGCCGTCGTCCACGCCGCCTGCACCTTCACCCGCCACGACACCGACCTCGCGGCCATGGCGGCGATGGCCGGTGCCTGGCGGCGGGGCCCGTTCGTCTTCGTCAGCAGCGTCGACGCCTACGGCCACCCCGGCCCGGACGAGATCACCGAGGACACCCCCGCCGCCGAACCGCTCAGCCCCTACGGCCGGGCCAAACGCGACTGCGAGGCCCTGCTGTTGCGCGCGGCCGGCACCGAGGGCCGGGGCGCCGCCCGGGCCGTACGCGCCCCGCTGGTCTGGGGCGCCCACGACCGCCTCCGCGACCAGCTCCGCTGGGGCGCCACCGGCTCCCTGTACCAGGCCGCGGCCGAGGGCCGGCCTCTGGTCGTCCCCCGCCCCGGCGCCGCCGGCCGCCCCTGGTACGGGGCGCCCTGGGTGCACGCCGCCGCCCTGGCCCGCGCCGTGGTCTCCTGCCTGGACGCCCCCGTGACCGGCGTGGCCAACGCCGTCGGCGGCCATGTGGCCTGGCGCGACCTCGCCGCCGAACTGGCCCGCCTGCTCGGCAGTACGAGCGAGATCCACGAGACCGACCAGGTCCCCCAGGACCTCGACCACCCCTGGCACTACCGCGCCGACCACCTCGCCCCCGCCCTCCACCCGCACCCCGGCGAGGACTGGCGCACCACCCTCGCCACCATGACCCGACCCCCCGCCCCCTGATCACCCCACCACCCCGGAGCCCGCCCGATCCCCCCGGACCCGGCGGGCTCCGCGCCGCCCATCCACCCCGGTGAGGCGGCTCGGCCACCGGCCCGGGCGAGCCGAGTGCGGTGGCCTAAGCTGCCGTACGGTCGGCGGAAAGGGGCGCGGTGGTGGACACGGCGGAGCGGTACCGGCGGTTCGCGGCGATGGAGGCGCGGGGCCACTCCCCGGCGTACGAGCGGCTGACCGCCGCGATCGCCGACGCCCCACCCCTGCTGGCGCTGATCGACCAACTCCCGGCGGACAAGCGGCAGCCCAACCTGCTGCTGGCCGCGGTGCGCTATCTGGACGGCCCCGTCGACGGCTTCGCCGCCTTCCGGGAGTGGACCACCGCCCACTGGGCCCGGGTGCGCGCCACGATGCTGGAGAGGCGGACCCAGACCAACGAGCCGGGCCGGTGCTCCGTCCTGCTCCCCGTGCTGGCCCGGCTGCCCCAGCCGCTGGCGCTCATCGAGGTCGGTGCCTCGGCCGGTCTCTGCCTCTACCCCGATCGCTACCGCTACCGCTACGACGGGGGAGACACGTTGGGCCCCCCGGACAGCCCGGTCGTCCTGGAGTGCGGCACGGCCGGCGCCGTTCCGCTGCCCGCCCGGCTGCCGGAGATCGCCTGGCGGGCCGGTGCCGATCTGAACCCGCTCGATGTGGCCGATCCCCGGGACACGCGCTGGCTGGAGTGCCTGGTCTGGCCCGAGCAGCACCAGCGCCTGGCCCGGCTGCGGGACGCCGTGCGGATCGCGCGGGCCGAGCCCCCGGTGCTGGTCCGCGGCGACCTCAACGAGACCGTCCGCGACCTGGTCGCCGCCGCCCCGGCGGGCGCCACCCCGGTCGTCCTCCACAGCGCGGTCCTCGCCTACCTGCCACCCGAGGAACGCGAGACCTTCACCGCCACCATGCGGGAGCTGGGCTGCCCCTGGATCTCCAACGAGGCCCCGGGCACCCTCCCCGCCGTGGACCGCCGGCTGCCGCCCGGCCCCGGTCCCGACAGCCTGCTGTTCACCCTCGCCCTGAACGAGCACCCGCTCGCCCGCACCGGCCCGCACGGTCAGCACCTGGAGTGGCTGCCCACGCAGACCGTGCCTCATGAACGCCAAGAGCCGCGCGTGCGCCCCACAGATCGGCGCTCGGTGAACTGACGACGCGTCAGGTCGACGGTGCCGGAATGCTGCTGCGGTGATCAAGTGCCCGGTGTGAGGGGGCCGATGCGGGTGAACGCGTGCGCCGAAACAGCCGGGGCTGGTGCGCGGGGTGCGGCAGGTTGTGAGGGAGCGACGGACAGCAGAGTCGCTTGCGTTTCGGTAGGTGCAAGAAAGGCGCTGATCGGCATTTCTGCCGATCAGCGCCTTTCTTGGCACTTCTCGCGAAGTGCCCCCGGCAGGATTCGAACCTGCGCACACGGCTGCGGACAGCAATGATGTCCTCCCACTCGTTGATTCAGCTCGGGCGCGGCAGGAGGAAGGAGACCGGGAAGGCGCCGAGACGCTCTACCGCCAAGCGGCGGATGCAGGCAACGCTTTCGCCCTGGCTGCCCTCGCCCGGATGCGGGAAGAAGCGAGGGACCGAATCAGCGCCGAAGCTCTCTACCGTCAGACTGCTGATGCCGGCTTGGCCTGGCTCGTCAACCCTGCACGCCGGTGGCCATACGGGCTGAATCCCGACGGCGCCCCTACACCTCCGTGGGGGGAGCGACCGTGAATAAGGGCGGCCGTCGTGTGGAGTTGTGAGGTTGAGTTTGGGATGCGGCCTTTCGGCACGTGGGCAGGTAGTGGCGGTGGACTATCAATGATGTAAGGGATCGCCGGTTTGGCCAACCGGCGATCCCGAGCTATGTTGCGCTGCCCGACTCGTACGCTCTTGGTTCAGGGCGGGCGCCGTTTGTGGATGGGCAGGATGCTCAGGGCCATGACGGTGCCGTCGCCGTGGAACGAGATCGGGCCGTTCCATTTCCCGGCTGCATCGGTGGTGTTTATTTTCGAACGGAGTTCGTAGGCCGTTTGCCGGTGCTCTTCTACGCGGCCGTCTCTGATGAGTTCGTACAGTTCGGGACCATACCGGACAACGCCTCGATGCGTACGGTCTCCATGCGGAAGACGTGGTCCGTGCCGACGAATTTCGTATCGCCGACCTCGATGTCTGCGTCGTGGAAGCTGGATGTGGCGGCGAACGTGGGCGCGGCGTAGTGCTTTTGTCCTTGGCGTGCGGTGAGGTACCGGGCTGTGGTTGGTCCTCCGCCCGCGAATGCGGTCAGGCCCGCTGTCGCGGTGCGGGTCAGGAGTTGACCGAACCAGCTGAGGTCGTTCTCGGGCACGTGGAATCCGTCGACGGTCCGCGCCCTTTTGCCTCCACTGGCTGGTATGCGTATGGCGCTGGGGTAGGGGATTCCGGACTTGTCTCGGATTTCCTCGTCGGCGTTTCCCTTGGCGCCCGGTACACGGAGAGGCAGAAGCGCCTCGCCGGGTGATTGCAGGATGTTGACCACGACTTTGCCCTGGCCGATGAGTTCGGTGGACAGCATCAGGCACGGTGTGGTGTTCCACGGGCCGATCTGCATGCCCTCGGTCAGTTCGGAGCCCTTGACCAGCTGCTGGATCGTGGTGCTGCCGGTCCGGCTGGTCCGCTTGCTCGGCTTCTGGTGGTTTCCGCGGCAGGCCACGAACGTGACCTCGACGAGGTGGTCGGGCCGGGGCCGTGAGCCCTTGTTCCGCTGAGAGACGCTCTCGGGCCAGCCCGCTCGCAGCACCGTGCTCGTGTCCACGACCGACACGATGTGGTCCGGGTAGCGCTGCTGCACGATGTGTTCCGCCACGGCGAGCCCGAAGCCGACGGCCAGTTCCCGGGCCTGCATGCCCTTGTACCAGCGCTCGGAGCTGCTGCCTTTCTCGGTGAGATCCATGGAGCCAGCGCGATTGCCGTCCAGCGCCTCGCAGTACTTCAGACTCGGCCAGTGCTCCGCGAGCCCGCGTCCCATTCCCTGGCTGGCCAGCATGTAGCCGCGCGACAGGGCGTGCAGCACCTGCCACGGCGTCAGATGGACCAAGGCCGGACGCATCTGCTCGGCAACGGCATGGGCCAGCGACACGGTCGCGGAGATGGCGCGGGCGCGCACGCCGAAGGAGACGGCCCTCCTGTGTCCCGACAGCCGGGGCCGAATCCGGACGAGCGCGTAGCTATCACGAGCGAACCGTGGACGGTACGCCGGTATGCCGGTAGACGGCCGACGCGTGGTGGTGCGGGTGCGGAGCCTGGGGTGCCCTGACTTCGCCGCCTCCTGTGTCTTCACCCAATCCAGGCTGCAACTTCGCCGTCCACCGCGGCCAGGGGGAGAGTGCGGGGATTCCGGCCCCCGCCGCACTCGTGAGTCTCTGGGGCCACAGCGCCACCAGGACGCGCCCTCACTCGGAGGTGCCGGCGTTCACGGTCACCCGCAGGAGGCGCGTCGGTCATGGCCCCTGCCCACTGCCCGGACGCCCCACCCAAGCAGGGGGTCCTTGCTCTGGCAGCCCTCGAACCTGTGATCAGGTTCGTACTTCTGCAGTGCACAAGTCTGATCCTACAGCGCACCCCTTGCTTCTGAAGAATGGGAGCTGTGAGCGGGAACCCGCCACAGAGAGTCATACGGGGGCACGGGGGAAATGAAGAACATCGGTTTTCAGACATCCATCTCGACTGATTGCCGCACTATGCGAGCCGTCGTCATCGCCGCCGTCGTAGGCGCCATCGCCATCGCCGATGTCCAGTCGGCCAGTCCTTCCACAGCCGTTGCAAGCGCGACCGTGGCCACTGCGGAGTACCCGCTGAACGACCACGGCTGGGACTGAGCTCCGGCCCACCGGCCGACCAACGAACTTACGCCAATCCAGCGGAGGTATGAACGATGACGATCAGCCCGTCCATTGAGAGCGAGACCATCGAGTCGACGGTCCTCGGCCCGGAGATCGAGCTGCGCAGCCATATCAGCGTGGAGCTCGTCGACCACACAGCTTCGGACCTCGGGGTGGTTCGGGCGGCACGTGTCTCGACCGCCGGCGAGGAGGCGCATCGCGAGGAACGAGGCGACGAGTACATCGGGGGGCTCATCCGCTATTTGATGCGGAGCCGTCACGGCAGCCCCTTCGAGCACAATTCGATGACGTTCCTCGTGCACGCACCGATCTTTACGATCCGCCATATGATGCGCCACCGGATGTGGTCCTTCAACGAGGAAAGCGCGCGCTACAAGGACCTTGAGAGCGTATTTTACGTACCGGATCGCGACCGAGCGCTGAAGCAGGTGGGAAAGCCCGGCCACTATCAGTACGTGCCGGGTAGCGAACAGGACTACGAACTGGTCAGCGAGGCCACCAGCCAGGCTTACCGCGCCGCTTTCTGCGAGTACCAGCGCATGCTGGACGCCGGAATCGCCCGCGAACTCGCCCGTGTGGTGCTGCCCGTGGCCACGTACTCCACGGTGTACGCGACCTGCAACGCCCGCTCGCTCATGCACTTCCTCGGGCTGCGCACCAACCGCGCCGACGCCACCTATGTGTCCCACCCGCAGCGGGAGATCGAGCTGGTGGCCGAGCAGATGGAGGCGCAGTTCGCCCGGCTGATGCCGCTGACCCACGAGGCTTTCGAGAAGTTCGGACGCGTGAGCCCCTGACCGGCCGGAGGACCACATTATGCGCGTCACCCTTTACGCGGGATCGGCACTGGGGAACCGGCCGGTCTATCAGGAGGCGGCGAACGCCTTCGCCAAGGAACTGGTCGCCGGCGGTCACGAGATCGTCTACGGCGGGGGAGCCGCCGGACTCATGGGCGTCGTCGCTGACTCCGCCCTGGCGGCCGGCGGCAGCGTTACCGGAGTAATGCCCAAGCATCTTGTCGACGCGGAGGTCGCCCACCGGGGGCTGACCCGACTGCACATCGTCGACACCATGCACCAGCGCAAGCAGATGATGGCCGACCTGGCGGACGCCTTCGTGGCTCTGCCGGGCGGAGTGGGCACGGCCGAGGAGATCCTCGAGGCATGGGCGTGGCTGGTCCTCGGCCACCACACCAAGCCCATGGCGCTGCTGAATGTCGAGGGCTATTGGGACCTCCTGGTGCGGATGAACGCCCGCATGTCCGCCAGCGGATTCCTCCGTGAGCAGGAGGTCAACACCCTCGCGCCCGTGGGTGACGCGGACGAATTCTTCCAGCTCGTACGGGACTGGGAACCCCCGCCGCCGCGCTGGGCCCGAAGCGAAAGCAGGTGTTGAGCGTGAGTCTGAATCTGGACAGTGCGGTTGGGGAAGCCGCGGAAGTCACCGTCGTCGACGGTTACGTCCCGGTCATCGACCTATCGTCCGCGCGGTCGTCGGAAGCGGCGGACCGCCGGCTGGCCACTGTGATCGACGAGGTCTGCCGTACCAGCGGATTTCTGGTGATCGTGGGCCACGGGGTTCCGGAGCACACGATCTCGGAGATGTACCGAGCCACTCGGGAGTTCTTCGCGCTGCCGATCGAGAAGAAGGCTGACCTCCTCGCGGATCCCGCCGATCCGCTGATGCGCGGCTTCGGTCGTAAGGGCAGTCTCGCCGCGTCCAACGCGGACGCCCTGGTCGAGCGGGAGCGGGCGCTGCCCGACATATCGGAGACCTTTACGGTCAACAGGCTGGGCGAGCCGGACGGGCCCCGGATGCTCCCGGCGGAAGCAGATCCCGCCCTGGCTACCCCCAACAAGTGGCCCGTGGACCCCGGGTTCGCCGAGGCGTACCGCTCCTATTACGCGGCCATGGAGGTGTTGGCGGCGGACATTATGCGGCTGTTCGCGCTGGCCCTGGAGCTGCCGGAGGACTGGTTCGAGGAGAAGATCCGCCGGCACATGACCAACCTGACGGCGAACTACTACCCGCGCCAGTCGATACCCCCCGCCCCGGGCCAGCTGCGCAAGGGCGTGCACAGCGACTGGGGCAGCCTGACCATCCTCTATCAGGACGAGGGCCCCGGCGGCCTGCAGGTGCAGGACAAGTCGGGGCAGTGGCTCGACGTGCCGTACATCGAGGGATCGTTCGTCGTGAACATCGGCGACTTGATGGCGATCTGGACCAACAACCGCTGGGTGAGCACCGTACACCGCGTCGTGAATCCGCCGCGGGCGCTGGCCGGCACGGAACGGTACTCGGTGCCCTTCTTCCATCAGCCCGCGTACGACGCTCTCATCGAATGCATCCCCACGTGCACCGGACCGGACAATCCGCCGCGGCACGCGCCGGTCCGCTCGGGCGACTACATCGTCGGCAAGTTCGGCAGAGCCTACGGCGGGTGATGACGTGACTCGCTCGGCGATCACGCATGACATCGGTGAGGGCGAGGGGACAACATGGGCACGGCAGTCCTGCTTCTGGGTGCGGAAGGGCTCGCGGCTGAGCAACGGGTCCGAGCGGCCCGCCAGCTGGGGGTCGGGCTCCATGTCGCGACCACCCGGGCGCTGTACGAGCAGTGCGGTGACCGGCTGCGCAAGCAGCTCTCCGGTGTCGTCTTTACCGACTTCCACATCCCTGAGTGCGCCGTCGACCACCTCGCCGCGTATTACCTCCGGGAAGGCATCGGTGCGGTGGCGGTGAGCAGGGATTCCCTGTCGCCCACCGCCGCCGCGCTGAGCGCCCGGCTGCGTCTGCCGGGCCACGACCCCGACCGGGCCAGCGCCGCCTGCAACAGGTGGCATATGGCGCAGGCGTTTCGCGAGAACGGGGTACCCAGCCCGTTCACCCTGGTCATCGGCTCCCCCGAGACGGCCGACGAACAGGTGCGCGCGGCAGAACTGGAGGGGTCCTCGTCGTCACACCCGCCAACGGTCCGGACGCCGCGGGCATGAGCGTGGTGGCGTCTCGCGTCGTGCTGCCCGGCGCCGTCCGGCGGGCCCTGATGTCCTCACGCGCATCGGGGTGCGGCGGCCCGTGCCACCCGGTGGCTCTCATCCAGGAGTACCTGGAGGGACCCGAGTACATCGTCGTGACCGTCCTGCACGGCGGCAGGCCCGAACACGTTGCGGTCATCCGGAGTCACCACCGGGGGACCGGTCCGCGAGGTGACCGGACGGACCGTCCCTGCCGGTGTCGAGGCGTACACCGAGGCAGCAATCCTCGCGGCGGTGAGCCTCGGGCTGGAGGTGCTGGGACTGCGTGATGGCATCGCACACACCAACCTGGCGTTCACATCCGAGGGGTCCAAGCTCATCCAGGTCGGGGCCGGACCACCGGACGGCGCCACCATGGAGATGATCGAACACGCGACCGGAGTGAACGTCGCCCGGACGTATCTCCAGGCCACCTTGGGACAGCCTCCTGACATCCGGCCCGCGCGCAGAGAGGCCGCCGCCGTCCGCTTCATCAGCACGGTGCACCACGGTGTCTTCCACGAGCTGACCGGCCTCTCCGTGAGCCCTCACGTGATAGCCGTCCGCTCCTGCGCGGAGCCGGGCGAGCTCGTGGGTGACACGTATGTGACACACACCCGCCTCGGCCACCTCATCGTCGTGGCGGCGACCCCGCCCCAGGCCGACGCGTACGCCGACCGCGCCGTGGAGGGCATCTCCAGCCACGTGGAGGCGTGAGAGCGCGCTCGTGGCCCGGATCCCGGCGGGCGCTCCGCCGGACTCGGCGGCACACCTCACCACCGGAGGAACCATGGAAAGTACGCGCTCCCGCATACGGGGGCTCATCGGCGTCGGCTGGCGGCTCCACGGCGACGGCAGGGTGCCACGGCCGGGAGCCGCCGTGATGCCAGAGGAGCGGCTCTCCTGGCTGCGGACAGCGGGCCTGGGGGCGCAGCACGTCGTGGCCATGTTCGGAGCGACGTTCGTCTTCCCCGTCATCATGGGACTCGACCCGAACCTGGCCATCCTGATGTCCGGGTTCTCGACGGTCCTCTTCCTGCTCGTCGTTCAGGGCAGGATCCCCAGCTACCTCGGCACAAGCGCGTCCTTCGTCGGCGCGGTCGTCGCGATCCGGGACGCCGGCGGCAGCACGTCCACGGTCACCGGCGCTCTGCTGGTTGCCGGACTGGTGCTGGCGTTGGTCGGCCTACTGATTCACTACCTCGGGCCAGACCTCGTCAACAAGGCGTTCCCGCCCGCCGTGTCGGGCGCCGTCGTCCTGCTCATCGGGCTCAGCCTGGCACCCGTGGTCGCCACCATCTACTGGCCCCAGGACCAGTGGGTGGCACTCGCCACCATGTGCGTGGTCGTCGCGACGGGTGTGCTGTTGCGCGGATTCTGGAGCAGACTCGCGGTATTCGTCGGGCTGGTCTTCGGTTACGCGCTCTCCTGGATTCTGGACCGGGTGGCGGGTCCCATCACGGCGCCTGGGCCGACCGGGGCGGTGAGCAGCCACTTCCGGGTGCAGCTCCAGGACGTCGCGTCCGCCGAGTGGTTCGGCCTGCCCTCGCTGCACGCCCCCTCGTTCAGCGCCTCCGCCGCCCTGCTCGTCCTGCCGGGCGTGATCGCCCTGGTCGCGGAGAACACCGGCCACGTCAAGGCGGTGGCGGAGATGACAGGCCGTGACCTCGACCCGGTACTTGGCCGTGCCGTGTTCGCCGATGGCCTGGCCACAGCGGCCTCCACCGCGGTCGGGGGCGCCCCGACAACCACGTACGCAGAGAACATCGGGGTCATGGCCGCCACCCGGGTCTACTCCACCGCCGCCTACTGGATGGCCGCCGCCACGGCCCTGGCCTTTGGGCTTTGCCCAAAGTTCGGCGCGATCGTCGCGGCCACTCCCGGTGGGGTCCTCGGCGGCATAACCGTCGTGCTGTACGGGATGATCGGACTGCTCGGCGCCAAGATCTGGATCAAGGCGTCGGTGGACCTCGCGGACCCGGTGAACCTGGTGCCCATAGCGGCGGGTTGCGTTCTGGGCATCGGCGGTGTCTCCCTCACGATGGGGAGCTTCTCGATCAGCGGCATCGCCCTGGGCACCGTAGCCACACTCGTCGGCTACCACGTGCTCGCCCTGGCCGGCGGACGGGTCGCGCCCGCCCGGGACCGCAGGCCCGCCGCCGAGCCGGTCCCGGTGGGCCACCTACCGGCCGCGGGGGGAGCCGGGCGGCTGCACGACGCGGAGTGGGAAGACGAGCCGAAGGCGAGCAGGGTGTCGTCGTCCTAAGCACGCACACTGCTCACCGTAGGCGGCATGAGGCTACCGTCAGGTCGCCTCACGCCCCGCCGCGTCCTCGTTGTCGCATGAACAGCTGCCCACCGAGCGGCCCAGCTTGTAGCCGAGTTGGAAGCGTGTCTCCACCCTGAGCTCTTCCTTGAGCTTGGCGAGGTGCGAGGCGTACGCGCGGGTGCTGAGCCCTATTCTCTTGGCGATCGCCTTGTCGCTTTCCCCGTCGATGAGACACTTGATGATCGTCTCTCTCAGGACGGAGCTGATACTGCTCGACTCGTCCGGACTGCGCGATCCCTTGAACGGCCTGGCTCTGAACCAGTTGCGCTCGAAAACCCCCACGAGGAAGCGGACCACGGCAGGTTCCTTGATCGCGATGGCCTGGTCTCTCTCACTGTCGGCAGGGATGAACGCGAGACGGCGATCGATGATGATGGCCCGGTCCAGAAGCTCATCGACGGTACGGAACTCCGCACCGTAGGACGTCATTTCGGCTACAAACGCACGCGTTGGCCCGTCGTGCCAGGCTGTGTGCTGGTAGAGCGTTCTTACTTGCACCCCCCGGTCGAGCAGTGCAGCGGTCTGATGACGCACGGTCTCCAGCGTCGCCTTGGGCCGTCCGCCGCCTGGCTGTGCGGTGAACAGCTCCTCCGTGCACCGTTCCACGGACTCACTGATGATCGCGTTGATCGCGGCCTTGCCCTCAATTCTGACGAGGCGCTCCGTGCTCATTGTGCCGGAGCCGCGACCCGACTCCTGGATCAGGGGCCGCAGCATGTTCGACAGGTTGTGTGCCTCCTCCAGCAAGGTCAGCGCCTCGGAGCGGAGCATCGCCCCAATCCGCGCCTCCACGGTGGCGGGGTCCACGGCGGCCACCTTCTCGACGCCGGACGCGTCTTCGCGCACCATCCCCATCTCCAGGAGCTCTCTGAGTAGGTGCGGGTCCGTGACACCGTCCGCACGAGTGCCGGAGTTCTCCGGTGCGTCCTCGCGGTCCAGTTCCTTGCGGACCAGGTTGACGTACGTCGCACGTGCCTCTGCGGTGGGTCTCACCGCGCCTGGCCTCGCTGTGTACACAGTCGACTCCTCTGAGCTGACGATCGCAAAGTGGGGAGTGTAGCTCATTCACATGGCCAGTTATCGAGCATATTTTCGAATCTCACTCCTCGCTGCCGCTGTCCAAGCGGAGGCCCAATTTCCATATGCGATATCCGACTTGGAACCTGCTCTCCGCGTCCAGCTCGTCCATGATGCTCTTCATGTGCCGGCGCAGGGTGCGGGGCGCCATGCCTAGTCGCTGGGAGATCACGTCGTCTTTGAGGCCAGCCGCCATCAGTCGCAGAATGGTGACCTGCAGCTCGTCGGTGGGCCGCTGCTGCTCCTCCTCCTGGGCGTCGAATACCCGCCCCGATTGCCACATGCCCTCGAACATCCGGTACAGGAAGCCCACGACCGTCGGGTCGGTGACGACCGATGCCCCCGGGGGTCTGCCGGGCGAGCGGGACTGCGGTACGAACGCCGTCTCGCGGTCGAAGATGACGATTCGGTCGAAAACCTCGGCGGCTGTACGGATTTCACCACCTGCGCCTGACACTGCCCGGACGTACGTCCGCGTTGTCAGGCTGGCACGTGCGGTGTGCTGGTACAGGGTGCGCAGCGCCACGCCGCGCTCCAGCATGGCGAGGCTCTCCGCCACGATGCTGTGGAGCGTGTCGGCATTGCGACCGCCACCCGGCTGCATGCTCACCATTTCCTGAGTGCACAGGCGGGTCATCAGGGACAGCTCCTGTCGTACCTCAGCGGCCTCATGGATGACACGTATGCCCTCGGGGCGCCGTCCGCTGCGAGTGCTCTCCGCGAAGAGCAACGCCAGAGGGCGCAACTGTCTGTGCAGCGAGGCGAGTTCCTGCTGCCGCTCGCGGATCTCCCGCTCCAGTGGCGCGCGAATGGTCATTTCGGCGACGGTGGGATCGACCGGAATGAGCTCCCCGCCCTCACTCGCGGGCAGAAGCAGCCCGAAGTGCCGGAGGTTGTTCAGCGCGTCGCGGACCGCGCCCGCCGGCAGGTCCAGTTCTGTCTCGGCCTCGTGGACGTCCAGCACCGCACCCTTCCGCAGAACCCACTCATAGAGGGACAAAGAGTGCGGCCCGAGGGGCGGCACCACAACGCCGCCTTCTGCCCGTTCTTGTGCCATTTGTCGCCTACCTCTTCCGGCCGGACCGCCTTAGGACACCAAGTATCTCTTCCGTCGGGGTACGGGCTGCTGCCAGAGTCGGCCCATCGCGCTCCACGGCACGGCCCTTTTGAATGGCCGCGGTCCCCGAAAGGGTTGAGAAATGCGCAAGGTTGCGTTTTTGCGTTCCATTGAGATTCAGCAGACCAGGCCGTTCCTACAGACTCTCGGGTCGCGATTTGAGAGAGAGGGAATCGAGCCCAAGCTCTTCTACACGGACGGGATCTGCGGGCCGGATGACTTTCCCGGGGAATCCGAGAAGGTGCCGGGTGACATATCCGCTGGCGACCTCGCCAAGAAGGTGATCGAGTGGGGCGCGGACGGTGTGGTCTCTCTGTCCATCGCCGACGAGAACGCCCTGCGTGACGCGGTGGTGAAGCGCCTACTTAAGACTGTGGACATCGCGATGGTCGGCCACACCCTTGGCGCCACGAGCCTCGCGGCGAACAAGTGGGACACCAAGGCACTGCTCGACCGGCACGGATTCGACACCCCGCCTGGAGTGCTGGTCGACAACGACGTCCTGGCCGGGCGCGGACTGGCGATACCGGCCTACGTCGACTCGATTCTCCTCCAGGTCGCCGACATCGGTTATCCCGTCATCAGCAAACCGCTGTGGGACTGTATGGGCGTCGGCATGGTCGCCCTCTCCGACGAGACGGAACTGCTGGCGCACTTGGCGCAGCCACACCACGGCAATTTCATCCTGGAAAAGTGTGCGACCGGCGAGATCTGCTCGGTGGAGGTGGTCGGTGCCCAGGGACACTACTTGGTCCAGCCGGTCGTGTGGCAGGGCCCGGCGGAGGCCGGTCCGGTGTTCAACTTCGGCCGCCTGCGCTATGTGACACCGCGCGAGGCCGAGGACAGGGCCTTCGCCCCGCTGGCCGAGAAGCTGAAGCGGCTGTCCCGGCAGCTCGACATCGAGGGCGCCATCGGCCTGGACATGATCTACGAGAACGGCATCTACCAGATCCTGGAGATCAACCCACGCGTCACCGGGACGACCGTGCCGTGCGTCGCCGCCTCCGGGGTCAACACCTACGACTGCCTGCTCTCCATCCTGAACGGGACCTGGCCGGCCGGGATACACCGTGAGCCGGCCGTGGAGCGTGTGTGCCTGCAGTTCCCGGTCCGGGAGCTGTCCCCCGCGTTCGTACGGGACGTCACCCAGGAGCTCGACGTCGTTCGGACGCAGACGCTCACCATCGACGAGACCGAGTACCCCAACATGATCATCACCTGCGAACTCGGCGACCGGGACACACTCCCCGCCCGACTGGCCTCGCTCCAGCAGCGGCACGAATTCACCGACCCCGCCCTCTTGGCACAGATCTCCCGGGTGGTCGGCGTCGCGGACGTCTCTGCGAAGGGCGCGGGGAACTGACATGTGGATGGACGGATACCGCAAGGTACTCACCCGCCCGGGCATCACCCCGCTCATGATGCTGGGGACCCTCTCGAAGATCGCCATCGTTGCGATCCCCGTTGTGCTCAACCTCGGCGTCGTCCTCGGCCTCGGTCTCGGCTTCGGCGCCGCGGGCATGGTGATCGCGGCGTACGCCGTCGGCGTCGGCGTCGGCGGCCCCGTCCAGGGCCGAATGATGGACAAGTACGGGGCGCGCCCCGTCCTTCTGGTCTGCGCCGCCGCCCAGGTGCTCTTCTGGGGCTTCGGCCCCGTCATGCCGTACGGGATGCTCGTCGTCGGCGCCGCCGGATGCGGGCTGCTGAACCTTCCGGGGTTCTCGCTCCTGCGCCTGCGTCTCGCCGTCGCCATCCCCGAGGAGCAGCGGCACACCGCCTTCGCCCTGGACGCCATGACGTCCAACATCTCGTACATGGCCGGTCCGGCGCTCGGTGTGGTCGTCGCCACTACTGTCTCCAGCGACGCGTCCATGCGTGGCCTCGGCCTGGTCATCGCCCTCACCGGGGTGGGCCTGGCGGTGCTCAACCCGCAGGTGCGCGACGCGAAGGGCACCGCGACCGGGGGCCCTGGGCGGCGTCTGAAGTTCCGGGACTGGTTCACGCCCGCGCTCCTCCCGGTGCTGGCGGCCACCACGGCCACCACGCTGGCCACGGCGGGTTACGAGTCGGCGATCGTCGGTGGGCTCCGACACTCGGGGCAGGTCGAGTGGGCAGGGCTGGTGCTGACAGTCTGCGGCCTCTGCTCGCTGTTCGGTGCACTGATCTACGGCACGCTGAAGCGCTCGCCCGGCTTCGCCGTCATCACCGGGCTCGTCGGCCTGACAACCATCATCGGCGGATTCGCGACCCATGACTGGCGTCTGCTCGCGCTCGCCATGGTGCTGCCCGCGGCCCTGTGCTCACCTGCCTTCGCAGCGACGGGGAGCGCCGCCAGCGAACTGGCACCGGCAGGGGCCCGCGGGGTGGTGATGGGCTGCTACAGCACGGCTCTCACCCTCGGCAACAGCATCGGTGCCCCGCTTTCCGGCGCGGTGCAGGACGAGAAGGGCCCTGTCTGGGCCTTCGCCGTCGTCGGACTCACAAGCGCCACGCTTTCCGTCCTCGCGCTCCTCGGACAGAGTCGACTGGCCCGGCGGCGCGCCGCCGAGGATCAGCCGCCGCAGGTCATGGCCAACGCCTCCGCGTGACGTGCACATCACTACCGACTTCTCACATAACGAAACCAGTAGGGGGATCCCGGTGACCAACAAGCGTTATGTCGTCCTGGTCGACGCATTCGGCACAGCACGCTTCTTCCCGGAAGAGTTCCGGAAAGCCGGCTACGAATGCGTACGCGTCCAGAGCACGCCGGATTCCCCGGCGGCCTTCGCGGACTCGCTGGATCTCACGCTCTACGCCGACAACATCGTTCACACCGGAGACCTGGACGAGACGGTACGCGCCGTCAGCGCGTACGAGCCAGCCGCCGTCTTCGCCGGGCACGAGTTCGGTGTCGAGTTCGCCGACCGGCTCAGCGAGGCGATGAACCTGCCCACCAACGGCAGCAAGCTGAGCGCCGCGCGCCGCAACAAGTTTTCCATGATCGAGACCATCAAGGCCGCCGGCCTGCGAGGCGCCCGGCAGCTGCTCACCAGGAGCGCCGGGGAACTGGAGGATTGGCACCGTGACTTCGGCGGCCGCATCGTCGTGAAGCCGCTGCGGAGCGCCGGCAACAACGGCGTCAGGTTCTGTGACACCCCAGAGCAGAGCGCGGCCGCCTTCCATGAACTCACCGCGTCCGAAGACCTGTTCTCCGAGACCAATGACGCGGTCGTGGCCCAGGAGTACCTCTACGGCAGCGAGTACATGGTCAACACCGTCAGCCGGGACGGCCGGCACCACGTCACCGACATCATCGCCACCACGCGCATTTCCGTGAATGGCGTTCATGACATCAGTAACTCCGTGTACCTGCTGCCGCGCCGTGGTGAGGCCCAGGACCAGCTTGTTCCCTATGCCTTCGAGGTCCTGGACGCCCTCGGCGTGCAGCACGGCCCTTCCCACATCGAGCTGAAGCTGACCCCCGAGGGACCGGTGCTCATCGAGATGGGCGCCCGGATCAGCGGCGGCGACCTCCCGCACTACGTGCAGAAGGCGACCGGCCAGTCCCCGTTCGACTGGACCGTGGACGCCTTCGTACGGCCAGAGCGGTTCCACGCGCGGTGCGAGGACGACTACCGGATCGAGCGGTACTTCGCCTCGGTGGGGCTGGTCTCGCCCAAGACCGGCACGCTGAATTCCATGCGGTACCTCGACCAGATCGAGAAGCTGGAGAGCTTCCACGACCTGTCGCAATTCGTGCCGGTCGGCGGCACCGTCGTTCCCACGGTCGACGACTTCACCTATGTCGGCTTCGTGCGCTTGTTCCACGAGACGGAGGAGGTCGTGATGCGGGACATCGGCACCATCCACTACCTGGACGGCGACGGCATGTATGAACTCGCCGAGGAGCAGTGACCCTTCCCAGCCCCCCGGCCGCCCTGTGAAAGCCCCGTATGGAGCAAGGTCTGCATGCACCTCATGTCAGAAGCCGAGTGGCGCGCGTTCGTCCTGAGGGGTACCCGCACGGCGAAGCTTGCGACGCGGCGCGCGGACGGACGGCCGCACGTCACCCCGGTGTGGTTCCTCCTCGACGACACCACCGGCGGCCGGCCGCAGGTCGTCTTCACCACCTGGCACGCCTCCCTGAAGGCGAAGGCGCTGCGCCGGTCGCCTGCCGTTGCGCTGTGTGTTGACGACCAAGAACCGCCTTACGGCTACGTCATGCTGGAGTGCACCGCCCACTTCACGGACGACCCCCATGAGCTGAGGCACTGGGCGACCCGCATCGGCGGACGCTACATGGGTGAGGAACTCGCTGAACGGTACGGGATCCGCAACTCCGTACCGGGCGAGTATTTGGTCCGGGCCACCGTCGACCGTGTCATCGCCTTCGGCGGCATCGCGGATTAGTCACCCACCACGGAAGGTTGCTGCGTCATGCACCTGATGGAACGTATCTCCAGCGCGTTCGACACCCTGCTTCGCCCGACACCGCAGCAACTTCGGGAGGCCTGGGAGAACGTGGGCGCCTCGCTCGACGAGATTCTTCCGTACGCCGGTGATCCCGGCGTGTACCCGTACGGACGCAAGAAGCTCTACGCCTCCCAGGACATCGAGATCCTCGCCATGAACTGGGCGGCGCGCCGCCCGTGCGCTCCGCACGACCACGGGCAGTCGTTCGGGTGGATCAACGTCATGTCGGGCACGGTCCGACACACCTTGTACACCCTGGACCAGGACGACATACCGGTTCCGTTCCTCACGCGCGAGGAGCCGTGCGGCTCACGGTACTTCGCACCCCGCTCCGTGGTCCACAGCATGGAGAACCCGTCGGACGGGCTGACGGTGACCCTCCACCTGTACGCGCCGCCGATCACCGGCATGCGGGTCTACGACCTGGAGCGGTGCGCGGCCTGTGTGGTCAGTGACGACTGCGGCGCCTGGTGGCCGGACGAGCAGCGCCAGCTCGTCCGCAGGATCAAGCTCAGCCGTGCAACCGCCGGCGAAGGGGCCATGTGATGACCGCGAGAACCCAGCCGCACCACTCCGTCTCGCTGGAGATTGTCCTCGATCCCGGCACCAACGATCCGGCCCTCGCCATGCTGCTGACCCAGGGCTCGGTGGACATCGACTCCTTCCACCGCCTCGAGGACCGCCGCTGCCTTGCCGACGGCCGGACCCTCGCCAAGCGGTGCGTCACCCGGCCGGTCTGCCTCACCGCGAAGGGCGACGCCTTCCTCATAGTGATCTCCGGCCGGGCGGAATTCATCCCCCTCGCCGGCGGGACGCCTGCCGAGTTGGTCGGGGAAGGACAGGCACGCCGCCTGGAGCAGGGCGCATCGGCGGGCCTGAGGCCCAGCTCCGGAACGGAGACCTGTGTCGTCGTCGAGATCTCCGCCGCACCGGACGCGCTGATCGAGTGTCCCGAGCGTCTTCCGGAGATCGAGTCGATCCCTCCACTGCGTGACTACTACTACGGCTACTCCGACCGCTACGCGACCGTCTACGCCGCCGGAGCACCCCTGTGGGAACCCCCCGAGCCCAACGACGCGCTCGTACACGCGCTGGACGTGCTGGACATCGAGCCGTGCCCCGTCATTGACCTCGGCTGCGGCGAGGGGCGGGACTCCACCTACCTGGCTGGCCGGGGGTTCGACGTGGTGGGCGTCGACGTGGCCCGTCCTGCACTGACCAAGGCTCGGGAGCGCGCCGCCGCCTCGGGGGTCGCGGCCGCCTTCCTCGAACGGGACATCTGCGTCCTGGCGGACCTCCCCAGAGCCCGGTTCGCCCTCGCCGTCAACATGGGATGCCTGCACATGCTCCCGGACAGTGACCTGCGCTCGGCCCACCTGAGGCGGGTGCACGAGCTGCTCGTACCGGACGGGCTGTTCCTGGTGGCGCACTGCCGTGAGCGGTGGCTCGACGGGTTCTTCTCCGTGCCCGACTACGAGTCAGTGGGCCCCGTCATACCCGGACGCGTCATCCCGCGCCGCATCCGGCTGGAGGACGGCGGCACCACGGACATCATGCTGCCCCTCGTCCCGTACAAGGAGAGCCCGACGAGCGAGCTCATCGAGGAGATCTGCGCGCACGGGTTCGCGCTCGTTGCCGACCTCAGCAGCCGCACAGCCGCCTTCGGGAGCACCACGGTGCTGGCGTTGCGCAAGAGCGGCCCCCATGCCTGAGGCGCGCGGCCGGCCGTCCGCGTTCACCTGGGCCGTCTTCACGACTCTCTGTGTCGCGTGGGGCAGCACCTGGGTGGCGATCCGATTCGGGGTCACCGCGATGCCTCCGCTGTGGTTCGCCGCGACCCGCTTCATCGTGGCGGGTCTGCTCCTGCTCCTGCTCGCGCGGTGGCTCGGCGGCTGGCAGCGGATCGCGCGCCGCGACCTGCGACCGCTGACGGTGATGTCGGCAGGGGCGATCAGCGTCTGCTTCGGCCTCATCTTCTGGGGCGAGCAGTACATCGACTCGGGAACGGCCGGCGTCTTGGTTCAGGGGTTTGTGCCGATCGGCCTGTTCTTCTTCGCTGCCACGATGACCCGTGAGGTGATCGGACGGACCCAGTGGACCTCCCTAGGCATCGGTCTGTGCGGAGTGGTGCTCCTGCTGTACGGGCAGAGCGGCAGCGACTGGTCGTCGCGGAAGATCGTGGCCGCTCTGGCCATTGTGGTTGGCACGCTCGTTTACGACTGGGCGGGGGTCTACGGCGGCGACGTCCTGTCCCGGTACCCCGCGGCCCTGATGTCCGCCTTCGAGAACCTCGTGGGCGGCCTGATCCTGCTGCCCGTCTCCGTCGCCGTCGAAGGGGAGCGGATCTTCCGGCAGCCGCTGCCGGAGGAGGGCCCGGCATGGCTCAGCTGGGGATACTTGGTGCTGGTGGGCTCGGTGCTGGGCTTCACCGCCTACACGTACCTGCTACGGGAATGGGGACCCACCCGTACCTCCGCGTACGCGTTCGTGACCCCGGTCATCGCGCTGCTGCTCGGCGCGACTCTCGCGGACGAGCAACTGACGTGGCACCACCTCGCGGGAACGGCGCTCATTCTCGCTGCTGTGGCCGCGATCACTCGTGGCCGGAACAAGGCTCCTCGTGACACCCGGCCGAGCGATCCGGCCCCGGAGTCCGCCAAGGCCGCCTGACTTCCGGGCTTCGCGATGAGAAGAGCCCCGGCACGCCCTTACCCCGGTGGCGGTGGCTACGCTCTTGCCGATCAGCGATGACCGCAGGGGAGCGAAGAGTGCGTAACGCCACCGTGACGCCCGGAGGGGACCAGATCCGTTGGGTGGAACTGCCGGGGCAGGAGCCGGCCCGCGTCTATGTGCACGGCCTGGGCGCCACTTCACCCGCCTACTTCGCGGAAGCGGCTGTTCATCCGCTTCTCGCGGGTCACCGGTCGCTGCTCGTCGATCTCCTGGGTCACGGCATCAGCGACCGGCCCGCGGACTTCGACTACCGTCTCGAGTCCCACGCCGACGCGCTGGCTGCCGCCCTGACGTGCGCGGGCGTCTACGGCGCGGAGGTGATCGCGCACAGCATGGGCGGTTCCGTCGCCATCGTCCTGGCGACCCGTCACCCCCACTTGGTGTCCCGGCTGGTCCTGGTGGACGCCAACCTTGACCCCGTCACGCCGGTGCCCGGCGCCCCCGGGAGCAGCGGCATCGCCGCCCTCTCCGAGCTTGAGTTCCTGGCGGGCGGCTGGCAGCACATCAGCGACCTGGCGGGCCCCCACTGGTGGTCCACGATGCGCCTAGCCGGCCGTGAGGCCCTGCACCGCAGCGCGGTGCACCTCGCCCGTGGGACCACTCCCACGATGCGTGAGCTGCTGTTGGGGCTGCGGATCCCGCGCGCCTTCCTGTTCCCCCGGGCCGACGGCCCGCTCAGCGGTGCCGGTGAACTCGCGGAAGCCGGTGTGCGCGTGGCCGCGATCCCCGATTGCGGGCACAACATCATGCTGGACAATCCGGACGCATTCGTGCACTCAACCGCTGCCGCGCTCACGGCCGAGGGCTGAGAGCCTACCGAGCGGCTGACGGGCGCCGACACCCGTGAATGCGTTGCCGGCCGGCTAACCAACCGGACTGACCGTGCATAACGCGGGACCAGATGTTCACAAAGGGATTGGCCTGCGCAAGTCGAGATCCCTCCGGATCTCCGTTGTTCCTGGCCAGCGGCGATCAACCGCTCGACCACGCCGCGGATCTGGGCGATGGTGACGGCCGCGAGGACGGCACCTGGATCCAAGCTGATTGCCTCCAGCACGCACGACCGGTCCAGATGGTCCGGCCCGATTCCCAGCGCGGCCACGATCGAGCATCGAAGCTCTAGAGAATGTGTCGGAGGTGTGTCGCGAATACTGAGAGGCAACGAGAAAGAGCGGGAGTCAGTGAGACTGACTCCCGCTCTCTCGCATAGACATCCGCCCTGGGCACCTACGGATTTTCGTAGGTGGTCTGGCGAGTGCCCCCGGCAGGATTCGAACCTGCGCACACGGCTCCGGAGGCCGTTGCTCTATCCCCTGAGCTACGGGGGCATTCGCTGCGTTCTCGCGGCGACGGGTAGAACACTACCAGCTCCGGGAGGGTGTCCGTGACCGGGTGTTCGGGGAGGTGGGAGCGGGGGTGCTCGCTCGTGGGGGTGGAAGTGGGGAAAACCGGGGCGCGGGGCGGGGCGGGGTCCTACGCTCGAGGTGTGTCAGGCGTCCTTGGCCGGGTCCTCGTTGTGGACGACAACAGGGTCATCCGGCAGCTGATCAGGGTCAACCTTGAGCTGGAGGGCTTCGAGGTGGTGACCGCGGCCGATGGTGCCGAGTGCCTGGAGGTCGTCCACCGGGTGCGGCCCGATGTGATCACGCTGGACATGGTCATGCCCCGGCTGGACGGGCTGCGGACGGCGGCGCGGTTGCGGGAGGACCCGCGGACGAGCCATCTGCCGGTGGCGATGGTGAGCGGGTGCGGGCAGGCGGGGGTCAGCGGGGTGGACGCGTTCCTGGCCAAGCCGTTCGAGCCGGAGGAACTGGTGCGGGTGGTGCGGGAGCTGCTGCGGCGGGAGACGCCGGCGCCGCCGGGGAAGCAGACCTGTCGGTAGGGCGGCGGGCGGGGTGACCGCATCGCGGAACCGGTCGCGGGGGCGGCTCCGATCTCCCATACGCTGGGCGTGTGACCCCCGCCGAGCTCTCGCTGATCGTCCAGGACGCCGTGCGGCGTGCGATGGACGAGGGAGCGCTGAAGGGGGCCGGGCCGCCGTCCGGGATCACGGTCGGCCGGCCCCGCGCGGGCGGGTGCGGCGACTGGGCCAGCAACGCGGCGCTGCGGCTCGCCGGGCCGGTGGGGCTGCCGCCGCTGCGGGTGGCGGAGATCCTGCGGGACCGGCTGGCGGGCGTACCGGGCATCGAGCGGGTGGATGTCACGGGGCCGGGGTTTCTGAACTTCACGCTCGGCGGGGGCAGCGGCGCCTCGGTGGTCCGGGCGGCGCTGGCGGCCGGGGTCGGTGGCGGTGGCGGTGACGGGCTGCGCGGCTCGGAGGTCGTGCTGCGGGAGCCCGGGGAGGCCCGGGCCGCGGTGGTGACCGAGGTCGTGGCGCGGCTGCTGCGCGGGCAGGGGGCCCGGGTGGAGGTGCGGGCCGACCGGGGGGAGCGGCTGCGGGTGGTGCCGGCCGATCCGGACGTACGGCGGTACGGCGCGGACGCGGTGCGCTGGGCGCTGCTGCGGCCGGCCGGGCGCGACCGGGCGCTGGACCCCGCGCCGCTGCTGGTGCAGACGGAGGCCAACGGGCTGTTCACCGTCCGGTACGCCCACGCCCGGACCCGCGCGGTGCTGGGGAACGCCGAGGCGCTGGGGGTGCGCGCCGAGCCGGGGGAGGACGGGGACGCCCGGCTGCTGCGGGCGCTCGGGGACTGGCCGGAAACGCTGGCGGGGGCCGCGCGGCTGCGGGCCCCGGACCGGGTGGCCCGGCAGCTGGAGGCCGTGGCGGACGCGTTCCTGGGGTTCCAGCACACCGTGCTGCCCCGGGGGGACGAGAAACCCTCGGCCGCCCACCGGGCCCGGCTCGCGCTCGCCGAAGCCGCCGGGACGGTGCTGGCCGGCGGCCTGTCCCTGCTCGGCATCAGCGCACCCGTCCACCTGTGACCTCTGTGACCTCTGTGACCTCTGTGACCTCGTGACACGTGAACCTGTGAGAGAGACATGAGCCGTTCCGCACACCCCGCCGGTCCCCGCCACGCCGATGTGTTCCCCGAAGGCCACTACTCGGCCCCGCCCACCGACCTCAACGGCCTGGACGGCAAGGTCTGGGCCCGCACCGTGGAGCGCGGCGCCGACGGTGTCGTACGGGTCGGCGGGATCGAGGTCACCCGGCTCGCCGAGGAGTTCGGCACCCCGGCGTACATCCTGGACGAGTCGGACTTCCGGGCCCGGTGCCGGGCGTGGGCGGAGGCGTTCGGGCCGGACGCCGACGTGTTCTACGCCGGCAAGGCCTTCCTCTCCCGCGCGGTGGTGCGCTGGCTCACCGAGGAGGGGCTCAACCTGGACGTCTGCTCCGGCGGCGAGCTGACCACCGCGCTCGACGCCGGGATGCCCGCCGAGCGGATCGCCTTCCACGGCAACAACAAGTCCGACGCGGAGATCCGGCGGGCCGTGGAGACCGGGGTCGGGCGGATCGTGCTCGACTCCTTCCAGGAGATCGTCCGGGTCGCACACGCCGCCCAGTCGCTGGGCGTCCGGCAGCGGGTGCAGATCCGGGTCACCGTGGGGGTCGAGGCGCACACCCACGAGTTCATCGCCACCGCCCACGAGGACCAGAAGTTCGGCATCGCGCTCGCCGGCGGCCAGGCGGCCGAGGCGGTCCGCCGGGCGCTGTCGCTGGACGGCCTGGAGCTGATCGGCGTCCACTCGCACATCGGCTCGCAGATCTTCGACATGGCCGGCTTCGAGGTCTCCGCCCGCCGGGTCGTCCAGCTCCTCGCCCAGGTCCGCGACGAGCACGGCGTCGAGCTGCCCGAGATCGACCTCGGCGGCGGCCTCGGCATCGCGTACACCCCGGACGACGACCCCCGCGAGCCGCACGAGATCGCCAAGGCGCTGCGCGACATCGTCTCCCGGGAGTGCGAGGCGGCGGGGCTGGCGACGCCGCGGATCTCGGTGGAGCCCGGCCGCGCGATCGTGGGCCCGACCGCGTTCACGCTGTACGAGGTGGGCACGGTGAAGCCGCTGGAGGGCCTGCGGACGTACGTCAGCGTGGACGGCGGCATGTCCGACAACATCCGTACCGCGCTCTACGACGCCGAGTACACGGTCGCCCTGGTCTCCCGGGCCAGCGACGCCGGGCCGATGCTCAGCCGGGTGGTCGGCAAGCACTGCGAGAGCGGCGACATCGTGGTGAAGGACGCCTTCCTGCCGGAGGACGTGGCGCCGGGCGATCTGCTCGCGGTGCCGGCCACCGGCGCGTACTGCCGCTCCATGGCCAGCAACTACAACCACGCCCTCCGCCCGCCGGTGGTCGCGGTCGGGGACGGGCAGACCCGGGTGATCGTCCGCCGGGAGACGGAGGAGGACCTGCTCCGTCTCGATGTGGGGTGAGGGGAAGCTTCCCGCGAGGGGGACCGGGAGCCGAGGGGGAGTGGGGCGGGGGTCCCTCCGGACCGGGGGCCTTCCGGATCCGAAGGTCTTCCGGGTCCGGTGAGGGCCTTCCCGGCCCGGCGCGGCCTTCCGGACCCGGAGGTCTCCCGGCCAGGTGGGGTTCTCGGACGGCTGGGGTCCTTCCGGTCCGGTGGGGCCCCGGACCGGTGAGGACCTCGCGGTCAGGTGGGGGCCGATCCGCCCGGCGCGGGTGGGGCGATGAGAAGCTGGTCGGGGGGCGATGCTCGCGCGCGCCTCGCCCGGGCGGCCGCCCCGGTGCCCGAGGCCCGGGTGATGAAATTCATGTCTCAGGATCCGGACCGCGGGCGGAAAGCCCCGTCCGGTGAGTGAGACTGGTTGACATTCACGCTGGAGAAGGAATCGAGGTCGGATGATGCGTACGCGTCCGTTGAAGGTGGCGCTGCTGGGCTGTGGAGTGGTCGGCTCAGAGGTGGCGCGCATCATGACGACGCATGCCGCCGACCTCGCCGCCCGCATCGGCGCCCCGGTGGAGCTCGCCGGAGTGGCCGTACGCCGCCCCGGCAAGGTGCGCGCGGGCATCGCGCCCGAGCTGGTCACCACCGACGCCACCGCGCTGGTCAAGCGCGGCGACATCGACGTCGTGGTGGAGGTCATCGGGGGCGTCGAGCCGGCCCGGACGCTGATCACCACGGCCTTCGAGCACGGCGCCTCGGTCGTCTCCGCCAACAAGGCGCTGCTCGCCGAGGACGGCGCCGCCCTGCACGCGGTGGCCGAGCGGCACGGCCAGGACCTCTATTACGAGGCCGCCGTCGCCGGCGCCATCCCGCTGGTCCGGCCGCTGCGCGAGTCGCTCGCCGGGGACAAGGTCAACCGGGTGCTCGGCATCGTCAACGGCACCACCAACTTCATCCTCGACAAGATGGACACCTCCGGCGCCGGTTACTCCGAGGCGCTCGACGAGGCCACCGCGCTCGGGTACGCCGAGGCCGACCCGACCGCCGACGTCGAGGGCTTCGACGCCGCCGCCAAGGCCGCCATCCTCGCCGGGATCGCCTTCCACACCCGGGTCCGGCTGGACGACGTCTACCGCGAGGGGATGACCGAGGTCACCTCCGCCGACTTCGCCTCCGCCAAGCGGATGGGCTGCACCATCAAGCTGCTCGCCATCTGCGAGCGGGCCGCCGACGGGGGCTCCGTCACCGCCCGGGTGCACCCCGCGATGATCCCGCTCAGCCACCCGCTCGCCTCCGTCCGCGGCGCGTACAACGCGGTCTTCGTGGAGGCCGAGGCGGCCGGGCAGCTGATGTTCTACGGCCCCGGCGCCGGCGGTTCGCCGACCGCCTCGGCCGTCCTCGGCGACCTGGTCGCCGTCTGCCGCAACCGGGTCGAAGGATCGACCGGGCCCGGCGAGTCCGCGTACACCCAGCTGCCCGTGAGCCCCATGGGCGACGTGGTGACGCGGTACCACATCAGCCTGGACGTGGCCGACAAACCGGGCGTGCTCGCCCAGGTCGCGACGGTCTTCGCGGAGCACGGTGTCTCCATCGACACGGTGCGCCAGCAGAGCCGCCAGGACGGAGGCGGCGAGGCGTCCCTCGTCGTCGTCACCCACCGCGCGCCCGACGCCGCCCTCTCCGGGACCGTCGAGGCGCTGCGCAAGCTCGACACCGTGCGCGGTGTCGCCAGCATCATGCGTGTTGAAGGGGAGTAAGGACCCATGACCAGGACCCACCAGTGGCGCGGCATCATCGAGGAGTACCGGGACCGTCTTCCGGTCACGGCCACCACGCCCGTCGTCACGCTGCGCGAGGGCGGCACCCCGCTCGTCCCGGCCCAGGTCCTCTCCGAGCGCACCGGCTGTGAGGTGCACCTGAAGGTCGAGGGGGCCAACCCCACCGGTTCCTTCAAGGACCGGGGCATGACCATGGCCATCACCCGCGCCAAGGAGGAGGGCGCCCAGGCCGTCATCTGCGCCTCCACCGGCAACACCTCCGCCTCGGCCGCCGCCTACGCGGTGCGCGCCGGGATGGTCTCGGCGGTGCTGGTCCCGCGGGGCAAGATCGCCCTCGGCAAGATGGGCCAGGCGCTGGTGCACGGCGCCAAGATCCTCCAGGTGGACGGCAATTTCGACGACTGCCTGACGCTGGCCCGCGCGCTCTCCGACAACTACCCGGTGGCGCTGGTCAATTCGGTCAACCCGGTCCGTATCGAGGGCCAGAAGACGGCCGCCTTCGAGATCGTGGACATGCTCGGCGACGCCCCCGACATCCATGTCCTGCCGGTCGGCAACGCCGGCAACATCACCGCCTACTGGAAGGGCTACCGGGAGTACGCGGCGGACGCCGTGGCCACCCGGACCCCGCGCATGTGGGGCTTCCAGGCGTCCGGTTCGGCCCCGCTGGTGCGCGGCGAGGTGGTCAAGGACCCGTCCACCATCGCCACCGCCATCCGGATCGGCAACCCGGCCTCCTGGAACTACGCCCTCGCCGCGCGCGACGAGTCCGGCGGCTTCATCGACGAGGTGACGGACCGTGAGATCCTGCGCGCCTACCGGCTGTTGGCCGCGCAGGAGGGCGTCTTCGTGGAGCCCGCCTCGGCCGCCTCGGTGGCCGGTCTGCTGAAGGCGGCCGAGCAGGGCAAGGTCGACCCGGGCCAGACCATCGTCTGCACGGTGACCGGAAATGGCCTCAAGGACCCGGACTGGGCGGTCGCGGGAGCCCCGCAGCCGGTCACCGTCCCGGTCGACGCGGCCGCCGCCGCCGGGCGCCTCGGCCTCGCCTGACGGCTCCGGATCCGGGGCGGCCCGACGGGGACTCGTGCCGCCGTCGCGCCGGGTGCGTCCTGTCCGGGGCGGGCCCGGCGTTCGCCCGGCCGGGCGGGATCGGCGGCCCGGTGCGCGTTCCGCACGGGGGTGCACGGGACGCCGAGGCGTGCCGGACGCACGGGCGCGGCGCGGGAGTGCGCAGGTCACGGGCGGTCGCCTTGGACGTACGACCTGCCCGGGAACGCCCGCTGCCGGTGACGCCGGGCGGTGCGGTGCCGGCCACCCGGAGCCGGGCGGGACGCCCTTCCTGACGGCGTGTCCGGCGCCCGTCCGGCGCGTCCCGGGCCGGGTCCCGGGACGGGGCCTGTGGCGTCGGCTCGCCGGGCCGGGTGCCCGCCGACGGGGGCGTACCCGGCCGGAGGCGCGGTGTGCGGTACCCGGCCGGAAGTCGACGGACGGAAGGGTGCCCGAACTCCCGCCGTCCGAGCGGCGATCGGGCCCGCCCGGCCGGAACCGCGCCATCCGTTCGCGGCCCGGGCGCGCCCGGCGCCTCGTACGTCTCCGAGCCCGACCTGCCCGGGGACGCCGCTCGTTCGCGGATCGCGCGTGCCCGTCGTACCTCTACGGCCCGCCGTACGTCCTCGGGCCCGTCGTACGTCGTCGCGGCCGTCGTACGTCCCCGGATCGGGCGCGCCCCGTCCCGCCGCCGCGCGTCCATGGTCCCGGGGCGCCCTGTGCGGTCGTACGTGTCCGGGCCCGACGTGCCCGGGAATGCCGGGCGTTCGCGGACCGGTGCGCCCCGGGCCGTCGTACGTCTCCGGGGCGGGCGTGCCTGGTGAGGGCCGTACGCCCGCGGCCCGGCCGGGACCGGCGACGCCGTACGTCGCACGGCCCGACGTGCCCTGTGCCGCCCGCGTCTCACGCCCCGGCGCGCCTTGTGCCGCCGTACGCCTCCCGGCCGGACGAGCCCGGCGCCGTACCGGAAAAAGCCGCAAGCCGTACCGCATGCCCCAAAGGAGCACGGAGGCCCCGCGACACGCATCGTGCGCCTCCTGTGCGCCCTGTGTCGTCCCAGAACCTTCCTTCGATAGGCTGTACCGAACCCGCCGCGCCGCATATGCCGCGGCACCGTCGCCGTTGCTGCCGACGCCGCCCCCAGGGGCGAGGCGGAACGGGCGCCGCGCAGGCCGCGCGAGCCCGTCCGGGCCGGTCGTCGCAGCCACGCCGTCCCCCGCACGTCGTCCATAGCCAAGGAGAGTCATCGCAAGATGGCCGGTCCCGCGTTCCGCGCCGCCGCCGTCCGGGTGCGCGTTCCCGCCACCAGCGCCAATCTGGGGCCGGGCTTCGACGCCCTGGGCCTGTCGCTGGGCCTCTACGACGACGTGGTCGTCCGGGTCGCCGACTCCGGACTGCACATCGACATCGCAGGTGAGGGCGCCGACTCGCTCCCGCGCGACGAGAGCCATCTGCTCGTACGCTCCCTGCGCACCGCCTTCGAGTTGCTCGGCGGCCAGCCGCGCGGCCTGGAGGTCGTCTGCGCCAACCGCATTCCGCACGGCCGGGGCCTCGGCTCCTCGTCGGCCGCCATCTGCGCCGGAATCGTCGCCGCCCGCGCGGTGACCATAGGCGGCGACGCCCGGCTCGACGACGCGGCGCTGCTGGAGCTCGCCACCGAGATCGAGGGACACCCCGACAACGTGGCCGCCTGTCTCTTCGGCGGCTTCACGCTCGCCTGGAGCGAGGGCGGAGCGGCGCGCGCGATCCGGATGGACCCCGCCGCCACCGTCGTTCCGGTGGTCTTCGTCCCCGACCGGCCGGTTCTCACCGAGACCGCCCGCGGGCTGCTGCCCCGTACCGTCCCCCATGTGGACGCCGCCGCCAACGCCGGCCGGGCCGCACTGCTGGTGGAGGCGCTGACCAGGCGCCCCGAGCTGCTGCTCGCCGCCACCGAGGACCGGCTGCACCAGGAGTACCGGGCGCCGGCCATGCCGGAGAGCGTCGCCCTGGTGCGGCGGCTGCGCGCGGACGGCGTACCCGCGGTCATCTCCGGCGCGGGGCCCACGGTGCTGGCGCTGGCCGACGAGGGGACGGCCGAGAAGGTGGCCAGACTGGCGGGCGACGGCTGGGCCGCCAACCGGCTCGACCTGGACGTTTCCGGGGCGAGCGTGCTGCCGCTGGCCGCCTGAGCGGGCGCCGCGCACAGGTGCGGGATTGCCGGTGTGGGAGAGGGGGAATGTTTGTTGGAGCCGGTAGTGTTAACCTCAAGTCTGCACCCGACGTCTTTGTGGCGTGGTGCTGCGTGTCCCCTTCCGGGACCACCTTTCTTCCGGGAGCCTCCCCAACTGCCTGAGCAGCCCGCCTGAGCAGTTTCGAGCACGCTCCGGAACCGGCACGCGACACCCCTCGCTCTCCGCGCGAGTGGGCCGAGCAGGGGGCCTCGGGCCGGACCCACGCACGTTGTTTCTTCTTCCGCCGTACATCCCGGCGGGACCACCGCCCCGGCTCCGGCCGCGATCGAACGAGATCACGGACCGGGCCGGACAGCACAACCGGTCGCCGAGCCAGAAGGCCGACGTCCGCTCCAGGGAAGGACCCTTCGTGAGCGACACCACCGATCTGATGGGCGTGCCCGCCGACACCAGTGTCGACAGCGCCGCGCCCGCCGCAGGTGCTGCCACTGGCACCACCGCACGGCGCCGCCGCTCCGGCACCGGCCTTGAGGGCATGGTCCTGGCCGAGCTGCAGCAGGTCGCGTCCGGCCTCGGCATCAGGGGCACCGCGCGGATGCGCAAGAGCCAGCTGATCGAGGTCATCAAGGAGGCGCAGGCCGCGGCCGGCGGCGCCCCCGCGGCGAAGAGCGCCGACGCGGACGGGGCCAAGCCCAAGCGCCGGACCACCTCCAAGGCCCGTACGGGCGAGGAGGCCGCCGACAAGTCCGCCGGCGCCGCCGACTCCGCCGCCGGGAAGTCCGCCGCCAAGACGGTGAAGGCGGGCCAGCCGGTCGCCCAGCAGCAGATCGACATCCCGGGCCAGCCCGCCAGCGACGACCAGCCCGCGGCCGAGCGCCGCCGCCGTCGCGCCACCGCGCCGGCCGGTGCCCCGGAGGGCGAGGCCCGCACGGAGTCCCGTTCCGAGGCGCGCGGCGACGTCGCCACCGAGGTGCGCACCGAGGCCAGGACCGACACCCGCACCGAGGAGCGGCCCGACACCGCCAAGGGCGACGGCCAGGACGGCGCCGACGGCCGCCGCGATCGCCGCCGGGACCGGGGCGACCGCCAGCGGGACCGCCAGCGCGACCGCAAGGGCGACGACCAGCAGCAGGGCGGCGGCGGTGGCCAGCGCCAGCAGCGCCAGGGCGGTCAGCAGGGCGGCCAGAGCGGCCCGCAGGACGACTTCGACGACGAGCAGGGCGGCCGCCGCGGCCGGCGCGGCCGGTACCGCGACCGCCGGGGCCGCCGGGGCCGTGAGGACTTCGCCGGCGGCGGCGAGCCCCAGGTCTCCGACGACGACGTCCTGATCCCGGTCGCGGGCATCCTCGACATCCTCGACAACTACGCGTTCATCCGGACCTCCGGCTACCTGCCGGGCCCGAACGACGTGTACGTCTCCCTCGCCCAGGTCCGCAAGAACGGCCTGCGCAAGGGCGACCACATCACCGGTGCCGTGCGCCAGCCCAAGGAGGGCGAGCGCCGCGAGAAGTTCAACGCCCTGGTGCGGCTGGACTCCGCCAACGGCATGGCCGCCGACTCGGGCCGGGGCCGTCCGGAGTTCAACAAGCTCACCCCGCTCTACCCGCAGGACCGGCTCCGCCTGGAGACCGACCCGGGCGTGCTGACCACCCGGATCATCGACCTGGTGTCGCCGATCGGCAAGGGCCAGCGCGGTCTGATCGTGGCCCCGCCGAAGACCGGCAAGACCATGATCATGCAGGCGATCGCCAACGCGATCACCCACAACAACCCCGAGTGCCACCTGATGGTCGTCCTCGTCGACGAGCGTCCGGAAGAGGTCACCGACATGCAGCGGTCGGTGAAGGGCGAGGTCATCTCCTCGACCTTCGACCGTCCCGCCGAGGACCACACCACCGTCGCCGAGCTGGCCATCGAGCGCGCCAAGCGCCTGGTCGAGCTGGGCCACGACGTGGTCGTCCTGCTGGACTCCATCACCCGTCTGGGCCGTGCGTACAACCTCGCGGCGCCCGCCTCCGGCCGCATCCTGTCCGGTGGTGTCGACTCGACCGCGCTCTACCCGCCGAAGCGCTTCTTCGGTGCCGCGCGGAACATCGAGGACGGCGGCTCGCTGACCATCCTGGCCACCGCGCTGGTCGACACCGGCTCGCGGATGGACGAGGTGATCTTCGAGGAGTTCAAGGGCACCGGCAACATGGAGCTCAAGCTCGACCGGAAGCTCGCGGACAAGCGCATCTTCCCGGCGGTGGACGTGGACGCGTCCGGCACCCGCAAGGAGGAGATCCTGCTGGGCGGCGAGGAGCTGGGCATCGTCTGGAAGCTGCGCCGGGTGCTGCACGCGCTCGACCAGCAGCAGGCGATCGAGCTGCTGCTCGACAAGATGAAGCAGACGAAGTCCAACGCGGAGTTCCTGCTCCAGATCCAGAAGACGACCCCGTCGGCCGGCAACGGAAACGACTGACCGCGACGACCGTCAGGAGGGGTCCTTCCGGCCCGTCCCGGCCTGTCCCGACCGGCCTTCCGGCCCGTCCCGACCGGTCTTCCGGCCGGTCCTGACCGGCCTTCCGTGCCCCGCCCGGCCGGGTGTCGCACCGTACGCCGAACCGCCCCCGTCACGTCGTGACGGGGGCGGTTCGGCGTTGTACGATCAGCGGGTCGTAGTGGGGGGAACGTATTTCCGAATCTGGCCCACTGGGTGGGCGGAGCCATGCCGGCGGCACGGCTCCGCGCCGGAGCGTGGGCCCATTCGGCCCATCCGGCCGGGTCCGGTCCCTCCGTGCCTCTCCCGGTGGTGTCCCGCGTCGCGGTCGCCGACCGCTCGGTCCCTCCCCGCACGGCCCTGGAGAGGAGACCTGAGTGACATCTGCTCAGCGGAGGGCGCGGCTCGCCCTCCCCGCGGCCCTCGCCGCACTCACCCTGGGAGGCGGCGTGCTCGGCGCCGTATCCGCCCAGGCCGCCCCGGTTCCGCACCCGGACGCGCGCACCCTGCGCGAGCCGGCCGCGCCCTCGGCGGCGGAGCTGCGCGCCCGGGTGGCGGACGTCCGCGCGGCCCTGCGCAAGGGCGCCGGGCAGGACGACCCGGAGCCCGCCGCCGTCACCGCCGCGCCGCAGCCCGCGCCGAGCGGGTCGCCGCGCCGCACCGTGGACCCGAAGATCATCAGCGGTAAGTCCGCGGCGATCAACGAGGCGCCGTGGATGGTGCAGCTGTACTACGAGAACGGTGACGACAGCTTCTTCTGCGGCGGCACCCTGGTCGCGCCGAACAAGGTCCTGACGGCCGCGCACTGCGCGTACGGCAGCGACTGGACCTCGCGCGGCGCGGTGCTGGCCGGCTCGGCGAAGCTCTTCGACGACAACGCCACCGTCGTCGGCGTCACCCGCCAGTGGGTGGAGCCCACCTTCAACGACGTCACGCTCGACAACGACGTCGCGGTGCTCACGCTCAGCGCCCCGCTGCCGTACAAGACGCTCCCGGTGACCCCGGCCACCGACACCGCCTCGTACAAGGCGGGCACCGCCGCCACCGTCTACGGCTGGGGCCGCACCAGCTCCACCAAGGACGACCTGGCGCCGACCCTCCAGAAGGCGACCGTCCCGGTCCGGGCCGACTCCTCCTGCGCGAGCTACTACGGCGGCGAGTTCACCCCCCGCAACATGTTCTGCGCGGGCAACGCGGCCTCCGGCCAGGACGCCGGCACGGTGACGGCCTGCAACGGCGACTCGGGCGGCCCGCTCGTGGTCGGCGGCCGGATCGTCGGCGTGGTCTCCTGGGGCGTCACCGACTGCGTGGCCAAGGGCGCCTACGGCGTCTTCGCCAAGGCCGCCAGCTACACCGGGCGGATAGCCCCGCGGCTGGACGACGCCGACCTGAACGACGACGGCCGGGCGGACCTGCTGGCCCGCACCACCGGCGGCGAGCTGTTCGAGTACTACTCGCGCGGCACCACGCTGGGCGGCCGGGAGAGCTACGGCAACTGGAGCGACGTCAACCTCGTCCGCCAGGCCGACCTGAAGCGGGACGGCGTCTTCGAGTACCTGTACCGCACCACCAAGGGCGACCTGGGCTGGTACCACCTGGACGAGCGGACCATGACCTTCGTCCGGACCCGGATCGGCGGCGGCTGGGGCGCGATGAAGTCCCTCGCGGTCCCGGGCGACCTGACCGGCGACGGCGCGGCCGACCTGCTCGCGGTGGACGCCTCGGGCGTGATGTGGACGTACCCGGGCCGGGGCGACGGCACCTTCGGCGCCCGCGTCAGGGTGGGCGGCGGCTGGGGCACCATGACCCTCACCGGCCGCGGCGACTACACCGGTGACGGCCGGGCCGACCTGCTCGCCCGCGACACCGCCGGCCGGCTGTACGTCTACCCGGGCACCGGCTCGGCCTCCGCGCCCTTCGGGGCCCGGACGCTGATCGGCGGCGGCTGGACCTTCACCGCGTTCGCCGCCACCGGCGACGTCAACGGTGACGGCCGGGCCGACCTGTTCGCCCGCGACAGCGCCGGGACGCTCTGGCTCTACCCCGGTCGCGGATCCGCCTCGGCGCCGTTCGCGGCCCGGGTGAAGATCGGCGGCGGCTGGAACGCCTTCAACCTCTTCGGCTGACCGGCTGACCGGCTGACTGGCCGATTGGTTGACCGGCCGACCGGCTGTCCGGTGGGGGCGCGGTGTTGCTCACCGTGTCCCCGCCGGACCCGGCCGCCGGGCCATAGCGGCCCGCCGTCCGGCATCTTGCGCGCCGTGGCCCCGTACTTCCGGTACGGGGCCACGGCGCGCCGGCGTTTCCGGCACCCGGGCCCGTGGGCCGGCCCGGTCCCGGATCCCCGCCGTACGACGCTGTACGGCTCCGCTTCCCTAGCCCGCGCCGGAGCGTCCGGTCCAGGACGGCCCGGGGTCGTCACGCGGCCCGGCGTCCTGGGCCCGGCACACCGGAGCCGGGGCCCCGGTGTCACCGCTGCTCAGGCCCGGGCCCGGCGGTACGGGCCCGGCGGTACGGGCCCCGCCGCTGCCGGGTGGGCCGTCCCCGGGCCGCACCGGTACGGGTGCCCAGGGGCGGGTGTCCCGGGACGGGAACCGCGCGGCACTGGCCGGGAGTCGGGGGTACGGCTCCGCCGCCGGGCGGCCACGCCCCCGGGCTCGTACCGGCGCGGGGGGGCTCGGCCCGGCAGGCGGACGGGTGGCCGGATGGCCGCGCGGCCGTCGGCCGGCTCACCGGCGGGCCGAATGGCCCGGAACCGGCGGCCATGGGCCCGGCTCCGATTCTCAAGTTCTTCTCACAACCCCGTGCAACCCTCGGGGACGCTTCCCCGTCTGACAGGTCGGCTTCGCACGACCGGCTACGGACCATGGCCTGATCGCCATGGTCGGGGGTAGCGATTCGCCGAGGACAGAGGGAGACATGGCCGACCAGGGCAGCAGCCGAATACGCGCCACCGGGCGCCGCCGCAGAGGGCGGGCTCCGAAGAACAAGAAGGTCACCGTGGCCGCCTGGGCCGCCACCGGGCTGGTGCTGGCCGGCGGTGCGGGGCTCGGGTACGTCTATCTCTCGCTCAACGGCAACATCCAGAGCGTGGACATCAACGCCCAGCTCAAGGACGACGACCGCCCCCAGGACATCGACAACGGGTCGATGGACGTGCTCGTCCTCGGCTCCGACACCCGGTCCGGCGCCAACTCCTCGTACGGCCGCGACGAAGGCGCCGCCCGCTCGGACACGGCGATGATCCTGCACGTCTACGAGGGCCACAAGAAGGCCAGCGTGGTCTCCATCCCCCGGGACACCATCGTGCAGCGCCCGGAGTGCCCGACGCCGGACGGCGGGACGGCCCCGGCCCGGCACCGGGCGATGTTCAACACGGCGTTCGAGACCGGCGGCCCGGCCTGCGCGGTGAAGACGGTCGAGCAGATGTCCGGCATCCGGATGGACCACTACATCGAGGTCGATTTCTCCGGTTTCAAGAAGTTCATCGACGACCTCGGCGGCGTCGAGATCACCACCACCAAGCCGATCGACGACAAGAAGAGCCACCTCACGCTCCCGGCGGGCACCCACACGCTCGACGGCGAGCAGTCCCTCGGCCTGGTCAGGACCCGCAAGAGCGTCGGCGACGGCAGCGACCTCGGGCGCATCCAGCTCCAGCAGGCGTTCATGAAGGCGTTCATCGAGCAGGTGAAGAGCGTCGGGATCTTCACCAACCCCAAGAAGCTGCTGGACATCGCCGACTCGGCCACCAAGGCGATCAAGCCCGACTCCGAGCTGAACTCCGTCAATGAGCTGGCCTCCTTCGGGCGCGGGCTCAGCGGGCTCGGCGCGAAGGACGTCCACATGGTCACCCTGCCGGTGCAGTACGACCCCAGCGACCCGAACCGGGTGGTCCCGCTCCAGGCCAAGGCCGAGCAGGTCTGGCAGGCGCTCCGGGCGGACAAGCCGATCCCCGCCTCCGCCACCAAGGACACCGCCTCCGGGCAGGCCGAGGGCCTGGTCCGCTAGCCGGCCGCCCCCGGGCGGGGCGGCGGGGCGGAGCCCGCCGGGCCGACGGCTTCCGGGCAGGGCGAGCGAGTCCGGTGCGCCGCGCCGGCCGCCTCCGGGCAGGGCGAGAGGTCCGGGGCGCCGGCCGCCCCCGGAGGCCGTGGAATAGATCCGGCCGCCCCCCGGTTTTGGGAGATACGGCCGGTCCTGGCAGACTGGTACGTCGGCCCCGGTTCACGTACGCGCATCCCGCGCCTGCGACCCGGTGCCCTCCCGAAACTAGGAGACACCTTGAAGCGCGACATCCACCCCGAGTACGTCGAGACCCAGGTCAGCTGCACCTGCGGCGCGTCGTTCACCACCCGGAGCACCATCGACGGCGGCACCATCCGTGCCGAGGTCTGCTCCGAGTGCCACCCGTTCTACACGGGCAAGCAGAAGATCCTCGACACCGGTGGCCGCGTGGCCCGCTTCGAGGCCCGCTTCGGCAAGGCTGCCGGCTCCGCCAAGAAGTAGCGAGCCACTGCGCCGGTCTCCGGCCGTCCCGACGGGGGCGGCCGGGACCGGCGTTTGCCGTCTCCCGCAGCAGCCCCCACCCGCGACCCCGAGCGCGCGGACACAGCAGACAACAGGAGCCCCCCGATGTTCGAGGCGGTCGAGGAACTGATCGGTGAGCACGCCGATCTGGAGAAGAAGCTCGCCGACCCTTCGGTCCACGCCGACCAGGCCAACGCCCGCCGGCTGAACAAGCGGTACGCCGAGCTGACCCCGATCATCACCGTCTACCGGTCCTGGAAGCAGACCGGCGAGGACATCGAGACCGCTCGCGAACTCGCCGCCGAGGACCCGGACTTCGCCGCCGAGGTGAAGGAACTGGACCGGCGCCGCGAGGAGCTCACCGACCGGCTGCGGCTGCTGCTGGTGCCGCGCGACCCCAGCGACGACAAGGACGTCATCCTGGAGATCAAGGCGGGCGCGGGCGGCGACGAGTCGGCCCTCTTCGCCGGCGACCTGCTCCGGATGTATCTGCGGTACGCCGAGCGGGTGGGCTGGAAGACCGAGATCATCGACGCCAACGAGTCCGAGCTGGGCGGCTACAAGGACGTCCAGGTCGCCGTGAAGACCAAGGGCGGCCAGGGCGCCACCGAGCCCGGCCAGGGCGTCTGGGCCCGGCTGAAGTACGAGGGCGGGGTGCACCGGGTGCAGCGGGTGCCCGCCACCGAGTCCCAGGGCCGCATCCACACCTCCGCCGCCGGTGTCCTGGTGACGCCCGAGGCCGAGGAGGTCGAGGTCGAGATCCACGCCAACGACCTGCGGATCGACGTCTACCGCTCCTCCGGCCCCGGCGGCCAGTCGGTCAACACCACCGACTCCGCCGTCCGCATCACCCACCTGCCGACCGGCATCGTCGCCTCCTGCCAGAACGAGAAGAGCCAGCTCCAGAACAAGGAGCAGGCCCTGCGCATCCTGCGCTCCCGGCTGCTCGCCGCGGCCCAGGAGGAGGCGGAGAAGGAGGCGGCGGACGCCCGCCGCAGCCAGGTGCGGACCGTCGACCGGTCGGAGAAGATCCGGACGTACAACTATCCGGAGAACCGGATCTCGGACCACCGCGTGGGCTTCAAGGCGTACAACTTGGACCAGGTGCTCGACGGAGACCTCGACGCCGTCATCCAGGCGTGCGTCGACGCGGACTCCGCCGCGAAGCTCGCCGCCGCGTAATCACTCACCGTTCAGCCCGGAGGACCAGCGTGCAGCCACACTCTGGGGGGCGCCCCCCAGGCCCCCGCACCCTGCTGCTAGCCGAGGTGGCCCAGGCCACCCAGCGGCTGGCCGACGCCGGCGTTCCCTCGCCGCGCTTCGACGCGGAGGAGCTCGCCGCCTTCGTGCACGGCGTCAAGCGGGGAGAGCTGCACCTGGTCAAGGACGCCGACTTCGACGCCCGCTACTGGGAGGCCGTGGCCCGCCGCGAGGCCCGCGAACCGCTCCAGCACATCACCGGACGGGTCTTCTTCCGCTATCTGGAACTCCAGGTCGGTCCGGGGGTCTTCGTGCCGCGCCCGGAGACCGAGTCGGTGGTCGGCTGGGCCATAGACGCGGTACGCGCCATGGACGTGGTCGAACCGGTCGTGGTGGACCTCTGCTCCGGCTCCGGCGCCATCGCGCTGGCCATCGCCCAGGAGGTGCCCCGCTCCCGGGTGCACGCGGTGGAGCTCTCCGAGGACGCCCTGGTCTGGACCCGGAAGAACGCCGAGGGCTCCCGGGTCACCGTCCACCAGGGCGACGCGCTGACCGCCCTCCCGGAGCTGGACGGCCAGGTCGACCTGGTGATCTCCAACCCCCCGTACATCCCGCTCACCGAGTGGGAGTACGTCGCCCCCGAGGCGCGCGACCACGATCCGGAGATGGCCCTCTTCTCCGGCGAGGACGGGCTCGACACCATCCGGGGCCTGGAGCGCACCGCCCACCGGCTGCTGCGCCCCGGCGGCCTGGTCGTGGTCGAGCACGCCGACACCCAGGGCGGCCAGGTGCCGTGGATCTTCAACGAGGCGGCCGGCTGGGCCGACGCCGCCGACCACCCCGACCTGAACAACCGCCCCCGCTTCGCCACCGCCCGCAAGGCCCTGCCATGAGGCCGCCCCGGGACACGGCGAGGCCGCCCCTCCACCGCGCGACCCACCCGCGCGGTGCCACTCCCGGCGGCGGCGCGGCGGCCGCTTTCCCGCGCTGCGCGGTGCGCCCGCCCGGAGCGAGCGAGCTGACGGGGCGCGGTGCCGCCGAGAGGGAGTGGGGGCACCCCCGGACGAAGTCTGGGGGTGCGCGGAGGTTGCGAGGGCTCTGCCAGACATGCGGCTGCCGCCGCGCGAGCGACCGAGCACGGTCGACCGTCGGCAGCGCCTTTGGCGCTCCGTGGGGGTCCCCCCGCCGCACGCAGGGGGAGAACCGAGTGACTAGGAAAAGGGAGATCGGCTGATGGCACGGCGATACGACTGCAACGACGCGACCGACCGCACCACCGGCCTGCGTGAGGCAGCGTCCGCCGTCCGCCGCGGCGAACTGGTCGTGCTGCCCACCGACACCGTGTACGGGATCGGGGCCGACGCCTTCAGCGCGGAGGCCGTCGCGGATCTGCTCGGGGCCAAGGGGCGGGGCCGCTCCATGCCGACGCCGGTGCTGATCGGCTCGCCCAACACCCTGCACGGCCTGGTCACCGACTTCTCGGAGCAGGCGTGGGAGCTGGTCGACGCGTTCTGGCCGGGCGCGCTGACCCTGGTCGCCCGCCACCAGCCGTCGCTCCAGTGGGACCTGGGCGACACCCGGGGCACCGTCGCGATCCGGATGCCGCTGCACCCGGTCGCCATCGAGCTGCTCACCGAGGTCGGCCCGATGGGCGTCTCGTCGGCCAATCTGACCGGCCACCCGGCCCCGGAGGACTGCGACGCCGCCCAGCGGATGCTCGGTGACTCGGTCTCGGTCTACCTGGACGGCGGGCCCACCCCGGGCAACGTCCCCTCGTCGATCGTGGACGTGACCGGCAAGGTCCCGGTGCTGCTGCGCGAGGGTGCCCTCTCGCCGGCCGAGCTGCGCAAGGTGGTACCCGACCTCGAGGTGGCGAATTGACCGCCCCTGAGGGGCGTGGCATAGGCGGCACCGCCGCCACCGGCGACACGTTCCGGATCCTCCACGTCAGCACCGGCAATGTCTGCCGCTCACCGATCACCGAGCGGCTGACCCGGCATGCCCTGGCGGCCCGGCTGGGTGATCCGCTGGGCGGCGGCCTGGTCGTGGAGAGCGCCGGCACCTGGGGCCACGAGGGCGCGCCCATGGAGGCCAACGCCGAGACGGTCCTCGCGGACTTCGGCGCCGACGCCACCGGGTTCGCCGGGCGGGAGCTGCTGGACGAGCACGTCATCCGCGCCGATCTGGTGCTCACCGCGACCCGGGACCACCGGGCCCAGGTCATCTCCATGGGGCACTCGGCCGGGTTGCGCACCTTCACGCTCAAGGAGTTCACCCGGCTGGTCCGGGCCATAGACCCCGCCACCCTGCCCGACCCCCGGGACGAGGGCGTGGTCGAGCGCGCCCGCGCCCTGGTCCGGGCGGCCGCGGCACTGCGGGGCTGGCTGCTGGCGCCGGACGCCGAGGCGGACGAGGTCAACGACCCGTACGGCGCCCCCATCACCTTCTTCCGCTCGGTCGGGGACGAGATCAACCAGGCGCTGGACCCGGTCGTCACCGCCCTCACCGGCGTCCCGACGGCCCACTGAGCCCGGCCGCCCGCCGAGCCTGACGGTCCGCTGAGCCCGGCCGTCCGTTCCTCCGGCGGCCCCCGGCCGCCCGCCCCGCCCCGGCGTCCGACGGCCCGCTGAGCCCGGCCGCCCGCCGAGCCTGACGGCCCACTGAGCCCGGCCGTCCGTTCCTCCGGCGGCCCCCGAGGCCGCCCGCCCCTCACCGGCAGCCCGGCGCACCCGCAGCCCGCCACCCCGGCCCCGCCGGCACCGCCCCGGCAGCCCACCGCCCCGCCCCGGCCGCCCGGCCCCGGCCTCGTCCCCGCCCGCACGGGAACGCGCCGCCCCCGGAATCCGCCGCCCGGGCCCGCCCTTTCCCGGCCCCGCCGGGGACCGCACCGGCGCCCCGCCGCCCGGGCACCGCCCTCCCCGGCCCGGCCCCCGCACTCCACCGCGCCCCTCCCGCCGGCCCCCGCCGCGGCCCGCACGGCAGCGTCCCGCGGATGGCCGGAAATCGCTCCGCGCGCGGCCCTCCCGGCACCGGCCTACTCTGGGAGAGCGCCGAGGGAATCCCGCTGCACACCGAGCACACCGAGCACACCGAGCACACCGAGCACACCGAGCACACCGAGCACACCGAGAGAACACCCGCAAGCACACCCGGCCGCACCCCGCCCCGGGGCCCGGCCGGAGGACCGGTCCGTCACGCCCGGAGCCGCAGATGCCGCTCACCGCAGCCGCCGCCGACGCGCGGGTGACCGCGCACCCGGCCGGCCACCCGGCCGACGCCGGGGCGCTGCGCCGCCAGGACCCGGAGCTCGCCGAGGTGCTCGCCGGGGAGGCGCGGCGGCAGGCGGAGGGGCTCCAGCTGAGCGCCGCCGAGAACTTCGTCTCGCCCGCCGTACTCGCCGCGCTCGGCTCGGCCCTCGCCAACAAGTACGCCGAGGGCTATCCCGGCGCCCGCCACCACGGCGGCTGCGCCCTGGCGGACACCGCCGAACGGATCGCCACCGACCGGGCCACCGCGCTCTTCGGCGCCGCGCACGCCAATGTCCAGCCGCACTCCGGCTCGGCCGCCGTCCTGGCCGCGTACGCCGCGCTGCTCCGGCCCGGGGACACCGTGCTGGCGCTGGCCCTCACCCGGGGCGGCCACCTCACCCATGGCTCACCCGCCAACTTCTCCGGGCGCTGGTTCCACTTCGTCCCGTACGGCCCCGATCCCGCGACCGGTCTGATCGACTGCGACCGGGTCCGGGCGCTGGCCCGGGCGCACCGTCCCAAGGCGATCGTCTGTGGCTCGATCTCGTACCCCCGCCATCTCGACTACCCGGCCTTCCGGGCCATCGCGGACGAGACCGGGGCCTTCCTCGTCGCGGACGCCGCCCATCCCATCGGCCTGGTCGCCGGGGGAGTGGCGCCCAGCCCGGTGCCGTACGCGGACGTGGTGTGCGCCACCACCCACAAGGTGCTGCGCGGGCCGCGCGGCGGGATGCTGCTCTGCGGCACGGAGCTGGCGGCCCGGGTCGACCGGGCGGTCTTCCCGTTCACCCAGGGCGGTGCCCAGATGCACACCATCGCCGCCAAGGCGGTGGCGTTCGGGGAGGCGGCGACCCGGGCGTACGCCGGGTACGCCCGGCGGGTGGTGGCCAACGCCCGCACTCTGGCGGCGGCGCTCGCGGACCGGGGTCTCGCCGTCGTCACCGGCGGCACCGACACCCACCTCGTCACCGCCGACCCCGCCCCGCTCGGCCCGGACGGGCGGGAGGCCAGGATCCGGCTGGCCGCCGCCGGGATCGTGCTGGACACCTGCGCCCTGCCGGCCGGCCCCGGGCGCGGGCTGCGGCTGGGCACCGCCGCGGTGACCACCCAGGGGATGGGGGAGCCGGAGATGGAGCGGATCGCCGGGCTGCTCACCCGGGCGCTGGACCCGGCCGCGGACGAGACGGTGAGCACC
This sequence comes from Streptomyces pyxinae, assembly GCF_024756275.1. Classification (GTDB taxonomy): domain Bacteria; phylum Actinomycetota; class Actinomycetes; order Streptomycetales; family Streptomycetaceae; genus Streptomyces; species Streptomyces pyxinae. The sequence goes on along the minus strand of NZ_JANUGQ010000001.1, from coordinate 197,148 downwards.
CGGACCCGTGCGGCCGTACGTGAACTCACCGCCCGGTTCCCGCCGTATCAGGGGGTGGACCAGGGCCCGTAGGGGCCGGAACCGAGCGGGCGCGGCCCGCGCGACCGACCGGGGTGAGCGCCGTGGAACCGACCGGGCCGGGGACCGTGGAACCGGCCGGGGCGACCCTGGTGTCCTCCACCACGTGGGCGGCACGGCTAGGGTGTGGGGCTGAGATGGCCAGCGATTCCTGTGGGGCAGCCCGTGCGTGATTACCTGCTGACGCTCTGTGTCACGGCCGCGGTGACCTATCTGCTCACCGGTCCGGTGCGGAAGTTCGCCATCGCGGCCGGCGCGATGCCGGAGATCCGCGCCCGGGACGTGCACCGGGAGCCGACGCCCCGGCTCGGCGGCATCGCGATGTTCTTCGGGCTCTGCGCGGGGCTGCTGGTCGCGGACCACCTGGACAACCTCAACAGCGTCTACGCCCAGTCCAACGAGCCGCGCGCGCTGCTCTCGGGCGCCGCGCTGATCTGGCTGATCGGCGTGCTGGACGACAAGTTCGAGATCGACGCCCTGATCAAGCTCGGCGGCCAGATGATCGCCGCCGGTGTGATGGTCGTCCAGGGTCTGACCATCCTCTGGCTGCCGATCCCGGGCATCGGCATCGTGGCGCTCACCCAGTGGCAGGGCACCCTGCTGACGGTCGCCCTGGTGGTGATCACCATCAACGCGGTGAACTTCGTGGACGGGCTCGACGGGCTGGCCGCCGGCATGGTCTGCATCGCCGCCACCGCGTTCTTCCTGTACGCCTACCGGGTCTGGTACGGCTACACGGTCGAGGCCGCCGCCCCCGCGACGCTCTTCGCGGTCATCCTCATGGGCATGTGCCTGGGCTTCCTGCCGCACAACATGCACCCGGCGCGGATTTTCATGGGCGACTCGGGCTCGATGCTGATCGGCCTGGTGCTGGCCGCCTCCGCCATCTCGCTCACCGGCCAGGTGGACATGGACGTGCTCCAGATCTTCGAGGGCTCCGCCCGGGAGGCCACCCACTCCGCGCTGCCGGTCTTCATCCCGCTGCTGCTGCCGCTGACCATCATCGCCATCCCCATGGCCGACCTGCTGCTGGCGATCGTGCGCCGCACCTGGAACGGCCAGTCGCCGTTCGCCGCCGACCGGGGCCACCTCCACCACCGGCTGCTGGAGATCGGCCACTCGCACAGCCGCTCGGTGCTGATCCTGTACTTCTGGTCGGCGCTGATCGCCTTCGGCACCCTGGCCTATTCCGTGCACTCGGCCGCGCCCATGTGGATCGTGCTGGGCATCGTCGCGCTGAGCGCCATCGGCCTGGTGCTCCTGCTGCTGCCGCGCTTCACCCCGCGCGCCCCGCGCTGGGCGGAGGCGTTCGTGCCGCCCCGCTACCGGCGCCGCAAGGTCCGCCCCGACGCGGCGGCCACCGCCGACGAGGCCCCCGAAGACGGGACCCCCGGCGGCGATGCCGTCCCGGCGGCCGGCGCCGGGGAGCCGGCGGAGACGGCCGGACCGGTCCCGGCGGCCGGTGCCGCACCCGCGAGCCCGGCCGGACCGGCGGCCGCCACCGCCCCCGGGCCGGACGGCGGCGAGGAGGTCCGGCTCCCCGCCGGGGTCAACGGGGCGACGGCGCTGGGCGCCCGGAGTACCCACCCCGTGCGAAGGAAGGCCGGAACGCGCGGTTGACGCCCGCCCGCCGTACGGCCCGTCCGCCCTCGCCGAAACCGGCAGCGCGGTCCATTACCAGACAATTCACGGGCGCGCCCCGCACAGACGCGCAGGGTCACTCTCATGTGTGACAGTTGGCACACTTACGGGTAAAGACCTCATCAAATAGTTTGTGATACGGTTCACGAGACCCGGCGCCAGAGCCGAAGGACCGTAGTGCAACGGTTCACGGCCGCCGAGACCTGCCTCGGACCGGGACTACGCTCGTCCATGACGACACCCTGCCCCCACCAGTAAGCGGAGCTGCCGCCATGCCGTCCAACGACGCCCGCCTCCTCCTGCACACCGCCGTGCCCGCACTCGCCGCCGGCGTCGTCGCCGCCGCCGTGAGCGGCGCGGTCGCGGGGGGCGACGGAGCGATCGGAGCCGGCGCCGGTACGCTGCTCGTGCTGGTCTTCATGGGGGTCGGACTGATCGTCCTCCAGCGGACGGCCAAGCAGTTCCCGCATCTGTTCCAGATGATGGGGCTGATGCTCTATACGGCTCAGCTGCTGCTGCTGTTCATCGTCCTGGCCTTGCTCAAGGGCACGACGCTGTTCGACTTCAAGGCCTTCGCCTTCTCGCTCCTCGCGGTGACCGTGGTCTGGGTCGCCGCACAGGCCCGGGCGTACCTGAAGGCCAAGATCCTCTACGTGGAACCCGAGCCGGGCAAGGGTGACAGGCCCGCCAGGACCGGGGCGTCCACGTGAGAGGTAGGGCCGGTATAAAGGCGCGTTCGAGATGCTGCTATCGTCCGGTGCCAACTGCGGCACTGCGGGCGCGGGCATCCGAGCTGACGCCTGTCCCAGCGCGAGGCTCGACGCCGAACCGCCGCCCCTCCATCCGTAAGACCAGTCCAGTGCCGAACAGCGGCCGCGCGCCGCGACGACACAACGAGGTTGCCGTACCCATGCGCCACGCTGAAGGAGCCCGCGGTGAGTGCTGACCAGACGCTCGCCTTCGACGCGAGCTGCCACATCTTCACCAAATGCGGGTTCCCGGCTCCGGGCCTGCACACGTTCATCTACGAGCCTGTCGCGACCGTCGCCGGCTTCGAGATCAACAAGCCGATGCTGCTCGCGCTGCTCGGCTCGGTCTTGATCGTCGGCTTCTTCTGGGCCGCCTTCGCCAAGCCGAAGCTGGTGCCCGGCAAGCTCCAGATGGTCGGTGAGGCCGGTTACGACTTCGTGCGCCGCGGCATCGTCTACGAGATCATCGGCAAGAAGGACGGCGAGAAGTACGTCCCCTTCATGGTCTCGCTGTTCTTCTTCGTGTGGATCATGAACCTCTGGTCCATCATCCCGCTCGCCCAGTTCCCGGTCACCTCCCTGATCGCCTTCCCGGCCGGTCTCGCGCTGGTCGTCTATGTGATGTGGGTGGGCCTGACCTTCAAGAAGCACGGCTTCGCCGGCGGCTGGAAGAACATCCTCGGCTACGACAAGAGCCTGGGCGCCATTCTCCCGCTGATCATGCTGCTGGAGTTCTTCTCCAACCTGATCATCCGGCCCTTCACGCACGCGGTGCGGCTCTTCGCGAACATGTTCGCGGGCCACCTGCTGATCGTGATGTTCACCCTGGCCTCCTGGTACCTGCTCAACGGGGTCGGCATCGTCTACGCCGGCGCCTCCTTCGTGATGGTCCTCGTGATGACCGCCTTCGAGCTCTTCATCCAGGCCGTCCAGGCGTACGTCTTCGTCCTCCTGGCGTGCAGCTACGTCCAGGGCGCGCTCGCCGAGCACCACTGAGCCCCGCCCCGGCCCGCACCACTCCACCCCCAGACGTCCGGTGGCCAACCCCCACCGGGTTCTTGAAAGAGAAGGAAGAACCGGCATGTCCGCTCTTGAGACCCTCGCCGCCGTCAACGGCAACGTCGCCTCCATCGGCTACGGCCTCGCGGCCATCGGCCCCGGCGTCGGCGTCGGCATCATCTTCGGTAACGGCACCCAGGCCCTCGCCCGCCAGCCCGAGGCGGCCGGCCTGATCCGCACCAACCAGATCATGGGTTTCGCCTTCTGTGAGGCGCTCGCCCTCATCGGCATCGTCATGGGCTTCGTCTACAAGTAAGCCGCACTGACAGCCATTTACCACCACGGAAGGCACTGATGTGAACGCTCTGCTTCTTGCGGCAGCAGCGGAGGAGCAGCCCCCGCTCATCCCGCATCTCGACGAGCTCGTCATCGGCCTGATCGCCTTCGTCATCGTCTTCGGCTTCCTCGCCAAGAAGCTCCTCCCGAACATCAACAAGGTTCTGGACGAGCGCCGTGAGGCCATCGAGGGTGGCATCGAGAAGGCCGAGTCGGCCCAGATCGAGGCCCAGAGTGTCCTTGAGCAGTACAAGGCTCAGCTGGCCGAGGCCCGCCACGAGGCCGCGCGTCTCCGCCAGGAGGCGACGGAGCAGGGCACCGCGATCATCCAGGAGATGAGGGCGGAGGGGCAGCGCCAGCGCGAGGACATCATCGCGGCCGGCCACGCCCAGATCGAGGCCGACCGCAAGTCCGCGGCCACCGCGCTCCGCCAGGACGTCGGCAAGCTCGCCACCGACCTGGCCGGCAAGCTGGTCGGCGAGTCCCTGGAGGACCACGCCCGCCAGAGCCGCGTCATCGACCGCTTCCTCGACGAGCTCGAGGAGCGGGCCGTGCCCACCGGAGCCGCCCGATGAACGGAGCGAGCCGCGAGGCACTGGCTGCCGCGCGCGAGCGCCTCGACGCGCTGACCGACAGCACCTCGGTCGACGCCGAGAAGCTCGCCGGGGAGCTGGCCGCCGTCACCGCGCTGCTCGACCGCGAGGTGTCGCTGCGCCGGGTCCTCACCGACCCGGCGCAGGCCGGCGAGGCCAAGGCCGAGCTGGCCGGGCGGCTCCTGAGCGGTCAGGTGGGCGGCGCGACCGTCGACCTGGTCTCCGGGATGGCCCGCTCCCGCTGGTCGCGCTCGCGCGACCTGGCGGACGCCACCGAGGAACTGGCCGACACCGCCGACCTCACGGCGGCCCAGCGGACCGGCGGCCTGGACGACGTGGAGGACGAGCTGTTCCGGTTCGGCCGGATCGTCGCCTCCAGCACCGAGCTGCGCGCCGCGCTGACCGACAAGTCCGCCACCGCCGCCGCCAAGGGCGAGCTGCTGCGCGGTCTGCTCGGCGGCCGGGCCCACCCGGCCACCGTGCGCCTGGTCACCCGGCTTGTCACCCACCCGCGGGGACGTAGCCTGGAGGCGGGACTGGAGTCCCTGTCCAGGCTGGCGGCCGGACGCCGGGACCGGATGGTCGCGGTGGTGACCTCCGCGGTGCCGCTCACCGACCAGCAGAAGCAGCGCCTCGGCGCCGTACTGGCGAAGCTCTACGGCCGCCAGATGCACCTCAACCTGGACGTGGACCCCGCGGTCCTCGGCGGGATCTCGGTGCGGGTCGGCGACGAGGTGATCGACGGGACCGTCGCGGACCGTCTCGGCGAGGCGGCCCGCCGGCTGGCCGGCTGACGCCCAGGCGTCACCGGCCGCCCCGGCGGCACCCGCACCAGCCCCGTACAACCAGCAACACCAGCGGCCCGGTTGGGCCGTGCACACGCGGAAGATTCCTGGGGGTCGCCCCCCGGACCCCCAAAGAAACTTCGGGCCCAACAAGGAGAGCAGGGAACCCAGATGGCGGAGCTCACGATCCGGCCGGAGGAGATCCGGGACGCACTGGAGAACTTCGTCCAGTCGTACAAGCCGGACGCGGCCTCGCGCGAGGAGGTCGGTACGGTCAGCCTGGCCGGCGACGGCATCGCGAAGGTGGAGGGCCTGCCCTCGGCCATGGCGAACGAGCTGCTGAAGTTCGAGGACGGCACCCTCGGCCTCGCGCTCAACCTCGAAGAGCGCGAGATCGGTGCCATTGTCCTCGGTGAGTTCAGCGGCATCGAGGAGGGCCAGTCGGTCACCCGCACCGGCGAGGTCCTGTCCGTCGCCGTCGGCGAGGGGTACCTGGGCCGGGTCGTGGACCCGCTCGGCAACCCGATCGACGGCCTCGGCGAGATCGCGACCGAGGGCCGCCGCGCCCTCGAACTTCAGGCGCCCACGGTCATGCAGCGCAAGTCGGTGCACGAGCCGATGGAGACGGGCTACAAGGCCGTCGACGCCATGACCCCGATCGGCCGCGGCCAGCGCCAGCTGATCATCGGCGACCGCCAGACCGGCAAGACCGCCCTGGCCGTCGACACGATCATCAACCAGCGCGACAACTGGCGCTCGGGCGACCCGGAGAAGCAGGTCCGCTGCATCTACGTCGCCATCGGCCAGAAGGGCTCCACCATCGCGTCCGTGCGCGGCGCGCTGGAGGAGGCCGGTGCCCTGGAGTACACGACCATCGTCGCCGCCCCGGCGTCCGACCCGGCCGGCTTCAAGTACCTGGCGCCCTACACCGGCTCCGCCATCGGCCAGCACTGGATGTACCAGGGCAAGCACGTCCTGATCGTCTTCGACGACCTGTCGAAGCAGGCCGACGCCTACCGCGCCGTCTCCCTGCTGCTGCGCCGCCCGCCGGGCCGCGAGGCGTACCCGGGTGACGTCTTCTACCTGCACTCCCGTCTGCTGGAGCGCTGCGCCAAGCTCTCCGACGAGATGGGCAAGGGCTCGATGACCGGTCTGCCGATCGTCGAGACCAAGGCCAACGACGTCTCGGCGTTCATCCCGACCAACGTCATCTCCATCACCGACGGTCAGTGCTTCCTGGAGTCCGACCTGTTCAACGCCGGCCAGCGTCCGGCCCTGAACGTCGGTATCTCGGTCTCCCGTGTCGGTGGCTCCGCCCAGCACAAGGCCATGAAGCAGGTCTCCGGCCGGCTCCGCGTGGACCTCGCCCAGTATCGCGAGCTGGAGGCGTTCGCCGCCTTCGGTTCCGACCTGGACGCGGCCTCCAAGTCGTCGCTGGAGCGCGGCAAGCGCATGGTCGAGCTGCTGAAGCAGCAGCAGTACCAGCCGATGGCCACCGAGAACCAGGTGGTCTCCGTCTGGGCCGGCACCACCGGCAAGATGGACGACGTCCCGGTCCAGGACATCCGCCGGTTCGAGGCCGAACTGCTGGAGCACCTGCACCGGGAGCACAAGCCCCTGATGACCTCGATCGCCGAGGGCGGCAAGATGTCCGACGACACCCTCCAGTCGGTCGCGGACGCCATCGCCGGCTTCAAGAAGCAGTTCGAGACCTCGGACGGAAAGCTGCTGGCCGAGGACGCCCCGGCCGCCGCCAACGTCTCGAAGTGACGACGGAAGGGACCTGACTCATGGGAGCGCAGCTCCGGGTCTACAAGCGTCGCATCAAATCCGTCACGGCGACCAAGAAGATCACCAAGGCGATGGAGATGATCGCCGCCTCGCGCATCGTCAAGGCGCAGCGCAAGGTGGCGGCCTCCACGCCGTACGCGACCGAGCTCACCCGCGCGGTCACGGCGGTGGCCACCGGGTCGAACACCTCGCACCCGCTGACCACCGAGACGGAGAACCCGACCCGGGCCGCGGTCCTGCTCGTCACGAGCGACCGCGGGCTGGCCGGCGGTTACTCGTCCAACGCCATCAAGGCCGCGGACCAGCTGACCGAGCGGCTGCGCGGCGAGGGCAAGGAGGTCGACACGTACATCGTCGGCCGCAAGGGTGTCGCCTACTACGGCTTCCGCGAGCGCAAGGTCGCGGAGGCGTGGACCGGCTTCACCGACAGCCCGAGCTACGCGGACGCCAAGAAGGTCGCCGCCCCGCTCATCGAGGCCATCACCCAGGAGACGGCCGAGGGCGGGGTCGACGAGCTGCACATCGTCTTCACCGAGTTCGTGTCGATGATGACGCAGACGCCCGTGCGGAACCGGATGCTGCCGCTCTCCCTGGAGCAGGCCGCCGAGGAGTCCGGGACCAAGGGCGAGATCCTTCCGCTGTTCGACTTCGAGCCGTCGGCCGAGGACGTCCTGGACGCCCTGCTGCCCCGGTACGTCGAGAGCCGCATCTACAACGCGCTGCTGCAGGCCGCCGCTTCCGAGCACGCCGCCCGCCGCCGCGCGATGAAGTCGGCGACGGACAACGCCGGAGAGCTGATCAACTCGCTCTCCCGGCTTGCCAACGCGGCCCGCCAGGCCGAAATCACCCAGGAAATCAGCGAGATCGTCGGTGGCTCCGCAGCCCTCGCCGACGCCGCGGGGAGTGACAAGTAATGACGACGACAGTTGAGACGGCCGCCGCCACGGGCCGCGTCGCCCGGGTCATCGGCCCGGTCGTCGACGTGGAGTTCCCCGTCGACGCGATGCCCGACATCTACAACGCGCTGACCGTCGAGGTCCCGGACCCGGCGACCCCCGGCGCGACCAAGACGCTGACCCTGGAGGTCGCCCAGCACCTGGGTGACGGCCTGGTCCGCACCATCTCCATGCAGCCGACCGACGGTCTGGTCCGCCAGGCCCCGGTCCGCAACACCGGCGCGGGCATCACCGTCCCGGTCGGTGACGTCACCAAGGGCCGGGTGTTCAACACCCTCGGCCAGGTGCTCAACGACGAGCCGTCCTCCGTGGCGGGCTCCGAGCGCTGGGCGATCCACCGCAAGGCCCCGGCCTTCGACCAGCTCGAGTCCAAGACCGAGATGTTCGAGACCGGCCTCAAGGTGGTCGACCTCCTCACCCCGTACGTCAAGGGTGGAAAGATCGGTCTGTTCGGTGGTGCCGGTGTCGGCAAGACCGTGCTGATCCAGGAAATGATCATGCGTGTGGCGAAGCTGCACGACGGTGTGTCGGTCTTCGCGGGCGTCGGTGAGCGCACCCGTGAGGGCAACGACCTCATGGTCGAGATGGAGGAGGCCGGCGTTCTCGACAAGACCGCGCTGGTCTTCGGCCAGATGGACGAGCCGCCGGGCACCCGTCTCCGGGTCGCCCTCGCCGGTCTGACCATGGCGGAGTACTTCCGCGATGTGCAGAAGCAGGACGTGCTCTTCTTCATCGACAACATCTTCCGGTTCACCCAGGCCGGTTCCGAGGTGTCCACCCTGCTCGGCCGCATGCCGTCCGCGGTGGGTTACCAGCCGAACCTGGCGGACGAGATGGGCCTCCTCCAGGAGCGCATCACCTCGACCCGCGGACACTCGATCACCTCCATGCAGGCGATCTACGTCCCCGCCGACGACCTGACCGACCCGGCCCCGGCCACCACCTTCGCCCACCTCGACGCGACGACGGTGCTCTCCCGTCCGATCTCGGAGAAGGGCATCTACCCGGCCGTGGACCCGCTGGACTCCACGTCCCGCATCCTGGACCCGCGCTACATCACCCAGGAGCACTACGAGGCGGCCAGCCGCGTCAAGGGGATCCTCCAGAAGTACAAGGACCTCCAGGACATCATCGCGATCCTCGGCATCGACGAGCTGGGCGAGGAGGACAAGCTCGTCGTCCACCGTGCCCGTCGCGTGGAGCGCTTCCTCTCCCAGAACACCCACGCCGCCAAGCAGTTCACCGGTGTGGACGGTTCGGACGTGCCGCTGGACGAGTCGATCGCCGCGTTCAACGCGATCTGCGACGGCGAGTACGACCACTTCCCGGAGCAGGCGTTCTTCATGTGCGGTGGTCTTGAGGACCTCAAGAAGAACGCCAAGGAGCTCGGCGTCTCCTGACGTTCCCGGTGACCTCCGCCGGGGTGCCCGCGAGGCCCCCGGCGGACGGCTCCGCCGGTGACTCACGGACGGGGGCGGGCACACGTCCCGCCCCCCTCCGCACGCCCCTTAGAATTGACCCAACACCCGGCACATCCGCCGGGTGGAGACCCGAGGAGCCACCCTTGGCCGCTGAGCTGCACGTCGAGCTGGTCGCCGCGGACCGGAGTGTCTGGTCCGGCGAGGCCACCCTGGTCATCGCGCGCACCACCTCCGGCGACATCGGCGTCATGCCCGGCCACCAGCCGCTGCTGGGTGTGCTGGAGTCGGGCCCGGTGACCATCCGTACGACCGAGGGCGGCACCGTCATCGCCGCGGTGCACGGCGGTTTCATCTCGTTCGCGGACAACAAGCTGTCGCTGCTGGCGGAGATCGCCGAGCTGGCCGACGAGATCGACGCCCAGCGCGCCGAGCGCGCCCTGGAGCGCGCCAAGGCCGACTCGGACGCCGCCGCCGAGCGGCGCGCGGACGTCCGGCTGCGTGCGGTGGCGGTACGCTGACGCCCCGCGCCGATACGTCGTCCCCTCAGCCGCGGCCGGTCCGGAACTCTTCGGACCGAGCCGCGGCTGAGGCGATGCGGAAGCCAGCCGGGCCATACAACTGTTGTTACGGGACAAGGCGAGGAGGTCGGTGGAGATGTTCCTCGCTCTGGTCGTGAGCGCCGTGGTCGTCGCACTGGTGGTGGTCGGGCTGTTCGCCTTCGGGCTGCGGCGCCGGCTGATCCAGCGCTCGGGCGGTACCTTCGACTGCAGCCTGCGCTGGGACGCCCCGCCCCGGGAGGAGCCCGCCGGCGCCCCCGACGCGGACACCGGCCCGGCCCCCGCCGTCCCCGCCCCGCCGGCCGGTCCCGCCGCTTCCGTGGCCGGTACGCCGTCCGGCAAGGGCTGGGTGTACGGCGTGGCCCGCTACGGCGGCGACCGGATCGCCTGGTTCCGGGTCTTCTCCTACGCCCCCCGCCCCCGCCGCGTCCTGGAGCGCTCGGCGATCGAGGTGCTGGCCCGCCGGATGCCCGAGGGCGAGGAGGAACTGGCCCTGCTCTCCGACTCGGTGGTCCTCGGCTGTCTGCACCGGGGCACCCATGTGGAGCTGGCCATGAGCGAGGACGCCCTCACCGGCTTCCTCGCCTGGCTGGAAGCCGCGCCGCCCGGACAGAGAGTGAATGTCGCCTGACGGGTGACCGGCCCGATCGCGTACGTACGACTGGCCGGCCGGGTTCGTACCGTACGGGCCGGCCGCACCGGCCCCGTACCGCGTAGACCGGGTAGGGACGAACGGACATGACAGAAGCCGCACCCCGCCGGGTGCGGCTTCCGTCGTTCCTCCGGCCGGGCGCCCATGGACGCGCGGCGGGAGGGATCGGGGGCGGTCCGGGAGTTACCCGAGGCCGCTGTGGATGGCGCTCACCAGCTCACCGTTGGCGGTGTCGCCGCTGAACTCCCAGAAGAAGGCGCCGCCCAGGCCCTGGCTCTTGGCCCAGCCCATCTTGGAGGTGACGGTCGCCGGGGTGTCGTAGCTCCACCAGTTGGTGCCGCAGTGGGCGTAGGCGGTGCCGGCGATGGTGCCGGTGGCCGGGCAGGAGGTCTTGAGGACCTTGTAGTCCTCGATGCCCTTCTCGTACGTGCCGTTGGCCGCGCCGGTGGCGGTGCCGCCCGGGGCGGACTGGGTGACCCCGGTCCAGCCGCGGCCGTAGAAACCGATGCCGAGCAGCAGCTTCTTGGCCGGGACGCCCTTGGACTTGAACTTGGCGATCGCGTCGGCGGAGTTGAAGCCCGCCTGCGGGATGCCCGGGTACGAGGTGAGCGGGGAGTGCGGGGCCGTCGGGCCCTTCTCCGCCCAGGCGCCGAAGAAGTCGTAGGTCATCACGTTGTACCAGTCGAGGTACTGCGCGGCGCCGCCGTAGTCGGCCGCGTCGATCTTGCCGCCGTCCGAGCCGTCGGCCGTGACGGCCGCGGTGACCAGGTTGTCGGCGCCGAACTTGGCGCGCACGGCCTGCACCAGGTTCTTCAGGGCCGCCGGGCCGCTGGTGTCACAGGTGAGACCGCAGGCGTTCGGGTACTCCCAGTCCAGGTCGATGCCGTCGAAGACATCGGCCCAGCGCGGGTCCTCCACCAGGTCGTAGCAGGACTGGGCGAAGGCCGCCGGGTTGGCCGCCGCCTGGCCGAAGCCGCCGGACCAGGTCCAGCCGCCGAACGACCAGAGCACCTTGATGTGCGGGTACTTCGCCTTCAGCTTGCGCAGCTGGTTGAAGTTGCCGCGCAGCGGCTGGTCCCAGTTGTCGGCCACCCCGTCGACGGACTGGTCGGCGGTGTACGCCTTGTCGTAGTCGGCGTAGGAGTCACCGATGGCGCACTTGCCGCCGGTGACATTGCCGAAGGCGTAGTTGATGTGGGTGATCTTGTTGGCGGAACCGGAGGTGACCAGGTTCTTGACGTGGTAGTTCCGCCCGTAGACGCCCCAGTTGGTGAAGTAGCCCAGCTTCACCGCCGAGCCGGGGCCGGGACCCGGGCCGGGGTCGGTGCCGCCGCCGGTGGTGCGGACCTTGACCGAGGCGCTGACGGGTCCCGTCTGGTCCTTGGTGTCCCGCGCCTGGACGGCGTACGAGTAGTCGGTGCCGGCGGTGAGCTTGGTGTCCGTGTAGGTCGTGCCGGTCACCGTGGTGACCTTGGTGCCGTCGCGGAGCACGTCGTAGCTCTTGACGCCGTTGTCGTCGGTGGCGGCGCTCCAGGAGAGCTTCACCGAGGTGTCGGTGACACCGGACGCGGTCGGGGTGCCGGGCGCGCTGGGCGGGTTGTCGCCGGGGACGCTGCCGCCGTCGCAGGAGCCGCCGTTGATCTTGCAGCCGGCCGGGGAGCCGGGGCCGGTGCCGTTGAAGCCGAAGGAGACGGAGGCGCCGGGGGCGATGCTGCCGTTCCAGCCCAGGTTCTTGGCGGTCCAGTGGGTGCCGCTGTTGGTGACGGTGGCGTCCCAGGCGGAGGTCACCTTGGTGTCGGCGGGGAAGTCCCACTCCACCGTCCAGGAGCTCAGCGCGGTGGTGCCGGTGTTCTTCACGGTCCAGTTGCCGCCGAAGCCGGAGCCCCAGTCGGAGGTCTTGGTGTAGGTGGCGGTGGCCCCCGTGGCGGCCTCGGCGGGGGTGGCGAGGCCGACCAGGGCGGCCAGCGGCAGCAGCAGTGCGGTGAATCCGGCCGTGGCTCTGGCCCTGATCCGCCCGCTGCCCGGGCCTCGGCCCGGGAGTGCTTGAGTGCTCAACGGTGCTCCTCACGATGGGGAAGGACACGTGGGGGTGGTCCCCGGAAGGGTGTGCGCGCCGTGTGAGCGTAGGAAGGTCTGGACCAATCGTCAATAGGTCCAGACCATAGGAAGCGAGGGAGGTCAGACACCCAACTCCTGCGCGAGTACCGCCGCTTGCACCCGGCTGCGCAGCTCCAGCTTCCTCAGCAACCGGCTCACATGGGTCTTCACCGTCGCCTCCGCCATGTCCAGGCGTTCCGCGATCCCCGCGTTGGAGAGGCCGAGACCCAGACAGGAGAGCACCTCGCGCTCCCGACGGGTCAGCGCGTCGAGCACCGAGGGATCGGGCGCGTCCGCCGCCGGGGGCCGGGCCGTCCCGGCGAACTCCGCGATCAGCCGGCGGGTCACCGCCGGGGCGATCAGGCCCTCGCCCCGGGCCACCGTCCGCACCGCCTCGACCAGTTCCCGCGCCTCGGCGTTCTTCAGCAGAAAGCCCGCCGCCCCGGCGCGCAGCGCCCCGAAGACGTACTCGTCCAGATCGAAGGTGGTCAGCACCAGGACATCGGCCAGCCCCTCGGCCACCACCTGCCGGGTCGCGGACACCCCGTCCAGCCGGGGCATCTGCACGTCCATCAGCACCACGTCCGGCCGGAGTTCCCGGGCGAGCCGCACCGCCTCCTCGCCGTCCGCCGCCTCCCCGGCCACCGTGATGTCCGGGGCGCTGCCCAGGATCAGCACCAGACCGGCGCGTACCGCGCTCTGGTCCTCCGCGACGAGCACCCGCACCGTCCGCGCGCCCTCCGTGCCCGCTGCCGCCGCCCCGCTCGTACCAGTCGCCCCGCTCGTACCAGTCGCCCCGCTCATGCTTCCGGCTCCCCGTCGTCCCGTACGGGCAACACCGCCCGTACCCGCCAGATCTTTCCGGAGCCGTCCCCCGGGCCGCCGCCGGGGCCGCTTGCCAGGGCCGCGTCCCCGTCGGGGCGGGGGCCCGCGCCGGGGTCCGGCCGGGTCGCCGCGGCCCTGCCCGTACGGGTCCCCCGGCCGCCGTCCGGGCCGGGTGCCGGACCGCCGGGTGCCGCGCCATGGTCCGGACCGGGCGCCGGTCCGTCGCCGGCCGCCACCGGGCCCGCCTCGAAGGTGCCGCCCAGCAGCGCGACCCGTTCCCGCATCCCCACCAGACCGGCGCCCGACCCCGGCGCGCGGGGGCCCGAGCGGTGGGCGCCCGGACTGGTGACCGCCACCACGAGGGCGTCGGCGGTGCGCTCCAGGCTCACCACCACCTCCCCGGCGCCGGCGTGCTTGAGCGTGTTGGTCAGCGACTCCTGGACCAGCCGGTACGCCGCCAGGCCGACCGGCGCGGGCAGCTTCTCGGCCGGGTCGCGCCGGTCCTCCAGCCGGTACGTCAGCCCGCTCGCCGTGCCGTGCGCCGCGACCCCCCGCACCAGGGCGTCCAGCCCGTCGAGCGTCGGGGCGGCGGCCGGTTCCTCGTGCCCGGTGCCGTCCCGCAGCAGCCCGATCAGCCGCCGCATCTCGTCCAGCCCGGCCACGCTGTTCTCCCGGATCACCCCGAGCGCCCGCCGGGTGGTCGCCGGGTCCTCCAGGGAGAGCGCGGCCGTGGCGTGGATGGCGATGGCCGACAGATGGTTGGCCACCATGTCGTGCAGCTCCCGGGCCATCCGGGCCCGCTCGGCGGTGACCGCCTGCACCCGGTCCATCTCGGCCAGCAGCGCCGTCTGTGCCGCCCGCAGCCGGGCCGTCTCGGCGGCCTCCCGGTGGTTGCGCACGATCGCGCCGGTGATCGCCGGGAAGAACGACACCAGCCCGGTGACCAGGCCGATCAGCAGGGCGTCCGGCTTCCGGAACCAGGCCAGGAAGCCGACCGTGACGGCGAGGGTGACCACCGCCGTGGTCACCGGGATGCGCCGGGCGGCGGCGGGAGTCCCGTAGAGCACGGCCGCGTAGACGATGTCCGCGAACATCAGGACGGTGGCCAGATTGCCCTGGGTGAACTGGTCCGCGACGATCAGCACCGTCCCGGCCGTCAGCGCCGTCTGCGGCCACGAGCGGCGCACCACTTCCAGCACGCTCATCAGTGCCAGCGGGACCAGCGCCTGCCAGGGCTGGGAGAACCAGCGACCGCCCTGGGTGTGCAGCCCCAGCGACCAGAGCAGCAGCCCGAGGGCCAGACTGCCGGCGGCGAGCAGCACATCATCGCGGTGGGGGCGGGGGAGGGTCACTCCGCCATCCAATACGCCCCGGCCGCCCCGGGCCTCACCGGAGCGGGGTGTTCCGGGCGCGCCCCGCTACATCGAAGGATGCAGTCCCGGTTCACCGGCGAGGACGACGATCCGCCGGCGGTCGGCCGCCACGCTGGGGGTGGGGAGTGGAGAAGGGAGAGCCGTCGTGGTCGTGGCACTGATCATCAGCTGTGAGATCGGCTTCTGGGTGCTGCTGGCGGCCGGACTCGCCGTCCGGTATCTGCTGCGCATGCCCCGCACCGGCGCCGCGCTGCTGCTCTGCGAGCCGCTTCTGGAGGTCGTGCTGCTGATCGCCACGGCGATCGACCTCAAGAACGGCGCCGACCCGAGCGCCGCGCACGGCCTGGCGGCCCTCTACATCGGCTACACGGTGGGCCACGGCCACCGCACCGTGAAGTGGCTCGACGGCCACGCCGCCCACCGGCTGGCCGGCGCCCCGCGCCCGCCGGGGCCGCCCCGCTACGGCATGGCCCGCGCCCGGTACGAGGCCACCCTCTGGCTGGGCACCCTGCTGGGCGCGGCCGTCGCCACCGGACTGCTCTGGCTGGCCATCCGGTACGTGGGCGACCCGGGCCGCACCGGCTCGCTGGAGCAGTGGACGCACACCGCCTGGCGGGTGGCCGGCATCCATGGGCTGGTCGCCCTGGCGTACGCCATCTGGCCGAAGCGGCCACCCGGCGGCACCGCCCCGGGACCCGGCGGCGCGGACCGCGAGCCGGCCCGGGTGAGCCGCTGAGCCGGGGCGCGGCTGGGCCGGGGCGCCGCGAGCCGCGCCGGGTCGCGGGGCCCGGGGGCCGTGGGGTGTCGGCTCAGCGTTCGCCGCCGGGGACCCAGAGGATGTCGCCCACCTCCTTGTTGGCGGTGCGGGCGAGGATGAACAGCAGGTCGGAGAGGCGGTTGAGATACGTCGCCGTCAGCGCGTTCATCGTCTCGCCGTGCTGCTCCAGGGCCGCCCAGGTGGAGCGCTCGGCCCGCCGGACCACCGTGCACGCCTGGTGCAGCAGCGCGGCGCCCGGGGTGCCGCCCGGCAGGATGAAGGAGCGCAGCTTCTCCAGGTCCTCCAGATACCGGTCGCAGTCGGCCTCCAGCTTGTCGATGTACGACTGCTCCACCCGCAGCGGCGGATACTCCGGGTTCTCCACCACGGGCGTCGAGAGGTCCGCGCCCACGTCGAAGAGGTCGTTCTGCACCCGGATCAGGACCTTGACCAGGTCCTCGCCGAGGTCGCCGAGGGCGACGGCGGTACCGATGGCCGCGTTGGCCTCGTTGGCGTCCGCGTAGGCGGCGATCCGGAGATCGGTCTTGGCGGTGCGGCTCATGTCACCGAGCGCCGTGGTGCCCTTGTCGCCGGTGCGGGTGTAGATGCGCGTCAGATTGACCATGGGGTCAGCGTAGTGAGCGCGGGGCGGTCGGGGGACGGGGCGACGGCAACGGGACCCTCCCCGGGGCCGGATCGACCGGTCGTCGGTCCGGATCCGGCCCCGGGACCGGGCCGGTCGTCGGCGGGATCGGTCGTCGGGTGGGACCGGTCGTCGGGCGGGGATCGCTCAGGAATCGGTCATCGGGCCGGGTCGCTCACGCGGTGGGGCGGAAGCCGGCGACGGCGGCCTGGTGGCGCGCCTCCACGGCGCTCGGGTCACTGGCAGGACCGGCCGTGAAGATCACCCACACGCCGCCGTCGCCGCTCGTGAACACCCGCTCCAGGACGCGGGTGCGCTGGCGGGGCAGTGTCTCGTCGTACTCGTAGACCAGCTCTCCCGCGCCGGAGGTCCCCGGGGTCCCGTCCAGCCGTATCCGGACATACCCGCCGAGGCTCGCCCGCAGTTGCGGGTCGGTCTGCTGGACCAGTTCCTGCGGGGTGACGGACAGCCCGGAGAGCGGGCGGACGGTGAGCACGGCCGTCCGGTCGGGCGAACGGTAGGTGGCACCGGTGTCGAACGGCTCCCGCTGCCACCCGTCGGGCAGCGCGACGGTGAAGCCGGCCTCGTCCCGGACGAGCCGGGTGCCGGGCGGCCAGCCGGAATCGGAGGCGGAGGCGCTGGAGGCCGGGGAGCCGCTCCGGGACGCCGTCCCGGGGGTGGCCGGCCCGGGGCCGGTGTCCCGCGAGCCCAGCCGGACGCCCACCGCCCCGGCCGCCAGCACCCCCGCCACCAGTACGGCGATCAGGACCGGACGCCGCCGCCCGGCCGGGGCCCCGGGGCGCGCCGCACCGGACCACGCGGTGCCGTCCCAGACGGGGCCGGTCCCGGGCCGGGCGCCGGTGGCGGGCGCGTCCGGGCCCGGGAGGCCGGGCCGCGCCACCGGGGCCGCGGCTCCCACCGGTCCGTCCTCGCCCGCTCCGGCGTACGCGGCATACGCTGTGTCCTCTGCGTACAGGGCGTACCCGGCCTCCGGGGAGCCACCGGAGCCGGCCGGGTCCTCGTCGTCCGCCACCCAGCTCTGCCGCCGGGCGTCCCAGTGGGCGGCCACGGTCAGCCGCCGGACGCCTGGAGCAGCCCGGCGAGAGCGGTCGCCGCGCTCACCGTCTCCACCAGCGGGGCCCAGTGCTCCAGGGCGGCCCGGAGCCGGCCCACCGGGCCGGGCCGGACCGCCCCGGCTCGCTCCAGCTCGCCCGCCGCGCCGGCCAGCTCGGTGTCGAGCGCCGTCCGCTCGCCGGAGTGCGGCAGCTCCGCCAGTGCGGCGCGCAACTCCCGTACGGCTGCCAGCAGTTCCGTGTGCTCCGGTGTGGCGGAGTCCTGCCGCACCGTGTGGGTGGTGGTGTTGTGATTGCCACTGCCGCCGATGCTGAAGCTGCTGCCGCTGATGTCGCCCAGCCGTACCGTCGGATCTCTGCCGTCAGCCGCCATCGCCCATCTCCCCCTTGCCTCGGTTCCTGCCCCTGTCCCTGCCCTTGCCCATGTGGGCGCCGCCCGGCATGGCCGGCCCGGCGGCCGTGCCGAAGCCGCCGAAGCCGTCGGGGTCGTCGCCCGCCCCGTTGGTACCGCGCCGGGCACCGTGCACGCTGTTGCGCGCCTCGCTGCCGCCGATACTGAAGGCACTCGCGCTCACCGACTGGATGTACACCCCGCCCTCCGCGACATGGACCGCGCGCCGGGCGAACTCCTCGGTGTGCCAGCCCGCTTCGTGCAGCGCCTGGGCGACCCCGCTCACCACCCGCTCCTGGATGGTCCTCAAGTACCGGTGGGCGTCCATGAGATGGAACAGCGAGCCCGCCCGCTGCGCCGCCAGCTCACGCACCGACAGCGCGGGCCCCTCCGGCAGCGTCCCGCCGTGGCCGGCGGCGGCGATCCGGACCCCGGCCGCCAGCCCCCGGGCCAGGGTGGCGATCGCGTCACCGAGGGACGCCGGTACGCGCCCCAGCGCCCGTACCGCCTTGCCGAAGGCGTTGCCGCGCAGCTGGCGGCGGGCGTCGGCGTCCCGGAAGTGCGTCGGCAGCGGCAGCAGGATGTACGGCGCCACCTCCAGCATGAGCATCCCGCCCTGGGTGTGCACCCGGACGAAGACGGTGACCACCAGGTTCTCGTCCCAGCCGCCCACCCGGGCCCGGAGGAAGTGCCGGCGCTGCTCGCCGCCCTCCTCGATGGCGTCCGCCCGGTGCCGCGCGAACGCGGCCGCCGACAGCGGGGCCTCCTCGCGGTGCGGCAGCCCCCGGACGGGCAGGAAGACACACTCGTCCACGACCAGTTCGCGCAGTCGGTCGAGGACGGCCGCCTCGGCCCGGGAGGAACCGTGGTGCGAGGGCACCCGGAGTTCCTCGATGAGCGGCACGATCCGCTCCACCATGCGCGCGTTGGTCACCGGCTCCGGTTCCGGCTCCCGGCCCGGGCCCAGGTCGTCCCGGGGGCGCAGCTCCACGGTGAGATGCCACGGCCGGTACGGGGTGCCCGCGCCGCAGAACGGGCGGTCGGGGTCGAAGAGGATCAGCGGCGCGTGCTGCTCGGCGCGGATCCTGCGCCGGACCCGGCGGAACCGGGCCCCCGGATTGGCCTCGGCGGGGTCGGTCTCCGGGTCGGTGTACAGCTCGGGCGCGAGGTCGTCCAGGACGAGCCGGGCGAACCAGCCGGTCCGCAGCGCGATGACGGCGGCCGGTACGGCGAGGGCGAGCAGACACGCCAGGAACCAGCCGACCGCGTCGCCGGCCACCGGCTCCGCCTCGACGGCCGCCAACTCCTCGCCGTAGCCGGGGGAGGAGAGCTGTTCCGGCAGCGGCAGAAGGGGGAAGAGCAGCAGGTCCATCGGAGCCGGGTTGACCCAGTGCCCGACGACGGCCGCCACCACCATCAGCAGCGCGCTCAGCAACCGGGGCGCGCCCCGGCCGGTGCCGGGCGACGGGCCGGCCGGGGCCCGCAGCAGGAAGGGGAGGAGCAGCAGCGGCAGCAGCCCGCCGCTGAGCACGGTCCCGGCCGCCCAGCCGGCGAGCAGCAGCGCCGCCCAGCCGAGCCCGAACCGGCGGGCCCGTAACGCGTGGGCGAGGACCCGGGCGGAGTCGAAGCCGTACGCGGGGGCGGCGATCCGCTCCTCGTGGACGTACAGCTCCTCGATCACCCGGTCGCGGAAGCGCGGGTCCAGATAGGTGCCCGCGCACATCAGCCGGCCCGCCTCGCTCACCGAGGGGTGCACGGGCGCCCGCCCCCCGGTCGTCTCCTCCGGCCCGTCGCCGCCCCCGGACCGGGCGGCCGTCGCGGTGTCGGTCACCCCGTCGACTGTAGTGGCGCCCCGGCCGCCCCGCACGGGGTTCGGCGGGACCGGTACGTGTCCTCCCGGAGGCCGCGGCCCGCCGCTCGGAGCGGCCTTCCGGAGTGGTGCTCGCGCGGCCTCCGGCGCGCGGTGCGGCGCCGTGCCCGGTGTGATGTCCGTCGTACGGGGCGTGACGCGCATCTCTTCGCCGCCCGGCGGGCCGCCGGGCCCGATAACCTCCGCCGGAGAGACGACAAGTAAACGGGTGTTAAGGGGTAGAACGTGGCCAGGAAGCTCGCCGTCATCGGTGCCGGTCTCATGGGGTCCGGCATCGCGCAGGTCTCCGCCCAGGCGGGCTGGGAGGTCGTGCTGCGCGACGTCACCGACGCGGCCCTGACCCGGGGCACGGACGGCATCAAGAGCTCCTACGACCGGTTCGTGGCCAAGGGGAAGCTCGAAGCCGCCGACGCCGAGGCCGCGTTGGGTCGCATCACCACCACCACCGACCTGGACGCGGCCGCGGACGCGGACATCGTGGTGGAGGCGGTCTTCGAGAAGCTGGACGTCAAGCACGAGATCTTCCGGACCCTGGACTCCCTGGTCCGGGAGGACGCGGTGCTCGCCTCCAACACCTCGGCCATCCCGATCACCAAGATCGCGGCGGTGACCGCCCGTCCGGACCGGGTGGTGGGCACCCACTTCTTCTCGCCGGTCCCGATGATGCAACTCTGCGAGCTGGTACGGGGTTACAAGACCAGCGACGAAACCCTGGCCACCGCGCGGGAGTTCGCCGAGTCGGTCGGCAAGACCTGCATCGTGGTCAACCGGGACGTGGCCGGCTTCGTCACCACCCGGCTGATCTCCGCGCTGGTGGTGGAGGCCGCCAAGCTGTACGAATCGGGCGTGGCCTCGGCCGAGGACATCGACATCGCCTGCAAGCTCGGCTTCGGCCACGCGATGGGGCCGCTGGCCACGGCCGACCTCACCGGCGTGGACATCCTGCTGCACGCCACCAGCAACATCTACACGGAGTCCCAGGACGAGAAGTTCGCCCCGCCGGAGCTGATGCGCCGGATGGTGGACGCGGGTGACATCGGCCGCAAGAGCGGGCAGGGCTTCTACAAGCACTGATTCCCGCCCCGGGCGCCGCCCCGGGTGCACCGTGCCGGGCCCCCGTCCACCGGGGACCCGGCCGGTTCCGCGCGGTCGGCCCCGTGGTGCGACCTCACCCGTCCGGGTGATTTCGGTATCGGTTCGCTTACAAGGCGCAACTGCTGTGTCTGCGGCACAGTCAAGTTGATGCATAGAAAGACGTGACGACGGAAACGACGCACTCCAGGGGAGCGCATATGCACATCAGGGGCGACCATGCCGAGCTGGTCGTCGGGGGCCGCCTCGACGTCCGCAGCGCGGCGGACGCCCGTACGGTCCTGCATTCGGCTGTGGACGACGGTTCCGGAGACCTGGTCCTCGACCTCACCGGCCTCGACTCCTGGGACGCCACCGGGCTCGGGGTCATCATGGGCGCCCACCGCCGGGCCGGGCGGTGCGGCCGCCGGCTCGTGCTGCGCGGGGTGCCGCCGCAGTTGCAGCGCCTGCTGGTGGCCACCCGGCTGCACCGCATCCTCGCCATCGAGGGCGGTATCGCGGCGGAAACGCTTCCCCGCGTCTGAGCTGAGCCGATGCCCCCGGGGGCGGAGGAGGGGCGTACCGGGACCGGGCGTACGGCTCCGGGACGCCGGGACGGGTACGGCCCCGGGGCGCGGCCCGGTCCTGGCGCACGGGATCGCGGCGTACGGGATCCGGGCCTACGGCTCGGGGTGTACGGGACGGCGGCATGGCGCCGTGGACCGGTACGCACGGCGGGAGTACGGGCGGGAACCGCCGTCCGGGTGAGGCGCGCGGACCGCGCGATCCTCGCAAAACCCAACGGAACGTGAAGTCTTGGGCAGAGCCGCCCCCGGATGTTCCGGGAATCCGGGTGAGCGTCTAGGGTTTCGAACGACTGCCGAATGACGACCCACACGGCGGGCACCGGACCAGAAGCGACAGAAGGCGTGCAGAACGGCCGGGAGGGGCTTCGGCGCGCGACGCTTTTGGGAGCTTTGACCATGGACCCGATCAACCGGGCAGCCGGAGACCACGGCGAAGGCGAACACGGCAACCACCGCGAACAGGGCAGCCACGCCGACCGTACCGAGCATCGCCCGGGTGACCGCGTCGCCGGCGCCCCGGCCGCCGGACGCGGCGCCGCCTCGCACGCGCTCACCAAGGGGGCCAAGGGCGGCCCGCCCGGCCGCGCCCGTACCGCGCAACTGGTCACCGGCGATCTGCTGCTCACCGTCAACCCCGTCGACGGCAGCGAGATAGAGCCCTGCCCGCCCGGCCGCCGGCCCGGGGAGCCCCGCCGCCGCACCGCCGAGGAGCGCGCCGAACTCTCGCGTGCCGCCGCGCCCCCGGTGCCGCCGGGTCCGGCCGCGCCGCCGGTGCGGCTGCTGGAGCGGGCGGAGGAACTCGACCGGCTGGTGCGGCTGCTGGAGCGCGGCCGCTCGGCGCGGCTGACCGGGCCGGCCGGCTCCGGGCGCACCGCACTGCTCGACGCCGTGGCGGCGGAGTGCGCCGGCACCGCGCCCGACGGGGTGATCCGGCTCTCCGGCCATCACCGCACCCCGGCCGAGCTGCTGTACGCGATTCACGCGGCCGTCCGGCACACCCCCGGCTACCGCCCGGACCGTGCCGCGCTCGCCGCCGCCGTCCGGGAGACCGGGGCGATCGTCCTCGTGGACGACCTGGAGCTCGACGGCGCCGCGCTGGACGAGCTGCTGGACGCCGCGCCCGAGTGCGCCTTCGTGCTCGCCGGGCCGCCCGGGGCGGAGGGGCCCGCCGGCGCGCCGCTCGACGAGGTGGTGCTGACCGGGCTGACCCGGCCGGCGGCGCTGGAGCTGCTGGCGGACACGGTCGGCAGGCCGCTCACCGAGGACGAGGTGAGCTGGGCGGGCGACCTCTGGTTCGCGTCCGACGGACTGCCGCGCGGCTTCGTCCAGGCCGGCGCGCTGCTGCGGCGCCACGACGAACTGCACGGAGCGCCGGACGACGGCGCCGCCGACGACACCGCCGGGGACCCGGCCGACGACGACGTGTTCACCGGCGCCCGGGCGCTGCCGGCCCTGGGCGAGGGCGCCGCGCCCGCCCGGCCGCTCGCCGCCCGGATGAGCGACGCCGCCCGGGACACCCTGCGCTTCGCGGTGGCGCTCGGCGGCGAGGTGCCGCACCAGGCCCACCTCCCGGCCCTCACCGGTGACACCCGCGCCGACGCCGCCGTCGGCGAGCTGCTGCGCGCCGGACTGCTGACGCCCGTCGGCACCCGCTACCGGCTGGCGGCCGGGGTGCTGGAGCAGTTGGCCGACGGCGGGTACGCGGACGGGTCCGCCGCCCGCGCCCACACCGCCGCCCAGCACTACGCCTGGTGGGTCGCCCATCCGTCGGTGGCACCCGAGCGGGCCGCCGCCGAGGCCGACGCGGTGCTGGCCGCCATGGCCGCGCTGGTGCCCGGCAGCGAGGCGGGACACGCGAGCGCGGCGGTGCTGCTGGCGCGCGGAGCCGCCCCCGCCTTCGCCGCCGGGCCGCACTGGGGCGCCTGGGAACGGGCGCTGCGCACCGGTCAGGAGGCCGCGCGGATCGCGGGCGAGGTGGCCGAGGAGGCGTACTTCCACCACGAGCTGGGCGTCCTCGCGCTCTGCGCCGGGAACCTGGAGCGGGCCCGCGCCGAACTGGAGGCGTCCATCGGCATGCGCGGCGCGCTGGCCGACAAGCCGGGTGCCGTCGCCGGGCGCCGGGCGCTGGCGCTGGTGGCCGACCGGGAGCGGGGCTTCCTGCCGGGCGGGGACCCCGACCCGGTCCCGGCGCCGTACCGGGAGGCCCGTCCCCCGGAGGCGGCGCCCCCCGGCGACGGCACGGCCGGGGGCGCCCGGGGCGCGGCGGGAGCGGTGCTGAGTGCCGGTACGGTGCCGGGCGCGGTCCCCGGGCACGGGCACGGCGCGGTCGCGGGGCCGGCCGCCGGTCCTGGCTCCGGGCTCGCCACCGGCGCGGTGCCGGTACCGGCGGGCGCGGGCGGCTCCCCGGGCGCCGCCACCCCCGGCGGGGGCACCGGGACGCCGGGTCACGGAACCGGCGCGGCGCCCACCCGGGTGGCTCCCCGGGTGCGGGGCGGGCGCGGAGCCTGGGCCCGGCGCGCCATCCTCACGGGGGCCCGGCGGAACCTGGTCGCGGCCGTGACGGGCGCCCTGCTCGCGGCGGTGCTGGGCACCGTGGTGACGCTCGGCGCGACCTCCGGGACCAAGAACAGCACGGAGGTGTCCGACCGGACCACCTCCAGGCAGTCCGCCGACCCGTCCGGCACCGGCTCGGCCGACCCGGCCACCGAGGACCCCGGCGGCGACCCGGGCGACAGCACCTACCGCCCGGGCGACGGCACCTCCGGCGGCCAGGGCGGCACCGGGGGCTCCGGCGGCCGGACCTCCCCGGGCACTCCGGGCGAGACCGGGACGGCCGGCTCCCCGTCGGCCCCCGGCGAGGACCCGACCGGCTCGGGAAACACCGGTGGCCCGGGCTCGGGCAGCCCCTCGGCCGGCACCTCCGGCTCGGCGTCCGGCGGCCCCAGCGGCAGCCCGTCCGGCGGCGGTACGTCCACCGGCGGCAGCGGCTCCACCGGGAGCGGCGGCACGACGAGTGGCACCGGCGGCTCGGGCGGCACCGGCGGCTCGGGCGGTACGGGCGGCTCCGGGAGCGGCGGCGACCAGTCCGGCGGCACCCAGGGCGGCACCGGCACCGAGGGCGGTCAGACGGGCGGCAACCCGGCCGGCGGCCAGACCGGCGGCTCGGGCGGTGCCGGCGGGACGGGTGGCGCCGGCGGCACGACGAGCGGCTCCACCGGCGGTTCCACCGGGAGCGGCGGGGCGGCCGGCGGCTCCACCAACGGCGGCTCCGGCGGGTCCTCCGGTTCGACCGGTTCATCGACGAGTGGCTCGCCCACCAGCGGCGGCTCCGGCGGCGGTTCGTCCGCCTCCGCCTCCGCGTCCGTCACCTCCGCCGGCCCCGCCCCCAGCGGCTCGGCCGCCTGACCCGCCGCCCGGCCCCGGGCGTACGGGTGCCCCGGTGGCGAGGCCACCGGGGCACCGGTCAGCGGCGGAGGGGCGGCCGTACGGCCACAGAGGCAGCCGTCGCCGTGGCCGCCGGGGCGGTCAGAACAGCCGCAGCTTGTCGTCCTCGATGCCGCGCATCGCGTTGTAGTCCAGGATCACGCAGCCGATGCCCCGGTCGGTGGCCAGCACCCGGGCCTGCGGCTTGATCTCCTGGGCCGCGAAGATGCCCTTGACCGGGGCCAGGTGCGGATCGCGGTTGAGCAGCTCCAGATACCGGGTCAGCTGCTCCACGCCGTCGATCTCGCCGCGCCGCTTGATCTCCACCGCCACGGTCGCCCCGTCGCAGTCCCGGCAGAGGATGTCCACCGGGCCGATCGCGGTCATGTACTCGCGGCGGATCAGGGTGTAGCCGTCGCCCAGGGTCTCGATCCGGTCCGCGAGCAGCTCCTGGAGGTGCGCCTCCACGCCGTCCTTGATGAGCCCGGGGTCGACACCGAGCTCGTGCGAGGAGTCATGGAGGACCTCCTCCATGGTGATGATCAGTTTCTCGCCCGCCTTGTTGACGACCGTCCAGACGTTGTCCTCGCCCTCCTTCAGGGTGCAGGGCGGCGACATCCAGTTGAGCGGTTTGTACGCCCGGTCGTCCGCATGGATCGAGACACTGCCGTCTGCCTTGACCAGGATCAGACGGGGGGCGGAGGGCAGATGGGCGGTGAGCCGCCCCGCGTAGTCCACGGAGCAACGGGCGATGACGAGACGCATGGTGCGCAACGCTACTCGACACCTCCGCTTCCGCGCGATTCGGCCCTAAATCCCCTTACCTGCATGGCCGGTTGTGGCCCCGTTCGCCTGGTGCCGTCCCGGCGGCGCGCATACCGTGGACGCGGGAGGTCGCCGGTCGTGCACGCTCCGTCGCGCGCCGGCGCGCTCCGTCCCTTGCCCGTAAGACCCCGGGCCCCGGGGTCGCGAGAGGAGAACCCATGTCGCTCGACGTCTCACCGGCGCTGTTGGAACAGGCCGAGCGAGGCGAGGTCGACGAAGCCGACTTCGTCGACTGCGTCCGGACCTCCCTGCCCTACGCATGGGAGCTGATCAGTTCTCTGGTGGCCCAGCAGAAGGTGGACGGCGGCGCGTTCGCCGACAACCAGACGCCGCCGCCGGACGAGCAGGCCCGGGGCCAGCTGCTCCGCGCGCTGGCGAGTGACGCGATCCGGGGTGCGCTCCAGCGGCACTTCGGCGTCCGGCTGGCCTTCCAGAACTGTCACCGGGTCGCGGTCTTCCCGCTGGATTCCTCGGTGGACGAACGGCTCGCCCGCTTCACCTCCGTACGGGCTCAGCTCCTCAACCAGTCGCCCGAACTCCGGGACTGCTGACGCCGTGTGCCGCCGCTCCGGCGCCTCGTGCCCGGGGAGCGCCGGGCGGGGGCGCCGGAGCGGCCGTACCCGGCCCGTCCGCCGGGCCGCACGGCCACCGCCGCCACCAACCGGATCACCGCCGGCCGGACCGCCATGGAGCGATCACCGCCGACCGGACCGCCATCGGCCGGACCGCCACCGAGCGGATCACCGCCGACCGGGTCGGCGCCGGGCGGGTCGGCACCGAGCGGATCACCGCCCAGCGGATCACCGGCGAACGGGCCGGCACCAACCGGATCACCGCACCGGGGAACCGGATCACCACCCCGGAGCGCCGGTGCCCGCCGCCGGCCCCGTCCCGGCACCGGCCCCGGCCTCGGTCCCGGGGAGGAGCGGCAACACCTCGGCGCCCAGCCGCCGGACGTTCTCCTCGGTGGCCAGGGTCTGGCCCGACCCCTCCACCAGCAGCGCGAACCGGGTGATGCCGGTCCGCTCGGCGGTCGCCGCCAGCCGGTCGGCCGCCAGCCGGGGGGTGCCCACCGGGTGCAGCCGGCAGAGCAGCTCGGTGTACGCCACCGGGTCGCGCATCGACCGGACCCGGTCGTCCACCGTCACATGGGCGTCCAGCCCCTGCTTCAGCCAGCCGGGCAGCGTCTTGACCAGCGTCTCCCGGGCGTCCTCGGTCCGGTCGGCGAGCTGTGCCACCCCGGCCGAGACATGCCGGGCGCCGACGCGGGCGACCGTCTCCGGGGGATGCCCGGCCGCCCGCGCGTCCGTCCGCCACCGGGCGGTCATCTCCGCCTTCTCCTCGTCGCCGCAGTGCATCCCGAGCAGCATCGGCAGCCCGTGCCGGGCGGCCAGTCCGACGCTCGCGGGCGAGGTGCAGGCGACGATCACCTCCGGTCCCGCCGGGTCGTCCGGGCCGCCGTACGGACCGCTGGGGCCGTCGGGGCCGGCTGCTCCGGCACCGAGGAGGGCCGCCCGCCCGGGGCCGGCGCCGGGAAGGACCCGGAGCCCGGCGGGGTCGTGCGGCCCGGTGTGGCCGGCGCACCCGGCGAGTTCACCCGCGCGCGGCACCACCGCCACCTCCCGGAAGCGGTAGCGCTCGCCTCCGGCGCCCACCCGGGGCTCGCGCAGCCACCGCAGCAGCAGCTCCAGCGACTCCGGGAAGCCCCGCTCGTACGCGGACAGGCCCGCGCCGAACACCTCCAGGTCCACCCAGGGCCCGCCCCGCCCGACCCCGAGCGAGAACCGGCCGCCCGAGGTCAGATGGAGCAGCGCCGCCTGCTCGCCCAGCGCCACCGGATGGACCGTCGGCAGCACGCTCACCGCCGTGCCCACCCGGATACGGCGGGTCCGGCCCAGCAGTTGGGCGGCGAGCGTCACGGCCGAGGGACAGACTCCGTACGGTACGAAGTGGTGCTCGGCCAGCCAGACGGAGTCCAGCCCGCTCTCCTCGGCGACCACGGCCGACCGCACCGCCCGGTGCAGCGCCTCGCCCGCCTCCTGACCCGGGAACTGGGCCGCCAGTACGAACGTTCCCACGCGCATCGCCTCATGCCTCCTCGACGGCCGACGCGGCTCCTCTCATGGGCAACAACGCCCGACACGTGCCAAAGGCAACGGCCTGGCCCAAAGATCTTGCGATTGTCCGGTAACTCACCTGGACGGAAGAGCCGTCCCGTACTCCCCGGTCGCTCCGAAGTGACGGATACCCCCGGGCGCGGCCCGTAGGCTGGACGTCCGCCGTAGTGCTGCCCTGTCCCCGACCGCCTTCGAGGTGACTCGTGTCCCCGCGCCGGAACCGCCCCCGCGGCGGCGAGAAACCCACCGGACCCGGCGGCTCCGCCGAGTCCGCCGAGAGCGCCACCCTGCGCGGCGACCGCTACGGCGGTTTCCAGCGCACCGAGTCCTGGCAGGGCGAGGAGTGGGCCGTACGGCATGTGGCGGGCAGCGGCGCCACCGCCAAGCGCTACCGCTGCCCCGGCTGCGACCAGGAGATCCCC
Organism: Streptomyces pyxinae; assembly: GCF_024756275.1. GTDB lineage: Bacteria > Actinomycetota > Actinomycetes > Streptomycetales > Streptomycetaceae > Streptomyces > Streptomyces pyxinae. The sequence goes on along the minus strand of NZ_JANUGQ010000001.1, from coordinate 169,116 downwards.
TCCGGCGTCGCCCATGTGGTGGCCTGGCCGGAGTACGGCGGCGTGGACGACCGCCGGCACTGGCACAAGGCGTGCTGGAACGCGAAGGACCGCCGCACCGCGAAGGTGCAGCGGTCCCGCAACGCGCCACGCCACTGAGGCACGTGCCCCGGGGCCGAAGAGCCGGCCGGGCCCGGCCGCGGGTCCCGGCCGGCCGGGACCCGGAGCGGCTCAGACGTCGCGCTTCTCCAGGGCGAGGAACGCCCCGGCCAGCGCCACGGCGGTGATCCCGGCCATGATCAGCAGCGGCGTCCAGCCGTGCGGCCCGGACTCGGTGAGCCCGGCGTCGCCGTAGAAGGCCACCAGCAGGCTCGGCACCGAGTACGCGAACAGGAACTGCCGTACGGTCTCCAGCTGTTCCGAGAACATGAACATGGCGGCCACCAGCGGCAGCAGCAGCACGCCGATCATGACCGTGATGGCGCCGGCCGAGTGCCGCACCAGCGCGCCGATGGCCAGCGACAGCAGCCCCAGCAGGGCCACGAAGAGCCCGGCGCCGACGGTGGCGCGCAGCCACTCCTCGCCGGTGGACGAGCCGGTGTCCACGATGGCGCTCTGCGCCATGCCGACCACGGTGGCGGTGACCGTGGTGACCGTGAAGGCGAGCAGGAAGAAGACGATCGCCTTGGCCGCCAGCACCCGGCTGCGGTTGGGGCTCGCCGTCAGGGTCGTACGGATCATGCCGGTGCCGTACTCGGAGGAGATGGTGAGCACGCCGAGGGTCACCACGCAGAGGGAGCCGAGCAGCATCCCGTAGAAGCCGAGCAGCAGGATCGACTGGCCCTCCAGATCGGCACCGGAGGCGGAGACCGCGACGGCGGCCAGCAGGCCGACACCCACCATCAGGACGACCATGACGCCCAGCGTCCACAGGGTGGAGCGCACCGAGCGGATCTTGGTCCACTCGGAGGCGAGCGCGTCTCCGAGATGGGCGCGGCGCAGCGGGATGGGGGAGGTGTAGGCGTATCCGCCCGGCTGCTGGTGGTACGGCTGCTGCTGGTGCGCGTACGGCTGCTGGGCCGGGGGCTGGGGGTGGGCGGCGGTCATCGGGCGTCCTCGGAGTCGCTCGTGGTCGGGGCGGGAGCCGGGGCGGCGGGCGGCCGGGCCGGCGGCTGCGGCGCGGTACCGGCCGCGGGCGGGCCGGCCGGGGCCGGGGGCGCGGCGGGCGCGGTGGCCCCGGGCAGCGGGCCGCCGGGGTGCGCCGAGGGGCCGGCCGGCGGCGCGGGCGGCCGGCCCGGAGCACCGGCGTACGGGCCGGGGCCGCCCCCGTACGGGTTCGGTCCGGGCGGCGGCGGGGCGTACCAGCCCTGCTGCGGCACCTCCGGGACGGCCGGGGGCATCCAGGCACCCGGCGGGGCCTGCTCCATCAGCCCGTTCTTCTGGTCCGTCGTGGAGCGGTAGTCGACCGCCGACTGGGTGAGGCGCATGTACGCCTCCTCCAGCGACGCCTGGTGCGGCGACAGCTCCCAGAGGCGCACCCCCGCCTCGTGCGCCAGGTCGCTGATCCGGGGCAGCGCCAGCCCGGTCACCCGCAGCGCGCCGTCCGGCTCGGACAGCACCTGGCCGCCGGCCTCGGTCAGCACGCCGAGCAGTTTCTCCCGCTGCTCCGGCTCGGTGCCGGGGGCCCGGACCCGGGCGAAGTCCGAGGAGTTGACCGAGATGAACTCCTTGACGCTCATGTCGGCCAGCAGCTGGCCCCGGCCGATCACGATCAGATGCTCGGCGGTCAGCGCCATCTCGCTCATCAGGTGCGAGGAGACGAAGACGGTACGGCCCTCGGCGGCCAGCGACTTCATCAGATTGCGCACCCAGAGGATGCCCTCGGGGTCGAGGCCGTTGACCGGCTCGTCGAAGAGCAGCACCTGCGGGTCGCCCAGCAGCGCGGCCGCGATGCCCAGCCGCTGGCCCATGCCGAGCGAGAAGCCGTTGGACCGCCGCTTGGCCACGCCCTGGAGGCCGACCACCCCGAGCACCTCGTCCACCCGGCGGGCCGGGATCCCGGCGAGCTGCGCCAGGGAGAGCAGATGGTTCCGGGCGCTGCGCCCGCCGTGCACCGCCTTGGCGTCGAGCAGCGCGCCGACCTGCCGGGGTGCGTTGGGCAACTGCCGGAAGGGGTGGCCTCCGATGGTGACGTGCCCGGCGGTCGGCCGGTCCAGCCCGAGGATCATGCGCATGGTGGTCGACTTGCCGGAGCCGTTGGGCCCCAGGAAGCCGGTCACCGTCCCGGGCCGCACCTGGAACGACAGGTTGTACACGGCTGTCTTGGCGCCGTAGCGCTTCGTCAGGCCGACTGCCTCGATCATTCTCCATCCCCATCGACAGGTCGCGTGCTCACTGATCGGGGCAGTGGAGCCGCGGCCCGTGCCCCCCGTAGGAGCTAAGAGCCTACCCAGCCCTTGACGGTTCCGGCCAAGCCGTAACAGCCCGCCGCCGGGCCGTACGGAACGGGTGACGACGGGGGTGGTCCCGCACGGCCGGGGGGCCTTCCGGGGCGCGCACGGCCGGGGGCTTCCGTGCGGCCCGGCCTCGGCGCGGGGCGTACGGCCTACGCGTCGCGCTCGCGGAGGACCAGATAGCCGCCGGCCAGGGCGGCGATCACCCAGAGGACCATGATCCCGAGGCCCGCCCAGGGGCCGTACGGGGCGGCCTCGCTGTCCAGGGCGCCGGGCACCACCCGCATGATCTTGGAGCCCGCCTGGTCCGGGAAGTACGTGGCGACCTCCTTCGCCTTGGGCACCGACGCCAGGATGGTGGAGACCAGGAAGAAGAACGGGACCAGGATGCCGAGGGAGAGCATGGGGGAGCGCAGCATCGTGGCCACGCCCATGGAGAAGACCGCCATCAGCCCCATGTAGATCCCGCCGCCGATCACCGCGCGGAGCACGTTCTCCGCGCCGATCGAGGTGGCGTGCTCGCCCAGCAGCGCCTGGCCGAGGAAGAAGGTGAGGAAGCTGGTGGCGAGGCCGGTCAGCAGGGCCAGCGCCCCGGCGACCGCGACCTTGGCGAAGAGGAACCGGCCGCGCCGGGGCACGGCGGCCAGCGAGGTGCGGATCATGCCGGTGCTGTACTCGGTGGCGACCACCAGCACCCCGAAGACCACCATCGCCAGCTGGCCCAGCACCGTCCCCGAGAAGCTGACGAAGGTCGGGTCGAAGGTGGCGCGCTGCTCCGGCGGCAGATCGGAGAAGTTGGCGTTCATCAGCGCGGAGAGCCCGGCGCCCATGGCGACGGTGACCACCAGGGCGGCGGTCAGCGTCCAGACCGTGGAGGAGACCGTACGGATCTTGGTCCACTCCGAGCGGAGCACGGCGGAGGTGGCCGGCATGGCTCAAACTCCCTTCGCAGGGAAGCCGGACGTCTCGCCCCAGCGCGGCCGGCCGGGCGGCGGGGCCGCCGGGTCGCCGTGCGCCTGGTACTCCACCGCGTCCGCCGTCATCCGCATGAACGCCTCCTCCAGTGAGGCCCGCTGGGCGCTCAGCTCGTGCAGGGTGATGCCGTTCCGGCCGGCCAGCTCGCCCACCTCCTCGGTGCTCACCCCGTCGACCTCCAGTACGCCCCCGCCCGCGTCGGCCGGGGTCAGCCCGCCGGCCGCCAGCGCGTCGAGGAGACGTTCCCGGTCAGGGGAGCGGAGCCGTACATAGCTCCGGGAGTTCCGCTGGATGAAATCGGCCATCGAGGTGTCCGCGAGCAGTTTTCCCTGGCCGATGACGATGAGATGGTCGGCGGTCAGTGCCATTTCACTCATCAGATGGCTGGAAACGAACACGGTCCGTCCATCGGCGGCCAGCGCCTTCATCAGATTGCGGATCCAGTGAATTCCCTCGGGGTCCAGACCATTGACGGGTTCGTCGAACATCAAGATCCGCGGATCTCCGAGGAGTGCGGCGGCGATTCCCAGCCGCTGGCCCATTCCCATCGAAAAACTTTTCGGCTTCTTCTTCGCCACGGCGGAGAGACCGACCAGGCCGAGCACCGCGGTCACCCGGCTCTCCGGAATGCGGTTCGCCTGGGCCAGACAGAGGAGATTGTGGTACGCGCTGCGTCCGCCGTGCAGTCCGCGCGCCTCCAGCAGCGCGCCGATGTACTTCAGCGGTTCTTCCAGGTCGCGGTAGTGCCGGCCGTCGATCCGCACGGTGCCGCCGGTGGGGTGGTCCAGCCCCAGGATCATCCGCATCGTGGTCGACTTGCCCGCCCCGTTGGGACCCAGGAAACCGGTCACCACGCCGGGCCGCACCTGGCAGGACAGATGGTCGACCGCCGTCTTCGCGCCGAAGCGCTTGGTGAGACCGTCCAGCTCGATCATCCGACCACGCTAGGGGCGCGCGAAGCCCTCCGCCACCGGAATGACCGGATCCGTGCGGAGGGCTTCGACGGCGTACGACACCGGACGCCGGACACCGGACGGCGGGCGGAGAGGCCCGGGTGGACGGGGGAGCTACCCGGGACGGCCGGCCCGGCCGGAGCGCCGGCGGGTCGAGGGATCAGGGATCAGGGATCGAGAGGATCAGCGGACCGACGAACCGACGAACCGACGGATCAGTGGATCTACGGATCCATAGCACTGCGGATCTGCGGATCTGCGGGTCGGTGGGGCGGCGGGTCAGCGGGTCTGCTGGGCCGGGACGCCCCGGGAGGTCGGCTCGTCGTCGGCCGGGGAGCCCGCCGCGGCCACCGCCGCGCCGGTCAGCGTGGCCAGCATCTCGCGGACATTGGTCAGCTGGGCGTTGATCGAGTCGCGGCGGTTGGTCAGCGCGGCGAGCTCGCGCTCGGACTCGCTGCGGATCCGGTCCGCCTTGGCGTTGGCGTCCGCCACGATGTCCTCGGCCTGGCGCTGGGCGGTCTCCACCGTCTGGCGGGCCCGGCGCTCGGCGTCGGTGCGCAGCTTCTCGGCCTCCAGGCGCAGCTGCTCGGCGCGGTGCTCGATCTCCGCGAGCCGCTTCTCCGCCTTGGCCTGACGGGAGGCCAGGTCGCGCTCGGACTGCTCGCGGCGCTTGGCGAGGTTGGTCTCGAAGTCGGCGGCGGCCTGGGCGGCCTTGGCGCGGGTCTCCTCGAAGACCGCGTCCGCCTCGTCCAGCTTGGACTGGGCGTCCTTCTGCGCGTCGGCGCGCAGGGTGTTCGCCTCGCCCTGGGCCTTCTCGACGATCCGGACGCCCTCGTCCTCGGCCTTCGCCTTGCGGTCGGCCGCGAACTGCTCGGCGTCGTTGCGCACCTGCTGGGCCGCCGACTCGGCCAGCTCGCGGTGCTGTTCGGCGGCGCGCCGGGCCTCCTCGCGCAGATCCTTCGCCTCTTCCTCGGCCAGCCGGAGGATCTTCTCGACCCGGGCACCGAGACCGGCGTACGACGGTTCGGCGTCGCTGACCTGCGCCTGGGCATTCTGCGTTTCGAGGTGCAGCTCCTCGATCCGCTTTTCCAGCGAGGTGATGCGGCCCAGCGCACTGTCACGGTCGGCGACGAGCTTGGTAATGCGGTCGTCCACCTGACCGCGGTCGTACCCACGCCGCACGAGCTCGAAGCCGAAGGGGGAGGATGTGTCGCTCATGGGGTTCCGTTCGATGAGACCGGCTGAGGTGTTAGGGGGAATCCTAGGCTCCCATACGGCGTGTCATCGAGCGGATGCGCGGTCAATCTGGAGAATGTCCAGCCTTTTGAGTGGCTTATCGGTTGGTTGACTTGCCGCCGGAACGGGTAACCCCCGCGCCCGCGCCGGCCTTGACCCCGCCGCCCCCGGAGCCGTTCTCCCGGCCGCCGGAGTCCGGCGATCCGGTGGCTCCCGCAGCGCCCGAACTCCCGGCGGAACCCGGGGCCTCGAACGACTCCAGCGCCTCCAGCACGTCCTGGACCCGGGAGATCTCGGTCTGGATGTCCTCCCGGCGGCGGACCAGCAGCTCCAGCTCCTGCTTGCCCTCGGCCACCATCCGCTCCGCCTCCGCCTCCGCGTCGGCCTTGATCTGCTCGGCCTCGCGGCCGAGCGCCGCCTTCTTCTGCTCCGCCTCCTTGAGCAGCCCCTCCGCCTTCTTCACGGCGGCGATCCGGACCCGGCCGGCCTCCGAACCCGCCTCCGACACCAGCTCCTTGGCCTTCGCCTCGGCCTCGGCGCGCTGCTCGGTGGCGGCCGCCACCAGCTTGTCGGCCCGCTCGCCGGCCGTCCGCACCTGCTCGGCGCTCTCCCGGCGGGCGCGCTCGTGCAGCTCCTCGATCTCCGACTCGGTACGGCGGCGCAGCTCCTCGGTCCGCTCCCTTATGGCGGTGGCGTCGCCGCGCGCGCCGACCAGCAGCTCGTCCGCGTCGGTACGGGCCTTCTCCACCAGGGAGTTGCCGCGCACGGTCGCCTCCGCGACGATCCGCTCGGCCTCCTGGCGGGCCGCGCCCACCATGGTGTCGGCCTGCGACTCGGCGTCGGCGGTCGCCCGCAGCGCCTCCTCCTGGGCCTTCGCCACCAGCTCGTCGGCCTGCTCGGCCGCGTCCGCCCGGCGCTTGGCCGCCGCCTCCCGGGCCTCGTCCAGCGTCCGGTCGGCCTCCTCCCGGGCCTCGGCGCGCAGCCGCTCGGCCGCCTCCTCGGTCTCGGCGCGGTGCCGCTCGGCCTCGGTCCGGATGCGCTCGGCCGCCTGCTGGGCGGAGCCGACCGTCTCGGCCGCCTCGGCGCGCAGCCGCTCGGCCTCCCCGGTGGCCTCCGCGACCAGCCGCTCGGCCGTGGCGTTCGCCTCCGTCACCAGCCGGTCGGCCTCGGCGACGGCCTCGCCGGTCAGCCGGTCGGCCTCGCTCGCGGCCTCGCCGACCCGCCGCTCGGCCTCGGCCGTGGCCTCCGCCACCAGGCGCTCCGCCTCGGCGGTCGCCTCGGTGGTCAGCCGCTCGGCGCGCTCGGCGGTCTCGGTGCCGATCCGCTCGGCCTCGCCGGTCGCCTCCGCGATCAGCTGGTCGGCCTGCTCGGCCGCGTCGGCCCGGCGCTTGCCGGCCGCCTCGCGGGCCTCGTCCAGCACCCGGTCGCCCTCGGCGCGGGCCGCCGCGCGCAGCTCCTCGGCCTGCGCCTCGCCGTCCGCGAGCACCGTCTCCGCCTCGGCGCGCAGCCGGGCCGCCTCCTGCTCGGCGCCGGAGAGCGTCTCGGCCGCCGCGGCCGTGAGCCGCTCTGCCTCGGCACCGGCCTCGCCCACCAGCCGCTCGGCCTTGGCCGCCGCCTCGGAACGGATCCGGTTGGCGTCCTCCCGGGCGTCCGCCCGGGTGCGCGAGGCGTCCTGCTCGGCGGAGGCCAGCGAGTCGGACGCCTCGGTCCGCACCCGCTGGGCGTATTCGGCGGTGTCCGCCTTCAGCCGGTCGGCCTCCGTGACGGCGTCCGTCCGGAGCCGGTCCGCCTCCGCGGTGGCCTCCGTCACCGTGCGCTCGGCCAGCTCCCTGGCCGCGTCCGCCTCCTCCTGGGCGCGCGAACGGACCCGCGCCGAGTCCTCGGCGGCCCGCTCCCGCTCCGCGTACGCGTCCGACCTGACCCGGTCGGCCTCCTCCTGCGCCTCGGTCCGGGTGCGCTCCGCCGCGTGCTCGGCGGCCGACCGCAGCCCGGTGATCTCCTCCTCGGCCTGCTCGTGCAGCCCGGCCACCGACTCCCGCACCTGCTGGGCGGTCGCCTCGGCGGTGGTGACCAGCTCGCCGGCCCGCTGCTCCGCCTCCTCGACCAGCCGCAGCGCCTCGGTCTGCGCCTCCTCCACCCGCTTGCGCGCGGAGGCGAGCAGCTCCTCACTCCGCTCCCGGGCCCGCTCGCGCTCCTGGTCCGCCTCGGACCTGGCCGCGCCCAGGGTCTCCTCGGCCTCCCGGCGCCGCCGGTTGGCCTCCTCCTGCGCGGCGGCCAGTTCCTCGGCCGCCTCCGCCGTGACCCGCTCGGCCGCCGCGGCCGCCTCGGCCCGTACCCGGTCGGCGGTCTCCTGCGCCTCGGTCTTCAGCCGCTCCGCCTCGGCGGCCGCCTCCGAGCGGAGCCGTACCGCCGCGTTCTCCGCCTCGGCGCGGGCGGCCGCCGCGTCGGCCGCCGCCTCGGTGCGCAGCCGCTCCGCCTCCTGGTCCGCCTGGTCCTGGAGGGTCCGGACGCGCTCCGCCGCCTCGGTGCGCAGCCGCTCGGTCTCCTCGGCGGTCTCCCGGCGCAGCCGCTCGCTCTCCGCGCGGGCGTCGCTCAGCGTGGTCTCGGCGGCGCCCAGCCGGGCCTCCGCCTCCGCGTGCAGCCGGGCCAGCTCCTCGGCCGCCTCCGCCTGCCGGGCGGCCACCGCGCGCTCGGTCTCCCCGCGCAGCGCGGCCGCCGCCTGCTCGGCCGCCTCCCGCACCGACGCGGCCTGCTCCTCGGCCTCGGCGCTCAGCCGGCCGGCCTCCTCGCGGGTGCGCTCCAGCGTCTCCTCGGCCTGCTTGCGCAGCGCCGCCGCCCGCTCCGCCGCCTCGGCGCGCAGCCGCTCGCTCTCGCCGTCGGCCGCGCTCCGCAGCTCGTCGGCGTCGGCCTTCGCCTTGGTCAGCAGCTGCTCGGCGGTCTTCGCCGCCTCCTCGACCCGCTGCACGGCCTCGCGCCGGGCCTCGCCCCGGATGCGCTCGCCCTCGTCGATCGCCTCGGCGCGCAGCTGCTCGGCCTCGCCGCGCAGCCGCCGCGCCTCCTCCTGGAGCTCGACGGTCTTGGCGCGGTACTCCTTGGTGTCGTCCTTGGCCGCGCCCTTCAGCTGCTCGGCGGTGTCGGCCGCCTCGTCCCGCAGCCGGTCCGCCTCGGCCTCGGCCTCGCGGCGGACCCGCTCCGCCTCCTCGGCCGCCTTGCGGGTGGTCTCCCGGGCGTCCTCGGACGCCTTGGACAGCACCTCCTCGGCGGTCCTGGCCGCCGCCGCCAGCTGTGCCGCCGAGTCCTCGGCCGCCGCCGTACGGGCCTTCTCGGCCGCCTGCGCGACGACCTTCTCGGCCTCCGCCCGGGCGTCCGCGAGCGCCCGCCCGGCCTCCGCCTTGAGGCTCTCCGACTCCTCGGTGGCCTCCGCCACCAGCCGGGCGATCTCCGACTTGGCGGTCCGGCTGCGCTGCTCGTTCTCCGATTCGGCGCTCGCCAGCCGCTTGGCCGCCGCGTCCCGGGCCTCCGTGACCAGCTTCTCCGCCTCGGCGCGCGCCTCGCGGAGCTTCTCCTCGGCCTCCGACAGCCGCTGTCCGGCCGACCGGCTCAGCTCCGCCGCCTGCTGCCGGGCCTGCTCCGACTCGGCCGAGGTCGCGGTGCGCAGCTGCTCGGCGTGGTCGGTGGCCTCCTGGGCCTGCGCGGACGCGGCGTTCAGCAGCCGCTCGGCGTCCCGCCGGGCCCGCAGCAGGATCGCCTCGGCGTCCGCCCGGGCCGTCTCGGCGTCGGCGGTCAGCCGCTGCCGGGCCTCCTCGGCGAGCCGGGCCGCCTCCGCGCGGGCGGTGGCGAGCGACTGCTCGGCCTCCGCGCGGGACTCCTCCATCAGCCGCCGGGCCTGCGACTCGGTCCTGGCCCGCAGCTGCTCCGCCCAGGCCACGTTCTCGTTGACATGCGCCTCGACCGTCTGGCGCCGCTCGGCCAGCTCCTGGTCCAGCTGCTGCCGGCGCTGCACCGCCTCGGTGTGCAACTCGGCCTGGAGACGGGCCTGGTGCTCGGCGTGCTCCTGGAGGATGCGCTGGGTCTGCGCCCGGGCCTCGCGGAGCTCACGCTCGGCGTCCACCCGCAGCTGCTCGGCCTGCGCCTGGGCGTTCCGCAGCAACTGCTCGGCCTGGTAGCCCATGTCGGCGCTGTCGTACGCGGGCCGGGACGCGATGGTCCGGCGCGCCTCGTGGAGCTTGGCGCGCAACACCTCGACCTGGTAACCGAGGTCCTCGGCGTGCTGGACGGCCTTCTCCCGCTCGGTCTTCAGCCGGTCCATCTCGGCCTCGAACCGCGAAAGGTGGTCGTCAGCCCGGTGGCTCTCCTGGCGTTCGTAGCCCCGCACTGCGCGGTCCATCCGTCCCCTGGTCGCAATTCTCCTGACACGGGCACCGTTCGGCGGCGAACGGGACCCCCGGGGAATGGTGTCAGATGAGGGACCCCGGCGACGACGCCACGGCCTCGAATGTCGTCCCCGGCCCGGAACCGCCCACTCTACCGGGCCGGGAAAGAGGAGGTCAGTGGTCACGGGGGCTTTCGCGCGCGGTTCACCACCCGGTGCGGCGGCTCCCTGACTCCCGGTCAGCGCACCCGGTGCTCCGGGTCGGCGCACCGGCCGGCGTGGTCGCCGTCCCGGCCGGCGCACCGGGTGCTCCCGGCGGCGGAGCCGTCCCGCCGGTCGGCCGCCCGCCCGGTCAGCCGCCGTGCGGCCCGTCGGTCCCGTCGGTCCCGGCGTCCCCTTGTCCCCGGCCGGCCGCCGTGACCAGCTCGGTCAGCACCCCGTGGCAGTCCTTCGGGTGGAGGAAGGTGATCCGCGACCCCATCGACCCGGTCCGGGGCTCGTCGTAGAGCACCCGTACGCCCTTCTCCCGGATCGCCGCCGCGTCCCCGTCCACGTCCGCGGTGCCGAACGCGACGTGGTGGACGCCCTCGCCGTTCTTGGCGAGCCACTTGCCCACCCCGGAGTCCTCCCTGGTGGGTTCGAGCAGCTGGAGGTAGGAGGCCCCGCCGTCCGACGTGCCGTTGATCCGGAGCATGGCCTCGCGGACCCCCTGCTCCTCGTTGACCTCGGTGTGGAAGACCTCGAAACCGTAGGTGGCACGGTAGAACTCGACGGTCCTGTCCAGATCGAAGCAGGCGATCCCGATGTGGTCGATTCTCGTCAGCATGGCACCAGTGCAGCGCCCGGGGGGTGGTTACGCAACGTGCGGGCCGTCACACCGTCCGCCCGGTGACCCGGCGCCGTACCGCTCAGTACATTGTCGGTAAACCCTCGTTCACTCCGCAGCCCTCCCGGGCTGAAAGGGGATCCGCCTCATGTCCGGAACGACCGGTACCACCTCCGTCATCGTCGCGGGCGCGCGCACGCCCATGGGCCGGCTCCTCGGCTCGCTGAAGTCCTTCTCCGGCGCCGACCTCGGCGGGTTCGCCATCAAGGCCGCCCTGGAGCGGGCCGGGATCACCGGCGAGCAGGTGCAGTACGTGATCATGGGCCAGGTGCTCCAGGCCGGGGCCGGCCAGATCCCCGCCCGCCAGGCCGCCGTCAAGGCCGGCATCCCGATGAACGTCCCCGCCCTCACCGTCAACAAGGTCTGCCTCTCCGGCCTGGACGCCATCGCCCTGGCCGACCAGCTCATCCGGGCCGGCGAGTTCGAGGTGATCGTGGCCGGCGGCCAGGAGTCCATGACCAACGCCCCGCATCTGCTGCCCAAGTCCCGCGAGGGCTACAAGTACGGCGCCGTCGAGATGCTCGACGCCATGGCGTACGACGGGCTCACCGACCCGTTCGAGCACATCGCGATGGGCGAGTCCACCGAGACCCACAACACCCGGCTGGGCATCGGCCGCGCCGAGCAGGACGAGATCGCCGCCCTCTCCCACCAGCGCGCCGCCGCCGCCCAGAAGAACGGGATCTTCGACGCGGAGATCGCCCCGGTGGAGATCCCGCAGCGCAAGGGCGACCCGGTGGTCTTCGGCACCGACGAGGGCATTCGCGGCGAGACCACCGTCGAGACGCTCGGCCGGCTCCGCCCCGCCTTCACCAAGGACGGCACCATCACCGCCGGCACCTCCTCGCAGATCTCCGACGGCGCCGCCGCGGTGGTCGTGATGAGCAAGGCGAAGGCCGAGGAGCTGGGGCTGGAGTGGATCGCGGAGATCGGCGCCCACGGCAATGTCGCGGGCCCGGACAACTCCCTCCAGTCCCAGCCGTCCAACGCCATCCGGCACGCCCTCGCCAAGGAGGGCCTGGACGTCGCCGACCTGGACCTGATCGAGATCAACGAGGCGTTCGCCGCGGTCGCCGTCCAGTCCATGAAGGACCTCGGGGTCACCCCCGAAAAGGTGAACGTGAACGGCGGCGCCATCGCGCTGGGTCACCCCATCGGCATGTCCGGCGCCCGGGTGGTGCTCCATCTCGCCCTGGAGCTCGGGCGGCGCGGCGGCGGCACCGGAGCGGCGGCGCTCTGCGGCGGCGGCGGTCAGGGCGACGCGCTGATCCTCCGCGTTCCCGCCCCGTCGGCCTGACCGGTCAGGACCCGGCCGTCACTGTCATCCGAGGAGCAGAGCGCGTGAAGGTGGACGTCCCCGCACTGGTCGCCCAGGCACGGGAGGGCAGGCCCCGGGCGGTGGCCCGGCTGATCTCACTGGTGGAGGGGGCGTCCCCGCAGCTGCGCGAGGTGATGGCGGCGCTGGCCCCGCTCGCCGGGAACGCGTACGTGGTCGGGCTGACCGGCTCGCCCGGTGTCGGCAAGTCCACCTCGACCTCGGCGCTGGTCTCGGCGTATCGCCGGGCCGGCAAACGGGTCGGGGTGCTCGCCGTGGACCCCTCCTCGCCGTTCAGCGGCGGCGCGCTCCTCGGTGACCGGGTGCGGATGTCGGAGCACGCCTCCGACCCCGGCGTCTACATCCGCTCCATGGCCACCCGGGGCCACCTCGGCGGCCTCGCCTGGGCCGCCCCCCAGGCCATCCGGGTGCTGGACGCGGCCGGGTGCGACGTGGTCCTGGTGGAGACGGTGGGCGTCGGGCAGTCCGAGGTGGAGATCGCCTCCCAGGCCGACACCTCGGTGGTGCTGCTCGCCCCGGGCATGGGCGACGGCATCCAGGCGGCGAAGGCCGGGATCCTGGAGATCGGTGACGTGTACGTCGTCAACAAGGCCGACCGGGACGGCGCCGACGCCACCGCCCGGGAGCTCAACCACATGCTGGGCCTGGGCGAGGCCCGGAAGCCGGGCGACTGGCGGGCGCCGATCGTCAAGACGGTGGCGGCGCGCGGCGAGGGCACCGACGAGGTGGTGGCCGCGCTGGAGAAGCACCGCGCCTGGATGGAGGAGCGCGGGGTGCTGGCCGCGCGCCGCCGGGCCCGCGCGGCCCGGGAGGTCGAGACCATCGCGGTCACCGCCCTGCGCGAGCGGATCGGGGACCTCCGGGGCGACCAGCGCCTGGACGCGCTGGCCGAGCGCATCACGGCGGGCACCCTCGACCCGTACGCGGCGGCCGACGAACTGGTGGCGGGGCTGACGGGGCAGTAGCCCCGGGTGCCGCGGTCCGCGGACACACGGCGGCCGGGTGGGGCCGTGCAGGGTCGCCCCCGCAGGAGTCGGCGGTCATACCCGGTCACCAACCTTCCGTACGGTTGTTCCGCCGGCTCCGAGGAGGCGAGCCCGGAGGGGCCACGCCCCCACCCACCCACCGAAAGCGCCGCAGGCACCGCAAGCGACGGCGGCGCACGGGTCCACCGTGCGGTCGAGGCATCGTCCGCGCCGCAGGCGCCGGAAGCGGCACCGGTCCACCGTGCGTCGAGGCACCGTCCAGCGCCGCAGGCACCGCAAGCGACGGCGGCGCACCGGTCCACCGTGCGGTCGGAGCACCGTCCAGCGCCGCAGGCACCGCAAGCGACGGCGGCGCACCGGTCCACCGTGCGGTCGGGGCACCGTCCAGCGCCGCAGGCACCGCAAGCGACGGCGGCGCACGGGTCCACCGTGCGGTCGAGGCATCGTCCGCGCCGCAGGCGCCGGAAGCGGCACGGGTCCACCGTGCGTCGAGGCACCGTCCAGCGCCGCAGGCACGGGAAACGACACCGGCCCATCGGCCCACCGTGCGTCGAGGCACCGCGCAGGCGCCACAGCCCCCGATCGCGCACCCGCCCACGCGGCGGCAGGTCCCACCGGCAGCGGACCACCCGCACCCGCCCACGCGGCAGTGGCCCCACCCCACCGCCGGCCGACGACACCGGAGCCCGGTGCCGCGAGGGGAGCGGCACCGGGCTCCGGTGGGGGGCCGCCCCGCGGGGGGCGGGGCGGCGGGAGGACCCGTACGGGTCAGTCCTCGTCGTCGTGGTCCGGGGTGACCTTCGCGGTGGTGCCGTCGACCTGCCACTCCTGGACCTTGCCGTTCTTCAGGACGTCGACGTCCCAGGAGCGGTTGTCCTCCAGGTCGAGGCCGATCACCGTGCCCTTGGCGGACGCGGCCTTGAGGGCCTGCTCGGCGGTCACCTTCGGCGGCTTGACGGTGGTGGCGCCGCCGTCGTCCGAGCCGGCGGCGAAGGCGGCCGCCGTGCCACCGGTGAGCAGGGCCGCCGTGGCCACGGTCGCGACGATCAGCTTGCGCTTCATGAGTACCTCCGGGTGTGGTGCGTTCCGTACGACAACCACCGTGCGGGTGGCCGCCTGAACGGGAGCTGAAGCGAGCTGAAGGCGTCTTCAGGTCCGTCTGCGACCCTGGGCGCATGCGCCTGTTGCTCGTGGAGGACGAAAAGCGGCTCGCCCTGTCCCTGGCCGCCGGGCTGCGGGCCGAGGGCTTCGCCGTGGACGTGGAGCACGACGGGCGGGAGGGGCTGCACCGGGCGGGGACGGGGACGTACGACCTGGTGGTGCTGGACATCATGCTGCCGGGCATGAACGGCTACCGGGTCTGCGCGGCGCTGCGGGCGGCCGGGCACGAGGTGCCGATCCTGATGCTCACCGCCAAGGACGGCGAGTACGACGAGGCCGAGGGGCTCGACACGGGCGCCGACGACTACCTCACCAAGCCGTTCTCGTACGTGGTGCTGCTGGCCCGGGTACGGGCGCTGCTGCGGCGGCGGGGGCCGGGCGCCTCGCCGGTGCTGCGGGCCGGGGAGCTCACCGTGGACACCGCGAGCCACCGGGTGCGCGTCGGGGACGACGAGGTGACGCTCACCGCGCGGGAGTTCGCGGTGCTGGAGCAACTCGCCACCCGGGCCGGGGAGGTGGTGTCCAAGGCGGAGATCCTGGAGCACGTCTGGGACTTCGCCTACGAGGGCGACCCCAACATCGTGGAGGTCTACATCAGCACCCTCCGCCGGAAGCTCGGCGCGGAGCGCATCCGGACGGTGCGCGGGGCCGGGTACCGGCTGGAGTCCCGGTGAGGCGTCCGCTGGGCTCGGTCCGCGCCCGTACGGCCCTGGGCGCGACGCTCGTGGTGGCGCTGGCCCTGGCGGCGGCGGGCATCGCCCTGCTGGCCGTGCTGCGCGGCAACCTGGTCGACCAGGCGGGTTTCCAGGCCAATGTCACCGCCCGTTCGGTGGCCGAGCAGGTGGCGGGCGGGGTGCCGTTCGGGCGGCTGGATCTGCCGGACGACACCGAGGAGCACCCCGTCCAGGTGCTGGACGGCAAGGACCGGGTGGTGGCCGTCGGAAAGCACATCGACGCCATCGAGGGAACCGCCGCGCGGGCGACCCGCCCGGTACCGACGGCCGGGAACGCCGAGCCCGACGGCGATGACGACACGGACACCGACGCCGACACCGAGGGCGGCGGACAGGTCGGGGACGACGTGACGTACGCGTCGGGCGCGGTCACCGTGGCCGGGGAGCGGGCCGCGTACCGGTTCGCGGCGGTGGAGGCGAAGGCGCCGGACGGCACGGAGGCCACCGTCTGGGCGGGTGCTCCGCTGGCGGCCGAGGCGGCCACGGTCTCGGACGTCCAGGACGCGATGCTGGCCGCCCTGCCCGCGCTGCTGGTGGTGGTGGCGGGGGTGACCTGGCTGGTCACCGGCCGGGCGCTGAAGCCGGTCGAGGCGATCCGGCGCCGGATGGCGACCATCACCGCTTCCGAGGACCTGGCGCGGCGGGTGCCCGAGCCGGGCACGCATGACGAGGTGGCCCGGCTGGCCCGTACCACCAATGAGACGCTGGCCGCCCTGGAGGCGTCGGTGGAGCGGCAGCGGCGGTTCGTCGCGGACGCCTCGCACGAGCTGCGCAGCCCCATCGCCAGCCTCCGCACCCAGCTGGAGGTCGGCGCGGCCCATCCAGAGCTGCTGGACGTGCCGGGCGCGGTGGCCGACACCGTACGGCTCCAGCAGCTCGCCGCCGATCTGCTGCTGCTCGCCCGGCTGGACGCGGGGGAGCGGCCGGGGCAGGCGCGGGTGGAGCTGGCCGCCCTGGTGCGCGAGGAGCTGGCGCAGCGGGCGGGGGACCGGGTGCCGGTGGCCGTGGAGGCGGCGGAGCCGGCGCCGGTGGCGGGCTCGCGCGGGCAGCTGGGGCGGCTGCTGGGGAACCTGCTCGACAACGCCCAGCGGCACGCGGAGGCGGCGGTCACCGTGTCGGTGCGGACGGCCGGGCGGCAGGCGGTGCTGGGGGTGGCGGACGACGGCGCGGGGGTCCCGGAGGGGGAGCGGGAGCGGATCTTCGAGCGGTTCGTCCGGCTGGACGACGCCCGCTCGCGCGACGAGGGCGGGGCCGGACTGGGGCTCGCCATCGCCCGGGACGTCGCCGCCCGCCACGGCGGCACTCTGGCGGTACGGCGGTCGCCCGGGGGCGGCGCGCTCTTCGAGCTGCGGCTGCCGGTGGCGGAGGAGAGCTGAACGACAGGGGCTACGGCTTGCCGCGCAGTTCGCGGAGCTTCTCGGCGATGGGGCCGAGGTTCTCGCGGAGACCGGCCAGCGCCTCGGGACTCAGCAGGTCGATGAAGTGCTTGCGCACCGACTCCACATGGTGGGGGGCGACCTGGCGCATGGTGTCCATGCCATGGTCGGTGAGGACCGCGAAGAGCCCGCGCCGGTCGGACTCGCAGTTCTCCCGGCGGACCAGACCGGCGTTCTCCATGCGGGTGATCTGGTGGGAGAGCCGGCTCTTGGACTGGAGGGTGGCGGCCGCGAGGTCGCTCATCCGGAGGCGCTGGTCGGGCGCCTCGGAGAGGTTCACCAGGATCTCGTAGTCGTTGTTGGTCAGGCCGAAGGGCTGGAGGTCGCGCTCCATCTGGTAGGTCAGCAGCCTGTTGACGTCCAGATAGGTACGCCAGGCACACTGCTCGTCGTCGCTGAGCCAGCGGGTGGCCTTCTCGGTCTCCATGATGAGGATTCTATCCTAAGAAGTTTAATTGTGAATTAATGGGGCAGGTGAGGTCGAGCGGTCCGGTTCCCCGCCCCCGACTCCACCCGGACGGCGCAGATGTTCGAGGGCGTCACACTTCGCAGCCTACCGCTCACAGCCCGAAGCGGCGCTGGAGGTCCCCCAGCTGACCGGGAAGGCGCGGCACCCCGCCCATACCGCCCTGGCCCGCGCCGGGGCCGCCGTGGCCGGAACCCGCCGGTCCGGCGCCGGGGACGCCCGGCTCGTTCGGCACCGTCCCGGCGAACTGTTCCGGCATCAGGGTCTCGGTGGACTGGAGCAGCACCGTGCCCGCCCCGACGAACTCGAACTGGTGCTCCTCGCCGGAGACTCCGCCCAGCCCGGTCAGCGAGCGCAGCCCGCCCAGCACCCCGGACAGATAGCCGTGGTCGTAGTGGTGGCACGGCGAGGGGCAGTCCGCCCAGCCCACCAGGGCCTGCGGGTCCACCCGGAGCGGCGGCTCCATGAAGACCACCGGGCCGTTGGAGGCGGCCACGAACGTGCCGGTGCCGATCAGGGTGAGGAAGCCCGGCACGATCGACTGCTTCAGCGCCAGCGAGGGCTGGTAGGCCAGCAGATTGCCGGCCCGGATGGTCAGATTGCCCTCGTCCAGGTCGTACGAGTTCACATCGAAGGCCCGGTCCGCCAGCAGCATCTTGCCGCTGCCCTCGGCCACCACCCAGTCGCTCGCGTGCAGCGGGGAGTGGAAGCTCGTCCGCACCAGCCGGTCGAGCCGCCCGTGGCCGATGCCGTTGAAGTCGATCCGCCCGTAGTAGGCGATCATCTTCCCCTTCTGGAGGAACCACTGGGAGCCCTTGAGCTCCACGCAGAAGGTGTACGCGTTGACGTTGTCGTCGCTCGGCAGCGTCATCGGGTCGAAGATCACGGGTGTGCTCACAGCTTCTCCTCCGACGCCTGGACGTACACCGCACCGCTGCCGCTCAGCTCCAGCTGGAACGCCTCGCCGGAACCCCGGCCCACCATGTCCCGCCAGCCCAGCGCGGTGGAGAGCTTGTTCCGTACGTCGCCGTGGTGGGCCACGTACGCCTGCGGATCCACGTGCACCGGTCGGCCCGGCGTGATCGGCAGCTCGATCATCCCGCCGTGCGCCATCACCGCGACCGCGCCATGGCCCTGGAGGGTGGTGGTGAAGAGGCCCTGGCCGGTCACCTGGCCGCGCACCATGCCCATCACCCCGCCCTGGGAACCCAGGAACAGGGTGCCCTGGGTGAGGGTGCCGTCGAAGGCCAGCAGCCGGTCGGCCTCGACGCAGAGGGTGTCCCCGGACAGCTCGATCACCTGGATGTGGTGGCCGCCGTGGCCGAACATCACGGTGCCGCTGCCCTCGACGGTCATCAGCGGCGCCGCCTCGTTGGCCACCCGGCGGCCGATCATCGACATCACCCCGCCCTGGCCGCCGGTGAGGTTCGGCGTGAAGGTGACCTCGCCCCGGTAGGCGAGCATCGCGCCGCGCTGGCTGAACATCCGCTGCCCGGGTGTGAGGGTCGCCTCGACCATCTTGGAGTTGACCTCGCGGAACGGCATCAGACGTCACCTGCCACGGTGTTGCGCTCGCTGGGCTGGACATAGACCAGTCCGTCGCCCTCGAACCGGATCTGGAACGCCTCGCCGCCGCCCTCGCCGAGGAAGGTGCGGAAGGTGACGCCCGACTGGAAGCTCTGCTGGAGCCTGCCCTGATGGGCGATGTAGGCGCCGGGATCGACCGAGAGCGGATACTGCGGGCTGACCCGGAGCACCACGGCCGGACCGTCCGACATGATCGCCGCCTGGCCGGAGCCCTCCAGGGTGGTGGTGAACAGGCCGTTGCCGCTCGCGCCGCCGCGCAGCCCGGTGAAGCTGGTGCCGGTGCGCAGCCCGCCGTCGGCGCAGAGCAGATTGCTGGCCTCGACATAGAGGGTGTCGCCGTGCAGCGCGACCAGA
The DNA here is from genome assembly GCF_024756275.1 of Streptomyces pyxinae. Lineage (GTDB taxonomy): Bacteria > Actinomycetota > Actinomycetes > Streptomycetales > Streptomycetaceae > Streptomyces > Streptomyces pyxinae. The sequence continues at coordinate 150,202 of NZ_JANUGQ010000001.1, read as the reverse complement.
TTGATCTCGGAGGCCCGGTCGGCGAGGAAGCAGGTGCCCTGCCCCTTCGCCTCCATCATGGTCATCTGCTCGCCGGTCAGCCGGCGGGTGACCATCCCGCGCAGGCCCTCACCTCCGCCGGACAGCTTCTTGAAGGCCATCTGGCCGTCGTACGCGACCATCGAGCCGTTCTTCGCCTTGACGGTGTCGCCGGTCAGATCGACGGCGAGCACTTTGCTCCCCTGGAGCCGGAAGGTTGCCACCGCACGAAGGTAACCGGCCGCGCGCCGGAACGGGACCCCGCTCCCGGTCGGCCCGCCCGCCCCCGGGCCGCCCACGCGCCCCGATGCCGTACGGGCAGGGCCCCGCCACCCGTACGGACACGGGCGCCGGCGCCGTACGAGGGGCGGGCCCGGCGCCGTACGAGGGCAGGAGGGGAGGTCCCGGTGGGCGAGGTCCGGCACCCCTGGTCACGGGTCGGCAAAGCCGCCTGTCACAATGGGCCCACGCTTGTGCGCGCGTTCACAAGATCCGCCCCGGGGCCCCGGGTCCGGTGGACCGCGCCATCCGACCGACGCCGAAGGTGCCGCCCGTGGACATCAAGACCGCCTCCGCCCTCCACCGCCTGCGACTGGTCTCCGCCCCGGAGGCCGTCTCCTTCCTGGTGCTCATCGTCTGCTCCGTGCTCAAGCGCACGACCGACTTCAACGCCGTGCCGGTGATGGGCATGGTCCACGGCGTGCTCTTCCTGATCTACCTGGTCTTCTGGCTGGACGCCTGGAACCGCGCCAAGTGGCAGTTCACGACCGCCGCCCTCTACTTCGTGCTCTCGGTGCTGCCGTTCGGCGGCTTCTACGCCGAGCGCAGGCTCAAGCGCGCCGCCCAGGACGCGATCATCGCCTCCCGGGCCCGCCGCGAGGGCGTGGTGAACGCGTGATCGTCGCCTTCTCCATCACCCCGCTCGGTGTCGGCGAGGACGTCGGCGCGTACGTGGCCGACGCGGTCCGGGTCGTCCGCGAGTCCGGGCTGCCGAACCGCACCGACGCCATGTTCACCTCCGTCGAGGGCGAGTGGGACGAGGTCATGGACGTGGTCCGCCGGGCCGTCGCCGCCGTGGAGGCCCGGGCGCCCCGGGTCTCGCTGGTGCTGAAGGCCGACATCCGGCCGGGCGTCACCGACGGGCTTACCTCCAAGGTCGAGACGGTCGAACGGCACCTCGCCGGCTGAACGGCGTCTCGCCGGCCGGGCGGACGGGCCCGGGCGGCCGTTCTCTCCGGAGCCGCCAAGCGGAAGGCAGGGTTCCCGAGGGGCGGGGCGGACCGAGGGGCGAGACGGGGCTGACCGGCATATGACCAGTCGGTAAGGTCGTCCCGTGCCCAAGCCGCTCAGTCTTCCCTTCGATCCCATCGCCCGCGCCGATGAACTCTGGCAGCGCCGCTGGGGGCCCGTACCGGCCATGGCCGCGATCACCTCGATCATGCGGGCCCACCAGATCCTCCTGGGGGAGGTGGACGCGGTGGTCAAGCCGTACGGACTCACCTTCGCGCGCTACGAGGCGCTGGTGCTGCTCACCTTCTCCAAGGCGGGTGAGCTGCCCATGTCCAAGATCGGTGAGCGGCTGATGGTCCACCCCACGTCGGTGACGAACACCGTGGACCGGCTGGTGAAGTCGGGCCTGGTGGCCAAGCGGCCCAACCCGGACGACGGGCGCGGCACCCTCGCCTCCATCACCGACAAGGGGCGCGAGGTGGTGGAGGCCGCCACCGCCGATCTGATGGCGATGGACTTCGGTCTCGGCGCCTACGACGCCGGGCAGTGCGGGGAGATCTTCACCATGCTCCGCCCGCTCCGGGTCGCGGCGGCCGACTTCGACGAGCGGGACTGACCGGTCGCTCCTGGTGCGGCGCCGGACGCGGCTGAACCGGGCGGGTGACGGCCCGGTCCGGTACGGCGGCCGACCGGCGCGGAACCGGTGCCGGCCGGGCTCGGACGGGCCCGGCCCCGGTACGACGCCGGCGGTGACCCCCGCGAAGATCGTCCAAAACCGCCCGTTACGCTCGACCTCATGAAACGAAGCGTGCTGACCCGGTACCGGGTGATGGCCTATGTGACGGCCTGCATGTTGCTCATCCTCTGCGGATGCATGGTCGCCAAGTACGGGTTCGGCAAGGGCGAGGATCTGACCTTCATGGTCTCCCAGATCCACGGCGTCCTCTTCATCATCTATCTGGTCTTCGCCTTCGACCTGGGCTCCAAGGCGAAGTGGCCGTTCGGCAAGCTGCTCTGGGTGCTGGTCTCCGGCACCATTCCGCTCGCCGCCTTCTTCGTGGAGCGCCAGGTGGTGCGGGAGGTCGAGCCGCTGATCGACGGCGCCCGGCCCGCGCCCGTCGAGGCCTGAACCCTTCCGGGGGACCCGCCCCGCCGCCGTACGCCACACATGCGTACGGCGGTTCCATCGACATTTACTAGGACGTCCTAGTAAATTTGCAGCATGGACGCTGACGCCATCGAGGAGGGCCGCCGTCGCTGGCAGGCCCGGTACGACGCCGCCCGGACGCGCGACGCCGATTTCACCACGCTCTCCGGGGACCCCGTGGAGCCGCTGTACGGACCCCGGCCCGGTGACACCTACGCGGGCTTCGAGCGGATCGGCTGGCCGGGCGAGTACCCCTTCACCCGCGGCCTCCACCCGACCGGCTACCGGGGCCGCACCTGGACCATCCGGCAGTTCGCCGGCTTCGGCAACGCCGAGCAGACCAATGAGCGCTACAAGATGATCCTGGCGGCCGGCGGCGGCGGGCTCTCGGTGGCCTTCGACATGCCCACCCTGATGGGCCGGGACTCCGACGACCCCCGCTCGCTGGGCGAGGTCGGCCACTGCGGCGTCGCCATCGACTCGGCCGCCGACATGGAGATCCTCTTCCAAGACATCCCGCTGGGGGACGTCACCACCTCCATGACCATCTCCGGGCCCGCCGTCCCGGTCTTCTGCATGTACCTGGTCGCCGCCGAGCGCCAGGGCGTGGATCCGGCGGTGCTCAACGGCACGCTCCAGACCGACATCTTCAAGGAGTACATCGCCCAGAAGGAATGGCTCTTCCAGCCCGAGCCGCACCTGCGGCTGATCGGCGACCTGATGGAGCACTGCGCCTCGGGCATCCCCGCGTACAAGCCGCTCTCGGTCTCCGGCTACCACATCCGGGAGGCCGGGGCGACGGCCGCGCAGGAGCTGGCGTACACCCTCGCGGACGGCTTCGGCTACGTGGAGCTGGGGCTCTCGCGCGGGCTCGACGTGGACGTCTTCGCACCCGGGCTCTCCTTCTTCTTCGACGCGCACGTGGACTTCTTCGAGGAGATCGCCAAGTTCCGCGCCGCCCGCCGCATCTGGGCCCGCTGGATGCGCGAGGTGTACGGGGCGAGGACCGACAAGGCCCAGTGGCTGCGGTTCCACACCCAGACGGCGGGGGTCTCGCTCACCGCCCAGCAGCCGTACAACAACGTGGTGCGGACCGCCGTAGAGGCGCTGGCGGCGGTGCTCGGCGGCACCAACTCGCTGCACACCAACGCCCTGGACGAGACCCTGGCGCTCCCCTCCGAGCAGGCCGCCGAGATCGCCCTGCGGACCCAGCAGGTGCTGATGGAGGAGACCGGCGTCGCCAACGTGGCCGACCCGCTGGGCGGCGCCTGGTACGTGGAGCAGCTCACCGACCGGATCGAGGCCGACGCCGAGAAGATCTTCGACCAGATCAAGGAGCGGGGCCTGCGCGCCCACCCCGACGGCCGCCACCCCATCGGCCCGATGACCTCGGGCATTCTGCGCGGGATCGAGGACGGCTGGTTCACCGGGGAGATCGCGGAGTCCGCCTTCCGCTACCAGCAGGCCCTGGAGAAGGGCGACAAGCGGGTGGTCGGGGTGAACGTCGCCACCGGCTCGGTCACCGGCGACCTGGAGATCCTGCGGGTGAGCCACGAGGTCGAGCGCGAGCAGGTGCGGGTCCTGGCCGACCGCCGGACCCACCGGGACGACGCCCGGGTCCGGGCCGCGCTGGACGCCATGCTGGCCGCCGCCCGGAGCGACGCCAACATGATCGGACCGATGCTGGACGCGGTCCGCGCCGAGGCGACGCTCGGTGAGATCTGCGGGGTGCTGCGGGACGAGTGGGGCACCTACACCGAGCCGCCGGGGTTCTGACCCGCTCCGACGGCCGGCACCGGGCACGGGGGCTCCGGGGCCCGGAAACGCGGGTGCGCGGGCGGGGCACCCGCTGGTAGGTGTGGACGGCGGTACGCGCGCACGACGGCGCGAGCCGTCCGTGCGTCCGTACGCCCTTCCGGCCGGCACCGTCGGCCGGCGCCGCCCGCCCGAAATCAGGAGCCGATGAACGACCCGACCCCCGCCCCCGCCCCAGTCCCCGGCTCCGCCACCGGCCCGGCGCCCGTCCGGATCCGGGAGGCCACCGCCGGGGACTGGGCGGCCATCTGGCCGTTCTTCCGCACGGTCGTGGCCGCCGGTGAGACCTTCGCCTTCCCGACCGGTCTCGGTGAGGAGGAGGGGCGCGGCTGGTGGATGCTGACCGCGCCCCACCGCACCGTGGTCGCGGTGGACGAGGCGACCGGGGCGGTGGTGGGCACCGCCAAGATGAACAACAACCAGCACGGCAACGGGGCCCACATCGCCAGTGCCAGCTACCTGGTCGACCCGGCGCACGGCGGGCGCGGCATCGGCCGGCTGCTGGTGGAGGAGAGCATCGCGTGGGCCCGGGCGGCCGGGTTCCGGGGCATGCAGTTCAACGCCGTGGTGGCCACCAACGAGCACGCGGTACGGCTCTACGAGCGGCTGGGCTTCCGGATCGTCGGCACCGTCCCGGAGGGCTTCCGGCACCCGGAGCACGGCTATGTGGGGCTGCACATCATGCACCGGCCGCTCCGACCCCGGGGGACGGTTCCGGCAGGGTGAGCCGGAAGAGCGCGCCGCCGCCCGGGGCGTTGGCGGCGGTCAGCTCGGCGCCGTGGGCGCGGGCGATCTGCCGGGCCATCGCCAGACCGAGCCCCGAGCCGGGCAGGGCGCGGGCCGACTCGGCGCGGTAGAACCGGTCGAAGAGGTACGGCAGGTCCGCCGGGTCGATGCCCGGACCGTGGTCCCGTACGGTCAGCTCCCGTCCGTCGAGGGCCACCTCCACCGGTGCGCCGGCCGGGTCCCGCGGGCTGAACTTGGCGGCGTTGTCCAGCAGGTTGGTGAGCAGCCGGGCCAGCCGGGCGGGCACCCCCGGCACGGTGAGCCCGGCCGCCTCGGGCGCGATCCGCAGCGTGAAGCCGACCCGGGGCCAGTGCGTCCGGGCGGTGGCCACCGCGTGCTCCAGCAGCGCGGCCGGGCGCACCTCCTCCAGGAGCGGCTGCGGCTCCTCGTCCCTGGCCAGCTCGATCAGGTCGTTGACCAGGCCGGTCACCTCCCGGAGCTGGCGGCCCAGCGCGGCCGACGCCCGGTCCCGCTGGGCCGGGGTGAGCCGGTCGGCCCGGGCCAGCAGCTCGGCGTTGGTGCGCAGCGCGGTGAGCGGGGTGCGCAGCTCGTGCGAGGCGTCCGCCACCAGCCGCCGCTGGGCGGTGACCGACTGCTCCAGCTCGCCCAGCATGGTGTTGAAGGTGGCGGCGAGCCGGGTCACCTCGTCCTCCCGGCCCGGCGGCCCGGGCGGCAGCTCGATCCGGTGCCGGGGGTCCCGGGTGGCGGCGATCCGCTCGGCGGTGGCGGTGAGCCGGGCCACCGGCGCCAGACCGGTGCGCGAGACGCCGTAGCCGAGCGCCGCCGCCAGCAGCACCCCGGTGCCGCCGACCGCCGCCAGCAGCCCGGCCGCCTGCCGGACGCCCTTCTCCACGGTGTCGGCGCGCAGCGCCACCTGGAGCGCCCGGCCGTCCCCGAGCGGGGTGGTGAGCATCCGGCCGGGCCGCCCGGCCAGCGTGATGTTGGTGAAGTACGCGGCCCGCTGCCCGGCCGCCACCTCGCGCACCGGTCCGGTGACCGGGAGCCGGTACGGCGTCCCCGGGTCGTCCGCCCGGCCGGCCGGGACGATCTGGGCGCAGGCGGGCGCCGACAGGAACCGGCACTCGCCCGCCAGGACCCCGGGCGGCTCGGTCCGGTTCTGCTGGGTGGTGAGGGTGGCCGACTGGGTGAGGTTCAGGTCCAGCTGGTGGTAGAGCGCGTACCGGATGACCAGGAAGGCCGCCGCGCACACCCCGACCGCGACCAGCGCCACCGCCGCCGAGGCCGCCACCGCCAGCCGGGTCCGCAGCGGCCGCCTCCGCCGCCACCGCGCCCCCAACCGCCGCCGCGCGCTCACCGGCCGCCCCCGGCGGTGGCTGTGCCGACCCCGGGGTTGGTGGCCCCGGTGGCCGTACCATCCCCGCCGGAAGGGCCGGTGGCCGGGCGGCACCCGGCGAGTCCACGCGGCCCGGCGGGATCGGCGGCCGGGTCAGCCTCCGGCAGGGCGGGGCCACGCGGCCCGGCGGGATCGGCGCCCGGGCCGAGGGCGGGGCCGTGTGACCCGGCGGGCACGGAGCCCGGGTCGGCCCCGGAGGCGGCGGCCGGGGCGGCTCCGGAAGGCGCGGCACCGCACCGGGTCGCGCCGCGCGCACCGGAAACCCGTCCCGTCCCGCCGGCAGCCGTACCGCGCCCACGGGAAGCGGGGCCGGCCCCGGGCTCGGTGGCCCCGGTGGCCGTACCGCCCCCGCCGGAAGGGCCGGTGGCCGGGCGGCACCCGCCGAGTCCACGCGGCCCGGCGGGATCGGCGGCAGGGCCGGGAGCGGGGCCGGCCCCGGCGGCGCCCGGGGCGCCCCCGGGCTCGGCGGCCGGGAGGGCGGGGTCGTCTGGCCCGGCGGGGGCGGCGATGGCCGTGCCGCTCCCGCCGGAAGGGCCGGCTCCGGCGCCGGCGGCCGGGCCGCATCCACGGGAAGCCGGGACGGACCCGGCGACGGTGGCCGGGCGGCACCCGGCGGTGGCCGAGGTGGGGGCGGGGCCGGGGGCCGGGACGGCTGTACCGCGTTCCGGTGCCGCTCGGTGTGCCGGCCTCATGACTCGTCCAGCCGGTAGCCGATGCCGTGCACGGTGTGCACCAGCCGTGGCTCGCCGCCCGCCTCCAGCTTGCGGCGCAGGTAACCGACGTACACCGCAAGCGAGTTGGAGGACGGTCCGAAGTCCCGCCCCCACACCCGCTCCAGAATCAGTTCGCGCGGCAGCACCTGGCGGGGGTGCCGCAGCAGCAGATCCAGCAGGGCGAACTCGGTGCGGCTGAACTCCAGGGCCCGGCCGCCCCGCCGGCCGGTACGGGTCTCCGGGTCCACGGTCAGGTCCGCGAAGCCGAGTCCCTCCGGACCGGCCGGCTCCGGAGCCGTGCGCCGCAGCAGTGCCCGGAGCCGGGCGGTCAGCTCGTCCAGCGCGAACGGCTTCACCAGATAGTCGTCGGCGCCCGCGTCAAGCCCGTCCACCCGCTCGCTCACCGAGTCCAGCGCGGTCAGCACGATCACCGGCGTCCGGTCGTCCAGGGCGCGCAGCCGGCGGCAGACCGCGAGCCCGTCCAGGACCGGCATCATCACATCGAGCACGATGGCGTCCGGCCGCCAGGCGGCCACCGCCGAGAGCGCCGCCAGTCCGTCGGCGGCGCCCCGGACCTCGTACCCCTCCACGGTCAGCCCGTCCTCGACGGCCGCCCGTACCTCCGGTTCGTCGTCGACGACCAGGACCCTCGCTGCGCTCATGGGGCCCAGCCTGCCAAAACGGCCTCTTAGAAGCCTCTTAAACCGCCCCGCGACGCTTCGGTGCCATGCGCACCACACCACCACTCTCCGTCGTGATCGGCGCGGGCGGCACGGGCGGACACATCTATCCCGGCCTCGCCCTCGCGGAGGCGCTGCGCCGGGCCGAGCCCGACGCGGTGATCTCCTTCGTCGGCACCACCCGGGGCCTGGAGACCGAGCTGATACCGGCCGCCGGCTACCGGCTGCACACCGTCGACATGATCCCCTTCGACCCCGCGCTCGGCGCCCGGCGCTATCTGCTGCCCGCCGCCCTGCTGAAGTCCGCCGCCCAGTGCCGGGCCCTGCTGCGGGAGCAGGGCGCCCGGGTGGCGGTGGGAATGGGCGGCTACCCCAGCGCCCCGGTCGTCCTCGGCGCGAAGTTCGCCGGGCTGCCGAGCCTGATCCATGAGTCCAACGCGGTGCCCGGCCGGGCCAACCAGTTCGCCGCCCGGCTCACTCCGCACATCGCCGTCGCCTTCGACACCGGCCATCTCCCGGGCGCCGTCACCACCGGCATGCCGATCGCCGCCGCCGTGGCCGGGCTCGACCGGTCCGCGTCGCGCCGCACCGCCCGCCGGGAGCTGGGCGTGCCCGAGGGGCGGCGGCTGGTGCTCTTCAACGGCGGCAGCCTGGGCGCCCGGCGGCTCACCGAGGCCGCCGTGGGGCTGGCCCACCGCTGGCGCCACAGGGACGACGCGTATCTGCTGGTCAAGACCGGTCCGGCCGCCCTGGACGCCACCCGGGAGGCGCTCGGGGACAGTCCGGTCGCCCGGGCGGTGCCCTATCTGGACCGGATGGACCTGGCGTACGCCGCCGCCGACCTGGTGGTCTGCCGGGCCGGTTCGGCCACCGTCGCGGAGCTGGCCACCACCGGGGTGCCCGCCGTGCTGGTGCCGTACCCGCACGCCCCCGGCGACCACCAGACCCACAACGCCCGGGTGCTCACCGACGCCGGCGCCGGGCTGCTGCTGCCGGACGCCGACACCACCGCCGAACGGCTCGCCGCGCTGGTCGAGCCGCTGCTCGCCGACCCGGCCCGGCTCGCCGCGATGAGTGGTGCCGCCGACCCGGGCCCGCACGCCCACGCCGCCGATCTGCTCGCCGAGCGGGTCCGCGACCTCGCCCGCCCCACCACCACCCGCACCGAGGAGTACGCCGCATGACCACCACCCCCATGCCGGGCCCCGCCTTCGACTGGACCGGCCGCACCGTGCTGGTCACCGGCGCGGAGGGCTTCATCGGGTCCGCCCTCACCGAACTGCTCCTGGAGCGCGGCGCGAAGGTCCGTGCCTTCGTCCACTACAAGCCGTACGGCGAGCGGGGCCATCTCGCCCACCTCCTCGACCGGGTGGAGACGGTGGCGGGCGACGTCCGTGACGCCGGCCGGGTGATGGACGCGGTGGCCGGCTGCGACACCGTCTTCCATCTGGCGGCGCTGATCGGCATCCCGTACAGCTACGACTCGCCGGGTGCCTATGTCGCCACCAACGTGGGGGGCACCGAGAACGTCGCGGAGGCATGCCGCCGCCACGGCGTCCGGCGGATGGTGCACACCTCCACCAGCGAGGTCTACGGCACCGCCCTCACGGCTCCGATCAGCGAGGACCACCCGTTCCAGCCGCAGTCGCCGTACTCCGCCTCCAAGATCGGCGCCGACATGATGGCGCTCTCGCACTGGCACGCCTTCGAGCTGCCGGTCACCGTCGTCCGGCCGTTCAACACCTATGGCCCCCGCCAGTCCGCCCGGGCGGTCATCCCGACGATCCTGGCCCAACTCCACGCGGGCGCACGGGAGATCCGGCTCGGCTCGCTCACCCCGACCCGTGACTTCACCTATGTCACCGACACCGCGCGCGGCTTCCTGGCGCTGGCCGAGTGCGACCGGGCGCTGGGCGAGGTGGTCAACCTCGGCACCGGGCAGGAGATCGCCGTCGGGGAGCTGGCCCGGAAGCTGATCGAGGCGTCCGGCCGGGACGGGGTGGAGGTCGTGGTCGATCCCGCGCGGCTGCGGCCGGCCGGCAGCGAGGTGGAGCGGCTGCTCTCCGACAACCGCCGGGCCCGGGAGTGGGCGGGCTGGCGCCCGGAGGTCACCCTGGAGGAGGGGCTGAAGCACACCTCGGAGTGGATCGCCGGCCACCCGCACCTCTTCGCGGCCCACCGCTACCAGGTGTAGGGCCCGGGACCCGCGCGAACCGGGTGGAGGGCCGTGTGTCCGCCGGGCCCGGGACCCTCACGCCACCGGCCGCGGAACCGCGCCGGTTCGGCCCCGGGCCCCACCGGGTCCGGAACCGCGCCGGTTCAGCCCTGCGTGGCGGCGGCGAGTCCGCCGAGCAGCAGGGCGGTGAAGCGCTGGGCCCAGTCGGCGTCGACGGGCTCGGCGCTCACCAGCGCCCGGTGCACCACCGCGCCCGCCACCACGTCGAAGATCAGGTCGTCGGTGCCGGAGGAGGGTCCGGAGTCCGGGGCGGGCGGCGGCAGTTCGCCCCGCTCCTGGGCGCGCCGGCGGCCCTGCAGCACCAGCCGCTTCTGGCGCTCCACGATCGAGGCGCGGATGCGCTGCCGCAGCGGCTCGTCCCGGGTGGACTCCGCGACCACCGCCATCAGCGCGGTCTTCGCCTCGGGCCGCTCCAGCAGGGCGGCGAACTGCCGGACCACGCCCTCGATGTCGGCGGCGAGGCTGCCCCGGTCGGGGAGCTCCAGCTCGTCGAAGAGGACCGCGACCGCGTCCACCACCAGCTCGTTCTTGCTCGCCCAGCGCCGGTAGAGGGTGGTCTTGGCGACCCCGGCGCGGGTGGCCACGTCGCCCATGGTCAGCTTGGACCAGCCCAGTTCGACCAGGGCGGCGCGGGTGGCGTCCAGGATGGCCGCGTCCGCCTCGGCGCTGCGGGGCCGCCCGGTACGGCTGCGAGAGCTGGTACGGCTGCACATGACGGCGACCATACCGGCCAGTAGGTCGGCTGCCTCCCCGCCGTACGTGTGAGGCACTTCACCCGCGGGCCCTTCCCGCGCCCGGGGCGGTCCAGTTACGCTACGACCCGTAGCGAAAGGCTGTGCGCAACAGCCCGAGCGACGACCACCCGGCGCCCGGTGGGGACCTGGCGCCCAGTATGAAGTACCGGATCGCGTACGCCCGTACGAGCCGCACACCGGCGGCGTCGGCGGAGCGCGCCGCGGTCCTGCCGCGGGTTCGCGGCCCGGCGTACCGGTCACGCGCGCGGAAGGGGGAGGATGGGACCATGCAGCCTAGGAACATGTCCATGAGCGGCGTCGTCGACCTCGCCGCGGTGAAGGCGGCCGGAGAGGCCAAGGCGAAGGCCGAGGAGGCCCGCGCGCAGGCCGCCCGGCAGGGTGGCGGCGGGACCGTACCGCCCGCCGCCCTGGTGATCGATGTCGACGAGGCCGGTTTCGAGCGCGAGGTCCTCCAGCGCTCCACCGAGGTCCCGGTCGTGATCGACTTCTGGGCCGAGTGGTGCGAGCCCTGCAAGCAGCTCAGCCCGGTCCTGGAGCGGCTCGCCGCCGAGTACAACGGCCGGTTCGTCCTCGCCAAGATCGATGTCGACGCCAACCAGCTGCTGATGCAGCAGTTCGGGGTCCAGGGCATCCCGGCCGTCTTCGCGGTGGTCGCCGGTCAGGCGCTGCCGCTCTTCCAGGGAGCCGCCCCCGAGGCGCAGATCCGCCAGACCCTGGACCAGCTGATCCAGGTGGGCGAGGAGCGCTTCGGGCTGACCGGCATCGCCGTCGACCCGAACGCCGAGGCGGCCTACGGCGCCGGTGCCGAAGGTGCCCCGCCCGCGCCGCCCGGCCCGTACGACGCCCTGCTGGAGGCGGCGGTCTCGGCGCTGGACGCCAATGACTTCCCGGGTGCCATCCAGGCGTACAAGAACGTGCTCGCCGACGACCCGGGCAACACCGAGGCCACGCTCGGCCTGGCGCAGGCCGAACTCCTCTCCCGCGTCCAGGGGATGGACCCGGGCCAGGTCCGCAAGGACGCCGCCGACCGCCCGGCCGATGTGGACGCCCAGCTCGCCGCCGCCGACCTGGATCTGGTGGGCGGCCATGTCGAGGACGCCTTCGGCCGCCTGGTGGAGGCCGTGCGCCGCACCGCGGGCGACGACCGCGACAAGGCCCGCCTCCGGCTGCTGGCCCTCTTCGAGGTGATCGGCGGCGACGACCCCCGGGTGACCGCGGCCCGCTCGGCGCTGGCCCGGGTGCTCTTCTGACCGTGCCGGCCGCCCCGGCCGTGCTGGTCGTTCCGACCGTCCCGGCCGGGGTTCACCGAACCCCCACGGATTCCGACGCTCTGTCGACAGAGTGACAAACAACGGCCGCGTTTTACTAAAACTTGGTAAGCGCGGCCGCTGTTACTTGCAGTAAATCCACACCCTCTTCATGTCCCCCTATGGGGTGATACATCGCCTTTTGGCGAACTCGCGGGTAACACCCTGTGCGCCGTTTCGACCCCGCTCCGCAGTGGCGGGGCAATACACGCGTTACCAGCCGGTAATGAACCCCTTGTGCCCCGGCCCCGAATGCACCACGATCGGCCACGCTCGGTCCGACACCGCACCAGCCCGGCAACCAGCCGCGCGAAGCGGTCTCGGGTCCCCACCGAGCCGGTCGGCACACCTGACGCCGGCCGCGGACAGGGGGGTTCCCGCACAACCTGGCGGGGCCTGTCCGGCTCGGGGTGCGCACCAGGCGCACCCGGTGGTTGTCGCTCGGGGGTGAACGCCGGTGATTCGGACGCTGCTCGCGCCTGACCCGCAGGCGCTCTCCTTCCCGAGGACGTAGCACTTCTCCCCTCCCATACGGGCCTCCGGCCCTGTGGAGATGTACGTCCGAGAAGGAGGAAGACCTATGCAGTCCCAGGCTCGTGGTGGGACCAGATGGAAGCGCTTCGCCGTCGTCATGGTGCCCAGCGTGGCCGCCACGGCCGCGATCGGCGTCGGCCTGGCGCAGGGGGCCCTGGCGGCGTCGTTCGCCGTGTCCGGCCAGGAGTTCAAGGTCAAGGCCGGTTATCTGGAGGGCTACGGCTTCGCCCAGTACGGCGGCGTGGACATGGGGTACGCCGAGATCAAGGAGGGCGACAAGGTCGTCCCGCGCCCGGTGGCGATCTCGTCGTTCAAGAACGCCGAGATCCACGACATGTGTCAGTCCGTGGTCACCCCCGACGTACCGGTCTTCGGCAAGATCACGCTGAAGCTGACGGCGGGCAAGTCGGACCCGGTCGTCGCCAAGAACCTGTACCTTGACGTCACCGAACTGGACGCCAACGCCAAGTTCACCAACATCGACATCGGCGTGGCCGCCAAGGACACCGCCAAGCCAGGCTCCGGCTGGGGCCCGGCCGTCAAGGACAAGAACATCAACCAGAACGGCTTCGCCCAGCAGGCGGAGAAGGCCGAGCTGACCAATGTCGAGCAGAAGGCGTGGGCGACCACGGCCGGCTCGTTCGAGCTCAAGGGGCTGAGCCTGCGGCTGCTCCGGGGCGACGGTCCCAAGGTCGAGTGCTACTGACCGGTGAACCGTGCGGGCGGGCCGGGGCTCACGGCGCCGTGCCCGTCCGTCTCCCTTCTCCACCAGCGATGCCAGTTCCAGGGAGCTTTCCATGAGCGCCGAGTCACCGGACAAGAACGAGCACTACCTCCGCGTCTTCCGGAGGCGCTTCCGTGAGTGGCGGGGCCAGCGCCCCTTCTGGGCCGGGCTGTTGACCGTACTGGGCGGGATCCCGATCGCCTACTTCCCGTACGCGAGCCTCAAGTTCGGTGCGATGACGGTCAACCTCGCCACCACCGCGGGCGCCGGGTCGCTGATCATCGGCGTCCTGCTGATCACCCTCGGGCTGACCATGTGGTTCCAGGCCGTCGTCCGGGTCTTCGCGGGCATCGCCGCGATTCTGCTGGCCCTGGTCTCGATCCCCATCGCCAACTTCGGCGGCTTCGTCGTCGGCTTCCTGCTCGCGCTCATCGGCGGTGCCCTGGCGGTCGCCTGGGCGCCCGGGGTGCCGCCGGCCGAGCCCGCCAAGCCGGTGGCGCGGGACGGCGACCCGGACGGCGCCGGGGCGACGGACACCCACGCCGGGCCCATCATCAACGCTCACGGCTGGAGGAACAGTGCGGGGTGAGGAAGCCCGGCAGGCGACAGGCGGGCGCGGGCGCCACGCGGCCCCCCGGAAGTCCCTGCTGGCCAAGCTCCAGTCGCCGGCCGGCAAGGCGATGGCCCTGGCGGCCATGCCGACCGCCGTCCTCGTCGGGATGGGCCTCACCCCCCGGCTGGCCCTGGCGGACGAGAAGGACATCCCGTTCGCCCCCGGCCCGTGCGTGACCCGCTCCGACGAGCCGGCCCCGGAGAAGTCCTCGGGTTCCCCGGCGCCCTCGCCCAGCGCGAGCGCCTCGTCGGCCGCGAAGCCCGCGCCGGACCGGAGCCCGGACCCCTCGGAGAGCCGGTCGCCCGCCCCGTCCACCAGCCCCCAGGCGGGCAAGCCGGAGCCGAAGCCCACCCCCTCGGCTCCGTCTTCGTCACCTTCCGCGAGCGACACCGCCCCGGCCCCCGACTCCCCGGCGCCCACGCCCACCAGGACCCGCGACCCGCTGGACCCGCTGGGCCTCGGGGACGCCCTCCGGGACATCTTCGACGGCCCCGACGACTCCCCGGCCGCCACTCCGGCCACGAAGGCCCCGGCGCCGAAAGCCCCGACCACCAAGGCCCCGGCCGCCGCAGTCCCCTCCACCGGGAAGCAGTCGACGGAGCGGCCCGCCGGACGACAGGGCGAGAAGACCCCGCAGGACGAGCCGGAGTCGGAGCCGGAGACGGACAGCCCCAAGGGCGCCGGCAAGGAGACGCCGGCCGAGGACGCGGCCAAACACGCGATCGAGGACGCCGCCGGGAAGGCGGGCCGGGCGGTCGAGGAACTCCCCGAGGGCGCCAAGGGGCTCGACCCGCGGGAGGACGCGGACATACCCGAAGGTGCCAAGCCCCGCTTCCCCTGCCCCAGCCCCGACCCCAAGGCCCTGGCCGAGGCCGAGCCTGAGCCCGGCATCCCGCTGGTGCCGGACGACCCCTGGAAGCTGGAGAGCACCAAGCTCACCCTCAACGGCCTGGACTACAAGGGGATCGTGGAGGTACGGACCGCCGGCGGCGAGCTCAAGAAGGTGCTGAAGTTCACCGCGTCGTCGCTGGAGATCGACAACCTGCACCAGATGACGGTCCACTCCGAGGGCCGCACCGGCCATGTCACCTCCCGCCCCGGCTCCACCTCCACCATCGAGGGCGGCACGGTGACGATGTACACCGAGGAGCTGAAGGGGAACCTCTTCGGGTTCCTCCCGATCACCTTCAGCCCGTCCAGCCCGCCCCCGCTCAATGTGCCGTACGCGTTCTTCACCAGCGTCAAGGTCACCCAGGCCGCCCAGTTCGGCGGCACCCTCACCATCCCCGGCCTGCACAACTACATCGAGGGCTGACCGTCCGCCCTACCCTCGTGCCCTACGCCAACGGCCTCCCCACCGAACCCGGCGGGGAGGCCGTTTCGCCGCGCGGGTGGCGCGGGCCGCTCGGTCAGGCGGTCGGTTCGCCGCCGAGGTGGTGGACGCGGACCATGTTGGTGGTGCCGGGGACGCCGGGGGGCGAGCCGGCGGTGATGATCATGGTGTCGCCCTCGTTGTACCGCTGGAGCTTCAGCAGCTCGGCGTCGACCAGCTCCACCATGGCGTCGGTGTTGTCCACGTGCGGGACGACGTACGACTCCACGCCCCAGCTCAGCGCGAGCTGGCTGCGGGTGGCGGCCTCCGTGGTGAAGGCCAGGATCGGCTGGGCGGCGCGGTAGCGGGAGAGGCGGCGGGCGGTGTCACCGGACTTGGTGAACGCCACCAGCGCCTTGCCGTCCAGGAAGTCCGCGATCTCCGCGGCCGCGCGGGCGACCGAACCGCCCTGGGTGCGCGGCTTCTTGCCGGGGACGAGGGGCTGGAGGCCCTTGGAGAGCAGCTCCTCCTCGGCCGCGACGACGATCTTCGACATGGTCTTGACCGTCTCGATCGGGTACGCGCCCACCGAGGACTCGGCGGAGAGCATGACCGCGTCCGCGCCGTCCAGGATCGCGTTGGCCACGTCGGACGCCTCGGCGCGGGTCGGGCGGGAGTTGGTGATCATCGACTCCATCATCTGGGTCGCCACGATCACCGGCTTGGCGTTCCGGCGGCAGAGCTCGATCAGCCGCTTCTGCACCATCGGCACCCGCTCCAGCGGGTACTCCACGGCGAGGTCGCCGCGGGCCACCATCACCCCGTCGAACGCCATGACGACGTCCGCCATGTTCTCGACCGCCTGCGGCTTCTCCACCTTGGCGATGACCGGGACCCGGCGGCCCACCTCGTCCATCACCTTGTGGACGTCCTTGACGTCATGGGCGTCCCGGACGAAGGAGAGCGCCACCAGGTCGCAGCCCATGCGCAGGGCGAACCGGAGATCCTCCACGTCCTTCTCGGAGAGCGCCGGCACATTGACCGCCGCACCCGGCAGGTTGATCCCCTTGTGGTCGGAGACGACCCCGCCCTCCACGACGATCGTCTTCACCCGCGAGCCGTCGACCTCGACGACGCGCAGCTCCACATTGCCGTCGTTGATGAGGATCTGGTCGCCCTTGGAGACGTCGCCCGGCAGGCCCTTGTAGGTGGTGCCGCAGATCGACTTGTCGCCCGCCACGTCCTCGGTGGTGATGACGAACTCGTCACCGCGCTCCAGCTCGACCGGTCCGTCGGCGAAGGTCTCCAGACGGATCTTGGGGCCCTGGAGGTCGGCCAGCACGCCGACCGCCCGGCCGGTCTCCTCGGAGGCCCGGCGGAGCCGGTGGTACCGCTCCTCGTGCTCGGCCTGGGACCCGTGGCTCATGTTGAAGCGGGCCACGTTCATACCGGCCTCGATGAGCGCTTTCAGCTGCTCGTACGAGTCGACGGCGGGGCCCAGTGTGCAGACGATTTTGGAACGGCGCATAAGGCGGATCCTATCGGTTTGTTTCGGCGCGGAATATTCCGGCTGGTGGAATGTACAGATGGGCGGAAGGGTGCTCAGTCGTGTGCCGGACCCGTCGGACCACGATTACCCGGAACAGCGGCTTCCGAGCGCACCAGCGCGTACACCTGCTGCGCGATCTCCAGTTCCTCGTCGGTCGGCACCACGGCCACCGCCACCCGCGCGTACTCCGGCGAGATCAGCCGGGGCTCGTCCGAACGGACCGCGTTGAGGCCCGCGTCCACGGCGAGGCCCAGCTCCTCCAGACCGGCGACGGCGGCCGCCCGGACCGGCGCGGCGTTCTCCCCGACCCCGGCGGTGAAGGCCACCGCGTCCACCGTGCCGAGCACCGCGTAATAGGCGCCGATGTACTTCTTCAGCCGGTGGATGTAAACGTCGAAGGCGAGCGCCGCGGCCTGGTCGCCCCCCTCGTCGATGCGCCGCCGGATCTCCCGCATGTCATTGTCGCCGCAGAGCCCCACCAGGCCGCTCTTCTTGTTCAGCAGGACGTCGATCTCGTCGTCCGACATTCCGGCCACCCGCTTCAGATGGAAGACGACCGCCGGGTCGATGTCGCCCGAGCGGGTGCCCATCACCAGCCCCTCCAGCGGGGTCAGCCCCATGGAGGTGTCCACGCACCGGCCGCCGGCCACCGCCGAGGCGGAGGCGCCGTTGCCCAGGTGCAGCACGATCACATTGACCTCGGACGGGTCCTTGCCCAGCAGCTGGGCGGTGCGCCGCGAGACATACGCGTGCGAGGTGCCGTGGAACCCGTACCGGCGGATCCGGTGCGCGTCGGCGGTCTCCGCGTCGATCGCGTACCGGGCCGCGTACTCCGGCATCGTGGTGTGGAAGGCCGTGTCGAAGACCGCCACCTGCGGCAGATCCGGGCGGAGCGCCTGGGCGGTACGGATGCCGGTGATGTTGGCCGGGTTGTGCAGCGGCGCCACCGGCACCAGGCGCTCCACCTCCGCCAGCACCTCGTCGGTGATCACCGTCGGCGCCGAGAACTTCAGCCCGCCGTGCACCACCCGGTGCCCGATCGCCGCCAGCTCCGGCGAGTCCAGGCCGGTGCCGTCCGCCTTCAGCTCGGCGGCGACCGCCTCCAGCGCGGCCCGGTGGTCCGCGATCGGAGCCGTACGCTCGCGGCGCTCGGCCCCGCCGGTCAGCGGGGTGTGCACCAGCCGGGAGGTCTCCTCACCGATCCGCTCCACCAGACCGACGGCCAGCCGCGCGCCGTCGGCCATGTCGAGCAGCTGGTACTTCACCGACGAGGAGCCGGAGTTGAGGACGAGGACCCGGGTGGCGGTGGCGGGCTTCGGGGTGGTGCCGGTGTTCGGGGAGGTCACGGAGGCGGGGCCTTCCTTCCAGGGGTCACGGGGGGCGGGGAGATCAGCGGAGTCGCGGGGGCCGGCGGCGTCGTGGGAGCCGGACCCGGAGCCGACCCCGGTCCCGGACGCGGTCGGGGACGCGGTACGGGGGAGGGGCGGGCGGCCGGTCATGCCGGGGAGCCCTGGGCCTGGATGGCGGTGATGGCGACCGTGTTGACGATGTCGCTGACCAGCGCGCCCCGCGACAGGTCGTTCACCGGCTTGCGCAGCCCCTGGAGGACCGGGCCCACCGCGACCGCGCCGGCCGAGCGCTGCACGGCCTTGTAGGTGTTGTTGCCGGTGTTCAGGTCAGGGAAGATCAGCACGGTCGCCTGGCCGGCCACCTCGGAGTCCGGCAGCTTGGTCGCCGCCACCGAGGGCTCCACCGCCGCGTCGTACTGGATCGGGCCCTCGATCCGCAGCTCCGGCCGGGCGGCGCGGACCAGCCCGGTGGCCTCCCGCACCTTGTCCACGTCGGCGCCGGAGCCGGAGGTGCCGGTCGAGTACGAGAGCATGGCGATCCGCGGGTCCACGCCGAACCTGGCCGCCGTCGCCGCCGACTGCACCGCGATGTCCGCGAGCTGCTCGGCGTTCGGGTCCGGGTTGACCGCGCAGTCGCCGTACACCAGCACCTTGTCGGCCAGGCACATGAAGAAGACCGAGGAGACGATCGAGGCGTCCGGCTTGGTCTTGATGATCTCGAAGGCCGGCCGGATGGTCGCCGCCGTGGAGTGCACCGACCCCGACACCATGCCGTCGGCCAGGCCCTCCTGCACCATCAGGGTGCCGAAGTAGTTGACGTCCGCCACCACGTCGTACGCCAGCTCCACCGTCACGCCCTTGTGGGCGCGCAGCTCGGCGTACCGCTCCGCGAAGCGCTGGCGCAGCTCCGAGGCGGCCGGGTCGATCAGCTGGGTGCCCCGCAGGTCCACGCCGAGGTCGGCGGCCTTCTTGCGGATCACCTCCACGTCGCCCAGCAGGGTCAGCTCGCACACGTCCCGGCGGACCAGGACGTCGGCGGCGCGCAGCACCCGCTCCTCGGTGCCCTCCGGCAGCACCACCCGGCGGCGGTCGGCGCGGGCCTGCTCCAGCAGCTCGTGCTCGAACATCATCGGGGTCACCCGGTCGCTGGGCGCCACCGAGAGCCGCTTCAGCAGCTCGGCGGTGTCCGCGTGCCGCTCGAAGAGACCGAGCGCGGTCTCCGCCTTGCGCGGGGTCGCCGCGTTGAGCTTGCCCTCCAGGGCGAACAGCTCGGCGGCGGTCGGGAAGCTGTTCCCGGGCACCGAGAGCACCGGGGTGCCGGGCGCCAGCCGGGCGGCCAGGGTGAGGATCTCCCGGCTCGGCCGCTCGTGGAGGGTGAGCAGCACGCCCGCGATCGGCGGCGTCCCGGCCGAGTGCGCCGCCAGCGCGCCCACCACCAGATCGGCCCGGTCGCCGGGGGTGACGACCAGGCAGCCGGGGGTCAGGGCGTTGAGGAAGTTCGGCAGCATCGCGCCGCCGAAGACGAAGTCCAGGGCGTCCCGGGCCAGCCCCGAGTCGTCACCGAGCACGATCTCGGCGCCCAGCGCGTGCTGGATCTGCGAGACGGTCGGCGCGGCGAGCGCGGGCTCGTCCGGCAGGACGTAACAGGGCACCGGCACCCGGGCCGCGAGCCGCTCGGCGATCGCCGCCCGGTCCTCGGCCGCCACCCGGTTGACCACCACGGCGAGCACGTCGCAGCCGAGGCTCTCGTAGGCGCGGAAGGCGTTGCGGGTCTCGGCGCGCACCGACTCGGCCGGCTGCCCCTTGCCGCCCACCACGGTGATCACCGAGGCGCCGAACTCATTGGCCAGCCGGGCGTTGAGCGCCACCTCCTCGGGGAGCTGGGTGGCGGCGAAGTCGGTGCCCAGCACCAGGACGAACTCGTACTCCCGGGCCACCTGGTGGAAGCGGTCCACCAGCCGGGAGACCAGCTCGTCGGTGCCCTGCTCGGCCTGGAGGGCGGTGGCCTCCTGGTAGTCCATGCCGTAGACGGTCGCCGGGTCCTGGGAGAGCCGGTAGCGCGCCCGCAGCAGGTCGAAGAGCCGGTCCGGTCCGTCGTGCACCAGCGGCCGGAAGACTCCGACCCGGTCCACCTGGCGGGTCAGGAGTTCCATCACTCCCAGCTCCACGACCTGGCGGCCGTCCCCGCGATCGATCCCGGTCACGTACACGCTGCGCGCCACGCAAGCACTCCCTGTCGAACGAAAGCCATACCCGAAGCCGTGCGCCATCGGATGATCGGGTACCCGGATGTACGCATGCGTCAGTCAACCGGGACCAAACAAAAAGCACCGATAGGATGGCCGATACCCTCTTGACAATACCTCTCCGGGTGGGTAGAGCGCCCGCCGGAGGTAGACGCCCGCCGGTCCGGGAGGGAGCTCGGAGGGGCGGGTGGTACGGACCCCGGGGCGGCGCACTCCGGCCGGCGGCGGCCCGGCGGGCGCGGTATGGGTGCCGACAGCTGAGGACGGACGTCAGTCGCTGCGGACGGGCGCCGACGGACCTGGGCGGGCGCCGACGGACGCCAGACGGACGCCGGTGGGTGCCGATGGGCGTGGATGGACACGGATGGACACGGATGGGGGAACGCGAGGGGGCCCGTCTCCGTGGGACAATTCGGGAAGGCTCGCGCGTATCCGCCGGGCGCCCTTCGCGTTTCCGCCGTGCATGCGTCTCCGCCGTGCACGCGCCGGACGCCGGAGCGTGCGCGTCCGTGCGCGCGCCCCGCCCGAGCACCACCATGAGCACCATCACGAGCAGGAGACGGAGCACGATGCGCATCGGAGTTCTCACCGCAGGCGGCGACTGCCCCGGCCTCAACGCCGTGATCCGGTCGGTCGTGCACCGGGCGCTCACCGGTCACGGCGACGAGGTCATCGGCTTCGAGGACGGCTTCAAGGGCCTGCTCGACGGCCACTACCGGCCCCTGGACCTCAACGCGGTCAGCGGCATCCTGGCCCGCGGCGGCACCATACTCGGCTCCGCCCGGCTGGAGCGCGCCCGGCTCCGCGAGGCCTCGGAGAACTGCGAGGAGCTGCGCCAGCGGTACGGCCTCGACGTGCTGATCCCGATCGGCGGCGAGGGCACCCTGACCGCCGCCCGGCTGCTGTCCGAGGCGGGCATGCCGGTCGTAGGGGTGCCGAAGACCATCGACAACGACATCTCCGCCACCGACCGCACCTTCGGCTTCGACACCGCCGTCACGGTCGCCACCGAGGCCATAGACCGTCTGAAGACCACCGCCGAGTCGCACCAGCGGGTCATGGTGGTCGAGGTGATGGGCCGGCACGCCGGGTGGATCGCCCTGGAGTCCGGCATGGCGGGCGGCGCCCACGGCATCTGCCTGCCGGAGCGGCCCTTCGAGGTCGACGACCTGGTGAAGATGGTCGAGGAGCGGTTCGCGCGCGGCAAGAAGTTCGCCGTGGTCTGCGTGGCCGAGGGCGCGCACCCGGCCGAGGGCTCGATGGAGTACGAGAAGGGCGCCATCGACCAGTTCGGCCACGAGCGCTTCCAGGGCATCGGCAACCGGCTCGCCGCCGAGCTGGAGCGGCGCCTGGGCAAGGAGGCCCGCCCGGTGATCCTGGGCCATGTCCAGCGGGGCGGCGTGCCCACCGCGTACGACAGGGTGCTCGCCACCCGGTTCGGCTGGCACGCGGTCGAGGCCGCGCACCGCGGGGAGTTCGGCCGGATGACGGCGCTGCGCGGCACCCAGGTGCACATGGTGCCGCTGGCCGACGCGGTGACCCGGCTGAAGACGGTCCCGGAGGACCGGATGTACGAGGCCGAGTCGGTCTTCTGACCGGCCGCGGGGACCGAACGCGAGTGGCCGGGCCGTGGTGGCCGGCCGCCGTGGTCGGCCTCGGTGACACGGTGGCCGGCTGCGGGTGGTGGCACCCGGGGCCGGGGGCCGCGCGGCCCGACGGGGCGTCGGGACCGGGAGCGCTGTCCGGTGGCCGGTGGGTCGGCCGCGTACGGTCCGGTGCGGGTGCCGCCGGGGCGGGCCGAGGACCGGTCGGCGGCCGGTCCGCCGGTCGGGCCCGGCTTCCGGCCGGCCGGTCCGGCGGGAGACGTACAGGGATGGCGCACAGGGATGGCGCACAGGGATGGGACGAGCGGTCCCGGTATGTCCGCGCGGAAGGCTTCCGCGCCGGGCGGCCGGGGCCGCTTCGTCGTGCGGGGCCGCCGGATCCGGCCGCGCAATTGCCTCTCCAGCCTCTTGAGTTGGTGCGCCCGTTCGACCAGGCTGGCGGCTGCCCCGGACATGGCCCGCTCAGGTGCGGGAGCCGGTCGGACGTGAGGGGGAAGGCGCATGGCGGCGGGAGGCAGAGCTCCCGACCCACGGGACACCGGCGGCCCCGCAGCGGGGGCCGGTCGCGCATCCGTGCCGGGCGCCGGTACGGATCCGGCGTCGGGCAGCGGGCGGGCACCCCTGCCGGGCCCCGGACCGGACGGGCACGGGCGCCCGGAGGCCGGACACCCCGGCGCGGCGTCCGGTGGTGAGGGCGGTGCCGGACCGGACGACAGGCCTTCCGGCGGCGGTCACGGCGGTCACGGCCGTGACGGTGGCGCGGGTGGTGACGGCGGCCACGGCCGTGACGGTGGCGAGGGCGGTGGTCATGGACGTGGTGGTGCCGGTGGCCGTACGGATCCGGGGGCCGGCCCGGCGGCGGACCCCGGCACGCCCCCGGCCGCCCGGCCCCCCGCCCGGCCGGGCGGGATGCCCCGGGTACCGGCCCAGCGCGACCCGCTCGCGGCCCCGGCGGGCGGCCCGGCGGACACTCCCGCCAGGGATCCGGCCACCGGCCCGGTGACCACCTCCGGCAGTACCTCCGGCACCGGCCCGGCGACCGCCTCGGGCGGCACCTCCGGCACCGGTCCGGCGGACACGCCGCCCACCGGCCCGGCGGGCGGTCCCGCCACGGACGCGGCCGGCGGTCCGGCCGGCAGCCGGGCCCCGTCCGCCGCTCCGACGGCGGGTACCCCGGCGGGCGGCTCGGCCCCCGGCCCGGCGGATGACTCGGCCACGGACTCGGCCACGGACTCGGCCACGGACGCGGCCGGCGGTCCGGCCCTCTTCGCCTCTCCGGCGGCCGGCCCGGCCACCGCGCATGGGGGGCCTTGGCGCGGGGCCCGGCTCTTCGTTCCGCTGGCCGGGATCCTGGCCTTGCTGATGGCCGTCACCACCGTGATCTCGTTCGTCCGGGGCGGTGACGGCCACCGCCGGCCAGACCACGAGCCGGGCCGGCGGCCGGCCGCCGCCCCGGAGGCCAGGCCGGTGGAGGTGCGGGCGGTCCACTCCGGGCTCTGCCTGGGCGAGCGCCCGGGCGAGGACGCCGGGGTGATCCGCCAGCTCCCGTGCGACCCGGCCGCCGTGCCGCGCTACGCACTGGTCCCGCTGGGCGGCGGTCGCTGGCGGATCCGGGCGGACGGCGCGGGCCCCGGCGGCGGTTGCGCGGGCTTCCCGGTCTCCGCGACCGGTCCGGCGGGCACCCCGCTGGTGGACGAGGAGTGCGGGGCGCGTGGCGCCCGGGAGCAGTTCTTCATCGAGCCGTTCCCGGCCGGCCGGACGGCGCCCGGGTACCGGGTCCGCTCGGCCCACTCGGGGCTCTGTCTGACGGTCGCCCGCGCCTCCCGGGCGCCGGGGGCGGCGGCCGTCCAGGAACCCTGCGCGGCCGACGGCGCCGGCCAGTCGTTCAGCTTCGACCCCCGCCCCGGGTCCGTCCCCGGCGACTGAGGCCCCGGCGCCCGCAGCACCTGACGCCCGGCGCCCGGTCCGACCTCGGCGCTTGGTCCTGGTACGGGCCCGCCTCCTCCCGGGAGCCCCGGTCCGGGCCCGGAGCGCCGGGGGCTTCCCGCGGCCGAGGCCCAGGCCCCGGGAGCCCGGCCAGGACGAGGCCCGTGCCGTCCCCCGGGGTGCGGCCCCGGGCCACAGGACCCACCGGCGGAACCGTTCCGCGCCCACGACGGGGGTTGCCCCGGGGCCCGTCCCCGGGACTGTTCCCGCGCCCTGTGCGGCCCCGAATCCCGGGCCCAGGACGATAGCTCGCGGGACGGTCCCCGACCCGGGAGGCCCGGGACGGCCCCCGGGCCCAAGAGCCTGCCCGGGACGGGGCCCGTCGGCTCACCGGGCCGAGCCCAGCCAGCGGTACTGGAGCTCGGGCCGGCCCACCTGCCCGTACTGCGGGCTCCGGGCGGCGAGCCCGGCGGTGACCAGATGCTCCAGATAGCGCCGGGCGGTGATCCGGGAGATGCCCACCGCCGCCCCCGCGCCGGCCGCCGTCAGCCCCTCCGGCGCCGCCCGCAACACCCCGGTCACCGCCGACAGGGTCGGCGTGGACAGCCCCTTGGGCAGCGCGGCCGGGCCCGGCGCCCGCAGCGCCCCGAGCGCCCGGTCCACCTCCTCCTGGCCCGAGGCCTCCCCGGCGGCGGCGCGGAACTCGGCGTACCGGACCAGCCGGTCCCGCAGGGTGGCGAAGGTGAACGGCTTGAGCACGTACTGCACCACGCCCAGCGACACGCCCTCCCGCACCACCGCCAGGTCCCGGGCCGAGGTGACCGCGATGACATCGGCGGTGTGTCCGGCGGCGCGCAGCGAGCGGAGCAGCCCGAGACCGTGCCCGTCCGGCAGACAGAGGTCGAGCAGGAGCAGATCGACCGGGGTCCGCTCCAGCGCCCGGGCGGCGGCGGACCGGGAGTGGACCACCCCCACCACGCGGAAGCCGGGCACCCGGCCCACATAGAGCGCGTGGGCGTCGGCCGCCACCGGATCGTCCTCCACGACCAGCACCCGCACCGCCCCCGTCCCGGGGGCCCCGGCCGTCACGCGTCCGCTCCCGCGGGTTCCAGCGGCAGCCGTACGGTGAACCGGGCGCCGCCGTCCGGTCCCTCGCCCAGCTCCACGGAGCCCCGTGCCCGGTGCGCGGCCTGCCGGACCAGCGCCAGGCCCAGACCGCGCCCGGCGCCCCGGGTGGACCAGCCGCGTTCGAAGACCGCCTCGTGGTCACCGGCTCCGATGCCCGGCCCGCTGTCCGCCACCCGCAGCAGCAGCTCCCGCCCTTCGGCCCGGGCGGTGACCGTCACCCGGGCGGCGGCGGTCGACCGGGCGGCGTCCAGGGCGTTGTCGATCAGATTGCCCAGCACGGTCACCAGGTCCCGGGCCGGCAGCGCGGCCGGCAGCACCCCGTCGTCGATCCGGCTGTCCGGGGCCAGCACCAGCTCCACGCCCTGCTCGTTGGCCTGGGCCGCCTTGCCCAGCAGCAGCGCGGCGAGCACCGGTTCGGCGACCGCGTCCACCACCCGGTCGGTCAGGGTCTGCGCCAGCTCCAGTTCGGCGGTGGCGAACTCCACCGCCTCGTCCGCCCGGCCCAGTTCGATCAGCGAGACCACCGTGTGCAGCCGGTTGGCGGCCTCGTGCGCCTGGGAGCGCAGCGCCTGGGTGAAGCCCCGCTCCGAGTCCAGCTCCCCGGAGAGCGCCTGGAGTTCGGTGTGGTCCCGCAGCGTCACCACCGTGCCGCGCCGCTCGCCGCCTACCACCGGCCGGGTCGAGACCACCAGCACCCGGTCGGCCGTCAGATGCAGCTCGTCCACCCGGTCCCCGGCCGCCAGCAGCGCCCCGGTCAGCGACGGCGGCAGACCCAGCTCGTCCACCCGGGCGCCCACCGCGTCCGGGCCGAGTCCCAGCAGCTCCCGCGCCCCGTCGTTGAGGAGCGCGATCCGCCGCCGGCCGTCCAGCATCACCAGCCCCTCCCGCACCGCGTGCAGGGCCGCCTCGTGGTAGTCGTGCATCCGGCTCAGCTCGGCCGCGTTCATCCCATGGGTGTGGCGCCGCAGCCGGGCGTTGATCACATAGGTGCCGAGCCCGCCGGCCAGCAGCACCCCGCCCGCCACCACCGCCAGCGCCGTCAGCTGCCCGCGCACCTGCGCGCTGATCCGGTCCACCGTGATCCCCGCGCTGACCAGGGCGACCACCCGCCGTCCCCCGTCGCCGCCGCCGTACACCGGGGTCACGGTCCGCACCGAGGGGCCGAGCGTGCCCTCGTACGTCTCCGAGTACGTCTCACCGCGCAGCGCGGCCTCCCGGTGGCCGATGTACGTCCGGCCCACCTGGTCCGGCTGTGGGTGCGTCCAGCGGGTGCCGTCCGGGGCCATCACCACCAGAAAGGTGACGCCGGTGTCCCCGATCAGCGAGGCGGCGTACGGGGCCAGCACGGCGGCCGGGTCGGCCGACCGGACGGCGGCGGCCACCGAGGGGGAGTGCGCCACGGCCGTGGCGGTGGCGGTGGTCTGCCGGCGCGCGGTCTCCTCCGCCTGGTCGAGATCGGAGACGTACGTGAAGAGCGCGCAGCCGGCCACGGCGGCGGCCACCAGCACCACCTGCATGGCGAAGAGCTGCCCGGCGAGACTGCGGGGCCGGGGGAGACGCCGGAAGAGACGGCGGACCAGAGGCATGCGGCAAGTGTGCCTGGCCGGAAATCGCGTGAACGAAACGCACGCAATCGTGACCCGGGTCACAGGGTGCGAGATGGTCTGCGGGATCCACCGACGCCGACGCCGGTGGCCCGCGGGGACGCCGGGACGCCGGCTCGGAGGGACGCCGGGACGCGCCCCCACCGGCCGCCGGTCCACCGGTCCGGCGGTCAACCGGCCACCGTTCCACTGGTCCGGCGGTCCGTCCGCCGGGGGCACCGGGGCACCGGGGCGCCGGGGCGCCGGGAGCCGCAATGCCGTAACGCCGTATCGAGGAGAACCCCGTGACCGTACGAGCCGTGCCAGGCCCACGACGGGACCGCACCCACTATCTGTATCTGGCCGTGATCGGGGCGGTGCTGCTCGGCATCGCCGTGGGCTTCCTCGCGCCCGGGGTGGCCGTGGAGCTCAAGCCGCTGGGCACCGGCTTCGTCAACCTGATCAAGATGATGATCTCGCCGATCATCTTCTGCACGATCGTGCTCGGGGTCGGTTCGGTGCGAAAGGCCGCCAAGGTGGGCGCGGTCGGCGGTCTGGCGCTGGGCTACTTCATGGTGATGTCCACCGTGGCGCTCGGCATCGGCCTGCTCGTCGGCAATCTGCTGGAGCCCGGCGCGAGCCTGCATCTGACCAAGGAGGTGGCGGCGGCCGGCGAGAAGCAGGCGGCGGGTGCGAGCGAGGGCACCGCCGACTTCCTGCTCGGCGTCATCCCCAAGACCCTGGTCTCCGCCTTCACCGAGGGCGAGGTGCTCCAGACCCTGCTGGTGGCGCTGCTCGCGGGCTTCGCGCTCCAGGCGATGGGACGGGCCGGCGAGCCGGTGCTGCGGGGCATCGGGCACCTCCAGCGGCTGGTCTTCCGCATCCTGGCGATGATCATGTGGGCCGCCCCGGTCGGTGCCTTCGGCGCCATCGCCGCCGTGGTGGGCGAGACCGGGGTGGACGCCCTGAAGTCGCTGGCCGTGATCATGCTCGGCTTCTATCTGACCTGTGTGATTTTCGTCTTCGTCGTCCTGGGCGCGCTGCTCCGGCTGTTCGCGGGCGTCAGCGTCTGGCGGCTGCTGAAGTATCTGGCCCGGGAGTTCCTGCTGATCCTCTCCACCTCCTCCTCCGAGTCGGCGCTGCCCCGGCTGATCGCCAAGATGGAGCACCTGGGCGTCAGCAAGCCGGTGGTCGGCATCACCGTCCCGACCGGCTACTCCTTCAACCTGGACGGCACCGCCATCTATCTGACGATGGCCTCGCTGTTCGTGGCGGAGGCGATGGGCGATCCGCTGTCGGTGGGGGAGCAGATCTCGCTGCTGGTCTTCATGATCATCGCTTCCAAGGGGGCGGCGGGCGTCACCGGCGCCGGTCTCGCCACCCTGGCCGGCGGCCTCCAGTCGCACAAGCCGGCCCTGGTCGACGGGGTGGGCCTGATCGTGGGCATCGACCGGTTCATGAGCGAGGCCCGGGCCCTCACCAACTTCGCGGGCAACGCCGTCGCCACGGTGCTGGTCGGCACCTGGACCAAGGAGATCGACAAGGAGCGGGCCGCCGCGGTGCTGGCCGGCCGGGTGCCCTTCGACGAGCGCACCCTGATGGACGAGCACGAGCACGAGCACGAGCACGAGCACGGGCACGAGCACGAGCACGGGCGTGAGGGCGAGGGCGAGCAGAGCGAGGGGGGCCGCCCGGCCGGGAGCGCCGCCGAGACCGCTCCCGGTGCCGGGGGCGACGGCCCGGACGTGCCGGAGGAGAAGCGTCCGGCGCAGGTCTGAGGGGTCACACCCTGGGTCCACACCACGGGCCACAGGCCACGGTTCACGAGCCACGGGGCCGGGTGGGTAGTGCGCGACGAGCGCCGCCCACCCGGCTTTCCTGGCGTGCCCGGGGTGCGTGGGCGGGGCGGCGGCCCCTCCGGCGCTCCGGGACCCCACTTGTACGCGTGTGCGACCGGCAATCGGGTGACACCGGAGGGCGCGGAAGTTGTCGCGCCCGGTTCTTTCGTGGTTCCTTCAGGGCGCGGTCGTCAGCTGATCTCCCGATTGGCGCCTTTGGTCGCTTTCGGGGGCTTTCCCGAGTCCTCCCGCCCGTGCGGACGCGGGACGCGAACCCCGCGTCGGTGGGCCGGCCGGGCAGCGGTGGGGCCGGCGCCCGTCAGGGGCACCGGCCCCACCGCTGCCCCGGGCCCGGACGGGGTTCCGGCTCTGGTCCCGGACCTGGATTCGGCCCTGGTCCCGGGTTCGGTTCCGGCCCCGCGTTCGGCCCCGGGGCCGGCCCGCCGTCACCGGGGCGGGCCGGACGGGTCGTCAGCCGAAGGAGACGTTGCCCTTGCCGTGTACGGAGGACAGGCCCTTGCTGCCACAGCCACGTACGTCGCTGGTGGGCCGCACCGTGGCGCGCACCGGTGAGCCGGCCATCCGGCCCTTGCTGACGCTGCCGGACAGCGGAGTGTTGAGCGCCGCGCCCGAGCCCGGGCGCGGCACCACCGTCGAGGTGCCGACCTTGCCGCCCTTGACGTCGTACCAGGTCACCGTGGCGCTGCCGCGCACGTCCCGGGCCGCGGTGCAGCTGGCCGTGGCGCTCCCCGAGAAGGTCAGCCGCCCGGAGCGGATCACCCGCTGGCTGCGGTCGGGCGAGGTGCAGTTCTCCAGGACGACGGTGCCCTCGGCCCGCACCGCCTTGGTGCGGGAGTTGACGGCCGGGCTGATGCGGATCGGTTGCCCCGGGAGCGTACGGGCGGAGCACTTCACGTGCGCGGACGCGGCGTCCGCCGACGGCGAGGTCACCGTCTGGGTGCCCAGGACCGCCAGCAGCGCGGCCCCGCCGGCCGCCGCCGCCCGGAGCGCCCGGCGCAGCGCCGGACCGGAGGGCTGCCCGGCGCGGCCGAGCGGTGATGCCTTGAACATGTGTGACTCCCTGTGTTCGAACGACTGCCTTGCGTGGTGAAGAGTAGTGAGGAAGACAGCGCCGATGAGTGCCGACGCTCCGCGTGCCGCGCCCACGCCGACCGTGCGCGGTGGGCGTGCGCCCCGCGCGCTCCGCCTTGTGCTGCGCCATCCCCGGCGGGTGGTGCTGAGCGGTCTGCTCGCCGCCCTGCTCATGGGCGCCGTGCTGCTCCTGGTACCGCTGGGTCTCTCGCCGGGTGGTTACGTCACCCCGGGCACCGAGGCCACCCGCGCCGACGCCGAGCTGCGGGAGCGCTTCGGCGCCGGGCTGCCCGATGTGGTGCTGCGGGTCCGCACCGAGCGGGACGCCGACGACCCGGCCATGGCGGACGCGGGGCTGCGGCTGGTCGAGGGGATCGCCGCCCGGCCCGGCGTACGGCAGGTGTTCTCGTACTGGACCGAGCGGGACGCCCGGCTGCTCTCCCGGGACCGCCGGGTGGCGCTGGTCACCCTCGAACTGGCCGGTACGGAGGCCGACGCGGCCGGGATCGGCCGGTCGCTGGTGCCGGAGCTGACCGGCCGGCACGGGCCGCTGGACGTCTCCGCCACCGGGGCCGCCTGGGTCAGTGCGGAGGTCTCCCGGTTCAGTGCCTCGGACCTGGTGCGGGCCGAACTCATCGGCGTACCGCTGGTGATGCTCGTACTGTGGCTGGCCTTCGGCTCGGTCGCCGCCGCGCTGCTCGCCGCCGTCGTCGGGGGCGTGGCCGTCGCCGGCACGCTCGCCGCCCTGCGGCTGGTCGCCCTGGTCCAGCCGGTGTCGGTGTTCGCGCCCAACATCGCCACCGCGCTGGGCTTCGGGCTCGCGGTCGACTACGCGCTCTTCGTGGTCACCCGGTACCGCGACGAGTTCGCCGCCGGGGCGCCGGTGCGCGAGGCCACGGTCACCGCGATGCGGACGACCGGCCACGCCGTGCTGTTCTCGGCCGGCACCATTGTGCTCAGCCTGCTGGCGCTGTTCCTCTTCCCGCTGCCCTTCCTGCGCTCGCTCGCGGTGGCCGGGGTGATCGTGGTGAGCCTGGCGGCCGCCGCCACCATGCTGTTGCTCCCCGCCGCCCTGCTGTTGCTGGGGGAACGGGTGGGCCGGCGGCGACCGCGCCGGAACCGGGGCGGCGGGCGGCCGGCGCGGTTTCTCTCCTGGACCCGGATCGCCCGGGTGGTGACCGCCCGGCCGCTGCTGCTCGGCACCGGGGCCGCGGTGCTGCTCGGCTGTCTGCTGCTGCCGTTCACCCATGTCCGGTTCGGACCGAGCGACGCCCGGGTGCTGCCCCGGGACGCCGAGTCGCACGCCGTCGCCCGGAAGATCGACCAGGAGTTCGCGCTGCCCTGGAACCGGGCGCTCCAGGTCGTCCTGCCGCGTACCGACGCGCTGGCGGACGAGGCCCGGCTCGACGCCTTCGCCCGCCGGGTCTCGACGCTGTCGCACGTGGCGGTGGTGGAGGGCGTGACCGGCACCTACCGGGACGGCCGCCGGGTCTCCGGTCCGGTCGGCAACCCGGTCTTCTACACCGCGCCGGGCGCCACCTGGCTGGAGGTGGTGGCCGGGGAGGATCGCTCCAAGGATCCCGAACTGGTGGACGAGGTCCGCGCGTTGCGCTCACCCGGCGGTCATCTGGTCTCGGGCGAGCCCGCCCGGCACATCGACACCCAGCGCGCCCTGGCCGCCCGGCTGCCGTGGGCGGCCGGCTGCGCGGCCCTCGCCGTGACGGTGCTGCTCTTCCTGCTGACCGGCTCGCTCGTCCTGCCGCTGAAGGCCATCGTGGTGGGGGTGTTGAGCCTCGGTGCCAGCTTCGGTGCGGTGGTCTTCGTCTTCCAGGACGGCCATCTGCTCCCGCTGCTCGGTGCCGACACCGCCACCGGCGAACTCATCATGCCCGTCATGCTGTTGATGTTCGCCATCGCCTTCGGGCTGAGCGTCGACTACGAGGTGTTCATGCTGAGCCGGGTGACCGAGGAGTACGCGCGGGGGCGCGGGCTGCGGGGCGCGGTGGTGGCCGGGGTCGCGGGGACTTCCCGGGTGATCAGCCTCGCCGCCCTGGTCGTCGCCCTGGCGCTGCTGCCCCTGGTCGTCTCGCGGCTGACGATCCTCAAGATGCTGGGCCTGGGGCTCGCCCTGGCGGTGCTGGTGGACGCCACGCTCGTCCGGGGCGTGCTGGTGCCCGCCGCGATGTGTCTGCTCGGCCGGGCCAACTGGTGGGCGCCGGCGCCTCTCGCCCGCTGGCACCGCCGGTTCGCCGGGGCCACGGCGGGCCATCTGCTGACAGCCGCGTCCCCGGCGCCGCCCGCTTCGGCCGGCCCCACTGAGCGTGCCGGCCCCGCGCCCTCGGTGCCGGCGGCGCGTGGGGAGGCCCCGGTGGGCGCTCCCGCCGGTGCCGGTGCGGAAGCCGGTGCGGGTGGCGACCCGGGCGCGGGTGCGGACAAGCCGGGGGCCCGCCCGGTGCCGGAGCCCCCGGAACCGGCCCCCGGCGGCCCGGTGGCCGGCTGACCCCGGGGACGTACAGTCCCGGGGACGTACCGCCCCGGAGACGTGAGCCTCCGGCCCGGGGTGGTCTCCGGCGGGGTGCGTCCCCGAGCGCGTACGGCTCCGAGGCGTACACCAACGACGGTGCACGCCAACGACGGTGCACGCTCTACGACGGTGCACGCCAACGACGGTGCACGCTCTACGACGGTGCACGCCCCACGACGGTGCACGCCGACGACGGTGTACGACTCCGCTCGGGCGTCCGTCCGGCGGGAGGGCATCCGGCCCGTGGCGCGGGCGGGGCCCGGACAGGGCGCTGGCGCGGGCCAGCCGCCGGTCGCCCCCTCGGCCTCAGCCTCCGCCGCCCCTGGACCCACCCGCTTCCGCTGCCACGGCTCCGGCTTCCGCCGCCCCCGTGTCCTCGTCGTCACCGGCCGGCAGCGCGGCGACCAGGGCGGTCGCCCGGCCGGCCGGCATACCGGCGGCGATCAGCGCGGTGGTGGCCGCCGCCCGGCCGGCGCCCTCGGCGGGCAGGGCGCCCTGGTTCACCGCCTCCATCAGCCCGAACAGCAGCTGCTCATGGACGAAGGCGAGGGCGCCGGCCGGCAGTGGCGAGGCGAACACGCCCGCGTCCAGGCCCCGTTGCAGCACCTCCGTACAGGCGGCCCGGACCGGGGCGAGCCGGTCGAGGATGCCCTCCATGGTGAGGCTCCGCTGCGCCAGTGACACCAGCAGCCGGTAGCCGTCGGCGATCTCCCACACCCGCAGCGTCGCCCGGGCCATCGCCTCGGCCGGCCCGGTCGCCCCCGCCACGCCCGCCGCCTGGGCCCGCGCCACCGAGTCGACGGCGCTGTCCACCAGGGCGGCGATCAGCGCGTCCCGGCTGGGGAAGTGCCCGTACACCGTCCGCCGCACGACCCCGGCGGCGCGGGCGATCTGGTCCATGGAGGCGTCCGGGTCGCGCAGCAGCTCGGTGAGTGCCACCCGCTCGATACGACGCCGGTTCGCGTCGGCCCTTCCGGAAGAAGTCACGCCCATATTTTGCACACGGCTGTGCAGGAGCGTAAATTGCACACTCATGTGTACTTGCACAGCGCTGTGCAACGTGTGAGCGAGACGGAAGGAAGACCAGGCTGATGCGCCTCGTCCTGAACGAGCCGGTCGACACCATGGACCGGCCCTACTCACGGCGCTGGTGGGCGCTGGGCGTGCTCTGTCTGAGCCTGCTGATCATCGTCATGGCGAACACCGCCCTGACCGTCGCGGCCCCGGACATGACCCAGGACCTCGGGCTCAGCAGCTCCGACCTCCAGTGGGTCATCGACGGCTACACCGTCCCGTACGCGGCGCTGATGCTGCTGCTCGGTGCCATCGGCGACAAGTACAGCCGGCGCGGCGCACTGGTCCTCGGGCTCGTCGTCTTCGGCGCGGGCTCGGTGGCCGGGTCACTGGTGGACAGCTCCGCCGGGGTGATCACGGCCCGCGCGGTGATGGGCTTCGGCGCCGCCATGATCATGCCCGCCACGCTCTCCCTGCTCGCCGCCACCTTCCCGCGCGCCGAGCGGGCCAAGGCGATCGTGCTCTGGACCGCGACCGCCGGCATCGCCATCGCGGCCGGCCCGCTGGTGGCCGGCGCGCTGCTGGAGAACCACGGCTGGGCGTCCACGTTCCTGATCAATGTGCCCGTCGCGGTGCTCGCCGTCATCGGCGCCTTCACCCTCGTACCGCCGTCCAGGGCGGGCCGCCACGACCGGATCGACTACGTCGGCGGCGTCCTCTCGGTGATCTGGGTCGGCGCGTTGGTCTACATGATCATTCAGGGCCCGCACTTCGGCTGGGACGCCAAGGCGGTGGGCGCGGCGATCGTCGCCGGTGTCGGGCTGCTCGCCTTCGTCGGCTGGGAGCTGCGCCACCCGAGCCCGGTGCTCGATGTGCGCCGCTTCGTGGACCGGGCCTTCGCCGGTTCCAACCTCGCCGTCGCCCTCTTCTTCCTCGCGGTCTTCGGCGCGTTCTACTACCTGACCCAGCACCTCCAGTTCGTGCTCGGCTACAACCCGCTGGAGACCGGCGTACGGATGCTGCCGCTGGCCGGCGCGGTCTTCGTCGGCTCGGCGCTGACCGGCTTCCTGACCCCGCGCCTCGGTATGAAGGTCACCGTCTCGGCCGGCATGGCCTTCGGCACCCTCGCGCTCGCCCTGCTCACCCGGGTGGACGCGGGCTCCGGCTACGGCGACTTCGTGGCCCCGCTGATCGTGCTCGGCCTCGCCATCGGGCTGGCGCTCTCGCCCTGCACCGACGCCATCATGGGCGCCTTCCCCGAGTCCGAACTGGGCGTCGGCGGCGCGGTGAACGACACCTCGCTGGAGCTGGGCGGCTCGCTGGGCATCGCCATCCTCGGCTCGGTGCTGGCCTCCTCGTACTCCGCCAAGCTCGGTGACGCCACCGCCGGCTCCAAGCTGCCGGCCGACGCGCTGGACACCGCCCAGGACTCCGTCGGCGCCGGATACGCGGTGGCCCAGGGCATCGGCCAGAAGGCCCAGGGCCTCATGGAGCAGGCGGCCAAGGTGACCGACCCCCGCCAGGCGGCCCAGCTCAAGGCGCAGGCCGAGGGCCTGGTCCAGGGCGCCCGGCAGATGAAGGACGCCGTGGGCTCGGCCTTCTCCGACGCGGTCGCCCACACCAGCCTGGTCGGCGCGATCGTCCTGGGCGCGGGCACCGTACTGGTCGCCCTGCTCCTCCCGCGCCGCCCGCGCGGCTGACCCCTTCCGGACGCGGGCGCCCGCCGGAGCGCGGCGACGCCCGCCCGCCGGACACCGGAGCCCCCGTACCCCTGTCGTCGCAGGGGCACGGGGGCTCCGGTGCGTACGGCTTCCGGGGTGTACGCCCCCGGGACCCGTGCCTTTCGTCCGGTGCCCCGCGCGGTCAGACGGTGCCGGCCTCCTTGGCGGTCCGCTCCAGGCGGTTCCGGTACTCCTCCCACCAGGTGCGGTCGCCCTCCGGCATGTTGTCGCTGCCGTCGCGCAGGCCGACCGCTCCGTCGATGAGCTCCCGGACGATGTCGGCGTGGCCCGCGTGCCGCTGGGTCTCGGCGATCATATGGATCAGGATCTGGTGGAGGGTGACCTCGTCCCGTCCGGCCGTCCACCAGGGGACACGGCCGGGCGCGTCCAGCGGCAGGGCGGCGATGGTGGCGTCGGCGTGCTGCCAGGAACGGCGGTAGAGGCCGGTGATCCGCTCGCGCGACTCGTCGGCGGTGGCCCACATGTCCGCGTTGGGTTCGGCATCGTCCGCGAACCAGGGCAGCGGTTCGCCGGACGGGCGCCCGAACGTGTCCCCGAAGTAGCCCAGTTCCACGCTGGCCACATGTTTCACCAGTCCCAGGAGATTGGTGCCGGTGGGCGTGAGCGGACGGCGGACGTCGTACTCCGAGAGCCCGTCGAGCTTCCACAACAGGGCCTCGCGGGCGGTCTGGAGATAACGGTGCAGGTCTGCCTTCGGCTTGGGGCCGGTGATGTCGGTCATGGCACGCAGTCTCGCACCGGGGACCGACAATCGCCCCGGCCGACGGCGGCGGGCACCCCGAGGTGATCCGGCGTCGGGTGAGGAGGCGGCGGTGCGGGCTTTCCTACGCTCGTGCCCGCGGGGGCAGGGTGAGGATCTCGGCTCCGTCCTCGGTGATGGCGATGGTGTGCTCGCTGTGCGCGGTCCGGCAGCCCGTCGCGCTGCGCAGTGTCCAGCCGTCGGCGTCGGTGACGAGGGTGGCGGTGTCGGCCATGACCCAGGGCTCCAGGGCGAGCAGCAGTCCGGGACGCAGCTGGTATCCGCGGCCGGGCCGCCCGGCGTTCGCGACATGCGGGTCCTGGTGCATGGTCGAGCCGATGCCATGGCCTCCGAACTCGGTGTTGACGGGGTAGCCCGCCTCGCCGAGGACCGTGCCGATGGCGTGGGAGAGGTCACCGACGCGCGCCCCGGGCCTGGCGGCGGCGATGCCGGCGGCGAGTGCGCGTTCGGTCGTCTCGATCATCGCGACGCTCTCCGCCGGCCTGGCCTCGCCCACCAGAAAGCTGATCGCGGCGTCTGCGGCCACCCCGCCCCTGGCCACGGCGAGGTCGAGGGTCAGCAGATCCCCGTCCGCCAGTGCGTAGTCGTGCGGCTTCCCGTGGAGCACCCCGTCGTTGACGGCCGTGCAGATGTAGTGCCCGAACGGGCCGCGCCCGAAGGAGGGCGCGTAGTCGACATAGCAGGACCGCGCTCCCGCCTCGGTGATCATCTCCCTGGCCCACCGGTCGATGTCCAGCAGATTCGTCCCGACCGTGCTGCGCTGCTTCAGCGTGTGCAGGATGGTTCCGACCAGGGCGCCGGTGTCCCTCGCCCGCTCCAGCCGCGCGGAGTTCAGGATCTCGATCATGGCGGGCCTCTTCTGTGTGTCCAATAACTATACCGATCTCACTCTACCGGTATGAGAATGGGGTCGTGGGGGAGCCGTGCTCGGCCACCAGGTCGCGGAAGGCGGCGAAGGCGGGCTTGGGGGTGTAGTCGTCGGTGGTGAGCCCGAATTGGTGGAAGAGGCCCGGGCGGGAGCTGTCGGCGTCGCGCAGGGCGAAGTGGGTGTAGCCGGCGAGGTTCAGTTCGGCCGCGAGGGCGGCGGCGGTACGGACGACGGTGCTGACCACCTCGGCCTGCCGGGCGGGGGAGCGGTCCGGGCCCGTCGGCCAGCCGTGCTCGGTGAGGTGGAGCGGCAGCGCGCCCAGGCCGGCCGGTCCAGCACCGCCTCCCGGTGGTGGCGCAGCAGTCCCGCCACCGCCTCCGCCAGGCCGGCCGGGGCCACCGGGCGGAAGACGTCCGGGAAGAAGTCCAGGCCCGCGTAGTCCAGGTCGCGGACGAAGGCGGGGCCGCCGCGTTCGGTGAGCCCGGCCACGAAGGAGGTGGCCGGCCCGAAGAGCGGGGTGGTGTTGAAGCCGGCCCGCAGGTGGTCCAGGCCCCGCTCCCGGGCGCGGGCCTTGACGGCCGAGACGCCCCGCACGATCGCCTCCGCCACCTCCGGACAGTCGCCGTCCAGGGCGGGATTCCCGGTGACGTTCGGCTCCTCGGTCACCTGGAGCGTGGCCGTCATCTCCCCGTACTGGTCGACCAGTTCGCGGAGCCAGGCGCAGTAGCCGGCCACATCGCCGGAGCGGGACTGGTACTGCGCCACCAGGTCCAGCCGCCGGCCCCGGGCCGCGTACCGGGCGGCCCCGGCGGGGGCGGCGGTGGGGTGGTGGGTCCCGGGGCGGGTGGCGTCGGTGAAGGCCAGGTAGGCGCGGACCAGGAAGGGGCGGTCCGGACGGCCCTGGAGCTCGTCCAGCGCCGCAGTGATCCGCTCCGGGTCGTCCGGCGGACCCACCGCGAGTCCCCCGGTGTCGTCACCGGAGACGCCGCCCGGGTAGATGCCGAAGAGCAGGGCCATGGGCACTCTCCTTTTCAGGCGCGTGGTTTCAAGCGCGTGGTTTCAGGCGGGAGAACCGGCGGGCCAGGGGAGGCCGCCGGCCCGGATCTCGTCGGCCAGCGCGTCCACCCACTCCGCCTCGGCGCGGTCCTGGTGAAGCGCGTACTCGGCCTCGATGACGAACAGCCTGGGCACCCCCGAGTCCAGCACCCCGGCCAGTCGTTCGGCGTCGGCCGCCGTCCGCTCGCGGAGCCGGCGGGACCGTTCGGTGAGCGCGGCCACCGCGCCCTCCGGCCCCAGGGCGCCGAGATGGCTCACGGCGCCCAGAAACGCGGAGAACTCCCGCTCGGGGGTGCGGATATGGGCGTCGAGCCGCCGGACCAGCTCGGCGCGGCCCGCCTCGGTGAGCGCGTAGACGGTCCGCTCCGGGCGGTTGCCCGCGCGCTCCTGGCCGGTGGCGGCCACCCAGCCGGCCGCCGCCAGGGCGTCGACCACGTTGTAGAGCGAGCCCCGGTTGAGGACGGCGGCGTGGTGCTCGCCGCGCTTCCGGAGGTCGGCGTAGAGCTGATAGGGGTGCGCGGGCTCTTCCAGCAGGCGTCCGAGGACGGTGAGCACCAGCGGGTTGTCGAGGGTGCGTCGCGGCATGGTCGAGATCGTATAGTCGAAATAAACTAAGAGCAAGGTGGGGTGGGGAGGCCGGGCTTGCCCTGACGTCCGCGTCAGGTCGTACGTTCTCCGCATGCGCATCGGAGAGCTGGCGGAGCGGGCGGGCACCACCGCGAGAGCCCTGCGGTACTACGAGTCCCTGGGACTGCTGCCCGCCCGGCGGGCGGAGAACGGGCACCGCACCTACGACGAGGACGACCTGCGGTTGCTGGAACAGATCCGCACCCTCCAGGACTTCGGCTTCGGGCTGGAGGAGACCCGCCCGTTCGTGGAGTGCCTGCGCGCCGGACACCCGGCGGGCGACTCCTGCTCCGCGTCGGTGGCGGTCTACCGGCGCAAGCTCGCGGAGCTGGACGAGCTGATCGGCCGGCTCCACTCGGTGCGCGACGAGGTGGCCGCCCGGCTGGCCCTGGCGACCGGAGTTCCCGAACCGCGCTGCGCGTTCGAGTTCGGGGGAAGAGAGGGAGAAGCGGAATGAGTACGACCCGTCTCGATGTGACCGGCGCGGTCCACGCACCGGCTGTGTCCGACGCGACCGATACGGCCGGTGTCATCGAGGTGACCGACGCGAACTTCGGTACGGAGGTGCTGGCGGCCGGCCGGCCCGTGCTGGTGCAGTTCACCGCCGCGTGGTGCTCGCCCTGCCGTCAACTGGCGCCGGTGCTGCGCGCGCTCGCCGCCGAGGAGCGGGAGCGCCTGAAGGTCGTCCGGCTGGATGTGGACGCCAATCCGGAGACCACCCTGCGCCACCGGGTGCTGGCCACGCCCACGTTGCTGCTGTTCCGGGCCGGTGAGCCGGTGCGCTCGATGGTCGGCGCCCGCTCGGGCCGGCGGCTGCGCGAGGAACTGGCGGACGTGCTGGACTGAGCGGCCGGAGCCGGGGCCGGGGCGGCGGGCCGGGGCGGGGCGGCGGGCCCGTGTCCCCGTACTCCGGGCGGATCCGGCGCCGGGCCGGGCGCGGTCGGCCCGTGTCCTCTCGGGCTGCGGGTGGACCCGGCCCCGGGGCGGCGGGCCCGTGTCCCCGTACCCCAGGTGGATTCGGCCCCCGGGTCCCGCGGCTCCGTTCGGGCGACCGGGCGGATCCGGCCCCGGGTCCGGCGGGGCCGCTCAGGCGACCGGGCGGATCCCGCTGCCGGTCGCCTCCCGGAGCGCGGCCGCCAGCCGGTCGCGGGTCTCGGTCTGGGCGGCGATCCGCCGGTCGAGGACGGCCAGCCGGTCCCGCGCGACCCGCAGCCCCGCCGGCGAGGGCGGCGCGGCGGCCACATCGCCGTCCAGGCACGGCAGGAACACCCGCACATCGTCCAGGGTGAGCCCGGCGGCGAGCAGATGGCCGACATTGCGGACCCGCACCACCGCCGACCGGTCGTAGACGCGGTAGCCGTTGGCTGCCCGCTCCGAGGAGATCAACCCGGCCTGCTCGTAGTGCCGCAGCGCACGGGCGGTCGCCCCGGTCG
Source organism: Streptomyces pyxinae (assembly GCF_024756275.1). Classification (GTDB taxonomy): domain Bacteria; phylum Actinomycetota; class Actinomycetes; order Streptomycetales; family Streptomycetaceae; genus Streptomyces; species Streptomyces pyxinae. The sequence goes on along the minus strand of NZ_JANUGQ010000001.1, from coordinate 110,639 downwards.
CCTCCGCCAGCTCACCGATCCGCATTCCAGCCACCTCCCGGACAAGCCCTATCACGCCACGACCGCCCCGCCGTCGACCGGAAGCACCACTCCGGTGATGAACGACGCACCCGGGGCGGCGAGTCCGGTGATCGCCCAGGCCACCTCCTCGGGCCGGCCGATCCGGCGCAGCGGGGTGTGCGCCAGCTGCCATTCCCGTACCGCCGCCCGGCGTTCCGGGGTCAGTCCCTGGTGCTCACCGATGGGAGTGTCGATCGCGCCCGGGGCGACCGCGACCACCCGGATCCCGCGCGGTGCCAGCTCGACCGCCCAGCTTCGGGTGAGCAGTTCAAGGGCGGTCTTGGTCGCCGCGTAGACCGCGTTGCCGGGCCAGGCCCGCTGTCCCACCGAGGTGCTGACATTGACGATCACTCCGCCCGACCGCTCCAGGGCGGGCAGCGCGGCCTGGGAGAGCAGCGCGGGGGCGACCAGATTGGTGGCGAGCTGCGCCGTGATCGCCTCCGGGGTCAGCGTCCCGAGGGCGCCGCCGCGGACGATCCCGGCGTTGTTGACCAGCACGTCCAGCCGGCCGTGTGCCGCCAGCACGGCCCGGACGATCCGGTCGGGCTCGCCCTCGGCGGTGATGTCGGCGGTCAGCGGGGTGATCGGCCCGTGCCCGGCGGCGGTCTCGCGGAGCGGCTCCGCCCGCCGTCCGACCGCCACCACCCGGGCGCCGCCGGCGGCGAAGGCGCGGGCGGTGGCCCGGCCGATCCCCGTGCCGGCCCCGGTGACGACGACCACCCCGCTGCCCCGCGCCGCGGTGCTCCCGCTCTTGTCGGTGTTCATGCCGGTCATCGTGCGACCCTGCCGCAGGTGTCAGGGTCAAGCGCCGGTGGCAGGGAGCGCGGCCGGTATCCCGGGGTGAAAGGGCAAACAAAAACCCCGGCGCCACCATGGGCGGCCGGGGTGAATTCTCGTGAATCCTCGCGTATATTGGACGTTTCCGTATGCGGACACAGAAAACCGCGACGGAAAGTCGATAACGGCAATGTAGCGCTTCAGGAGTCGAATTGTCAACCGGGGATCAGGCGGCCGGCGAACTTCGGAACGAGCAGCGATTCATCAGCGGCCTCTACGCGCGCCTCGACGCCCTGCGCGACCAGGCGGAGCGGGCGGTCAAGGCCGCGCGCAAGGAGGTCGGGAAGAACCGCCAGGCGCTGGTGGAGCGGGAGGTGCTGGTGGCCGAGCAGTCCGGGCTGCTCGCCGCGTACGACGCCGGGGAGAACGGGCTCTGCTTCGGCCGGCTGGAATTCCGGGATGGCCGTGACCACCACATCGGGCGCATCGGCATCCGCGAGGGCGACGACCGCACCCCGCTGGTGATCGACTGGCGCGCCGACGTCGCCCGGCCGTTCTACCTCGCCACCGGCCACGCGCCCATGGGGCTGCGCCGCCGGCGGCACATCACCACCCGGGGGCGGGAGGTCACCGCCCTGCACGACGAGATCCTCGACCTGCGCGACCCCACCCGGACCGGCCACGAGAACCGGGACGCCGACGCGGTGCTGCTCGCCGCCCTGGACGCCGCCCGCACCGGCCGGATGAGCGACATCGTCCAGACCATCCAGGCCGAGCAGGACCGGATCATCCGCGCGCCGCACCAGGGCGTGCTGGTCGTGGAGGGCGGCCCCGGCACCGGGAAGACCGCCGTCGCCCTGCACCGGGCCGCCTATCTGCTCTTCGCCCACCGCGAGCTGCTGGCCCGCCGGGCGGTGCTCATCGTGGGTCCCGGTCCCGCCTTCCTCGACTACATCGGGGAGGTGCTGCCCGCGCTCGGCGAGACCGGGGTGCTGCTCGCCACCCCCGGCGAACTGTTCCCGGGCGTCCGCGCCACCGGCACCGACACCCCGGAGGCCGCCGAGATCAAGGGCCGCGCCACCATGGCGGAGGTGCTGGCCCGGGTGGTCCGCGACCGGCAGGCCGTACCGGAGACCGGTGCGCCGCTGGAGATCGACCACGAGGACTACGGCACCCTGCTGCTCGACCGGGAGATGGCCGAGGACGCCCGCTGGGACGCCCGCGGCACCGGGCTGCCGCACAATCTGGCGCGCCCCCGGTTCGCCTTCCGGATCATCGACGCCCTCACCGACCAGCTGGTGGAACGGCTGGGCGCCGACCCGTTCGGCGGCGAGAACCTGCTCGACCGGTCCGACGTGGTGCAGATCGGCAAGGAGGTGGCCGCCAGCCCGGAGGTGCACGCCGCCGTCGAGACCCTCTGGCCGACACTGACCCCGAAGCGGCTGGTCGCGGACTTCCTCGCCGCCCCGGACGGCTACCTCCCGGACGGCGAGGCCGAGTTCGTCCGCCGCGAGACCACCGCCGAGGCCGACTGGACCCCCGCCGACGTGCCGCTGCTCGACGAGGCGGCGGAGCTGCTGGGCGAGGACGACACCGCCGCGAAGGCCGCGGCCCTGCGCCGGAAGAACCAGCGGATCGCGTACGCCCAGGGCGTGCTGGACGTGTCGTACGCCTCCCGGACGTACGAGTTCGAGGACGCCGAGTCCGAGGTGCTGGCCGCTCACGACATCATCGACGCCGAGCGGTTCGCGGAGCGCCACGAGGAGCTGGACCACCGCACCGCCGCCGAGCGGGCCGCCGCCGACCGCACCTGGGCGTTCGGCCATGTCATCGTGGACGAGGCGCAGGAACTCTCCGCCATGGCCTGGCGGTTGCTGATGCGCCGGGTGCCGACCCGCTCCATGACCCTGGTCGGAGACCCGGCCCAGACCGGCGACGCGGCCGGGCTCGGCTCCTGGGACGAGATCCTCGCCCCGTACGTCGGGGACCGCTACGAGCGGGTGCGGCTCGGCGTCAACTACCGTACGCCCGCCGAGATCATGGCCGTCGCCGCCGAGGTGCGCCGGGCCGGCGACCCGGGGTTCGAGCCGCCCCGCTCGGTGCGCTCCACCGGCGTACCGCCCTGGGAGGCGGCCGCCGAGGACCTGCCCGGCGCGGTGGCGGCGGCGGTCGGCCGGGAGCAGCCCACCGGCGCGAGGAAGGACGAGGACGGGAACGGAGGCGAAGACGGGGCCGGTGCCGGGCGGCTCGCGGTGATCGCGCCGGCCGCCCTGCTGCCGGCGCTCGCCGCCGCGCTGCCGGAGGCGGCGTACGGGCCGGTCCCCGACCTGACCCGGCCGGTGGTGCTGCTCGACCCCCGGCAGGCCAAGGGGCTGGAGTTCGACACCGTGCTGGTGGCCGACCCGGACGGCATCCGGGCCACCGCGCCGCACGGGGTCAACGACCTGTATGTGGCGCTGACCCGGGCCACCCAGCGGCTCGGTGTGATCCGGCCCCTGGCCAGGAAGTGAGCGGTCCGCCCCGGGCCCGCGCGGGGTCCCGGGGCGGACCGCCCGGTCAGGCCGGGCGGAACCAGACCGTGGCCAGCGGCGGCAGCGTCAGCCGTACGCCGTCCGGCTCGCGCTTCACCGGCTCCGGGTTGCGGACGTCGCCGCCGCCGTAGCGGGCCGCGTCGGTGTTGAGCACCTCGGTCCAGGCGGCCACGCCCTCCGGCGACCAGAGCCGGTAGTCGTGCCGGACCACCGGTGAGAAGTTGCTCACCGCGAGCAGCGGGTTGCCCCGGCCGTCGTACCGCAGGAAGGCGAAGACATTGTCCTCGGCGGCGTCCCCCAGCACCCAGGAGAAGCCGGCCGGGTCGGTGTCCCGCTCCCAGAGCGCCGGGGTGGCCGCGTACACCGTGTTGAGGTCGCGCACCAGGTCCCGGACGCCCCGGTGGTCACCGGCCGAGTGGTAGGTCTCGTCCAGCAGCCACCACTCCGGGCCGTGCGCCTCCGCCCACTCGGCGCCCTGGGCGAACTCCTGGCCCATGAAGATGAGTTGCTTGCCCGGGTGGGCCCACATGAAGCCGAGGTAGGCCCGGTGGGTGGCACGGCGCTGCCACCAGTCGCCGGGCATCTTGGTGACCAGCGAACCCTTGCCGTGCACCACCTCGTCGTGCGAGATCGGCAGGACGTAGTTCTCGCTGTACGCGTACACCATCGAGAAGGTCATCTCGTTGTGGTGGTACCTCCGGTGCACCGGCTCCTTGGAGACGTACTCCAGCGAGTCGTGCATCCAGCCCATGTTCCACTTGAGCCCGAAGCCGAGCCCGCCGGAGTCGGTGGGACGGGTGACCCCCTCCCAGGCGGTGGACTCCTCGGCGACGGTCACCACTCCGGGGCAGCGCCGGTAGACGGTGGCGTTCATCTCCTGGAGGAAGCGCACCGCGTCGAAGTTCTCCCGCCCGCCGTACTCGTTGGGCACCCACTCGCCGTGCTCCCGCGAGTAGTCCAGGTAGAGCATGGAGGCCACCGCGTCCACCCGGAGGCCGTCGATGTGGAACTCCTCGCACCAGTAGACCGCGTTGGCGACCAGGAAGTTCCGCACTTCGGTCCGGCCGTAGTCGAACTCCAGGGTGCCCCAGTCCGGATGCTCGGAACGGCGCGGGTCCGGGTGCTCGTAGAGCGGGGTGCCGTCGAACCGGGCCAGCGCCCAGTCGTCCTTGGGGAAGTGCGCGGGCACCCAGTCCACCAGCACACCGATGCCCGCCCGGTGCAGCGCGTCCACCAGGTGCCGGAAGTCGTCCGGGGCGCCCAGCCGGGCGGTGGGGGCGTAGTACGAGGTCACCTGGTAGCCCCAGGAGGGGGCGTACGGGTGCTCCGCCACCGGCATCAGCTCGACATGGGTGAAGCCCAGGTCCCGGACGTACTCCGGCAGCACCTCGGCCAGCTCCCGGTAGCCGAGCCCCGGCCGCCAGGAGCCGAGGTGCAGCTCGTAGACCGAGAACGGCGCCCGGTGCGCGGGCCGTTCACCGCGCCGGGCCATCCAGTCGCCGTCCCCCCAGGTGTAGTGGGAGGCGGTGACCACCGAGGCGGTCTCCGGCGGGCACTGGGTGCGGCGGGCCATCGGGTCGGCGCGCAGCGAGTGGCCGCCGTCCGGCCCGATCACCTCGAACTTGTAGAGCGTGCCCTCCCCGAGGCCGGGCACGAACAGCTCCCACACCCCGGTGCCGCCGAGCGAGCGGAGCGGCAGCCCGGTGCCGTCCCAGTGGTTGAAGTCACCCGCCAGCCGCACCCCGCGCGCGTTGGGCGCCCAGACCGTGAACCGGGTGCCGGACACGCCCTGGTGGGTCATCGGATGGGCGCCGAGCGCGGTCCACAGCTGCTCGTGGCGGCCCTCCCCGATGAGGTGGAGGTCCAGCTCGCCGAGGGCGGGCAGGAAGCGGTACGGGTCGCCGGTCACGGTCTCCGGCTCGCCCGAGTACGCCACCGCCAGCCGGTACTCCGGCACGGTGGTCCACGGCAGTACGCCCGAGAACAGCCCGTCGCCGTCGTCCCGCAGCTCGGTGCGCTCGCCGCCGGCGCCCTCACCGGTCAGGACGGCGACCCGGCGGGCGTACGGGCGGAGCACCCGCACCACCACCCCGTCCGGCCCCGGGTGGGCGCCGAGCAGCCCGTGCGGGTCGTGGTGCTCCCCGGCCAGCAGCCGCCCCCGGTCGGCCTCGCTCAGCGCGGGCGTGGTCGCCGGGCCGCTCACCGGGTCCGGGCGGCGGGGGTGCGGCGGCACCCCGGCGGGCGGCACCGGCAGCCCGGTCGCCTCGGGGAACGGTTCCCGGACGGTGGCGGCGGCCGCCGCCGCGGCCTCGGCGGCGCTGCGCGGCGCCTCGGGCCCGGGGACGCGTGGCGGTTCCGGCACGGCGGCGGCGCGCGGCGGTTCCGGTACGGCGCCGGTACGGGTCACCACCGGGGCGTCGCCCACCGGCAGATCGGCCACCGGGGCGCCCGCCGGGGTGGCCGGGGTCGCCGGACCGGCCGGTGCGGTGGCGGGGCCGGCGAGCGGTACGGCACCGGGGGTGTCGGCTCCACCGGTGGGCGCGGACGGCGGCTTCGGGGCGGACGCCGGCGGTTTCTTGGCGGCCCGGGCGGGGCGACGGGGGGTCACGGGGGAGAGCCTCCTCGGTGTCAGGGGGTCGGCTGGGTCGGCTGGCCGGCCAGACGGCGGATCGCCGCCATCGGGACCGGGAGCCAGTCGGGGCGGTGCCGGGCCTCGTACAGGACCTCGTAGACGGCCTTGTCCGTCTCGTACGCGCGCAGCAGCGCGGCCTCCTCGCGCGGGTCGGTGCCGGACGCCTCGGCGTACCCGGCGCAGTAGGCGTCCCGGCACCGCTCGGCCCAGGGGTCGTTCCACGGGCGGTGCGAGCGGGCCGCGTAGTCGAAGGAGCGCAGCATCCCGGCCACGTCGCGGACCGGGGGCTGCGGGCGGCGGCGCTCGGCGAGGGGCTTGGCGGGCTCGCCCTCGAAGTCGATCACCGACCAGTCGCCGTCCGGGGTGCGCAGCGTCTGGCCCAGATGGAGGTCGCCGTGGATCCGCTGGGCCCGCCAGAGGCCGTCGCCGCCGCCGGAGAGACCGCCGACCGCCTCGAAGGCCGCGCGCAGCCCGGGGACGTACGGCAGCAGGGCCGGCACCGCCTGGGCGGCGGCGTCCAGCCGGCGGCCCATGGCGACGGCCAGGTGCTCGGTCTGCACCCGGCCCAGGGTCACCGTCGGCAGGGCCTCGGCCAGCACGGTGTGCACCTCGGCGGTGGCCCGGCCCAGCGCCCGGGCCTCGGCGGTGAACTCCCGCCCGGCGGCGAGCGCGTCCAGCGCCAGCTGCCAGCCGTCCTGGGAGCCGCGCAGGAACGGCTGGAGCACACCGAGGGTGCTGGCCTCCGGCTTGTCCGTGTCGGTCTCGTACCAGGCGACCGGCGCCGGCACCCGGGCACACCCGGCCCGGGCGAGCGCCAGCGGCAGCTCCAGGTCCGGGTTGGCGCCCGCGTAGACCCGGCGGAACACCTTGAGGATGTAGGAGTCCCCGTACACCAGTGAGGAGTTGGACTGCTCGGCGTCGAGCACCCGGGGGGCCAGCCCGTCCGGGATCGGGACGGTGCGCGCGAAGCGGAGGGTGCCCAGCGGTCCCGGGGTGCGCAATCGTTCCAGCAGCAGGGCCGCGAGCCGGGGGTCGCGCAGCCCCTCGTAGACGGTCCGCCCGGCGAGCGGACCCTCGGTGACCCGGCCGATCAGCGCGGGCGCCAGCTGGGGCGGCAGCGCCTCCCGGACCCCCAGCAGCAGCTGGTAGCAGTCCCCGGAGGCGGCGGTCTCCTCCGGGGTGAGACCGGGCTGCCGGACACAGACCATCAGATGCAGCAGACCGGGTCCGGTGGAGTCGAGCGGCAGGAGTTCGGTGGCGGAGACCAGGCTGAAGCCGATCACGGGGCGCCCCTTGCCGGCGAACCAGCGCTGGCGGGGCAGCCATTCATGGAGCAGTGGTGCCAGTGACGGGAGCAGAGCGACGGGGACCCGGGCAGTGGAGGCGGTCTCCGGCATGGCAGCGCGTCCTTTCCCCGGGTACTACGAAATGCACAGAACGTGCAGAAGTGTCCCGGAATGCGGCGAGTGCTGTCCGGCTGTGCGGGACGTGTCGTGCGGGGATGATCGAGAACGACCCGAATCGACTACCGGACCGCTCCCGATCGACCAGTGGACCGATCCGGACCGACCCCGGCCGGCTGCCGGGGCGACCTCGACCGGCTGCCGGGCCGGACCCGACCGGCTGCCGGACAGAGCCCGACCGGCTGCCGGGCCGGACCGCCGGACCGCCGAGCCGGACGAACCGGTCGGGCGGCCGAACCGCCGGGCCGGTGGAGCCGGCCGAGCGGTGGGGCCGACCGGAACCAACCGAATCGACTGGCCCTACCGGTCCGACCGAACCGGCCGGACCAGCCGAACCGGCCGGCCGCCGGATCGATCCGTATCGTCCGCCGGATCGATCCGAATCGGCGTGCGAGACGTACGAGTCCGAGCGTGCCCCGGGCGGGACGGGGGAAACCGCCCCGCCCGCAACTCCCTCAGCGATTCGGGTCCTTGGCGCCGCTCCTGGCCTCGCTCAGCGCCGTGGTCACCGCCGCCACCGTCTCGCCGGAGACCGCCTGCTTGGCGGGCTTGGCCGGCTTGAGGGTCTCCTTGCGGAGCCGGAACCAGTAGAAGCCGTGTCCGGCGAGGGTGAGCAGGTACGGCCACTCCCCGATCGCCGGGAAGCGCACCCCGCCGATCAGCTCCACCGGGCTCATGCCGTTGAACTGGCGCAGGTCCAGCTCGGTCGGCTGCGGGAAGCGCGAGAAGTTGTGCACACACATCACCAGGTCGTCGCCGTACTCCCGGAGGAAGGCGAGGACGGCCGGGTTGGACGAGGGCAGCTCGGTGTACGAGCCGAGTCCGAAGGCCGGGTTCTGCTTCCGGATCTCGATCATCCGCCGGGTCCAGTGCAGCAGCGACGACGGGGAGGCCATGGACGCCTCCACATTGGTCACCTGGTAGCCGTAGACCGGGTCCATGATGGTGGGCAGGTAGAGCCGTCCCGGGTCGCAGGACGAGAAGCCGGCGTTCCGGTCCGGCGTCCACTGCATGGGGGTGCGCACCCCGTCCCGGTCGCCCAGCCAGATGTTGTCGCCCATCCCGATCTCGTCCCCGTAGTAGAGGATGGGCGAGCCGGGGAGCGAGAGCAGCAGCGCGGTGAACAGCTCGATCTGGTTGCGGTCGTTGTCGAGCAGCGGGGCGAGCCGCCGGCGGATGCCGATGTTGGCGCGCATCCGGGGGTCCTTGGCGTACTCCGCGTACATGTAGTCACGTTCCTCGTCCGTGACCATTTCCAGCGTGAGTTCGTCGTGGTTGCGCAGGAAGATGCCCCACTGGCAGCCCGCCGGGATCGCCGGGGTCTTGGCCAGGACTTCGGAGACCGGGTAGCGGGACTCCCGGCGCACCGCCATGAAGATGCGCGGCATCACCGGGAAGTGGAAGGCCATGTGGCACTCGTCGCCGCCGGACGGGAAGTCCCCGAAGTAGTCGACCACGTCCTCCGGCCACTGGTTGGCCTCGGCGAGCAGCACGGTGTCCGGGTAGGCGGCGTCGATCTCCTTGCGCACCCGCTTCAGGAACGCGTGGGTGGCCGGCAGGTTCTCGCAGTTGGTGCCCTCCTCCTGGTAGAGGTACGGCACGGCGTCGAGGCGGAAGCCGTCGATGCCCAGGTCCAGCCAGAACCGCAGCGCGGACAGGATCTCCTGCTGCACGGCGGGGTTCTCGTAGTTGAGGTCGGGCTGGTGCGAGAAGAAGCGGTGCCAGTAGTACTGCTTGCGGACCGGGTCGAAGGTCCAGTTGGACGTCTCGGTGTCCACGAAGATGATCCGGGCGTCCTGGAACTGTTTGTCGTCGTCCGCCCAGACGTAGTAGTCGCCGTACGGCCCCTCCGGGTCGTTCCGGGACTCCTGGAACCACGGGTGCTGGTCGCTCGTGTGGTTCATGACGAAGTCGATGATGACCCGCATGCCGCGCTGGTGTGCGGCGTCGACGAACTCCACGAAGTCGGCCAGGTCGCCGAATTCGGGCAGGACGGACGTGTAGTCCGATACGTCGTAACCGCCGTCCCGGAGCGGGGATTTGAAGAACGGCGGCAGCCAGAGGCAGTCGACACCGAGCCACTGGAGGTAGTCCAGTTTGGCCGTGATGCCCTTGAGGTCTCCTACGCCGTCTCCGTTGCTGTCCTGGAAGGAGCGGACCAGCACCTCGTAGAAGACGGCTCGCTTGAACCAGTCGGGGTCACGGTCCTTGGCGGGAGTGTCCGCGAACGTGTCGTGGACGGGCTCGTTGACGATCATGATGTGGGTGACCCTCCGATCGGCGGGGACGGTCGCAGCACCAGGATGTGCGCCGGCGTGACGCCCGGATCCAGACGCACATAGTTGGCCCTGCCCCAGTGATAGGTCTCGCCGGTGAGCTCGTCGCGCACCGGTACGTGCTCGTGCCAGTCGAGGCCGAGCTCCGGCATGTCCAACGAGACCGTCGCCTCCTGGGTGTGGTGGGGGTCGAGGTTGACCACCACCAGAACGATGTTCGAACCCGAGCGCTTGCTGTACGCGATGACCGCGTCGTTGTCGGCATGGTGGAAGTGGGTGTGACGGAGCTGCCGGAGCGCGGCGTTCCGGCGCCGCACCCGGTTCAGCGCGGTGATCAGCGGGGTGATCGTACGGCCTTCCCGCTCGGCCGACTCCCAGTCGCGGGGCCGCAGTTGGTACTTCTCCGAGTCGAGGTACTCCTCGCTGCCGGGGCGCAGCGGGGTGTTCTCGCACAGCTCGTACCCGGCGTACACGCCCCAGGTGGGGGAGAGGGTGGCGGCGAGCACCGCGCGCGAGGCGAAGGCGCCCCGGCCACCGTGCTGGAGGAAGGCGTGCAGGATGTCCGGGGTGTTGACGAAGAAGTTGGGCCGCATCACGGCGGCGGAGTCGTCGCCGGTCAGCTCGGTGACGTACTCGGTCAGTTCCTGCTTGGAGTTGCGCCAGGTGAAGTAGGTGTACGACTGCTGGAAGCCGACCGCCGCCAGGGTCCGCATCATCGCGGGCCGGGTGAACGCCTCGGCCAGGAAGATCACATCGGGATCGGTCTTGTTGATCGTCGCGATGACCTTCTCCCAGAAGACCACCGGCTTGGTGTGCGGGTTGTCCACCCGGAAGATCCGCACCCCGTGGTCCATCCAGTGCCGGAGGATCCGCACCGTCTCCCGGACCAGGCCCCGCATGTCCTTGTCGAACGCGAGGGGATAGATGTCCTGGTATTTTTTTGGCGGATTCTCGGCGTACGCGATGGTGCCGTCGGCCCGGTGGTGGAACCATGCCGGCTTCTTCGCCACCCAGGGGTGGTCCGGCGAGCACTGGAGCGCGAAGTCCAGCGCCACCTCCAGCCGGAGTTCGCGCGCCCGGGCCACGAAGGCGTCGAAGTCGTCCAGGGTGCCGAGGTCCGGGTGGATCGCGTCGTGGCCGCCCGCCTCCGAGCCGATCGCCCACGGCACGCCCACATCGTCCGGGGCGGCGGCGAGAGTGTTGTTCCGGCCCTTCCGGTGGGTGGTGCCGATCGGGTGGACCGGCGGCAGATACACCACGTCGAAGCCCATCGCGGCGATGGCCGGCAGCCGTTCGGCGGCGGTACGGAAGGTGCCGGAGACCAGGGTGCCGTCGGCCGCCGTCCGGGCGCCCTCGGAGCGCGGGAACATCTCGTACCAGGAGCCGTAGAGCGCCCGTTCCCGCTCCACCAGCAGGGGGAGCGGCCGGGAGGAGCTGACCAGTTCACGGAGGGGATGGCGGTCCAGCGCGGCCACCGCCTCGGGCGCCAGCGCGGCGGCCAGTCTCTCCTGGTCCGTGCGGCGTTCGTCGCGCAGCGCGTCCACCACGGCCAGCACGGCCTCCCGGCCCTCGCTCTTCGGCACCCCCTCGGCGGCCCGCTCGTGCAGGGCGGCGCCCTCCGCGAAGACCAGGGCGGTGTCGATACCGGCCGGAATCTTGATCCCGGCGTGGTGGCGCCAGGTGGCGACCGGGTCGCCCCACGCCTCCACGGCGTACGACCAGCGGCCCTCGGCGTCCGGTGCGACCTCGGCGCCCCACCGGTCGGTGCCGGGGGCCAGTTCACGCATCGGGGTCCACGGGCCCGGCCGGCCGGTGGGGTCGGTCAGCACCACATTGGCGGCGACGGCGTCATGGCCTTCCCGGAAGACGGTGGCCGTGACCTGGAAACTCTCGCCCACCACCGCCTTGGCGGGCCTTCTTCCGCAGTCCACCAGGGGGCTGACGTCACATACGGGGATACGACCGATCTGCGGGTTCACGGCATCACCTGACGGTTGCTTAACGGGATAGCGCTCTTTGTAGCTGTTCCGTTGACACGGGACGGGACGCCGGCATTGCCGCTCCTGTCCGGGTTCACTCGGGTGGGCGGGTACCGGTTGAGCCTTCCCACACACTCCGTGTGGGCAATCCGGCCGTTTGTTAACTACCTGGGGGTAGTCGTACGGCGAGATCCGGCCCCATTCGGATGAAAATCACGGAAGCGCCCCCTGTCGGGAGTGTCCAAGCACTTCACGCCCCCCGGATGGCTCAGTGGTCCCACCGGTATGAGGGGGGTGGGCGGCGGGGCGGTTGTATACGACCGGCGGCCTGCCGGTGGGTCACCGGCGACCCCGCCGGTGGGCCACCGGCGGCCTGCCGGCGGGTCAGGCGCGGCGGCGGGTCTCTTCGGTCGGGGCGGACGACCAGATCTGCCACGGCTGGCGGGTGACCCACTCCTCCACCGGGGCCGGCCGCAGCCCCAGGGCCCGGGCCGCCTCGCCCCCGTCGTCCGCCATCAGCAGCGGGTCGGCCCCGGTGGCGAGGTGGTGGTAGAGGCCCGCCACACCCGCCGCCGGGCCCGGGCCCAGCACCCGGGCGAGGCCCCGCTCGAACACCTCCGGCTCCAGGGCCCGGTAGCGCACCGCCCGGCCGAGCCCACGGCCGAACGCCGCCGCCAGTTCACCGCCGGTCAGCGACCGCCCGCCGCCCAGCTCCCAGGCGCGGCCCGCCACCCCGTCGGCGGTGAGCGCGGCGAGCACCGCCTCGGCCAGGTCCCGGTGCGACAGCCAGGCCACCGGGGCGGCGGCCGGCAGCGGACAGCCGAGGATCCCGTCGTCCACCAGGGCCGGGCCGGTCCACGGGCTGAACAGGTTGTCCAGATAGACCGGGGGCCGCAGCACCACCAGCTCCACCCCGGAAGCGGCCAGCAGCTCCTCGGTCACCCGGCGGGTCTCGAAGGCGGCCACCCCGGTGGCGCCCGCCGGGATCCGGGTGTTGGCGTTGTGGACGATGCGCAGCACCCCGGTCTCCTGGGCCGCCACCACCAGGTTGCGGGCGTAGGCGCGCACCCGGGCGGGCTCGTACACCAGCGGCATGGTCACCACGGCATGGGTCGCCCCGGCGAACAACTGCCGTACGTCGTCCAGATCGCCCAGGTCACCGGTGGTGAAGGTGACGCCGGGCAGCGGCGGCCGGTCGCCGGCCGGACGCCGGCTGAGCGACCGGACCCGGTGATTCCGCTCGGTCAGGAGACGGGCGATCGCACCGCCCTGGAAACCCGTCGCCCCCACGACGGCCACCCACATCGGCATGTGATCGGACATACGGCTGAAGGGCCCTTCGATAGGGTGGGATTGCGCCGGGACGACACTGCTCAGGCTGGCGGCGACGGCTTTGGCCGATCAATTAACAAACCGGGGCGGGGGTTGAAGGATCGTCCATGGACACCGTGGGAACCGACAGCGACGACCTCCTGAGCGAACTGCTCAAACCACTGCGCCTGACGGGCGTCTTCGACAGCCGCTGGCACGTCCGCGCCCCCTGGGCGATCGAGGGCGACGCCGAGCAGAGCTGCGCGATCCTGCACTACCTCGTGGAGGGCGAGTGCTGGATCACCAGTGAGGGCCGGACACCGCTGCGGCTGCGCGCCGGCGACCTCGCCGTCTTCCCCACCGGCACCGCGCACCGGCTCTCCGACCGGCCCGAGCGGCAGGGCCTGCCGCTCAACGCCGTGCTGCCCGGGCGGCAGCCGGGCACCTCAGGCGAGCTGCGGATCGAGGGCACCGGACCGGTCAGCCGGCTGCTCTGCGCGGGCCTGCACTACGACGCCAGCGCCGCCACCGGTCTCTACCGGGCGCTGCCCTGGGCGCTGGTGCTGGACGGCACCCAGGTGAAGCGGGAGCCACTGCTCCGGGACACCCTGCGCCTGCTCGCCGCCCCGCACCGGCCGGCCGGCCCCGGCGACCGGCTGATCACCCTGCGCGCCTTCGAGATGGCGCTGGTACTGGCGCTCCGGCCGCTGCTGCGGGAGCTCACCGAGAACCCCGGGGCACTGCCGGTGCTGAGCCACCCGGGGATCAGCCGGGCCCTGGTGATGATCGCGACCAGGTTCTCCGAGCCCTGGACCATCGAGTCGCTCGCCCGGGAGGCCGGCATGTCCCGCTCGGCCTTCACCTCGGCCTTCCGGGCGCTGGTCGGGGAGGCACCGGCCCGCCATCTGACCGGCCGCCGGATGCAGGAGGCGGCGCGGCTGCTCGGTGAGACCTCACTGCCGCAGTCGGCCGTGCCGCAGCGGGTCGGCTACCAGAGCGCGGTCGGTTTCCATCTCGCCTTCCGCAAATGGTTCGGACAGACCCCGGGGGAGTACCGGGCGGGGACGGCCGGGGCCGCCTGACCCCGGTGACACCGATGACACCGGAGCCGCCTGACATGCGTGACATGTGGGGACAGCCGCTGGCGGGTTCTTAAGGACCCCTGGACGGACGTTCATTGCCCCGGACACACGCCGCCGGAGAGGCTCTGCACCGGCAAAGACTCACCGCGGGACGCGAGCGATCCGCGCGGAATCCGCACGAGGGATGCCCGCCGGCCGGGCGAGCGGGTCCGCGAGGGCCCACGAGGGGCCCACGAGAGGTCCGCGAGCGGAGCCGCCAGGGGGTCATCGATCGGGGGAGAGGGGGAGAGACGGTTGACGAGGTCCGGCCGGGAGTATCTGGAGTCGCTGCGCGACGGCCGCGAGGTGTGGCTCGACGGCGAACGGATCGCGGACGTCACCGCGCACCCGGCCTTCCGGAACACCGCCGCCTCGCTGGCCGGCCTCTACGACCTGGCGCACGACTCCCCGCACACCCCGGTGCTCACCCGGGACGGTGTCCACCGCGCCTTCCTCGTCCCGCGCGACCACCCGGACCTGGTCGCCCGCCGCCGGGCCCACAAGGTGTGGGCCGAGGCGAGCTACGGCTTCCTGGGCCGCGCCCCGGACTGCATGGCGGCCGGGGCGGCCGGATTCGCCGCCGCGCCCGGGGTGTTCACCGGGGAGACGTACGACGGGGCGGCCAACGCCCTCGCCTGCCACCGGCGGCTGGCCGAGGGGGACCTGCACGCGGCCTTCACCCTCACCAACCCCCGGAACGACCGCGTCCGGTCCACCGCGGGACAGGAGGAGGACGACCCGGTGGTGCGGGTGGTCGCGGAGAAGGACGGCGGCATCGTCGTCCGGGGCGCCAAGACGATCGGCACCGGCACGGTCTTCGCCAACGAGGTGATCGTCGGCACCATCGAGCCGCTCGCCCCCGCCGACATCGAGCACGCCGTCTCGTTCTCGCTCCCGGTGGCCGCCCCCGGGCTGAAACTGATCGCCCGCACCTCCTACGAGGGCCGGGCCCGCAGTGTCTTCGACAACCCGCTCTCCGCCCGGTTCGACGAGAACGACGCGCTGCTCGTCTGCGACGACGTCTTCGTCCCCTGGGAGAACGTCCTCACCTACCGGGACGTGGAGACCAGCCATCACATGTGGTGGCGGACCCCGGCGTACGTCAACTTCGTCCACCAGGCGGCCACCCGCTTCTGGACCAAGCTGGAGTTCCTCACCGGCCTCGCCATCCTGCTGACCCGGGCCAACGACACCCACGCGCTGCCGCAGGTCGTCCAGTCCGTCGGCCGGCTGCTCGGCTGGGTCGCCCAGGCCAAGGCGTTCGTACTGGCCGCCGAAGTGTCGTACGAGGAGGTGGACGGCGGGCGCGGCGGGGTGATGCCCGGCACCGAGATCTCGTACGCCCACCGGATCATGGCCGGGGAGCTGTACCCCCGGGCGGTGCGGGAGATCAAGCTGCTGGCGGGCGGCGGGCTCATCCAGCTGCCCGCCTCCGGCGACGACCTGCTCCACCCGGAGCTGGGGCCGCTGATCCGCAAGTACGTCCGCTCGCCCGGCACCCCGGCGGAGGAGCGGGTGAAACTGCTCAAGCTGGCCTGGGACGCGCTGGGTTCGGAGTTCGCCGGGCGCCATGAACAGTACGAGCGCTTCTACCACGGCGCCCCGCACGTCTATCTGGCCCAGCAGGCCTGGGCGGGCGACGGCGCCGCCTGCGAGGCACTGGCCCGCGACTGCCTGGCCGGCTACGAACTGGGCGGCGACCGGGGCGACGGCCGGCCGGGTGACCGGGGGAGCGGCCGGGCATGAGGGGCACCCGGGCGGTGAACGGCGCGGATACGGCGAGTGCGGTGGGCACGGCAGGCACGGCGGGGGTGCCCGGCCGGGGCCTCGGGAGCGGTCGTCCCGTGCCGGGTGCCGCCGGCCACGCGTCCAGTGCCGCCGGCCACGCGCCGGGGGGCTGACGGATGCCCCGCGCAGCGAGGACCGGCCACCCCGGCCGAGCGGCCGAATCCCCTGGCCCGGTCGGTCACTTCGGCCACCGGGATCACATCGACCCGCTCAGTCACATTGACACCATTGATCACAGCAATCACAGCAATCACAGCAATCACAATGACCACACTGGTCACAGCACTCACGTCGATCAAGCCGATCACACCACTGACACCGATCACACCACTGATGCCGATCACGCCGATCACGCCGAATATGCCGGTCACACCGGCCGAACCGGCCACCCCGATCCGCCCGGCCGGGCCGGCGCACCGGTCGTGGCCCGGGGCGGCCGGCCGCCGGCGCGGCATCGTCATCGACACCGCCCGAGGGAGACATCCCGTTGACCCTGTACGACCTCGTCGCGCCCGGTCTCGACGGCAGCGCCGACCCGCGCTACCGGATAGCCGAGATCCGCGCGGCCGACCCGCTCGGCGCCGATCAGCCGCTCGCCGCGCTGCCCGGCATGAACCGGGACGCCGATGTGCCCGCGCTCACCGCCGCCCTGCGCGGGCTGCTGCCCGACCCCGCCGGGGTGGCCCGGTGGAGCGTGCCGGAGGCACTGGCCGCGATGCGCGACCTCGGGATGCTGCTCGGGTCGCTGAAACGTCACGGCACCGAGCCGCTCGCCGCCGTCCCGGACGCCCTGCCGGTGCTGGCCGCGCTCGGCAGGCGTACCGGGATGGTCCCCCGGGACACCGTGCACCACTACACCACCTGGAACCCGCCCGGCGCCCGGCAGCGGATGTTCACCGGGGAGCGGATGGAGGCCCATCTCCAGCAGGCCGTCCGGATGGTCTTCCCCGCGCTGGTCGCCGCCCTGGACACCTGCGGGGAGCTGGCCCGGCTCGAACCGTACGACCCCGGCTTCGCCACCGCCCTGGACCGTACCGCCCACCAGGTGCGGGCCATGGTCGACTCCATCGACTTCACCGTCGCCCAGGTCTCGCCGGTCTTCTTCGCGCGCGGCCTGCGCCCCTACTTCGAGGAGGTCGAGATCGCGGGCCGCCGCTATCTGGGCCCGGCCGCCGCCCAGGTGCCGCTCTGGCTGGTGGACCTGACGGTGTGGCAGTGCGACCGGTCCGACCCGGCCTACGACGCCTTCCTGGACGAGTCCGCCGTCTACGCCCTGCCGGCCTGGCGGGCCTTCCGGTCCGCGCACCGGGGCGGCACCTCCGCCGTCAGCAAGCTCTCCGCCGCGCTCAGCTGGGAGGGCGGGTCCCGGACGCCCCCGGCGCTCGCCCGGTCCGCGCGCTCGCTGGCGGAGCTGCTGCGGATCCTGAAGACCTTCCGGGCCCGCCACTTCGGGATCGCCCGCAAGGCGTACGGCGAGGAGGTACGGCTCTACGAGGCGGGCAGCGGTGGTGCGCCGGTCGCCCTGCTGCGCACCGTGCTCGATCTGACCCGGGACAACGAGACGCTGGTCCGCCGTGCCGCCGAACGCCCCCGCACCCCGGCCGCCTGAGGCCCGGGGCGCCGCCCGGGAGGCGCCGGCGCGCCGGACGTGCGGGATGTACGGGACGTGCGGGACGTGCCGGACACGGCTGGACGCAGCAGGACGTGAAGGACACCGCCCATGAGCCCGACGACCCCCATCAGCCCCACGACCCCGGCGCCCCCGGTGCTCCCGGCGACCCCGCACATCCTCGTCGCCGGCGGCGGCGTCGCCGGGCTCACCACCGCGCTGGCCCTGCACCACGCGGGGTACGAGCGGATCACCGTGGTGGAGGCGGCCCGCGAGATCAAACCGGTCGGCGCCGGGCTGAACCTGATGCCCAACGCCGTCCGGGAACTGGACGCCCTCGGGGTGCTGGACGCGCTGGCCGCCGGTGCCGTACGCACCCGGGAGCTGCGCTACTACCACCGGAGCGGCGGACTGATCGCCCGGGAGGACCGGGGCACCGCCGCCGGCTACCGCTGGCCCCAGCTCTCCGTCCACCGGGGCCATCTCCAGCTCGTCCTGGCCGGCGCGGTACGGGCCCGGCTGGGCGCGGCGGCCATCGTCGGCGGGGTCCGGGTGACCGGGGTCGACCCGCGCCCGGACGGCCGGCCCCGGGTGCGGCTGGCGCACCGGGACGGCAGCCGGCAGGGGCTCGCCACGCTCGAACCCGATCTGCTGATCGGCGCCGACGGCATCCGGTCGGCCGTCCGCGCCGCCCTCCGTCCGGACGAGGGCGAGCCGCCCTGGAAGGGCACCCTGATCTGGCGCGGGGTCTCCCGGATGGCCGCCGCGCGGACCGCCCCGTACATGGTCATCGCCGGCGACGACCGGCGGAAGGCGGTGCTCTACCCGCTCACCGAGCCCACGCCGGGCCGCTCCGAGGTTCTCGTCAACTGGGCGCTGGCCCTGCCCGCCGCCGAGGCGTATCCGCGCGGGCCCGGCCCGGACCTGCCGCGCGGGGACTGGAACCGGCCGGTGCCGGTCGCCCGGTTCGCCCCGCACTACGAGGGCTGGGAGTTCGGCGGCTGGCGCGTACCCGAGGTGCTGCGGGCGGCCGACGGGGCGTTCGAGTACCCGATGGCGGACCGGGAGCCGCTGACGCGCTGGAGCCTGGGCCGCACCACCCTGGTCGGGGACGCCGCGCACGCCATGTACCCGATCGGTTCCAACGGCGCCAGCCAGGCCGTGATGGACGCCCGCGCCCTCGCCCACGCGCTGGCCCGCCACCACGACCCGGTCGAGGCGCTCGCCGCCTACGAGGCCGGGCGGCGGCCCGCCATGACGGCGCTCCAGCACGCCAACCGCCGGCTCGGCCCCGAGGTGGTCATCGATCTGGCGCACCGGCGGGCCCCCGGCGGCTTCACCGACATTGACGCCGTCATCCCGCCGGAGGAGCGCCGGGAGATCGCCGCCCGGTACGCCGTCACCGGCTCCTTCGACCCGGCCGCGGTCAACGCGGGTTCGCCGTACCACATTCCGGCCGCCGTGCCCCGCTGAATCTTCTGATGGGTCATCGGTTCCCCCTTCCGGCCGGGCGCGGTCCCGATACGCGCCCGGCGCACCGGGAGGAATGCGCCCCCTGTACGCCCCCGGGGCGCGGCCCGCCGGGAGGTGCCGGACCGGCGCCCGGCTCCCCGGCCCGACATCTCCCGGGCGGTCCCGTCGGGCGCCGTCGCCGCAGCTCGGCGCGGGTCCCGCCGGTCCCGGCGGCCCCCCGCGCCCCAGCCGCGCGGGTGTCGTCCGGGTCGCCCGGTCGGCCCCCGCACCGCCGTCCGGGCGAGGCTGGCCGGGCGGGTGAGAGAGGTGCGTACGGTCCCGTGCGCCGTGGTTGCCAGGGGCACGGGACGACTACCGTCACGACTACCGCCGGACGGACGAGGGCGGACGCGCGGCCGTGCGCGCCCGCCCCGTCCGCACGGCCCGCCCGTCCGCACCCCCAGTCCCCCCGCCCCGTCCACGCACGACGCCCGCCCCGTCCACGTACAACGCCCGGCGCTCCACGCACAACGCCCGGCGCTCCACGCTCACCGAACGCGTACCGGCGCCAAATACGTACCGAGACGCCCCTGCCCTGCGAAGGTGGAACACGTGAAGGCAATCCGTCGATTCACCGTGCGCCCCGTCCTGCCCGAACCCCTGCGACCGCTCAGCGACCTCGCGCGGAATCTGCGCTGGTCCTGGCATGCCGAGACCCGCGAGCTGTTCCAGGCCGTCGATCCCGAAGGCTGGTCCGCGGCCGGCTGCGACCCGGTGCGGCTGCTCGGCTCAGTACCGGCCGCGCGGCTCACCGAGCTCTCCCGGGACCGGCGCTTCCTGCGCCGCCTCGCCGCCGCCTCCGACGACCTCGACGACTATCTGCGCGGCCGCCGCTGGTACCAGACCCAGCAGGACGCCGACCTCCCCGCCGCCATCGCCTACTTCTCGCCCGAGTTCGGCGTCACCGCCGCCCTGCCGCAGTACTCCGGCGGGCTCGGCATCCTCGCCGGCGACCACCTCAAGGCCGCCTCCGACCTCGGCGTACCGCTCGTCGGCGTCGGCCTGCTCTACCGCCACGGCTACTTCCGGCAGTCGCTCTCCCGGGACGGCTGGCAGCAGGAGCAGTACCCGCTGCTCGACCCCAACGAGCTGCCGCTCAGCCTGCTCCGGGACGCCGGCGGCGCCCCCGTCCGGGTGCGGCTCGCGCTGCCGGCCGGCCGCTGTCTGCACGCCCATGTCTGGGTGGCCCGGGTCGGCCGGGTGCCGCTGCTGCTGCTCGACTCGGACGTGGAGGAGAACGGCCCCTCCGAGCGGAACGTCACCGACCGGCTCTACGGCGGCGGCAGCGAGCACCGGCTGCTCCAGGAAATGCTGCTCGGAATAGGAGGTGTCCGGGCGGTACGGGCGTACTGCGCCCTCACCGGCCACCCCGAGCCCGAGGTGTTCCACACCAACGAGGGGCACGCCGGCTTCCTCGGCCTGGAGCGCATCCGGGAGCTGAGCGAGCGGGGCGTCTCCTTCGACGCCGCGCTGGAGGCGGTCCGGGCCGGCACCGTCTTCACCACCCACACCCCCGTCCCGGCCGGCATCGACCGCTTCGACCGGGAGCTGGTAGCCCGGCACTTCGGCGAGGGCGCCGAGCTGCCCGGTCTCGACACCGCCCGGATCCTCCAGCTCGGCCAGGAGACCTACCCCGGCGGGCGGCCCGACCTGTTCAACATGGCCGTGATGGGGCTGCGCCTGGCCCAGCGCGCCAATGGCGTCTCCACCCTGCACGGGGCGGTCAGCCGGGGGATGTTCGCCGGGCTCTGGCCGGGCTTCGACGCCGAGGAGGTGCCCATCACCTCCATCACCAACGGCGTCCACGCGCCCACCTGGGTGGCGCCCGAGGTGTTCCGGCTCGGCTCCCGGCGGATCGGTGCCCAGCAGGCCGAGGACGCGCTGAGCTTCGGCGGCGCGCAGCGCTGGGAGGCCGTCGGGGAGATCCCGGACACGGCCATCTGGGAGCTCCGCCGGGAGCTGCGCGAACAGCTGGTGACCGAGGTCCGCACCCGGCTGCGCGCCTCCTGGCGGCAGCGCGGGGCCGGCTCCGCCGAGCTGGGCTGGATCGACGGGGTGCTCGACCCGGAGGTGCTCACCATCGGCTTCGCCCGCCGGGTGCCCTCGTACAAGCGGCTCACCCTGATGCTGCGGGACCGCGAGCGCCTCACCGAACTGCTGCTCCACCCGACCCGGCCGGTGCAGATCGTGGTCGCCGGCAAGGCGCACCCGGCCGACGACGGCGGCAAGCGGCTGGTGCAGGAGCTGGTGCGGTTCTCCGACGACCCGCGCGTCCGGCACCGGATCGTCTTCCTGCCGGACTACGGCATGGGGATGGCCCAGAAGCTCTACCCCGGCTGCGACGTGTGGCTGAACAACCCGCTGCGCCCGCTGGAGGCGTGCGGCACCAGCGGGATGAAGGCCGCGCTCAACGGCGGCCTCAACCTCTCGGTGCTGGACGGCTGGTGGGACGAGTGGTACGAGCCGGACTTCGGCTGGGCCATCCCCACCGCCGACGGGCCCACCACCGACGAGGAGCGCCGGGACGACCTGGAGGCCCATGCCCTCTACGAGCTGATCGAGCAGCGGGTGGCGCCGAGGTTCTACGACCGGGGCCCGGCCGGGGTGCCGCAGCGGTGGGTGGAGATGGTCCGCTCCACGCTGGCCAACCTCGGCCCCAGGGTGCTGGCCGGCCGGATGGTGCGCGAGTACGTCGAGCGGCTGTACGCCCCCGCCGCGCAGGCGCACCGCGCCATGGACGCCACCGCGGCGCACGACCTGGCCGAGTGGAAGGCCCGGGTGCGCGCCGCCTGGCCCGGGGTGACGGTCGACCACGTGGAGGTGGACGAGGCCAGCGGGGTGGCCGAACTGGGCTCCACCCTGGCGCTGCGGGTCCGGGTCACCCTCGGCGACCTCCGGCCCGAGGACGTGGACGTCCAGGCGGTGGCCGGCCGGGTGGACGCCCAGGACTCGCTGGCCGACGCCCAGCCGTTCCCGCTCAAACCGGCCGGCGGCCCGGACCAGCAGGGCCGCTGGGTCTTCGAGGGCCCGCTCACCCTGGACCGCACCGGGCCGTTCGGCTACACCGTCCGGATACTGCCGGCCCACCGTCTGCTGCCGGCCGGCGCCGATCTGGGCCTGGTCGCGCTGCCGACCGAGAGCACCGGGGAGGGCGCCGGGGTCCTGATGCGCTGACCCGGCCGGTGCGGCGCGGCCCGGCGCCGTACCGCACCGCCCGGCCGCGTACGAGACACGAGCACGCACGAGACACGAGCACGCACGAGGTGCGACCACGCACGAGGTGGCCGCCCGGGGTCTTCCGGGCGGCCACCGCCGTACTCACCCGTGCACGGACTCACCCGCGCGCGGACTCACTCACAGGTCCCGCCGTCCACCGGACCGGTCACGGGGTTACGGGAAGGTGAGCTTGAACCCGTTGATGTAGCCGGTGTCCTGCGCGGCCTTGTCCTGGACCCGCAGCTTCCAGGAGCCGTTGGCGACCTCGCTGGAGGCGTTCACCGTGTAGGTGGCCTTCACGTTGTCCGCCGAGTCCGAGGAACTGTACGGCTTCAGGTTGTAGACCGAGCCGTCCGGGGCGACCAGGTCCACGACCAGGTCGCCGCGGTAGGTGTGGACGATGTCCACGTCCACCTTGAGGGCCGAGGGCGCGTTGCCGGTGATCCCGGTGACGTTGACGGCCGAGGTGACGGCCGCGCCGTTGTCCGGGATGTTGACCCGGGCGGTGTTCTCGAAGACCTTGCCGCCGGGGTCGCCGCCGCCCGGACGGGCGCCGACGTTGATGCCGGCCCAGGCGTTCTCGACCGCCTTCACCTCCGCGCTGTTCGCGCCGTACAGCTCGGTCGCGGCGGCGACCGTACCGGTGCGGGCGGCGGCGTAGTTGGTGGTCGAGTTGAACTTGGTGGTGAGCGCCTTGAACCAGATCAGCGCGGCCTTGTCCCGGCCGATCCCGGTGACGGGCAGGCCGTCCGAGGTCGGGGAGTCGTAGTTGACGCCGTTGACGGTCTTGGCGCCGCTGCCCTCGGAGAGCAGGTAGAACCAGTGGTTCGCCGGGCCCGAGGAGTAGTGGACGTCGATGTTGCCGATGCCGGAGTACCAGGCGTCCTTGGAGGCGCCGTCCTTGCTCGGCTTGTCCATGTACCGCAGCGGGGATCCGTCGCCGCGGATGTCGATCTTCTCGCCGACCAGGTAGTCGCCCTTGTCCTGGGCGTTGTTGGCGTAGAACTCGACGGCGGCGGCGAAGATGTCCGAGGTCGCCTCGTTGAGGCCGCCGGACTCGCCGCTGTAGACCAGCTTGGCGGTGGCGGCGGTGACGCCGTGGGTCATCTCGTGGGCGGCCACGTCGATGGAGGTCAGCGGCTTGGAGTTGCCCGAGCCGTCGCCGTACGTCATGCAGAAGCAGCTGTCCTGCCAGAACGCGTTGACGTAGTTGTTGCCGTAGTGGACCCGGGAGTACGCGCCGACGCCGTCGCCCCGGATACCGGTGCGGCCGTGCACGTTCTTGTAGTAGTCCCAGGTCAGCGCGGCGCCGTAGTGGGCGTCGGCGCCGGCCGTCTCGGCGTTGCCCGGGGTGCCGTCGCCCCAGACGTCGTCCGGTCCGGTGAACAGCGTGCCGGTGCCCGAGGTGCCCCGGTTGAGGTTGTACGTCTTGTGGCCGCCGCGCCCGGTGTCGGTCAGCGTGTACGAGGAGCCGCTGCCGCTGGTGCCCAGGGTGACCTGGCCGCTGTACTGGGTGTTGCCGGTGCCCTCCTGGACGCCCTGCCACTCGTACAGCTTGGCGCCGGTGGTGGCGTCGGTGACGACGTGCAGCTCGTTGGGGGTGCCGTCGTGCTGGAGGCCGCCGACGACGGTCTCGTACGCGAGCACCGGCTTGCCCTGCGCCAGCCAGACCACCTTGCGGGGCGCGTTCGTCGCCTTGGCCGCCTTGGAGCCCTCCGCCCGGGCGGCGGTCAGCGCCTGCTTCTCGGCGCCGGCCGGAGCCACGTCGGCGGTGACGTCGACGTTCTTGAGCACCGCCCGGGACGCCTTGCTGACGCTCTCGGTCTTCCCCGCCCTGGTCTCGGCCACGACCAGGTCGCCGCCGAGGACCGGGAGGCCCGCGTAGGTGCGCTCGTAACGGGTGTGGGTGGTGCCGTCGCGGTCCTGGACCACGTCCCGGACGACCAGCTTCTCCTGGGCGCCGAGGCCGAGTTCACGGGCGGTCTCGGCCTTGCCGGCGTCGGCCGCGCGTATCAGCGCGGTGCGCTGGGCGGGGGTGAGGTCGGCGGGCAGCGCGCCGGGGTTGGCCGGTCCCGCGGCCTGCGCCTTGGGCGCGGCGCGGAAGGTGTCGGGGGCGGCGGTGGCGGCACCGGACTGCACTCCCACGGCGAGCATGGCGGCAGCGGCGATCAGAGCGCCGGTCGCGGTGGCGCGACGGCTGGGCGTGGATCTCACGCAGACTCCTTTTGCGAGGGGGGTTACGGACGGCGGGGTGGGCCGTCCGGCGAGCAAGCAGAGCAAGCGGCACCGTCCGAACACGATGGGAACGCGTGTCGAACGGTTGGTGCGGAGAACGTGGGAAGAGTGACAGCCGCCGCCCTGTGATGTCAGGACCGCGTCAACAACTTGGCCAGAATTGGTCCGTTGCCCGAAAAACCCTGTTCGTTAACCGGACGTTTCATCGTGTCACCGGTCTTCGCTCCCAGCGCGGATCAGGTGTGTCACCTGATGAACGGAGTGTGACGCTCCCGCCCCCGCCGGGCATACCCCCCTGGCCGAATCCCGACCTCCCACTCCTTGTACCGTCCCGGCCGGTGTGATCCACTGCCCCTCCGCACACCGTTCGATCCGGGGGGACGACCATGACCGCACTCATCACCCTGCTGGGGATCCTGGGCCTCGCCGTGGCGGCCGCCGTCACGGTGCTCCTCCGCCGCGCCGGCTCCCGTACCGAGAACACCGACGGTCTCCTCCTGGAGCGGCACCACCGCCTCCAGGCCCGCGCCGACCGCACCGCCTACAGCTCCTGGTCCGTCCACAACACCCCCTACCACTCCCGCGGCCGCCGCCCCTGAGACCACCGGGCGGACCGGGTGCCCGTGGGTGACAGGGGGGGGCGGGGTCGTCTAGCGTCCGGGGATGGACGCGGTATTCGATCCCTGGGACGCCGGCTTCACGGCGGATCCGTATCCGGCGTACGCGCGGCTGCGGGAGAGCGGGCGGGTGCACTGGTTCGAGCCGTCCCGGCAGTGGCTGGTGCCGCGGCACGCCGATGTGGCGGCGCTGCTGCGGGACCGGCGGCTCGGGCGGACGTACCGGCACCGGTTCAGCCACGAGGAGTTCGGCCGTACGGCGCCGCCCGCCGCGCAGGAGCCGTTCCACACGCTCAACGACCAGGGGATGCTGGACCTGGAGCCGCCGGACCACACCCGGATCAGGCGACTGGTGGCCAAGGCGTTCACCCCGCGTACCGTCGAGCGGCTGAGCCCCTATGTGCGGCGGCTGGCCGAGGAGTTGGCGGACGGGCTGGTCGAGCGGGGCGGCGGCGATCTGGTGACCGAGGTGGCCGAGCCGCTGCCGGTGGCGGTCATCGCGGAGATGCTCGGGGTGCCGGAGCCGGACCGCCCTCTGCTGCGGCCCTGGTCGGCGGCGATCTGCGGGATGTACGAGCTGGCGCCCTCCGAGGAGACCGCCGCCCGGGCCGTGGCGGCCTCGGTGGAGTTCTCGGCGTACCTCCGGGAGCTGATCGCGGCCCGCCGGGCGGCACCGGGCGAGGACCTGGTCTCCGGGCTGATCGCCGCCCATGACGAGGGCGAACGGCTCACCGAGCAGGAGATGATCTCCACCTGTGTGCTGCTGCTCAACGCGGGCCACGAGGCGACCGTCAACGCCACCGCCAACGGCTGGTGGGCGCTGTTCCGCAACCCCGGGCAGCTCGCCGCGCTCCGGGCCGACCACTCCCTGCTGCCCGGTGCCGTCGAGGAGTTGCTCCGCTACGACACTCCGCTTCAGCTTTTCGAGCGCTGGGTGCTGGACGAGATCGAGATCGACGGTGTCACCGTCCCGCGCGGCGCCGAACTGGCCCTGCTCTTCGGGTCGGCCAACCACGATCCGGAGGTCTTCGACCGCCCGGACACACTGGATCCGACCCGCGCGTCCAACCCGCACATCTCCTTCGGCGCGGGCATCCACTACTGCGTCGGCGCCCCGCTGGCACGTATCGAACTGGCCGCCTCACTGCGGGCGTTGCTGGAACGGGCGCCGAAGCTCGCGCCGGCCGCCGAGCCGGTCCGGCGTTCCGGGTTCGTGATGCGCGGCCTGGCGTCGCTGCCGGTGGTGGTGTGACGGGGAGAATCACCCGGTGCGGTGCGGTGCGGTGCGGTGCGGTGCGGTGCGGTGCGGTGCGGTGCGGTGCGGTGCGGTGCCGGGCCCCGGGGGGCCTCGCTGTCACAGGGGTGCGGTAGCGTCCTCGCGACCTGAGGGGGGATCACGGTGTCGGAGCCGGATGATTTCGTGGCGCGGCTGAGGGCCGAGCGGACGGACCCGGAGCGCGCGGGCAGGCTGGCGGCGGACCGGCGGACCCGGCGGCGGAAGACCGTCTGGGTGTCGGTGGGAGCGGTCGCGGTCGTGGCGGCCCTGGGCGGCTGGCTGTACGGGTCGGTCGGGAAGCGGCCGGCCGACGAGCCGTTCGCGGCCCCGCTGCTGGAGGAGGCCCAGTGGCCCGCGCCCTGGCCGCTCACCACCCGGATGCCCTACCGGAATTCGCCCGCCCGGGGCTGGCTGACCGGTGAGGGCGGCATCGACGTACCGGCGGCCGGGGCCGTGCCGGGGGTGCCGGCCGAGCGGGTGCGGGACGCCCTGTGGCGCACGCGGGAGCTGCTGACCGCCGCCAATCTGGACCCGGGGGTGCTGGCCGGCGGCCGGCCGGAGCGGGCGCTCGCGCTGCTGGACCCGCCGAGCCGGGCCCGGCTGGCGGCCGCGCTGCGGGCGCCGGGGGAGGGGGACGCCGACCCGGCCCGGCTGGTCACCCGGTTCGACCCGGCCGAGGTGCGGGTGCTGACGGGCGGGACCCGGGTGCTCGGCGCCCTGAGCTACGGCCCGGGGCGGAGCTCCGGCGAGGTGCTGGTCCGGGCGGACGTCACCTTTGTGTACGCGCTGGCCGCCGCCACGCCCGGCGGGCGCCCGGCTCCCATTCCGGGGGTGGAGGCCGAGGAGGCGGCCCGGGCGATCGTGCGCCGGCGACTGGTCGTCGCGGTCCGGGCCGTACCGGGGGCCGGGAAGACGCCGGGGGCGCTGGTCCCGGTGGAGCAGCACCACTACCTGGGCAACCACGACTGCGGGAAGGCGGACGGCTTCGTCCACCCGTACTTCGCCAAGCAGGCGCCCACCCCGTCGGCCGGCGCGGGGGCGGACCCGTACGACCGCACCGGACCGCTGCCCGCCCCCTGCGCGCCCGCCGCCCGGCGCTGACCGGTGCCGGGCGGCGGGCGCGGCGAGGACGGCCCGCCGGCGAACGGGCCCGGCTCCCCCCGGTGTTCCGTCGCGCGCCGCCCCGGGCGGACCGAGCAGATCGGTCCGCAGCCGCCGCACTGTGTCACCCGCGCCACCCGCCACCCGCGAAGCCTCCGCCCGCCGCGTCAGGGCGGTCGTTCATCGGAATTCCAGCGGGTTCCGCGAGGCTTTCGCACGCCGCGCCGGAGTCACCTCGGCAGGGCCGGTGGCCGGACTCCGACCGCTGCCGCGCCCGCGCTCCGGCCCCACCAGGGAAGTGATCGCATGCTCCGTTTCGTACGTGCCCTGGGCCTCGTCCTGCTGCTGGCAGGCGGCCCCCTCCTCGTGTCCCCGCCCGCGAGCGCCCACACCGCGGCCCCGGTGAAGTCCCCGGCCCCGGCGAAGGCCCCGGACCGGTCGGCCGACGGCCTCACCCAGATCGGCGGCGGCACCGGGATCATCTTCCGGATGAGCCCGGGTCCCGAGGACCCGCAGGCCCTCTATGTCTGTACGCTCACCGCAGTGGGCCGGGACGCCGCGGGCCGCCTGGTCGGTCTCACCAACGCCCACTGCTTCATCGACGACCAGGGCAGGAAACTGGTCGGCGAGAAGGTCTACCGCGACAGCTCGCCCGCCGGCACGGCGGCCGCCCCGGCCCCGCTGACCGAGAGCCGCCCGGATCTCACGACGGGTGTCATCGGCACCGTGACCTATGTCAGCACCCCGAACAATCTGCTCAACCTCGGCCCCAAGGGCCTGGACTACGCGGTGATCGAGCTGGACGAGTCCCGGGTCGCGCCCACCGACACGGTGGGCGAGACGACCATCCGGACGATCGGCGCACCACCCGCCAACGGGGTCCGCATGTGCAAGCAGGGCCACCGCACGGGACTGACCTGCGGCATCAAGCTGGGCACCCATGGCATCTGGTTCACCCACCTCATCTGGACCAACGGCGGTGACTCCGGCTCCCCCGTGGTCGTGGACGGGGCGCTGGTCGGCAACGCCTGGGGCGCGCAGCACAGTTCGGCGATGCAGGACATCATCGCGGAGCTGAACGCGGCCGGCGGGGTGGGCGCCGGATTCCACCTCGCCTTCTGAGCCCCGCCTCGCCCTCCGGGGAACGCCCCCGGACGCCGAGCAGCCCTGGCCCGAGCCCCGGGCCAGGGCCCCACGGACACCACCTCGCACCCCGCCGCCGTGCGGTCCCGGGGCCCGTACGGCTCCACGACCGTACGGCCGGGAGACCGCAGACGGCCGGACGCCGTCCGGGCCGTCGGTGCCGCCGGGGCCCGCGCCGTACGGAGTACGCGGGGCCCCGGGCGCGGTACCGCCCGCGGCGTCCGGGGCCCCGGACGCGGCCAGGGCGGGAACGGTGCTCCTCGTCGCCTGGAAGCGCCCAGGAGACCGTGGAGCCCGGACGGACGGACCGGTCCCTCAGCCCACCACGCTCTCCCGCCAGGCCCGGTGGAGGGCGGCGAAGCGGCCGTCGCCGGAGATCAGGCCGGCGGGGGAGCCGTCCTCCACCACCCGGCCGGACTCCATCACCAGGACCCGGTCCGCGATCTCCACCGTGGAGAGCCGGTGGGCGATCACCACCGCCGTACGGCCGTGCAGCACCGTGTCCATGGCGCGCTGCACCGCCCGTTCGCCGGGCACGTCCAGCGAACTGGTCGCCTCGTCCAGGATGAGCACCGCCGGATCGGCCAGCAGGGCCCGGGCGAAGGAGACCAGCTGGCGCTGGCCGGCCGAGATCCGGCCGCCGCGCTTGCGCACATCGGTGTCGTAGCCGTCCGGGAGCGCGGTGATGAAGTCATGGGCGCCGATCGCCTTGGCGGCGGCCTCGATCTCCGCCCGGCCGGCGTCCGGGCGGCCGACGGCGATGTTCTCCGCGACCGTCCCGGAGAAGAGGAACGCCTCCTGGGTCACCATCACCACCCCGCGCCGCAGCTCCGGCACGGCCAGCTCGCGCAGGTCCACGCCGTCGAGCAGCACCCGGCCCTCGGTCGGGTCGTAGAACCGGGCCAGCAGCTTGGCCAGCGTCGACTTGCCGGCGCCCGTGGAGCCGACCACGGCCACCGTCTGGCCGGCCGGGATCGTCAGATCGAAGCGCGGCAGTACCTCGGTGCCGCCCCGGTAGGCGAACCGGACGCCCTCGAAGGTCACTTCACGCCCCGGCGCGCCGGTACGGACCGGCAGCTCGCGCGGCTCGGCCGGTTCCGCCACCGCCGGGGTCTGGGCCAGCAGGCCGGCGATCTTCACCAGGGAGGCTGCCGCCGACTCGTAGGAGTTGAGGAACATCCCCAGCCGGTCGATCGGGTCGTACAGCCGGCGCAGATAGAGCACCGCCGCCGCCAGCACCCCGAGCGCCAGACCGCCGCCGGCCACCCGGTAGGCGCCCCAGAGCACCATGGCGGCCACCGCCGTGTTGGCCACCAGCCGGGAGCCCACCACATAGCGGGCCATCTCCGTGCTGGCGTCGCCGTTGGTGTGCTCGTGCGTCCGGTTCAGCTCCAGGAACCGCGCCTCGTTGGCCCGCTCCCGGCGGAACGCCCGGACCGGCCGGATGCCGTTCACCGTCTCGGCGAACCGCACGATCACCGCCGCGATCGCCGTGGACCTGGCCCCGAAGACCACCCGGGCCCGCCGCCGGTACCGCCGTACCAGCAGATACAGCGGTACGAAGGAAACCACCGCCACCGCGCCGGTACCCGCGTCCAGCCAGAGCAGCAGCACCGAGATGTACGCGAACGACAGCACCACGGTGACGAGTTCCTGGAGCCCCTCGTCCAGCAGCTCCCGCAGCGACTCCACATCCGCGGTGGACCGGGAGATCAGCCGGCCCGAGGTGTACCGCTCGTGGAAGTCCACACTCAGTGCCTGGGCGTGCCGGAAGATCCGCCCGCGCAGATCCAGCAGCACGTCCTGGCTGACCCGGGCCGCCGTCCGGACGAAGGCGTACTGGAAGAGCCCGGACCCGGCCGTACAGGCCGCGAACCCGGCCGCCACCGCCACCAGCGGCCCGTGGTCGCCCTGGCGCAGCGCCGGTACGGCCCGGTCGATGGCGTACGCGACCAGCAGCGGGCCCGCCTGCGAGGCCGCCTGCTGGAGCAGCAGGAACAGCACGGCCAGCACCGCCCGGCCGCGCCGGGGCCGGAGCAGCGACCGGAGCAGCCCCCCGGTCGCGCCCTTCGGCGCCGGCAGGTCGTCCCGGTCGAACGGGTCCCCGGCCGTGTCCGGACCCCTGGCCGCGTCCGGGTCCCCGGCGGGCGGGGTGCCCGGCCGCCCGGCCGCACCCGGCCGCGGGCTCCCGCCCGGGGGCGTACCGCCGTCCGGGCCCGTGCCCGTCTCCGGGCCGGGACTCGGAGCCGTACCGCCGTCCGGGCCCGGCCCGGGGGTGCCGCCGCTCGTCACCGTCATCGCACACCGCCCGTCGCCGTGGCCGTCGCCTCGCCCGACATCAGCCAGGCGTACTCCGCGCTGTCCCGCAGCAGCTCCCGGTGGGTGCCCACGGCCGCGATCCGGCCGCCCGACAGCAGCGCCACCCGGTCGGCCAGCTGCACCGTGGACGGCCGGTGCGCCACCACCAGCGCCGTCGTCCCGGCCAGCACCTCCCGCAGGGCGGCCTCCACCAGCGCCTCGGTGTGCACGTCCAGTGCCGACAGCGGGTCGTCGAGCACCAGGAACCGGGGCCGGCCCACCACCGCCCGGGCCAGCGCCAGCCGCTGCCGCTGGCCGCCGGAGAGGCTCAGCCCCTGCTCGCCCACCTGGGTCGCCGTCCCCTCCGGCAGCTCCCGTACGAAACCGGCCTGGGCCACCGCGAGCGCCCGGTCCAGCTCCCCGGGCCCCGCGTCCGCCGCGCCGCCCATCAGCACGTTCTCGGCCACCGACGCGGAGAAGAGGGTCGGCTCCTCGAAGGCCACCGTCACCAACCCGCGCAGCCGCTCCCGGGGCATCCCCGCGATGTCCTCGCCGTCCAGCAGGATCCGGCCGCCGGACGCCTCGTACAGCCGGGGCACCAGCGCGGTGAGCGTGGTCTTCCCGGAGCCCGTCGCCCCGACCAGCGCCATGGTCTCGCCCGGCCGGATCCACAGATCGATCCCGGCCAGCACCGGCGCGGCCTCCGGCGGCGCGTCCGGATAACGGAAGCTCACCCCCTCGAACCGCAGCCCGCCGGGAAGGGTGGAGCCGGAGCCGGAGCCGGAGCCGGAGCCGGAGCCGGAGCCGGGAGCGGGGGCGGGGCCGGGGGCGGAGACGGGGCCGGGGGCGGCCGGGGCCGGGGCGGTGCCGGGGACGGGGCGGGCCGGAGCGGTCTCCCCGGTCTCCGCGGGCTCGTCCATCACCTCGAAGTACCGCTCCGTCGCGGTCGCCGCCTCCTGGCTCATCGCCAGCAGGAAGCCGATCGAGTCCACCGGCCAGCGCAGCGCCAGCGCGGTCGAGAGAAAGGCCACCAGGGTGCCCGCCGACAGCTCCCCGTCGGCCACCCGTACGGTGCCCAGCACCAGCGCGGCCCCGATCGCCACCTCCGGTACGGCGGTGATCACCGCCCAGATGGCCGCCAGCAGCCGGGCCTTGACCAGCTCGGTGCCGCGCAGCCGCCCGGCCTTCTCCCGGAACGCCCGCGCCTGGCTGCGGTGCCGGCCGAAGCCCTTGACGACCCGGATGCCGAGGACGCTCTCCTCGACCAGCGTCGTCAGATCCCCGATCTGGTCCTGGGCGCGCCGGGCGGCCAGCGCGTACCGGCCCTCGAAGACCCCGCAGACCACGATCAGCGGCACCACCGGCAGCAGCAGCACCAGACCCAGCGCCCAGTCCTGCGCCAGCAGCAGCGCGCAGCCGACCAGGATGGTCACACCGTTCACGAAGAGAAAGGTCAGCGGGAAGATCAGGAACAGCCGCAGCAGCGACAGGTCACCGGTCGCCCGGGAGAGCAACTGCCCCGACGGCCAGCGGTCGTGGAAGGCCACCGGCACCCGCTGGAGGTGCCGGTAGAGGTCGGCCCGCATCGCCGCCTCCACCGAGGCCAGCGGCCGGGCCACCAGCCACCGCCGCAGACCGAACAGCACGGCCTCCGCGATCCCCAGCCCGAGCACCGCCAGCGCCCCCAGCCAGACCCCGCCGGGATCCCGCGCCGCCACCGGGCCGTCCACGATCCACTTGAGCACCAACGGGATGACCAGTCCCAGGCAGGACGCCACGACGGCGACCGCGGCGGCCGTGCCCATCCGTGCCCGCACCGGGCGCACATACGGCCAGAGCCGCAGCAGGGAGCGAACGGCCGAACGGTCCTTGGTGGTTGCATCTTCTCCGGGCATCAGGCCGAGCCTACGGTCCGCCCCCGCCCCGGCTCACCCGCTTTTCGGCCGACCGGGGGAGTCCGCCCGCTCCGAGCCGGGGGAGCCCGGCGGCCCAGGCCCGGGACTCCCGCACGCCCGGCGGGGGCCCGTACGTCCCGGCCCGGGGGGCACCCCGCAGGCCCGGTCCGTACGCCCCCACCGGGGAACCGCCGGGGCCCCGGGGGCCCTACTCCCGCACCCGGAGCAGCAGCGCGCACCGCTCCGGGACCAGGAGCGAGGCACCGCCCGGGTGGACCGTGCCCGGTTCGGCCGACTGGTCCTCGCGCGAGGTGTCCACGACCACTTCGTAGGAGCGGGCCCAGGGCTCGCCCGGCAGCCGGAACGAGGCCGGGGCGCCGGCCGCGTGCAGGATCGCCAGGAAGCTGACGTCGGTGATCGCCTCGCCGTGCGCGTCCCGCCCGGGGATGTCCCGGCCCGAGAGATAGAGGCAGACCGAGGGGGCGGGCGCCCACCAGTCGGCCTCGGTCATCTCCTCGCCCGACGCGGTGAACCAGGCCAGGTCCCGCAGCCCGTCCGGGGCGTGCGGCCGGCCCGAGAAGAACGCCCGGCGGCGCAGCACCGGATGGGACTGGCGCAGTGCCAGCAACCGCCGGGTCAGCGCGAGCAGTTGCGCGGTGCCGGGCCGGTCCGGCAGCGACCAGTCCAGCCAGGAGACCTCGTTGTCCTGGCAGTAGGCGTTGTTGTTGCCGCCCTGGGTGCGGCCCATCTCGTCGCCCGCCACCAGCATCGGCACCCCGGTGGAGAGCAGCAGCGTGGTGAGCAGGTTGCGGATCTGGCGCAGCCGCAGCGCGTTGACGGCCGGGTCCTCGCTCTCGCCCTCGGTGCCGCAGTTCCAGGCGCGGTTGTCGTGGGTGCCGTCCCGGTTGCCCTCGCCGTTGGCCTCGTTGTGCTTGTGCTCGTACGTCACCAGGTCGCGCAGGGTGAAACCGTCGTGCGCCGTCACGAAGTTGACCGAGGCGTACGGGCGCCGCCCGCCCCAGGCGTAGAGGTCGCTGGAGCCGGAGAGCCGGTAGCCCAGGTCCCGTACGTCCGGCAGCGCGCCGCGCCAGAAGTCCCGTACGGCGTCCCGGTAGCGGTCGTTCCACTCGGTCCACAGCGGCGGGAACGCCCCCACCTGGTAGCCGCCGCTGCCCACGTCCCAGGGCTCGGCGATCAGCTTCACCCGCCGCAGCACCGGGTCCTGGGCGATCACCGCCAGGAACGGCGAGAGCATGTCCACGTCGTGCATGGACCGGGCCAGCGCCGCCGCCAGGTCGAACCGGAAGCCGTCCACGCCCATCTCGGTGACCCAGTAGCGCAGCGAGTCGGTGATCAGCCGGAGCACCTGGGGCCGGACCACGTGCAGGGTGTTGCCGCAGCCGGTGTAGTCGGCGTACCGGCGGGCGTCGGGCGGGAGCCGGTAGTAGCCCCGGTTGTCGATGCCGCGCAGCGAGAGCGTCGGGCCCAACTCGCCCGCCTCGGCGGTGTGGTTGTAGACCACGTCCAGGATGACCTCGATCCCGGCCGCGTGCAGCGCCTTCACCATCCGCTTGAACTCGCCCACCTGCTGGCCCGCCGTGCCGGAGGCGCTGTACCCGGCATGCGGGGCGAAGTAGCCGACCGAGTTGTAGCCCCAGTAGTTCCGCAGGCCCCGGCGGAGCAGATGGTCCTCGTGGGCGAACTGGTGCACCGGCAGCAGCTCCACCGCCGTCACCCCCAGCCGCGTCAGATGCTCCACGGCCGCCGGATGGGCGAGCCCGGCGTAGGTGCCGCGCAGTTCCTCCGGCACCCCCGGGTGGCGCATGGTGAAGCCCCTGACGTGCAGCTCGTAGATGACCGAGTCGGCCCAGGGCGTCTTGGGGCGCCGGTCGTCCGACCAGTCGTCGTCATCGTGGACGACGACCCCCTTGGGGACGTACGGCGCCGAGTCCCGGGCGTCCCGCACGGTGTCGGCCACATGCTGCTCGGGCCAGTCGCGGACGTGCCCGTACACCTCGGGCGGCAGCGTGAACTCCCCGTCCACCGCCCGGGCGTAGGGGTCGAGCAGCAGCTTGGCCGGGTTCCAGCGGGCACCGGTCCACGGGTCCCAGCGGCCGTGCACCCGGTAGCCGTACCGCCGACCGGGGCGTATGCCGGGCACGAAACCGTGCCAGATCTCGTGCGTCAGCTCGCCCAGCGGCAGCCGGGTCTCGGTGCCGTCCTCGTCGAACAGACAGAGCTCCACTGCCTCCGCCCCGCCCGCCCAGAGCGCGAAGTTGGTACCCGCCACCCCCTCCGGCCCGTCCCGGAACCGGGCGCCCAGCGGCGTCGGCGCCCCCGGCCACACGGGCGGTACGAGTCCCGGAGAGCTCCGGGGGCGCCCGTTCAGCACACCGCGGGTACCGGTGTCCGCGGCGACGGCGGCCCCGTCCCGCGCCCCGCCCCGGACCGCTCCGGCCACTGCCTCCTGCTCGGCTGCGCTCGACACCTGCCGGCCTCCCACGGCTCGTCCGGTTCCGGGCCCCGGGCGCGCGGCGTCCCGGCCACGGCCACGCCACCCGCCTGTCCCGACCTGTCTCCGCCCGGTCCTGGTCTGTCCCTGCTGGTCTCGCCTGTCTCCGCCTGTCTTCGCCTGTCCCTGTCTGTCTCTGTCTGTCTCCGCCTTGACTCCCTGCTCGGCTGTCCGCTCGTCTCCCCCTGTTCTGCCCGGACGCGCCCGCTCCCAGACGCATCCCGACGTTTCCCCCACAGGGGGGCACTCGTTGGGCGGATCGTGAGAAACGTACTGAAGCGGGCAGGGCGCGCGGCGGCGGTCGCCCTCACAGGTGTGGTGCTGGCGGCCGGGGCGGCCGGCTGCACCGGCGGCGGGCTCGGCCTCCCGTTCGGGGACAAGGGCCAGGACGACGAGACCATCCGGGTGACGCCGGACGACCGGGCGAAGGACGTGGCGCCGGACGGGAGACTGGAGGTGACGGTCGAGGACGGCCGTCTCGAGCGGGTGGTGGTCACCCGGGTGGAGGATGCCCAGCGGGCGGTGGTGCCGGGCACGATCGCGCGGGACGGGCGGAGCTGGCGCCCTTCGGACGGCGCCCGGCTCTCGCTGGCCGCCAAGTACACCGTGGACGCGGTGGCCCTGGACGGCGACGGGCGCCGGGCGGCCCGCCACACCACCTTCACCACCGCCGTGCCCGAGCGCCGCTTCATCGGCTACTTCTCGCCCGAGCACCGCTCCACCGTCGGTACCGGAATGATCGTCTCGTTCGGCTTCAGCCGGCCCATCTCCGACCGGGCGGCGGTCGAGCGGGCCATCCGGATCACCTCGGACCCGCCGGTGGAGGTGGCGGGCCACTGGTTCGGCCGGGAGCGGCTGGACTTCCGGCCCAGCGCCTACTGGGAGCCCGGCACCCGGGTCACCCTCGACCTGCGGCTGCGGGACGTGCAGGGCGCGCCGGGGGTGTACGGCATCCAGGACCGGACGGTCACCTTCACGGTGGGCCGCTCCCAGGTCTCCCGGGTGGACGCGGAGAAGCACTTCATGGAGGTACGGCGGGACGGCGACCTGGTCAGCACGGTGCCGATCACCGCCGGGGCGCCCAAGTCCACGACGTACAACGGGAAAATGGTGGTCACCGAGTTGTACGACGTCACCCGGATGAACGGGGCGACCGTCGGCTTCACCAAGGAGGACGGCAAGGGGGAGTACGACATCAAGGACGTCCCGCATGCCATGCGGCTCACCGACTCGGGCACCTTTCTGCACGGCAACTACTGGGCGGCGGAGTCCGTCTTCGGCAAGGAGAACGTCAGCCACGGCTGCGTCGGGCTGCGGGACGTCAAGGGCGGCGGCGCGGACACCCCGGCGGGCTGGTTCTTCGACCGGACGCTGGTCGGGGACGTGGTGGAGGTGGTCAACTCGCCGGACCGCCAGGTGGCCCCGGACAACGGCCTGGGCGGCTGGAACATGAGCTGGACCCGCTGGAAGGCCGGCTCGGCCGTCCGGGCGGCGGGCTGAGGCGGGGCCTCCGGGGGTTCCCGGAGCGGGGCTCCCGGCACCCGGGGCGGGCACCCCTGGGTCCTGGCGCGGGGCGGGCACCCCCCTGGCGCCTGGCACCCGAGGGCGGGCACTCCCTTGGCCCTGGCGCCGGGGGCGGGGCAGCCGGGGGCGTCCCGCCCGGCCCGTACGACCCGGGACCGGCCCCGGGCCGTACCGCTCGGGGCCGGCCCCCCGGCCCGTACCGTCCCGGTCGGCCGGCCGGGACGCCCGTACCGTCCCGACCCCGGCTCCCGCCGTCCCGCGGGCCCCGTCCCGGGGCGTACGCCTCCACGGCCCCGGCCCGTCAAGCCACTTGGCGACAAAGGCCGGAACCGGACGGTTCGCCTCCTGCCCCCGTGGCGCTGCCACGCGCCCCCGACCAGCGGGCATGACCGTGACGCGCGGGGAAAAACTTGGAACTGAACGGTGACATTCCCGGACTCTCCGCGCCACTCGCGATGTGATTATCTGTCGCGGTGCGTGTGAGAGCAGCACGCGGGGGTGCGACCGTGGCGGGGCCAGGTCGCTGAGGGGAGAGAACCATCGTGAACGGGTCGCCGATATCGAGAGCGCCGGGCGTACGGTCCGGTCGGAGCCGCAGGCGCGGGGTTACCGGTCCGGCGGCGGCGGTCGTGGCGGCGGTGCTGCTGCTGGCGACGGCCTGCGGGGGCGGCGACAAGGCGGACGGCGGCAAGGCGGACGGCAAGGCCGGTGCCGCCGGGAACGCGGCCTCCGAGGCCATGGTGAACGTGGCTCCCAAGGACGGGTCCGTGTCGGTCGCCACCAGTGGGGCGCTCAAGGTCACCGCCGAGCAGGGCAAGCTGGAGACCGTCGCCGTCACCGACGCCAAGGGCGCTCCGGTGGAGGGCAAGCTGGCCGCCGACGGGGCCAGTTGGGAGCCCGTACGGCATCTCGCCGCCGGCACCAGGTACAAGGTGCACGCGATCGCCAAGGACGCGGAGGGGCGGGAGTCCGCGAAGGACACCACCTTCACCACCCTCGTACCGAAGAACACCTTCATCGGCCAGTACACCCCCGAGGACGGCTCCACCGTCGGTGTCGGTATGCCGGTCTCCATCAACTTCAGCCGGGGCATCACCGATCCGGCGGCCGTGGAGAAGGCCATCAAGGTGACCGCCGTGCCGGCGGTGCCCATCGAGGGCCACTGGTTCGGCAACGACCGGCTCGACTTCCGCCCCGAGAAGTACTGGGCGGCCGGTACCAAGGTGACCGTCAGCCTCGGCCTGGACGGCGTCGAGGGCCGCCCCGGGGTCTACGGCAAGCAGAACAAGACCGTCACCTTCACTGTCGGCCGCAGCCAGGTCTCCACGGTCGACGCGAGCGAGCACACCATGAAGGTGGTCCGCGACGGCAAGGAGATCAAGAACATCCCGATCACCGCCGGGGCCCCGTCCAGCACCACGTACAACGGTCAGATGGTCATCAGCGAGAAGTACAAGGTGACCCGGATGAACGGCGACACCGTCGGCTTCGGCGGCGAGTACGACATCAAGGACGTCCCGCACGCCATGCGGCTCTCCACCTCGGGCACCTTCGTGCACGGCAACTACTGGGCCTCCAGCGGGACTTTCGGCTCCAGCAACGTCAGCCACGGCTGTGTGGGCCTGCGGGACGCCCGGGGCGCCGGCGACCCGGACACCCCGGCCGCCTGGTTCTACGACAGCTCCCTCATCGGGGACGTGGTGGTCGTGAAGAACTCCAAGGACAAGGACATCAAGCCGGACAACGGCCTCAACGGCTGGAACATGGCGTGGTCGGAGTGGATCAAGTAGAAACGTTCCCCTTCCGGGACGGACGGGGTACGGGCTCCCGCCCGCACGGGCGCGCATGACATCCCGCACGGACGCGCATGACCTACGGACCCGGTGCTGTGACCAACGGCACCGGGTCCGCCGTCGTTAACGGCGGCTAACCTGCCGTCATGACTGTGACCCTCGAAGTCTCCGAAGGCGTCGGCACCCTGCGGCTGGACCGTCCGCCGATGAACGCGCTGGACATCGCCACCCAGGACCGGCTGCTGGAACTGGCCCAGGAGGCCACCCGCCGGGAGGACGTGCGCGCCGTGGTGATCTACGGCGGCGAGAAGGTGTTCGCGGCGGGCGCGGACATCAAGGAGATGCGGGCGATGGACCACGCGGCCATGGTGCTGCGGTCCCGTGGCCTTCAGGAGGCGTTCACCGCGGTCGCCCGGATCCCCAAGCCGGTCGTCGCGGCCGTCACCGGGTACGCCCTGGGCGGCGGCTGCGAGCTGGCGCTCTGCGCGGACTTCCGGATCGCGGGGGACACGGCCAAGCTGGGCCAGCCCGAGATCCTGCTCGGTCTCATCCCGGGCGCCGGCGGCACCCAGCGGCTGGCCCGCCTCGTCGGCCCGTCCCGCGCCAAGGACCTGATCTTCACCGGCCGCCAGGTGAAGGCCGACGAGGCCCTGTCCATCGGGCTGGTCGACCGGGTGGTCCCGGCGGCCGAGGTGTACGAGCAGGCGCACGCCTGGGCCGCCCGGCTCGCCCGGGGGCCGGCGCTGGCGCTGCGGGCCGCCAAGGAGTGCGTGGACACCGGACTGGAGGCCGACATCGACACCGGACTGGCGGTCGAGCGCACCTGGTTCGCCGGGCTGTTCGCCACCGAGGACCGCGAGCGCGGAATGCGCAGCTTCGTGGAGGAGGGGCCGGGCAAGGCGAAGTTCGTCTGACGCGGGCGGGGCGCCCCGCGGGGCGAGACCCGTCCGGCACCGGGCCCCGTGAGGCCGGGCGCCGGGCCGCCCGGGCCCGGCCGCCGCGCCGTCCGAGGCCGGGCACCGCGCCTGCGGCCCCGGCTCGGGCGCCGGCCGGGCTGCGGCCCCCGGCTCCGGCGCCGCTCGCCACGCCGGGCCCCCGGCCTGGCTCACGGGCGGCTCAAGGGGGCCTTAAGGCAACCTTGCCGGGCGGTCCGGCTCCGGACTCTCCCATCTCCCGAGTGCTCCCGCCACGCGCCCGGGGTCGCCGCAGTTGGCGCCCGGTTCACCGGCGCACGGCCCGTCCCCGAGTGCGCCCCTTCCAGCCTCTTGAGCGCCCCTCCGAGCCAGAATGCAATTTCACCGAACGGCCCCCGGGCCCCCCGGCGGCGCTCCAAGATGGGTCCATGGCGAGGCTGGAGAGCACCGCGCGATGGGCGCCGGTGGCAGATGACGAAGACGCGCTCAGGGCCTGGGAGACGTACGGCGATCCCACCGAGCGGGAGGTGCGGCTGCCGTCCCGCCCCGAGTCGGCCCGTACCGCCCGGCGGCTGACCCAGTGCGTCGTACTGCGCCAGTGGGGGCTCTCCCCGGTGATCGCCGAGCACGCGATCCTGCTCGTCTCGGAGCTGGTCGGCAACGCCGTCCGGCACACCGGGGCCCGGGTCTTCGGCTTACGGATGCTGCGGCGCCGGGGCTGGATCCGGATCGAGGTGCGTGACCCCTCGCGCGGGCTGCCGTGCCTGATGCCGGTGCGGGAGCTGGACACCAGCGGCCGGGGGCTCTTCCTGGTCGACAAGCTCTCCGACCGCTGGGGCGTCGATCTGCTGCCGCGCGGCAAGACCACCTGGTTCGAGATGCGCGTCACCGACCGCTGACCGCCTTCCCGGTGGGCGAGGCCGGAGGCCGGAGGCCGGAACGCGCGGAAGCCCCCTCGCGCCACGGTTGGGGGCGCAACGGGGGCTTCCGTGCGGGCGGCGGTGGAAGATTTGGGGTGTATCCCCGCCGCGTGAACGACCTGGCCCGGGTCAATGGGGGTCGTGCACCCGACTATGGCAGACGGGAGCCTAGCGGCCAAAACGACAAAGCATCCCATGCCACCCCAAAAGCGGCACCGCTTCGTGGAATCCCAGGTGACCTGAGCCACTGACCTGCCATTCGATGAATGACTATCGAATCGGGCGGGTGTTTCATCGAAACCTCGGCCCACGAACGGTCTCTCCCTTCGCTTGTCGCCCCGCCAGGCCCTTCACCCCGTCCGACCCCTCGCCCCATCCGGCCCCTCGCCCCGCCAGGCCCCTCGCCCCGTCCGGTCCCTCGCCCCGGCCGCCGCGAATCACCCCGCCGCAAATCATCCGGAAATGCCCGTCTCGCCCCTTAAATGATCGAGTGCCCCCGAGTGCTCTTCCCGGCGGACCGCCGCCCCGCCGTCCGCGCGCCATCCGGGTTCTGCGGCTGCTCGCCCCGGCCGCGCTCGCCGGCCTCCTCGCCCTCTTCGCCGGCTGCGGTACCGGCGGGGAACACGCCGGCTCACCGGCCCCCGGCACGGCCGCTCCCCGTCCCGTACCGGGGAGCGCGGCACCGGCCGGGCTGCCCGGCATGCCGCCGCCGCTCGACCCCCGGGACGTCTACGCCGCCGACCGGCCCGGCCGGCTCTCCCGTACCGTCCGGGGCTTCCCGCCCCGGATCTATGTGCCCAACACCCTGGACGACACCGTCTCCGTCATCGACCCGGCCCGCTATCGGGTGGTGGCGACCATCCCGGTCGGCAAGCAGCCCCAGCACGTGGTCCCGTCCTGGGACCTCAAGACCCTCTGGGTCAACAACAACCGGGGCCACACCCTCACCCCGATCGACCCCGCCACCGGGGAGCGGGGCGCGGACGTGCCGGTCCACGACCCGTACAACCTCTACTTCACGCCGGACGGCCGGCACGCCGTCGTCATGGCCTCGCGCGACCGGCAGCTGGTCTTCCGGGACCCGCACACCATGGCGGTGCGGCACACCGAGCCGGTCGAGTGCTCCGGCGTCAACCACGCGGACTTCTCCGCCGACGGCCGGTACTTCGTCGTCTCCTGCGAGTTCTCCGGCGAGCTGCTCAAGGTGGACACCGCCCGGATGCGGGTCACCGCCCGGCAGAAGCTGCCGTTCCGGGGCGCCATGCCGCAGGACGTCAAGCTCTCGCCGGACGGCCGCACCTTCTATGTGGCGGACATGATGGCCCACGGCATCTGGGCGCTGGACGGCGAGCGCTTCACCACCCCGGCGCTGCTCCCCACCGGCAGGGGCGCGCACGGACTGTACGTCTCCCGCGACTCCCGGGAGATGTACGTGCCCAACCGGGGCGAGGGCTCGATCTCCGTCTTCGACTTCCGGACCCGGCGCCTCACCAAGAAGTGGTGGCTTCCGGACGGCGGCTCCCCCGACATGGGCGGCATCTCCGCCGACGGCCGGGTGCTCTGGCTCTCCGGGCGGTACGACGGGGAGGTGTACGCCATCGACACCCGCACCGGCGAGCAGCTGGCCCGCATCCCGGTCGGCGGCGGCCCGCACGGCCTGGCGGTCTATCCGCAGCCCGGCCGCTACTCCCTCGGCCACACCGGAGTCTTCCGCTGACCCCCACCGGTGGTGGTGATCGTGCGTTCTCCGGCTAATCTGACCGCCGTCAGTAACGCAGCAAGCGATCGCACCAAGCAATAAGGGGTGGACCCAGTGGCGGACATCGAGTCGGCGCGCAAGGCGTTCGAGCGGTTCGACGTGGACGGGGACGGTTTCATCACCGCCGCCGAGTACAAGAGCGTCATGGCGCAGCTGGGCGACTTCAACGTCACTGAGACGGTCGCCCAGGCCGTGATCAACTCCCAGGACGGCAACGGCGACGGCCTGCTCTCCTTCGACGAGTTCTGGGCGCGTTTCAGCAAGAACGCCTGACCCTCCGCCGTACGGG
The DNA here is from genome assembly GCF_024756275.1 of Streptomyces pyxinae. Lineage (GTDB taxonomy): Bacteria > Actinomycetota > Actinomycetes > Streptomycetales > Streptomycetaceae > Streptomyces > Streptomyces pyxinae. The sequence goes on along the minus strand of NZ_JANUGQ010000001.1, from coordinate 68,088 downwards.
CCCGGCCCCCGCCCGCCGGGCCCGCACGCGCACCCGGGCCGTACGGTGCGCTTCGCCGCCCTGCTGCCCGACCGGGCTTCTCACACCTTGGCCACCCGTACGCCGCCCGTCCCGCACAGCGCCCGGAGGTCTTCGGGGCCGGAGGTCAATACGGTCACCGGGGCGGGCGAGGCGAGTGCGGTGGCGGCGACGATCGCGTCGAGTGCGTACTTGTGGCCGTGCAGACCGGCCGATGCGAGGAGCTTGCTTGCGTGGCGGGCGATCGCCTCGGTAGGGGGGACGACAACGACGCGCGACACGGCGTAGTCGAACCGGGCCTGACCGGTCTTCGGGTGGCGCGCCTCGACCAGGGTGACCGAGCTGGTGATCACCCGCATGTCCTCCGCCTCCGCCGCGACCAGCCACTCCGTGATGTCCGCCGACTGACGGACCAGCTTCGACAGGCCCTCGCAGTCCAGGACGACCGTCCCGCTCACGCGGCGTCCGCCGGGCTCACGGCGTCACCGCGCAGAATGGCTCGCTTGCTCTCGACGGCCGCCGCATCGACCGGCCCGTGTTGGCTCTCCGCCGCTTCGATGAGCTCCCTCAGCCGGTCCCGCTCCAGCTGCCGCTGGATGAGCGCTTCGACATAGGCCGACATACCCCGCCTGCCGGTACGCGCCCGCACCGCCGCGATGGTGCCTTCGTGCAGAGAAACGGACACGGGCCTGACGGGCCCGGTGCCCGGCATGGACGATTCACTCATGGACCCACTTTAACAAATTCCTTGTTAATCGAGCACCGGGTCCCGTGCCGGGGCGCCCATACGTGGATCCGTCGCCCGGCGAGCCCCCTCACGCGACGAAGACGCAGAACGGATGCCCGGCCGGGTCGGCGTACACGAACAGCGGCTCCTCGGCGTCGTCGCTGCGGTCGGAGAGCAGCCGCCCGCCCAGGGCGAGAACGCGCTCGTGCTGCGCCCTCAGCTCCGCCACCGACGGCACGGTCAGGTCCAGGTGCATCTGCTGCGGCACCGGCCCCTCCGGCCAGGTCGGCCGCGCGAGCCGGTCGACCCGCTGGAAGGCGAGCTGCCGTCCGCCGTCCGGCGCCCGCAGTACGAGCCAGTCCGCCCCCCGCTCGTCCGGCCGTCCCGACGCCGGCGGCTCGTCCCCGGGCCGGTAGCGGAAGCCCAGCAGCACCCGGTAGAACTCCGCCAGCTCCCTGGCGTCCACGCAGTCCAGCACCGTCTGGCACAGCTGCGGATGACTTCCCTGCTCGGTCACACCGACCACCTCCGCCGCTCAGCCTGCCCGCCGATGATCGCGGGATGCCACCGCCGACGGCGAGTATGTCGGCGTCAGCTCGTGGTCGTTGTCGTCCCGTCGTCCGGCCAGATGGGGCGGCCGTTCTGCCAGAGGGCGGTGGCGTGGGCGGCGAATCGGTCGTACAGGCCGTCTTCGCCCAGGCGGCGCAGATGGAGCAGGGGAGACTCGTGGCCGAGCAGATTGGAGATGTGGGGTGTGACCAGCATCTGGTCGTCGAAGGTGAAGACGGACAGGGCGATGTGCTCGTCGCTGAACCGCGCCTCGATGCCGGGGGAGTGCTTGATCTTCTCCAGCGCGTCCAGGGTGATGCGGATACGGGTACCCACGGTCAGCGGTACCGCTTCGGCGGCTTCCCTGCGCCGAGTCACCTCGGAGTCGGGGTCCCCGACAATGAACCGCACCGCGCAGCCGTCCTGGGCCTTGCGTGCGAGGCGGGCGGCGAGTCTGGGCTGTTCCTGCCAGACGAAGTAGTTGGTGTAACCGGCGAAGGTGATCTGTTGGGAGGCCCCGTCGATCAGGCTCGCCCACACCGAGGTGGGGCAGGCGTTGCGGTAGGGGTACGCGGACACGATCTCGCGGTCCGGGCCGGTCTTCACGGCGGAGCGGACTGCCTTGGGCCACAACACCTCTGGACTCACTCCCAAAACGCTCGCGACATCAGCGCGGGTCCGCGGATGCGGCACACGCGACGGGTCGGACACCCACCTCTCGGCGGTCTTCGCTGTGACTCCCACCGTACGGGCGAGACGCCCGCGTGGGGGCGGCCTTGCCGCCACCGTCGATTGTCGTTGTGAAGCGTTGAGGCGGCGACCTCCAGCCGCTCGGTCACCCGGATGAATGGCGCGAGACAGCCCCGTCCGACGCCCGGCACGGCGAAGCCGTGCAACTGCTGAGGAGCGCCGCCATGTCCTCGTCCGTGCCGGCGACGTGTTCGGCCAGTCTCTCCCGAAAGGTGACCGGTCACTCTTCTACTTCGGTGGATTGCTCAAGATCGAGAGGACGGACGGCGGATACGCGTCCGGCCCTGAGTCAGCAGGCGCCCCGGAGCTCGCGGATGACGAGCGCGCACGGCTGTCGATGCGAGGCAGTGAGCCGTCACAAGCCCGTCGGAGAACTTCTCGAGGGCTCACCACGCGTTCACGTCTAGAGGATCTTCCACAGCATGTGCTCGTCCCGGTGACGTATTCCTTCCACGCGTCGCTTGATCTCCTCAAGGCTACGAGGGGCATCCGGCACTTTGCGGGCGTTGGTGGTGATCATCTGCAACTCGCGGATGGCGGCCAGTGTCCGATACCCCGACCAGCGGGTTACGTCCCATCCGTACGCGTCAGCGAAAGCCTGGTAGTGCTCCTGGCCGTGGCCGAACCTTCGGCAGTGGACTTCCACCGTCACCAGGTCCCATTCCGGCTGCCCCATACACACGGTGTCCCAATCGCAGAGCACGGCATCGCCGCTACCCACATGGAGAGCACCAGCGGCGCTGGGGATCACCCTGAATGACCCCTCCGGGGAGAGCGAACCTCACAGTCTCCAGGTCCGACGAAAGCCGCTCGGCGTGCCGCTGCAAGAACCTCAGGTCTTCCGAGGGCAGACAGGTGATCTCTTGGAGGGACCGTCGAATCGCAGCGAAATTGTCATGCCCGGGAGGGGGTGCCGGCGGTGTGGGAAGGTTGTGCAATCCGAACAGTGGCTTCGCGAGTTGAGCCGCCTCTATGGAGTGGTCCGGCTGAGGCAGGTACGTCCACAAGATGGCCGCGTGCCCACCTGCCACCACTTCGGCGGGATGCAGCGTCACGGTGGGGAAGCCGACGTCCATCAGCCACCGCACGAACTCGACCGTCCGGCGTACCTCCTCGACCGCTGTTCCCTTTCGGGCGATCTTGACGACGACCTTCTCCGCTTCGAGAAGGACAACAGCGTTGGTATGTCCTCGGAGAAGCTGCGCGTCTGCGCTGTCGAGGCCCACAGCCGCGCATGCCCGTTCGAGGACTTGGCGCATCTCGGCCTCGGTGAACCCTCCGGGGGCTGCCGTTGGGTCGTAGTGCCGTATGCCGATGCCGGTCGCGGGGCTCCGCGTCGTCCCCATGACTGGCTCACGACCCATGGAGGCGTGAGCCGCATCGCCGTGTGGGTGAGCGCACTTTCCAACTGGAGGCCGACCGGTGCGGGATTCATCAAGGGCGCGCCGCCCGGCCGGTCAGCGCTGGGGGAGGCCGAGCAGCATCGCGTGGAACAGCGGGGCGTCCGGGATGCGGGGGCGCAGGTCTGCGAGCGTCGTCCAGCCCCACGACTCGTACAATGCCCGGACCTTGGGGTGTTCCCGGTCGACCAGCAGGGTCGCGCGTTCTTCGGTGCGTGGGGTGAGCAGTGCGTCGTGCAGTCGGCGGGCGGTGCCGGTTTTGCGCCACGGGGCACGGACCATCAGCTCGGAGAGGGCGTAGGTACGGGTGCCGGTCTCCTTGATGATGTCGGCCGGCACGTCGGTGAGCAGTCCGCCCCACCACTTCGCGTCGGGTGGGAGCGGGGCTCCATAGGCGTAGCCGACGGCCTGGTCACCGTCGTAGCCGACGGTGCATGTCCAGCCGGGGTGGCGACTCCAGCCGTCGAGGCCCTGAGCGAAGCGGTCGACACTGGCGAACGGATCGGTGGCCGCGGCCTCGGCGTATACCTCGGCGTAGACGTCGAGCAGCAGCGGGCGCAGCTCGGCGGCGTCGTGGTGGTCGTAGTGCTGCATGTCAATGCCGGTCACGAGGCTCCACATTGTCCACCTGACTGGCTCGCGACCCATGGAGGGGTGAGCCGCATCGCCGTGTAGTTGAGCACACTTTCCAGGCCCCGTTAATGCGGCGCAGGACTGTGAAGCTCCCCTCTGTGACACGCCGAGGAATCTCCTCCCATTCGCGGACTACACGGCGCCTGCCTTCCGGGATGGAAGGCCAGCTAGTGCGGTCGACTACCTCATCGGAATACAGGGGTTCCCAGGAGATGGCGTAGAAGAGGTCGAGGCCAGGCACGACCGATGCCAGACAGTGAACGGTCCGGCGATGGTACCACTTGCTGACCGCCGTGATCCTCAAACCTGAACCCAAGGCTTCGCGCACATAGGGTAGGGAAAATTCCACATTCTGCCAGGTGTTGGCTGCCTGGTCTTCACATCGAATGACAGCATTCGGAACGTCACGCTCAATGAGGAGATCACGGAAAACTTGTGCCTCTACGATTCCGTTGTGCCGGTTGACCCCGCCAGTCGCAATGATCAACGGCGCTAGACCCTTGTGGTACCGGTCCGCCGCAATTTCTACCGGCTGAGTTTGGTTCGTGCCGAATAGGATGTGGGCGGTTGGTTCACCCTGTGGTGGTGGTGCCTCAATATCTACGAAACTCGTGATTTTATGAATCTCTTCCGAGCTGAGATCCTTGCCGCTCATCGCATCCTCTCGTGTGAGGGTATGGCTAGATGGTATTGCCGGTCAGCTGGCTGGTCACTTCGAGGTATCGGTCTCGATATTCCTCTACCTGAAAGGCTTTGGCGAAGCGGCCTTCCAGCGCGCGGCTGAGTTGGCCAGCGAGCGTTACAGTCGGCCAGGCCGGACGGCTTCCCGAAAGGGCCTCATGTCCAGCGGAGACAGCTTCGTCCACATTTCCGGCCCCAGCTTGAGCAAGTCCCAGGATCAGCAGGGCGCGGGCGTAGCTGGACGGGTGCTCGCCGCGCTGTCGTGCGTCCGGCCTGTAGAGGACTTGCAGTACTTGCTTAGTCGCGGATACCGCCTCTTCGTGGCGGCCTAGCAGCATCAAGGATGTGGCCGTATACGGAGGATCTTCTCCGGGGGAAATCGAAAAAGCGCCCGTTACGCTGACATCAGCGGGCAGCCTTGCGATCTCATTCGTTGCGTAGCGTCGTGCTTTTTCCGTGCGGTCGGCGTCGCCTGTCATTGCCGCTGCCCGCATTTCCTGCGTCGCTAGCTTTGTGTGGACAAGGGTTCCTGACGCTGTGGAACCTTGTCCTTGGGATGCCAGCAACAGCGATTGATGGGGGCGTCCCTGGTAGAAGGCAATGAGTGACTTCGTCAGAACAGCCCATCCCGAAAGTTCCGGGTGCCCTACTTCCTGGCTTCGTCGTTCAGTGTCGCTGCACCAAATGTGCGCTGCCGCGTGCGTCCCCATGTCGCATGCTGCGATACCCAGCAGGCAAGAAAGCCAGCCAACGGATAGTGTGATTTCTCTTCGTTTCTTCTCGGGCATGCGGGTTTCCAGGACGCCGCTTGTGTATGCTCTGACGGTCAGTAGTTCGTCGTACACATCCGCTGGAGGCATAGAGCAAACGGTCAGTGTGTAGTGGGCGATTAGATCACCCAGGACAACGGGAAGCGTGCTCACGCTGTCGTTGCCCATCACTTCAAGTGCCTGGATGGCGCGCTGTCCCCGAGCGAACTGCGTTGCCGTCACTGACAAAGCGACGGCAGACCCTGAGGCGAAAGTCCGTCGGTCGGCGGATACCGGCTCCTCCCGCTGTGGCGCTGGTTCCTCGGGATCACACGTAATCCCGACGCGGGTCTGCCCTGTGTTGGTGTGCCCTTCCCAAGGGCGCGCTGCCAACCCGAGTATTTCCCCAGGGATGCCGAATCCGTCTGCTACGCGCTCGATTACCTCACGCCCTCGGATTCCCCTGACACCACGGATAATGTCACTGACCCGAGAGCTGGTCATTTTCCCGATAGCCGCCGCCATGACAGCGTGACTTGATCCAGTACGGCGATTGACAAGGCGGAAGATCTTTTGGAAGTTCCGGGCGGCGCAGGCTTGCCGCATGGCCTCGCTGTCGAGAAGTGCGTCGGGAATCGTCAGCGGATATCCACTCCGCCGAGCTGCGCGGTCACCCATGTAGCCACCTACCAAGAACCGAAGTGATCTGCGTCCAGCGTAGCCCCAGGACTCCGGCGGGGAACCCCAAACGAGTGGGAGCGGGGTTCCCCAAATGGGCTTGCGGGGTTCCCCGTTCGCCGTTCCGTGAGGAGCTGCACGTGGTTGAAGCTCTTCAGAAGGAAAAGCCCCCACAGCCGTTGGAGCGGCTCGGGGGCGCGGACGACGCTGCGAAGGGGCGCTGACGTGAACGAGAGTACGTCCGTGCGGTCAAGGACGGGAGGGCCGCCCGGCGGCGCCCGCGCCGGGGTGGGGGGCCTGAGGCGGCGGCACACCGATGTGCAGCTGGGGGAGGGGGAGCCGCCCGTCGTCTTCGAGCGGTGTCTGGTGTGCCGGGTGGCTCGGGGAAAGCGGGCCTCGGTCGGCGGGGTGCCCGGTGAGCGGGACTGGGGGGAGGTGATCCGTCAGCATCCGCACCGGCGGTCGACGGACTGGCGGTTGATGTGAGCGCGCCGGAGCCCAGTTACTACCGGTGTGAGGTCCTGGTGGAGGAGCTCATCGCCGAGGGGATCACGGTGCCGTACGCGTACGCGTCTCCTACGTCCCTGCTGGGGCCGAGGCTGGTGCTTCGCTGGCTGTGTTCGGCGGCCTGGCGTACGGCGGAGACCTTGGACCGCAACCCGCTGGGCCGCGTGCCCGAAACCTCCGGGGAACGCGCGGTGGTGGCGTGTGCCGGGCAGTTACGGGCCTGGTGCGAGGACACCACCGGCCACAGTGACGCACACCAGCGTGTCAAAGCGGGGCAGGTGTGGAGCACCGTGTTCTCGGACCCGTATCACCGGGTCACGCTGTCGGCCCGCCCGAGCCGGCCGATCGCAGGCGCCAAGAGGGGTGTTGAGCCGATACCCCGCCCGCCGGCCGGTCACCGGAGGTGCGGCCGCAGGACAGGACTGTGGGCGGTGGCCCGTACCGCCCTGATCTGCCTGGCCGCTCTGGCTTCCTACGCCGTGCTCGGTTGGCTGCCGGCCGTCGTGCTGACGCGCTGAACTCCCGCAGCCCTCAAGACCCCTCGCCCCCTGCGTCATGTGCCCATGGATCCGGCACGAGAAGGCGGGGACCGCCCGGCTACCGCCACGCAAGGGGCTAGCCGGCAGCCGGGCGGCACACCCCGGACCGCGACAAGCCCCTCCCCGCCCGAACGTACCGAAACCGAGTCCCCCCACGGCTCGAATACCTCGGGCGGGGAGGGCCCTGAAGAGAGAAAGGGACAGGATGACTTCGCATCGAAGCGCTGCTGGAGGGCGCGCCGCCGGTGGCGGTGTGGTGAGCGGCGGTCAGGTGGCGGCTTCCCGGCCGGTGCGGGAGTCGTTCAGCGCTGTGATCCCGGGTGAACTCGCGGAGGTCGCGGGCGTACGGCGTCTGCTGGAGCAGCGGTTGACGAAGTGGGGCTGCCCGGAGGTGGATGCCGTGGTGCTGGCGGTGCACGAGCTGGTGGCGAACGCCGTCCGGCACGGGTGCGCTTCCACCGGGGACGTGGTGCGGCTGGCCGCTCATTATGCGGAGGGGCTGCTGCTGGTCACAGTGGCGGACCCCTCTCCGGCGCCGCCGGTGCCGCGCCCGGCGGGGGACGGCGCCGTGGACGGTCGGGGGCTGGCGCTGGTGGAGGCGCTGACCGACTGCTGGGGGTACGGGCCGAGCCCGGAGGGCCCCGGCAAACAAGTCTGGTGCCTGATCAGCGGCGCCGTACCGCTTCCTTGAGCCGCCGCTCCCGCCCGTGGGCCTCGCTCCCGGGCCCGACAGAGCGACTGCGTGACCGCCGTCGTGGGCCCGGAGCCATTCCGGCTCGAACGCCCTCAACGACCGCCCCGCACGAACCCCTGATTGGAGAGTTCGCCCGCTGTGCCGGACCCCAGGAAACCGCCGTTGCCCGAGCAGCCGGGCCCGTACATCATCGTTCCCCGTACCGAGCAGCGGTGCCCCCGGTGAGGTTCGGGCGGGGAGAGCCCCCGCTCACCGAGGCGGAGCGGAACAGGGCACGCAACCTGGACCGGATCTTCCGCCCGCCCCGTCCTCGGCTGCGCGACCGTGTCATACGGCCTCTCCGGTGGCTGGAGGAGCTGTGGAGCCGGTATGTCCGCCACCGGGAGCTGCACCGGGCACTGGACGCGCTGCGCGCCCGCGTGGAAGCCACGGTGCCGCCCGAGTGGAAGTCGCCGGACCACACGGACCGGTGTCTTCGGCGCCTGCGGGCCGACTTCGCACGGGGCGAGCGGGCGGATCCGCCGTCGTGAACACCTCTTCCTGGTGCTCCGGTTCGCCACCGCGCTTCTGCGCCGGGCGGCCGGCCGTCCCGGCCGGGCAGCGCCCGACCCGATGGCCTGGCTCTTCCGCCACCCCGAAGGGGTCACTCGCATCGGCTGGTTCCTCGTCACCACCGGCCGGCCCGGCGAATCCGTCGAGGCCGCACCTCACAGGTGTGCGGGGCTCAACCGGTACGACCCGGAGAGTGTGCCCGGCGACACCGCCCCCTAGGCGGCCGAAGTCAGTTCGGTGGCCAGGTCGTTCAGGCTGTCGGTGTGCCAGTCGAAGGTGTCGGCCGTGCCCGGGGGGTCGCCGCCGGGGCGCTGGACGTAGGCCGTGCGCATGCCCACTGCCTGGGCTCCCCGCAGGTCCCAGGCGTGGGCGGCGACCATCAGCAGGCGCTCCGGAGGGCAGCCCGCCGTGTCGAGCGCGAGCTGGTAGACCTCCTTCGCGGGCTTGAAGGCGCGGGCATCCTCGGCGGAGAGGGCCTGGTGCCACCGCAGCCCGGTGTGGGCGTTGAGGCGGAGCAGGGTCGCGCGACTGGCGTGGGTCAGTCCCAGGACGGGGAACCGCCGCGCGAGGCGGGCCAGGCCGGTGCGGGAGTCCTCCCAGGCGTCGAGGCGCTGGCCGGCCGTGGCCAGGTGCCGGACGGCGGCGGGGTCGGTGAGGCCGGTGCGTTCGGCCACGCGTTCGGCCGCCTCGCGGTCGAGGGCCGCGGAGTCGGCGTAGGCTCGTTCCCCGTCCTCGATGCGCCGCTGCTCGTGTTCGACATGCTCCAGCCACAGGGCGAGCAGCCGGTCGAGCGTCGTTTCGTCGGCCGCCGGCACCGCGTCGCGGATCGCGGCTCGCAGCCCGCCCGGCTGGTCGACCATGGTGCCGAGGACGTCGAAAACGACGACCTCGATGTCGTATGCCTGGGTCATCCACCCTCCCCATCTCCGTGTCCGGGTGTCGCGCCGTGCGCCGGCCGTCACCCGGCACAGGCTCACCCGGGGAGCGGCGCACGCCGCCCATTGGGCCGTTCGGCGGCATGTCACAGGCCGACGGAGGTGGTTGGGGCACCTGTGGCAGCGCGGGGGAGCCGCCCGGCTCAGCCGGGGGCCGGGCCGGTTCGGAAGCTGTCCTCGGTATACCGCTGGGTGTACCGTTCGCTGGGTGAGCATCAGCAGCGAAACCACCGGTAGAAGGACAAAGCGGCGCGGCACCCAGCATCTGACGCCGGCCGGTGTGAAGATCCTCGAAGCCGCCTCACGGCTCTTCTACGAGCAGGGGATCCGGGCCATCGGTGTGGAGGCGATCGCGGAGCAGGCGGGCGTCACGAAGAAGACCCTCTACGACTGTTTCGGCTCGAAAGAGGACCTCATCGTCGCCTATCTGCGGGCTCGCGACGGCCTGTGGCGGGCCACTCTGGTGCGGCACGTCAACGGTCACAAGGGGCCGGCCGGACAGAAGATCCTGGCCACCTTCGGCGCCCTGCGCGACTGGATGCACGAGCGGAACCGGCGGGGCTGCGCCTTCATCAACGCGTCCGTGGAACTGCCGGACGACCACCCCGGCCGGGAGGTCGCCCGCGACCAGAAGACCTGGTTCCTCGCCTACCTCGAGGACCTCGCGAGGGAAGGCAACGCCGAGGCGCCCGCCGCACTCGCCGCGCAGGTGCTGATCCTGCACGAGGGAGCCTGTGTCGCCGGCTCCATGGGTTCGGTGGACCAGGCCGTGCTCCGGGCCGAGCAGGTGGCCGCGATCCTCATCGAGAGGTCGCTCCCGGAGTGACGCGCGGGCCCCGGGCCCCGGGCGGGCGCTAGGCGACGAGGGCCGAGAGGGCCGAGAGGGTGGAGAGGGCCGGCGGGGTCGCCGTGAAGGCCGGGTCGGCCGTCCGCCGCCGGGTCGTCGCGCCCGGGGCCTCGCCGCCCAGCTGTCTCACGAGATCCGCCGCGTACGCGCGCAGCAGGTCCTGCATGAGGTGGTGGCGCTCGTCCTGGTGTCCGACCAGGTGCGCGCTCGCGAGGCCGACCAGCAGTCGTACCGCTTCGTCCTGGCCGACACCCGCGGTCGCCGCCGCGGTGGCGGCGGCGCCGGTCACCGGGCCGGGGGTCATGCCGAGCAACCGGAACAAGCGGGCGCTCTGCTCGTCGAGAGCCCGGTGGGGTGCGCCGGTGCCGACCGGGTCGTGGAGTGTCACGTCACCCTCGGCGGGGTCCAACCGGGCGCTTTCGAGCCGGAGTTCGGCAGTGAGCGGGGCGGCGCTGCGGTGCCGGCGGTTCACGATGTGCTCGGCGGCCAGCACCAGGGCCAGCGGAAGGTGTCCGCAGCGTTCGGCCAGTGCGGTCACCGCGGCGGGGTCGGCGTCCGCGCGCGCGTCACCGATCATGGCCCGGATCAGCTTCGCGGCCTCCGGACGGCACAGTTCCGTCAGGGGAACGGTGACGGCGTCCACCCGGGACAGCAGGCCGGGCAGCCGCGAGCGGCTGGTCACCACGACGGCGCATCCCGCGGAGCCGGGCAGCAGGGGGAGGATCTGCCGCGCGTCCACGGCACCGTCCAGCACCAGGAGCATCTCGCGCCCGTGCAGGTAGGAACGGAAGGTGGCCGAGCGCTGGTCCAGATCCGCCGGTACGCGGTCGGCCGGTACGCCCACCGCCCGGAGCAGGTCCTCCAGGACGTCGAACGGATCGGCCGCGGTGCCCGGCTCGGGGCCCCCGAGGCTGACGAACAGCTGCCCGTCGGCGAAGCGGCCGTCGCTGACCGCCTGGTGGGCCCACTGCACCGCCAGGGCGGTCTTTCCCACGCCGGTCGGTCCGTCGATGACCGCGACCGGCACGGCGAGGGACTGCCCGTCGTCCTGTAATCGACGGGTGAGCTGCTCCAGACAGTCCCGGCGGCCCATGAAGTGACGCTTGGCCGGAGGCAGTTGGGCCGGCACGATCCAGGCGGGCCGGTGACGGGCGGCCGCCTCCAGAGCCGTGGCGATGGAGGTGAAGGTGGTCCCGGTGTTCAGCACCCGGTCACACGCCTCCGCGAAGGCCACCGAAGGTGTTCGCTTGTCGGTCTCGATCTTGCTGATGTGGCCCCGGTTGAAATGGACCCGGGTGGCGAGCTGGGCGAGCGAGAGCCCGCGCCGTTCGCGGTGGGCCCGGAGCAGTTTCCCGAACGTCGCCTGGGCGCCGATGTCCGGCGGGTAGCCCGACGTGCCGTGCGAGGGCCGGTTGACCGCCGAGCCCCGCGCTGGTTTCCGTACCACTGTGCATCCCCTAAAAGCGCATACAGCGCATACAGCGTCTCCGTCGTGGACCTCGTGAGCGGCGCGGGTCCCGCCGCGACCGGCCGTACTGGCCGCACCGCTCAGGGCGGCGCCAGCAGGTCGTCGAGCGTCGGGAAGCGGGCGGCGATGCCGTCCGGCAGGAACCGGGTGGTACGTCTGCCGTCCTCGCGGAAGAAGCGGACGGCCGTGTAACGGGGGCGCGCTCCGGCGTCGAACCAGTGGGCCGTACGGCTGGGCACCGACAGCAGGTCACCGCCCGTGCAGAGCACCGCGTACACCAGGCCCGCGGCATGGAGATAGAGGCAGCCGGCCCCCGCCACGACGAAGCGCGTCAGATCCTCGTCGTGGATGTGCTCCTCGCGGAACTTGTCCCGGTTCGGACGGCCCGGCCCGGACGGTTCGGGATCGGCCGAGGTGTGGGTGAGGCGTGCGACGTCGACGACGCGGTAGCCGCTCTCGGCGCTCACCTGGCCGATATGGCTGCGGTAGGCGTTCATGATGGTGGCGTCGTCGGCGTCCGCCGGGATCCGGCGGGCGGCGTGCCACCGCGCGAAACGCACGCCGATCTTCAGCAGTTCGCCGCGGATGGCGCCCAGGTCCTCCGTCCGCAGGTACACCGTCCCGGGTCCGGCCGCCGGCATGATCTGCAGCAGGGTCACCCGGCGGCCTCCCCGGCCTCCCGGGCCGCGCCGGCCTCCCCGGAACCGCCGGCGCTCTCCGGCAGGAGCGGACGGCCGAGCTCCTCGATCCGCTCCAGCTCGCCGAGCGCCTCGTCCAGGTCGCGGCCCCAGGTGAAGACACCTGTCCCCTCGACCAGGAGGGCCGCCGGCCCGCCCGGGGCCGGGGCGCCGAGACGGGCCACGGCGTCGTCGGGAAGGTGGCAGGTGCCGTACCGGTCACCGGCGGCCACCAGCACGACCGCGCCGGCCGCCGCACGGGCGCCGCCGGCGAGGGCGGCGAGTGCGGCGGAGTGCGGCTCGCGGGTGTGGACCACGGCTCCGCAGCCGGGGAGCCGCCGGTGGATCGCGAGATGCGCCGGAGTCTCGGCGGGAGGCCACTCGACCTCGCCGAGCAGTGGCAGGCCGTCCGAGGGATCGACCATCACGGTGTCCTGCCCGGCCGGGTCCCCGTACGGATCACCCGTCTCACCCGTCGTGATGATGACGGCTTCGTCCGAGCGGACCGAGATGCTGCCGGGCGCTCTTCCCGGCCGGCCGCGCCAGGCCGGCGACCGGCAGACGCGTGACAGCAGTTGGCGCTGGAGTTCGGCGTCCTCGCGGATGCGTACGGGCTTCACGGGCCCTCCTCGCCTGCCGTGGCGGGGAGAGGCAGTGTTCCGCCGGGTGCGTGACCGGACACACGGAGCGACACGCGTGCGTCTCCTTCGGATCGGGGGCGACTCACCTGCGTATACCAACCGGTATAGATACATGCTAGGGAGCTGTTTCTCAAGGTGTCAACGACCCCAACTGGCGTGCCCGGCACGGTTCGTGGCCGGTCGAACCGATGACCTCTCCGGTGTGCGGAGCCGTCTGCGCGGAGCCGTGCGCGCGAAGCGGGAAGGGGCGGGAAGGGACGGGGCGTGGCGGGAACGCGCGTACCACCGCCGCGCAGGGATCGCCGTCCGGTGGCCGTACCGCGAGCTCTCATCGCGTGGTCCCGCACGTTGTTGCTGTTGCCTCTGGAGTGGCAACAGGGCGCCCCTGTACAGGGCCGGCGGGAACTGCGGATAGTGAAGTCACTTCCACCGCAGGAGGGCCGACATGGGTACGCGCACCGACTTCGTAGAACTGGTTGTGTCGCCACGCGAGTTCTTCCGGCTCGGAGAGACGGAGCGGATCAGATCATCCGTCGGGCTCAAGCTCTCGGACCATTCGTACCTTCCGAAGGCGGACGAGCCGCGCGCGGACTGGGTCGCCAGCGTCGCCGTGCCCGCGTTCAAGACGCTGGCCCGGATGGGCGTTCTCGCGCCGACGTTCTGCACCATCGGTACCGGTGCCGGCCTGGACGCCCTGGCGGCCGTGGAGATTCTCCGCGCCCGCACGGTGGGCTTCACGGACCTCCACGACGACGTACTCGACTACGCGCGGGAGAACATCCGGAACAATCTTCTCAGCCAGGACGTCGAGCTGATCGGAGGCGCCGGGGACCTCCTCGCGCCGCTGGCCGGAAGGATGTCGCAGGTCGACGTCGTCTACGAGAACCTTCCCAACATCCCCATCGCGGGGAGGGTCGACCTCGATGACGGCCAGGCGAGCTCCACCTTCATCGCGGAGCGCAGTGAGGAGATCCCCGGCTTCGCCGAGAAGAACCTCATCACCCTGCACTATCTCGCCCTTCAGCAGGCGCACCCGCTCCTCCGGGTCGGCGGCCGGGTGCTCTCATCGGTCGGTGCGAGGATCCCGCTGGCCGAGATCCTCACTCTCTCCAGGGCCGCCGGATACAACGGCAGCATTCTGACCTACACCTGGAAGGTCCAGTCCGAGCCGCACGACGTGGTCGGCGGATACGCCCAGTGGGAGCGGGAGGGCCTGGGGCCGTTCCACTTCTATCCGGTGCAGGTGCTGCGCGAGGCCTTCGGAGGCATCTCGGTCGCGGCGGCCGGCGCGCAGGCCCTGCGCATCGAGGAGGAGTTGGCGCCGCACGAGATACCGGCGGTGGACGCCCTGGCTCTGGTGGAGAAGGGCGAGAAGGTCGGACACACCGTCGCGATCCTCGACTCCGTCAAGATCCCCGACTCCGCCCTCTGACCGCTCCCCGCCGTGCACCGCCCGGCGCCCGGGCCGAAGGGGCCGGCCCCGGCCGGATGCCTCCGCCGGACGGCTCCGTCGGACGCGCCCAGCGGATGCCCCCGTCGGATGCCTCCGTCGGGCGGCCCCTTCGGACGTCCCCGTCGGACGGCGCCGACGCGGCGGAGGCGCGGCGGAGACAACCCTCACCACGATCTACCACCCGGACCGGCCGGGGCGGAATCGCCTCGGCGCCGGACGAACCCGCGGACTGGAACAGAACCTGTCATGGGAAGTACGCAGAAGAACGTCCTCGCCGCGCTGACGGCCGCCCTGCTCTGGGCCTTCGCCTTCGTCGCCCCGGCGGCCGTGCGGCCCGCGAGTGAACTGCTCCTGGTCACCGGCCGGTACTCCCTGTTCGGCCTGTGCGGCCTCTATGTCCTGTGGCGGGGCCGGAGGCAGCTCGGGCTGATGCCGACCCGGAGAATCCTCTTCGGCCTGTACATCGGCTTCGTGGGGTACTTCGTCTTCTACGTCTGCGTCTCGTACTCGGCGACCATGGACAGCGGTTTCATCACCGCGGTCGTCGTGGGATCGTCACCGATCACCATCGCCGTGGCCGGCAACTTCGCGGAAAAGCGGATGTCCTGGCGCGAGCTGATCGCACCGGTCGTCCTGATCATCGTCGGCCTGACGCTCCTCAGCGTGTCGGACCTCATCCAGGGAGACGACCTGGAAGGCGCGAACGACTCCCTCTTCGCGATTCTGCTGGCGCTCGGGGCCATGCTGACCTGGTCCTACTTCGTGGTCCGCAACGCCCAGTCGCAACGGACCTGGGAGACGAAGCCCGACCCCACACTCTGGGCGGGGCTTGTCGCCATGGGGGCGGGCGGGGCCTCGATGGTGCTGCTGCCCTTCGCCATCGCCTCCACGCCGGCCGAGACGTTCGAACCGTATCCGCTCTTCAAAATCATCGCGTGGTGCGTGTTCCTCGGCGTCATCGCCTCCTGGTGGGGGACCTACATCTGGGTGAAGGCGGCGCAGGGCATTCCGGTGCCCCTGGTGGGGCCGCTGCTCGCCACGGAGACGATTTTCGGAGCGATCCTGAGTCTGCCGGTGGAGAGGCGGCTGCCGACCTGGTCGGAGGTCACCGGTGCCCTGTTCGTGCTCGCCGGAATCGGGGTCTACATGTTCTTCGACGTGAAGAACTCCCGCACAAGGAACGGAGGGAACGGCGGGAGCGGCGGGCACGGCGGGGATGACGACGAGCGGAGCTCGGACGCGTCGGGTGTGCCCGTCGTGACCTAGCGGGACGGCGACGCGACACAGCGGGGCGGCAAAAAGGAACGGTCATGATCGTCGGCTCGGCCGGACAGAGAGGCAATTCCATGAGCAACTCCTTCACCAAGGTCGCGCGGTCCCATGTCTTCTTCGAGGACGCCCCCGGGCTGAAGCGCTACTACGAGGACTGGGCGCCGGGCTACAACGGGGACCTGGCGGATCAGAAGTGGGTGGCACCGAGGGTCGCGGCCAACTTCGTGCACCTGCTCGCCTCGGCCTATGGATCGCCGGACACGGAGATATTCGACGCGGGCTGCGGTACGGGCCTCGTCGGCAGCTTCCTCAGCACCCTGGGCAGCTACGAGATCGACGGTGTCGACCTCTCGGAGAACATGGCCGCCGAGGCGCGCAAGACCCAGGCCTACCGGAAGGTCTTCGGCGGCGTGGACCTCTCGGAGCCGAAGCGTGACGAGCGGCTCGGGCAGTACGGCATCGTCGTCAGCAGCGGGGTGTTCACGCTCGGCCATGTGCGCCCGACGGCGCTGCTCACACTGATCGAGTACGCCCTGCCCGGCGGCCTGATCCTGGTCTCCACCCGGGGCAGCTACGCCACCGAGACCGGCTTCGAGGAGTTCGCCCTCTCGCCCGAGGTCAGGGAACTGGCCACGCTGCGGTTCAAGCTGCCGGACGCCAACTACATCGCGGAAGAGGGCGCCGACTACTGGGTCTTCCGCAAGAACACGCCCGCGCGGTAGCGGGTCGCCCGTTCACCGGTCCCCGGGCCGGCGGCCGCGGCGATGACGCGCCCGCACGGCAGCGGGGGAGCGGCGCCGCCGATCCGGACCGGGCACACCGGGGGCCGCACTCCGCGTGCGGCCCCCGGTGCGCCCGCACCGCCGCGTACGGGCACGTGTGCCCGGACCGCCGCGTACGGGCACGCCGGCCGCGAGCCGCCCGGCGTCGTCGCCCGGGGCGCACGTCGTCACCCGGGGAGCGCCGACCGGGGCGGCGCCCCGCCGGGGCCTGAGGCCCCTGACAGCGCTCACCTACCCGGACGCGCTGCCCGGGGCCGTACTCCTCGGATCTGCCAGAGCCCTCAGAGCCCTCAGACCCCTCAGCACTCGATGATGTTCACCGCGAGGCCGCCGCGGGCGGTCTCCTTGTACTTGACGGACATGTCGGCGCCGGTCTCCTTCATGGTCTTGATGACCTTGTCGAGGGAGACCTTGTGGCTGCCGTCGCCGCGCAGGGCCATCCGGGCGGCGGTGACGGCCTTGACGGCGGCCATGCCGTTGCGCTCGATGCAGGGAATCTGGACCAAGCCGCCGACCGGGTCGCAGGTGAGGCCCAGGTTGTGCTCCATGCCGATCTCGGCGGCGTTCTCGACCTGCTCGGGGGAGCCGCCCATGACCTCGGCGAGGGCACCGGCGGCCATGGAGCAGGCGGAGCCGACCTCGCCCTGGCAGCCGACCTCGGCGCCGGAGATGGAGGCGTTCTCCTTGAAGAGCATGCCGATGGCGCCGGCCGCGAGCAGGAAGCGGACCACGCCGTCCTCGTCGGCGCCCGGGACGAAGTTCACGTAGTAGTGCAGGACGGCCGGGATGATGCCGGCGGCGCCGTTGGTGGGGGCGGTGACGACCCGGCCGCCGGCGGCGTTCTCCTCGTTGACCGCCATGGCGTAGAGGGTGATCCACTCCATGGAGAGGGCCAGCGGGTCGCCCTCGGAGCGGAGCTTGCGGGC
The DNA here is from genome assembly GCF_024756275.1 of Streptomyces pyxinae. Taxonomy (GTDB): domain Bacteria; phylum Actinomycetota; class Actinomycetes; order Streptomycetales; family Streptomycetaceae; genus Streptomyces; species Streptomyces pyxinae. Next base: position 50,610 of record NZ_JANUGQ010000001.1, on the reverse strand, counting down.
GGTGTTGGCGGCCCGGCGGCGGACCTTCAGGCCACCCGGGAGGATGCCCTCGCGGGACATGCCGCGCGCCACGCACGCCTCCATGACCCGCCAGATCTCCAGCAGCCCGGTCCGTATCTCGTCCTCGGTGCGCCAGGCCTTCTCGTTCTCCAGCATCAGGGCGGAGATCGACAGGCCGGTCTCCCGGGTGAGCCGGAGCAGCTCGTCGCCGGTGCGGAAGGGGTGCCGGAGGACGGTGTCGTCCAGCTTGATCCGGTCCGCGCCGACCGCGTCCTCGTCCACGACGAAGCCGCCGCCGACCGAGTAGTAGGTCTTCTCCAGCAGGGTCGCGCCCTCGGCGTCGTACGCCCGGATGGTCATCCCGTTGGCGTGGTACGGGAGGGTCTCGCGGCGGTGCAGGATCAGATCCTCGTCGAAGTCGAAGGGGATCTCGTGGGCGCCGAGCAGATTGATCCGGCCGTCCGACTTGATGGTCTCCACCCGCTCGTCGGCGGTCTCCACGTCGACCGTACGGGGCGACTCGCCCTCCAGGCCGAGCAGGACCGCTTTGGGGGTGCCGTGGCCGTGGCCGGTGGCGCCCAGGGAGCCGTACAGCTCCGAGCGGACGCGGGCGGTGTGGGCGAGCAGGCCCTCGTTCTTCAGCCGGCGCGCGAACAGGCCGGCGGCCCGCATCGGGCCGACGGTGTGGGAGCTGGACGGGCCGATGCCGATCGAGAACAGGTCGAAGACCGAGATGGCCACGGGGGAACTCCTAGCGTGGGGAAGACGTCGTTGTCCGCCGGATGGTGCTGGGCAACGCGGGCTGGGCGGGAAGGGGTGGGGTGGGGCGGGACGGCGATGGCGCGGGACCGGTCGGGGCCGGGCGGCCGGTGGGGCGGTCGGGTCGGTCGGGCGGGGCAAGGGACGGGGCACCGCACTCACTCTCCAGTGTGCGCGGTGCCCCGCAAATCAGTCTGTTGCGTACCTAACGTCTCCGCGAACGCGTCGCGAAGCTCGCGGGACGGCTCACAGACCAGGATAAAGCGGGTGCTTCGTGGCCAGGGCGGCGACCCTGCCCTTCAGTGCCTCCGCGTCGTACGAAGGCTTCAGCGCCTCCGCGATGATGTCGGCGACCTCCCGGAAGTCCTCCTCCTGGAAGCCCCGGGTGGCCAGCGCGGGCGTGCCGATCCGCAGACCCGAGGTGACCATCGGCGGGCGGGGGTCGTTCGGAACGGCGTTCCGGTTGACCGTGATGCCCACCTCGTGCAGCCGGTCCTCGGCCTGCTGGCCGTCCAGCTCGCTGTCGCGCAGGTCCACCAGGACCAGGTGCACATCGGTGCCCCCGGAGAGGACCGAGACGCCGTGCTCGGTGACGTCCGACCGCACCAGGCGCTCGGCCAGGATGCGGGCGCCGTCCAGGGTGCGCTGCTGGCGCTCCTTGAACTCCTCCGACGCGGCGACCTTGAAGGCGACCGCCTTGGCCGCGATCACGTGCTCCAGCGGACCGCCCTGCTGACCGGGGAAGACCGCCGAGTTGATCTTCTTGGCCAGCTCGGCCGTGGAGAGGATCACTCCGCCGCGCGGGCCGCCCAGGGTCTTGTGGGTGGTCGTGGTGACGACATGGGCGTGCGGCACCGGCGAGGGGTGCAGCCCGGCCGCGACCAGACCCGCGAAGTGGGCCATGTCGACCATCAGGTAGGCGCCGACCTCGTCCGCGATCCGGCGGAAGGCGGCGAAGTCCAGCTGACGCGGGTACGCCGACCAGCCGGCCACGATCAGCTTCGGCTTGGACTCCTTGGCGAGCCGCTCGACCTCGGTCATGTCGACCTGGCCGGTGGCGTCGTCCACGTGGTAGGCCACCACGTCGTAGAGCTTGCCGGAGAAGTTGATCTTCATGCCGTGGGTCAGGTGACCGCCGTGGGCCAGGTTCAGGCCCATGATCGTGTCGCCCGGCTTGAGCAGCGCGAACATCGCCGCCGCGTTGGCCTGCGCGCCCGAGTGCGGCTGGACGTTGGCGTGCTCGGCGCCGAACAGCTCCTTGACGCGGTCGATCGCGATCTGCTCGACCACGTCGACGTGCTCGCACCCACCGTAGTAACGGCGGCCCGGGTAGCCCTCGGCGTACTTGTTGGTGAGAACGGAGCCCTGGGCCTCCATGACCGCGACCGGAGCGAAGTTCTCCGAGGCGATCATTTCCAGGGTGGACTGCTGACGGTGGAGCTCGGCGTCGACGGCGGCGGCGACATCCGGGTCCAGCTCATGGAGAGGGGTGTTCAGAAGCGACATCAGGCGGTCCCTTGGGGTCTCGTGGTCAGCTGGCGAATTCGGTGTACTCGTCGGCGGAGAGCAGGTCGGCCGGCTCCTCCGTGACCCGCACCTGGAAGAGCCAGCCGCCGTCGAACGGGGCGGAGTTGACCAGCGACGGATCGTCCACGACGTCCTGGTTGGCCGCGACGACCTCGCCGGTCACCGGGGAGTACAGGTCGCTGACGGACTTGGTCGACTCCAGCTCGCCGCAGGTCTCGCCCGCGGTCACCGTGTCACCGACCTCCGGGAGCTGGACGTACACCACGTCGCCGAGCGCGTTGGCCGCGTGCTCCGTGATGCCGACCGTCGAGACGCCGTCCTCGGCGGCCGACAGCCACTCGTGCTCCTTGCTGTAGCGCAGCTGCTGGGGGTTGCTCATGACCTGAATTCTCCTGTACGCGGGGGAGTGCTGGTGAACGGGGAGCCCACCGGTCGGGCGGGCCGTGGCCGGGTCCCGGCCGGGCCCGGGCCGGACCTGCGGGTCCGGTGGCCGGTGTCCGGGATGTGGATGGTGCGATCGCGGTGTGTGGGCGGGTGGTGACCCGGGGTGTGCTGCCCCTCCTGCCTGGCCGGCCGGGGTGACCGGCCGGCCGCCGGAGGGTGCGGGCCGGCGCCCCGGCCGCCGGATGGGCGCGAACCGGTGCCCGGGGCGCCGTCCGGCGGGTGTCGCCGCCGCCACCCGTGCCCGCGTGTCGCGGACGGGCGCGGGGCCCGGGGCGAGCCGGCCGGTCCGCGGTCGCGGGCGAGCCGGGGACGGGCGGCCGGTCCGTGGACGCGGTCGGCGCGGGAACAGGCGGGCGGCCGGCCCATGGGTGCGGGTGGCCGCTACTTCTGGCGCTTGTAGAACGGCAGCGCCACGACCTCGTACGGCTCGTGCGTACCGCGGATGTCCACGCCCACACCCGGGGTGCCGGGCTCGGCGTGCGTGGCGTCGACGTACGCCATGGCGATCGGCTTGCCCAGGGTCGGCGACGGGGCGCCGGAGGTCACCTCGCCGATCACCTCGCCGCCCGCCATCACGGCCATCCCGGCGCGCGGCACCCGGCGGCCCCCGGCGATCAGCCCGACCAGCTTCCGGGGCGGCTTCGCGGCGGCCCGCTCGGCGGCGGCCGTCAGGGCCTCCCGGCCGACGAAGGCCCCGTCGTTGCCGGTCTTGTCGAACTTGACCACCCGGCCGAGCCCGGCGTCGAACGGGGTGAGCCCGGTCGTCAGCTCGTGCCCGTACAGCGGCATGCCCGCCTCCAGGCGCAGGGTGTCCCGGCAGGAGAGCCCGCACGGGACCAGACCGGCACCCGCGCCCGCCTCGGTGAGCGCCCGCCACAGCTCCTCCGCGTGCTCCGGCGCCACGAAGAGTTCGAAGCCGTCCTCGCCGGTGTAGCCGGTACGGGCGATCAGCGCGGGCACCCCGGCGACGGTGCCGGGCAGTCCGGCGTAGTACTTCAGTCCGTCCAGGTCGGCGTCGGTGAGGGCCTTCAGGATGCCGGGCGACTCCGGGCCCTGGACGGCGAGCAGCGCGTAGGCGTCCCGGTCGTCCCGCACCTCGGCGTCGAAGCCGGCCGCCCGCGCGGTCAGCGCGTCCAGCACGATCTGGGCGTTGGAGGCGTTGGCCACCACCATGTATTCGGCGGCTTCGGCGGCTTCGGCGGCTTCGGCGGCTCCGGCGGCTCCGGCGGCTCCGGCGGCCTCACCCTTGTCCAGCCGGTAGACGATCAGGTCGTCCAGGATGCCGCCGTCCTCCTGGCAGATCATGGTGTAGCGGGCCCGGCCCGGGGCGACCGAGCCGATGTTGCCGACCAGCGCGTAGTCCAGCAGGTCCGCCGCGCCGGGCCCGGTGACGGTGATCTCGCCCATGTGGGAGAGGTCGAAGAGTCCGGCGCGGGTGCGGACGGCGAGGTGCTCCTCGCGCTCGCTGGCGTACCGCAGCGGCATGTCCCAGCCCGCGAAGTCGGTCATGGTGGCGCCCAGCGAACGGTGCAGCGCGTCGAGCGCGGTGCGGCGGGGGGCGGCGGCAGTGCTCATGAGGTGTGGCTCCCGAGGTCCCGGTTTGGCGATGACGGCACGACTGGTGAGGACGGCCCCCACGGACCACGACCGGTACGGATCATGACGGGCGCGGGTCATGACGGCACGGGTCACGACGGGCGGGGACGGTCCTCGCGGACGAGGACGATCCTCCCCCTCTGTCATCGGAACCTGAGAGGTTCGCCGCGACCCGGTGGGTATCGGCTTGCACCTTGGGTGGGACCGCCGGGGCGGTCCGCTTTTCAGAGTTGCCTCATTCGCGCGGTACGGGGCCTGAGAGATTCAAGGGAGGTGCTTGCTCCTTCGGCGCCCGGAACCCGGTCGTGAAGTGATCACGTCCGACCATGTTCCGGAACTCTCCCGCGCGGATTCGAGCGGCCGGTATGCGGTTGTGTGCGCGTTCGCGTCATTCCCGACCGCGCGGCGCCTGGCGCGCACATCATTGCACGCGGGGTCTCTTCGGCAAATCGGTTGTGACTCATTACCCATTCTTTACACTTCTTGGGCAAGGGTCGGACAGCCGAGCCCGAGCAGGGGGAGTAGCGGGGAGTAGCGATGGTGTCGCAGCGGTCCGGTGCGTACGGGACACGAGCGGGCGCGGCGCGGGCGGGCGCGTCCGCCGGAGCGGTCCCGGGGGGCCGGCCCGGACTGCCGGGGGGCGGGATGTCCGGCGGCTCCGGGGTCTCGGGCGCCTCCGGGGGCCCGGGGCTCCCCGAGGTGGCGCTGCCGGCGGGCCGGGCGGGACGGCCGGACCGGTTCGGGGCGCTGGTACGGCGCCGTCCGCTCGCCGCCGTCCTGCCGGTCGTCCGGGACCTGCGAGGCCGGGGCGGGCGCGGGCCCCGGGCGCTGACCTTCGCCGCCGGGGACCTGGTGGTCGTCTCCGGGCTGCCCGGCAGCGGCAAGTCCACGCTGATCGCCCGCACCGCCGGGGGTCTGGGCGTCGACTCGCAGGATGCCCGGGACCGCTGGGAGCGCCGGATGCCCGGCCGGCTGCCGTACGCCGTCTACCGCCCGCTGGTCCGGGCGGCGCACTACTGGGGGCTGCGCCGGGCGCTGCGGGCCGGCGCCCACTTGGTGGTGCACGACTGCGGGACCCAGGTCTGGGTGCGCCGCTGGCTGGCCCGGGAGGCCCGGCGGCGCGGCCGGAGCCTGCACCTGCTGCTGCTCGACGTGGCGCCCGACGCCGCGCGCGAGGGCCAGCGGGATCGGGGCCGGGGGGTCTCCCGGTACGCCTTCGCCCGGCACCGCGCGGCGGCCGGCCGGCTGGTGCGGGACGCCGAGCGGGGCGTGGTGCCGGCCGGGTGTGCCTCGGTGACCCTGCTGGACCGGCTGGCCGCGACGGCCCTGCGGCGGATCGGGTTCGGCGCGGTGCCGGGCGAGCGGGACGGCGGAGTGGGGCCGGGCGGCCGGTGAGCCCCGGCGGACCGGGGGCCGGGGAGTCCGGGGAGCCCCGACGCTCCCGGCCGCCCGGGAAACCGGGGCCCCGACCGGCGCTGAGCCCCCCGGGGCCCGCGCCGGGGAGTCCGGCCGGTTCCGGGTCCGGACGGGGCCCGATCCGATCAGGCCCCGGGCCGTACACGCGGCCCGGCAGCCCCGACCCGCCCCGGTCCGGCATGCGCGACCCGTCCGGACAGGGCCCGAGCCCGTCCGGTCCGTCGCGTCGGACCGCCGGGCGCGCCGTCCGGCCTGCCCCGCCGGCCCGCCCGGCGCCCCTCGCGCCCGGTGGCCTCGCCCGCGCGTCTGGCACCCGCCCCTGGCCAGGGCCTATCGTGCTGCGACGGAACGGCGGGCAGGGGCGTACCGGCGATGGCGGTGGGCCGGCAGGCGCGTACCGGCTGGCACCGTCACCGCCGGCGGGCGCGTACCCGGCCGTACCGAGGTCGTGGGAGAGCGGGAAAGGGCGAGGAACCACCAGTGGACACAGCATGGCCGGGCCACCAGTCGCTGCCGGACGCACCGGTCTGGCCGGGCAACGAGTTGGAGGAGGTGCTCGCCGCCTCGCTCGGTGACCCCGGCGCGGGCGCCCGGCTGGTCGAGGTGCTGGGGCGCAGCCCGGTCTGGGTGCCGCTGCCCAACGGCGGCGCGCCCGACAGCCCCGGCCTGGACCTGCCGACGCTGGAGCTGGACGGCGCCCCCTACGTACCGGTGTTCAGCTCCGAGGGGGAGTTCCGGCGCGGCGCCGGCGCCCATCTCTCGTACACCGTCGCCCCCGCCGTCGAGTTCGCCCGGGGGCTGCCGCCCCAGCTGGGCATCGCGGTCAACCCGGGCGGCACGGTCGGCGTCCCGCTGCCGCCCCCCGCGGTGGCCGCGCTCTGCCGGGCCGGGCGCACCGAGCTGGACGGGCCCGCCTCCGGGGGCCGGGTGCGGCTCTTCGAGCCCGACTGGCAGGAGGACCCGGTCGACTTCCTGACCGCCGCCGCCGCCGAGTTCCAGGCCTCCGGCGCGGTGCTCACCGCCCGCCGGGCGCTGGCCAGCGTGGAGGGCGAGCCGCCCACCCTGTTCGTCGGGGTCCAGCTCCACGAGGAGTGGACCCCGGACGCCGGCCGGGCGGTGGCCCTGGACGCGCTGGGCCGGGCGCTGGGCCGGGCGCCAGTGGCCTGGCCGGTCCATCTGATCCTGCTGGACGTGGTGCGGGACCCGGTGGGGGACTGGCTGCTGGCGCGGGTGCGGCCCTTCCACCAGCGGCTCCCCGCCTAGAGGTCCGCGAGACCGCGAGATCCGCGAGACCGCGAGATCCCCGGAGGTCCGGGAAGAGGCCCGGAGAGAGAGCCGCGGAGAGGTCCGGAGGGAGATCCGGCCGCGGATCCGGATAAAGATCCGCGGCGGAGTCCCGCATAAAGTGGAGCGGTGGACGGAAGAGGGGCGGGACCGAGGGTGAGTGCACCGGGCACCCCGGCGACCGGACAGGTCGAGCACATGCTGCGCCAGGTGGCGCCCGGGCGTTACGACGCCTACGAGGCGCTGCTGCGCGCCCTGGCCGACCCGGCGGGCGGCCGGCTCTGGATGCTGCTCTGGCACGGCCGGCCCGGCTCGCCCGACGCCCAGTACGGCAACATGGAGGTCGACGGCGTCTGTTACGCGCCCTGCGTCACCTCCGCCGAGGAGCTGGCCGCCTCCGGCTGGACCCGCGCCCATGAGGTGGTCGGCGGCCCGGAGATCGCCCGGGCCCTCTACCCGGACCGCTGGGGCGTCTGGCTCAACCCGCACGCCCCCGGCGGTGGTGTGGGCATTCCCTGGCCGGACCTGCGCCGGATCGCCACCGGGCTCGACCGGATGCCCGCCGGGCCGCTGCGGCTCTCCGAACCCGCCATCGAACTGCCGCAGTTCTACGCCCTGTTGGCGCAGAACGCGCACCGCACTCCGGTGGTCCGCTCGCTGCGCCGCGCCTGGGTGCACCCGGCGCTGGGCTCGCCGTACCTCGCCATCGGACTCGATCTGTACGACGCCGGGCACGCCGCCGTGGAGTCGGTGCGGGCGATGATGCGCCAGTCGGTCACCGCCGTCCCCGAGGGGCTGCCGGTCTCCACGGTCGCGATGTCCGACCCGCACGATCCGGTCACTCTCTGGCTGCGCGCCAACGCCCGGCCGTTCTACGACCGCGAGGCGCACGCCGCCCCGCCGGCCGGTCCCGCCTACGGCTACCCGCCCCGGGGCGCCTGAGCCGTCCCGCGTCCCCGGCTCCGGACCCGTACCGCGTCTCCGGAGCCGTTTCCGCACGTCCCCGCACGTCACCGGCGCCGCTCCGGCCGGTCCGGGGGCGGGCCCCGGCGGACTCCCGCCCCCGGACCGCGCCCGTCGGCGCCCGGCGCTTCGCGGCGCCTGTCCCGCAAGCCGCTCATATGACCGCGCCGAACGTTCATGTCCCGTATCAGGCCGGTTTGTTGGGCGTCCGGGTCTCGACTGGGTATCACCGCTATCCGGACTGTTCTCGGCCGCCGGAGGCGTGGGTAGTGTTCGGCCGGTCAAGACCACGTGTCACGGCGGAATCCTGGGGTGGGCCCATGCGCATGTTCAGATCCCGAACCACCAGAGCGGTCACGGCGGCGGTCGCCGTCGGCCTGATCGCCACCGGGTGTGCGAGTGAGCGGGGCAAGGACGGTGACAAGGGCGGGGCCAAGGACACCTTTGTCTTCGCCGGTGCCGGTGACCCCGGTTCGCTCGACCCCGCGCTCGCCAGTGACGGCGAGACCTTCCGGGTCACCCGGCAGGCGTTCGAGGCGCTTCTGGAGCACGAGCCGGGCGGCACCAAGCTGGTCGGCGGCCTGGCCGAGAAGTGGTCCAGCAACCCGGCCGGCACGGTGTGGACGTTCAACCTCCGTAAGAATGTGACGTTCCACGACGGCGAGAAGTTCAACGCGGCGGCGGTGTGCGCCAATTACGACCACTGGTTCAACTGGAAGGGCACCTACCAGTCGAGCGCGGTCTCCTACTACTGGCAGGCCATCATGGGTGGCTTCGCCAAGAACGAGGACCCCGAGGCGCCCAAGGCGAACTACAAGTCCTGCACCGCGAAGGACGAGAACACCGCCGTCATCGAGGTCGACCGGCCCTCCGCCAACCTGCCCGGCGGCTTCTCCCTCCAGGCGCTGGCGATCCATTCGCCCAAGGCGCTGAAGGAGTACGAGAAGCAGGCGGCGTCCGGCAAGGGCGACGCCATCACCTACCCGAAGTACAGCCAGGAGGCCGGCACGGTCGCCGGCACCGGGCCTTACAAGATCACCAAGTGGAACAAGGGCAACAAGGAGGTCACCCTCACCCGCTTCGACGGCTACTGGGGCGACAAGGCCAAGGTGAAGAACCTGGTCTTCCGCACCATCGACACCGAGGAGGGCCGCCGCCAGGCGCTCCAGGCCGGTGACATCGACGGCTACGACCTGGTGTCGCCCGCCGACGTCAAGACGCTGAAGGGGCAGGGCTATCAGGTCCCGACCCGGGACGTCTTCAACCTGCTGTACCTGGGCATGACCCAGGAGAAGAACCCGGCGCTGAAGAAGCCGCAGGTCCGCCAGGCCATCGCGTACGCCATGGACCGCGAGAACATCGTCAAGACGCAGCTCCCCGAGGGCGGCAAGCTCGCCACCCAGTTCATGCCGGACACGGTGGCCGGCTGGTCCGACAAGGTGACGAAGTACTCCTTCGACACCGACAAGGCCAAGCAACTGCTGAAGGCGGCGGGCGAGTCGAGCCTCAAGGTCGAGTTCTGCTACCCGACCGAGGTCACCCGGCCGTACATGCCGGCCCCGCAGGACATCTTCGAGCTGATCAAGGCCGATCTGGAGAAGGCCGGCATCACCGTCGTCCCGAAGCCGCTCAAGTGGAGCCCGGACTACCTGGACGCCACCGAGGCGGGCGCCTGCGCCCTGCACATGCTGGGCTGGACCGGTGACTTCAACGACGGCTACAACTTCATCGGCACCTGGTTCGCCGAGTACGACAAGCAGTGGGGCTTCAAGGACCCGGCCGTCTTCGCGGCGGTGACCGACGCCTCGAAGCAGGTGGACCCGGCCAAGCGGGTCGCCTCCTACAAGAAGGCCAATGAGACGATCATGGCCTATCTGCCGGGTGTGCCGATCTCCTCCTCGCCGCCGGCCATCGCCTTCGGCAAGAACGTCAACCCGCCGAAGGTCTCTCCGCTGACCCAGGAGAACTTCGCCGAGGTCTCCTTCACGTAAGCAGCGGAGCCCGCGGGTTCGCCCGGCCCCAGCACAGGTGGCCGGGCGGACCTCACTCCGGCGTACCCGGATCCGGACCCCGCTCCCGCGCCCGTGCTCGTCCCGTGCGCGTGCTCGTGCCCGTATTCGTGCGCGGGCGGGCGCACGGGGCTGGACCCGTACCACGGCCGGCGTGCGGGGGCCGGACCGTATCCGTGACCGCGGGCGCGTCCGTGACGACCTCACCGAGAACACAAGAAAGGGGCCCGGGGTGCTGCGTCTCGTCGTACGACGACTGCTCCAGCTCATTCCCACCCTGCTCGGCCTGTCGGTCCTGCTCTTCCTCTGGCTGAACCGGCTCCCCGGCGGGCCCGCCTCGGCCATCCTGGGCGAGCGCGCGACCGAGGCCGACGTGGCACGCATCAACCGGGCCCTCGGGCTCGACCAGCCGGTCTGGGTCCAGTACGGCCGCTTCCTCAAGCGCGTCGTCCAGCTGGACCTCGGCACCTCCACCCAGACCGGCCAGCCGGTGTGGGACGAGTTCGTACTGCGCTTCCCGGCCACCGTGGAACTGAGCGTCGCCGCGATGCTGATCGCGGTGGCGGCCGGCATCCCGCTCGGCTACCTCGCGGCCCGGCGCCGCGGCGGCTGGCTCGATGTGACGGCGGTCTCCGGCTCGCTGATCGGGATCTGCGTACCCGTCTTCTTCCTCGCCCTGCTCCTCAAGGGTGTCTTCGCCGTCGGCCTGGGCCTCTTCCCCAGCTACGGACGGCTCTCCACCGGTCTCGACGCCACCGGTGTCACCGGCTTCGCCGTCCTGGACGGCCTGCTCACCGGGGAGTTCGACGCCACCTGGGACGCGCTCGTCCATCTGGTGCTACCGGCGGTGACCCTGGCCTCCATCCCGCTCGCCGTCATCGTCCGGATGACCCGGGCCAGTGTGCTGGAGGTGGTGGGTGAGGACTATGTCCGTACCGCCGAGTCCAAGGGCCTGGAGAAGCGGGTGGTCCGGGTCCGCCATGTGCTGCGCAACGCGCTGCTGCCGGTGGTCACCGCCGTGGGCCTGCTGACCGGCAGCCTGCTCTCCGGGGCGGTGCTCACCGAATCCGTCTTCTCCTTCGGCGGGATCGGCTCCTTCATCCGCACCTCGATCGACGCCCGGGACTACCCGGTGCTCGTCGGTTTCATCATGTTCATCGCGATGGTGTACGTCCTCATCAACCTGCTGGTCGATCTGGCGTACAGCCTCATCGACCCGAGAGTGCGGGTGCACTGACATGACCGCCGGAACCAATCGAACCCAGGCCGGCAAGGAAAGCGATGCCGGAGACGGAAGCAAGGAACGCGGTGAAAGCCAGGGAAGCAAGGGAAGCCAGGGAGCCAAGGGAAGCCAGGGAAGCGGTGGAGCCGCAGGAACGGCCGGGACCGCCGGGGCCGTCGCGACCGGGCGGGCCGCGAAGATCGACCGGCTCGCCGAACTGACCCGGCGGACCGGGGCCACCGTGGGCAACAGCCTCTGGAAAGAGGCGTTCCGGCGGCTGCGGTCCAACCGGATGGCGGTCATCGGCGCCGTGGTGATCGCCCTGTTCGTCGTCGTGGCCGTGGTCGGCCCGTGGGTGACGCCGTACTCACCCACGGCCCAGACTTGGCGCGGCGAAGTCCTCGCCAATCAGGGGAAGTTCGTCGGAGCGCGCGGCGAGAACTGGTTCGGTCTCGACCATCTGGGACGCGACATGTTCTCCCGGATGCTCGTCGGCGCCCGGCAGACCCTGCTGGTCGGGGTGGTCTCCATGCTCATCGGACTGCTGCTCGGAGCGCTGATCGGTACGCTCTCCGGGGCCGCCGTCACCCTCGGCGGGCGGGCCGGACGCCGGATCGACACCGTGGTCATGCGGGTCATCGACATCCTGTTGTCGCTGCCCTCGCTGCTGCTGGCGGTCTCCATCGCGGCCGTCATGGGACAGTCGCTCACCACCGTCATGATCGCCGTCGGGGTGGTGCAGATTCCCGTCTTCGCCCGGCTGTTGCGCGGCTCGATGCTCGCCCAGGGCGGCGCCGACTATGTGCTGGCCGCCAAGGCGCTCGGCATCCGCCGGAAGCGGATCGTCCTCACCCAGATCCTGCCCAACTCGCTGAGCCCGGTGATCGTGCAGGCCACCCTGAGCCTCGCCACCGCCATCATCGAGGCCGCCGCCCTCTCCTACCTGGGGCTCGGCAATCCGGACCCGGCCGTGCCGGAGTGGGGTGTGATGCTCTCCCAGGCCCAGCGGTTCTTCGACAACGCGCCGATGATGGCCGTCTATCCGGCGGTCGGGATCATCATCACCGCCCTCGGCTTCACGCTGCTCGGCGAGGCCATGCGCGAAGCGCTCGATCCGAAGCTGCGAGGCTGAAGTCCCATGCCACTGCTTTCCGTTGACGAACTCACCGTCACCTTCGGCGGCCGTGACCGCCGGCCGTCGACCGCCGTGGACGGGGTCTCCTTCACCGTAGGCCAGGGCCAGGTCGTGGGCCTGGTGGGCGAGTCGGGGTGCGGCAAGTCCGTGACCTCGCTCGCCCTGATGGGGCTGCTGCCGGCCAAGGGCGTCACCGTCGGCGGGCGCGCCGACTTCGACGGCACCGACCTGCTCACCCTGAGCCCCGCGCGGATGCGCGACCTGCGCGGCCGCGAGCTGGCCATGATCTTCCAGGACCCGCTCTCCTCGCTGAACCCGGTCGTCCCGATCGGCCTTCAGGTCACCGAGATCCTCCGGCGCCACCGGGGGCTCAAGGGCGAGCCCGCCCGGAAGGAGGCCGCCCAACTGCTCGACCGGGTCGGCATCCCGGACCCCGGCCGGCGGCTCAAGGAGTACCCCCACCAGCTCTCCGGCGGGATGCGGCAGCGCGCGCTGATCGCCATGGCGGTGGCCTGCGCGCCCCGGCTGCTCATCGCCGACGAGCCCACCACCGCGCTGGACGTGACCATCCAGGCCCAGATCCTGGAACTGCTCAGGGAACTGGTCGACCAGGAGGGCACCGCGCTGCTGATGATCACCCACGATCTGGGGGTGGTCGCCGGCCTCTGCGACCAGGTCAATGTCCTCTACGCGGGCAAGGCGGTGGAGACGGCGGGCCGCCGCGAGCTGTTCGGCCACCCCACCCATCCGTACGCCCACGGGCTGCTCGGCTCCATCCCGCGCCTGGACGCCCCGCGCGGCGAGCCGCTCCACCCCATCCGCGGCTCCATCAACGACAAGATCGCCTGGGCCGACGGCTGCGCCTTCGCCCCGCGCTGCGACCACTACACACTGGAGTGCCTCACCGGCACCCCCGAACTGACCGAGCCACGGGCCGCCGGCCACCGGGTGCGCTGTGTCAACCCGGTCCTGCCCGCCGTCCCGCCCACCGCGGAGGTGCCGGCATGAGCCTGCTCGAACTCGACGGCCTCAAGGTCCACTTCCCGATCCGGAAGGGGATCCTCTTCGACCGGGTGGTCGGCCATGTCTACGCGGTGGACGGGGTCTCGCTGAAGGTCGAGGCGGGCCAGACGTACGGCCTGGTCGGGGAGTCCGGCTGCGGCAAGACGACCCTGGGCCGGGCCGTGCTGCGGCTCACCGGCATCACCTCCGGCGAGGTGGTCTTCGACGGCACCGACCTGGCCGGTCTCGACGACGAGGCCATGCGCCGCTTCCGCCGCCGGCTCCAGATGGTCTTCCAGGACCCGCTGGGCAGCCTCAACCCCCGGCAGAACATCGAGTCCATCCTCGCCGAGGGCATGGCCGCGCACGGCATCGGCGCCGACCGGGAGGAGCGCCGGGAGAAGATCAAGGAGATCCTGGCGCGGGTCGGGCTGCCCGCCGACGCGCTCAACCGCTACCCCCACGAGTTCTCCGGCGGCCAGCGCCAGCGCATCGGCATCGCCCGCGCGCTGGTCCTGGAGCCGGACGTGATCATCTGCGACGAGCCGGTCTCCGCGCTGGACGTCTCCATCCAGGCGCAGGTGATCAATCTGCTGGAGGAGCTCCAGGAGTCACTGGGCCTCACCTATCTGGTGATCGCCCACGACCTGGCGGTGGTGCGGCACATCTCGGACGTCATCGGGGTGATGTACCTGGGGTCGCTGGTGGAGGAGGCGCCCAGCGACGCCCTGTACGCCGCGCCCCGGCACCCGTACACCAAGGCGCTGATGTCGGCGGTGCCGGTGCCCGATCCGGACCTGGAGGACCGCCGGGAGCGCATCCTGCTCCACGGGGACCTGCCGTCCCCGGCGAACCCGCCCGCCGGGTGCCGGTTCCACACCCGCTGCCCGTGGGTGCAGGACACCCTGTGCGCCACCGACCGGCCGGAGCTGACCGACACCGGCGACGGGCACCGGGTGGCCTGCCACTGGACGGCCGGGATCGAGGCGGGCACCCTCGTCCGCACCCGGGCCACCGGTATCGAGGCGGTGACCGAGACGGCGGCGGTCGCGGAGGAGCCGGAGGCGGCGGACGCCGGCCCCGCCCCGGACCTGGTGTCCGGCCCGGAGCCGCCGGCCCCCGTGCCCGGGGTGCCCGCGCCCGCGGCGGAGGCGGACCCCAAGCTGCCGGTGCCCGGCGTGCTGGGCGGCGCCCCCGCCCCGGGCCCGGCCGGGGCGCCGGGAGCACCCCCGCCGGCCGGCCCCGGCGAAGCGGCCGAGGGCGGACACGGGAGAACGACTGGGGGAGCCGGGCAGCCGGCCGCCGACCGGGGCTAGCCGGGCAGCCCCGGGGCGCGCGAGTCCGGCCGACGCGGGGACCCGCGTCCCGGACCCGGCCCCGGGCATGGCTCGGGTCCTGACCCCGGCCCCGGCCCCGGCGGGCGGGAACACCAGGGGGCATGAGCCCCGGGGGGAGCACCGGGCAGGAACACCAGGTGGGAGCACGGGCAGGAGCACCGGGCGGGGTAAAATGCCCGGTGCTCCTGGACCTGTTCACCCCCTCCGTACAACACGCGCTGGACCTCGTCGGCATCTTCGTCTTCGCGATCTCCGGCGCGCTGCTCGCCGTCCGGAAGAACTTCGACGTCTTCGGCATGGCCGTCCTGGCCGAGGTGACCGCGCTGGGCGGGGGCCTCTTCCGCGACCTCGTCATCGGCGCCGTACCGCCCGCCGCCTTCACCGACCTCGGGTACTTCCTGATGCCCCTGGTCGCCACCGTGCTGGTGTTCTTCCTCCACCCGGTGGTCGAGCGCACCCAGGCGGCGGTCAACGTCTTCGACGCGGCCGGACTCGGGCTGTTCTGCGTGGCCGGCACCACCAAGGCGTACGAGTACGGGCTCGGCCTCACCTCGTCCGCCGTCATGGGACTTGCCACCGCCGTCGGGGGCGGTGTGCTGCGGGACGTACTCGCCAACGAGGTGCCCTCGCTGCTCCGCTGGGACCGGGACCTCTACGCCGTCCCCGCGATCGTCGGCGCCACCATGGTGGTGCTCTGCCTCCGCTTCGACGCGCTCAACCCCGTCACCAGCGGACTGGCCGCGGTCTCCGCGTTCCTGATCCGGCTGGCCGCGCTCCGCTTCCGCTGGCGGGCGCCACGCGCCTGGAACCGGCGCTCCTCGGCCCGCGAAGCCCCGGAGGACCAGCCGAGCGCCTAGTGACCTGAGCCGGGGGTTCGTCGTCGGTCCGGTGTGAGCCGTCCGGGGCCGACGATCCCGTGGTGTCGTCCGACGCCGAGCGGGCCGGGCGGGCCGTACGGCGGTACGGCGGTGTCTCAGCGCCGTACCGGCGTCGGGCCCGGTGCGACCGGCGGGTCCTGCGCCATCGGGGCCGTCACACTGCCGAGGAGCCGCAGCGCGGCCTCCGACGGCGAGCCGGGCTCGGCCGTGTAGGCGATGAGGCGCTGGCCGGAGGCCCCGGGGATGACGAGGTTCTCGAAGCTCAGGTCCATCGCGCCGACCAGCGGATGCCGCAGGTGCTTCACCCCGGAGGTGCAGGTGCGCACCGGGTGCCGGGCCCAGCGAGAGGCGAACTCCTCGGAATTCATGACGAGTTGTCCGACAAGCTCGGTGAGGGCGCGGTCGTGGGGATGGCGGCCGGCGATCAGGCGCAGGGAGGCCACGCCGAGTTGCGCCTCCTCGTTCCAGTTCGTGAACAGATCCCGGTACTGCTCGTCCAGGAACAGCATCCGGGTCAGGTTGGGGCGGGTGGCCGGTGTGTCGGGGCTCTCGGGCGCCAGGTGTCCGGCGAGCAGCGCATGCCCTATGCGGTTCCAGGCGAGGACGTCGTTGTGCCGGCTGAGGACCAGGGCCGGAACTTCGCTCATGGCCGCCAGCAACTGCCGGGCTGAGGCGCCGGCATGGGCCGCCCGCGGTGGGGCCGGCCGGGACGAAGCGGCGGGGCGGGCGAGGTCCTTCAGATGGGCCGTCTCGTCGTCGGAGAGGCGCAGCGTACGCGCTATCGCCTCCAGCACACTGTCGGAGGCGCCGGTGGCCCGGCCCTGTTCGAGACGGGTGTAGTGGGTGATGCTGACCCCGGCGAGCATCGCCAACTCCTCCCGGCGCAGACCGCTGACGCGGCGGCGGGTCGGGTGCGGAGCGATGCCGACCTCCTCGGGGCGCAGTGCGGCGCGACGCGACTTGAGAAAGTCTCCCAGCTCGGACGGGGCGTCCATCCATGCCTCCAGGTCGGCGGTGTGCGACAGGCCGTGGCCACTGACTTCCCCATCATGCCCGCCCGGCCCGGTGACCGGAGGCCGTCAGGGTGGTCGTGTGATGACCACCCTCGCGCCGGCTGTGCGAGAGAGGGGCCTGGCTGGGATTCCGGGTGTCGACGAGCCTCTTCCTTCGTGACCGCGCGTGCCGCGACCGAGCGCGCCGGGTGTCAGGAAACACGAGGAAAGGGACTCGACGTCATGTCTGTCACTGATGTGGAGGCGGCCGGCACCGCCTCCGGCACCGCAGCGGACACCGCCTCCGGCAGCGCGGCCGGGGCGGCCCCGGTCGCGCTCACCCCCCGGCTCCGGCTGGTGCTGGTGCTGTTGCTCGCGGCCCAGTTCATGCTGGCCGTGGATTTCTCCATCCTGAACGTGGCGCTGCCGGTGATCGGTGAGGGCCTGGGTTTCTCGCTGTCCCATCTGCAGTGGATCGCCACCTCGTTCGCGCTGTGCGCGGCCGGCTTCACCCTGCTGTTCGGCCGCGTCGCGGACCTGTTCGGCCGCCGCCGGCTGTTCCTCGGCGGCCTCGTCGTCCTGGGCGCGGCCTCGCTCGTGGGCGGTCTGGCGCGGAGCCCCGAGGTACTGATCGCGGCCCGCGTCTTCCAGGGCCTGGCCACCGCCGCGGTCACCCCGGCCGGACTCTCGCTGCTGACGACCTCGTTCCCGGAGGGCCCGCTGCGTGAGAAGGCGCTCGGCCTCAACGGGGCGCTCATGTCGGCCGGATTCACCACCGGCGCCGTCCTCGGCGGTCTGCTGACCGACCTGCTGTCGTGGCGCTGGGCGTTTTTCGTCAATGTGCCCGTCGCCCTCGCCGTGCTGGTCATCGCCCCGGCGGTCATCAAGGAGTCCCGTCCCGACGAGCGCCCCGCGCTGGACCTGCCCGGCGCCGTCAGTGTCACGCTCGGCCTGCTGGCTGTCGTCTTCGGGCTCACCCGGGCGGGCGAGAAGGGCTGGGGCTCGGTGGAGGCCTTGGTGCCGCTGGCCGTGGGTGTCGCCCTGCTGCTGGTGTTCTACGCCGTCGAGCGCACGGTGTCCGCGCCGCTCGTGCCGCTCGGTGTGCTCGGCAAGCGGTCGGTGGCCTGGGGCAACATCGCCGGTCTGGTCGCGTTCCTCACCGAGACCTCCCTGGTCTTCCTGCTGACGCTCCACCTCCAGAAGGTGCTCGGCTTCTCGCCGCTCGCCGCCGGGCTGTCCTTCGGCGTGCTCGGCATCGGAACGGTCCTCGGCGGC
Source organism: Streptomyces pyxinae (assembly GCF_024756275.1). GTDB lineage: Bacteria > Actinomycetota > Actinomycetes > Streptomycetales > Streptomycetaceae > Streptomyces > Streptomyces pyxinae. Next base: position 32,771 of record NZ_JANUGQ010000001.1, on the reverse strand, counting down.
ACCATCGCCCCGAAGGTCATCGGACAGATCGGCAGCACGTCGACGCTGATCACCGGCGGCCTTCTGCAGACCGTCTTCACGACCGCGCTGCTCGGCCTCGGGGACGACCGCTCGTCGATGTGGCTGCTGCTGATCGGCACCTTCGCCGGTGGGGTCGGCAACATGCTCGTCATCGTGGGCTTCATGGTCACCGCCACCTCGGGGCTCGCCGATCACGAACAGGGCCTGGCCACCGGCCTCGCCACCATGACCCAGCAGGTCGGCATCACCATGGGCACGCCGGTCATGAGCGCCGTCGCCACCGCTGCCATGACCGGGGCCGGAGCCCCGGCCGTCCTCGGCGGTCTGAAGGTCGCGATCGCGGTGAACGCCGCCCTCGTGCTCCTCGGCACCCTCACCAGCGCCCTGTTCCTGCGCACCCGTTCGCGTACGCGGTGACGGCGGGCGGTACGAGCCGCCCAGCCGCCCGTCACCGCTGTGCGTCCGGCGGCCGGCGGGCGCGTGTGTGCCGGCCACCGCCGCGGCGCGGGGGTGCGGCCGAGGGGGTCAGGCGCCGGGCGGGGTGAACTCGGGCTGGTCGAGTACGCGCAGCCAGCTGCCGTCGGGCTGGCGCCGGACCACCTGGGCGCGGGCGCCGGCCCCGTCCTTCGGCGGGGTCGAGGTGAGGGCGAGGTCGCCGCTGATCAGCGTGGGCAGTGGCGATTCCGGCTCGAAGCGGGGGCGGCCGGACAGCACCTTCTCCCACAGCGCGCGGATCGCCTCCCGCCCGACCGTCAGCTCACCGGGCGGATAGGCCAGCACCGCGTCCTCCTCGTAGAGCGCGGCGACTCCGGCCGCGTCCCCGGCGTTGGACCGCTCCACGAACAGCCGGGTGATCTCCTCGGGCCGCATGGCCCTCGCGTACTCCGGCTTGTCCGTCGACTCGTGCTCCGGCATGGGCTCCTCCTGGCGTCGGTGGACCACCTTCGGCCTTCGGGCTTCGGTCGTCCGTCTTCGGTTCGTCGGTCTTCGGTCCGGACTTCGGCCTTCAGTCCGTCGGTGCTTCCAGCGTGGTCGGCGGCCGGTCAGAAGTCCAACAGATGGTTTTGCTGGAAGCTAGAATTCGGAGTCATGGAGCTGAGGCAGCTGGAGTACTTCGTCGCGGTCGCCGAGGAGCGGAACTTCACCCGGGCCGCCGAGCGAGTGCACATCAGCCAGTCGGGCGTCAGCGCCCAGATCCGCCGGCTGGAACGGGAGCTCGGCGCCGAGCTGTTCGACCGGTCGGCGCGCACCGTCACCCTCACCGTCGCCGGAAAGGCCGCGCTCGAGCACGCGCGCGCCGCACTGGCCGCCGCCGGAGCGGTCGGTCAGGCGGTGGGCGAGGTGACCGAGCTGATCCGGGGCCGGCTCGCGGTCGGCATGGTCATCGGCTGCACCGTCACCCCGCTGTTCGACGCCCTCGCCGCGTTCCACCGGGCACATCCCGGGGTGGAGATCTCGCTGCTGGAGGAGAACTCCGGCCGGCTGGTGGAGGGAGTGCGCGCCGGTGCCGTCGACATGGCTCTCATCGGTGCGGCGGCCGCCACCCCGGACGGGCTGGAGGCGCTGACCATCGTCAGCGAGCGGCTCGTCGCGGCGGTCCCGGCCGGACACCCCCTGGCCCGGCGGCGGCGGGTCGCCCTGCGGGACCTGGTCGCCCACCCCCTCGTGTGCATGCCGCCCGGCACCGGCCTGCGCGCGGTGCTGGACCGCGCCTGCGCGGCGCGGAGCCTCCAGCCCTCGATCGCGCTCCAGGCCAGTGCCGCGGACGCCATCGCGGACCTCGCCGCCCGCGGGCTCGGGGTCGGCGTCCTCAGCGCCTCGATGGCCGCGGATCACGGAGACCGGCTCATCGCCCGCACCATCGAGGACATCGAGACGCCGGCGCTGCTCGCACTGGTCTGGCGGGGCGCGCACAACCCCGCGCTGCGCGAGTTGCTCGTCCACGGCCGGCGGGCGTTCGCCGGGCCGGAGTCCGCCCGGCGGTAGCAGCCGGCCTTCCGCAAGGAAAGCTACCGCTTAGTAGTTGGCTGTTGTACTGTGCGGCCGAGGCCCGCCGGCACCGGCCGGGCGGGGACCGGGGAGAGGGGCGACGCATGAGCGGCGAGGCAGCCGACCGGGAGACGCGAGGCCGGGAGACGGACGGCCGGGAGACGGAAGGCCGGACGACTCATGGCCCGGGGACGGGCGCGGCGGGCGGTCCGGAGAGGGCCGGCGGTGGGTCCGGCAGCGAGTTCGACCGGGACACCGCCGTCACGCTCCGGGAGCCGGGGGTGTACGACGCCGGGCTCTCGGCCGGCTGGACCATTCTGGGCGCCGTCAACGGCGGCTACGCGCTGGCCGTGCTCGGCCGGGCGCTCGGCGCGGCGCTGCCGTACACCGACCCGTTCAGCGTCTCGGCGTACTACCTCACCCCCTCGCTGCCCGGCCCCGCCGTGGTGCGCACCGAGACGATCCGTACCGGCCGTACGCTCTCCACCGGTCAGGCGTCGCTCCTCCAGTACGCCGAGGACGGCACCGAGGTCGAGCGGATCCGGGTGCTCGCCACCTACGGCGACCTCGGCGCGCTCCCGGAGGAGGCCCGTACCGCCGCCAAGCCGCCCGCCATCCCGCCGCGCGAACTCTGCCTGGGCGCCGCCGACCACCCGGCGCCGCCGGACTCGTCCGCCTGGGCCATCGCGGACCGGCTGGACATCCGGCTGGACCCGGCCACGGCCGGCTGGGCGGTCGGCGCCCCGTCCGGCAAGGGCGAGATGCGTGCCTGGTTCGGGCTGGCCGACGGCCGGGACGCCGATCCGCTGTCGCTGCTGCTGACCGTCGACGCCCTGCCCCCGACCTCGTTCGACCTGGGCCTCTCGGGCTGGACGCCCACCATCGAGCTGACGGCGCACATCCGCCGCCGCCCGGCCCCGGGGCCGCTGCGGGTCGCCATCTCCACCCGCAATCTGGCGGGTGGGTTCCTGGAGGAGGACGCCGAGGTCTGGGACAGCGCCGACCGGCTGGTCGCCCAGTCCCGCCAGCTGGCCCGCGCGCCCCGGGGCTGACGGCCCGGGGAGGCGCGGGAACCCCGGGCGGGGGCGGCTCCCGCCCGGGCCGGACGGGCCCAGTCCGGGTCCGTCGAGCGGAGGTGGGCGACCGCGTACGCCCGGCCGCCCAGGCTGAGGGCGCGGAAGAGCCCGGCGGCGGCCGCATGGACCGGCCCGACCAGCTCGGCGACCGGGCGCTCGGCCACCAGCCGCCGGCCCGGCGCGAGCGCGGCCGGCGCCCGGTTCCGGTCCGGGCGCCGGAGCGGAACCGGGCGCCGGTGGCCTTCACGATCGGGTGCCGGTCGCTGAGCGCCACCCTCGGGTGGAAGTAGTCCCCGGCCAGCTCCACCCGGGGCCCGAGCGCCCGGCGGCTCTCGGTCAGGAAGCCGGCCAGCCCGGCCGGGTCGAAATACATCAGCACTCCTTCGGCCGGCACCAGGACGGGTCGCCGCGCCGCCGGCCCGTCCGGGACGCGGGCTTCCGATGCGCCCGCCTTCGGAGCACCGGCTTCCGGGGCACCCGCTTCCGGGGCACCCGCTTCCGGGGCATCGCCCCCGTGGGCGCCGGCCTCCGGGGACATCAGCCCGTCCGCCCAGCCGGGCTCGGTGAGCGAGGCGGCGCGCAGCCGTACCGGGTCGCCCTGGTGCTCCGGACCGGACCGGGCCGCTCCCCTCCCTTCACAGCCTCGGGGAGGCGGCTGGGTCCGGGCCGCGCCGGGTACTCTTCGGCGCGGCCGGCCGGCGAGACGGTCGATCAGGTGGCCGAGTGGCCGAGTGGCCGATTGAGCGGGGGAGATGACGGTGGACGCCTTGGGGGCGGCGGGGCTGCTGGGCGCGGCGACGGCGGCGGGCTGGGTGGACGCGGTCGTCGGTGGCGGCGGCCTGGTGCTGATCCCGGCGCTTCTCATGGCGTTCCCGGCGCTGTCGCCCGCCGTGGCGCTCGGCACCAACAAGCTCACCGCCATCTCCGGCACCACCGTGGCCGCGGTCACCTATGCCCGGCGTACCGGACCCGACCGCTCCGTCGCCCTGCCGGCCGCCGGTCTGGCCGTCCCGGCCGCCGGGTTCGGCGCGCTCTCGGCGTCCGCGCTGCCGGCCGCCTGGTTCCGGCCGGTGATCATGGCGCTGCTGATCGTGGTCGCGGTCTTCGTCGCCGCCCGGCCGGCCTTCGGGGCGGTCCAGGAGTCGCCGGAGGCGGTCAGCCGGCACCGGCGGATCTTCGTGGTGGCGTTCGCCGGCTGCGGGATCGGTTTCTACGACGGGGTCTTCGGACCCGGTACCGGGACCTTCCTGATCATGATCTTCACCTCCCTGCTGGCCATGGAGTTCCTGGAGAGCTCGGCGCTGGCCAAGGTGGTGAACGTCGGCACCAATCTGGGCGCGCTGACGGTCTTCGCCGCGCAGGGGCAGGTGCTGTGGACGCTCGGCGCCGCGATGGCGGTGTGCAACGTCCTCGGCGCCCGGCTGGGCGCCGCCACCGCGCTGCGGCGGGGCTCCGGCTTCGTCCGTACGGTGCTGCTGGTGGTGGTGACCGGCATGGTCGTCAAGCTCGGCGTCGACCAGTTCGGCTGAGCGGGCCCGGCGGCCTCCGGCGCCGTGACGCGACCTGGGCGCTGAAGGCGCGCCGGGGGGAGTCTGGGCGTGGCCCCCGCGCGCTGCCGGGCCGGGGGCTGTGACGCGGCTCGCGCGGCGACGGGCGGGAGCCGTGCGATAGACGGGACGAGGCCGGGTACACGCCTATCCGGACCGGCGATCAACTCCGCCCACCAGGCGTGAGGTCCGCCGCCGGCGCCGTCCGTGCCGCCCGGGGTCGTGCGGGATCCGCGACCGGCGCCCGGCCGTTCACCCGCCCATGGAAGGAAACGTCCATGTTCGTCCTTGTCGCCGCCCTGTTGCTGCTGGGTGTCGTCCTCGGGACGGTGGCCCATGTGCCCGTCCCGGTCAGCATCGCCGTCGCCGTGGTCATCGGGGCCTGGCTGTTCCTCTTCGCCGGCCGCGAACGCCTCACCCGCCGCCGACACCAGCGCTGACCCCTGGCGGTTCCCGGCCCGACCCGGCCGTGAACCAGCGCCCGACCCAGGCTCGCGGCGGGGCCGACCCGGGCTCGCAGCAGGGCCCGACCCGGCCCGAAGCCCGGCCCGGAGCGGCCCTGAAACACGGGTCGACATGGCCCCGAAGCGCGGCCCGGCGCGATCCCGGAGCACGGCCCGACGCGCCTCCGACGCACCCCGACGCACAGCGCCCCGCCCGCGACGCCTCCGTGTCACGGGCCCCGAGCCACCGAGCCCCTTCTCACAGAATCAGGACATCCCCGTGGAGATCACCGCATCCCCGCGCCGTCGCACCGGCACCCGGGACGCCGACGGCATGGCCGTCACCTCGTTCGTCCTCGGCCTGGTGGGCCTGCTGATCGGCAATATCGTCCTCGGGCCCGTCGCCATCGGCCTCGCGCTCCTCGCCCTCCGGCGCGGCACCACCCGCCGCTTCCGCGCCTTCCTGGGGCTCGGCCTGGGCATCGCCGACCTCGTCGTACTGGCCGTTCTCGTCTCGATGGACCGCACCTGGTCCTGGGGCCTGTTCTGACCGGTCCCCGTCCGGGCCGGAGGCGGTGCCCGGGGCTCCGGGGGTGCTCGTAGAATCGGGGTCATCATGGCTTACCTCGACCACGCCGCGACCACCCCGATGCTTCCCGAGGCGGCCGAGGCGATGACCGCCCTGCTCGGCGCCACCGGCAACGCGTCCTCGCTCCACGCCGCCGGACGCCGGGCTCGCCGTACCGTCGAGGAGGCCCGCGAGGCCCTGGCCGAGGCGCTCGGGGCGCGGCCCAGCGAGCTGGTGTTCACCTCCGGCGGCACCGAGGCCGACAACCTGGCCGTCAAGGGCCTCTACTGGGCCCGCCGGGACGCCGACCCGCGCCGGGTCAGGGTGCTCGCCAGTCCGGTGGAGCACCACGCCGTGCTGGACGCCGTCGACTGGCTCGGCACCCACGAGGGCGCCACCGTCGAGTATCTGCCCGTCGACCGCTTCGGCCGGGTGAGCCCCGAGGCGCTGCGGGAGGCGATCGGACGCGGCCCGGAGACCGTCGCCCTCGCCACCGTGATGTACGCCAACAACGAGATCGGCACCCTCCTGCCGGTGCCGGAACTGGCCGCCGTGGCCGCCGAGTTCGAGGTGCCGCTGCACACCGACGCGGTGCAGGCGTTCGGCCAGGTGCCACTGGACTTCGCCGCCTCCGGGACGGCCGCCATGACCGTCTCCGGGCACAAGGTCGGCGGACCGTACGGCATCGGCGCCCTGCTGCTCGGCCGGTCCCAGACCCCGGTCCCGGTCCTGCACGGCGGCGGCCAGGAACGACAGGTGCGCTCCGGCACCCTGGACGTCCCGGCGATCGCCGCCTTCGCCGTGGCCGGCCGGCTGGCCGCCGAGCGCCAGGAGCGGTTCGCCCGGGAGGTCGGCGCGCTCCGGGATGAGCTGATCGGCGCCGTGCGCTCCGCCGTTCCGGACGCCGTGCTCAGCGGCGACCCGGCGGACCGGCTGCCCGCCAACGCCCACTTCGCCTTCCCCGGCTGCGAGGGCGATTCCCTGCTGCTGCTGCTGGACGCCCAGGGCATCGAGTGCTCGACCGGCTCCGCCTGCACCGCCGGGGTCGCCCAGCCCAGTCATGTGCTGCTGGCCGCCGGGACCGCGCCGGAGCTGGCGCGGGGCACCCTGCGCTTCTCGCTCGGCCACACCTCCACCCGCGCCGATGTGGAGGCCGTCGCCAAGGCCATCGGCCCGGTCGTGGAGCGCGCCCGTACGGCCGGTCTGAGCTGACGGGTCCCGTCACCGTCTTCCGGCACGCCCCGGTCCGCGCCGGTTTCCGGTACGCCCCGGTCCGCGCCGTTCTCCGCTACGCCAGGGCCCCGGCCCTCCGAAGAGGGCCGGGGCCGATCCGGGCGGGCCGGACCTGGATCCTGGTCCGGCCCCGGGCCGGGGTCAGCCGACGATCTGCACCTCGCGGTGGGTGCCGGCGGCGTCCACCTGCGGGTAGACGCTCAGTGCCCCGTCGGTCCACCGTACGAGCACATCGTCCCGGGTGGCCCCGGTCCCGGTGAACGCCCCGGGGGCGACGAGAGCGGCATTGACCCAGGGCGACTTCGCCGGCCGGACCTTGGTCTCGCCGTGGAAGCCCTTCTCGTCCACGGCCGGGTGGATGGTGGTCTCGCCGTCCTTCCAGCGCACGATCAGGTCCGAGGTGCGGCCGCCGGTGAACTCCCCGGCGCCGACCTGCTCGGCGTACGTCCACGTCTTGTCGCTCACGACCAGGTGGGTGCCCTTGCTCACACCACGGGTGTCCAGGTCGGGGTAGATCGTGACGGTGCCGTAGCTCCACACCACCAGGAGGTCGTCGCGGGCGGTGCCGTTGAAGCGGCCGACCGTGATCAGCTTGGCCTTCTGCCAGCCCTCGGCCTTGATGAGCTGCTTCTCGTCGTGGAAGCCGCGCTCGTCCGCGTGGGCGTACTCGGTGACCTCACCGTCCACCCAGCGCACCACCACGCCGTCGGTGCCCGGCCGGAACGAGCCTGCGGAGATGGCCTGGGCGTGCTTCCAGACGCTGCCGGCCTTGGCCACCTCGTACCGCGCGGAGAACGGGACGGCCGGGTCGGCGGAGTCGCTGCCCCGGAACAGCGAGGCCGAGCCGTCCGTCCACACCACCAGAAGGTCGTCGCGGTTCGCGCCGGTGAAGTTGCCCGAGGTCATCAGCCGGGCGTTGCGCCACTTCTCCGGTGTGCCCGGTGTGAAGGGCGCCGCCGGGGGGACGTACGGGCCGGGGTCGCTGTGCCGGTCCTGCTGGGCGTCCTCGTAGAGCCGGAGGAACCGGTCGCCGTAGAGCGGGCTGTACGAGATCCGGTTGTACAGCGGGTCGCTCGACGGAACGGCGGGGCCGCCGCCGTTGAAGCCGCCGACATTGCCGATGATCTCGCCGGTGCCCTTGGCGTCCAGCCGGGAGAACCAGGGGCCGCCGGAGACACCGCCCCACATGCCGGCGCAGTCGATCCGCATCTGGTGGAAGCCGGCGAGCGCCGCCGTCCGGGTCGCGCAGCGCACCGGCCGGTCCTCGGGGTTGTGACCGACGCTGGGGTAGCCGATGACCGTGACGTCATTGGCGGCACTGGGAGTGCGGGCGACGGTGTTCCCGCCCACCACGTCCTCCAGCTTCCGGTCGCCGTCCGCCCGGACGCGGCCGAAGGCGAAGTCCAGATCGGAGTCGGCCGCGCGGCTGTTGCGCTGGTAGCGGGGGTCGGTGAACCACTCCTCCACCGGCCAGATGCCGTGCGGCTGTCCGGCGAGGGGCTTGGCCGGGTCGTAGCGGGGGACGAACACGGCCTTGGAGTTGACGCAGTGTCCCGCCGTGAGGATCAGATCCCGCCCGCTGCCGTGCACCGAGGCGGCGGAGCAGTAGTGCGCCCGCATGTCCTTGTCGACGGCGAACAGCATGCCGACCGAGTCGACGCCGTCGAAGTGGACGGAGGTGTCGCCGCCCCCTTCCCGGCCCTGGCCGACCGCCCTGGGCCGGCGGGAGGTCAGCGGGGCCGGCGGGGCGGGGGCGGGGTCGGTCGCGGAGCTGATGCGCTCCGGGGTCCAGAACCGCAGGGCCTCCTCGACCGTCCAGCCGTCACCGGCCGGGCCGGGCGTGGGCGAGGCCGTGGGCGTGGGCGTGGGTACGGGGGTGGGCGCGGCGAGCGCGGTCGCAGGGGTGAGCAGTGTTCCGCAGACCACCAGCACGGCGGCGAGTCGGCGGAGAGGGCGTCCATGGGACACGTCTGGGCTCCTGGTACGGGAGACGGTACGACGGGATACGAGTGGCAACGCGATACGAGTGACGACGCCATACGAGTGACGTCGGGAAGAAGCGGGGTACGGACCACGGAGGCGATCCGGCGTCCGGTGGCCCGGGAGCCGTCCGGGCGAGGACCGTCGGAGCGGCGGGCGAGCCCGGCGGGATCCGGTCCCGGTCCGGAGGCTCCGCCCCGGGCCAAGTCGGGGGGCGCACCTCGGGCCACGGGCCCGGAAGGCCCGGGCCGGACCGGGAGCCACCGAAGCCGCAGCCCCGAAGGCCCGGTCCCGGCCGGGAAGTCCGGCCCCGGCCTCGGAGCCCGCCCGCGCGCACGGCGCGAGTTCCGGTGTGGCACGGCCGAACGCCATGCGCGGTACGGCAGTTCGCCCCAGGGCCGGGCGCGGGCACGCTCGGCACCGAAGCCGCAGGCCCGGAAGCCTCCGAGGCCGCGGCCCCGGAAGGTCCCAGGGCACGGCCCCGGAAACCGCGCAGCCGCACCCGAGGCCCTCGAAGGCCCGGCCCGCCCGGGCCGACCGGATGCCGGCCCGGGCGGATGCCGGGGCGCGGCCCGGGTGCCTCACGGCCCGGGCACCTCGCGGGCGCCGGCCCGGGACGGCCCGGGCGCGTACGGTACGCCGGGCGGCTTCACACGGCGGCCCCGCGCGGGGCACCCGGCGCGCGGCCCGCCCGGCACGCACCCGGCGCGGGTCCGGGAGCCGGCCCGCCCGGTCCGCGAGGCGGGCCCGCACGGGACACTCGGAGCGGGCCCGGGAGACGGTCCGGGGGCCCGGCCGGCGGCGACCCCGGAGCCGCGAGGCATCGGGGTCACCGCCGGTGTGCCGGACGGCTCAGTCGTTGATCCGGACCTCGCTGTGGAGGCCGGCGGCGTCCACCTTCGGGTGCAGGGTCAGCTTGCCGTCGGTCCAGCGGACCAGCACGTCGTTGGGCGCCTTGTTGGTGGTGAAGGCACCGACGGTGAGGACCTTGGCGTCGATCCAGGGGGACTTCGGCTCCCGGATCTTGGTCTCGCCGTGGAAGCCCTTCTCGTCCACGGCCGGGTAGATGGTGGTCTCGCCGTCCTTCCAGCGCACCATCAGGTCCGAGGTGCGGCCACCGGTGAACTCGGCGGCGCCGATCTGCTCGGCGTACGTCCAGGTCTTGGACGTCTTGACGATCTGGTTCTCCTTCTTGAGCCCGTTGGTGTCGAGGTCCGGGTAGAGGGAGACGGTGCCGTTGTCCCAGACCACCATCAGGTCGTCACGGCTGGTCCCGCCGTTGAAGCGGCCCACCGTCGCCAGCTTGGCCTGCTTCCACGCCTCGGTCTTGGCCAGCATCTTCTCCTGGTGGAAGCCCTTCTGGTCGACGCGGCCGTACTGGGTGACCTCGCCGTCCGACCAGCGGACGAACAACCCGTCGCCGCCGGAGGTGAACTCGCCCCCGGAGATGGCCCGGGCGTGCTTCCAGACGCTGTCGGCCTTGGCCAGCTCGTACCGCGCCGAGAAGGGGGTCTCCGGGTTGCTGGTCTCACTGCCCTGGAAGAGCGAGACCGAGCCGTTCGTCCAGCGGACCAGCAGGTCCATGTGACGCTTGCCGCCCGCCGAGCCGCCCGTGAAGTAGCCGGAGGCCAGCAGGTCGGCCGTCTTCCAGTCGACGCCCTTCATCCGGCCGCGGAAGGTGGTGGTACGGACCCAGTCCGCGATGTCGTCGACCCGGGTGGAGACGGCCCCCTTGCGGGTCTCCGTCCCGCTGCCGAGACAACCCCCGGCCCAGGAGCGGCTGGTGACGGCCACCAGCTCGGTGGAGCCGTCCGTCTCACGGAGGGCGGGCCCGCCGTTGTCGCCCTTGCAGAGGGCGGTGCCCGCTGCCGTGGGCTCCAGGGGGACGGTGGTGGCCGCGGCCTCGCCCGTCACGAAGGCGCCGGCGCGGAGCCGGTCGGGCACCCACTCGTCGGCGGTGCGGCCGTAGCCGAGCGCGGTCAGCTGCTCGCCCGCGCGGGGAGCCGCGGTGGCGAGCCGGACCGGAGCCGTACCGGTGACCGGCGCGGCGAGCCGGGCCAGCACCAGGTCGCGGTCGGTCCGGGGCACCAGTTCCACCACCTCGACGACGCTGCCGCCGCCGGCCGAGAGGTCGGCGCGGCCGATGGTGGCGGTGGTCTTCCAGCGGGGCGCCCCGGCCGTGACCTTGCCGGTCGCCGGGTCGTCCGCGAAGCAGGAGGCCGCGGTGAGCAGCCACTGCTGGTCCACCAGCGTCCCGGTGCAGGCGCGGCGTCCCGGGCCGATGTCGAGCTTGGCGGTGTAGGCGTACGTGGCGTCCGCCGGCCCGCCGCCGGCGACGGCGTGCGCGGGGGCGGCGGTGACCGCGCCCGCGGTCAGCGCGCCGGCGGTGACGGCGAGGGCGGAGAGCAGGCCGGGCACGCCGGTGCGGGTCCGGCGCGCGGAGGTGCGCGTGGCGGTCATGGTGGTTCCTTCGGCGGTGATCGGGGCGCGGTACGGCGTCTCCGGGCGCGACGCGCCCGGGGCGGGCCGGCTCACGCGGTCACCCTGAGTTCCACCAGCACGGCCGGCCGCGGGTCCTTCTGGTCGCCCTCGCCCACCGGCTTGTAGTCGTCCTTCGGGATGTCCACCGTGGTGGACTGGCCGTCGACGGTCAGCTTGGCCCGGACCGCCCGGTCATCGGTGCGGATGGCGTGCACCCGCTTGACCTCCAGCGCGAGGTAGCCGGTCTTCCCGGTGACCCGGAAGCAGTAGCGGCCCTCGGCGTTCTGCAGGGTCCACACCTGGATCTGGTGCGGGGCGGCGCAGTCGGTCAGCAGGATGTGGCCGTCGCCCTGGCGCAGCGCGATGCCCTTCTCGGCCAGCAGCCGGCCGGCGTCCGGGTAGGCGAAGTCCTCGACGGCCGGCGGCGGTGTGTCGTCCCCGGCGGTCGCCGTCGCGGGCGCCCCGGCAGGCGCCACCGCGGCGGTCCCGGCGGTCGTCGTTCCGTCCGTCGCCGTGGTCGCCGTGGTCGCCGTCATGGCCGTCGTGGCGGTCCGGGTCGTGGCGGTCGCGGTGGTCGTCGCGAGGGTGCCCCCCAGCGCCGCGACCGTGCCCACGAGTCCCGCGAGCAGTGCTCCACGCGCGCGCAATTTCACGAGTTTTCCCTTTCAGCGGAGCGGCGCACTCAGGCAGCCGCATAGAAGGCCCGTTCCCCCAGGGCCTTTTCAGAAGGTACCACTGGCCGTCGCGATTTCTTCACAGACAGCATGCATAACGAAACAATAACGCATTCATGGTGAAGGCAACCACCGTCAGGCAATTCGCATCCGCACCGGAATTAATTATTCCACTTTTTCCGGGCGATGTCCGCCGAGAGGCCGGATATATGCTCTGCGCGCCGATGTCCGGCGAACCCGTCATGACCGGACGGGTTTATTGAACGGAAAACAAAACGTGAATAGAGCAGGGGGAGGGCGATGGGCCCGTGGCACCCGGACGGTGTGTCTCGGTGCCCTGGCGCTCACGCTGACGTTCGGGGCGGCCGTTCCGGCCCAGGCGCGGGGACCGCAGGTCACAGCGGCGGAAACGCTCACCGACCGGGAGCGGGTGGTGCGGCTCTGGGACGCCGGGGGACCGGCCGTACGGGCCGCGGCCGAGACCGCGCTGCTGGGATCCGACGCCGATGTGCGGCAGTTCCTGGACACCGAGAACGCCGTTGCCGAGCGTCATGACCGGCAGCTGCTGTTCTCGCAGATCTATTCGGTCAGTGGACCGAGCGTGCGGGAGGCGGCGCTCAAGGCGCTGGACACCGGAAAGCCGGAGGAACTGAGCGCCTTCCTGAAGGACGGCTGGCAGGAGCCGCTCACCCGTGACCGTCAGCTCCAGGTCTCGCAGCTCGTCAGCGCCGGCGGCGGCAACCTCAAGGCGGCCGGGGTGGCCGCGCTCGACGGCGGCCCGGAAAAGGTGCGGGACTTCCTGGAGAAGGGCCAGTACACCGCCCGGGAGGCGGATGACCGGCTGGCGCTGTCCAGGATCGTGAGCACCGGCGGCCCGGCCACCAAGGCCGCCGCCATGGCCGCCACCGAAGGCACCATCGACGACATCCGGGAGTTCCTGGAGGTCGGCCAGTACACCGCCGCCGCCCGGGACCAGGAGCGCGCCACCGTCGCCCAGCTGGCGGAACGGGCGTCCCGGGCCGGTGTCCAGGCCAAGCGGCAGACGGACGCCGCCAAGGAGGCGTCCGCCCGCGCCGTGAAGGCGTCCGAGCTGGCCAAGGCGGCCGCCGTCCAGGCGGCCAAGGAGACCGCCCAGGCCGGCAAGGACTCCAAGCGGGCCGCCAACGCCTCCGCCCGCGCGGCCCAGGCGGCCCGGGGCGCGGCCGCCGCCGCCCAGCAGGCCATCACGGCGGCCCGGGCCGCCAACTCCGCCGCCCGGGTCGCCGCCGCCGCGGCCTCCGAGGCGGCGGCAGCGGCCGCGGGTGCCGCCGAGGCCGCCGCCAACGCCCGGGGTGCCGCCGCCGCGGCGGCGAACGACGCCAACGCCGCGTCGTTCGCCCGCAAGGCCGCCGAGCAGGCCCGGGACATCGCCAAGCAGGCCCGGCAGGCCGCGATCGCCGCGCAGGCCGCGGGGATCGCCGCCGCGGCGGCCGGTTCCGCCGCCGCTTCGGCGGCCGACGCGGGCGCCAACGCCGACGCCGCGGCGGCCGAGGCCGCCCGCGCCGGAAGCCTCGCGACCGCCGCCGGAGCGCACTCCGCCGAGGCGGACGCCGCCGCCGCGACCGCCCGCCGCCAGGCGCGCGAGGCCGGCCGCGCGGCCAGCGCCTCCCAGGCCCTCGCCAATGAGTCCTCGGCCGCCGCCTACCAGGCCAGGGACGCGGCCAACAGCGCCGCCGACCACGCGGAGAAGGCCGCCAAGGCCGCCGAGGAGGCCGCCAAGCAGGCGGGCAAGTCCCAGCAGGCGGCCAAGGAGTCCGCCGCCCACGCCACCGAGGCCCAGAAGGCGGCCGACACGGCCACCGCAGCGGTGGCCCAGGCCCGCAAGGTCTTCGACCTGACCCGGCGCAGCGAGGCCGAGGAACTGGCCACCCGTACCGCCGCCGCCATGGAGACGGCCCGGGAGCAGAAGGCCGAGGAGGACGCCCGGGCGGCCCGCGCCACCCGGACCGCCAAGACGGTCGCCGGCCTGGACGCCCTGGTGGACGGGCTGACCGAGCGCGCAGCCCAGCCGGGCGCCGATCGGTCCGGGATCGCCGCGAAGGGCCGGCTGCTCGCCCTCACCACGCTGAAGTCGCGGGGCCCCTGGAGCGTCGTCGCCGCCGAGGACGCCCTCGGTGGCAGCGACGCCGAGGTCGTCTCCTATGTCCGTACGGGCTGGCGCGAGGCCGCCGAGCAGGACGAGCGCGCCCGGGCCGAGCGGCTCGCGGACGAGGCGGACTCACCGGCCGTCCGCGGCGCCGCCGAGACGGCGCTCGCCGGGGACGGCGCGAAGATCCACGCCTTCCTCACCACCGGCCAGCACGAGGCCGCCGCCAACGACTACCGGCTGCGCGTCTCGCGCTCCGTGAGCACCGGCGGACCGGCGACCAAGGAGGCGGCGCTGGCCGCCCTGGACGGCGGCACCGGCGCCCTGCGCACCTTCCTCACCACCGGCCAGTACACGGCCCGCGCCAATGACGAACGGCTCCGCGCCTCGCAGCTGATCAGCACCGGCGGCCCGGAGCTCAAGGCGGCGGCCCGGATCGCGCTGGAGGGCACCACCCTCTCGCTCCACCAGTTCATCACCGTCGGCCAGTACCGGGCCAAGCGCAAGGACGCCCTGACCGTCACCCATACGGCCGATGTGCAGTATCTGATCGCCGGTGCCGCCGGGATCGCGGCCAAGGCCCAGCAGAACGCCGCCGAGGCCAAGCGGGTCGCCGCACTCGCGGCCAAGAAGGCGGACGACGCCAAGGGCTGGGCGGCCAAGGCGAAGGACGCCGCCGACGACGCGAAGAAGTTCGCCGCCGACGCCGACAAGTCCGCCGACGCCGCCGCCGCGTCGGCCGAGGACGCCCGCGCGTCGGCCAAGGCCGCCCGCAAGGCCGAGGCCGAGGCGAACGAGTCCGCCCGTGAGGCCCGGATCTCCGCCGAGAAGGCCCGCGCCTCCGCCGCCTGGGCCCAGAGCTCCGCCGCCGAGGCGTCGGAGTCGGCCCGGCAGGCCCGTGCCTCCGCCGACGCCGCCGGCCAGGACGCCGACGCCGCCGACAAGGCGTCCAAGGAGGCCAAGAAGATCTCGGAGACCAAGCGGCGCGCCGAGGAGGAGCAGCGGCGCCGCGACGAGGCCGCCCGCAAGGCGCGCGAACAGGAGATCCGCGAGGCGATCGAGGCCGCCGAGAAGGAGGCCCAGGAAGAGGAGGACTCCGGCTGGAGCTGGTCCGACGGCGGGCATCTGCTGCTCGACGTGGCCGGACTGGTCCCCGGCGTCGGTGAGTTCGCCGACGGCGCCAACTGCGCCTGGTACGGCTCCGAGGGCGACGCCCTGAACGCCGGTCTCTCCTGCGCCTCGGCCGTCCCGGTCGCCGGATACGGGGCCTCCGCCGTCAAGTTCGGCAAGTGGGGCGACAAGGCGTACGGCTTCTTCAAGGGCATGTTCGGCCGCGCGGAGAAGGCGTGCAAGGTCCCGGTGCCCAACAGCCTCGTCCCCGGCACCCGGGTGGTCATGGCGGACGGCACCTACCGGCAGATCCAGGACGTCCGGCTGGGTGACCGGGTCCTCGCCACCGACCCCCGGACGGGCCTCACCGGGCCGCAGACCGTCCAGCGGCTCATCACCGGCGGCGGCGCGAAGAGCCTGGTGCGCCTGACCGTCCGCGCCGGTGCCGGAGCCACCGGTGCCGCCACCGGCGGCGAGCTCACCGCCACCGACAACCACCCGTTCTGGGTGGTCGGCCGGGGCAGCTGGGTGCCGGCCGGGCGGATCGTGCCCGGAGACACCCTGCGCACCCCCGACGGCGGCACCTGCACGGTCACCGGCACCCGCTCGTGGGCCCAGGTCCAGCGGGTCCACAACCTCTCCGTCGGCAACGTCCACACCTTCTACGCCCTGGCGGGGAACACCCCGGTCCTGGTGCACAACGACGGCGGGTTCGACTGGGAGAAGGGCCTGGAGGACCTCAAGAACTCCTGGGACAACGGTGACCTGGACGACGACGGCAAGCACTCGCCGCGCGGCAACCAGGCGGAGAACCGGGAGTTCAACGACGCCCTGCGCGCCTATGAGCGCGAGTCCGGCAAGAAGATCACCCCGGCCCAGCGGCGTGCGCTGCACGACAACATCACCGGCCGGGGCTACGACTACCATCGGATCATCGAGGAGGCCAAGGGGTTGTTCGGTGGTTGCTGAGCGGAAGACCGAGCGGAGGACGGAGACCGGTCCGGACGCCGGCGACGTCCGGGCGCTGTTCGACGGGGCCGTGTTCCGGTCCGTGGGCCGGGCGGTGAGCATGGGCGTGATGGAGTTCACCGGTCCGGACGGCAGGGAGGTGGCCCTCCACATCCAGTGCCGGTTCCGGATCCTCCACAAGGATCGGGTGATCATCGGGTCACAGGACATGCGATACCCGCGCAAGGGTGCGGGGGCGGACGCCTTCGACGCCTTTCAGACGATGTACGACACCAACGCCGAGAAGCTCACCGGTGTGCTCGGCGAGGCCCGGCCCCGGGTGGCCGGGGTGACCCTCGGCCGGGCGGGCGCGCTCACGCTCGACTGCGAGCACGGCTTCGCCATCGAGGTGTTCCCGGACTGCTCCGGTCCCTTCGAGGCATGGCGGGCCTTCGCCCGGCCCGACGGGGACCACCTGGGGTATCCCCCTGAACTGCTCTGAGGCGCCCTGAGCCACTCCGAGCCGATCCGGGCCGGACCGATCGATCCACGGTCGGGCCGGCCCCGGGCCGTGTCGCCCGCCCCGTACCGGGCGGGCGGCACGGCCCTTCCGTTTCCGCGTCTGTCACACCGGGGCCCGGGTCCCCGGCCCGCCGCGCGCCGCATGCGGACCGGCCGGACCGGGCCCAAGCTGAAGACATGACCGAACCACTCGTACCGCCGGAAGAGACACCGCCCGTCGAGGGCTCGACGGCCGAGGCGCACGAGGAGCGCGCCGACGGCGGCCCGTGGGAGCACCCGGGTCTGTGGGTGTGGCTCGTCATCATCGGCGCCGCCCTGGTCGCCGGCTACTTCGTCGCCCGGATGGCCTCCCTCTTCTGACCCGGGAGCCGAAGCCGTACGCGCGTCCCGCACGGAAGCCGCACCCGCCCCGGGAGGCCGTACGGGCTCCGCCGGGGGCGCCACGCCTCACCCCCCGGCCCGCTCCTTCCGGGGCGGCGCCGCCGCGCGGACCAGCCGCAGATACCGGTCCCAGTCCCAGTGCGGCCCCGGGTCGGTGTGGTCGGTGCCCGGCACCTCCGCGTGGCCGATGATGTGCTCCCGGTCGGCCGGGAAGCCGTACCGCGCGCAGATCCCGGCCGTCAGCCGCGCGGAGGCGGCGTACATCGCGTCCGTGAAGTCCTCCGGCCGGTCCACGAAGCCCTCGTGCTCGATGCCGATGCTCCGCTCGTTCATCTCCCGGTTGCCCGCGTGGAAGGCCACGTCCAGCTCGCGGATCATCTGCGCCACATGGCCGTCCTCGCGCACCACATAGTGGGCCGCCGCCCCGTGGAACGGGTCCTTGAACACCTTCAGGGCGGTCGGATAGCTGCCCTGGACGACATGGATGACGACCCGGTCGACCCGGTAGTCGTCCGGCCGGTCGGCCCGCCGCCAGTTGGCGCGGGAGGCCGCCGTCCACTCCGCGCCCGGGTGGTCGAGCGCGCCCTCCACCCGCTCCTTCTCCACCCCCGGCACCAGCCACCAGTACCGCTCCAGTTCCTCGCGGGCGAGCACCGCCCCGCCGAGCAGGGCGGCGCCCCCGCCGATCAGCAGGGCCCGCCGGCCGAGCCGCCGGCCGTCCGCGCCCTTCCCGGTCCCGGCGCCCCGGCCGCCGCCCCCCTTCCGGCTCCCGCCGGTCCCGCCGGCCCTGCCTCTCCCGCTCCTCCCACTCTTTCCGCTGGACCCGCTCCTTCCCCCGTTCCCGGCTTTCCCGCTGTTTCCGCCCACCCGGCCGCCATCCCCGTATCCCGTATCGCGCATCCCGGTGTCCCAAGATTCCGTCAGTGCTTCCGCGCTTCCCTGCTTCCGCGCCTTCCGCGCCTTCCGCGCCTTCCGCCACGGCCGCCCCGGCTCTCCCGGTACGGTCGGCTCCGCTCACACGAGCGTCAACGCATACGCGCGCGACGACGGTTCCCGGGCCCCGTACCCTGGTGGGGCTATGAATCAGACTCCCCAGCGCCCTCTCCGTGTGCTCGCCGCCATGTCGGGCGGGGTGGACTCCGCCGTCGCCGCCGCCCGTGCCGCCGAGGCGGGACACGATGTGACCGGGGTGCACCTGGCGCTCTCCGCGAACCCGCAGTCCTTCCGTACCGGCGCCCGTGGCTGCTGCACCGTCGAGGACTCCCGCGACGCCCGGCGCGCCGCCGATGTGATCGGCATCCCGTTCTACGTCTGGGACCTGGCGGAACGGTTCCGCGAGGACGTGGTGGACGACTTCGTCGCGGAGTACGAGGCCGGGCGCACCCCCAATCCGTGTCTGCGCTGCAACGAGAAGATCAAGTTCGCCGCGCTGCTGGACAAGGCGCTGGCGCTGGGCTTCGACGCGGTGTGCACCGGCCACTACGCCACCGTGGTCGAGCACCCGGACGGCAGCCGGGAGCTGCACCGGGCGTCCGACATGGCCAAGGACCAGTCGTACGTCCTCGGGGTGCTGGACGAGCGGCAGCTCGCGCACGCGATGTTCCCGCTGGGCGACACCCTGACCACCAAGGACGAGATCCGCGCCGAGGCCGAGCGCCGGGGCCTGGCGGTCGCCAAGAAGCCGGACAGCCACGACATCTGCTTCATCGCCGACGGCGACACCCAGGGCTTCCTGGCCCGGCGGCTGGGCCGTACCGAGGGCGACATCGTGGACGAGGACGGCCAGAAGGTCGGCACCCACGAGGGCGCGTACGGCTTCACCATCGGCCAGCGCAAGGGCCTGCGCATCGGCCACCCGGCCCCGGACGGCAAGCCCCGGTACGTCCTGGACATCTCGCCGGTGAACAACACGGTGACGGTGGGCCCCGCCGAGGCGCTCGACGTCACCGCGCTCACCGCCATCAAGCCCCGCTGGTGCGGCACCGCCCCCACCGGGCCCGGCACCTACACCGCCCAGCTCCGGGCGCACGGCGGCGAGACCGGGGTGACCGCCGTCCTGGAGAACGGCGAGCTGCACGTCACCTTCGCCGAGCCGGTGCGCGGGGTCGCCCCGGGCCAGGCGATCGTCCTGTACGACGACACCCGGGTCGTCGGCTCCGCCACCATCGCCGCCACCACCCGCACCCGCCCCCGCACCGCCCGGATCGGCGCCTGACCGCGAGACCCCGGTCCCGAGGGGCGTACCGGGCGTTCGGTCCCGGGCGCTCGGTCCCGGGCGCTCGCGGGGGCGGCCCGGGGGCGTACGAGGGGCGTACGCGGCGGGCCTCACGCCCGGTAGAACTCCGCCAGCACCGGCGCCAGCACCTGGGGCGCCGGGGTGCGGGTCTGACCGGTGAGGGTGCGGTGCCGGCCGCGCGGGAGGGCCCGGGAGACCGCCCGGGCGGCCGTGCGCAGCCAGGCCGGGCTGGAGCCGCCGTCCACCACCATCGCCCGCGCCGTCACCGCGCCCAGCCGGCCGCCCGGCACCAGGCCCTCGCCGAGCACCTCGTGGTCGTAGCGCAGGGTCGGCGCCAGGGCCGTCAGCCCGCGCCAGGCGGGGGAGCTGCGCAACCGGTCCAGCTCGGCCGCCGGCATCGACGCGCCCAGGAAGAACGCCAGCGCCTCCTCCCGGCGGCCCTCCGCCAGCAGCCCGGTCAGCCGCCCGGCGACCCGGGCGAAGGGGGCGCGGTCGGCCGGATCCGTACCGTACGGCGGCTCGTACACCGAGAGCCGCCCTATCGGCAGCCCGGCCGCCGCCGCCTCCAGGGCGAGTGCCCCGCCGGAGGAGTCGCCGTGCAGATGGGCGCCGGGTCCCGCCGCCCCGAGCACCGCCGCCAGGTCCTCGACCTCGCGCGCCACCGCGTACCCGGGCGCGTCCCCGCTGGCGCCGCGCCCCCGGCGGTCGTACGTGTAGACCCGGAAGCCCGGGTGTCCGGTGCGCTCCCCGTGGCCCCCGTACGCCCCGTACTCTCCGTGCTCCCCGTCACCGGCCCGGCGCGCGCCGCCCGCCAGCAGCCCGGCCAGCGGCGCCTCGCTGCGGGCGGTGGAGAGCGCCCCGCCGACCAGCACCACCGGCGGCCCCTCCCCGCGCCGCTCGTACGCGATCGGCGTGCCGTCCCGCGAGGCGACCCGCCCCCGGACCGTGTCCGTGACCCCGCCCGGTGTCCCGCTCTGGTTCTCCATGCCGGGGCAGACCCGGGCCGGCCCCGGGACTCATCGACCGGGTGAGGAGGGGCGCAAAGGTTCGAGCACTTCCGGCCATCCGTGCGGCCGTGCGGCGAAGCCCCGCCGGAGCCACCCCCGTCCCGGAGCCGTACGCGCCCCGGGACGGGCGGTGGCCGGCCGGAGGCGGGCGGCGGCCGGCCGGCCCCGGTTCAGGGGGTCAGCCCCCGGCCCAGGAGGCTCAGCCCCCATCCCGGGGGATCAGCCCCCGGACACCACCTCCGTCTCGTAGAAGCAGAGGTGGTCCTTGATCTCCGCCACCCCCGGCTTCGGGTCCGGGTACGCCCAGACCGCGTCCCGCGCGCCGGGCAGCGACCAGTAGTCGGCGACGCCCTTGAAGGGACAGGTGGTGTGGGTGTCGGAGGCGGTCAGCAGCTCGGTGCTGACGTCCTCCGGAGGCAGGTAGTACCGGACGGGACAGCCCGTCTCGCGCAGCGCCAGCGGACGCCGGCTCTCCGCGACCAGACGGCCGTCGTGGACGACCCGTACATGATCGGTGGACGGTTCGACGGTGATGCGATGCCCTTGAGTCATACCCGGACCAACGAGCCCGCCGGAGCGCCGATTCCCCGGGGCGCGGAATCGGCCACGCGCGAGGACATGGAGTTCGAGGACACGGAGATCGAGGACATGGAGATCACGGAGGCGGGGATCACGCAGGCGACCCACGACCCGCGCCCGGCCGCCACTGGACCGGCCCCCCGGACCGGCCACGGCGGCGGCGTCCCGCCCGGCCGGCCGGACGTCACCAGGGGTGTCGCAGGGGTGTCACAGGGGTGTCACCAGGGCTACGGCTCCGCCCCGCCCCTCCGGCTCGGACACCGCGCCTGACCAGTGCGACGATGGGGCGCATGGCTACACACATGATCACTGGAGCGGGTTCCGGCATTGGCGCGGCCGTGGCCCGCCGACTGCACGAGCGCGGCGACGACCTGATCCTCATGGCCCGGGACGCCGGACGCGCCAAGGAACTGACCGCCACCTACCCCGGCTCCCGCGCCCTCGTGGGCGACCTGGGCACCCCCGACCGGCTCTCCTGGGCCCTCTCCCACCAGGAGCTCCCGGACCGGCTCGACTCCCTGCTGCACATCGCCGGCGTGGTCGACCTCGGCCGGGTCGGGGACCTCTCCGCCAAGGCGTGGCGCGGCCAGCTGGACGTCAATCTGCTGGCGCCCGCCGAGCTGACCCGGCTGCTCCTGCCGTCGCTGCGCGCCTCCCAGGGCCATGTCGTCTTCGTCAACTCGGGCGCCGGGCTCGCCGCGCACGCCGAGTGGGCCGCGTACGCCGCCTCCAAGCACGGTCTGAAGGCGCTCGCGGACGCGCTGCGCCAGGAGGAGCACGGCAACGGAGTGCGGGTCACCACGGTCTACCCGGGCCGCACCGCCAGCCCGATGCAGGCGAAGGTGCACGCCCAGGAGGGCAAGGAGTACGACGCGACCCGGCACATCGACCCCGAGTCGGTGGCCACCGCCCTGCTGACCGCGATCGACCTGCCCCGGGACGCCGAGGTCACCGACCTCTCGGTCCGGCCCGGACGGTGAGCGCGGGCTGGGGCCCCGCGACCGGGGTCGGATCGATGCCGGGCGGCGACGCCCGGGAGGCGGCGAAGACCGTCACCGGCAGCTTCGAGGACTTCCCGTACCTTCCGGAGCTGCCCGCCCGGGGCCCGGGCGCCGACATGATCGGCCGCACCACCGGGCTGCTGGTCGACGTGTACGCGCACGTGGAGCCGAGCGGCTGGCGGATCAGCGACCGGCCCGGCCGCGACACCCGCCGGGCCCGGTCCTGGCTGACCGAGGACCTGGACGCCCTGGAGGAGTTCACCCAGGGGTACCAGGGCCCGCTGAAGCTCCAGGCGGTGGGGCCCTGGACGCTCGCCGCCACCCTGGAACTGCACGGCGGCGAGGCGGCGCTGGGCGACCCGGGCGCCTGCCGGTACCTGGCCGGTTCGCTGGCGGAGGGGCTGCGCGCCCAGCTGGCCGAGGTCGGCAGGCGGATCCCGGGCGCCCGGCCGGTGCTCCAGCTGGACGAGCCCGCGCTCACCTCGGTGCTGGGCGGCCGGGTGCCGACCGCCAGCGGCTACCGCACCCACCGGGCGGTGGACCGTCAGGTGGTGGAGGGCACGCTCCGGGAGGTGATCGCCGCCGCCGGGGTCCCGGTGTCGGTGCACTCCTGCGCGCCGGCGGTGCCGTTCGGACTGCTGCGCCGGGCGGGGGCCGCCGCCGTCTCGTTCGATCTCACGCTGCTCACCGAGCGTGAGGAAGAGGCGATCGGGGAGGCCGTCGAGGGCGGTACCCACCTGTTCACGGGCGTGGTGCCCGGCACCGACGGTCCATTGTCCGACCCTGCCGGTAGCGTCATGGGTGTCAGAACGCTGTGGCGCAGGCTGGGGCTGAATCCGGGGACTCTCGCGGAGTCCGTGACGGTCACTCCCACGTGCGGGCTGGCGGGTGCCTCACCCGCGTACGCCCGTGCGGTCCTCGCCCACTGCGGCAAGGCGGCACGCTCACTCGCGGACAACCCTGAGTGACGTTGGCGACGGTGGTAACGGGAGGAATGACAGTGGCTGTCGACGCGGGTGACCAGCGGGACGGTGACCGGAAGGACGTGGTTCCGGCGGAGGTGCGTGAGCGGCACGGCCTGCTGGCCGAGCAGATCGAGGAGCACCGCTTCCGGTACTACGTCCGGGACCAGCCGGTCGTCAGCGACGCCGAGTTCGACCGGCGGATGCGCGACCTGGAGGCGCTGGAGGAGGAGTACCCGGAGCTGCGCACGCCGGACTCCCCGACCCAGAAGGTCGCCGGGCAGTACGCCACCGAGTTCACCGCCGTCGAGCACCGGGAGCGGATGCTCTCGCTGGACAACGCCTTCGACGACGAGGAGCTGGCCGCCTGGGCCGACCGGGTGGCGCGGGAGGTCGGCTCCTCGTCGTACCACTTCCTCTGCGAGCTGAAGGTGGACGGACTCGCCGTCAACCTCACGTACGAGAAAGGCCGGCTGACCCGCGCCGCCACCCGCGGGGACGGCCGTACGGGTGAGGACATCACCCCGAACATCCGCACCATCTCCGACATCCCCGAGCGGCTGAAGGGCGACCGGGTCCCGGACCTGGTGGAGATCCGGGGCGAGGTCTTCTTCCCGATGGAGAAGTTCGAGGAGTTGAACGCCCGGCTGGTGGCGGCGGGCGACAAGCCCTTCGCCAACCCGCGCAACGCGGCGGCCGGGTCGCTGCGCCAGAAGGATCCCAAGGTCACCGCCACCCGCCCGCTCCACATGGTGGTGCACGGCATCGGCGCCCACGAGGGCTGGGCGAGGACCGGGTCCGGCACCGGCCGGCTCTCCGGGGCGTACGCGCTGCTGCGCGAGTGGGGACTGCCCACCGCCCGGCACAACAAGGTGGTCGACGGGCTCGACGGCGTACGCGAGTTCATCGCCCACTTCGGCGAGCACCGGCACTCGGTGGAGCACGAGATCGACGGGGTCGTCGTCAAGCTGGACGAGATCCCGCTCCAGGGCAGACTGGGCTCGACCGCCCGGGCGCCGCGCTGGGCCATCGCCTGGAAGTACGCGCCCGAGGAGGTCAACAGCAAGCTGATCGACATCAAGGTGGGCGTCGGGCGCACCGGCCGGGTCACCCCGTTCGCCCAGGTGGAGCCGGTGACGGTGGCCGGTTCCGAGGTCGAGTTCGCCACCCTGCACAACCAGGAGGTGGTGAAGGCCAAGGGCGTGCTCATCGGGGACACCGTGGTGCTCCGCAAGGCGGGTGACGTCATCCCGGAGATTCTGGGCCCGGTGGTGGACCTGCGGGACGGCAGCGAGCGCGAGTTCGTGATGCCCGCCGAGTGCCCCGAGTGCGGCACACCGCTGAAGCCCATGAAGGAGGGCGACATCGATGTGCGCTGCCCCAACGCCCGCGCCTGCCCGGCCCAGCTCCGGGAGCGGCTGTTCTATCTGGGCGGCCGCTCCAGCCTGGACATCGAGCACTTCGGCATGGTGGCCGCCGCCGCGCTGACCGGCCCGCTGGAGCCCGCCGCGCCGCCGCTGGCCGACGAGGGCGACCTCTTCGATCTGCGGGAGGAGCAGCTCCTCGACATCCGGGCGTACGTCCTGGACCCGGACAGCGGGCTGCCCAAGCGCGACCCGAAGACCGGCGAGGAGAAGATCGCCCGGGTCTTCGCCAACCAGAAGGGCGAGCTGAAGAAGAACGCCCGGGCCATGCTGGACAACATCGCGGCGGCCAAGGAGCGCCCGCTCGCCCGGATCATCAACGGCCTGTCGATCCGTCATGTCGGCCCGGTCGCCGCCCAGGCGCTGGCCCGGGAGTTCCGCTCGATCGACCGGGTCTTCGCCGCCACCGAGGAGGAGCTGGCCGCCACCGAGGGCGTCGGCCCCACCATCGCCGCCGCCATCAAGCAGTGGCACGAGGAGGAGTGGCACCGCGAGATCCTGCGCAAGTGGAAGGCGGCCGGGGTCCGGTGGGAGGAGGAGTCCACCGGCGAGGACGAGGGCCCGCGCCCGCTGGAGGGGCTCGCCGTGGTGGTCACCGGCACCCTGGAGCACCACACCCGGGACGGCGCCAAGGAGGCCCTGCAGAGCCGGGGCGCCAAGGTCACCGGGGCGGTCTCCAAGAAGACCTCCTTCGTGGTGGTGGGGGACAACCCCGGTTCCAAGTACGACAAGGCGGTCCAGCTGAAGGTGCCGGTCCTGGACGAGGACGGGTTCGCGGTGCTGCTCGAACAGGGGCCCGACGCGGCCCGCGAGGTAGCCGTTTCGGCCGAACAGCAACCCGAATAGGGCAGTTCAGAGTCACCCGTACGGCGCATACCGGCCGGTTAAGGGTGGCGCGGTCGCATTCGGGCAAGACCTGTAGAGCGCTGCCCGCCGAAGCCATCCGCGGCCTACTGTTGGAAGGTGCGCCTGTCGTGCACGGCTGCGGGGTGGATTCCGGTCGTGGTGGCATGACAACGGGCCATCGCGTGGCATCGGCACCGCCGGCTGTGAGAGGGACGCAATGAAACCCACCGAGAGCGCCACCCCGGCGGCACGACCGCGTGTGCACGCGGTCCGCGCCGGTCTGGCCGTACGGCTTCCCGCCGCCGTCGTCGTCCTCGCCGGTCTCGTCCTGGCGACGGGCCTCGTCCGCACCGTCCAGAACGGACAGGGCCTCTTCCCCGGCGGGGCCCCCGGCTGGTCGCTCGCCGTCCTCACCGGCCTGGTCGTCGGCCACCTGGTCGCGCTCGGCCGGGACCGCTGGTGGGGCGGCACCGGCTCCGGCGCCGCCCTCACCCTCGCCGTCCTGCTGCTGTACGGCTGGGTCCCGGCCGGCCTGGTCAGCCTCGCCGTCGTCGTCCTCGTCGGAATGGCCCGACGCCACCGCTGGCGCCAGGGCCTGCTGCACGGCGCCGCCGACATCCTCGGCATCGGCGGGGCCGCGCTGGTCCTCGCCGCCTTCGGGGACGCGCCCTCGGTGGAACAGCCCTGGCAGCCCCTCGCCTGGGGCTTCACGGCCGTCCCCGAGGTGACCCTCGCCGCCGGCGCCTATCTGATGGTCACCCGGCTGCTGCTCTGGTACACCCTGGCCCCGCAGAGCGGCGGGCTGCCCACCGCCGCCCGCACCGCGCTGCTGCGCCAGGGCCTGGTCGCCGTCGCCCTGCTCGGCATCGCCCCGCTGATCTGCGTGGTCGCCGTCTCCCTGCCGGTACTGCTGCCGCTCTTCGCGGTGCCGCTCATCGCCCTGGACTCCACCCTCTGGATCGCCCGCGCCCGCGCCGAGGAGCAGCTCCGCGACCCGCTGACCGGGTTGCCCAACCGCCAGTGGCTGCTGGAGCGCACCTGGTCGGCGCTGGAGGAGGCCGAGGGCGAGGGCGTCCGCGCGGCGCTGGTCCTCATCGACCTGGACCGCTTCCGGTCGGTCAACGACACCCTCGGCCACCTGGCCGGCGACCGGTTACTCCTCCAGATCGCGGACCGGCTCCGGCTCGCCCTGCCACGCGGCGCCGAGGCCGCCCGGCTCGGCGGCGACGAGTTCGCCGTACTGCTCCCCACCACCGACTCCGCCACCAGCGCCCAGCGGGTCGCCCGCCACCTGGTCGCGGAGTTCTCCTCCCCGCTCGACCTGGACGGCCTCACCCTGGTCCTGGAGGCCAGCGCGGGTGTCGCCGTCTTCCCCGACCACGCGCTCGACGCCGAGGGCCTCCTCCAGCGCGCCGACGTCGCCATGTACCAGGCGAAGCGGGACCGCACGGGCGTGGAGGTGTACGAGTCCAAGCGCGACTCCAACACCCCCGACCGGCTCGGCCTCCTCGGCGACCTGCGCCGCGCCCTGGACGCCGGTGACGTCGAGCTCCACTACCAGCCGAAGGTCCGCTTCGACGGCCAGGTGGCCGGCCTGGAGGCCCTGGTCCGCTGGGTGCACCCGGAGCGCGGCAAGGTCCCGCCCGACGAGTTCATCGCCATCGCGGAGTCCAGCGGGCTGATGCCCCACCTCACCGAGTACGTCCTGGAGACCGCCCTCGCCCAGGTGGCCCGCTGGCGCGCCCAGGGCCTGCTGGTCCCGGTCGCCGTCAATGTCTCACCCCGGGACGTCCACACCCCCGGCTTCGCCGGCTCCGTCGCCGCCCGCCTCGCCCGCCACGGCGTCCCGGCCGGGGCGCTCCAGCTGGAGATAACCGAACACGTCCTGCTGGAGGACCCCCAGCGCGCCGCCGACACCCTCGCCGGGCTCACCGCCCACGGGGTGAAGATGTCGCTCGACGACTTCGGCACCGGCTACTCCTCCCTCGTCCACCTCCGCCGCCTCCCGGTCAGCGAGCTGAAGATCGACCGCTCCTTCGTCGCCCGTCTGGCGGTTGACACCGAGGACGCCGAGATCGTTCGCTGCACCGTGGATCTGGCCCACTCCCTGGGCCTCCTCGTGGTGGCCGAGGGCGTCGAGGACGACGAGACCTGGGAGCGCCTCCGCGACCTCGGCTGCGACGCCGTCCAGGGCTGGCTGGTCGCCGCCGCCATGCCCCCCGCCGAGACCACCGCCTGGCTCCGCGCCCGCGGCGAGGGCGGCTGGCACCCCCCCTCCGCCGAACTCCGCCCGGCGTCCCCCACGGGACCCCCGGCCTCTTCGGCGGCCACGCCGTGACTTGGTAGGGCTCCTTCTCCCCCAGACCCCGTCCGGGGGCCCCACCGGGGCGCCTTGTGCGGGTGCCGACGGTCGACCATGCTCGACCCCCTCGTTCCCCGGCGGCCTGCGCGTTCCCCCAGACTTCGTCCGGGGCCCCACGAGAGGCATCCGGCTATAGGGGTGCGGGGCCGGGCGGGTGCTGTCCTCGGCTCACACTCTTCCCAGTCGGGGCCGGGTGAGCGCCGCGCGGAGGCGGCGGGGGTGACCGTCCGGCCGGTCGGCGGGGTGTCACCGGACGGGTACGGCCGGAGGGGGCCGCGTCCCACCGGTCGCCCGGCGGGGGAGTGTGGGGCCCGCTTCCGTGCGGTGCGGCAGCCCGGGCGCGCGGGTGTGTCCGACCGGTGCGCCGGCGCGGGGGCGTACGGCGCTGCTCACGGCCCTGCGGGCGTACCACCGGGGCACACTCCCGCAGGCGCACCGCGCCACATCCCTCCGGGGTGAGCCGGACCGGGGTGCCACCCGCCACCGTGCCACCGGCCGCCCGCTCGCAGCCGTACGGCGCGAGCATCCCCCGGGCCCGCCGCCTCCCGGCCACCGGCCCTCGGCGGCACGGGAGCGCACCCGGTCTCCGAGGCACCGCCCCCGGCATCCCCGGCCGCCGGTGTGTCGCCGTCGGTCACCCGTCCCACCATCGGCCCCCACTCGCCACCGGCCCACACCCACCACCGGCCACCGCTCCGGCACGACCGGCTCATCGGGTCCGGCCTCCGGGGCGCCACCGGCGGGGACTCGGCACGCCTGCCGGGCCGGGCACCGGGGCACCGGCCCCCATGAGCGGACGGATCGTTCCGGGGCCCGGCGGGGGTCGTCGGCCGCCCCGCCCCAAACCGTTTCACGGGCAGTGCGCGGCGCCCCATAGGATTGGGGCCAAAACCAACATTCACCCACCCTGAGGATCGCTGCATGCCTGGCATCACGCGCGAGGAGGTCGCTCACCTCGCCCGGCTGGCACGTCTGGAGCTGAAGGCGGAAGAGCTCGACCACTTCGCCGGACAGCTCGACGACATCATCGGCGCGGTCGCCCGCGTCTCCGAGGTCGCCGACCAAGACGTCCCGCCGACCTCCCACCCGCTGCCGCTGACCAACGTCATGCGCGCGGACGAGGTCCGTCCCTCGCTCACCCCCGAGCAGGCGCTCTCCGGCGCCCCGGCACAGGAGCAGCAGCGTTTCAAGGTGCCGCAGATCCTGGGGGAGGACTGACACGATGACGGACATCACCAAGCTCACCGCCGCCGAGACGGCGAGCCGCATCGCCTCCGGCGCGCTCACCGCCGTCGAGGTCACCGAGGCCCACCTGGCCCGGATCGAGGCCGTCGACGAGAAGGTGCACGCCTTCCTGCACGTCGACCGCGAGGGCGCGCTGGCGCAGGCCCGTGCCGTGGACGCCAAGCGCGAGCGCGGCGAGAAGCTCGGCCCGCTGGCCGGTGTGCCGCTGGCGCTGAAGGACATCTTCACCACTAAGGACATGCCGACCACCGTCGGTTCCAAGATCCTTGAGGGCTGGCTGCCACCGTACGACGCCACCCTCACCACGAAGCTCCGTGACGCCGACGTCGTCATCCTCGGCAAGACCAACATGGACGAGTTCGCCATGGGGTCCTCCACCGAGAACAGCGCCTACGGCCCGACCGGCAACCCCTGGGACCTGACCCGTATCCCGGGCGGCTCCGGCGGTGGGTCCAGCGCCGCGCTGGCGTCGTTCCAGGCGCCGCTGGCCATCGGCACCGACACCGGCGGCTCCATCCGCCAGCCGGCCGCCGTCACCGGCACGGTCGGTGTGAAGCCCACGTACGGCGGGGTCTCCCGCTACGGCATGGTCGCCTTCTCCAGCAGCCTGGACCAGGGCGGTCCGTGCGCCCGTACGGTGCTGGACGCGGCGCTGTTGCACGAGGCCATCGCCGGGCACGACCCGCTCGACTCCACCTCCATCGACGCCCCGGTGCCGCCGGTCGTCGAGGCCGCGCGGAACGGCTCGGTGGCCGGGATGCGCGTCGGTGTGGTCAAGCAGTTCCGCGGCGAGGGCTACCAGGCCGGCGTCGTCCAGCGGTTCGACGAGTCGGTCGAGCTGCTC
This sequence comes from Streptomyces pyxinae, assembly GCF_024756275.1. Taxonomy (GTDB): domain Bacteria; phylum Actinomycetota; class Actinomycetes; order Streptomycetales; family Streptomycetaceae; genus Streptomyces; species Streptomyces pyxinae. The sequence continues at coordinate 3,167 of NZ_JANUGQ010000001.1, read as the reverse complement.
AAGGAGCTGGGCGCCGAGATCGTGGAGCTGGACTGCCCCTCCTTCGACCTGGCGCTCTCCGCGTACTACCTCATCGCCCCGTCCGAGTGCTCCTCCAACCTGGCCCGGTTCGACGCCATGCGCTACGGCCTGCGGGTCGGGGACGACGGCGGCAGGTCGGCCGAGGAGGTCACCGCCCTCACCCGTGAGGCGGGCTTCGGTGACGAGGTCAAGCGCCGGATCATGCTCGGCACGTACGCGCTCAGCTCCGGCTACTACGACGCGTACTACGGCTCGGCGCAGAAGGTCCGGACGCTCATCACCCGGGACTTCGAGAAGGCCTTCGAGCAGGTCGACGTGATCGTCTCCCCGACGACCCCGACCACCGCCTTCCCGATCGGTGAGCGCGCCGACGACCCGATGGCGATGTACCTCGCCGACCTGTGCACCATCCCGACCAACCTGGCAGGCAACGCCGCCATGTCGCTGCCCTGCGGCCTGGCACCGGAGGACAACCTGCCGGTCGGTCTGCAGATCATCGCCCCCGCCATGAAGGACGACCGGCTCTACAAGGTCGGCGCCGCCGTCGAGGCCGCCTTCGTGGAAAAGTGGGGTCACCCGCTGCTGGAGGAGGCTCCGTCGCTGTGAGCGCACTGACCAAGGCCAAGGGCTTCAAGAAGTCCCGGACCGGTACGTATCTGTCCATCGGCACCACCGCGTTCGGCGCGCTGAGCGTGATCAAGCAGGCCCGCAAGGCCCGCTCCGACAGCGACACGCTGCTGCTGCTGGACGCCGCCGTCTCCGCCGCCGCCATCGCGACCGGCCTCGCCATCCTGGTGCGGGAGCTGAAGCGCCTCGGTGACGACGACGTCCTGTTCGGCTGAGAGGGAAAGTTTCACCGTGACCGTCATCACCGACCTGGTGCCGTACGAGGACGCCCTCGCCGCCTATGACCCCGTCATGGGCCTGGAGGTCCACGTCGAGCTCGGCACCCGGACCAAGATGTTCTGCGGCTGTTCGACGGAGCTCGGCGCCGACGCCAACTCCCAGACCTGCCCGACCTGCCTCGGCCTGCCCGGCTCGCTGCCGGTGGTCAACGCGACCGCCGTCGAGTCGGCCGTGAAGATCGGCCTGGCGCTGCACTGCGAGATCGCGGAGTGGTGCCGTTTCGCCCGGAAGAACTACTTCTATCCGGACATGCCGAAGAACTTCCAGACCTCGCAGTACGACGAGCCGATCGCCTTCAACGGCTATCTGGACGTCCAACTGGAGGACGGCGAGGTCTTCCGGGTGGAGATCGAGCGCGCCCACATGGAGGAGGACACCGGCAAGTCGACCCACGTCGGCGGTGCCACCGGCCGCATCCACGGCGCCTCCCACTCGCTGCTCGACTACAACCGGGCCGGCATCCCGCTGATCGAGATCGTCACCAAGCCGATCACCGGCGCCGGTTCCCGCGCGCCCGAGGTCGCCAAGGCGTACGTGGCCGAGCTGCGCGAGCTGATCCGGGCCCTGGACGTCTCCGACGCACGCATGGAGATGGGCCAGATGCGCTGCGACGTCAACCTGTCGCTGCGCCCGCACGGCACCGAGAAGTTCGGCACCCGCTCCGAGACGAAGAACGTCAACTCGCTGCGGTCGGTCGAGCGGGCCGCGCGGTACGAGATCCAGCGCCACGCCGCCGTCCTCGGCGGGGGCGGCACCATCGTCCAGGAGACCCGCCACTTCCACGAGGAGGACGGCTCCACCACCTCCGGCCGGGTGAAGGAGGAGGCCGAGGACTACCGGTACTTCCCGGAGCCCGACCTCGTCCCGGTCGCCCCGGCCCGCGCCTGGGTCGAGGAGCTGCGGGCGACCCTGCCCGAGCTGCCGCGCGTGCGCCGCAACCGGCTCCGCGAGGAGTGGGGTGTCTCCGAGCACGACATGCAGTCCATCCTCAACGCGGGCGCGGTCGATCTGATCGTCGCCACCACCGAGGCGGGCGCCCCCGCGGACCAGGCCCGCAAGTGGTGGATGGGCGAACTGGCCCGCCACGCCAACGAGTCGGGCACTCCGCTGGACGCCCTGGCCATCACCCCGGCCCAGGTCGCCCGGGTCACCGAGCTGGTCTCCTCCGGCGACCTCAACGACAAGCTGGCCCGCCAGGTCATCGAGGGCGTCCTGGCCGGCGAGGGCGAGCCGGACCAGGTCGTGGAGAAGCGCGGTCTGAAGGTCGTCTCGGACGAGGGCGCGCTGGGCGCCGCCGTGGACGAGGCCATCGCGGCCAACGCGGCCATCGCCGACAAGATCCGCGGCGGAAAGGTCGCCGCCGCCGGCGCCCTGGTCGGCGCGGTCATGAAGGCCACCCGTGGCCAGGCCGACGCCGCCCGCGTCCGCGAGCTGATCCTGTCCCGCCTCGGCGTCGAGGGCTGACCCTCCGGCCAACTCCCGCACCCCGCCCGGCCCCCGGTCTCCGTTCCCACGGAGCCGGGGGCCGGGGCGGTTCCGGATCCCGTCGTCCGCCGGCGGTCAGCCGGTCCGGGGGACGGGTCGGTCGGGGGTGTCCAGCCAGGCGTGATGGGTCCCGTCCGGCTGCACGGTCATCCCGAACCGCTCGGGCCCGGGGGATCCGGCCTGGTGCCACCAGGTGAGCGCGGCCGTCACCTCGTCCCAGAGCCGTCGGGGCCCGTGCTGGTGGATGGTGAACCGCTCCCCGTCTTCCGGGCCTTCGGGGTTTTCGGGATCGGGGTCGATGGCGGCCCGGGAGGTGGCATCGGTAGTGGTGAGCCAGAGCCGTGAGGTCACGCCGTCGATGCCGGGGTCGTGTTGCCAGGTGTGTGAGATGTCGCGGGTCTGGAGGCCGATGGCGAACCGGGCGTTCCAGTTGTCCCCGGTGACCGCGCAGGGCGAGACGCCGGTGGTGGTCTCCTCCGGCTGGTCCTCGTCGCGTACGACATCTCGGAGGATCCGCGGGTCGGTGCGGTGGGCGCGCAGGGGCATACAGGCGGGGTGCGGGGTGAACCAGCCGGAGGCGGTGCCGTCGCCCTCGACGGTGAGCCGCAGCAGTCCGTGGGAAAGCCAGGGGGTTTCCCAGGGCGCGAGCACGATCCCGCTGGGCGCGGTCTGTTCGATCCAGGCGTACGGCACCGCCCGTACGGCGCAGGTGGCCAGCACCCGGTCGTAGGGGGCGTCCTCCGGGTGGCCGTCGG